>CANMJD010000001.1 GCA_947498155.1 uncultured Pseudoruegeria sp.
GGTTGTAGCTCAGTTGGTTAGAGTACCGGCCTGTCACGCCGGGGGTCGCGGGTTCGAGTCCCGTCAACCGCGCCACTCTTAGAATGCCCCAAAAGTCGGTCGACGTATGCGCGGTTGTAGCTCAGTTGGTTAGAGTACCGGCCTGTCACGCCGGGGGTCGCGGGTTCGAGTCCCGTCAACCGCGCCACTTTTTCTCATTCAAAGTTGTGTTGTTTGGAACTAGGTGGCTGCCGCGCGCCCTTAGGGGTGTTTTGCCGGTTTCCGTTGTTCCGTCAAAGGGATCGCTTAGATTCCAGAAATCCGAACCCCGTTCGCGTAAACAGGTTTTCGATGGGAAGAAGAATCAGCTTCTGGGCGGGCCGTAGGGTCTGTAGTTTGCGTTGATTGACGGTGGCGATCACCCGTAATCTTATCCGCGCCGCCTGATTTCGGGCGAAGCGGGTCGTCCTCAGCTGTTCGGGGCGAAGTCCGGCGGAGCCACACGAATGTATGCGCGAATTTCGGCTTTAAATCCTGTTAACCGGTGCGACGGCATCTTGGTTCGTGCTTCGCAATAAAGCGGCATTTTGTTGATCTGATGCCGTTCAACGAGCTTTTTGACCTGCTTTCCCCGTGCCGGAATGTGACAGGCGGAGACGGGGTTGAATTCGGGCTTAAAGATCGCGGGAAATATCGTTCTTATTTCGGCCCGTGCCGCCGGGGATACGGATTTGAGCGCTTCAGGTCCTGTTAACAAGCTTTCGGAAGGGGTCCCGTTGGACCAGATGATCTGGTGATCATCAAACAGAATATGCCAGTAGTCCACGCCTTCGTCGGGTTGATCCAGAATGTCGATACCAGCGAGTGGCAGCAGCTTATGGGCAGGGACCAAAACATCCGCAGCGCCAAACATACGCATGGCAATCCGAGAGGATACCAGAATGCGATGTTGCGGGGATACAACCAGATCCTGTTTTGGATAGCCCGCGCCCAAAGCATCGGCGCGGATCAGGATTGGCCTAAGCCGTGTGTGCGCACGCAGCTGGGCCGGGCTGACTTTGCTGCAGCCAATCCAGCGAATAGGTTCAAAGGTGCCCTCATAGGTCAGAACCTGATCCCCTTTCTTCAACCCCTCAACCGGGCGTTGGCCAGCAGCGGTTTCGATCAGTGTTCCCGCTGCAAAACACACAACTTCCGTGAATTCGCCACTGGCATTGGTCGGACCCGTAACGATTTGATCCAGCACAATCGTATTGGGGCCGCTGTCGTTCCACGCGGCATCAATTGCGGCGGTGTTGACGGTCAATCCGTTAAACAGCTCCAGAGGCTCCAGCGTGCCGTTGTTGGCTTTTACACCATAAAGGGCAACCGTGCCGTCGGGATTGACGATCAATCGGAAAACCGGATCAGGGCCCGAATTGCTGAGTTGCCAAATGGCTGGCGTATTGGTTTCATACCTATCGCCATCGGCAAATTGCACGGTCTGCCCCGAGGTGCCGCTGGTCTGGAACTGCAGTTCATTTGGCGCCCCCGCTGGTCCGCCGACAAAAAGATCCACGCCATTGATCTGCACGCTCAAACTGTTGTCGAGACTGGTGAAATCAATGATCAAACCATCACCTGGGGTGGTGTCTGTAAATGTCGTCGAATTACCGTTTGCGATGCTAAATGCAGTCACCAATTATACTCCTGATACCCGAAACCCATAGCAACAGTTGATTAATGAAACCTGAGTTTCCGCAAAAAAAACACAGCAGTTTAACCACGTCACGCTCGGGCTCTTGGGGGTGATTTAGGGGGCGAATACGGCAAAAACAGGGTGCTTTTACGAAATTCATCGTCACATTTTTTCAACGCTCGGATTGCGCTGTCTGGACACATGATTTCTGGCCCTTTGGGCAAGCAATCGGCGCAAGTCTGCCGGTGATTACAGGTCTAGGGCCAACTACAGCTTGTTTATTCGCGCAAAGACCTCTATCTAGTCCTTGTTACGTTACCTCTATCGATTTTTCTGCTCCTTACGGCTCAGTGATACGATCTAGCACTGACTAGCCGGACTGCCGCATTCTGCGGGCAGTATTTTTTAAGGAGACTTACGATGGCTAATGGCACCGTAAAATGGTTTAATTCTACTAAAGGTTTCGGTTTTATCGCCCCTGAGGGCGGTAGCAAAGACGTTTTTGTGCATATCTCTGCTCTGGAACGTTCTGGCCTGACTTCGCTGAACGACGACCAAAAGGTCACTTTTGACATCGAATCCGGTCGTGATGGCCGTGAGAGCGCTGTCAATCTTGCTTTGGCATAAGCTTCTGCCCTGAACATGGGGCAAAAGTCGCGATTTAAAGGGGGCATTGGAAACAATGCGCCCTTTTTTTGTGTCGGCGTATGGGGGCTGACCGGGGTTTGCGGCAATCTGCCTTGCTCCCTCAAGGGCGTAATGCTCTAACCGCCGCAGATACTTAGGGGAATGATAATGACAGGCGACACTATATTGCCACCGGAAATGATGCCAACGATTCGCGTCATCGCCATGCCGACAGATACCAACCCTGCGGGTGACATTTTCGGGGGCTGGTTGATGAGCCAGATGGACTTGGCCGCCGGAACGGTGGCCGCACGGGTGTCAAAAGGGCGAGCATCAACGGTTTCGGTGGAGCAAATCCAGTTTCATCGCCCTGTTCTGGTCGGTGATGAGGTCTCGCTTTATGGTGAATTATTGAAGGTTGGGCGCACCTCAATGCGGATCAAGGTCCGCGCTTGGAGCCGCGCACGGCATCAGGAAGACATCAAGCAAGTGACCGAGGCAGTGTTTACCTTTGTGGCGCTGGATGAAAACGCCCGTCCACGGGCGGTGGTGCAGTCCTAGCGGCCCTTAGGCCACCAGAAGCTTGGCTTCTTTAACACTCAGCGACGGATAGGCTGCTGGACCATAAGCTGCAGCTGTATCGCTGAGTTCGGGAAAGATCTCGTATAATTCGGCGCGGGCAGGGGCGGTGAGCCCCGCCACCGACCAATCACCGGGGTGAAAGCTCTCCGAATAAAGCCCATCTGCTTTCAGGATTTCATGCTGGTCAAACAGCAGATGCACATAATCCACCCCTTGAGAGTCGATTTCCTGCCAGACCGTAGTACCGTTCAACAACCCCTTTGCCGGTGCCAGCGTTTCTTCGGTGCCGAAAAAGAACTGGTTGAGCGGGGATTTCACATAAATACGGTGTTGCGGGGACAGGCGGGTCTGACAGCTGGGCTGGCCAGCGCCAAATGCGTTTTGCTCGATCACGATCGGGGCCAGCTCGGGTTTTTGTTGCAGCTCGGCATGGCTTAAGTGGCGATTGCTGATCCAGCGCACGGTCTGAAAGCCGCGGTCCTTGGTTTTGATCTGCATGCCGATGCGCACGTCTGACAGCGGCAAGCGCCCGAGCGGTGTGATGACTTTGGTCTCGGCGGTAAAGCAAAGCACCACCGCGCCCTGAATAAGCGATCCCCCCGACGGATCGGTATAGGGCGTCGGGTCGGTGGCATCAGTGCCGCCATAGAAAAAGTTCCAAAACGTCCCCGCGACCTCATCGTTGCCGACAACGTTGCTGGTTGTGTAGGAATAGGTGACATCGGGATCAAGCGGCGCGGTTGGCAGGTAGCCCGCAAAACGTCCACTGATTTCAAGGAGGTAGACCGTTATCGTGCTGCCGTCATCGCCGGTTAGCAGATATTGTTCTTCGGCATAGATGCGCCCGTTGGAGTAGCTTTGCCCGTTCAGATCGGCCAGCGTGGTGCCATCGGTTTCATAAACACCAGCGCGTTGGTTGCCATCATAGCCGCGTTCGTCATTGCTAAAGTCGCCGTCGAGCTGATTGTCGTCATCGGTTAGATTGACAATCCACCGGTCGTCATCGGCATCGAACGTATCTGATAATGTGACATTACCACCGGAAAAATCCAGCCCAGCGGTATTGTACACAAAGAAGCTGTATGTTGGCATCTTTGATCCTGCGAAATCTGTCTCAATAGGCGCGGTGTTTTAAGTGGCTCATTAAGCGGCCGGTCCGCGCTGTAGATAATTTTTCGCATGAATTTGGGTGTTTACAAAGAGTTAACTTTGATTTGCCCAAGGGGATGCCCAAGCCCTGTGCTTTTGGAGTCACAAGGCTTGGGTGATTTGGATCAGGCCAGCGCCGCCAGTACGCGTGCCCAGCTGCGCATTCCCTTGTGAAAGCTCTGCAGGTCGTATTTTTCGTTGGGTGAATGAATGGCGTCATCGTCATTGGCAAAACCGATGAGCATAGATTCCATATCCAATATTTCTTTAAAAAAGCCCGCTATCGGAATCGATCCGCCCATGCCAACAAAAACCGCCTCGCGGTCCCATTCATCGCTGAGCGCCTGACGGGCGGCTTCAAATTCGGGGCGGGTTGTGTCCATCACCGACGCCGGAGAGCCGTCAAGATCCTGATTCCAGATCACTTTGGCATCCGGTGACAGGCGGTCCTCAACATGTTTGCGGATCGCATCGCGCAAGCGGTCAGGGTCCATACTGCCCACCAACCGACAGGTCAGTTTGCAATGGGCCTCTGACGGGATCACGGTTTTTGTGCCCGCCCCCTGATAGCCGCCCCACATGCCGTTAATCTCCAGCGTCGGGCGCGCCCATTGTTGCTCCAGTACCGAATAGCCAACCTCACCGCTGGATTGCGTATAGCCGACCTCATTCAGATATTGCGCCTCATCAAAGCCGCAGGCCTGCCATTGGCGCAGCAGATCGGCGGGGACCTCATGCACGCCGTCATAAAACCCCTCGACCGCGACACGTCCTGTTTCGTCGTGAAAGCTGGCGACAAGGCGGGCGATTTCTTTCAGCGGGTTCAGACCGGGACCGCCGTAATGACCGGAATGCAGATCAATACGCGGCCCGACAATGGTGAATTCATCCTTCAACATGCCGCGCAATTGTGAGGCAATCGACGGGATGCCCGGTGCGACCATGCTGGTATCACAAATCAACGCAATATCGCTTTTCAGCTCATCGGCGTTTTCTTTCATGAACGGAATAAGCGAGGGAGAGCCGGATTCCTCTTCGCCCTCAAACAGGAACGAGATTTTGGCGGGCAGGGTGCCATTCACCGCTTTCCATGCGCGACAGGCCTCAACAAAGGTCATCAACTGGCCTTTGTCATCCGATGCCCCGCGTCCGCGCAACACCTTGCCTTTCGGGGTTTCCTCGATCTGCGGCTCAAACGGGGGGCTGTCCCAAAGATCAACCGGATCAACGGGTTGCACGTCGTAATGGCCATAGAACATCAGATGCCGCCCGCTGCCCTCTCCATGGGCCACCACCATCGGGTGGCCGGGAGTGATACGTTTTGCAGCATCAAAGCCGATAGATTTCAAATCAGCGACCAGCCAGTCGGCGGCCCTGTCGCAGTCGGCTTTATAAGCCGGATCGGTGGAAATGGATTGAATGCGCAGCAGTTCAATCAGGCGGTCGAGCGCATGGGGCAGGTCGTCGTCGATTTTCTGCAAGACGGCGTCAAGAGACATAGGTGTACCTTTATAGATGCGGATTTTGAGCAAAACCTAACAGGAAGAGACAGACTGTCCAGACCGCCACTGGCCAGCGGCGCCTCTTGCGGCTAAACTCTGCTTAAGAACTTCGGGAGATTGATAAATATGCGAACCTCTATCGCGACGATGGCCGGCTGTATTGCCTTGCTGGCACTGCCCTTAAGCGCCCAGACCCTGACCGAGAAAGAGGCGCGCAAGCAGTTGTTTTCGGTCAAAGGCCATAGCGTGCAGATTCCTAAACATAGCTTTATCGGCGCGGATGAGGAAAAGCTGCTGCGCCAGATTGCGCAAACACAGTATTATTACGGCGCGGTTGCGGTCCCCCCCAATGAGGGGCTTTTCTCCGAAGCGGCTTTTGCGGCGGCCAATTTTCACAGCATTCCAGCCGCCGAAAAAGTGGCGCTAAAAAACTGTGAAGCCAAACGTAAAGGTGGCGCACCCTGTACCATCGTGCTGCGGATCTTTCCTAAAAAATGGAGCCAGCAGCCTCTGATGATGAGCCGAGACGCAACGGAAGGCTTTGAAAAGCAGTATAAACGCGCCAAAAGCCCCAAAGCTTTTGCGATTTCTCCGTCAACGGGGGCTTGGGCCAGCTTTGAAGGCGAGGGGGGCGAGGTGTTCTCTGTGGCGCGCTGCAACGACAAGGCCAAGTCAAACGGGGCAAAAGACTGTGTACTTGTGCTGCGGGATAACTAAACGCAGGTCGCGGCAAAATGTAACCTAGGTGGATTGATTTGATCCGCGTAAAAGGTCAAAAAGACAAAACGGTTTTACCGTGAATACAATAAGGAATGCCAGGCGTATGGATTACACAGCCCAGCTGGATCAGGCTCTGAACACGCTCCACGAAGAGGGGCGTTATCGGACGTTCATTGATATTGAGCGCAAGAATGGCCATTTCCCTCATGCTGTCTGGCGTCATCCCGAAGGTGAAGAACGTCCTGTAACCGTCTGGTGTGGTAACGACTATTTGGGCATGGGGCAGCATCCGGCTGTTCTGGCGGCGATGCATGAAGCCATTGACGCCGCCGGTGCCGGCTCTGGCGGGACACGCAATATTTCGGGCACCACGGTCTATCATAACCGACTGGAGGCCGAGCTTGCCGATTTGCATGGCAAAGAAGCGGCTCTGGTCTTTACCTCTGCTTATATCGCCAATGACGCCACGCTCAGCACACTGCCCAAGCTGTTTCCGGGGCTGATTATTTATTCCGATGCGCTGAACCATGCCTCGATGATCGAAGGCGTGCGCCGCAATGGCGGGGCCAAACGCATTTTCCGCCACAATGATGTAGCGCATCTGCGCGCATTGCTTGAAGCCGACGATCCTGCTGCACCGAAACTGATTGCCTTTGAATCGATTTATTCGATGGATGGTGATTTCGGACCGATCAAGGAAATTTGCGATCTGGCCGATGAATTTGGCGCGCTGACCTATATCGATGAGGTCCATGCGGTGGGAATGTATGGTTCGCGCGGTGCCGGCGTGGCAGAGCGCGACGGTCTGATGGACCGTCTGGACATTATCAATGGCACCATGGCCAAAGCCTATGGTGTTATGGGGGGATATATCGCGGCCTCTGCAAAAATGGTGGATGCGGTGCGCTCTTATGCGCCGGGGTTCATCTTTACGACGTCGATTCCCCCAGCTGTGGCGGCGGCGGCGGCGGCCTCTGTGAAACATCTGAAAAGCGATCAATTCCTGCGGGAAAAGCATCAGTCCCAAGCCCGCACCCTAAAGCTGCGTCTTAAAGGTCTGGGGTTGCCGTTGATCGACCATGGCAGCCATATCGTGCCGGTGCATGTGGGCAATCCGGTCAAATGCAAAATGCTGTCGGATATGCTGCTGAATGATCACGGGATCTACGTTCAGCCGATCAATTTCCCCACCGTGCCCCGGGGCACCGAACGTCTGCGCTTTACCCCATCGCCGGTGCATGGGCCCCGTGAAATGGATGCATTGGTCAAAGCAATGGACACGCTTTGGTCTCATTGTGCGCTGAATCGTGCCGAACTGGCCGGATAATCATTAGAAGACTATCGAATCGATTGCCCTGTGCTAGGATTGCCGTAATAGGTCGGCTTAGGCATAATTTGCCGACACAGGGGCACAGAAGGCATGGGGACGATTGAATGATCGGGCGGCGGAATCACCGGCGGGAAGAGGCGAAGCCTGAGGAAAAACCTCAGGGGTTTGACGCCTTTGAACTGCGCCTTGGTGATGTCATGCGCGGCGAACGCGCCACCCTCGGCAAATCCCTGTTGGATGTTCAGCGTGAGCTGAAAATCAAGGCTGCCTATATCTCTGCCATTGAAAACTGCGATCCCAGCGGCTTTGAAACGCCGGGGTTTGTGGCTGGGTATGTGCGCTCTTACGCGCGTTATCTTGGGCTTGATCCGGATTGGGCCTATACGTCGTTTTGTCAGGAAAGCGATTTCCAAATCACCGACGGTCTGGCGTCTAAATCCGGCTATACCCCTGTTTCAAAAAAGAAATCTGTTGACGCCAAAGCCGGTTTCCGCGACACGAGCGAGCTTTTTTCAAACCCAAGCACCCCCTTTGCACCGCGCAAAGAAGCAATGTTCAGCGCAGTAGAACCCGGTGCCATCGGCTCTATTCTGGTGCTGGCCTGTCTGGTGGCGGGCATGGGCTATGGCGGCTGGTTTGTGCTGCAAGAAGTGCAAAAAGTGCAATTCACACCGGTGGAGCAATCACCGGGCCTGATTTCGCAAGTTGATCCCTTGACTGAATCCACCACGGCTTTTGCCGATGCCGGGGATGTCAGCGGCTTTACCGCCCCCTCTGCTGAGGCTTTGGACCGGTTGTATCGCCCGCAAGCATTGGACGTTCCGGTGCTTGAGGCGCGGGATGGTCCGATTGCCGCGCTAGATCCTTCTACCGTTGGGGTTTTTGCCCCCAAAGTTGGCCTGCCGGATCAACCGGCCATCAATCTGGCCTTGGAAACCCCTAATACTGCAACAACTTTGGGCATCGAAGAAACCCTGATCAAAGTGGTTGAGGATGAAGCCCCCTCTGTGGTCATGTTCGCGGTGCGTCCGGCTTGGGTGCGGGTGCGCGGCGCGGATGGCACGGTGTTGTTTGAGAAAATCCTTGATGCGGGCGAAGAATATGTTCTGCCCGCCACCGAAGAAGCCCCGACCTTGCGGGCAGGGAATTCCGGCTCGGTCTATTTCAAGGTCAATGGCGAAACCTATGGTCCGGCGGGGCCGGGCACCTCTGTGGCCAAGAATGTCGTTCTGGCAGCGGCCGATCTGGCCGAGACCTACACAAAACCTGTGCGTGAAGGCGGAAGCGATCCGGACCTGTGGCGCATTGTGGAACTTCAGCAGCAGCAACGCTTGATTCCAACCCCCACTGAATAATCGCGCGCGAGGGCGTTGTCAGACGGTGTCTGCTGGACTATTTACGATCTAACATTCATTTGATCACAGGGGGCGACAATGTCGCTGAACCAAGTGCGTCCGTGGCGCAATATTTACCGCCGGAAATCGCGCCAGATTATGGTTGGGACTGTGCCGGTTGGCGGGGATGCCCCAATTTCTGTGCAAACCATGACCAATACCGACAGCTCGGATGCGGCGGCAACGATCAAACAGGTCTTGGCCTGTGCTGATGCCGGGGCGGATATTGTGCGGGTGTCCACGCCGGATCAGTCTTCAACCCAAGCACTGCGCGAGATCGTGCGTGAAAGTCCGGTGCCGATCGTGGCCGATATTCATTTCCATTACAAACGCGCCATTGAGGCCGCCGAAGCAGGGGCGGCCTGTCTGCGGATCAACCCCGGCAATATTGGCGATGAGACCCGCGTCAAAGAGGTGATCAAAGCCGCCAAGGATCACGGTTGTGCGATCCGGATTGGCGTGAACGCGGGCTCGCTTGAGCGCCATCTGCTTGAAAAATATGCCGAACCTTGCCCCGAAGCCATGGTGGAAAGCGGCATGGATCACATCAAAATCCTGCAAGACAATGATTTCCACGAATTCAAGATCTCGGTGAAAGCTTCGGATGTGTTTCTGTCTGCCGCCGCCTATCAGGCGCTTGCCGATGTGACCGATGCGCCGATCCATTTGGGTATCACCGAAGCGGGCGGGCTGATGAGCGGTACGGTGAAATCCGCCATCGGTCTGGGTAATCTATTGTGGATGGGCATCGGGGATACGCTGCGTGTGTCCCTATCTGCTGATCCGGTAGAAGAGGTCAAAGTCGGCTATGACATTCTGAAATCGCTCGGCCTGCGCCATCGTGGGGTGAACATCATTTCCTGCCCGTCTTGTGCGCGTCAGGGGTTTGACGTGATCAAAACCGTTGAAAAACTGGAAAAGCGGCTCGAACATATCAAAGCCCCGATGAGCCTTTCGATCATTGGCTGTGTGGTTAATGGCCCCGGAGAGGCGCTGATGACCGACATCGGGTTTACCGGCGGCGGTAAGGATGCCGGCATGGTCTATATGGCGGGCAAGCAAAGCCATAAGCTCTCTAACGATCAAATGGTTGATCACATCGTTGAGCTGGTCGAAAAGAAGGCCGAAGAAATTCAAGCCGCAGAAGCGGCAGAAGCGGCGCAAGCTGCGGAATAAACCCAGCGGCTGAAACACTTGATCCGAGCAAAGAGGGCACCGCGCAAGGCGATGCCCTTTTTTGTTACTGGGTGCGCACTTCCTGCACGATGCCTTCCATTGCCTCGAGCGGCAGGTAGCCGCGCAAAACTACATCGCCGAGCACAAAAGCCGGGGTGCCTGAGATGTTCAACCGCTGCGAAAGCAGACGGTTTTCGCGGATCACCGTATCAACTTCCTGACTGTCCATGGCCGCAATAATCGCATCATCATCCAGCGATAGGTCTCTGGCAATATTGCGTAAATTCGGTTCGGTTACATTGCCGCGCAGGGTCATCAACGCATCATGAACACCCTTATAGGCATCCGGTCCGCTGGTTTGCAGCGTGGCAATGGCAAAGCGCGCAGAAAGATCGCTTTGCTCTCCGAGAATGGGCAGTTCCTTCAGGATAAAGCGGATATTGCCGTCTTTGGCGATCAGAGCCTCAACTTCCTCAAAGGCTTTACGGCAGTAGCCACAGCGGTAATCCATGAATTCAACCAGCGTGATATCCCCATCAGGGTTGCCGCCGACCCATGAATTGGGGTCTTCGAACAAATCGGGCGCATTCACCTGCAACAATTCCTCATCGCCCATGGCCTGCTCGGCGGCCTGACGCTCTTCCAGAACGCTGATGGCTTCGATCAGGACCTCGGGGTTTTCCAGTAAATAGGCACGCACTTCGGCCCGAAACGCGCTACGCTCGGCGTCAGATAGGGCGTCCAGATCCACCGCCAGCGCGGGTGCCGTCATCAGGGCCAATCCGGCGACCGTTTTCAAAAGCAATTGTTTCATCACCGTTTTTTTCCTTTCGCAGCGATATCCGATGCTCGTATCACATCCTGAGCGCGGTTCCAGCCTGAACTGCCGCGCGGTAATAATCCGGCGGCGCGTTTGGCGTGAATTCCGGCGTCTTTCATCCGTCTGACCAATGCATAACGTTCCGCCGTCGCGACCGAGGCCATGCCGTTGTTTCCGGCCTTTGCATAGGCCACCGCCAGATCGCGCAACATGCGCGGGTCCTGCGGGTCACGGGCGCGGGCCTTGATTAGAACGTCCAAGGCTTTGGCGTTGCTATCGCGGGTGTTAACCGCCAAGAGCGCGCGGCCATAGCCAGATAGGATCAAAGGCTGGCTTGGGGCCAGATTGACAGCGCGCGCATAGGCGGCTACTGCGGCTTTCGCCTGGCCGCTTTCCAATAGGATTTGCCCCTTAAGTTCTTGGTAGTAGGGGTCTTTTGGGCGTTTAGCCGTCAGGGCATTGACGTTTTTAATCGCCTCTGCCGGTTTCGGCATTCGGTGATAAGCCACGGCTTTGGTCAGGAGCGCAATTTCAGAGGTATCATTCTTTTTCACTCGCCGTAGCGTAGAGGTTGGATTGCCCAGAAACGCACCAAGCTTGGCGCGGGTGCGGGCAAACCAATAGGCCGAGGACTGCGGGTTGCCGTCACGGGCTTTATATCCGGCAGCATAGCCCTTTACGGCGCGCAGGCGGTCCTCGGTCAGCGGATGGCTGCTGGCATAGGGATCACGGCGGTTGGGCGTCAGGGCATCCTGTCCGCGAAACAGGTTCAGGACCTCTACCATAGCCTTGGGGTCGACACCGGCACTGGCCATATAGCGGATGGCGGATTGATCGGCCGAGGATTCTTCGGCCCGCGTATGCGACAGGAAAACCCGAAAGGCCGAATTATAAGAACCTGCGACGATCCCGCCTGCCGCTGCGATTTCGCCCGAGGCAGCGGTCGCGGCAGATAAGAGCAGCCCAAGCATGGCCGCATTGCGCGCGGCCCCCAGATTAGCGGCGCGTTGGGTCAAATGGCCATTGGCAATATGGGCCAGTTCATGGGCAATCACGGCCTGCAATTCTGCCGGTGTTTTCATGCGGTTGATCAGGCCGGAGTGTAAAAATACATGTTGGCTGTCGATCACAAATGCGTTCAATCTGGAATCCTGAATGACCATAATTTTGATGCGGTTCGGACTTAGCCCCGCTGCGGTGATCATCGGGCGGGCCAATTCCTTTAGCGAACGTTCGATCTCGGCGTCGCGGATCAGCGTTTGCGCCGCCGCCACACTCCCCCAAACCAGGGAAACGACAAGGATGCCCACCTGCAGCAACGTGTGAATTCTTGTGCTTTTCATTGCTGCCATTGACCTCCTCTGTCTGCGCTGTGACAAACGCACGGTAACAGGCAGTATGGAGGCAGAAATGAAGAGTTCAACCCGCAGTCAGGTCGATCCCTTCATTGTGATGGATGTGATGGAGGCCGCGCGTCAGGCAGAGGATGCCGGACGCAGCATTATCCACATGGAAGTCGGCCAACCCGGCACCGCCGCCCCCCAAAATGCACGTATAGCTCTGGCGCAGCAGATGGAACAGGACGCCCTTGGTTATACGGTGGCCCTTGGGGTGCCAGAGCTGCGTAAACGTATCTCAGGCCTTTATAAAGAATGGTATAATCTGGATATTGATCCGGCGCGCATTGTCGTGACGTCGGGGTCCTCCGGGGCGTTTTTGTTGGCCTTCACCGCCCTGTTTGATGCCGGTGCGCGGGTCGGATTGGGAGAGCCGGGCTATCCGAGTTACCGGCAAATCCTCAAGGCGCTGTCGCTTGACGCAGTTGGGCTGCAAACCCGCCTAGAGAATCGTCTGCAGCCGGTGCCTGATGATCTTCTGGGGCAGGATCTGGATGGGCTGATCGTCGCCTCTCCGGCGAATCCGTCCGGCACGATGCTGAATGCCGATGATTTGCGGGCGTTGATCGGGGCTTGTCAGGCCCAAGGCATCAATTTTATCTCCGACGAAATTTATCACGGTATCCAATATGAGGGCCGCGCTGTCTCGGCGCTGGAGATCAGCGATGACGTCTATGTGATTAATTCCTTTTCGAAATTCTTTTCGATGACCGGTTGGCGTGTGGGCTGGATGGTGGTCCCCGAAGATCATATTCGCACCATAGAGCGACTGGCGCAGAATATGTTCATCTGTGCGCCCCATGCCTCGCAGGTGGCGGCACTGGCGGCGATGGAGTGCACAGAAGAGCTTCAGGGAAATCTGGATGTTTATACGCACAATCGTCAGCTGATGATCGAAGGGTTGCAGGCGGCTGGTTTTCGCAATTTTGCCCCGCCGGACGGGGCGTTTTACATCTATGCCGATGTCTCAGAATTTACCGATAACAGTCTGAAATTCTGCGAAGAAATTCTTGAACATGCCGGGGTTGCGGTGACGCCGGGTCTTGATTTTGACCCAAAGCGCGGTGCGCGAACCATCCGGTTTTCCTATGCGCGGGCAAGTGAAGATATTGTAGAGGGTATCCGGCGCCTCAAGGACTATATGGCGCGGCGGGCTGCAATTGGGTAAACTGCCCCAAAAAGAGAACAGGCAAAGCAGATGTTTCGAATAGTGACGGTGATCTTTTCGCTTATGGCGGCTTTTGCGGCCTCGGCTCAGGATTTTTCTGCCTTGGCCAAGCTGGAACCGGCGCGCAGCTTCATTAAGGACGCATCGCAAGGCATTGAGATGCAACTGCAATTAAGCCAACCGGTGCCTTATCGCCTGTTTACGCTGGATGCGCCGAAGCGGCTGATCATCGATTTTCGCGAGGTGGATTTTTCTGGCGTCGATGCCGAAGTTTTGCGCCAGGGCAGCAACAGTTCGGGTCTGCGGTTTGGTGTGTTTCGACCGGGGTGGTCGCGTTTGGTGTTGGATTTAAACGCGTCACAGCAGATCATCGAGGCAGGTATGCGGACCGACGCGCAAACCGGCCGTGCGGCGATCACCGTGCGCACCGAAGCGGTTGAGGATACGCGCTTTGCAGCTCTGTCCGGTATGCCGGAGACCGAGGGCTGGCAGGAACCGAAACCCGCAGACATCCCTGCAGAAATCCGTCGTCAGGACGGGAGCCGACCCTTGCGGGTGGTGCTTGATCCCGGCCATGGCGGTATTGATCCGGGGGCGCAACGCGACAACGCCAATGAAAGCGATTTGATGTTGCTCTTCGCGCTTGAACTGCAAGAAAATCTCATTAGGGCGGGGGGATATGAGGTGACGTTAACGCGCACCGAAGATGTTTTTGTGCCGCTGGAAGCCCGTGTCTCGGTGGCGCGTCATGCGCAGGCGGATGTGTTCATCTCTTTGCATGCGGACGCTTTGGCCGAAGGGCGCGCGACGGGCACAACCCTGTATACGCTCTCGGATGCGGCGTCTGATAAGGCCTCTGCCTTGTTGGCTGAACGACATGATCGGGCAGATTTGCTGGCAGGGATTGACCTGAGCAAACAGGACGACATCATTGCCGCTGTCTTGATGGAATTGGTGCGACGCGACACCACGCCAAGATCAGAAAAGCTCGCCCAGTCGTTGCTAGCGGGCTTTCAGGATGAAGACATCCAACTCTATAAAAAACCCAAACTCTCGGCGGGTTTTTCGGTCCTCAAAGCGCCTGATATCCCATCGGTTTTGATCGAGCTTGGCTTTCTGTCCAATCCGGCGGATTTGCGAAACCTGCAGAATCCGGCATGGCGCAAGCGCGCGGCGGATGCGATAAAACTGGGATTGCGGGACTGGGCGGTGGCGGATGCGGCAGAGGCCAAGCTGATCCGGCAATGACCCCGTTATCCTAAGATATTTGTCTGACGTCACGCAGTTGTGAGGGCAGGTTGACTTTGAATTGGGCAAAGGGGTGGGACGCGGGTTCTTGCGGGGGAACGGCCAACCACCTGCTGTTCTAGGTATTTTGGCATGGCTTTGTCATATTAAAACAATGATTTGTCTGGGTTGTCGTTCTCGAACTTTTTCGGTTCCGGCAAGGCATTCCACCTTGGGTTTTGGGATGATCTTCTGATAGAATGCCCCTTACAGGGACAAGGATGCGGGCGGGAAACAGCCGACTGGACGCAACGCTTGTTTTGACCCTGTCGGAGAGCTTGCCTATATAGCTCCGACGACGTGAAACAGGAGCAAACCGTGATCCGCGCGATACTATCCTTTTTTGGTGGCATTTTCAGCTTGATCACCATCGGTGCGGTGGCTGTTGCCCTGACCATTGGTGCGATCTTCTGGATTTATGGCCGCGATTTGCCCAACCACGAACAATTGGCCCAATATACGCCCAAAACCATCAGCCGGATTTATTCGGGCGAAGGGCAGATCATCGATGAATTTGCCCGCGAACGACGGTTGTTTGCCCCCTCTGAGGAAATTCCGGAACTGGTTAAGGCGGCGTTTATCTCTGCCGAAGATAAGAATTTCTATAACCACAAAGGCTATGATCCGCTGGGTATGGTCAAAGCGGGGGTGGACGCCATGCAGGGCGCGCGTCTGCGCGGGGCCTCGACCATTACACAGCAGGTGATGAAGAACTTCCTGCTGTCGTCTGACCGCTCTGCCGAACGCAAAATCAAGGAATTGATCCTCGCCTCGCGGCTTGAGGAGACCCTGAGCAAAGATAAAATTCTGGAACTCTATCTGAACGAGATTTTCCTTGGTCAGAACAGTTTTGGTGTGGCGGCGGCCTCTCAGACTTATTTCAATAAGACCCTGTCAGAACTGACCGCCCCCGAGGCGGCCTATCTGGCGGTGCTGCCGAAAGCGCCGTCTAACTATCACCCCGTGCGCAACACCGAATCCGCCATCAGTCGCCGGAATTTCGTTCTTAAGGAAATGAATGAAAACGGCTATCTGAATGATGCGGAATACGCCGAGGCAAAAGCCGCGCCGCTGGATACGGTTCAGGGCGGGCAGATCGCCAGTTTCCGCAGTGCCTTGCCACCACGGGATTATTTTACCGATGAAATCCGGCGTCAGCTCAGCCGTGATTTTGGTGAAGAGGAATTTTTCTCCGGCGGTCTGGCCATTCGCGCCACGGTCGATCCGGAAATGCAGGCCGAGGCGGCAAAATCCTTGCAGCGCGGCCTAGAGAAATATGATCGCGGGCTGGGGATTTGGCGCGGGACGCGTCAGGAAATCGATCCCGCCCAGCTGGGAGATGAAGAAAGCTGGCGCGCGGCTTTGAAAGACGTTGAAATCGCCCGTGATGTCGAAAGCTGGCATCCTGCCGTGGTTTTAGAAGTGGGCAGCACCCATGCGCGCATTGGGATTGAAGGCGTTGAGGATGATTCCGACGGTCACTGGATTCCGCCAAAAGACGTCACCTGGGCACGTAAACGCAATCGAGATGGCAGTCTCGGGCCGCGGGCTAAGGTTGCGGGTGATTTGCTGGCCGTGGGCGAAGTGGTGCATGTGCGAGCCATGACATCTGATGATGACGGATCGTTCATCCGCTGGACCCTGCGCCAAGTGCCCGAGGTTGAAGGCGGCTTTATGGCGATGGATGTGAACACCGGTCGGGTGATCGCCATGCAGGGCGGGTTTTCCTATCAGCATTCGGTGTTTAACCGCGCCACGCAGGCTACTCGTCAGCCGGGGTCTTCGTTTAAACCCTTTGTCTATGCCGCTGCTCTGGATTCGGGCTATTCCCCTGCGACCATCGTGGTGGATGCACCGATCGAGATATATTCCGGTAACGAAGTTTGGCGTCCTAAAAATGCGTCCAATAAATTCTACGGCCCCACGCCGCTTCGGACGGGGATCGAACGCTCGCGTAACCTGATGACCGTGCGACTGGCCCAAGAGGTTGGCATGGACACGGTTGCGGGCTATGCCGAACGCTTCGGGGTCTATGACAACATGGGCACCTACTTGCCCAACGCTCTTGGCTCTGAGGAAACCACCTTGTTCAAGATGGTCGCGGCCTATGCGATGTTTGCCAATGGCGGCGAACGGGTAGAGCCGACCCTTGTTGACAGGGTGCAGGACCGCTGGGGCACGACGGTTTATCGCCATGATCAGCGCGATTGTGAAGATTGTCGGTTGGCCTCGCTTGATCCCGGGTTTGCGCCGCGCATCAAATCCAATCGTGAACGGGTGATGAATGCGGTAACCGCTTATCAGCTGACATCCATGATGCAGGGGGTGGTACAGCGTGGCACCGCAGCGGGACGGGTTGATCTAGGGGTGCCTGTTGCGGGTAAAACTGGGACAACAAATGACGCAAAAGACGTCTGGTTTGTTGGCTTTACCTCTAACATCGTGGCAGGCTGTTACATCGGTTATGACCGTCCGACGCCGCTGGGCCGTGGGGCAGGGGGTGGCACCATGTGTGCGCCTGTCTTTAATGATTTCATGAAAGATGCGACCAAGAAATACGGCGGTGGGCAGTTTGACATTCCCCCCGGTGGCTATTTCATCAAGATCGACCGCTTTACCGGCGCACGCTTGCCGGACAATGCCGTGGGCGATCATGTCGTGTCCGAATATTTCCGCGAGGGCACAGACCCCATGTTCGGCATTGCCTTTGATGGTGGTTTTGCCATGGGCTCCAACTTGCCGCTCTATTCGCGGGGCGAAGCTGAATCCACGCAGGAAATCACCACCTCGACTGGTGAAAAGAAAACCCTTGGCGGTAAGGCCAGCTTTGGCACCTTATCTTCCGGTGGGCTATACTGATCTTGCCGCCCGCGTGGGCTATTGCTATCACGCGGGGGCTAAGATGAATTTATCCAGAGAAACAGGAAATCCCCATGCGCGCAGAAACGCAGAACACCGTTGATGCCATCGAGAAATCGTTGGAGCTGCTTAAGCAGCGCATGGATTGGGATATGGCCCCGCACCGGCTTGAGGAATTCAACGCCCGCACCGAGGACCCTGATCTGTGGAACGACCCTGACAAGGCGCAAAAACTGATGCGCGACCGTCAGACTTTGGTCGATAAAATCGATCTGGTGAAATCCATCGCGCAAGATCTGTCCGACAATATCGATTTGATCGAAATGGGCGAGATGGAAGACGATGCCGAAATCGTTCAGGACGCCGAAGAGGCGCTGACAGCGCTTCAGGTGAAAGCCGCGCAAAAAGAGCTGGAGGCCTTGCTGGATGGCGAAGCCGATGGCAATGATACCTTCCTTGAGATCAATTCAGGCGCCGGTGGGACTGAAAGCTGTGACTGGGCCAGCATGCTGGCGCGGATGTATGTGCGGTGGGCGGAAAAACATGGCTATAAGGTCGAGTTGCAATCCGAAAGTGCAGGCGAGGAAGCAGGCATCAAATCCGCGGCCTATAAAATTTCTGGGCCTAATGCCTATGGCTGGCTGAAATCCGAAAGCGGCGTGCACCGGTTGGTACGAATTTCACCGTTTGATTCCGCCGCCAAGCGCCACACGTCTTTCACTTCGGTCAAAGTTTATCCGGTGGTTGATGATGACATTGAAATCGAAGTGAACCCATCGGATATCCGGATTGACACCTACCGTTCCTCAGGGGCCGGAGGGCAGCACGTCAACACCACGGACTCGGCGGTGCGGATCACCCACCACCCCACCGGAATCGTTGTCACCAGCTCGGAAAAATCCCAACACCAGAACCGCGATATCGCCATGAAGGCGCTGAAATCGCAGCTCTATCAGATCGAGCTGGATAAACGTTCCGCCCTTGTGAACGAGGTGCACCAGAACGCCGGAGACGCCGGCTGGGGCAACCAGATCCGGTCCTATGTGTTGCAGCCTTATCAAATGGTTAAGGATTTGCGCACCAGCTATGAAACCTCTGACACCAAAGGTGTGCTGGACGGCGATCTGGACGGGTTGATGGCCTCTACTTTGGCAATGAATGTTGCGGGTAAGAGCCGCGCCGAGGCAAATTCCGAGGACTAATGGCGGTGTCCTGATCGGGGTGCACAATGTAATGCTGCCTTTTTCCGACGACATCTGCTGTCAGCTGTAAAAACGCGGCCATCTGGAATTGACAAGCCCCTGTGATATCGGGCCAAATCCCTATTCATGGGGTTAGGGAGGATTTTCACGGATGAATAGCACGATGGTTGAGGCTTCTGAGGTTCCGAATTTCCATCCTGTCGGTTTTGCCGATCTGAAAACCGCTTTGACCCTGGGCTGGGGCGACTTTCGCAAAGCCCCGCAATTCGGGCTGTTCTTCGGCTGCTTTTATACCATCGGCGGGCTGTTGATGTGGTGGGTTACCACCATAACCGGCCAGAGCTATTGGCTTGGGCTGGCGGCTTTTGGCTTCCCCTTGATCGGCCCTTTTGCCGCCGTGGGCCTTTATGAGGTTAGCCGCCGGTTAGAATCCTCAGAGCCTCTGAACTGGGGGGCGGTACTTGGAGTGGTTGTGCGCCAACGGGACCGACAAATCCCGTCAATCTGTGTGACGATCATTATGATCTTTCTGTTCTGGTTCTTCATCGCACATATGATTTTTGCGCTGTTTCTGGGTCAGATGTCTATGGTTAACGTGTCATCCACCTATGAGACCTATCTTTCCACCGAAGGTATTTCGATGCTGGTCTTCGGGACAGCTGTCGGGGCGGTCTTTGCGTTTATCACCTTTGCGCTGATGGTTTTCAGCATCCCGATGCTGCTGGATCGGGAACTGGACGTCATTACCGCCATGATCACCAGCTTTCGGCAGGTGCTGGCCAACCCTGTGGTGATGATGACATGGGGCGGGATTATTGCGCTCACGCTTTTTGTCGGCATGTTCCCGTATTTCTTTGGCTTGATGATTGTACTGCCGTTGTTGGGGCACGCGTCATGGCATTTGTATCGGCTTGCCACAAATTCAGGCGCTTGACCGCCTGAACCACATACGCCGCATTGAAACAGATTTGTGGCAGCTTATATCGGTGCTCTGAGCATAATAACGGGCGTAGAACAAAAGCCCGACGATATAAGGGGCCCGTATTTGTGGCACATGATTGGGACGATTTTCGATATTTTCTGGCACTCTCTCGTGCGTCCTCAACTGTAGAGGCAGCCCGCGCGCTGGAGGTGACGCATCAGACCGTATCCCGGCGCATCGCAGCCCTTGAGGCGCGGTTGAACATGCGGCTGGTGGATCGGGAAGGGGCGTCTCTGCGACTGACCTCGCGCGGGGTGGCGCTGGCAGAGCGGGTGGCCGAGATGGAAACCATGTCCCATTCAATCACCCAGTTGGCACGCCATTCTGGCGAAGAGGTCGAAGGGCGCGTGCGCATAACCACCAGCGACGCCGGTATCCGGTTCCTGCTGATGCCGATCATCGACAAGCTGATGAAAACCTACCCTGATATCACGATCGACATCCTGACCAGCACCGAAGTTCTGGACGTCGGGTCGGGGTTTGTTGATTTCGCCGTGCGCTTTACCTCCACCCCGGATGAAGACCTGATCGGGCAGAAAATCGCGCCGGTGGGGCTGCGGGTGTCCGGTACGCGCAATCTGATCGATGCCTTTGATCGCGGGTTGCGCAATCCGGCGGACCGGCAGTCTGTTCCGATTATCACCTTTGACAACAACCCCGAAAAGGTCCCCGATTGGGTCGAGGGAGCGGTGTCTGATGGCAGTCCGGTGCATCGGGTCAACCATATGGAGTCGCTGATAGAGCTGGTGCAGCGCGGTCACGGAGTCTGTCTGTTACCCTGTTTCATCTCTGCGCAACTCGATAATCTGGTGCACAGTCAGGTTCTGCCCCTGCGCAGCCCGATTGATTTGTGGCTGCTGACCAATGCCGAAGTGCGGCGGTCAGAAAAAATCCGGCAGATCAGGGCGTTTTTACAGAAAGAACTGACGGCACTTGCACCGCATATCGCGGGCTCTGCTGTGCCGCGTACCCTGGGCTAGGGCAAAATAAAAGGCGCCCGAAACTGGGCGCCTTTGGATTTGAATATTTCGAAGACCTTAGTCTTTTTGGTTCGGGGCAACCGGTTTTTTCGGTGCGCCGCCACCGAGCGGATCATCCTGACGCTGAACCGAGCCTTCAAAATGGGCACCGGATTCGATCGCGATGGTTTTATGGATGATGTCGCCTTCGACACGGGCTGTGGACGTCAGACGCACCTTCAAGCCCCGTACACGGCCAACAACGCGACCATGCACGACAACATCATCGGCCATGACCTCGCCTTTGACGGTGGCACTTTCGCCAACTGTCAGAAGATGTGCGCGAATGTCGCCTTCGACGGTACCTTCGATGTTGATGTCGCCTGATGTTTTCAGGTTCCCAACGACCGTCAGGTCGGCGGACAAGGAAGATGCCGGTGGCTTCGCCTTCGGAGCCGAGGGCTTCAGGTCGGTTGTGGGTTTATTCACAGGGGCCTCTGGTGCTTTGGGTTTTTCTGCTTCGGCGCCTGCTTTCGGGCCGGGTTCGTTAATCCTGCTTTTAGAAAACATCTCGTGCTGCCTTGATATATTTCATCGGGTTGACCGGAGTGCCCTGAACGCGCACTTCGTAATGCAAATGCGTACCGGTAGAACGTCCTGAATTCCCCATGTCACCTATGCGGTCACCACGAGAAACCCTTTGGCCCTTCGTCACGCGTATCTTTGCCATATGGGCATAGCGGGTTTCAATGCCAAATTCATGCTGAATCTTCACAAGGCGCCCATATCCGGACAACCAACCCGCATGAATCACCACTCCGTCGGCCGTCGAATAGATCGGCGTGCCATACGAAGCGGCAAAATCGGTGCCGTTATGCATCCGTCCCCACCGTGGACCAAAACCCGAGGTGAAACGGAAGGCACCCTTGACCGGAACATCAAAGGGCGCTTTTTGCGCCGCGATCCGGTAAATGTTCATTTCATCCAGCTTTTTCAGAATGTTATTAGCCCGCAAACCGTCTGCATCCGGCGTTTCATTGTCCAAATTGAACTGCAATGGCGTCAAGGGGCCACCCTGACCGGAATAGCCGCTGCGCACCTGTTTAAGGACCGAATCGACCGACAGGCCGGAGGCGGCAAACATCTTGTTCATCGGCTCGATTGAAACGGTCACCGCTTCTTCGAGTTTCGAGAAAATTTTATCGTTACGCTGTTCGCGCAATTTCGCTTCTAGCATCAGCTCGTCGATGAAAACATCGGCGTCACTGGCATAGGCTTCCATATGATCGCGTTCCTGCGCGGTGTCGCGCAGGGCCTCGCTGAGGAAAGAAACCGTGGTTTCGACATCTTCCAGACGGGCGGTATCGGGCTCGGCGACCTGACGTTCCTCAAGGGTCGCCAGAACTTCGGTTGTGGCACGGCGGGCTTCGTCGCGTTCTTGAATGGTGTTGCGCAGGGTCGATTGAATGACCTCTGTGCCTGTTTCAAGCTCGCGGCGGCGGTTTTCGGATTCCAGCAGGGCGGTCTGCATGTCCGAAATCTCTTGCAGCGCGGTGGTAAAGCGGCGGTGGGCGCGGGCGGCTTCTTCGAGCCTTTGATCGCGCTCGGCGGAAAGCTTGTTCAGCCGCGCCTCATAGAGATATTGATCCCGTTTCACCTGATCGCGCAAATCGCCGGCACTGAGCGACCCCATCAGTAGGATAGAGGTGGCCACCAGCGTCCAGCTGCCCAGCCCAACAACGCCGACAATCGCGGCAAGCTGGGTGCCCGAGCGCAGGCGAATAAAGCGGGTTTCGGTATCAGAGCGCAGAAACAGCCGCCGTTCCGGCAGGCGGCGCTCAAGAGCGACGTGAAGTTTGTGAATAAGTGCGGACGGCAAGGTCAGCTAATCCCCTTTTAACGTTCCTTCCAGACGTCAGCATGTCCCCATCGCTGACGCGTCTGAGACTGAGTAACGATCTGCTAACCTTGTCGCAAGAAGTTTGCTTTATACCGGCGGACTGGGGCTTAAGCTCCCGTGATTTAGGCAGATTTCCGCCTAAATCTGTTTTTGTTCCGGTTCAGACCGGCCCACGGCTCCAACTCTCATCGGCCAGCGGCCAATAGAAATCCGGCGGCAAACCGGCATCAGCGCGTTTTTCTTCGTTGAAGGGCGGCTTAAGGCCCCCATGGAAATACTTGCGCACCAGATCGTGGAATACCTCTTTGGGGTCCAGATTGTGGCGCCCACAAAGGAAATGAAACCACTTTGAACCATAGGCTACATGGCCAACTTCCTCGGCATAGATGGTTTCCAGTGCGGCAATGGTCTGCGTGTCCTTGGCCTTTTTGAATAACGCAATCATATTCGGGGTGACATCCAGCCCGCGCGCCTCCAACACCATTGGCACAACCGCCAGACGGCCCATCAGATCGCTGTTGGTATCCTCGGCGGCGCGCCACATTCCGGCATGAGCCGGTAGCGCCCCGTAGAAAGATCCATGGGTATCAAGACAGTCGCACATCAGGTTGAAATGATTGGATTCTTCATCGGCGGCCAGTACCCAGTCATCATAAAATCCCATCGGCATTTCGGTCTCTGTGAACCGCGCGATGATGTCCCAATGCAGATCAACCGCGTTAAGCTCGATATGGGCCACGGCATGAAGCAGGGCAATGCGCCCCTCTGGCGTGCCGGGTTTGCGTTTGGGCACATCGCGCGGGGATAGCAATTCGGGTTTTTCCGGCCGCGCAGGCCGCAATGGGGGAGTGGCTGAGCCCAGCTCTACGGCAGCGCCGGATTTACGCGCGCTAAGCCATTCTTTGGCATAAGCACGGCTTTTGGCGGTTTTTTCTCGCCCGTCCGCTGTTGTCAGAACATCAACGGCCATCTGGGCCAGTGTTTTGCTGTTCATAGCGCTTTAACAGCCGCCAGCACGTCCTCGATATGGCCATCGACTTTGACCTTGGGCCAGATTTTAACGATTTTGCCTTCGGCATCGATCAGGATCGTGGTGCGTACGATGCCAAAGAAGGTTTTGCCGTACATCTTTTTCTCTTGCCAGACGCCGTAAGTTTCACAGACGTCGTTCTCGGCATCCGACAGCAAGGTGACGCCAAGATCGTATTTCGCTCGGAAATTGTCATGCTTTTTGACCGAGTCCTTTGACACGCCCAAAACTTTGGCACCCGCGGCCTCAAAGGCGTCCGCGGAGTCAGTGAAACCGATGGCCTGTTTTGTGCATCCGGGGGTATTGTCCTTGGGGTAGAAATACAAAACCACCGGCCCGCCGCGCAGCGCTGACAGGGTGATGGGGGTGCCATCCGCATCCGGAAGGGTGAAATCTGGGGCAAGTTCATTCAGGTCTGGCATGTTATGTCTTTCATGGTGTCTAGCTTTGACATCTGTTTTAGTCTTTTCCAAACAAAGTTAAAGGGAGCGACCCAAAGGCAGGTCGCATAAGGGCAGGGCAGTGCAGCAAGAGACAGGCGGCAAAGCAAAAGGCAGTAAAAGGCGCAGCGCCGCAATCGGGCTGTTGGGTCTGATTCTGCTTTGCCTTATTGCGGGCATGATCGCGGTTGGGGTGTTGATCCAGACCCAGAGCAGGGTCTCGGCGCCGCAATGGCTAAAGGCCCGCGTTGAGGCACGGCTGGATGGGCTGACGGAGTCGGTTGATCTGGCTTTTGAGGATGTGTCCTTTGCGCTGACGGCGCAGGGCAATCCGCTGATCCGTTTGTCCGAGGTCAAGCTGTCGCAGGAAGGTAATGAAACCCTCGTGCAATTCGGCGAGATGCGCATTGGTTTTGATATTTCGGATGTGGTGCGGCGCGACTTCAAACCGACCATGCTAGAGCTGCAGGACAGCAAATTTGTCATCCGTCGGGATCGCGACGGTCAGTTCAATGTGCAGATCGGCGCGGGGGCTGGCGGTACTTCTATCGCCTATACCGACATTCCAGCCCTGATTGATGCGGTGGAGCTACGTCTGAAGCAAACCGCCCTGCGCGATCTTAGGCGGGCAACGGCGCAGGGGATTACGCTGGTGTTTGACGACGCCCTGCAGAACACGCGCACCGAAATCACCGAAGGCCGGATCGAGGCCCGTCAAACACCCGAGGGGCTTAGCGCGCAACTTCAAATGCAATTGCCCGGAGCGGGGGGGACCAAAGCACCGGTGATCCTGTCGGCGCAAACTGATTCCCAGAGCACCTCGGCCCGTTTGTCGGTTTCCGTTGAAGGGGTGGACGCCGGATTTATGGCGGGCCATGTGCCCACTGCGGTCTGGCTCTCGGCGGTTCAGGCGCCGGTATCGGCGACGCTTGCGCTTGAGGTTTTGCCAGACGGGACGTTCTCGCCGGTGCAAAGCCAGTTACGGGTGGGCAGAGGTATTTTGCGGCCTAATGCGGCCACCACGCCAATCCGGATCGATCAGATGGAGGCCAATTTCAGCTATGATCTGGTGCAGCACCTTGTGGGGCTCAACAGTCTGCAAGTGGACTCTGATCTTGTCAGCCTGTCCGGTCAGGGGCAGGTGTTTTTTAAGGATTTTGCGCAAGGCGTGCCGCAATCGCTGATCGCGCAGTTGCAGATTGAAGATTTGCACAGCACTGCCAAGGATATGTTTGCTTTTCCGCTGGCGCTGCACGAAGGGGCAGCGGATTTGAAGTTCCGGTTCGATCCGTTTGAAATCTCCCTTGGGCAGGCAACGGTGTTTGATGGGCAGACGCGGGTTCATGCCAAAGGCAAGGTTTCAGCCCAGCCCGATGGCTGGCATGTTGCTCTGGATGCAACCGCGGACCGGCTTAGCCCGGAAAAGCTGACCGGATACTGGCCCGCTTTCCTGCGCCCAAAGGCGCGCAAGTGGCTGATAGATAATATTAAATCGGGGGTCGGCAAAAATGGCCGCCTGTCGGTGCGCTTTACCCCCGAACAGCCCCCTAAAGTAGATGTTGGCTTTGAATTCGAAGAGGCCGAAGTCCAGTTTATTCCGAACTTCCCACCAATTTCGGGCGGTTATGGTCACGGTGTGATCTCTGGCACCAGCCTGTCTGTTACCGTCGACAAAGGGGTGGTTCGATCGGGGACAGATGTGGTTGATATCGCGGGCAGCACGGTTCAGATCCCGGATATGCGGCTTAAGCCCGCGCCGGGCATTGTATCGCTGCAAACGGATTCGGCACTATCGGCGCTTTTGACCCTTCTGGATAAGCCACCGCTAAACCTGATCCAGCGGGCAGGGCGCAGTCCGGATCTGGCGCAGGGGCGGGCGGTGACCACCGCGCTGTTGACGCTGCCCTTTAGCAAATTCACCCGCGCGCCGGATGTCGGCTTTGATCTGAAGGGCACGGTCAGCGCCTTTGAAAGCGAAATGCTGGTGCCCGGTCGGCGCTTATCGTCGGACCTATTGCATGTCGGGGGCGATCCGCAAACGCTTTGGGTCTCGGGCGGCGGTACGATTGATGGCATCGGGTTTGACGTGGATTGGTTGCAACCCTTGGGGGCTGCCTATGCGAATGGCAGCAGGATCAAGGGGCAGATTGCGGTTTCGCCCGAATTTGCCCAGGTCTTTAACATCGGATTGCCCGACAACAGCCTACGCGGCAGCAGCATGGCCGAGGTGATGCTTAATCTAACGCCGGATGGGGCGGCGCAGTATGAAATTCAATCCGATCTGGTTGGTCTGGGGCTGTCGATTGATGCCCTGCAATGGCGCAAACCCGAAGCCGCAGCGGCGGATTTTACGGTGCGCGGCGAATTGGGCAGCCCCCCCTCTGTAGACGCCTTGCGTCTGTCAGCCGATGGGTTAACGCTGGCCGGATCGATTTCCCTTGCCGAAGGCGGCGGTCTGTCCCGCGCGGTATTTGAGCCGCTTCAAGTCGGCTCCTGGCTGAATGCACGGGCAGAATTGACCGGGCGCGGGGCAGGGGTTGCACCGGCACTGACCATAAGTGGCTCCTCGCTCGACATCCGCCGTGCCGGTTTGGCGGGCACGGGTGGTGCTGGCCCCTCGGCACCAATGACAGCAGCCTTTGAACGGGTGCAGCTGAACGAAACCACTTTTCTGACCGCCTTTCGCGGGCGTTTTGCAGAGGCAGGACAGCCGGACGGCTTTGAAGCATTGTTAAACGGGCGTGCAGCGGTCTCGGGCACACTGACCGAAACCCAATACGGAACGACCTTTGACATTAGCGCAGATGATGGCGGTGCCGTGCTTTTGGCTCTGAACCTGCTAGAACGGGGCGCGGCGGGGCCCTTGCGCCTGCGGCTTAAGCCACGGGCGGAAAAAGGTGCTTATAATGGCCGGTTGACCCTATCTGATTTGGGCGTGCGCGGCGCACCGGTGTTGGCGGATATGCTGGGCGCAATCAGCGTTGTCGGGCTGATCGAACAAATGAACGGCAATGGGCTGGTTTTTAATGATGTAGAGGCTGATTTCATCTTGACGCCGGAGCGCATTATCATCACGAGGGGCAGCGCTGTCGGCAGTTCTTTGGGGGTGTCGGTAGATGGTAGTTACGATCTGGCTGACAAGCAGATGGACCTTCAGGGGGTGATCTCTCCGGTCTATCTGGTGAATTCGGTCGGGGCGACGTTAACCCGCCGTGGTGAGGGGCTTTTTGGCTTTTCCTACCGGCTGACAGGCCCCGCATCCCAGCCCGATGTATCTGTCAATCCTTTGTCCCTTTTAACACCGGGTATGTTTCGCGACATCTTTCGAAAAGCGCCCCCAAAAGTCACCGAATGAAAGCCACTGAATGAAAGTCTCAGTATGAAGCTCTCTGATTTTGATTTTGATCTGCCAGAAACCTTGATCGCCACCCGCCCGGCGGTGCCGCGCACCGCTGCGCGACTGCTTCATGCCACAGCGTCAGGTACACAAGATCTGCGGGTCTATGATTTGCCTGATCTGCTGCGCAAGGGTGACCGGTTGGTGTTGAATGATACCAAAGTCATCCCCGCGCGGCTGAGTGGCGAACGGCGGCGTTTCGGGGCCGAAGGCGAAACCAGCGCCAAGATTTCAGTGACACTGCTGGAGCCGCGTCCAGAGGGGCAGTGGTTGGCCCTGCTGAAGCCGCTCAAGAAAGTGCGCATTGGTGAAATCATCCATTTCGCCCCGACGCTTTCGGCGGAACTGCTGTCCAAAGAAGACGGCGAAGCGCTACTGTCGTTCAACCTGACCGGCGATGATTTTGAGGTCGCCTTACAAGAGGTCGGCGCGATGCCCTTGCCGCCTTATATAGCGGCCAAACGGGCGGCGGATGCGCAGGATCACACCGATTATCAAACGGTATTCGCCCGCAACAGCGGCGCCGTGGCCGCACCCACAGCCTCGCTTCACTTTGATGACGCCCTGCTGGCGCAGATCGCTGCGATGGGCGTTGAATTTACCCATGTGACCCTGCATGTCGGCGCGGGCACCTTTCTGCCGGTGAAAACCGATGATGTGTCACAGCACAAAATGCACGCCGAATGGGGCGAGGTCTCAGAGCAGGCCGCCGCCGAAATCAACGCCACCAAAGCTGCTGGCGGGCGGGTCATCCCCGTGGGCACAACAGCCCTGCGTCTGATTGAAACCGCTGCACGCGATAGCGGTGCGGTGCAGCCTTGCCGCGGGCCCACCGATATTTTCATCACACCGGGGTTTGAATTCAAGGCAACGGACGCCTTGATGACAAATTTCCATCTGCCAAAGTCCACATTGATGATGCTGGTCAGCGCCTTGATGGGGTCTGAACGTATCAAAGACATCTATCGTCACGCGATAGAAACAGAATACCGGTTTTTCTCGTATGGGGATTCATCGCTTCTTTGCCCGAATGATCCCTAAAAACGACACCCGCTGTCGGTGAAAATACAGTTCTTATTATCTTCCTATGTGACGCTTGAAGCCAAGCGATAAGGATCCCTTGTAATGCTGGACGTTCTGAAAACCTCTTGGGCCCTGTTATTGGGCATGTTGCTGCTGATGATCGGCAACGGCATGCAAGGCACGCTTTTGGGTGTGCGGGGCGATATCGAAGGGTTCTCGACCTTCGAAATGTCGATTATTGTGTCGGCCTATTTCCTGGGGTTCTTGTTTGCCTCGCGCCAGACGCCAAACTGGATTCGCCGCGTCGGGCATGTGCGGGTGTTTGCCGCGATGGGCTCGTTTATCTCGGCGGTGATTATCCTTTATCCGACGCTGGCCCATCCTATCGCCTGGACCGTTGGCCGGTTTGTCATCGGCTATTGCTTTTGCGGTGTCTACGTCACCGCCGAAAGCTGGCTCAATAATGCGGCGACCAATGACAATCGCGGCAAATCCCTGTCGCTGTACCTGCTGGTCCAAATGGCCGGTATCGTGACCGCCCAGCTGTTCGTCTCGATGGGGGACCCCGCCGGATTTGCTCTTTTTGTGATTCCATCGGTTCTGGTTTCCATCTCTTTTGCACCGATTCTGTTGTCGATCAGCCCAACGCCTGCCTTTGAAACAACCAAGCGGATGACGTTGAAAGAGTTGATAAAAATATCGCCGTTGGGCTGCGTCTCGATGGCGATATTGGGGGGTATTTTCTCGGCGCAATTCGGCATGGCCTCGGTTTATGGTTCCGAGGCGGGGCTCAGTTTGCGCGAAATCTCGATCTTTATTTCGGTGATCTACATTGGCGCTTTGGTGTTGCAGTTTCCAATCGGCTGGCTGTCGGACCACATGGACCGTCGTATCCTGATTGTGATGGTGGCGCTTATCGGCGGGATTGCCGCGATCGTTGCCTATTTTGTTGATGATAATTATGCCCTGCTGCTTGCGGCGGGATTTGTCATCGGCGGCTGTTCCAACCCGCTTTATGCTTTGGCTATTGCCTATACCAATGATTTTCTGGAACCCGAGGACATGGCCGCTGCATCGGGGGGGCTGCTGTTCATCAACGGGCTGGGCGCCATCGCTGGACCGTTGACCACCGGGTGGCTGATGGGGGTCGCTGGACCCGAAGGGTTTTTTGCCTTCCTCGCTATTCTGATGCTGGGCCTGTCGGGCTACGGGGTTTACCGGATGACCCAACGGGCCGCCCCGTCCGTCGAGGACACCGGAAGCTATGCAGCACTGGCGCCATCCGGCTCTCTGGTGGCGGCAGAGGCCGCCCAAGAGGTGTTTATTGAATCCGCACTGGAGGAAGAAGGCAACACTTGAGCGTCTAATGACGGAAATCCTTGATATTTGGTTAAAGTTTTGTAACGCTTCTTCACATCTGGGGACTAAAATGAACGGCAAATGGAGGCCGATATGTTACGTCCTGAAGACGTCCTTGCCTTTTGGCTCGACGAAATAGGCCCAAGCGGCTGGTATGCGGGGGGCGAAGCGCTGGATGCGCGGGTGCGTGCCGTGGCAGAACCGACATGGAATGCCGCCATGCGGGGCGGATGCGGGCTTTGGCTCACGTATCCGAGCGGCGCGCTGGCCTATACGATCCTGATGGATCAGTTTCCGCGCAATATGTTCCGCGGCACCGGCAAGGCGTTTGCTTCGGATTTCGCCGCAAAAGCGGCCGCCAAAATCTCGATCAAGAAAAGCTGGGATCTGCGCATCGATGAACCGGCGCGGCAGTTTTTCTATATGCCGCTAATGCATTCTGAATGTCTGGGTGATCAGGAACGCTGTATCCGCCTGATGCTGACGCGGATGCCGCAAACCGGCAAAGATCAACTTTTCCACGCCAAGGCCCATCGCGAAGTCATTCGCATGTTTGGCCGCTTTCCCTATCGTAACGAGGCGCTTGAACGCGCCACTTCGGTGCCCGAGGCCGCCTTTATCGATCAGGGCGGCTATCAGGCAGCGATGGAAGCGGTGCGGGTTTAACGCTTCATTGGCGGGCGGGTGAAAAACCTGTACGCTGCTTGATTGCCGTTTTGCTTTTGCTGGTTTAACGTCAAATCACTTTGCACAGGGAGTGGTTTGAAATGGCAGCCAAATCTTTTGATATGATCGTTATCGGCGCGGGGCCGGGGGGCTATGTGGCCGCAATTCGCGGGGCACAGCTTGGCCTGAAGGTCGCGATTGTCGAGCGTGAACATCTTGGCGGCATTTGCCTGAACTGGGGTTGTATCCCGACCAAGGCGCTACTGCGCTCTGCCGAAGTTTTTCATCAGATGGAACGGGCCAAGGAATTCGGCCTGAGCGCCGAGAAAATCGGCTTTGATCTAACGGCGATTGTGGATCGCTCGCGCGGGGTGGCCAAGCAAATGGCCGGTGGCATCGCGCATTTGATGAAAAAGAACAAAATTACCGTGGTGATGGGCGAGGCAAACCTGCCAGCTAAGGGTAAAGTCTCGGTTAAAACCGATAAGGGCGTTGAAGAACTGAGCGCCAAAAACATCATCCTTGCCACTGGTGCGCGCGCGCGCGAATTGCCCGGCCTAGAGGCAGACGGCGATCTGGTCTGGACCTATAAACATGCGCTGAAACCCGTCCGTATGCCCAAAAAGCTGCTGGTCATCGGCTCCGGCGCGATTGGCATTGAATTTGCCAGCTTTTACAATACATTAGGCGCTGATACCACGGTTGTTGAGGTCATGGATCGTGTGCTGCCGGTTGAAGATAAAGACATTTCCGCCTTTGCCAAAAAGAGCTTTGTTAAACAGGGCATGAAGATCATGGAGAAAGCCATGGTCAAAAAACTGGACCGCGCCAAGGGCAAAGTCACGGCCCATATCGAGGTCGGCGGTAAGATTGAAAAACACGACTTTGACACGGTGATTTCAGCTGTCGGCATTGTTGGTAATGTTGAAAACCTCGGGCTTGAAGCGCTCGGTGTGAAAATTGACCGTACCCATGTGATCACGGATGAATTCTGCCGTACGGGTGTCGACGGGCTTTATGCCATTGGGGATATCGCCGGTGCGCCTTGGTTGGCCCATAAAGCTAGCCATGAAGGCGTGATGGTGGCCGAAGTCATTGCGGGTAAACACGCGCATCCGGTGAAACCCGAAAGCATCGCAGGCTGCACCTACTGCCATCCGCAGGTCGCCAGTGTTGGCTACTCCGAAGCCAAAGCCAAAGAACTTGGCTATGAGGTCAAGGTTGGCAAATTTCCCTTTGTCGGCAACGGCAAAGCCGTCGCCATGGGCGAGGCCGAGGGGCTGGTTAAAACCGTTTTTGATGCCAAAACCGGCGAACTTTTAGGCGCGCATATGATCGGGGCTGAAGTTACGGAAATGATTCAGGGCTATGTCATCGGGCGTCAGCTGGAAACCACCGAAGAAGACTTGATGAATACGGTTTTCCCGCATCCGACAATGTCCGAGATGATGCATGAAAGCGTTCTGGATGCTTATGGTCGGGTCATCCATATGTAGCAAAACTTTGTTCCCCAAATATCCTCGGGGGGGCATGGGGGGCAGACAGCCCCCCGTTCGATCACTTTGAACGGCAAACGGTCCCTATGTCAGTAGCGATCTGCTTGTTCTCTTTTCGTTCCTAGTTTTCCCTTGGCGTTTCGCAATGGATGACCTATCTGTTAACAGCGAGCGAATGAGGACCCCATGGCCGAGCTGAAAAACATCGAAGTACGCGGTGCGCGTGAACATAATCTGAAGTCAATCGATGTGGATATTCCGCGCGATCAGCTTGTGGTGATCACTGGGCTGTCCGGCTCTGGAAAATCATCGCTGGCCTTTGATACGATCTATGCCGAAGGCCAACGGCGCTATGTCGAAAGCCTCTCGGCCTATGCGCGTCAATTCCTTGATATGATGGAAAAACCTGACGTCGATCATATCTCGGGCCTGTCTCCGGCGATCTCGATCGAACAGAAAACCACCAGCAAAAACCCGCGCTCCACCGTTGGGACAGTCACCGAAATATACGACTATATGCGGCTGTTGTTTGCCCGCGTTGGCACACCCTATTCGCCAGCCACAGGCCTGCCCATTGAGGCCCAGCAGGTGCAGGATATGGTGGATCGGGTGATGACCATGGAGGAGGGCACGCGCGCCTATCTTCTGGCGCCGATCGTGCGGGATCGCAAAGGCGAATACCGCAAAGAGTTTCTGGAACTTCGCAAACAGGGTTTTCAGCGGGTCAAGGTGGACGGTGAATTCCATGAGCTCGACAGCCCGCCGACGCTGGATAAAAAATTCCGCCACGATATCGACGTGGTGGTCGACAGGATCGTCGTGCGTGACGGGCTTGAAACCCGTCTGGCGGATTCCTTTCGCACGGCGCTTGATCTGGCCGACGGCATCGCCATCCTTGAAACAGCCCCCAAAGAAGGCGAGCCGGAACGCCATACCTTTTCGGAAAAATTCGCCTGTCCGGTGTCGGGTTTCACCATTCCCGAGATCGAGCCGCGCCTGTTTTCCTTCAACGCGCCCTTTGGGGCGTGCCCGTCCTGTGACGGCCTTGGGGTAGAGTTGTTTTTTGACGAACGGCTCGTGGTGCCGGACGCGACGCTGAAACTCTATGACGGGGCCTTAGCCCCATGGCGTAAAGGTAAATCGCCCTATTTCCTGCAAACCATCGAAGCCATCGCACGGCATTTCGAATTTGACAAAAACACCCCGTGGAAGGATCTGCCTGCCCATGTGCAGCAGGTGTTTCTCTACGGGTCGGGCGAGGATGAGATCGATTTCCGCTATGATGAAGGCGGGCGGGTTTATCAGGTCAGCCGCGCCTTTGAAGGGGTCATTCCGAATATGGAGCGCCGCTACCGCGAGACCGATTCCAACTGGATTCGCGAAGAGTTCGAGCGTTATCAAAACAACCGCCGCTGTGGCGAATGTGACGGCTATCGCCTGCGTCCCGAAGCGCTGGCGGTCAAAATCGCCGGATTGCATGTTGGCCAAGTGGTTGAAATGTCAATCAAAGAGGCCTTTGAATGGTGCGAATCCGTTCCCGAGAATCTGACCAAGCAGAAAAATGAAATCGCCCGCGCGATCCTGAAAGAAATCCGCGAACGGCTGGGGTTCCTCAATAATGTAGGGCTGGAATATCTGACCCTATCGCGTAATGCAGGCACGCTGTCTGGCGGTGAAAGCCAGCGCATCCGGCTTGCCAGCCAGATCGGTTCTGGCCTGACCGGAGTGCTTTATGTGCTGGATGAACCCTCGATCGGACTACACCAGCGCGATAACGACCGTTTGCTTGGCACGCTGAAAAACCTGCGCGATCAAGGCAACACCGTGATTGTGGTCGAACATGACGAAGAGGCCATCCGCGAGGCCGATTATGTGTTCGACATCGGCCCCGGTGCCGGGGTGCATGGCGGTCAGGTGGTTTCCGAAGGCACGCCGGCGGAAATTATCACTGATCCCAAATCCTTGACGGGGCAGTATCTGTCTGGCCAACGCGAAATCTCGGTGCCCCCTAAACGGCGCAAGGGCAATAAGAAAAAGGTCAAAGTGGTCAAAGCCTCGGGCAACAACCTTCAAAATGTGACGGTTGATTTCCCGCTGGGCAAATTTGTCTGTGTAACCGGTGTGTCGGGCGGGGGTAAATCGACGCTGACGATTGAAACCCTGTTCAAAACCGCCTCGATGCGGTTGAATGGCGCGCGTCAGACCCCAGCCCCCTGTGAAACCATCAAAGGGCTGGAGCATCTGGACAAGGTAATCGACATTGACCAGCGTCCCATCGGGCGCACCCCGCGGTCCAACCCGGCGACTTATACAGGGGCCTTTACCCCGATCCGCGACTGGTTCGCCGGTCTGCCAGAGGCCCGCACCCGTGGCTATAAACCCGGTCGTTTTAGTTTTAACGTCAAGGGCGGGCGCTGTGAGGCCTGTCAGGGCGATGGCGTGATCAAGATCGAAATGCACTTTTTGCCCGATGTCTATGTGACCTGCGAAACCTGCAACGGTGCGCGTTATAACCGCGAGACGTTAGAGATCAAATTTAAAGGCAAAAGCATCGCCGATGTGCTGGATATGACGGTGGAGGACGCCAAAGAGTTCTTTAAGGCCGTGCCCAGCATTCGCGATAAGATGGAGGCACTCTCGCGCGTCGGGCTGGATTACATCAAGGTCGGGCAGCAGGCGACGACCCTGTCGGGCGGCGAAGCCCAGCGAGTAAAACTGTCCAAGGAACTGGCCAAACGCTCTACCGGTCGTACGCTGTATATTCTGGATGAACCGACCACGGGTCTGCATTTTGAAGATGTGCGTAAGCTGTTGGAAGTGTTGCATGAATTGGTTGATCAGGGCAATTCTGTGGTGGTGATCGAACATAATCTGGATGTGGTGAAAACCGCGGATTGGGTAATCGATATTGGCCCTGAAGGTGGGGATAAGGGGGGCGAGATCGTCGCCACCGGCACGCCTGAAACCATCGTTAAAGAGCCGCGCAGCCACACGGGGCATTATCTTAAATCGCTGCTGGAAAAACCGGCAAAAAGCGTGGCGGCTGAATAGGGTTGGGGCATGGGGATGACGGCATCGCTTGGGCGCGTAATCCTATACACCAAAAAGATCGACGAAATGGCGACGTTTTACGGGTGCCATTTCGGGTTTGAGCGGCGCGATATTGCGGGTGACCGGATCGTCGAACTTGTTGGCGATGGCGCGGCGCTGCTTCTACATCGGGCCTCGGCCCGCCAGAAAGAGGGGCAGGTCATGGTCAAACTGGTTTTTGATGTAAAAGACGTGCGGGGCTTTTGCGAGACCGCCAAAACCAACGGCTTGGTCTTTGGTCCGATCCTGAAGGGGGACGGCTATGAATTTGCCAATGCCAAGGACCCTGCCGGAAATTCGATTTCTATTTCCAGCAGGGCCTTTGTATCTCTTTAACTTCTGCCGCGTTTTTCAAAGCGCGGTAGCATGGCCGAAAAATCACGACCCTTGCCGTCTTCATCTTCGACAAACTGCCGGTAAAGTTCGGTGGCATCCGCGCCCATCGGCGTATCTGCATCCACCGCTGCGGCGGCCTGTTGGGACAGACGCAAATCCTTAAGCATCAAATCAGCGGCAAAACCGGGCTGATAGCTATTATCCGCAGGGCTTTGCGGCCCAACACCGGGGGCAGGGCAATAGGCGTTCATGCTCCAGCTATAGCCTGATGACGTGCTGACAACGTCAAACATTTTTTGCCGGTCCAAGCCCAGTTTATCGGCCAAAGCAAAGGCTTCGCAGGTGGCGATCATGGTCACACCAAGAATCATATTGTTACAAATCTTCGCCGCTTGTCCTGCACCAGAAGCCCCGCAATGCACCGCTTTCTGCCCCATGATATCCAGCAGGGGGCTGATTTTACCAAATGCCGCATCGCTGCCACCCACCATAAAGGTGAGCGTGCCACCCGCAGCGCCGCCAATCCCGCCGGACACCGGCCCGTCGGCGGCAAGCACCCCATGGGCTGCGGCCTGATCCGCGACCTGTCGGGCTGACTCGACATCAACCGTAGAGCAATCCAGAAACACCGATCCTTGGGCCATGGCAGGCAGAATTTCCGCCGCCACGCTGCGCAGAATATCACCGTGGGGCAGCATGGTGATCACCACATCGCTGTCTTGGGCGGTCTGCGCGGCGGTCTTGGCCTGCGCGACACCCTCTGGCATCGGGGCGTGTAGATCATAGCCGATGACCGCATGGCCTGCTTTGGCCAGATTGGCCGCCATGGGTCCCCCCATATTGCCCAGTCCGATAAAGCCGATTTTCATGGTCGCTCCTCCTGTTTCCATAGGGCCTCTGCACCGAGGGGCATCAACATGCGTGTCACCTCCAGCGCGGGCACACCGTCAATTGTATCGTGCTGCCATTTCGGCTGACGGTCCTTGTCGATGATCTGCGCACGCACCCCTTCCAGAAAATCGCTCTGCATGACGGCACGATGTGTAAAGCGATATTCAAGGTCCAGCGCATGGTAAATATCGGTACTGCCCCGCAAGCGGTGGGTCAGTTCGACGCCAACGGCCATGGAAAGCGGCGCATTTTGCTGCAGGGTTTTTAACGTGTCCCGGGTAAAATCGCTATCGCCGTTCATCAGGGATTTCACAATGTCGTCAAAGGTTTCTCCGGCGAAGTGCACGTCGATCTCGGGCTGTAGACCCTGCAGGGTTCCGGCAGTATTGGGTCGGGCAGCGGCATCGATCAAGTTCCAGTCGCCGGTGTCTGCCAGCGCTGCAATCAGGGCAGGCCACTCGGCCACGGGGATAAAATAATCGGCAAAGCCGCAGTAAATCGCATCCTCTGGGGCCATGCGGGCCGCCGTTGTCGCGAGATATTCCCCCAAACGCCCCGGTGCATTGGCAAGGATCAGACTACCGCCAACATCCGGAATAAGACCAATCACCGCCTCGGGCATGGCGATCTGGCTCGTTTCGCAGACAACGCGATGGGAGGCATGACAGCCGATACCGACACCGCCGCCCATGACAAACCCCTGCATGAAGCTGGCGACCGGTTTGGGAAAGGTGAACAGCTTGGCGTTCAGCCGGTATTCTTCGCGCCAAAAGCGCCGCCCGTAGTCCAGATCACCGGCCTTGCTGCGGGTATACAGATCCGCGATATCCCCACCAGCGCAAAAGGCACGCTCTCCGGCGGCATCGATCACCAGCATTTTGACCTCGGGATCATCGCGCCACAGATCAATGGATTCTTCGATCGCGGTGGCCATGTCGTGGGTCAACGCATTGAGCGCCTTGGGGCGGGTCAGGGTGATATGGCCGATCTGGCCGCTCTTTCGACAGTGGATGTCGCTCATGTGTCGCGCTCCGTTAAAAGGCTTCTGGCGGTGATCAGGCGCATGATTTCATTGCTGCCTTCCAGAATTTGATGCACGCGCAAATCGCGCACGATTTTTTCGATGCCATAGTCGGCCAGATAGCCGTAGCCGCCATGGAGTTGCAGGCAATCATTGGCCGCTTTGGAGGCCGCTTCGGTTACGAAGGCCTTGGCCATGGCGCAGAACTTGGTCGCATCCGGTGCGCCATTGTCGAGCTTCCACGCGGCTTGGCGCAGAAACACCCGCGCCGCTTGCAGCTCTATTTCCATATCGGCGAGGCGGAATTGCAGCGCTTGAAACTGATCAATGCTTTGGCCGAAAGCCTTGCGTTCCCCCATATAGGCCAGCGTTTCCGATTGCGCCGATTGCGCTGCCCCCAGCGCACAGGCGGCGATGTTCAGCCGCCCGCCATCCAGTCCGGCCATGGCATAGCTGAATCCTTTACCGGCCTCGCCCAGCTGGTTGCCCGCCGCAATAACGCAGCCATCCAGTTGCACCTGCCGCGTAGGTTGGGATTTCCAGCCCATCTTATCCTCAAGCCCGCCAAAACTAAGGCCCTCGGTGCCGTCTTCGACGATAAAGGCCGAAATACCTTTGGGGCCGGCCTCACCGCTGCGGGCCATAACGATATAGGCGTCCGAATAGCCACCGCCGGAAATAAACGCCTTGGTACCGGTCAGAGCAAAGCCGCCATCACAGGGCACGGCTTTGGTGCGCAGGGCGGCGGCATCCGATCCCGATCCCGGTTCGGTCAGGCAGTAGGAAAACACCGTCTCCATGGTGACGGCTTTGGGCAGAAACCGCGCCCGCAGGGCCTCATCGCCGAATTTGTCAATCATCGCCGCGCACATGTTGTGGATCGACAGAAAAGCCGCCACCGAAGGGCAGGCCATTGACAGGGCCTCAAAGACCAGCGTCGCATCCAGTCGGCTCAGGCCGGTGCCGCCGTTCTCCTCGCGCACATAAAGCCCGCCAAACCCGAGTTCGGCCAAAGCAGGCCACAGGCTGCGCGGGATAGAACCGTCCTTTTCCCACTGACGCGCATGGGGGGCGATATGGGCCTGCCCGAAGGCATGGGCCATGTCAAAGATAAGCTGTTGTTCTTCGGTTAGGGCGAAATCCAAAACGCGGCGTCCTTCTTTGTCGGGTTACAGGTCTTCGTGGAATTCTTCGATCAGATGGCGCACCACGGCATCCAGAGAATCTTTGGTGTCCTGTCCGGCAGCCAGACTGTTTTCATACACCCGGCGCTGCCTGTCCGCACTGGTGCCACCGCTAATGATCCGGCGCAGGTTTTCCATCTCAGCCTGGCAGCCCAATGCGTCGGCATCTTCTTCCACCAGTTCGATCATCTCCTCGACCAGGTCCCCCATCGAAATGATCTCGCGCTTGCCAAAATCGATCAGCCCGCCGTTGACGCCATACCGTTGCGCGCGCCAGCGGTTTTCGCCGAGCAAGAAGCCCTCATAGATGCGCCAGCGCTGGTTGTTTCGGGCCAGACGGTAGAGCATGCGGCACAGGCATTGCGTTGCCGCCGCCAGACTTAGGGCATCCTCCATGCGCGGGGAAACATCGCAAATCCGGCTTTCGATGGTCGGGTAGCTGGCGGAAGGACGTAGATCCCACCAGATTTTGCTGCTGTCCTCGATCAGCCCCATTGAGATCAGCGCATCGACAGAACGTTCATATTCAGACCAGCCGCTGAGTTTTGGCGGCAGTCCTGTGCGGGGCAGGTTGTCAAAAACCGTCAGTCGGTAAGAGGCCAACCCTGTATCATTGCCCTGCCAGAATGGCGATGAAGCCGACAGCGCCAGCAGGTGCGGCAGGAAATAGGACAGCTGGTTCATCGTATCGATGCGGGCGTTTTGATCGTCAATGCAAACGTGAACATGCATCCCGCAAATCAACATCCGCCGCACCACGCCGGCCAGATCTTTTTCCAGCTCGGTATAGCGATCCCGCTTGGTGTGATGCTGTTCTTTCCAATCTGCAAAGGGATGACAAGAGGCCGCAATCGGGGCCAGACCATAGTCACCAGCAATTTTTGCCACAGTACTGCGTAGCCGTTTGAGATCTTCGCGGGCGGCAGAGATATCGCCACAGACCCGTGTGCCGATCTCGATTTGGCATTGCAGGAACTCGGGGCTGACCTGACCATCAAGCGCAGCGGCACAGGCCTCTATCAGCCCGTCGGGGGCTTCGCTCAGGGCAAGGCTGTCCTGATCGACCAGAAGATATTCTTCCTCAATCCCGATCGTGAAAGAAGGGGGGGTATGTGCCATATGCTCCTCCGAATTTTTGATAAGCAGACCAGAGAGGGGCGTGTCAGACAAGGGGGTTTCGGGGCTGTGACAGAGTGCACAGCCCCGAAAGGTGCCATTATTCCATGGCTTTGAAGTTGAACTCGCCGCCTTGCTTGATGCCGGAGGGCCAACGCGAGGTTACGGTTTTGGTGCGGGTGTAGAATTTGAACGCATCCGGACCGTGCTGGTTCAAATCGCCAAAGCCGGATTTTTTCCAACCGCCGAAGGTGTGATAGGCCAGTGGCACAGGGATCGGCACATTGATGCCAACCATACCGACGTTGATACGGTGTGCAAAATCACGGGCGGCGTCGCCGTCGCGGGTAAAGATCGCAGTGCCGTTGCCGTATTCATGATCCATTGCCAGACCAATGGCTTCTTCATAAGAGCCAGCGCGCACGGTTGACAGAACAGGGCCAAAGATTTCCTTCTTGTAGATATCCATGTCCGGTGTGACGCGGTCAAAAAGATGCGGGCCAACAAAGAAGCCGTCTTCGTAGCCTTGCAGGTTAAAGTCGCGACCATCGATGACCAGTTCCGCGCCTTGTTCGATGCCGGATTCAACCAGGCCAAGGATGTTGCGTTTTGCTGCTGCAGTGACAACAGGGCCGTAGTCCACGTCGTTGCCAGCTGTGTAAGGCCCGACTTTCAGCTTTTCGATCCGTGGAATCAGCTTTTCAATCAGACGGTCAGCGGTTTCATCGCCCACAGGCACCGCCACGGAAATCGCCATGCAGCGTTCGCCCGCGGCACCATAACCCGCACCGATAAGCGCATCAGCGGCTTTATCCATGTCGGCGTCCGGCATGATGATCATGTGGTTTTTCGCACCACCAAAACACTGAACGCGTTTGCCGTTGGCACAGCCACGGCTGTAGATGTATTCAGCAATCGGGGTCGACCCAACAAAGCCAACGGCCTGTACGGTGTCATTGTCCAGAATGCCATCTACAGCTTCTTTGTCGCCGTTGATCACTTGCAGGATGCCATCGGGCAGGCCGGCTTCTTTGAAGATTTCGGCCAGCATCAGCGGCACAGAAGGCGCACGCTCCGAAGGCTTCATGATCATGGCGTTGCCACAAGACAGCGCAGGGCCGATTTTCCAGAGTGGGATCATGGCAGGGAAGTTGAACGGTGTGATACCGGCCACAACACCCAGCGCCTGTTTCATCGAATACATGTCGATCCCAGGACCGGCGCTGTCGGTGAATTCACCTTTCAGCATCTGCGGTGTGCCAATGCAATATTCGATCACTTCAAGACCGCGTTGGATATCACCTTTGGCATCCGGAATGGTTTTACCGTGCTCGCGCGACAGCGCTTCGGCCAGTTTTTCCATGTCGCGGTTGATCAGTTGAACGGCAGCCATCATGACACGGGCGCGTTTTTGCGGGTTGAAAGAAGCCCATTTGGGTTGCGCTGCAGCGGCAGAAGCAATTGCGTCGTCCAGTTCTTGTGTGGACGCCAACGGCACTTTGGCTTGTACTTCGCCAGTGGCAGGGTTGAACACGTCAGCAAAACGGCCCGAGGTGCCCTTTACAAGCTGGCCGTTAATGAAGTGCGATAGCTCTGTGGTCATGATGAACTCCGGTTCAAGTGGGTTTGGCGGACAATAGGCTTGCAATTTTGCCCGCAACAGGCACAAGATTCCAAATCGGTTTTGCAAAAATATAGGTATGCAATGGATCTTCAGTGGGATGACTTGCGCATTTTCATGGCTGTGGCGCGTTTTGAAAGCCTCACCGCTGCGGGCAAAGCCTTACGGATTGATCCGGCCACAGTCGGTCGACGCATCGGGCGGCTTGAGGAAAAAGTCGGCGCGGTGCTCTTTGCCAAATCACCACAAGGCTATTCTCTGACTGATGAGGGACAAAACCTGCGGATTCAGACGGCTGAGGCAGAGCAGGTGATTTTGGATGCGGTGGAAACCGTGCGCGGTCAGACCGGCTTGTTGACCGGTACGATCCGGATCGGGGCACCGGATGGGGCGGCGAATTATCTTTTGCCGCAGGTCTGCGCCCGCATCTGCGACGAAAACCCCGGTCTGGAGGTGCAGATCGTTGCCCTGCCACGAGTGATCAACCTGTCGCGGCGTGAGGCCGATATGGCTATTGCGGTGTCGCCGCCGGTCGCAGGACGGCTGAGTGTAAAAAAGATCGCGGATTATAAACTGCACCTTGCCGCCTCTGACGCCTATCTGGCCAAAGCGCCACCGTTAAACAGTCTCGCCGATCTGGAGCATCACAAGATCATTGGCTACATTGCGGATATGATTTTCGATAAAGAGCTGGATTACCTTTCTGAAGTCGGGGTGAGCCATGTGGATCTTTCCTCCAATTCGGTTTCAGTGCAAATCAACTGGGCGCGTCTGGGGGAAGGGGTGACCGTGGCCCATGATTTCGCCTTGCCGAGTGCGCCGGAATTACGGCGGGTGCTGATGGATCAGGCATCGCTGACCCGCAGTTTCTATTTGATCCGCCACACCAGTGATCGACGGGTGTCGCGCCTGAACCGGTTTGCCGAGGCATTGGCCAGCGGCCTGCGCAAGGAAGTTGCGAGATTGGAAGCACTTGCTTGACAGATGTTGCTTGAAGGGGGACGCTGGTCTTAACGCATTTTAAGAGAGGAGCGCTCATTATGATTGTCCAACAGATCCTAAAGCAAAAAGGGGATACGACCGTGGTGACTTTGGCGCCCGGTGCGCAGGTGTCCGAAGCGGCGGCGATCCTGTCAGAACGCCGGATCGGGACGATTGTGATTTCGGCGGATGGCAAAAAACCCGACGGCATCCTGTCAGAACGCGATATCGTGCGCGAGCTTGGCAAGCGTGGAACGGAATGCATGTCCGACAAGGTCGACGATTTGATGACGACCAAGCTCACCACTTGCGGCAAGGCCGATAAGACTGACGATGTGTTGCAGCTTATGACCGACGGGCGGTTTCGCCATATGCCGGTGCTGGAAGAGGGTGAGATGATCGGCCTGATTTCGGTCGGCGATGTGGTCAAAGCCCGACTGGCGGAACTGGCAATGGAAAAGGATGCGCTTCAAGGCATGATCATGGGGCATTAAGCTCGATACTGCGGGTGCAGAAAAAACTTGCAATTTAACGCGCAATATCGTTGCGTGCGCTGGACTTAACGGAGACTTAAAATGCGCGTTGGATTGTATCCGGGAACTTTTGACCCGATTACCTATGGTCATGTCGATATTATCCGGCGCAGTGCCGGTCTGGTCGACAAGCTGGTAATCGGGGTGGCGATCAACCGTGACAAGGGCCCGTTGTTTGATCTTGATGAACGGGTGGCGATGATCGAGGCAGAGTGCAAAATCCTCTCTGAAGAAACCGGCACCATCATTAAGGTGCATCCGTTTGAAAATCTTCTGATTGATTGCGCGCGCGATGTCGGTGCGCAGATCATTCTGCGCGGCCTGCGGGCTGTGGCCGATTTTGAATATGAGTATCAAATGGTCGGGATGAACCGTGCCCTGGATAGCACTGTTGAAACGGTGTTCCTGATGGCCGAAGCCCGTCATCAGGCGATTGCGTCAAAACTGGTCAAGGAAATTGCCCGCCTTGGCGGTGATGTGACCAAGTTTGTACCGCCCGCCGTCAACGACGCGCTGATCACACGGCTGCGTTAACCGGCTGTTCCAAAAACAAACAAGCCGCCCGTTGCGGGGCGGCCTTGCTGCGGTGCAGTCCTGTGCGGGCTGCGCGTAACTTGTGGGCTGTTTAGCCGTAAACTGCTTTGCTCGCGATTTTATGTGCGTCTTCGCGAAAGATACCAAGATCAAGTGCAACATCCAGTGGCATAGCTTGGATTTCAGCAACAGTACGGTTGTAATCTGCGCGTTTCTGGGCGGCTTTGCGAACGTTTGTAAAAAGTGTCATTTCATTTTCCTTTGTGTTTGCGTCTCTTTCTTAGCGCTAACATAAGTGTGCTGCGCCGCAGCAAAAACCCACAAATCGGTCTGTCCGGTATGCGTTAAATGCATAGGCTGTGCGTCAAACGCATAGGAATACCCACCAAAGAACAATAACGTCGACAAAAAAAGCCCGCTGGCCGGGGCCAACGGGCTTTGAATTTTTTAAGAGCGCGCCTGCTTACAGGTATTTCGCCATCTCGACAGCCGTATCGGCCATCCGGTTGGAGAAGCCCCATTCATTGTCATACCACGTCAGAATGCGGCACATGTTGCCGTCCATGACTTTGGTCTGATCCGTGGCAAAGATAGAGGAACGCGGATCGTGGTTGAAATCCATAGACACCAGCTTGGCATCGGTGACACCCAGAATGCCGTTCAGTTTGCCCGCTGCCGCAGCGTGGATCGCAGCGTTGATTTCCTCAACACTGGTGTCGCGATTGGCTTCAAAGGTCAGATCAACAACCGATACATTCGGGGTCGGTACGCGGATGGCAACACCGTCCAGTTTCCCGTTCAGTTCCGGCAGCACCAGACCCACGGCTTTGGCAGCCCCGGTGGAGGTCGGGATCATGTTGGCCGCTGCTGCGCGGGCGCGATACAGATCGCTGTGCATGGTGTCCAAAGTCGGCTGATCACCGGTATAGCTGTGGATCGTGGTCATGAAACCGCGCTTAATACCAATAGTATCGTTCAGCACTTGGGCCACAGGCGACAGGCAGTTGGTTGTGCAAGAGGCATTGGAAACAACGATGTCATCACCTGTCAGCACATCGTGGTTCACACCGTAAACGATGGTCTTATCTGCACCGGCAGAGGGGGCAGAGACCAAAACGCGGCTAGCACCATTTTCAAGATGGATCGCGGCCTTGTCACGGGCGGTGAAAATGCCGGTGCATTCCAGCACGATGTCCACATGACCCCAAGGCAGCTCGGCGGGGTTGCGGATCGCTGTCACTTCGATCGGGCCACGGCCCACGTCGATGGTGCTTTCGGTTGTGGTCACTTCCTTTGGAAAACGGCCATGCACAGAGTCATACCGCAAAAGATGAGCATTGGTTTCAACCGGACCCAGATCGTTGATTGCCACAACCTCGATATCGGTGCGACCCGCTTCTTCGATTGCGCGCAGAACGTTACGACCGATGCGGCCAAATCCATTGATTGCTACTTTTACAGTCATGTTATGCAAACCCCTTTTCGGAACACATGCCTTCGGGCGCAGTCAGGTGACGCCCCGTCAATTTGTTATCGCTAACATGTTCATTTCCGAAAAAAGGTCAACCGCTGATTTCGTTCGTTATCGCCAAAAAGCGAGAAATTCCGAAAATTCAGCGAGCTTTTTGCCCAGAAAAACCGGCAAGCCCCAGTGATAGAAAAAATGATCGGCTGCAAAAATCGCAATGATGATGCAGCCGAGGATAAGCGCGAGGCGATTGGTCATATGTGCAAAGGGCGGGGTGCGCCTCTCTCCTGCCTAGTGGAGGAGCCGCCCCATCGCTGCCGCGACATCTGCCATCCGGCAAGAGAAGCCCCATTCGTTATCATACCATGCCAGAACCCGCACGGTACGACCACCAATAACCTTGGTCTGGTCCGGCGCAAAGATGCAGGATTGATTTGTATGATTAAAATCGATGGAAACTTTCGGTTCCGGATCATAGGAAAGCACTGCTCCCATATGGCCGGCAGCGGCTTCGCGCATGATTTCATTCACGCTTTCGACGGTGACGCCCTTTTTGGCCTCAAAGGTCAGATCAACCGCAGAGACATTTGGGGTTGGGACGCGCAGGGCGGTGCCATCCAGCTTGCCTGCCAGTTCCGGCAATACCTCAGAAAGCGCCTTGGCCGCGCCGGTCGAGGTCGGGATCATCGCCATGGCGGCAGCACGGGCGCGGTACAGATCGCTATGGCGCCGGTCCAATGTGGGCTGATCGCCGGTATAGCTGTGGATGGTGGTCATTAACCCGCGCTCGATACCGATGGTATCATTCAGCACTTTGGCCAGCGGGGCCAGACAGTTGGTGGTGCAGGAGCCGTTAGAGATCATGCGATCACCCGCCAGCATCTCGCGGTGGTTGACCCCGTAGACAATCGTGCGGTCGACGTTTTTGGCAGGGGCTGAGATCAGCACTTTCTTGGCACCGCGCTCCAGATGCACGTCGGCCTTGTGGCCGTCGTTGAATTTACCAGTGCATTCCAGCACCACGTCAACGCCGTTCCAATCCAGTTCTTGCGGATCATAGGTCGAAAACACTTCCATCGGGCCGCGGCCCAAATCCATTGTATTGCCATCAACCCGCACATTGCCGGGAAAACGGCCATGTACAGAGTCATAGCGCAGCAGGTGGGCGTTTGTTTCAATCGGGCCAGTTGCGTTGATTTTTACAACCTGCACATCATTTCGCGCGCTTTCGGCGATATGGGCCAAAGTACAACGTCCAATGCGGCCAAATCCATTGATACCGACGGTGATGGTCATGTCCGGGCTCTCCTTAACCACTTTCCTGTTGCGTGGGCTGCAACGGTATTGCCAAGGGATATACGGGGTAGATCGTTAAGGGGCCAATAGGAAAGTGGCGTTTTTCCAATGTGTTAGCGCAAACTGCGACACAATGATCGACGTTAGCGCGAACATCTTGAAGCCCTTAGCGCTAACAGGTTTTGGTCGCCGCCGATGCGCGGCTCCAATGTATACGATAGGGAATCAAAAAGGGCACCCGAAGGTGCCCGATCTGTGTTCATAGGGTGCGCCTTTACAGCAGCTCTTTGGCTTTCGCCACGGCGGCATCGGCGGTGATGCCGAAATGCTCAAACAGCTCACCCGCAGGGGCAGAGGCCCCGAAACCTTCCATGCCGATAAAGGCGGATTTGGCTTCGCGGCCGCGCTCACCCAGCAACCACGTATCCCAGCCCTGACGCACGCCTGCCTCAATCGCGATGCGCACGGCGCCACCGGGCAGCACGCGCTTGCGATAGGCTTCGTCCTGCTCGGCAAACAGCTCCATGCAAGGCATGGACACAACCCGTGTCCCGATGCCCTCTGCTTCCAGTTTTTCACGAGCCGCCAAAGCAACTTCGACCTCAGAACCAGTGGCCATCAGGATAACCTGACGTTTGTTTTCGGCTTCGGCCAGCACATAGGCGCCTTTGGCAGTAAGGTTGTTGTTCTTATGCTCTGTGCGCACCGTTGGCAGGCCCTGACGGGACAGCGCCAGAACCGAGGGGGTCGATTGGCTGGACAGGGCAATTTCCCAGCTTTCCGCGGTTTCCACCACATCGGCGGGACGGAATACATAGGTGTTCGGCGTCGCGCGGCTGATTGCCAGATGCTCGACCGGCTGGTGGGTCGGACCATCTTCGCCCAGACCGATGGAGTCATGGGTCATGACAAAGACCGTCGGAATTTGCATCAAAGCTGCCAGACGCATGGCAGGGCGGGCGTAGTCGGTGAAGCACATGAATGTGCCACCATATGCGCGCACACCACCGTGCAGCACCATGCCGTTCATCGCAGAGGCCATGCCATGTTCACGGATACCGTAATAGACATAACGCCCTTTGCGGTTATCCGGTGCAAAAACGCCCAGATCATCGGTTTTGGTGTTGTTGGAGCCGGTCAGATCGGCAGAGCCGCCCACGGTTTCGGGCATGATCGGGTTGATCACTTCCAAAGCCATTTCGCTGGCCTTGCGGGTCGCGACTTTGGGCAGCTCTTCGCTGGCTTTTTTCTTCAGCTGTTTGACCACCGCGCTCAGGCGTTTGGGGGTCTCTTTGGCATAGATGCGGGTGATCTCTGCCTGACGGCCCTGGGACAATTCCGCGAAGCGTTCCTGCCAGGCGGCAAATTCTGCGGCACCGGATTTGGCCATATCTTCCCAACCGGCCTTAACATCGGCGGGAATGTCAAAGGGACCATGCTCCCAGCCGTAAACGGCGCGGGTGTCTGCGATCAGTTGCGCATCAGTCAATGCGCCATGGCCTTTGGAAGTATCCTGTGCCGAAGAGCCCAAAGCAATATGTGTTTTACACGCGATCATCGAGGGGCGACGGGCGGCTTTGGCTTCGGTGATGGCGCGATCGATATCTTCGGGGTCGTGGCCGTCGCATTCGACAACATGCCAACCAGAGGCGCGGAAGCGTTTCATCTGATCGGTTTTGTCAGACAGTTCTACCTTGCCGTCAATCGTGATGCCATTGTTGTCCCAGAACACGATCAGCTTGGCCAGTTCATGCTTGCCCGCAAGGCCGATGGCCTCTTGGCTAACACCTTCCATCAGGCAGCCGTCACCAGCGATAACATAGGTAAAGTGATCAACGACCTTTTTGCCGTACCGCGCGCGCTGGATTTGCTCTGCCATGGCAAAGCCGACCGAATTGGCAATCCCCTGACCCAAGGGGCCGGTGGTGGTTTCAATGCCCGTGGCATGGCCGAATTCCGGATGACCTGCGGTTATGGCGCCCCACTGGCGAAAGTTTTTCAACTGCTCAATGGTCATGTCTTCGTAACCGGTCAGGTGCAGCAGCGAATACAGCAACATAGAGCCGTGGCCCGCAGACAGAATAAACCGGTCACGATCGGGCCAGTTCGGGTTTTTAGGGTCAAACTTCAGATGTTTTTCAAACAGCACGGTGGCCACATCGGCCATGCCCATGGGCATACCGGAATGGCCGGAATTTGCAGCAGCAACCGCATCCAGCGTCAAAACGCGAATGGCAGCGGCTTTTTTCCAATGATCGGGGTGTTGTGCGCGCAAGGCAGAGATGTCCACGGGGGTTTGTCCTTTGGTTCAAAGATCGCGTTCGGCTTTCTGATAGCAGGGTCGGGGCGAAGTGCAAGTTTGGAGGCTCCTGAAAGCGGCATTGATTGGCAATAACCGGCCGTTTTCCGAGGATTAGGGGCGCAATCCCCGATCTCATTCGTTAAACTTGGGAAACAAGAATGCAAATCCCGATTCGGCTACCAGCGTTAGACCGACAGGCGGGAACAAACGGAAACGGGCAAAATGGACAGTATCGCAGACTATGAAGCGCGCATAACCGCCGCTTTGGATCGTATTGAGCAGGCGATGGCACCTGCCGCGATCCCTCAGACGGATTCCGGCGAGGTTTCCGAAGTGGCCTCTGAAGAGGTCGCAGCGCTGAAAGCGGCCCTTCAAAGCGAACGGGACATCAACCAACGTCTTGAAGCCCGTGTTGAGGCGGTGCGCGAAAAGCTTTTGCCACGTGTCAACAAATGGAAAACAAAGGCCCTTCGTTTGGAGACCGAGCTTGAAGCTTTACGCGCTGAGCGCGAACAGGACGTTCAGGAAATCGGTCAGGTTCTGACTGAATTACGCACTACGATCGGAGGACAGTCCTAATGCCAGAGATTACGATTTCCATCGGGGACCGGGACTTTCAGGTCGCTTGTCAGGATGGCGAAGAGCATTTCCTCCATTCTGCCGCGTCTCTTTTAGGGGCAGAGGCCAATGTTCTGGTCGAACAGATTGGCCGCCTGCCAGAGGCCCGCATGTTGCTTATGTCGGGGTTGATGCTGGCCGATAAAACCGCCGGTCTGGATGAACGCCTGAAGGACGCGGAAAAAACCATCGCCAAACAAGAGGCGATGATCGCAGAGCTGAAGGCCCGTCCTGCCGCCGGTGATCCGGTCGAAGTGCCGGTCATTCCACCGGCTGTGACCGAAACATTGGCAACCATCGCCCTGCGGGCCGAAGCTTTGGCTGACTCTGCAACGGCCTGATGGTGACTGTCGCGATCCGGAGGGCCGGGTGGTCCTGCGCGTGGCTCTCTGTTTTTAAAAAATGATCAAATTCAGGATACAGCCAATGCTCTGGACCCTCTTTCTGTTGTGCTTTGGCCTTTGTGCTTTTATCCGATTTGCCCCGAGTGATCCGGCAAAATGGCATGTCGATCCGCTGACTGCCGCCGATCCCGGAGAGGGCGGCGTGCTGCTACTGCCCGGTCAGGGCGCGCCAGTGGGACGTCTGTCTGATCTGGATGATATTGCCCAGCAGACCCCGCGCACAACACAACTGGCGGGCGCGCTTCAGGAAGGCATGATCACCTATATCACCCGTAGTAAGGGCTTTGGATTTCCCGATTACACCACGGTTCGGGCCATCCCGAAAGGCGATGGCACGTCGGATTTGATCATCTTGGCGCGGCTACGCTTTGGGCGCAGGGATCTGGGGGTCAATGCCGCGCGGGTTGAGGGCTGGATCAAGGCGTTGAAGGCGCTCGATCAGGCTCGATGACAAGCAACCGTCGCCGGTTTCGCGCCACATCGGGACATTCAGCGACATCTCGCAGCGGGCCATGAACATGCGCCCGTCCACCTGCAGACAAATCTGTTCTCCGAGTTCGATGCGCCCGCCGGTTTTATCGGTGCAGTAACAGTCAACGGTTTTACCACCAATCGTGGCATCCGCTAGCGCCCAAGTGCTCATGCCAAGAAAGACGCCAAGTGTAAGAATGGAAAGTCTCTGTCTCATGGGGTAAAGATAGCACAGCCCGACCTCTTGACCAAAACACATATTTGAGGGAAGGGAGAGCATGGTTCCTTTAGATAAACTCGAACAAATCTCGCAGCGGTTTCAATTTCTTGAGGCCAAGATGGCCGAAGGCGATGCGGGTGCAGATATTGCCACTCTGGCGCGCGAATATTCCGACCTTAAACCGGTGGTGGATGAAATTAACGCCTATCGGGGTTTGCTTGACGATATTGCGCAAGCCGAGGAAATGTTGACTGATCCCGAGATGGCCGAGCTGGCGCAGGAAGAATTGCCCGAATTGCAGGCCGGTTTACCCGCGCTTGAGCAATCCTTGCAAATCGCGCTGCTGCCCAAAGACGAGGCCGACGCCCGTCCGGCGATGATCGAAATCCGTCCCGGCACCGGCGGGGATGAGGCGGCGCTTTTTGCCGGTGATCTGCTGCGCATGTATCAGCGCTATGCCGAAGGGCGGGGCTGGTCCTTTGATATCATTGAGGAAAACGCCACCGAATTGGGGGGCATCAAAGAAGTGGTCGCCCATGTCAAAGGCGTGAATGTGTTTGCGCGGCTCAAATATGAATCCGGCGTGCATCGGGTTCAGCGGGTCCCGACGACAGAGTCCGGCGGACGTATTCATACCTCTGCGGCCACCGTCGCGGTCTTGCCCGAAGCCGAAGATGTCGATGTGCAAATTGATGCCTCTGACATTCGCATTGATACCATGCGGGCCTCGGGCGCAGGGGGGCAGCACGTCAATACCACCGATTCTGCGGTGCGTATTACCCATATCCCCACGGGAATCATCGTTGTAAGTGCCGAAAAATCGCAGCACCGGAACCGTGAAATCGCCATGCAGGTGCTAAAAACGCGGCTTTTCGATCTGGAACGCCAGCGGATTGACAGCGCGCGTTCTGAAGACCGTAAATCCCAAGTCGGCTCTGGTGATCGCTCTGAACGCATCCGCACCTATAATTTTCCGCAAGGACGCATGACCGACCACCGGATCAATATGACTCTGTATAAGCTGGACCAAATCCTGCAAGGCGATCTGGATGAGACCATCGACGCGCTTACGGCGGATCATCAGGCCACGCTGATGGCTGAAATGGGCCAATGACAACCGCCGCGCAGGCTTTGGTTGTTGGCGTGCGCACTTTGCGGGCTGCCGGCATCGAGGACGCGCCGCGCGATGCTAGGATCTTGCTGGCCCATGCCATCGGGATAAAGACCTCACGCTTGACGCTTGTGATGCCCGATCCCCTGACGGCCGAGGCCGCAACCCGGTTTAGCGCGCTTATTGAACGGCGGGCCGCACGACAGCCGGTTTCGCATCTCATCGGTGGGCGGGAATTCTATGGGCGATGGTTTAAGGTCACGCCGCAAGTCCTTGATCCAAGACCAGAAACCGAAGAGCTCGTAGCGTTGGCCTTGCAGCAGGATTTTCAATCTGTGTTGGATTTGGGTGTGGGCTCCGGCTGTATCTTACTGAGCCTTTTGGCCGAACGCCCCGCTGCCCAAGGGGTTGGCGTGGATATGTCGGAAGGCGCGTTGCAGGTTGCAGCAGAAAACGGCAAATCCATCGGGGTATCGCCGCGGCTGTCGCTGTCAAAATCGGACTGGTTTTCTGCTGTGACAGGCCGGTTTGATCTGATCGTTTCCAACCCGCCTTATATTACTGAAACAGAGATGGCCCAATTGTCCCCCGAGGTCGCTAATTGGGAACCGGACTTGGCCCTGACACCGGGCGGCGACGGGTTGTCGCCCTATCGTGAAATCACCAAAACCGCGCCGAATTATCTGCATGCGGGAGGGCGGTTGATCGTTGAAATCGGCTATCGTCAGGGGGCGGATGTGGCGGCGATGTTCACCGCAGGCGGTTTTGAACAGGTGGCGATTTCACAGGATATGTCCGGTAAGGATCGTGTCGTTCGTGGTGTTTTACCATCCTGAGTGCTGAAAACGTGTTTTTTTCGCCCTTTCTACGCACCAATGATGGATTTTTAAGGTTTTAGGCTTGTACTTAGGCGCATGATTTGCTTACTGATGGGGCACGAGGAAGCGGATGTTTTTACGTCCCCCTCTGTAAAGTTTGCCAAAAATCGCATGATACCCGGTTATGATAACCCCACGCAAGAGGCGCGGCAGAGGTTCTAGCGAAGCCACAATAAGGCTGGATACGTTACTAAAATGAGATCTTCCAAATCCCGCTCGCGGAATAAATCGAACCGCAACCGCTCTGTCGGCAATATCGTCAATCGTGTTTTTGACAGTTCCGGCCCCGAGGGTAAGGTGCGCGGTACGCCGCAGCAAATTATCGATAAGTACAACCAGCTTGCCCGTGATGCGCAATTGTCCAATGATCGTGTTGCCGCGGAAAATTTCCAACAGCACGCAGAGCATTACCTGCGGATGTTGGGAGAGGCCCAGAAAGAGGCCGACGCCAAGCGTGAGGCGCAAGAAGCCGAAAACCGCGCCCGTCAACAGCAACGCGATCAGGAACGTCAGCAGGCCGATCAAAACCGTCAGCAGAACAACAGCCAACCGGCGCAGGATCAGGGGCAACCCCAGCCTCAGCCTCAACAACCGCAGCCAGAGGCCCAACCGCAGCCCGTGGATCAGTCGCAGGCGCCGCAACCGGATTTGCTGGATGTTGTCGACAGCGGTGAAGCATCGGGGTTGGTTGAAACCCCAGAAAGCAAGCCTAAGCCAAAGCGTAAATACACCCGCAAGCCAAAGGCGCCAAAACCGGAAGCACCGGAAGTCGCTGATTAACAACGGTGAAATTGATGGAAAACGGGGGCCGCTTGGCCCCCTTTTTTTATGCGCTTAAGGCGCGTCGATGGCACGGGCCAGAGCGCAGAACCCTTCTAGGGGAATTTGCTCGGCCCGATCCGTCGGTTTCAATCCTGCCGACAACAGGCGGTCTTCGATATCCGGCGCAACGCCTTTCAGAGATGAGCGCAGCATCTTGCGACGCTGGTTAAAACCGGCGGCCACGACGCGGGAAAGCGTTTCTGCTTTGGCCGGAAAACGGGCCTCGGGCAGGGCCGTCAGATGCACCACTGCAGAATGGATTTTCGGCGGCGGGGTAAAAGCCTCTGGGGGCAGGGACATGACGATATTTGCATCACACCGCCACTGCGACAGGATCGCCAGACGGCCATAGGTTTTGGAGCCGGGCTGCGCGATGATGCGTTGGGCGACTTCTTTTTGAAACATCAGCGTCAGGCTAGTCCAATAGGGTGGCCATTCCGGCGGGGTCAGCCAGCGCACCAGCAATTCGGTGCCGACGTTATAGGGCAGATTGGCGACCACACGGATCGGCGGTGTCAGATGCGCCAATGCGTCGATCTGAAGGGCATCTGCGTTGATCACCTCAAGCTGGCCCGGATAGGCGGCGGAGATTTCCGCCAGCGCTGGCAAACAGCGCGAATCCTTCTCAATCGCCAAAACCCGTCGCGCACCTTCTGCCAGCAAGCCGCGGGTCAATCCACCGGGGCCAGGGCCGACTTCGAGAATATCGGAGCCTGTCAGATCACCGGCCTGTCGGGCAATTTTGGCCGTCAGGTTCAGATCCAGCAGAAAATTCTGTCCGAGCGATTTTTTTGCCCGTAAATCATGGGTTTCGATTACATCCCGCAGGGCGGGAAGGCCGTCAAGCTGTGCCATTTCAGGTCTTTCTTTGGCTGTGGCGCGCAGAGGCCATTGAGTGGGCAAGCCGCAGGGCTTCGATCAGGCTCGTGGGGGTGGCCATGCCTTTGCCCGCAATATCAAATGCGGTGCCGTGATCCGGCGATGTGCGGATAAACGGCAGGCCCAACGTCACATTCACCCCGCGATCAAAATCAAGCGTTTTGATCGGGATCAGGGCTTGGTCGTGATACATGCAGATCGCCACATCATAGCCGGCGCGGGCTTGGGGGTGGAACATCGTGTCAGCGGACACCGGCCCCTGCACATCAATGCCATCATCGCGTAAACGCGCCAGAAGCGGGCCGATCATCGCGCCTTCTTCGGTTCCCATAGCCCCGCCTTCACCGGCGTGAGGATTAAGACCGGCAACCCGCAATCGGGGTGCTGGCAGGCCAAAATCACGTTGCAAAGCGTCATGGGTGATCCGAATAGTCGACATCAGGCGTTCTGGCGTCAGGGCCTGTGGCACGTCCTTCAGGGCGATGTGTATGGTGACAGGCACCACCCGCAACATCGGGCTGGCCAGCATCATCACCACATCGGGTACATCGGCCAAATGGGCCAGAAATTCCGTATGGCCGGGAAAAGCAAAGCCCGCCCCGTCTTTCAGCGCCTTTTTGTGGATCGGGTTCGTGCAGATCGCCGATGCCGCGCCGGATTTGACCAGATCAACGGCGGTGGTGATGCTGTCGATCACGCCCTGCGCATTGCGCGGATCAGCCACCCCTTTGCGCGCATCGCCATCAAAGGGCAGGGGCAACACCGGCAGCCCCTTGGCCATGGCTGCAGGGGCCTGCGCCGGAGAGCTGATATCGATCAGGGGGGCGTCTTGGGGCAAGTGCCGCCGATCCCCGATATAAAAGAACGGAAATTCGGTTTTGAGGGCCTTCCAAGCGGCCACGGCAAGCTCTGGACCAACGCCCGCAGGCTCGCCGCTACTTAGGGCAATCGGGGGCAGGCTCACGGGATGCGGATCAGCGCGTCGGCACGCAGTTCTTCCATATAGCTGGTGGCAAAAGAGACCAGCCGGTCGTTCACCAGCTGGCGACGCACGTCTTCGCGGGCAATATCATCGGTCAGGGTCGGTGTGCGCCCGCAGAGCATCAGGAACACAAGGGTTTGGCCGTTGTTACGGGTCAACGCGGTAGAGACTTCGTTGGCGTCAAGCTTGTCGAGCTCACGGCGGATGTCGGCAGGCACATCGCTTTCTGGAAGGGTTGTGATTACCAATTGTTCTTCGGGGTTGTCTTTGTTGACCCCATAAAGATCACCGCAGGTGTCCACGTCTTCGCGTACACCACGCGCATCGCGCAGGGTGTCGGCACTGCGGCCCCCCGGCAGATAATACTGGGCATATTCGACGGTAAAACTGCCTGCGGCCACGGCTTCTGTTTGGCGTTTATCGCGTAGCTGGAAAAGCGCCACGGCGTTGTTGACTTCAATCGGGCGGCTCACCTGTCCGGGGCGCAGGGATAGGACCTGATTGCGGATTTCTGGCGGCAGGGCAGAGGCCGCGCGCCAGTCAAGTTGGCCTCCACGAGCGCGCGAGGGGGACGCGGAATATTGCGATGCGGCGGTCGAGAAGGCGGCGATCGTGTCGATCCGTTGCAATTCCGGCAGCAGCGCTTGGGTGCGGGCGGCAAATTCCGGTGTGGTGGGCAGAATGATTTCCGAGAGTAACACCCGCAGGCCACCGGAGCTACCGGTCTGGGCAAGGGCACGATCCAATTCTGCTTCTGAGATTTGGGCGCGCGGGCCAAACAGGCCCTGCACAAGCTCGCGCCAAATCAGACCGGCGGACACAAAGTCGCGCATGGTTTGCGGCGCGATACCGGCTTTGTCGAGCTCGACCAACAGCTGCTCTCCGCTGAGATTTGCACGAGAGGCGAATTCATCAATACCGCCCTGAATTTGCTCATCCGATACCGTAAGGTTGAACCGACTGGCTGCAGAAAGCTGCAGGCGCTCTTCGATCAGGCGTTCGCGCGCTTCTTCGCGCAGATCGCCCGGTGCGCCCAGAACCTGCAGGAAACGGCTGCGTTGCTCGACCTCAAATTCAGTTATGACTTTGTCATTTACATAAGCCGCCGGAGCAAAAAGGTTTTGCGCCGATACCGTCAGCGGAAACAGACAGGCCACCCCGAAAAGGGTGCGGGCCAAAAGGGCAGAAATGCGCGATGAAAGTTTCAAAGGACGGCTCTTTCTTATGGTGTGGCGGCTAGTAGCATTCGGAAACGCTTTGACGACGGTTGTTTGAGCCAAAGCCCAACAAGGTCACTTTTAGCCCGACATTGGTCGACGGGTCTACATTAGATGAGGAGGTAAAGCGACGCGAGACCGAAAGATCGATGCTGACGCATTCATTAAAGTACTCCAGACCAACTTTTGCCTTGGCTGCTTTGTCGGCAATGAAGTCATAACGCCAGTCGACCTTACCGATCCAGTTGTTGGCAAAACGGTATTCGGCATCCAGCGTCCACTCCGAAGTGCGTTCGAATCGTGATTGGCTGGGATCTTCGATCAGCCAGATATAGGTAGAGCCAAGGGCGATATCCTCATCGATCCACGATAGGCGCGTTGTGCTTTTGGTGAATGAAAATTCATTATTGAACAGGGTACGGTTAAACAGATGGATATGATCGTTGATGCCCAGATGAAAGGCCGTCAGCCAGTCTGATTCAGAACCGGACAGCCCGGTGCCATCCGAGAAGTTATTCACATCCGTGTCGCGAAATACCTTGCCCACCGTGACCCCCAATTCCCAGCCGGCCGGATCGATCCGCGTCCATGTTGCACCGATATTGGCGCGGAACCCGCTTTCGGTTTCGTCATATCCGGGAAAGCGCGATAGGGCGAAAAGGTTGCCTTCGTCAAATTCGATCAGGGTGCTGTCTTCGTTGGGCACATCGGCATCCGATTTACCGGTCCAGAGCAATTGCACCATCGGTTCCAGAATATGCACCACGCCGCTGGCCGTGGTTTTGCTATGGGGCCAGCGCAGTTCAACACCAGCGGTGGGGACAAACTGGGCCTGATTGCTGGGGTAGCTATCGTCTTGACGCACCGCGAAAAAATCGGCCTGACCGGCGGCCTGGGTTTTGAAAATCATCCCGTTGCGTAATTGCCAGTCGCGATACCATTCAAGCTTGGCTGTGGCCCGCCCCATGTCGCGCCCGTCGTCTCCATTTGTTTTGGAATGGCGCTGAAACCCGTATCCGTTCAGCAAAACAGAGGCATTCCCCCCGAGCCCCAGTGGCTCAAACCGGCGTTCATAGGTGGCATCAAAGACTTCGGTGGGCAGGATGTCGTTGTTATCCGACGCCCGCAGGGACCGGTAATGGGTAAAGGCGGTCGAGATATATTCGTCGCGTCGGGTTCGTGTGACCTCTAACTGGCTTTCCAGCCGGTCCTTATCAGAGAAATCATACTCCAGCAGATAGGCTTTATCCGAGGTGTATTCGATGTCGAAATTGAACACAAAATCATCGGGCAGGCCGATATTGCCCTCGGCAAACAGATAGCTGCGCCATTCATTCGGCCGGATATCGTCGCGGCTAATGGCCCCGTCCACCAGAACCTCTCCGTCTTGCAGCAGTTGCCGGTAAGAGAATTCCAGTGTTCTGGTTTCCGTGGTGATCAGAGGGGCAACGGTAATGTCGCGCGATTCCCCCAAGGTGATGAAATAGGGCAGCCGGACTCCGGTTCCGGTAATCGAGTCCGATTGCACCGTAGGGATCAGAAAGCCGCTGACCCGTTCCACACTCGGATCAGGCAGCCGCAAGCGCGGTAGATAGAAAACCGGCACACCGGCCACTTCCAGTCGGGCATTGGTGAAATATAGTTGCTGTTCCAGTTCATCGTGGATGACTTCTTTTGCCCTGATCTGCCAGAGCGGCACCGGATTGGCGCTGCAGACGTGACAGCTGGAAGCGACGGTTTTGTTCAACCGCGTATAGCGTCCGTCGATCCGTTGCAAAGAGGCCGCCGCCAGTTGCAATTGCTGATCCAGCACCAGTCGCGCACTGGTCAGAATGCCGTTCCTGAGGTTTTGATCCAGCGCGGCACTCTCGGCCAGAACGGTGGAGCCGTCGCCATAGCTGATGGTAATCGGTCCCTGAATGCTCAGCTGTTCGGTGCTGGCATCATAGATGATCTGATGCGCTCTCAGGTGGGCGCCGTCGTAGAAAACCTCGACATTGCCGGTTGCTGTCACCTGATTGTTGCCATTCAGCGAAACCTGATCGGCCACAAGCGTGGCAGGGGATTGCTGCGCCATTGCAGGTCCGATCACGCAAAGCAGGAACAGCGCAGAGAGCAAAGGCCGGAGGAGTGCGCGCATCAGCCGTCCTCCAGGTGCAAAATAAGCCCCAGCGCCAGTAGAATACCGGCAATGGGCGGTGTCCAGGCGGCTACGGCTACCGGAATTTGCCCGCTTTCGCCCAAGACTTGCGCAAAATTACGGATAAAGAACAAACCAAATCCGGTCAGAATTGCCGCCAGCACAAGGATGCCAGTGCGGCCAAACCGCGTGTGGCGCATGGTAAAAGCCGCCCCGATCAGTACCATGGCGACAAACAAAAGCGGCAGGGCCAGTTCCATCTGCAGCCAGACCTGATGCTGGCGTGCGGAAAATCCGGCGTCTTTCAGGTTGCGGATAAACTCTGGCAGTTCCCAGATCGGGATCGCACTGGGAGTGCCAAAACTGTCGCGAATTTGTTGGCGGGTCAGCGTTGAAGGCACGTTATAGGTGTCAAACAGGCGTGCATCGCGTTCGGGATTGTCGGTTTGATCCAACGTCCAGACCTTTGCATTGCTCAACCGCCAGAACCCCGCACCCAGGCTGGCCTCTTTTGCCTCGACCCGTTCTGTGGGGGTGCCTTCGGGCGAAAACGACAGAAAGGTGACCTGTGTCAGTACAGTACCATCCAGATTGGATTCCGCCGCCCGGATCACGGTCTGCCCGTCTTCATTGCCCTGACGCAGCCACAGCCCTTCCTGAGAGATCGACAGCACAGAGCGTTCGCCGCGTTTGTATTCGTTCGACAGTAGTTCGTATTGTTGCTGAGTGCCCGCAACAATCGGATTGAAGACAACAACCGCCAGTATCCCCAGTAGCAAGGCGGTGATGACCGGTGAGACCAATGACATAATCGCAGAGCGGCCAGCGGCACGGGTGACGACCAATTCGCTGCTGCGCGCAAGGTTCAGGTAGTTGGCCAGCGTGGCCAGAATTACGATCAGCGGCAAGATGGCATAAAGACCGCTAGGCACGTTCAACAGGGAAAGCTGCAGGATTGCGCCAAAGCTGACCTCTTCATCGCCAAATTTGCGCAGTTGCTCGACCATATCGAACATCTGCATCAACAGCGCAAAGGCGACGCCGACAATCATGATAAACCGCAAAAACAGGCGGGCAAAATAGAAATGCAGGATCATACGTATCTCCTGCGGCGGGCAAAGAGTGCCGGTTTTGTCGACAGCCACAGCAAAAACACGCTGAACAATAGGCCCGCGACAGAAGCCACATAGAGCAGCGGCCAGAGATCAGGATCGTCCGAGGCAATATCTGCCATTGTATTATCCAGCGTTTCGATCACCACCAGTAAAACCACCGCCCCGACGACCTGTTTCCAGATGCCAAAGCGCGAATAGGGGCCGATCATCAAGCAGGCGAATCCCGCCATGATCGCGACAATCGCAATCAGCGCCTGTGTAATGCGTTCATGCCCCTCCAGCATGAGCTGACCGGCGGGGCGGTCTACTTCTTTTAGCAGGGCCTCGGTTGGGGCGAATAATTCGGCGGTTTGCAAATGGCTGATCCGGCGGGTCTTGGAATTTGACAGCGACACCAAACCGCCCAGATCATAGACCAGATCGGCAAATTTGGTCGTCGACAGGGTTTGATCGGCATAGCTGAGCGATTGCACCATCCCGTCAAACATCAAAAGTTTCGGGCCGGTTTCTTCGCGCACCAAAAGCGCAAGCTTGGCCGTATAGGTCACCCGAACATCATCGTCGCGGGCATCGCTTAGGAACATATCGCTTAATTCACCGCTGGCCGAAATATCGCGCATATAAAAGGTGATGCCATCAGCCGGATGCATAAAAGTACCCTCGACCAAAAAAGAAGAGGCAACGTTTTCAGCGATTTCTGCGGTGCGCGCCGATAAGCGTTCCGAAGAACGCGGCACAAGATAATGGGTCAGCACAGACATCAGCACGGCCACGATCAGGCCGAATCCCAAAACCGGTCGGGCCAGCCGGTAGGGGCTAAAGCCGGTGGATTGCACAATCACCAGCTCGCTTTCATTGGACAGGCGGTTGGTCACATAGACCGTCGCTACAAACGCCGCCACCGGTAAGACCACACGAATGACATTGGGCAGGGTAAGAGCCGAGAATTCCATAAACACGACGGCAGACTGGCCATTGGCGATCAGCGTATCAAAAAGCGCAACCGCGCGATTCACCCAATAGACCAGCACCAGAACCAGCGAAAAGAATCCAAAGAGCATCAGCAACTGCGACAGGAAATATCTGTCGAATTTCGCCACGTTTTGCCCCCGATACTAATCAATTTTGCGCCAAGCTAGCGGATTTGGCGCGCAGGGAAAACTGCTATCTGGTGTTAATCGCTTTGACGGGCTACCAATTGCCCAACGCATGCAAGGAGAAGCCCATGACAACCCCCGTCGCTATTGATTTCAAAGAGCTTGAACTCGACCCGATCGCCGCTGCCGAAGGTCAGATTGTCGTCTTTCTAAAGGGCGAGGGCGGATTGGATCAGGCGGGCCGTCGGGTGAACCGCCATATGAAAGGCGCTTTGGCCCGTTTTGCGGAAAGTGATTCCTTTGAAAAGATGAAGCAGGGCGATGTGAAAAGCTTTGCTTTTCCGACAGGGCTGGCGGCGGATGCGGTGCTGGTGGTCAAACTGGACCGCAACGCAAAAATCGATGTGGCGCGCAAGGCCGGGGCGGCGCTTGGCAAATTGCATAATGATACCCCGATGCTGGTGCTGGCGGGGCCGTCGCCTCGGGCGGCAGAGATTTCTTACGGGTTGGCGCTGCGGGCCTATGATTTTGATCCGCATAAAACCGGCGATAAAGACGGGCGTGGCGTGGTGACCTTTATGGTGTCCAAACCCGAAGAGGTTGCCGCCAAGGCCGCCCCGATGGCGGCTGTGGCGGAGGGCGTATTTTTCACCCGTGATCTGGTGAACGAGCCCGCCAATGTGCTGACCACCTCCGATTTTGCAGCCCGATTGGCAGCGATGCAGGAACTGGGGCTGGATGTCGAAATTCTGGAAGAGGCCGAGCTTGAAGAATTGGGCATGCGGACTTTGCTATGTGTCGGACAGGGAAGTGAAAGCCCCTCTAAGGTCGTGGTGATGAAATGGAACGGCGGCGGGGATGAAAAGCCCTTTGCGCTGGTTGGCAAGGGCGTGGTGTTTGATACCGGCGGAATTTCTTTGAAACCGGCGGGCGGCATGGAAGATATGACCATGGATATGGGCGGCGCTGGCGTGGTGTCCGGCGTGATGCGCACGTTGGCGCTGCGCAAGGCCAAGGCCAATGTGGTGGGCATTGTCGGTCTGGTGGAAAACATGCCGGATGGCAAAGCAACCCGTCCCGGCGATGTGGTGAAATCGATGAAGGGTGATACCATCGAAATCATCAATACCGACGCCGAAGGGCGTTTGGTGCTTGCCGATTGCCTTTGGTACGCACAGGAACGGTTTGAGCCAACCGGCGTGATCAATCTGGCAACCCTGACCGGGGCGATCATCATCGGGCTGGGTCACGATAATGCCGGTGTTTTCTCTAATGATGACACGCTTTGTGGCAATTTCCTGAAGGCGGCAGGCAATGAGGGCGAGGGGGCGTGGCGCATGCCTATGGGCGCGTCCTATGACAAACAGCTAAAATCACGCATTGCTGATATGAAAAACGTCGGTACCCGTGCGGCGGGCTCGATCACGGCGGCCCAATTCCTGCAACGTTTTGTCAAAGACGACATGCCGTGGATTCATCTTGATATTGCCGGCACCGCTTCGGTGAAGGCGGAAACCGATCTGGCACCGGCGGGGGCCACGGGCTGGGGCGTCATGGCGCTGGATCGATTGATCCGCGACACTTATGAGGCCGAAACCGAATAAGGGGGGCACGGGCCTTGGGGGCTGCGTTCTTTTACCATCTGACACGAGAACCGATGGAGGCGACCTTGCCGGTGCTGCTGGGCAAGGCCCAACAGGCTGGCTGGCGCATCCTTTTGCGCGGGCGCGATGAATCGCGTCTGCGCTGGTTGGATGAACGTCTGTGGCAAGGGGCCGAAGACAGCTTTCTGGCCCATGGCATGGCCGGAGGCCCCCATGACGCGCTGCAACCGATCCTACTGGCCGATGAAACCTTATCTTCTGAAGGTGCCGCCTGTTTGATGACCATCGAAGGGGCGACGGTATCACCAGAAGAGGTCCACCGATTGGAGCGGACCTGCATTCTGTTTGACGGTAATGATCCCGACGCCGTGCAAACCGCCCGCGATCAGTGGAAAGCCCTCACCGCGGCAGGGTGCGCGGCGCAGTATTGGTCCCAAGAAGAGGGGCCTTGGAGAAAGAAGGCCGAGAGCAACGGAACATAGTTCCACGCTTTCGGTCCGCTGTGTAACGGGGGCTACTTTTTGGCCCCCGTTTTTTATGAGAGGTAGCCTATCCGTCCATCTGCGCGGTCGGAGAAGACCGTGAGATGGCGATTTCTTCTTCGGTCATTTCTTCGGGCACATCCTCAAACAACGGGGTGGAAAGATAGCGTTCGCCGGTATCGGGCAGCATCACTAGAATATTGGCCCCCTTTGGCGCGGTTTCAGCGATTTTCATCGCAATGGCAAAGCTGGAACCGCCAGAAATGCCAGTGAAAATACCTTCTTCTGCCGCCAGGCGCTTGGACCATGCGATGCCCTGAGGCCCTTCGACGGGGATCAATTCATCGTAGTATTTATTGTCCAGAGCCTCTTGCAGCACAAAGGGTACAAAATCCGGTGTCCAACCTTGGATCGGGTGCGGCTGGAAGGCGGGGTGGCTTTCGGTGGGCTGGTTGGTTTCATTGCGCGTATTCACATAGCCCGAGGCAACAATCGCCGCATTAGTCGGTTCGGTGAGGATGATTTTTGTGTCCGGCCGTTCTTGGCGCAGCACCCGTCCGACACCGGAAACCGTGCCCCCCGTGCCGTAGCCTGTGACAAAGTAATCAAGCGGATCATCGCCAAAATCGGCCAGAATTTCGCGGGCCGTGGTGTTTTGGTGAATATCGGCGTTGTCAGCGGTTTCAAACTGGCTGGCCAGAAACCAGCCGTTTTGTTCGGCCAGTTCTTTGGCCTTTGTATACATGCCAAACCCTTTAAGTGCGCGCGGGGTCAGCACCACTTTGGCGCCAAAAAACCGCATAAGACGCCGTCGTTCTACCGAAAAACTATCGGCCATGGTGATGACCAACGGATAGCCCTTGGCCGCGCAGACCATGGCCAGACCAATACCGGTATTGCCTGAAGTCGCCTCGACCACGGTTTGACCGGGTTTCAACCGGCCTTCGCGTTCGGCGGCTTCGATGATGTTGATCGCCAAACGGTCCTTGACCGAGCCCGCTGGATTGAAAGCTTCGAATTTCACAAACACATTAACATGGTCCGGAGCGATCCGGTTGATGCGGATCACCGGCGTATCCCCGACCGTATCCAGTATTGAATGGTAGACCTGCCCCCGGCCGTTTGTTGTCCGAATGCCCATGGGTATACTCCTAAATTGAATTGTCTAAAATCGGTTCGCTGTTGTGGACGAAACTATAACAGCAAAGGCCGCCCTTGTCGCCCTTGTCGCCCTTGCGCTCTTGCCTGTGTGGTAAACGATGTGCCCGCACAAAAATCATTGCGAGGTTTAGCACCCTATCGACTATACTCTAAGGGAACCAGCGCGGGGGCGAGGATGACGGAAAGCACACAAGCAGCAGATAAGACGACAGCGGCGGTGATCGCGGGCTGTTGTGTGGCTTTTGTCGGATTTGGATTCTCGGCCACATTCGGGGTGTTTTTGCGCCCGATGTCCGAGGCATTGGGCTGGTCGCGCGAGGTATTCTCCCTATCGATGGCGATTCAGGCGCTGTGTTGGGGGCTGACACAGCCGGTGGCGGGCATGGTGGCGGATCGCTATGGCACCGCACGGGTCTTGGCCTTTGGCGCCGTGGTCGCGGCCCTTGGGTTTTACATGCGCGGCGGCCTTGTTGATCCTGCGGTATTCGTCGCCTCCGGCGTTATCGTCGGCATTGGCACCGGCGCGTGTTCTTTTCCGGTCGTCATCGTGGCGCTGGGTAAAGTTGTCTCTGCCCAAAAACGCAGCTTTGTGCTGGGGCTTGGCACGGCCTCTGCTTCGACAGGTATGTTTGTGGCCGCACCGCTGTCGCTTTGGCTTTTGGGGCGGTACGGCTGGCAGACCAGTATCTTTGTGATCGCCACAAGCTTTCTGCTGATCCTACCGCTTCTGATGTTCATTGCGCGGGTGTCAAAACCCACGGCGGCGGGCGCCTCCTCGGGTGGTTTTGCCTATGCCGTGCGTACCGCCTTTTCGGAAAACTCTTATGTGCTGCTGTTCTGCGGCTTCTTTGTTTGCGGCTTTCATGTGTCCTTTATCCAGACCCATCTGCCCGCCTATATCGCGGATCGCGGGCTGGCCCCGTCGATCGGCGCCCTGTCGCTGGCCTTGATCGGCATGTTCAATATTGCAGGCTCTTTTCTCTCGGGCTGGTTTGGTCGGCGTTATTCGAAAAAAGGGGTTTTATCAGGGATTTACCTAGCCCGCGCCCTTGTCATTCTGGCCTTTGTTCTGATGCCGCTTTCGGCCATGAGCGTCTATGTTTTCTCGGCGGCCATGGGGCTGTTGTGGCTTTCGACCGTGCCGCTGACCACGGGGCTTGTCGCACAAACCCAAGGCCTGCGGTTTCTCTCTACACTTGCGGGAATTATCTTCTTTGGCCATCAAACCGGCGCTTTTCTGGGCGCATGGCTGGGCGGGCGTATCTATGACAGCACCGGGGATTATACCATGATGTGGTGGACGGCGATTGCACTGGGTCTGATGGCCTGCCTGTTGCATATTCCGATCAAGGAAGGGGCGGGGAAACTGGCCCGCGCCGAACAGGAGAACGCGGCATAGGGGATGTTAAGACGGTCCTGCGGGCGCGGCATTGCACGATCCGCAGGATTTCACCACTTACGCGGGCAGCAATATATCAAAGGCGCTACGGATGCTCTGATCCAATGCCGGATCAAACGCAGCCAGAGAGCGGATCGCCAGCAGCTCTTCTTTGCGGGCAGTGGCTTTGCTCAGAAGGTTTGGCTTGCCCACTTCTTCCCATTCTTTCGGGCTCTTCCTGTCGCCAAGCGCCGGATAGACATATTCTGTCTGCATCAAGGCCAATGTCTGATCGCTGCCGAGATAATGCCCCGGTCCTTCCAGACAGACTGTGCGCATAACCTCAAGGCTCAGGGTGTCGTCGGTAACATCAATGCCGCGCACACAACGCAAGGACTGGCCGATCAGATCATCCCCAAGGATCAGGCTTTCATGGCAGAACCCCAGCAACGAAGCATGCATACCGGCGGCCTCATAGACCATGTTCAACCCTGAGAGTCCCGCCATTACATTAGAGGTTGCCTGCTCCCATCCGGCCTGCATATCCGGCATTTTGGCATCTGCAATACCTGCGGCGGCCCCGCCGGGAAGGCCGTAAAACCCGTGCATCTGCGCGCAGCCCGCTGTCAGCAAGGCTTGCTCGCCCGAGCCCCCCGACATCGCACCTGTGCGCAGATCGGACACAAAGGGCCACGTACCAAATACCGCCGGATGACCGGGCTTGATCGCATTGACGTAAACGACACCGGCCAAACATTCCGCCACGGCCTGCACGATAGCACCTGCAATCGGGGCAGGGGCAGTGGCCCCGGCCTGACCGGCCGACAGCAGCAAAACCGGCATGCCTGCCGCAATGGCCTTTTCCATGACCTGACAGCTTTCCGTGGCAAATTTCATCGGCGGTACCACAAAGCAGTTGGAATTGGACACAAAGGGCCGCGCTCGCCACTCGGCTTCTCCGCCGGCGATCATATGCAAAAGCGCGATACAGCCATCTACGGTATCGGGCTCAACAAAACTGGTGCCGATATGTTTGTGGGTGCCGCTGACACAGGCATAGATCGTATTCAGATCCAGCGGATAATTCCCGATCACATCACGGGCCACCATCGGGCGTTGCAGGAAATGCAAATTGTCTAGATGTTCCACAATCCGCGCCGCATCATGGAGATCCTGCAGGGTGGAATCCCGATAATTATTGCCCGCGACATCCACCATATGCACGGCTGCTCCGGCGGTGCCGTAATGTACCCGCCGCCCGCTGAGGTCGAGATCATGTTGAGGCGCGCGACCATGCAAGGTAATGCCGCGGGCGGCAAGGGCCAGCATGTCCTCGACCAGAGCGCGCGGAAAGCGCAACCGGCCATCCGCCCCCAAAATTGCGCCCGCCGCGACCATGGTTTCTATACCGCTCGGGGGCGCATCTGCCAGCCCAATTTCTTCGAGCGCGTCAAGGGCGGCAGAATGTATGCGCAGCACCTCTGCCTCCGACAGCGGTTTATATTGCCCGCCTGACAGACCGGCGCGAACGGGGCGCATTTCTTCGGAAAGGGGGGCGGCTCGGCTGGCAACGCGGGCGCGACGACCGCCGGCACGGCGGGAATTCTGATTGTTCATGGTAGGGCTCTTTTGCAAAGGGGCGATAATGGGAAAGCAGGGGTTATCCGGTTTCCGGTCGCCCCCGTGCAGCACGCCCGCGCTCTGCACCGATTGTCAAAACAACCAGTGTCAGCCGCCAGTTCAATCCAAAATGCGTTGCATCAACCATAGCCTATCGGGCGCGGTAACCGCGCACCTGTCTGGTCTGTTTCCGTCATTTGGTCGTTTTTGGACTATTTTCGCCCGGCCTTAGTCACCCCAAGGGCCAAGACTGGCCTGAAGTTTCTTGCTAAGCCCGCTGCGGATGATGCTGTAGGAGATGCGCAACCGGTCGCGCATCTCATCGGCATCGACGTGGCCCCATGGGATATGAACCCAGCTGCGATGGAAATACGGCGCTTTGATCGCCCGTCCCGCCGCAATCAGCATTTCGGCGGTTTCAATATCCGGCGTTTTAACCGACACGCCGGTATCGGCGACCCCGATGGTGGCAAACATCTTGCCCTCAATTTTCCACGCATCATGCCCACCGCCCCAAGGGTCTTCAAGCTGGGCGCCGGGAAAGGTGGCGCAGATCTGATTGACAAAATCACGTTGCATGGGGCCATTCTGCGCGGCTTAATTCAGGCTGTCCAGTTCTTGCGCCGAATTGCCGAGCAAATATCGGGGACCTGTTCCTTTTGCCTTGATCCGATCCTTGGGATTATACAGCCGACAGGCGCTCAGCGACAGGCAACCGCAGCCGATACAGCCGTCCAGTTTTTCGCGCAACATCTGCATTTGGGCGATCCGCGCATCCAGATCTTTGCGAAACCCTTTGGACAATCGTGCCCAATCGGCCTTGGTCGGGGTGCGGTTTTCGGGCAAAGTCGCAAGTGCTGCGCGGATCTGGGCGATGGAAAACCCCATAGACTGCGCAATCATGATAAAGGACAGCCGCCGGATATCGGCCCGCGCATAGCGCCGCTGCCCGCTGTCGCTGCGCAGCGGGTGCACCAATCCTTCGGAATCATAGTAGCGAATAGCTGACGCCGCGAGGCCGGTGCGCGCCGCGATTTCACCAATTGAAATTCCACGTGTCTGTAAGGTGCTGCGTTTCAACGGTTTTAACCTCTTGCCTTAAAGTTAACTTTAAGAAGTAAGATGTTTTTTGAAGGTAATCAACACAAAGGAAACACCCCATGACCATCGAACACGCCAATATCACCGTCACCGACCCCAAAACCATCGCCGCCGAACTCTGCGATCTTTTTGACTGGCACATCCGGTGGGAAGGTGCTGCAATCAATGACGGTTATTCCGTACATGTCGGCGACGCGGGCTCTTATCTGGCGCTCTACGCCCCCGCTGGTCTTCTGCAAACCAGCCCGATCGACAGCTACCAGCAAATCCGTGGCCTGAACCATATCGGTGTAGTGGTCGATGATCTGGAGGCCACCGAAGCTAGGGTCAAAGCCGCAGGCTACACCCCCCACACCCATAGCGACTATGAACCCGGTCGGCGGTTCTATTTCGACGGCCCCGCCGGAATCGAATTCGAGGCCGTGCAATATGATGATGCCTGACGGGGCCGGGGTTTTCATTTTGATATAAATATCCCCGCCGGAGGCAAAATCCTTGCGCCTCCGGTGGAAATAGGGCTAGATCGCCCCATGAAGACAACGACCTGCATCATTATTGGCTGCATTACCTGCTGACATCGTTAGGCGGGCCGTTCTTCTATTTCATTTCTGAACCGAAGTTGCTAAGCCCGCCGCGAGTTTTTCGTGCGCGAGGATACTATGGTACCGATCAAACTACATAATACAAAGACCCGCCAAAAAGAGGTCTTTGAACCGATCGACCCAAAAGACGTGCGCATGTATGTCTGTGGGCCAACGGTCTATGATCGCGCCCATATCGGCAACGCCCGCCCGGTCATCGTCTTTGACACTTTGTTTCGTCTGCTGCGCCATGTTTACGGGGCGGAGCACGTCAAATATGTGCGCAATTTCACCGATGTAGACGATAAAATTAACGCCCGCGCCGCGGAATCGGGGCGCAGTATTCAAGACATCACCGAGGAAACCGCAGGCTGGTATCTGGAAGATATGGCCGCTGTCGGCGCGTTGGAGCCGACCGAAATGCCCCGCGCCACGCAATATATTAGTCAGATGATCACAATGATCGAAGCCCTGATTAAAAAGGGTCACGCCTATGCGGCGGACGGTCATGTGCTGTTTGCAGTGGAAAGCTATGAAAAGTATGGCGCACTCTCGGGGCGTTCGGTTGATGAAATGATCGCCGGTGCGCGGGTCGAGGTGGCCAGCTATAAACGCAATCCGATGGATTTTGTGCTCTGGAAGCCTTCTGATGCCGATCTGCCCGGATGGGAGAGCCCTTGGGGGCGTGGTCGGCCCGGTTGGCATATTGAATGCTCTGCCATGGCCTATGATCTGCTGGGCGAAAGCTTTGATATTCACGGCGGCGGCAATGATCTTATGTTCCCGCACCATGAAAATGAGGTGGCACAAAGCTGCTGTGCCCACCCCGAAGGCGGTTTTGCCAACGTCTGGATGCACAATGAAATGCTGCAGGTCGAAGGTAAAAAGATGTCCAAATCCTTGGGCAATTTCTTCACCGTGCGCGATTTGCTGGACCAAGGCGTGCCCGGCGAAGTGATCCGTTTTGTGTTTCTCTCGACCCATTACGGCAAGCCGATGGACTGGACCGAGAAAAAGGCGAAAGAGGCCGCCGCAACCCTATGCAAATGGCACGCTTTGACCGAAGGGGTAGCCCGTGATGTTACGCCCTCTGACGCGGTGATAGCGGCCTTGTCAGATGATCTTAACACTGCCGGTGCCATCACCGTGCTGCACCGGTTGGCGGCCGAGAATGATGCGGGCGCGCTAAAGGCGAGTGCTATGATGATGGGCTTGCTGACTGAAGAAATGGGGGCTTGGGCGCAGAAGGATACAGCTGACCTGTCGGCCTATGAAAACCTGCTGTGGGAGAGCCGTCGGGCCGCGATGGAAACCAAGGATTTTTCAGAAGTAGACCGCCTTAAAACCGCTTATCTGGCAGCAGGTCTTGAAGTGCGGATGTCCAAAGAGGGTGTTGAGCTGGTTGCGGGGCCGGATTTTGATCCAGCCAAACTCGAAGGATTGCTGTGATGTCCAATCCTGATAACCAACCCAGCGCGCGACCCGAGGGTGGGGGCTGTAAGCGCCCTCCCGTGGGGGAGGGTCGGGCGCTGTTGTCGGCTCTGTCGACAAGCAACGGGGAAGGACAAAATCATGTCTAAAGAACGTCTGTACCTATTCGACACCACGCTGCGCGATGGCCAGCAAACCCAAGGCGTGCAGTTTTCTTTTGGCGAAAAATGCCAGATCGCCGAAACGCTGGATGATCTGGGCATTGATTACATTGAGGGCGGCTGGCCCGGTGCCAACCCCACCGACAGCGCGTTTTTTGAGGATGCGCCGAAAACCAAAGCCACCTTTACTGCCTTTGGCATGACCAAACGGGCAGGGCGCTCGGCTGAAAATGATGATGTGCTGGCCGGTGTTCTGAACGCAGGCACGCCTGCGGTTTGTCTGGTCGGCAAAAGCCATGATTTCCATGTCACCACAGCGCTTGGCATTTCACTGGATGAAAACCTTGAAAACATCCGCGCCTCTATCGCCCATCTGGTGGCGCAGGGGCGTGAGGCGTTGTTTGATGCCGAGCATTTCTTTGACGGCTATAAAGACAACCCGGGCTATGCGCTTTCTTGCCTGAAGGCGGCCTTTGACGCCGGCGCGCGCTGGGTTGTGCTGTGTGATACAAACGGGGGCGCGCTGCCCGCCGAGGTTTATGCGATTACCAAAGCGGTGATTGAGGCGGGCATTCCCGGCGATCATCTGGCGATCCATACCCATGATGATACCGGCAATGCGGTGGCCAATTCGCTGGCCGCTGTGGATGCAGGTGCACGTCAGATTCAGGGTACTTTGAACGGGCTGGGTGAGCGCTGTGGCAACGCCAATCTTGTCACTCTGATCCCGACGCTGTTGCTAAAACCAGCCTATGCCGAACGGTTTGAAACCGGAGTCACATCTGAGGCGCTACAGGGGCTGACCCGCGCCAGCCGCACGCTGGATGACATTCTGAACCGCGTACCGGTCAAGCAATCGCCCTATGTCGGGGCTTCGGCTTTTGCCCATAAAGCGGGGTTGCATGCTAGCGCGATCCTGAAAGATCCGTCTACTTACGAACATATCGTCCCCGATTTGGTGGGCAATGAACGCATCATCCCGATGTCCAATCAGGCCGGACAATCCAACCTGCGAAAACGGCTCAGCGAAGCGGGGATTGTGGTCGAAAAGGGCGATCCGGCCTTGGGCCGCATTCTGGAAGAGATCAAAGAACGCGAGGATCAGGGGTATTCCTTTGATTCTGCTCAGGCCTCCTTTGAACTGGCCGCACGGCGTGTCCTTGGTCAAATGCCGTCCTATTTTGAAGTAAAGCGCTACAAGGTGACGATTGAGCGGCGCAAGAATAAATACGACAAAATGGTCAGCCTGTCCGAAGCCGTTGTCGTGGTCAAAGTCGATGGCGAGAAGATGCTGTCGGTGTCGGAATCCATGGATGAAAATGGCAGTGATCGTGGCCCCGTCAATGCGCTTTATAACGCCTTGGGCAAGGATCTGGGACGTTATCAGCACTTTATAGATGACATGCAACTTGTTGATTTTAAAGTGCGGATAACCGGTGGCGGCACCGAGGCCGTGACCCGCGTGATCATTGATAGCGAAGACAGTCAGGGCCATCGCTGGTCCACGGTTGGGGTCTCTCCGAACATCGTGGATGCCTCGTTTGAGGCGCTGCTGGATGCGATCAACTGGAAACTACTGCGCGATGGCGCAAAGGCGGGCTAACGGGTGAGCATTCAGGCCTGCGCAGAACTGGTCCAAAGGGCCGATCCAGACCGATTCATGGCGGCAATGGCGGCCCCTGTGGCGTTGCGCGATATCCTGTTTCCGCTTTATGCGTTTAATGCCGAAGTGGCCCGCGCGCCCTGGGTGACCCAAGAGGCGATGATTGCCGAGATGCGCCTGCAATGGTGGCGCGATGCCTTGGAAGAAATCGAAGCCGGGGGCGAGGTGCGCCGTCATGAGGTCACCACGCCGCTGACGGAAGTTTTGCGCCGTGAACCCGCGCTTTGTGCGCCGTTGGATGATCTTATTCTTGCTCGGCGCTGGGATATTTACCGGGATGCCTTTGAGGATGAAGGCGCCTTCCAGATATATCTGGAACACACCGCAGGCACGTTGATGTGGGCCTCTGCGCGGCTCTGCGGGGCGCAGGATAATCAGGAAGACCAGATCAGGGCCGTCGGACAAGCCCATGGACTAGCGCAGTTTTTCCTTGCCGTGCCTGCATTAGAAAGTCACGGGCGTATCCCGATGGTGGACGGACGGCCCGAGGCGCTACAGGCATTGGCCTCCGAGGGTTTGGCCAAATTAGCATCGGCGCGCGGCACGGATTTTGGCCGCGCCATCTCCGCCCTGCGCGCCGCATGGCGCAGCAAGACAATCCTCACACAGGTGACGCGTAATCCCTTGCGGGTGGCCGAGGGCACATTGGGCGAAGCCGAAGCCGCCAAACGCGGGCGATTGATGGTGAAAACAGCTCTGGGACGCTGGTAATCAGGCGTCTTCGGGCCGCATCACCAGCCAGATCAAGGCCCCGCCTGCCAGTGCCAGAAACGGCACCATGGCATAGTTGACTGCCGTCCAACCCTGAACAGCAGTCCCGCCCGAGCAGTTCATCAACCCGCCAGAGGCAAGCGAGGCCAGCGTCACACAGCCAAAAACGATCATATCATTCATGCCCTGCACTTTGCCGCGCTCTTCGGGGCGATGGGCACCTGCCAGCATCGTTGTGGCGCCGATAAAGCCAAAGTTCCACCCGAGGCCCAAAAGGATCAGAGCGAGGAAAAAATGCGTCAGCTCAACACCGGACAGGGCGACAGCACCCGCGGCGGCCAGAATGACCAATCCAAGGGCGACGATCTTTTCGACGCCGAAACGCGCAATTAGATGGCCGGTGAAAAAGGATGGAGCAAACATCGCCAAAACATGGCCCGTGACCACATCCGCCGCATCCCCCTGACTGAAACCACAGCCCACAACCGCCAGTGGCGTGGATGTCATCACGAGGTTCATTAGCGCGTAGGACACCATTGCACAGATGATGGCGACAGCGATGCGGGGAGTCTTGAGCAGCTCCAGCCGCGACCGGCCTGAATCTACAGGGCCATCAGATGGCTCTGGGTCGGGAATATCCAACAGGAAAAACAGCAGCGATCCTATGACATTGATTGCGATGACCGCTAGATACGCGCCCAAAAACGGAACGACCAGCGCTTGAGAGGTGACTTTGACCAGTTGCGGGCCGATGATCGCAGAAACAAGTCCACCTGCCATGACATAGGAAATCGCCTTGGCGCGAAAAGCTTCGGGTGCAGTATCCACAGCGGCAAAGCGAAAGAACCCCTGCGCCGACATATAGACTCCGGTAAAGAGAGAGCCGAGCAAAAACAGCGGAAAAGACTGCACATACAGCCCGTACGCTCCGATGAGCGCCCCGAGTGCACCGCCGGCAGCGCCAAGAATGAACCCCGCGCGACGGCCATATTTCTGCATGAACGACGAAAGCGGGGTCGCGGTCAACATCGACCCAAGCACAATCAAAGAGATCGGCAGGGTGGCAAAACAGACATTGGAGGCCAGCGATTGCCCCGCCAGACCGCCAATGGTGAAAATCATCGGCATTTGCGCGCCAAGAAACGCCTGCGCGATCACCAAAACCGCAACATTGCGTTTGGCGCGGCTCATTTCAGCGGGGGCGGAGGTGGTGTCTGTTGTACTCATAGCCGCTTTGGTAGCGGGGATTTTAACGGGGTGAAAGGGGCGATTAGACCGGATCGATCACATGCGCGTAGGAGCCGCAGACAGAACCAAGATACAAACCCGCATCGCCAAGGGCGCTGCCTTCTGCATCCTGCATTGAAAACAGTGATGGCCCCTCTGCTTTCAGGGTGCTGGCGTAATGGAATTCATGGCCCTTGAAACCGCCCTGAAACAGCGGATGCGTCGCTTTTAGATGGCGATATCCCAAATGCAGTTTGCGCTGTGCAAAGCTGGTTTCAAGGCGCAACAGACCGGCCATTTCATGGCGGGTGCCATCGGCATCAATGAGGCCATCCCCAAGGGTCATATAGCCCCCGCATTCGCCATAGACCGGCGTTTCAGCGGCGGCAGCCTTTTGTAAACTGGCCTTGAAATGGTGCGCCTGTGCCAACCGTCCGGCATGTAATTCAGGATATCCGCCGGGCAAGTAGATATAATCGGCAGCCGGAACTGGCTCATCCTGTAGCGGCGAAAAGGGCCGTATTTCAGCGCCTTCTGCCCGCCAATCGGCCAGAATATGCGGATAGGCGAACCCGAATGCAGCATCTTTGGCGACGGCAATATTTTGCGCCGGAGGCCTGTGTCGGATCACTCGTGGATGGCGGGTCAGGGGCGTTGCCAAGGCAAGCAGGGCGTCCAGATCCAGATACGCTGCCGCTAGGTCAGCGGCTTGATCCAGAAATGCCTCCAGATCATTATGTTCTTCGGCCTGCACCAAACCCAGATGGCGTGAAGGCTGGGCGATTTTTGCACTGCGGGGCAGCGCACCGAGCACCGGCAGGCCCAAAGGGGCAAGGGCGCGGCGCAGCATGGTTTCATGGCGGGCGGAGCCGACCTTATTCAGAATCACGCCTGCAATCTTTACCAAGGGGTCAAACCCGGCAAATCCGGCCACAATCGGCGCAACGGACTGGGACAAGCGGGCGGCTTCGACCACCAGAACCACGGGCAATTTCAGCAACCGCGCCAGATCAGCTGTTGCGCCGGCGCCATCGGGGGGGGCGCCGTCAAACAAGCCCATCGCACCTTCGATGATCAGCGTGCCATCGCCCGTTGCTAAACCGCGAATGCGATCCGGTGTCATCGCCCAAGCATCAAGGTTGACGCAATCCTGTCCGCTGGCCGCCGCGTGAAAGCGCGGATCAATATAGTCAGGGCCGGATTTTGCCGATCGTACAGCATGGCCGCGCTGTTTCAGCGCGCGCAACAGGCCAAGCGTCAAGGTGGTTTTGCCCGCGCCGGAACTTGGGGCGGATAGGATCAAACCTGTGGTCACGAGGCTTCGGCAGGGCGTCCGCGGTCCAGCGGATCAAGGTTGCGCGGGGTTTGTCCCGCCGCCAGACCTTGCCAGTCCAGCACCTGACGCATCAGAACAGAGCGGCCGACGCAAATAATCGCAGGCGGTTCCAGATCAGAGGCAGCAAGATCCGCCACCAGATCCCCCAGCGTAGTCTCGAGCACTTTTTGTTTTGCCGTCGTGGCATCGCAGACCACCGCCACGGGCTCATCTGCGGGCCGTCCGGCGGCCAGCAAAGAGCGCGAGATTTGCGGCGCGTGTTTGATGCCCATATAGATCACCAAAACCTGTGCGCCTTCGGCAATGGCTTGCCAATTCAACGACGACGGGGCCTGACCGGATTGATCATGGCCGGTGACAAAGGTCACTGATTGGTTCACATCGCGATGTGTCACCGGAATGCCCGCATAGGCCAGCCCGCCGATGCCGGCAGAAATACCGGGGATAATGCGCACATTCACCCCGTGCTGGATTAGGGTCTGGGCCTCTTCACCACCACGCCCAAAGACAAAGGGATCGCCCCCTTTGAGGCGCAGAACCCGTTTTCCCGCTTCGGCCAAATCAACCAATCGCAATGATATGTCACGCTGTTTAGACGAGGGTTTGCCCCCGCGTTTACCGGCGTAAATCACCTCTGCGTCGGGGCGCGCCCAAGCCAGAACCTCGGTCTGCACCAAAGCATCATAAACGATAACATCCGCCTGCCGCAGCGCGTTCAGCGCGTGAAGGGTCAAAAGCCCGGGATCACCGGGGCCAGCGCCACAGAGCCAAACCCATCCGGGTTCAAGAACGGGCCAGTCACCGGCCGGAAAAGGAAGCGAGTCAGTCATTTGTTTCTTATGCACCCGAACGGGGCTGACGAAAAGATGGCAAGCGACCTTATTAGGGGAATTGGCGGCGCGTTGTTGCGGCCCTATAGTCCGCCGCATGAGTAGAATTCCCGACGGACCTTTACGACGTGGCTGGACCACAGGTGCTTGCGCAACAGCGGCGACCAAAGCGGCGTTGATCCGGCTTTGGGGGGGCAGCTTTCCGGATCATGTGTCGATTACGCTGCCCAAAGGCGAAACGCCGGATTTCACGCTGGCCTTTCAAGAGGCAGGTGACGGCTGGGCCGAAGCGGGGATCATCAAGGATGCGGGCGATGATCCGGACGTCACCCATGGGGCGCTGATCAAGGTTCGGGTCTCGCCCTCTCGGGGTGGCATTGAATTTTGCGCTGGAGAGGGAGTGGGCGTGGTAACAAAGCCCGGCCTGCCCATCGCCGTTGGCGAAGCGGCCATCAATCCTGTCCCACGGCAGTTGATGCGCGATGTCGTTGAAGAGGTTGCTGCAAGCTATTCTAAAAAGGCAGATATTTCCATTGTGGTGTCCATTCCTTCGGGGGCGGAAATTGCTGAAAAAACCTGGAACCCGCGGTTGGGTATTCTTGGCGGTCTCAGCATTCTGGGGACCACCGGCGTGGTACGACCGTTTTCCTGCGCGGCCTGGATTGCTTCGATCCACCGTGGTGTCGATGTGGCCCGCGCGGATGGGCTCTCTCATGTGGCGGGATGCACGGGTGCAACCTCGGAGAAGGTGGTTCAACAGCTTTATGGACTGCCGGATCATGCCATGTTGGATATGGGTGATTTTTCCGGTGGGCTATTTAAATACATACGGAAAAACCCGATTAAAAGGCTGACAATTGGCGGCGGAATCGGGAAAATGGTCAAACTGGCGCAGGGTGCGGTGGATCTTCATTCTGGACGCTCGCAAGTGGATTTTGCCGCATTAGCCGAAATGATGGCTGATCCGCGTCTTGGGGGCGCGAATACCGCCTTGCAAGCTTATGAAATCGCAGGAGAATCTCTATCAGAGGCCGTTGCGGATGGGGCTTTGAAGGCTGTGAAAACGCAGTTAAAGACGGCAGAAGTCGCGGTTGATATCGTGGTGATTGATCGTGCGGGAACTATCATTGGAAGGGCCGGATCATGACGCTTTTATTGCTGGCCGGCACCGGTGAGGCACGCCAGATCGCTAATGCCCTCCATCAGGCAGGGTATACGGATGTCATTGCCTCGCTCGCGGGGGCCACACGGCATCCAAAGCCTTTGCCGGTGCCGATACGGATCGGCGGGTTCGGTGGTGCCGATGCGCAGAAAGAATTTATTATTAACAAAGGCATATCGGCTGTAGTTGATGCAACACATCCCTTTGCCAACCAGATTTCCTTGCGTACATCCGCCCTGTGCCAATCGCTTGATCTTCCCTATGTACAACTGCTGCGTGATCCATGGCACCCCGAGCCTGAGGACCGTTGGGTTCCGGTGAAAACCGGAGCGGCGGCAAAAGACAATATTCCCTCAGGCTCCACCGTGTTTTTGGCCGTGGGGCGACAGACGTTGCTTGAATTTGAGGGCCTGCGCAAGTGCACCCTGATTTGTCGGCAGATTGATGCGCCGGAAGGCCCGTTTCCTTTTGAAAATGGTCGTTTCCTTGTCGGGCAACCGCCATTTTCGGTAGAGGATGAGCTTGAGCTGTTCAAAAAGCTGAAAATCGATTGGCTGGCGGTGAAAAACGCCGGAGGCGCAGCCAGCAAAACAAAACTGACTGCGGCGCAAAAGCTCGGCATTCCGGTTTTGATGCTAGAGCGGCCCATTCAGCCCGGTGCCCCAAAACTGCGTACAGTTGAAGAGGCCCTGACGTGGATAGAACAGCAGGTCCCCGCAAAATGACCGTCGGACGGATAATTGAGACAGATCAATGTGTTGCAGAAGGTGCTGCGTATTTATGCGCGCTGGATTCCCGTTTTGCGCAAGCGATGGACGTTGTGCCCCCATTACCGCTGCGCCGCAAAGAGGACGGGTTCGGCGCGTTATTATCTGCCATCGTCGGGCAGCAGGTGTCTGTAGCGTCGGCCGATGCCATCTGGAAACGGTTGCAGGCGGCGGGCATGACAGACGCACCAGCGGTTTACAAGGCCACCGAAGAACAGCTGCGCAGCCTAGGGCTATCGCGCCAAAAAGCGCGTTATGCCAAAGCCTTAGCAGAGGCTGATCTGGATTATATGAGTTTGCGTAACCTACCCACGGCAGAGGTTGTTGAAACCCTGATCAAAGTGCCAGGCATCGGGCGCTGGACTGCCGAGATTTATGCGATGTTCTCGTTGGGGCGCGCGGATATCTTTGCCTGCGGTGATCTCGCCTTGCAGGAAGCGGCGCGGATTTTGTTTGATTTGCCCAAGCGCCCGACCGAAAAACAGATGCGCGAAATGGCAAAATCCTGGTCACCTTGGCAAAGCGTTGCAGCGCGTGTGCTTTGGGCTTACTACCGCGTTGCAAAGGAACGGGAAGGGATCAGATGACTCGGAAACTGAGCTATGAGCGGGTTGCTGCCGCTTCGGGAACCACAAAATCCGTGGTTGTTTTTGTCCATGGCTACGGGGCGAACGGGGCCGATTTGCTTGGGCTGTCGGACCCGTTGAAAGAGCATATGCCGGACACTGTTTTTGTGGCACCGGATGCGCCTGAGAAAATTCCGGGCTCGCCTTTCGGATATCAATGGTTTCCCATTCCCTGGCTGGACGGATCGTCCGAAGAGGCCGCCAAAGCCGGGCTGCAGGCCGCCGCCGATGACTTTAACGCCTTTCTCGATGATCTACTTGTCGCAGAAGCTATTGACGACAGCCAATTGATATTATTCGGTTTTTCACAAGGAACGATGTTAAGCCTGCACGTTGCACCGCGCCGAGCCAAGCCAGTAAAAGCCATTGTCGCCTTTTCCGGACGTTTGCTAGAACCCGAAAGACTTGCTGCAGAAGCCATCAGTAAACCGCCGGTGTTGCTTGTCCACGGAGATTCCGATGACGTGGTGCCACCGCAGTCCCTGAATGAGGCCGGACAGGCGCTTCAGGCTGCTGGATTTGACGTTTATGCCCATATCATGAAGGGCACGGCGCATGGAATTGCGCCGGACGGATTAAGTGTCGCACTGGCCTTTATGAAAGATGCCTTAAGTAAGGGTTGAATTTTCCGGAAAACGCGCTTTATTCTATTGTATAGGCCCAGAACGAAAAGGATCGGACCCATGGAAATCATCGCAACTGCCGCTTTTGCCTTTGCTGCTCTGCTATTGATGGTGCCCTATGTGCGTTCTATCCTGCACGAACCTAAGCGCGTTCCGGTCCGATCGGAGCGCCGTTCTAAGTAACCTAACCTTTACTTTTCCCATCGGAATCACTGGACTTGTCGGGGCGAATGGCGCGGGCAAGACAACGCTTTTGCGGCTTTTAGCTGGTATTTCCCGCCCTGAAACGGGTCAGGTGCTAACTTCCGGGCGCGTTGCCCTACAACATCAAATCAACATTCCGGCGCAACGGGTGGTGGATGTCTTTGATGTGGGCGCGGGCTATGATCTGCTGCGCGGGGTGCTGACGGGCACTGACTTCCCTGATGATATGGAAGAAGTGGATTGGACGCTGGATGAGCGTGTGCGCAGCTCCTGTTCAACACTCGGTCTTCAGATTGAACCAGATCAGCAGATTGCATCGCTTAGCGGGGGACAACGGATTCGGCTATCGCTTGCGGCTTGCTTGTTTCAAGAGCCTGATATTCTGTTGCTGGACGAGCCGACCAACAATCTGGACGCCGAGGGCATCGGATTTGTACGACAGGTTCTAGGTGCGTTTGAGGGTATTGTGGTGATGGCCAGCCATGATCGCCAGTTGCTTGAAATGGCTGATGGTATTCTGGCGCTGCAGGGCGGTCATTGTCGGTTTGTCGGCGGAAATTATACCGCTTTTCAGGCCGAAGAACGCGCCCGCCGCGCCCGTGCCACTGCGGCAATGGCGGATGCCAAAAAGGCGATACACACAGCAAAGCAAGAGGCTGCCAAAGCCGACATGCGCCGTGCCCGCGCCGCCCGTTTGGGCAAGCAAAAACGGACGTGTGGAAGCCAGCCTAAAATCGCTATGGATGCCAAGGCCGATAAGGCCACTTCGGCGATGTCACGCGCGGCGAAAGAACAGATGCAACGTTCTGAAATAGCGCATAAATCCCTGGATCAAGCCGCCGCCGATATGCCGCGCGATCTGGACGTGGATATGGCGCTGTCTGCAGTGTCTTTGGCCGCGCAAAAAACCATTGCAAGCTGCACGCGGCTGTCTTTAAGCCTTGGGCAGAAATCTGTGTTGCGGGATATTTCATTTACGCTTCACGGGCCTGAACGCATGGCGATAAAGGCTGCGAACGGGGCCGGTAAAACCCAATTATTGCGCTGTCTGATGGGCCTGCAATTGCCAAGTCAGGGTGAGGCCAAAATTCATGTGCCCTATGCCTATCTTGATCAGGAGTCAGCAGGGCTCGCCGGCGATGAAACCCTGTTGCAAGCCTACGAACGTCAGCACCCGACGGCGGAGCACAATCTGTGTCATGCCGCGCTGGCGCGCTTCGGGTTTCGGGCTGATGCCGCGCATCGTTTTGCCCATGCACTAAGTGGCGGGGAGCGGATGCGGGCGGCTTTATCCATTGCATTGGCGGGTCCGACACCGCCGGAGCTTCTTATTCTGGATGAACCGACCAACCATCTTGATTTGATCGCCTTGTCTGAAATTGAGTCGGTTTTACGGGCCTATAGGGGCGCGGTTTTGGTGGTTTCCCATGATGAAACCTTTTTGAAAGAAATCGGTATTACAAAAGTGTTGCGGCTTCATCCCGACCATAAAAAAGGCTCGGCAAATTCGATCGAATTACCAGATGGGTCGCGGATATAGAGCGATCTGGCCCCGTTGGGCCATTGAAAATCGGCCTCGATGTTGATGTTGTGTTCGGCGAACAGCTTTAACCAGCTTTGAAGTGCGGCTTTGTCAGCCGTAAAACACATATGCCCCGCCCCAACCGCGCCATGCGCGGGCACAGGGAAACGGGCCTTTGTATCGCTTGTGTTTGTTTCACTTGCATTAAAAATCAGCAAAATATTACGGCCGACCCGATAGAAGATATGGCGATTCCCGACCCTTTGGATCATCTCAAGACCTAACAAACCGCCATAAAACCGGGCAGCCGCGTCTAGATCGCTGACATAGAGAGCAGTTTCAAGAATTTCTGTGAGTTTAGGCGCTGTCATCTTCCTGTCATCCTGAACCCCTACTGCTTGCGTAAGAATAGCGCATATTGTGGGGCTTGTCAGGTGATGAACGCCATATATAGTGAACCTAGAACCGGGGCGGACGCTGCCCGCCTTGGCCACTGATCCGACGGAGCAGCAGCCACGGAGATTTCTGAAACAATGGACGGCGATTTCAGAACTGATTTTGTAAGAGAACCACACAGCCTGAAGCAACATCCTGCTTTGGTGTTAAATGCGGATTATCGGCCGCTTTCCTATTATCCCTTGTCGTTGTGGCCGTGGCAGGAAGCCGTCAAAGCGGCCTTTCTGGAACGGGTTGATATCGTTGCTGAATATGACACGGTAGTGCGAAGTCCCTCGACCGAGATCAGGGTCCCATCGGTTGTTGTCCTGAAAGAATTTGTCAAACCTCAAAAGCGCGTGGCCTTCACGCGCTTTAATTTATTTTTAAGGGATGAATTCTGCTGTCAATACTGCGGGTCGCGCGGTGATTTGACCTTTGATCACGTCGTGCCTCGGGCTGCTGGCGGGGTGACCAGTTGGGAAAACGTGGTGGCGGCCTGTTCGCCGTGTAATCTGCGCAAGGGGAGTAAATCCTTGCGCCAGTCTGGTCTTGCCCTGCGTAAACCGCCCCGCCAACCCGCCGCAGAAGAAATGCGCAATGTCGGGCGGAAATTCCCGCCAAACTTCTTGCATGACAGCTGGATGGATTTCCTCTATTGGGATACGGAACTGGACGCTTAAAGCGATATATGTCAGTAACTTATGGGGGTATTTTCACCCAGAGCAACTGGCCCCGCCCAAGACGCAGAATTTGGCGCAATGAGGGTGATTTAGCTGAACCGGTTTTTCGGCTTCTTCCAAGGTTTCGCCAAGATCAAAATCGGGTTCATAGGGCAATAGTGTGCAGGCAATCACAGAAGGCTTAGCCGCCCCGCGATGTTTCACAACCATACGTGACGAGGCACACATTACGCTGTTTGGATTTACATCAAGTATACCCCAGCAAGCGGTTGTAATTTCTGGAACTTCTACGGTTTCATCCATTTCCGGAAACAGCACAGTTCGCGCCGGATCATGGGGGTCGATGTCATAGCCATGCGTGGCAAACAGCGTTCCAAAGGCGGCGCGTGCCTCAGCCTCGCTTTCTTGCCAGAGCTGCCGTCCGGCAACCGCCAGAGATGCCCCCTGGCTCTTAAGCCAGTTCATTCCCAGAATCGTTTTGTCAAAACTGCCCTTGCCGCGAATGTCATCATGTTGGGCAGCAGACCAGTGATCCAGCGAGATGCGAAAGGTGATTTTATCCCGAAATTGCGCAATCAACTCGCCCAGCGGTTGCTGCACGGTTTTGCGCATCATAGGGGCCATGGCGTTGGTTAGGACCAAGACCTCATAGCCACGCAGTAGGGCGCGTCGCATCATTTCAACCATTTGCGGGTTCATAAACGGCTCACCACCGGTAAATCCGATTTCGCGCACCTGCCAGCGACGTGTTTCCAGTTGGTCCAGATAGTCCGAAACCTCGTCGGCTGTCAGATAGACCAGCGCGTCATTGGTCGGAGAAGATTCGATATAGCAATTTACGCAGGCGATATTGCACAGGGTACCGGTATTAAACCAAAGCGTTTGCGGATCCTGCAGCGCAACAGATGCCCGGGTCTCGCCTTTGGCGGTCACAAAGGGGTCGATAAATTTGCCCGCATTGGCCGTCTGGATGGGAGTATCTTTCATGATGCCTGCGCCTTGGTTTGTGTTGAAATACAGTGCTATATTGCGGGACGCTGTGTGAAAAGGGCCTCACGTCCGGTTTGACGCAGTTGTGATAGAGTGCGGCAGTGCTAGACTTGTAGGACGCGAGGGGGTAATAAGCCCTCGTTAGCGCTAACAATTCAATCGAGGGCAATATGGTTTCGCGCGTTATTCCGGTCGATCCGTTCGATCTAGTCATCTTTGGCGGTACGGGTGATCTTGCCCATCGCAAAATCCTGCCGGGTTTGTATCTTCGGTATCTGTCGGGACAAATGCCGGAAGGCTCGCGCATTATCGGCGCGGCGCGAACCGAACAGGATTCGGATGCCTTTCGGGCCTTTGTCAAAACCGGCATTGATGAATTTGTCGCAGAAGACAAACAAGACAGCGAGGCGGTTGAACGTTTTCTGTCTCATATCGAATATGTGCGTGTGGATGCCAAGGGCACAGATGGCTGGTCTGATCTCAAGGATTTGATGCGCGATGGCGTGATCAAGGCTTTCTACTTCTCGGTTGCACCTTCGCTGTTTGGCGATCTGGCCGAACGGTTGCACCTGAATGGCATTGCCGATGGTGAATCGCGCATCGTGGTGGAAAAACCTTTTGGCCGTGATCTGGCCAGCGCCAAGGCGCTGAATTCTGTACTGGCCGAACATTTCGACGAAACACAGATTTACCGGATCGATCATTATCTGGGCAAGGAAACCGTCCAGAACCTGATGGCGGTGCGCTTTGGCAATATCCTGTTTGAACCACTGTGGAACGCGCAATACATCGATCATATCCAGATCACGGTGTCTGAAACCGTCGGTGTCGGCGGACGCGGCGGCTATTATGACAAATCCGGTGCCATGCGCGATATGGTGCAAAACCACCTGATGCAGCTTTTGTGCCTGATCGCGATGGAGCCGCCAGCGCAGTTTGATCCGGATGCGGTGCGCGATGAAAAGCTGAAGGTGATCCGTGCCCTTGATCCTGTGCCCTCCAAAGATATCGTGCGCGGCCAGTATCGTGCCGACGGGGATGAACCTGCGTACCGAGAAGATGCGGGCGATCCCAATTCGCACACCGAAAGCTTTATTGCGATGAAGGTGCAAGTTTCCAACTGGCGTTGGTCCGGCACGCCGATTTACCTGCGAACCGGTAAAAAGCTGCGGGCGCGGGCCAGTGAAATCGCCGTGGTGTTCAAAGACCCGCCGCATTCGATTTTCGGTGTTCAAGAAGGACGGCGCGGCAATGTGCTGGTGATCCGCTTGCAACCCGATGAGGGCATGAACTTGCGCGTAACCATCAAAGAACCCGGTCCGGGTGGCATGCGTCTGATGGAAGTGCCACTGGACATGAGCTTTGCCGATGCCGTTGGCGGGGCAGGCGATGATGTGCCGGATGCCTATGAGCGGCTGATCATGGATGTGATCCGTGGCAACCAAACTCTGTTCATGCGAGGCGATGAGGTAGAGGCCGCTTGGGCTTGGACCGATCCGATGATCAACCGCTGGGAAGACAATGGCGATATCCCGGAGCCTTATGACGCCGGAAGTTCGGGGCCGGATGGCTCGCTTGCGCTGTTGGTGCGGGATGGCCGACGCTGGCGGGAGGTCAAATAATGGAATTTGTTACCTATCCTGACCGCGAAATCATGATGATCCAGCTGGCCGATAAAATCGCCAGCGAATTGATGATGATCCTGCGCCATGAAGACCGCGTCAGCCTTGCCGTGCCAGGGGGCACAACACCGGGGCCGATTTTTGATGATCTCTGTGCGGTGGATCTGGATTGGGAGCGCGTTGATATCTTGCTGACAGATGAACGCTGGGTGCCGGAAAGCTCTGAGCGCTCCAACACACGGTTGCTGCGCGAACGCCTTTTGACCAACAAAGCGGCGGCGGCAAATCTGATCCCGCTTTATGCGGATGCGCCAACCCCCGAGGACAAATTGTCCGAACTTTCTGACCGCATCGACGGCATTCTGCCGCTCTCGGTTTGCTTGTTGGGTATGGGGGCGGATATGCACACCGCGAGCCTGTTTCCCGGTGCTGATCTATTGGCCGAAGGCTTGGCCGCCGATGCGCCCGCCCTTTTGCCGATGCGTGCGCCAACAGCGCCCGAACCCCGTATTACGCTGACGGCGCGGGTGCTTAACAGCGCATTGGAAAAACACATTGTAATAACAGGGGTGGAAAAGCGCGAAGCATTCGAGCGCGCCAAGGCTTTACACGATCCGATGCAAGCCCCTGTTTCCGCTATTTTTAAAGACGCAACAATTCATTGGGCTGAATGATTATGACTTGGAACACGCTGACTGACCTTCATCAATCTGTCGCTGCGCGCAGTATTCTTTCTTTGTTTGACGACGCAGAACGGGCGGGCGCGTTTTCAGCCGGCTTTGACGGGCTGCTGTTTGATTTTTCCAAAACAAATATCGATGCCGATATCATGGCTGCGTTGATTGCGCTGGCTAAAGACAGCGGTGTTGAGGCGCGGCGGACTGCGATGTTCACTGGCGAAAAGATCAATGAAACCGAAGAGCGCGCGGTGCTGCATACCGCACTACGCAATCTGGATGACCGCCCGATTTTTGTTGATGGTCAGGATGTCATGCCGGGTGTTCTGGATACATTGCACCGGATGGAAAAATTCGCCAAGGACGTGCGCTCCGGGGCCTTTACGGGGCAGGGTGGCGCGATCACTGATGTGGTGAATATCGGCATCGGCGGGTCTGATCTGGGGCCGGTCATGGGAACCTTGGCGCTGTCACCCTATCATGATGGTCCCAAGGTGCATTATGTGTCCAATGTCGATGGTGCGCATATTGCTGATACGCTTAAGGGGCTGAACGCCGAAACCACGCTGGTGATCGTGGCTTCCAAGACCTTTACCACCATCGAAACCATGACCAATGCCAATACCGCCAAAGCCTGGATGGCCGAAACCGTTGCCGATCCGGGGGCGCAATTCGCGGCCCTTTCTTCCAACGGGGAAAAAACATCGGCTTATGGTATTGATCCGGAACGTGTTTTCGGGTTCGAGGATTGGGTCGGCGGGCGCTATTCGATGTGGGGGCCTATTGGTCTCCCGCTGATGTTGGCCATTGGACCGGACAATTTCCGCGCCTTTCTTGAAGGTGGATTGTCTATGGATAAACACTTCTGCGAGGCCGGTTTGGACGAAAACCTGCCGGTGCTGCTGGCGTTGGTCGGGGTCTGGCATAACCAGATTTGCGGCTATGCCACGCGGGCGGTTTTACCCTATGAACAGCGCCTGTCGCGTTTGCCCGCCTATTTGCAGCAGCTGGAAATGGAATCCAACGGCAAATCTGTGCAGATGGACGGCAGCCCGCTGGCGGGCAATTGCGGCCCCGTTGTCTGGGGCGAACCGGGTACAAACGGGCAGCATGCGTTTTATCAGTTGATCCATCAGGGTACGCGGGTTGTGCCGTGCGAATTTATGGCGGGTGCCGCAGGATTTGAAGACGAACTTGCCCATCAGCATACCTTGCTGTTGGCCAATTGTCTGGCCCAGTCAGAGGCCCTGCTGCGCGGGCGTTCTCTGGACGAAGCGCGGGCCATCATGGCGGACAAAGGTCTGAGCGGTGATGAACTGGAGCGTCAGGCCAAACATCGGGTCTTCCCCGGAAATCGTCCGTCAACGACCTTGCTTTATCCAAAGCTGACCCCGCGTGTTCTGGGCCAGATCATTGCCCTTTATGAGCATCGTGTGTTTGTCGAAGGGGTGATTTTAGGCGTGAATTCCTATGATCAATGGGGGGTTGAGCTTGGCAAAGAGCTTGCCGTTGCGCTGCAAGATGTGGTTACCGGAGAGGCTTCCTCTGAAGGTAAAGACGGATCAACCGCGCAATTGGTGGCCTATATTGGCGCAAACCGCGCTGGTTGATCCGCCGACAAACTATTTGCTCATAATTCTGAAAGCGTGGCACCTTGGTGTCGCGCTTTTTGCTTTTTCATAGCTGTCGTGGTGTGGGGACGACAACGGGCCAAAATGCCGTTAAAGCTATTGAAACTCACCCGCCGATCAAAGGCTTGATCCTCAACGTAAAGACAATTTGGTGCTCCAGCCTATGCCGCACAGCCAACAGTCCGATCATCGTGTTCTTGCCGTCATCCGCAGCCATCGTTTTGCGCAGGATGAGGCCCGTCTGGCATCTCAGCTCAGTGAGAGTTTTGGCGCAGAAAACACACTGTTTGCGATGGATGAACGGGCAGGGTCGGTGGAAACTGCAGATTGGAAAAAAACGACGGTCAGGGCGGATTTATTGGTGCCGGATGGCCCCTTACCACAAGATTGGGGCTGGCGCTGCGGGGACCTTTGCTATTATTCGGCGCGAGTGGCGCGGCCGGACTATGACGGATATCTTTTGGTCGAATCTGACGTTTTTGCCCGCCCGGATGGATTTTCCCGGCTTAGGGATTTCATTGCAGAGGCCAGACCGGTGGCCTTGGCAGCGGAGCTTGGGCGCTATCCGCAGCCGCAAAAATTTTCCGAACACCTGCCGCGCGTTGGCCATCGCCGCAAGCTTGGTTGTATCTTTCCGCTCACTTATGCCTCTGCTGCGGTGGTGGATTCCATGCAGGCACTGCGTAACCGATTGGCTGCAGCCTTAAAGGACGATGTCACATCGGGTTCCTATCCTAATGATGAGGCGATTTTGGCGGCGGGGGCTGCTGAAAACGGCAATGGTCAGGATCTGTTCAACTGTTTGCCGGACCTCTTTGATCCGGCGTGGTTCCACACCAATCCGCCACATTTACTAGAGGCGCTGGAGCGCGCCACAGCCGCGCAGGCACCGGGGTTTTCACATCCTGCCGTGTGTTTGGACCGTGTTGTAAGCCAATTGTCTGCCCCCGTTGATCCGGCGGCGAAATCTTTTAAAACCTACGGCCGTCGCAGATTGCGCAAAGTGCTCAAGGAAGCCAATGCAGACGAGCGCCAGAAAATCGAAGCGCTGCTTTAGTCATCTTGGAAAGGATTGGAGCGGGTAACGAGAATCGAACTCGTAACTAAAGCTTGGGAAGCTGCCGTGATACCTTTTCACCATACCCGCGTCCGAAGCATGATCTACGATCTTGCCAGTGAGGGGTCAAGAGAAGGTTAAAGGCGCGGCTGTTAAATCCGCGCTTTTTTTGCTTACCCCCGCCGCCGCCGCCGACGTCCACCACCGCCCGATCCGCTATCGCCGCCACCGGTGTTGAAATTCACATCCGGTAGGGTGAGATGCGTGCCAAGGATCGGGAATTTTTCAACCGAATTGGGGATTGCTGAGGCGTTGACAAAATGCTCCTGAAAGCGCGGCTCAATCGCGGTTTCGATCTTGTGGATGTCGCGCACGGTGGCTTCGATTTCACTGCGGGCCTCGGTATTGAGCAGCGCAATGCGCGCGCCGGTTCCGGCGGCATTGCCCGCCGAGGTCACATTTTCCAATGCGCAATCCGGTATCATACCCAGAACCATGGCATGTTTCGGGCTGATATGCGCCCCGAATGCCCCCGCAAGCACGACGCGATCGACCGTGTCGACATCAAATTTATCCATCAACAGACGCGCGCCGGAATAAAGCGCGGCTTTGGCCATCTGGATTTCGCGAATATCGCGGTTGGTCACGGTGATCACCGGGCCACCCTCAGCACTGCCATCCCAGACCCTATAGGAATAGGTGCGCCCGTCGAGAAAACAGCGTTCGGTGCCGGTCTGTTCGGGGCTGCCGATCAGGCCGGGGCCATCGACAATGCCCGCCATGCGCATTTCAGCCACCATTTCGATGATACCAGAACCACAAATACCGGTGATGCCGGTGCTGGCAATCGCTGCGTCAAAGCCGTCTTCATCCGACCAGAGGTCAGATCCGATCACCCGAAACCGCGGCTCTTTGCTGACGGGGTCGATTTCTACCCGTTCAATCGCACCGGGGGCAGCGCGTTGACCAGAACTGATCTGTGCGCCCTCAAAGGCCGGTCCCGTCGGCGATGAACAGGCCAGCACCTTATCAGTATTGCCCAGCAGAATTTCGGCATTGGTGCCGACATCCACCACCAACACAAGATCGCGCGATTTATCCGGCGCTTCGGACAGCGCAACAGCCGCCGCATCCGCCCCGACATGCCCCGCAATACAGGGAAGTAGATAGACCTGAGCGGCAGGGTGGATGGAATTAATTTCAAGCTCTTGTGCCGATAAGCTCAGGCTGTCGGAGGTGGCAAGCGCAAAGGGGGCCTGACCCAATTCAAAGGGATCAATGCCAAGGAACAGATGGTGCATGACCGGATTGCAGACGAAGACTGCATCAATGATCTGGTCTGCCTCGACCTCGGCCTGTGCGGTGATATCGCGGAACAATTCATTCATGCCTGCGCGTACGGCTTTGGTCATTTCCTGATCGCCACCGGCATTCATCATCGAATAGCTGACGCGGCTCATCAGATCCTCTCCAAAGCGGATTTGCGGGTTCATCACCCCCGAAGAGGCCACGACCTCTCCGCTGTGCAGATCACAAAGGTGGGCCGCAATGGTGGTAGAGCCCAGATCAACGGCCAACCCATACAGAGGTTTTTCATACAGACCGGGGTAGACATCCAGCAAACGGGTCGGCTGGTTGGGGACATTATGGATCGCGCAGGTGATCTGCCAGTTGCCCTTGCGCAGTACCGGTTGCAACTTGGACAGCACCGGCAGGGCCACGTCAAAGCTTTCGATGTTCCACTGGGCACGCAAAGCATCGCGCAGCCGTTCCAGATCGCCGGACGGATCATGCATGTCGGGTTCGGCCACATCGACGTAACGCAGATGAACCGAAGGATTAAGCGTGATGTCCCGCGCTTCGGCGCGTTTGCGGACCACCTGTTTATGGACCTGACTTTCAGGCGGCACATCAATGACGATATCGCCCTGCACCTGCGCCTGACACCCCAAACGCCGCCCGTCGATCAGGCCGCGCTTGGATTTATAGCGTTCTTCAACGGCGTTCCATTCGCTGAGCGCATCGGCGGCGACGGTGACCCCGTGTTTGGAAAACTCACCGTAAGAGGGGGTGATTTGGCACTTGGAACAAATGCCCCGCCCGCCACAGACGGAATCCAGATCAACCCCCAGCTGGCGCGCGGCGGTCAGGATTGGCGTGCCGGCCGGAAAATGGCCGCGTTTGCCGGAGGGGGTAAAGACGACAAGGGGGTCTTTGGTCATGAGAGGCGCCTTTGAGCAGATGGGTAAGGTAAGGAAGAGAATAGCGTTTTGCACGCTGAGGGAAAGAACAGTAGCGTCGAATTTCGGCGCCTTCGCGGCATTTTTGGGCGGGATTACGGGGCGATACCCTCGGCCCCATAGAGCCAGACGAGGATGGGGATCGGGGCTACGGCAAGGCAATAGGTCAGCAGGATAAACCGACTATCAAACAGCCGCGAAAGCCCCGCCACAAGGCTGATGCCACCACCGCCCCCCATCATCGCATTGCCGGGTAAATTGATCAGCAAGGCCAGCATCAGATAGCGCGATCGCAGAAAACGCTGCCCCCATGTTGATTGCAACCGGCTCTCCAGTCTCTGCACCACATCTTCGGAACTCAACCCGCGATATTCCTCTAGCATTTGGCAGATACGTCCAAGGCGCAGATCGGTGAAAAACAGGATCAGCCGTTCTACCGTCATGAGTCGCCCCAATAAAAAAGCGAGGATCAACCCCAGTACCGTCGCCAGATAGACCGCCAGAACGATATCGGCACCTTTCAGCAGCATCAGGGAAAGACCTATCTCGACACCGGGAACAAAAGGCGTTGCGATCAACAGCGTGTAAACCGCCAGCAGCGATAGCAACAACCCCAGTGAAACCATGGTGCGCCCGTTATCCTCGAGCTTTTTGGATTGGGCCATTGTCCAGTCAATCGCCAGATGCAGCAGATAGACCAGAAAAAGCACCGTCAGGATGCGCAAAATCATGCGCGCCGCAGAAATCCAAAGCGGCGGTGGTCCGGCAAGCGGGCGTCCGGTGTCAGGGGGGATATCGGGTGGCAAATGGCCTCCTTTGGCCAGAGATTGCACGACCATAGCAGTTTGACTGATCATTGATATGCAAAGCTTGCAAGAAAATCTTTGCATCAAAACCGTTTTTGGGCGAAACATTGGGTGATGATGCGCGAGCGCGGTTTAAGGGCTTGCCTGTCGTTGCGATTGTCGGGCAGCGCTGGGGAGCGCTGCCCGATTTCTTTTCAACCACAAAGCTGTAAGACCTGATCGTTTTTCAACATGAAAGACGGGCGATAAGACCTGCCTTTCAAGTGTTTTTTATTGTTTTATTAGGATGCGCGACGACGACGGCGACCGCCCCCGCGTCCACCGGCAGTTGCATTGCCCGGAGGCTGGTTTGCGCGAATCCATTTCGCCCCATGGGGGTCGTTGTTGGTCAGGAAATTTGCCGCGCGGATGGCGGTCATTTCAGAACCGGCAAGGGCTTTCATCGACCCCAATCCAAAGAGGGTGACAAATGTTTCATCATCAATGTCTTCAGGCAGAATAATGCCTGCGGCCTGAACTTCGGCCTTTTTGGCGGCGATTTTGGTTTGTGTCACCGGCAGCGCCACAGGGTTCATAATCGCAGAAGTCATGCCCGCGCCCATGGCCATCGGCAGGAATGCGTTGTTGATGCCGTGGCGGTTGGGCAGGCCAAAAGAGATATTGGACGCGCCGCAGGTGGTATTGACCCCCAGTTCCTCGCGCAAACGGCGCACAAGAGTAAACACCTGCTGACCGGCTGTGCCCATCGCGCCGATGGGCATCACCAGAGGATCAACCACAATGTCATGGGCCGGAATGCCAAAATCAGCCGCCCGTTCGACGATCTTTTTGGCGACGGCAAAACGGACATCGGGGTCTTCGGAAATGCCGGTGTCATCATTTGAAATCGCCACAACCGGCACATTGTATTTTTTGACCAGCGGCAGCACCAGTTCAAGACGGTCCTCTTCACCAGTGACAGAGTTTAGCAAAGGGCGGCCTTCAGCGGCGGCAAGTCCGGCTTCCAAAGCTTCGGGAACCGAGGAGTCAATGCACAAAGGAACGTCGACAAGCCCCTGAACAAGCTTAAGAATTTCTGTCATCAAGGGCGGTTCTGTTTCGTTCGGGTTTGGGTTGGAATTATAGACCACACCGGCATTGATATCGAGGATATCCGCCCCCGCAGCAACCTGCGCCAGCGCATCTTTTTCGACGGTGGAAAAATCACCGGCTTCCAATTCCGCCGCGAGCTTTTTACGGCCTGTCGGGTTGATCCGCTCTCCGATCACGCAGAAGGGTTCGTCAAAGCCGAGAATGGCCGTTTTGGTTTTAGATTCGACGACGGTGCGGGTCATTTAGATACCTTCTTGGGATTTAGAGGCCGGAACAGCAGAAGATCCGCCATGCTCGATGGCCCAGTTAGCGTTGGTTTTAATCCCCCCGAGCGGGAAGAAATGAACGCGTTTGATGTTGAATGCCGGATTGGCAGCCTTGTGGGCGGCCAGTTCGTTGATGAAGTCCGTCGGTTCGAACGGCAGCAGCAGTTTGGTCACATCCTTGGCACGTTTTTGCAGCACCTTCAGAGAGGGGCCGACACCGCAAGCAATGGCGAATTTGATCATAGTTTGCAGCTTGGCCGGACCGGCGACCCCGATGTGTACTGGAATATCAATACCGGCGTCGCGCAGCGCATCGGCCCATGCAATCACCGGTTTTGCGTCAAAGCAGAATTGCGTGGCCAGCGCCATCTCTGCGTCTGTGGTTTCACTGAACTTTTGCTTCCAGCGCAGCGCCTCCATGACGTTGTGATCGCCACCGCTTGGATCGATGTCTTTATTCCCCTCGGGATGGCCCGCCACATGCAGCCGCTTAAAGCCTGCCTTGTCAAACAGACCGCTTTCCAGCAATTGCATGGAGCTGTCGAAATCCCCATGGGGTTTGGCAACACCACCGGCCAGCAAAAGCGCCTGATCAACGCCGGCTTCGCCCTGATAGCGGGCAATCCAGTCGGCCAACATGGCCTTATCCTTAATGATGCGCGCGGGGAAATGCGGCATCACCGGATAGCCGTCGTCGGCCAGACGCTTGGCGGTCGCCACCATGTCGTCAATTGGTGTGCCTTCGATATGGGCGATATAGACACGGGTATCTGCGGGCAGTAGATCGCGGAAATCTTCGATCTTAGTCGCGGTGCGCGGCATGACCTCGATGGAATAACCTTGTAGGAAATCCACCACATGCTGCGGCGTCGCCTGCGGGGCGGCCTCGGTCTTTTTCTTGAACTGCAATAGTGCCATGGCGGCCTCCATCAAGGATTTCGGGGTTAGTCCCATCCGTCGTTTGCAATCAGCCTTTTGATCCGGTCCTGATCATATTCGGCCTCCAGCCGCGCCGCCTCGGATGCGGCCAGCGCATCCGGTTCCCCTTCCATCGCATAGGGAGGGGCCTTGCGCCATTCTGCCAGATAATCATCGGTTCCGTCCGCGCCGATTTTCATCGCCGCACGATCAATGGCCTGTTCGAACCGTTCAGGCAATTGCACCTTTGATCCCCGACGGCCTTTGCCGACGATGACCTGTGCCGGGATATCCCGCCAGAAAACGATTGTGACGTCAGGCATTGCTGATTCCTTATATGTTACTTCCATGGTTCTACTTGGCCCCATTCCCGAACCGGTGTCGGTTTTCGACTTCCGGCGACATAGGAGCGACCAATGCAGATGCAGCATCATGTAGAACAGATGCAGGATCGCTGGCTAGGCAGCCGGATCGGAAAAATTCTCATGTTTAATATGAATGGCCAATGAGACCGATTTATTGGGAAATTCGCGGTTTTTGCCGGGGAAGGCGGCGTTTGCCGGGATGGGGCGCGCATTCCCTCTCTTGCGTGCAGCCATTCCTGCGCCTAGTTTGGGGATAACTTGAAAATGGAGGGCGTGGATATGACGCCCAAGCGTCCCACAGGTGCGGGCGCAGTTCCCATAGCGGTCGAGAGCCCCGCGCCACATAAACCCGATCCAGACCAGCTTTATGCCGCGTTGGATCTGGGTACAAATAGTTGCCGCATGCTAATTGCCCAACCCAAGGGCAGTCAGTTTCATGTGGTCGACAGTTTTTCGAAGTCTGTGCAGCTTGGCGCCGGACTGGAAGCGTCTGGACGTCTGTCCAAGTCGTCCATGTGGCGTACCGTGCAGGCATTGCGCATTTGCCGCAAAAAACTGCAAAAACATGACGTTAAACGCATGCGACTTGTGGCGACCGAAGCCTGTCGTCGGGCCGAGAACAGTCGTGATTTTATCCGCATGGTGCGGCGCGAAACCGGCCTGTCACTAGAAGTAATCGCCGCCGAGGAAGAAGCCCGTCTGGCGGTAATTTCCTGTGCACCATTGGTGAGCACCAAAACCGAACAGCTTTTGGTGGTGGATATTGGCGGTGGGTCGACTGAATTGGTCTGGATTGATCTGTCCAAAGTGCCGCGCAAGGAACGTCCCTTAGCGATCATGCGGATGCGGCGCGGGTTTGCGCCGATGGAAAGCCCGTTCCCCAATGCCAAAGTGGTGGATTGGATTTCGGTGCCCTTGGGGGTGGCGACGCTGCGCGATCAGTTTAATGACGTTGAAGATGACGCCGGTCGCTTTGCCTTGATGAGCTGCGGCTTTGAAGAACAGCTTGCCAACTTTAGCCCTTATAGCGCTGCGCAAAAACGCGAGGGTTTCCAGATTATCGGCACGTCCGGCACGGTTACAACCGTGGCGGCGTCGCATCTGGGGTTGAAACGCTACGATCGCAATAAGGTTGATGGGTTGCGCATGACGTCAGATCAGATAGACGCAGTGATCCGCGATTACCTGTCGCTTGGGCCGATTGGCCGAAGGCAGGATCCGCGCATCGGCAAGGATCGGCAGGCGCTGATTATGTCGGGGGCGGCGATATTGCAGGCGCTGTTGCGGTTATGGCCAACAGATCGCCTGTCGGTGGCGGATCGGGGGCTTCGTGAGGGGCTTTTGTATGCGCAGATGAGCGCGGATGGCGTACTAGAAGACGGACCGTATTGATGACTGGCACGAAAAAGACAGGAAATAACAGCGGGCGTGGGCAACGCGATCTGCGGGTGAAGGTGAAAACCGCACGGGGGCGTAAACTGTCCTCGACGCTTTGGCTGCAACGGCAGCTGAATGATCCCTATGTCAAACGCGCCAAGGCCGAGGGCATGCGCGGGCGTGCGGCCTTTAAGATTTCCGAGATCGATGACAAATACCGTTTTCTGGTGCCCGGTGCCCGGGTGGTGGACCTTGGTTGTGCGCCCGGCGGCTGGCTGCAGGTGGCGGTCAAACGTGTCAACGCGCTGGGAGAGAAATCCGGCAAATCCATCGGCACTGTGTTGGGCGTGGATTTGCAAGAGGTGGAGCCGGTTGCGGGGTCCATCGCTTATGTACTTGATTTTATGGAAGATGATGCCGACGAAAAGGTCAAGGAATGGCTGGATGGCAAAGCCGATGTTGTGATGAGCGATATGGCGGCGGCGTCCTCGGGGCATAAACAGACCGACCATTTGCGCATCATCGCCCTGTGCGAAGCGGCGGCCTATTTTGCCTTTGATGTGCTGGAAGAAGGCGGCACATTTGTCGCCAAAGTACTGGCCGGTGGGGCTGAGGGTGATCTGCAGAAATTGCTGAAGCAGAAATTCACCAAGGTTCAGAATTTCAAACCCGGTGCCAGCCGGTCCGATAGTTCTGAGAAATTCGTCGTCGCAACCGGCTTTCGCGGATAGGTTTGACGGAAATTCAAGCAATCATAGTAGCGGACATAAAAAAGGCCCGCTTCGCGCGGGCCAAATTAACAGAACGGTAAGTGTTTTGCGCACAGATTGGGGCCTAGCGTCCCCAGGTCCGAACAACACCACAATCCATATGCACGAAGTTGGAACCGGAATACCGGCCAACACCACCACCTTTGCAGGAGGCTGCAGCACGGGCAATCTGGCTGACGGAGCGCGACCGCAGGCGCAAATCTGCGGCCTGGGCTTGCATGTGCAATGATTTCTTTGCCACACCGCTGGAGCGGGCGCGCAGCATCGCATTGGTTTTGGGCGAACGGTAGCCAGACAGCAGCATATAGGGCTCTGTCACATCTAAAAGATTATGGCTTGCTGCCATGACGTCAATCGTGCGTGTATCAATGGCTTTGGCTTCATTCTGCCGCCAGTCACGCATGAAGTGGTTGATTTCATTCAGGGCTTCTTTGATGTACTTGCCTTCGATCCAGTACACTGTGTCGATGTTTTCACCGGTCCGGCCGGAGTACATTTTGATCCGGCGGATGTCGCCGCCACCGCGCAGAAAGCCCGCTGCGCCGGAATAGGTTGGTGCTGCCGTTACTGCTGTAGCGGCGAATGCCCCTAATAATGCGCGCCTCGTAAGGAGCGTCTTGCCGTTATGTGTCATATTGAGTGCGCCCGTTCTGCCACTTACCTGAAACACCGCTATCCTGCGGTTTGACTGCCATCTTATCCCCAGATGTGCGCATTTTATGGCACATGACGATTCTTTCACCAAGAGGAGATTCGGCGATTTGCCGGGGTCCAGAGAAAACTGGCGAAAAACCGCCTTTTTTCCCCTTTACCTATGCGAAACAGTGCCAATTGTGACGATGGCCGCACAGGGCGGTGAAATGTGGCGGGCTGTCTTAGTTGTGAATGGACAGCTTGGCCATAATCATAAACGTTGGCTCTGCCCGATTGGGTTGATTAAAAAAGGTACAGAGGTTCGAGATGAAAAGCGCAAGCACAGGCCTTCGCCTGAACTGGCTGCTGGGTATAGTAATGAGCATGTTTCTGCTCTCCGGCGGTGCGTCACAGGCGCAGATAACACCATTTGTTCAGGCTGTCGCAGAAGCGGCCGCAAAGGACAAAGACGTCGCCGCTTTCTACAAAAGCAGAAATTATGAGCCGATCTGGACCGGCAAGGGCAGTAAAGATTCTGCTCGACGCAAAGCTTTTCTGGCGGCTGTAGCCGATGCCGATGCCCATGGGTTGCCAGCGGACCGTTATGATGCGGATAAGATTAAATCCGGCCTTAAGGCGGCGAAAACACAGACAGAACGCGGGTTTCTTGAGGTCGAGCTGTCCCAGATGTTCCTGCAATATGCGCAGGATATTCAATCCGGCATTTTAACCCCGAGCAAAGTTGATAGTGGCATCGTGCGGGCATTGCCGCGCCGCAACCGCACCCAGACACTTGTTGCCTTTTCGAAATCCTCTCCGCGCGGGTTCATCAAGACCCTGCCGCCAAAGGCAGCCGAATACACCCGTTTGATGAAAGAAAAGCTGGCACTTGAAAAACGGGTCGGGCAGGGCGGATATGGACCAAAGGTCACCGCTTCTGCGTTGAAACCGGGGCAATCAGGCGCACAGGTCGTGGCCCTGCGTAACCGTTTGATCACGCTTGGCTATATGAAACGCACTGCCTCGCAAACCTATGATGCAAACCTGCAAAAGGCGGTTCAGACCTATCAGCAGGCGCAGGGTCTGAATACAGATGGTGTGGCAGGGGCTGGCACTTTGAAAATGATCAACGCCTCGGCTCAGGATCACCTGAAATCGGTGATCGTTGCGATGGAACGGGAACGCTGGATGAACCGCAACCGTGGCAAGCGCCACGTTTGGGTCAACCTGACCGATTTCACTGCCAAGATCGTCGACAATGACAAGGTGACCTATCAAACCCGATCGGTCATCGGCAAAGACACCTCTGACCGGCGCTCGCCGGAGTTTTCGGATGTGATGGAATTCATGATGGTAAATCCGACGTGGAATGTGCCACGCTCGATTGCCACCAAGGAATACCTGCCGATGCTGAAGAAAAACCCCAATGCGGTCAGCCATTTGCGTTTGGTGAATTCCAAGGGGCAAACGGTCAATCGCGGTGCGGTGGACTTTAACCAGTTTTCGGCGCGTACGTTTCCGTTTTCGATGAAGCAACCGCCCAGCCGAGGCAATGCCCTTGGTCTGGTCAAGTTTATGTTCCCGAACAAACACAACATCTATCTGCACGACACGCCGTCCAAAAACCTGTTCAGCCGTGAAACCCGCGCCTTTAGCCATGGATGTATTCGATTGGCGGACCCGTTTGATTTTGCCTATGCGCTGCTTGCAAAACAAAGCTCCGATCCCGAGGGCACCTTTCACCGGGCGCTGGATTCGGGCAAGGAAACGCGGATCGATCTAAAAAGCCCGGTTCCGGTGCATATCGTTTACCGCACTGCCGTGACCCAGCCCAAAGGATTGACCCAGTACCGGGGCGATATTTACGAGCGCGATGCGAAACTTTTCAACGCATTGTCCAAAGCCGGGGTTTCACTCCGCGCTGTTCGTAGCTAAATCCCTTTGATACGGTGCCCCGAGCAGTTCGGGGCACCCATCGGGGGATCAAGATGACCTTCACCATTGCAGAGATTGCACAGGCACTGAATGCCCGTGTTTATGGCGACGACACCGTCGTGATTACCGGCGCGGCGGAACCCGCACGGGCCACGGAAACCGATCTGGCGATGGCCATGTCTCCGGCCTATGCCGACGGTCTTGCCCTTGGCAAAGCGCGTGCTGCGATCCTATGGGAGGGGGCAACCCATACAGATTACGGGCTGGCGGCGGCGATTGTCGTACCCCGTCCACGTTATGCAATGTCCGGTATTACCAAACTGCTGGATACTGGTCCCGGAATTGAAGACGGCATCCATCCAAGCACCTTTATCCACGCAACGGCCCGTATTGGCGCAGGGGCGGCGATTGGCCCCTTTGTTGCGATCGGCAAGGACGTGGTGATCGGCCAAAACGCCCGCATTGCGGCCCATGTTTCGGTGGCAGAGGGCGCTGTGATTGGCGATGACGCGCTGCTTTGTGCTGGGGTGCGGGTTTGCCATCATGTGACAATCGGCGATCGTTTCATCGCGCAGCCCAATGCGGTGATTGGTGGCGACGGGTTTTCCTTTGTAACACCGGATAAATCCGCTGCCGAAAAGGCCCGCGAAAACCTTGGCGCAGAAGAGGCCACGCCGGAGGTTTCAGATCAAAGCTGGACGCGCATCCATTCTTTGGGCGGGGTTGAGATCGGAGACGATGTCGAAATCGGCAGCAACACCGCGATTGATCGCGGCACCATTCGCGCCACTCAAATCGGCCATCGCACCAAAGTCGATAATCTGGTGCAGATCGCTCATAACTGCATCATAGGCGAAGACGTGCTTCTGTGCGGACAGGTGGGCATGGCCGGATCAACCCGGATCGGCAACCGTGTCATTCTTGGTGGTCAGGTTGGGGTCAGCGATAATATTTTTGTCGGCGATGATGTTGTGGCGGCGGGCGGCACCTCTATCTATACAAATGCACCGGCGGGGCGGGTCCTGATGGGATCACCGGCGGTGAAGATGGAAACACAGATCGAGATCAATAAATCCTTGCGGCGTTTGCCGCGCTTGATGAAGCAATTCGCCGAGCTTCAGAATTCTGTTTCAAAGCTGGTTCAGAAGGATTAGGGAGATTGCCCAACAAGGGCCGGAGCGACCATGAATAAAACCGTTAAAGATACCGTTATCGAAATCATAGCCGAACAGGCGGTGTTAGAGCCTTCGGATGTGACCGTTGCGTCTACGTTGGAAGATGTGGGCATTGATAGCATGGGGTTAGTGGAATGCATTTTTGCCATCGAAGAAGCCTTTGACATTCAGGTGCCCTTCAACGCCAACGCCCCCAGCGAAAGCGATTTTGATATTTCCTCTGTGGCGTCGATTATCAGCGCGGTTGAAAAACTGGTGTCTGAACAAACAAAATGAATCGCGTTGTCATCACAGGACAAGGGTCCATCAATGCGCTTGGTCATAGTGCCGAGGCGACGATCACAGCAATGCAAGAAGGCCGCTGCGGGATTGGCGAGTTGGTTCTGCGGGATGTTGACCGCCTTTCGATCAAGATCGGCGGGCAGGTGCGTGATTATGATCCGGAGGCCGAATTCAACCGCCAGCAAATCGCCCTCTATGACAGGTTTACCCAATTCACCCTTCTGGCCGCCCGCGAGGCGATTTCCCAATCAGGGCTAAGCTTTTCGGGCGAATTGGCCACGCTGACAGGGGTGGTGCTGGGCACGGCTGGTGGCGGGGTAAACACATGGGATGAAAACTACCGCACCGTCTATGAAGACGGTAAAAACCGTGTGCATCCTTTTGTTGTGCCAAAACTCATGAACAACGCCGCGGCCAGCCATGTGTCGATGGCCTATAACCTTAAAGGGCCGAGCTTTACCGTCGCTACAGCCTGTGCATCTTCCAATCATGCCATGGGGCAGGCGTTTAACATGATCCGCTCGGGCATGGCCAAGGTCATGGTCACGGGGGGCTCGGAATCGATGCTCTGTTTTGGCGGGATCAAAGCATGGGAAGGGCTGCGCGTGATGTCTCGCGATGCCTGCCGCCCGTTCTCTGCCAACCGCAACGGCATGGTGCAGGGCGAAGGCGCGGCAGTGTTTGTCTTCGAAGATTACGAGATGGCCAAGGCGCGCGGCGCGACCATTCTGGCCGAGGTCATCGGCTTTGCCATGACATCAGATGCAGCGGATATTGTGATGCCGTCCAAACAAGGCGCGGCCCGTGCGATTGCGGGCGCGATGGCGGATGCGAAGGTCAGCCGCGACAAGGTCGGCTATATCAATGCCCATGGCACCGGAACGGCGGCCAATGACAAGACCGAATGCGCGGCAGTGGCGGATGTTTTCGGGCATCATGCAGATCGGCTGATGATGTCTTCGACTAAATCCATGCATGGACATCTGATAGGCGGGACCGGTGCTGTCGAGCTTTTGGCCTGCGTGATGGCCCTACGCGACGGGATTATTGCGCCTACCATCGGCTATGAAGAGGCCGATCCGGAATGTGCTTTGGATGTGGTCCCGAATGAGGCCCGCGAGGCCAAGGTAGAGGTGGTGCTGTCCAACGCTTTTGCCTTTGGTGGTTTGAATGCGGTGCTGGCTCTGCGCGCGGCACCGTAATATAAAAAAGGCCGCCCGAGATGGGCGGCCCTTTCCGTAGAAATCTGTTTCTATTTACTCTGCAGGGGCCTGATTCAGGGCCGAATTATTGGCGTTTACCGCATCAAATCCAGCAGTAAAACCGCTGAGCGACATGGTCAGTTGGACCTGATCATCCGGTGCGGCGACAGGCACAATCATCAGTTTGGCGATAACGCCGCGTTTCAGGTTGTTGACCTCTTCCTGGGTGAAACCAACCCGCGCTACACAGCCGATTTGGGAACACCACGTAAAGGGATAGCGTTTTGCAGAGCCGCTATCGATGGCCATGGTCAATTGCTCGGTCAAAAGGGTCTCCAGCGGTGTGATAATGCTGGCACCAGCAACCGCACGTCCACCGCCTCCAAGCCCAAAGAGATTGACCTCAGCTGTGGCTGTGCCCGCTTGATCAAGAAGCAGCTGATACAATTGGCAGGGGTCTTGCCCGTTTTCGGTCACCACACAGCGCAGCTCCCAATCGCCGTATGTCTCGCGGATGTAGGTGGCCCCGATTTGTGGGCCTTCTGCGACATCCTCTCCCAAGGAGAGGGAATTTGCCCCCGCCGGTACCCCGTCGGTAGTTGCGCCGCTTGCGCCCGCTGTGTCGGTTTGTTCCGTGGCTGGCGCATCTGCCGCGTTGGTGCTGTCCTGCGCGAATAAGGCGGCAGGGGTCGCACAAAGCGCAAGGACAGAAAGAACCTTGATTACGTTGGACATATAAAAACTTTCCTCAGATTCGTTTGCTGCTGATTTATCACGAGTTCTCCAGTATGTCAGGCAAGGCATGGACCAAATCCGGTGGCTTGGCCATTAATCGCCTGCATCGTCTAATGGCTTTGCTTGTTTTTCCCGAAACCGAATATAGCAATGGCCGGTTTGAGCCCGCGTTGAACCACAGGCACCAGAACCAACCCCAGTGCAAGACCCAAAACGCCATCCAGCGCGGCGGTCACAAGCCATTTTACAAACCCTTTAGCTGCTTCAAGCTGATGGGCCGCCGCGTCTGCGGTGTGATGGATAAAATCGGGGATCATATGAAAGCCGAAGCCTTCCAGACTATGCACGACAATAGAGCCGCCAACCCAGAGCATCGCGGCCGTGCCGACCACGGAAATCACCGTTAGGATATGCGGCATGGCATGAACCAGACCGCGCCCCAAGGCCCGCGTGCCGGAAAGCCGCCCATCCTGACACATCTTTAACCCGATATCGTCAATTTTAACCAGAACGGCGACTGACCCATAGACAAAGGCGGTCATCATCACCGCAACCACACCCAGAATGGCGCCTTCATGCCAGATTGAGGTAACTTCGATTTGCGATTGGGCGATGGTCATGATTTCAGCTGAAAGAATGAAATCGGTTTTGATCGCACCGGCAACGCGCTGTTGTTCAAGCACGGCCCCTTTGGCTGCAGGATCATTTTTCATCTGGGAGTGGCCATGCTTGGGCCCCAGCGCATGAACGATCTTCTCTGCCCCTTCGTAACACAGATAAAACCCGCCCAGCATCAACAGCGGAACAAAGGCAAAGGGCACAAAAGCGTTGATCAGCATCGCAATGGGCAAGAGGATGATCAGTTTGTTGAATATTGATCCTTTGGCGATTTTCCAAACGATCGGAAGCTCTCGGGCTGCGGGCAGGCCATGCACGTATTTTGGGGTCACGGCGGTATCATCAATCAGAATACCGGCGGTTTTTGCCCCCACCGATGTCGCCTGCGTGGTGATGTCATCCACCTGTGCTGCCGCTGTCTTGGCGATCGCTGCAACATCGTCCAATAGCGCCAGTAATCCGCTCATTATTAGTGTCCTGCCTGATCAAATTCAAAAAGAAGATAAAGCATGAGCTCGGGGATTCAATCGGAAGTTCGCCTAAAGCTGTGGGCGGAAAAGAAAAAAGGGCCTCGTTGGACCCTTTTTTCCGTGATTACTCACTCCCTGTCGGACTGGCCGACTTGTCATTGATGCGAAGGTTAGCAGAAGAAAATCCTGCGTCAACAAGGTTTTTTGCTTTTAAAACAATCTCTCAACGCATCTCGCATATGCGCGCCCAAATGCAGAAGAGAGTCGCTGCGAGGATGGGCTTTTTTCACATAGATTGGGGCTGGCAGAAGGCAAGTTTGCCTGTATTTTGCGGGGCAGCACAGGCGAAAACAACGTCGTAGGAGATGGGCAGATGGCAGACAGGATTTTTGTGGGCGGCGGCGGAGAAGGGTATAAAACCCCACAAGAGCTAACCCTGAAATACGCCAATCGACACGGGATGATCGCCGGGGCGACGGGCACCGGTAAAACGGTCACGTTACAAATTCTGGCAGAGGCCTTTTCGCGCGAGGGGGTGCCGGTTTTCCTGTCTGACGTCAAAGGCGATCTGTCCGGTCTTGCGATAGCAGGCTCTGAGATCGACGGCCCCCATGCGGCTTTTCAGGAGCGGGCGGAAACCATCGGTCTGGCGGCGCTGGACTATCAAGCCTATCCGGTTGTCTTTTGGGATATCTTCGGAAAATCCGGTCATCCGGTGCGCAGCACGGTGGCCGATATGGGGCCGCTGTTGCTGTCGCAATTGCTGGAGCTGACCGAAGCGCAGGAAGGCGTGCTGAACATTGCCTTTCGGGTGGCGGATGAGCAGGGCCTGCCGCTGTTGGATCTGGAGGATTTGCAGGCTTTGTTGGTCTGGGTCGGGCAAAACCGCGCCACGCTGTCGCTGCAATATGGCAATGTTTCGACGGCCTCTGTCGGGGCCATCCAGCGCGCGTTGCTGACGCTAGAGAACCAGGGCATCAAGGATATGTTCGGCGAACCGGCCCTTGCGCTTGAGGATTTCATGCAGATTGGTGCTGACGGGCGCGGGCAGGTGAATATTCTGGCCGCCGACAAGCTGATGAACGCCCCCCGTCTCTATGCGACCTTTTTGTTGTGGTTGCTATCAGAGCTTTTTGAGGACCTGCCCGAAGTGGGTGATCCGGACAAACCCAAGCTGGTGTTTTTCTTTGATGAGGCACATTTGCTGTTTGATGATGCCCCCAAAGCGCTGGTGGATAAGGTGGAACAGGTAGCGCGATTGATCCGCTCCAAAGGGGTGGGGATCTATTTTGTGTCCCAGAATCCGGCCGATATTCCCGAGGATATTCTGGGTCAGCTGGGCAATCGTGTGCAGCATGCGTTGCGGGCCTATACCGCCAAGGATCGCAAGAACCTGAAACTGGCGGCTGAAACCTATCGGGACAATCCCCGTTTTGAAACCGTCGACGCCATTCGCGATGTCGGTGTCGGAGAGGCCGTCACGTCGTTTCTACAAAAAAAGGGTGTACCTGGCATTGTAGAGCAAACCCTGATCCGGCCCCCGTCTTCGCGCATGGGGCCGTTAACCGACGCAGAGCGCAAAGAGGTTATGGCGCAAAGCGTTTACGGGCCGAAATATGACATCCGGCTGGATCGCAATTCTGCCGCCGAGATGCTTGCCAAACGGGCCGAAGAGGCCGCCACTGAGGCAGAGAAGGCCGAAGCAGCAGAGGAAGAAGCCAGCGTTGCAGAGCGCGAGTATAAAACCGCCCGCCGTTACAGTGGCAGCAAAGTCAGCCGCTCCAGCGCGCGTCGGGGGCATTCCAAAAGCTTCGGTCAGGCAATGGGGGATATGGTCGTGGATGAATTAACCGGCACCACCGGCAAAAGGCTGGTTCGGGGTATTTTGGGCAGCCTCTTTAAGGGGCGTTAAGGTTTCTTTTTGGCGCAGCGCGTATTGTCCCAATAAGACACTGCCCAAAATCACGACCATGCCAAGGCTTTGCGCCCCCGACAGGGTTTCCTGCAGAAAAACCCAGCCCAAGAGGGTGGCGCTAAAGGGGCTTAGGATGCCAAGAATGGACACTGCAGAGGGTTGCAAAATCTGAATGCCCCGTAGCCAGATCAAATAGGTCAGAGCCGCGCCGATCAGCCCGAGATAGGCGATCCCAAGGGCGTTTGTCGGCGAGAAACCGGCCCAATCGATCGGCGAGAGCACCGCAAAGGGCAACAGCAGCAGACCTCCGGCTGTCAATTGCCAAGCGGTAAAAGTCAGCGCGGATACCGGCGGCTGCCACTTTCGGCTGAGCACGGTGCCCAGCGCCATAGAGGCAGAACCCGCGATCCCGGCAATCACCCCCCAAATATCCAAAGAGGTTGTCGGAGACAGCACCAGCAGGGCGACTCCGGCAGCGCCGATGGCGACAGCCAGAAGAGATAACAGCCGAATAGGGGTGGCCAGCAGAAAACGGGCCGCAAAGATCACCACAAAGGGCTGAAGCGCGCCCAGAAGTGCCGCAACCCCGCCGGGCAGCCGATAGGCGGCAAAGAACAGCAGCGACCAGAAAAGTGCAAAATTTAACCCACCCAGAACTGCGATTTTCCAGATCCACGCGCCTTTAGGCACTTGGCGAACCAGACATAGCAAAAGCAGGCCAGCGGGCAGGGCACGCAGGACCGATACGGTTAGCGGATCAAGATTGGGCAGCAGTTCTGTGGCGACGATATAACTGCTGCCCCAGATCAGCGGGGCGGTGGCGGTAAGCAAAAGATCAGAAGTGCGGGACATGGGAGGCTCCAATTTATCTTGATGTAGAGATAAGTAAAAATATCTTGACGTCAAGATAAAAATATCACCCTATAGCCCCATGTTTGATATTGATGAAATCCGGGCCCAATGGGCCAGACAGCGTCCCGATCTGGATACCGCCCCCATGGCATTGATTGGCCGCGTGATCCGTCTTTCGACCCTGATGGCGGCGGAAATGAACAAAGTGTTCAGAAAACACGGACTCAGTGGCGCAAGTTTTGATGTGCTGGCGACCTTATTACGCTCTGGTCCGCCCCACGCGCTGTCGCCCAATCAATTGCTGGCGACAATGATGGTCAGCTCGGGCACCATGACCCATCGGATCGATCAGTTGGTCAAAGAAGGAATGGTGGCGCGGGTGCCAAACCCGCAGGACAAACGCAGCGTGCAAGTGCAGCTCACCGAACGCGGGCGCGCGGTGATCGATGCGGCCGTCACTGATCACGTTGCGGGGCAAAAACGTCTGGTTGCGGGTCTGTCAGCCGAAGATCAGGTCGCGCTGAACATGTTGTTGGACAAGGGACTAGCCCATCTGGATACCGCCACAGCCCCCCCTAAGTCCTAAGCTGTAAAACTGGCGCGACTTTCTGTAGGCCGCACTGGCAGGCGGTCACTGGCCCTAGGGGGCCAGCGGTTTGATCTTGAGCTTGGTGAGACGGTTGTCCTTACGTTCCAGCACCTCAAAGCGGAAGCCGTGAAAGCTGAACAATTGACCCTGCACCGGAATCGATTGCGCCTCGTGGATGACCAGCCCCGCCACAGTATTGGCCTCATCATCCGGCAGGCTCCAGTCCGCCGCCCGATTGAGATCACGGATGGTGGTGGCCCCATCGACAATATACTGGCCATCCTCGGTTTTGCGGAACGGGGCGGCCTCTTCGATGTCGAATTCATCGGTAATTTCGCCGACAATTTCTTCCAGAATGTCTTCGAGCGTGATCAGCCCTTCGAGGGTTCCATATTCATCAACCACCAGCGCAAAATGGGCCTTGCGGCGCAGGAATTGCCGCATCTGGTCATCCAGCGTTGTGGTTTCGGGCACAAAATATGGCTCCATCGCCACTTCCATGATGTCGAAATCCTGCAAGGGCTCGGGGCTGCCATTGGCATAGCGGATCAGGCGGTTAACCTCGCGCAACAGGTCTTTGGCATGGACAACGCCCACGACGTTTTCCCGCTCGTCCTTAAAAACGGGCAGGCGGGTGTGGCGCGAATTAAGCGCCTGATTCAGAATGTCGTCTGCCGCATCCTCGACGTTGATCATTTCGATCTTGGAGCGGTGCAGCATAATTTCCTCGACTGCGCGATCACCAAGATCAAGCGCACCCAGAATACGGTCGCGGTCTTCTTTTTCGACCACGCCTTCGGAATGGCCCAGTGAAATGGCGCCGGCAATCTCTTCGCGTACGGCCAGAATTTGGCTGTCCGGATCGGTTTTCACGCCAAAGAGGCTCAGGATACCCCGGACCAGCAACCGCACCGCCCCTACGATGGGCGCAAATAGGAAAATCACGATACTGATCGGGCGGGACACGGTTGAGGCCGCATCCTCGGCATTGGTGATGGCATAGGTTTTGGGCAGCACTTCGGCAAAGATCAGCACCAGCAGGGTCATGACCAAAGTCGCCATGGCCACACCGCTTTCGCCGAACAGCCGGGTGAAAAGGGCGGTCGCCAGCGAGGTCGCCAGAATATTCACAAGGTTATTGCCCAAGAGAACCGAGCCGATCAGCCGTTCGCTGTCTTCGGTGATATCCAGCGCCCGTTCGGCCCCTTTATCGCCCTTGTCGGTCTTGTTGCGCAGCTTGCCGCGCGAAGCCGCTGTTAGTGCGGTTTCAGAGCCGGAGAAGAACCCCGAGAGAACCAGAAGGAAAAGGATCGCACCCGAAGAAATCCAGAATGCGCTATCAATAAGAGTTGATGTGTCGTCCATGTGCCTTGCAATCAATTGAGCTAACTCTCTTATGGGGGTTGGACAGGCACGGTTCAAGGGACGGCGGTATGAAGATCAGGGACTTAGGCAATTTGGCAGGCCCGATCCTGCTTTTTGGTGGGCCATATTCAAATTTGCAGGCGACAGAGGCGTTGATCGCGCAGGCGCAGCGCTTGGGCATCGCGCCTTCCCATTGTCTGTGCACTGGCGATGTTGTGGCCTATGGCGCGGATGCTTTGGCGGTCAGCCGGCGGGTACAGGCGTTCGGTTGCCCCGTGGTGGCGGGGAATTGCGAAATCCAACTGGCCCAGAATGCCGAGGATTGCGGCTGTGGTTTTGAAGACGGCAGCGCTTGCGATCTGGCCTCAAGGGGCTGGTATCCCTATGCGCAGGCCCAGCTTGGCTCGGCTGAAAGAGGCTGGATGGCCGAATTGCCCGATGTGATCCGGTTTTCCCAGAGTGATAAAACCTATGCCGTTATCCACGGTGGCGTTCTTCAGGTTAGCCGGTTCATCTGGCCCAGCGATAACAGCAGTGTTTTTGCGCAAGAGATCAGCGCTTTGTGCGACATCCTTGGGGCCGTTGACGGGGTGTTTTGCGGTCATTCTGGTATTGCGTTTGAGCGTGACATCGACGGGGTGCGGTGGATGAATGCCGGTGTCATCGGCATGCCGCCCCATGACGGGCGTTCCAAAACGCGGTTTGCGCTGTTTCAGGACGGGCAGTTTTATATCAAACGTTTGACCTATGACGCGAATGCTGCCGCAGAGGCGATGCGGGCAGCGGGATTAACTCAAGGCTATGAGCGGGCTTTGAATACTGGCATTTGGCCCAGCGAGGATGTCTTACCTTCAGAGATGCGTCAGGCTTAATCTTTGGCTAATGGGTGATGCTGAAGCACCAATTCCTTGAGCCGTTCTTCGAGCACATGGGTATAGATTTCGGTTGTCGCCACATCCGCGTGGCCCAGCAGCGTTTGGATGGCGCGCAAATCGGCCCCATGCGCCAGCAGATGGGTGGCAAACGCGTGGCGCAGCGTGTGCGGTGTCACCTTACCCGGTGAAACCCCCGCTGCGACGGCGATTTCCTTGATCAGCATATAGAACCGGTGGCGGGTCATATGGCCGTCTTTACCGCGGGCAGGAAACAGAAAGCGTGACGGGGGCTTGCCTTTGGCTTTCTGGGTCTCTTCCTTGTCATCCCGTGCAGCCAGCCATGCCGCCGCCGCTGTGCGCGCGTCTTTTGTCAGCGGTACCAGCCGTTCTTTGCCGCCTTTGCCCAAAACCAGCAACATCTTTGGATCGCCGCGCACAGAAGCCACAGGCAATGAAACAAGCTCGCTAACCCGCATGCCCGTGGCATAGAGGATTTCCATCAGACAACTGTTGCGCCGCTGTTCATCGGTGGTTTTGCCAAGGCTTCGGGCGGCTTGTAACATTTGGTCCACCTCTGCCTCGGTCAGGGTTTTGGGCAGGCGCTTTTCCTTACCGGGTCCGGCAATCTGGATCGCCGGATTATCGGCGCGCCACCCCTCTTCATAGGCAAAGCGGAAAAACTGTTTGATCGAGGATAACCGTCTGGCGCGGGTGGCCGCAGAAAGCCCTTCTCCGTCACAGCGGACCATATAGTCCTCGATCTGTTGGCGGGTGATGGATTCGTAAGATAGGTGTTTAAATTCAATGTATTCTGCAAAAAACTTCAAGTCGCGTGCATAGGCCAGTTGGGTGTTGCGCGCCGCATCCAGTTCTGCGGCCTGCGCATCAATAAAAGCCTCTATCTGCAACAGCACGCCTACGTCCCCTCGTTCAAAAGCAGGTATTCCAGCGCTGCACGACGGGCGGTATCCTCAAGTCCCACAAGTCGAAACAGCGCCACCGCCTGGCTCACATCATCCGGATCACCCGAAAGCCCGCGCGTATATTGATCTGCGGCCTGCAGTATCGCCTCTCCAATGCGGTTTTCAGTGATCAAAACGCGATCTGCCTCGGGCAGCGTAATCTGGGCGAAGCCATCGGCAATGGCTTGGGCTTTGACATGACCGGCAGGCGGCTGGATCGGTGCGCCAATCGCCACCGATTGCAAAAAGGCGTCCTCTTCGGTGGTGGGGGTATAGCCTTGCGCAATTTCTTCGTAATGCGGTGAGAGCAGGCCGATCCGGTAGACTAACCCGGCGAGGTCCTCGGAAAGCGGTACATCGGTCAGTTTGGTATCGACCAAACGGGCAAAGCTGGAGTGCAGGCCGGTATTCTGCATCTGGTCCCACGCAAGGGGCAGGGTTTTGGCCAGCGCATTGGGGTTTCTGGCCCGCAAGGCAATATCGAATTTCTGCACGGCGTCCACCCGATCCCAGATGCCACCCGACGCCGCTGGCAGGCGTTCGGTATAGATGCCAAGCAGCAGGTTTTCATCAATGGCACCGCTGCGCGCCAGTCTTTCGGCGGCTTCGATCTGGGCTTTCCAGCCGGACACCGGTCGCAGATCGGCATGGGCAAAGGCCAGCGGCAAGGCCGCAGAGGCAATCGGCTCGCCAATGGCTTCGTGCATTTGGTAGATCAGAGGCGTGGGGTGATCTGGCAGGGGCAGGGGCGGCAGCCCCTCAAACAGCAGCGGATCCAGAAAACGCGCCATCAGGGCGTCTTCTTCTTCCGACAAATAGCCCAAGGCCTTGGCGGTTTCCAAAGTCAGGGCTGCGGCGTTCCAATCGCCGTTGCGGGCAAGGCAGAAAATCCGCGTCTGAAACGTCGGCGCAATATCGGCCTTTTCCTTAAGGGCCGCACAGGCCTTGTTTTCAGTGCCGGTCAGCAGGCTGACGTCAAACCAACGTCGAAACAGCGCCGAGGTTTCAGGGCCCGCACGCTCCAACAAAGCTTTGGCCTGATCCAAAGCGCCCATATCCAGCAATTTATCTACCCGCGCCAGAAACAGCGCATCCCCCGGCGGGGCGGTTTGCGGCGGGTTCAATTCGGCCAGCAGGATCGTATACAGCAGGTCCTGAATGGCGGGGGCGTTGCGGGTATCTATCTTGCCGATCAGCTGGTTCAGGGTCTCGGTATCGCTGCCCGCCCAAAAGGTGGGCGGAAAACCGGTGACAGAGACCGGCAGCAGGCCCACAGAATCCAGATTAGGCTTGTCCAGCGGAGTGACGATTATTTCATCGACGGCGGCGCTCTCGGTGACATCGCCTTGCCCCGAAGGCGCGATAACCAGCGGTTTCTGCACCGAATCAGACAGCCAGTCGATGGCCGACAGCGGCGACTGCGCGAGCGCGGTTGACCCGAAAACCACCGCGATCCCGATGATCACAAGGCCTTGTCTAATCGACATCCAGTGTCACCGGCTCTGCAACATCCGATTGTTCGGGCGTTAAATCCCCGAGATAGGCAAAGCCCACCAAGGCAATAAATGCCAGAACGAGAAGAAAAATCAGCGCTTTGAATAGTCGCCCCAGCATAATCCTGCCTTTTTGCCCACATGTCTCTTTTTAGTCTTTGGCAATATTATATATGGTCTTTTCGGCAAGATCACGCCATTCAGGGAAAAGAAACAAAGAATTGAGCGGGTAGCTGCCGTTTTGGCATATCGACTTAAAAAAACTGTTGTTCTGATTGGCATGATGGGGGCCGGTAAAACCGCTGTGGGCAAGGCGCTGGCGCGCAAGCTTGACACGGGGTTTCTGGATTCAGATGAGGAAATCGTCAAAGCCGCCGATCGTTCCATCGCCGAGATATTTGAACGCGACGGAGAGGCTTTCTTTCGCGAAAAGGAAACCCAGGTCATTGCCCGCCTTCTTGAAGATGAGCGCTGTGTGCTTTCGACGGGTGGTGGGGCGTTTTTGTCGGAACGCAATCGGGTCCTGATCGATACTTACGGGATTTCTGTGTGCTTGCGGGCGGATCTAGATCTGCTGTGGAACCGTGTGCGCCATAAAACCACGCGCCCCTTGCTGCGCACCGCCAACCCGCGGGCCACCCTGACCGAAATCTATCGCAAACGGGTGCCGGTCTATGCGCAGGCTGCCCTGAGTGTGGATGCTGACCCGACTTATACAATTGATGAAATGGCGGATCGCGTGCTTCAGGCGCTGATGACCCGACCGGATGTGCTGGAGCAGATACATGATTGAAACAGTCCATGTGGGGCTGGGCGATCGCGCCTATGATATTCAAATCGGAGAGGGGCTTTTGGCCTGTGCAGGCGAGTTTATCCTGCCGCTGCTTAAACGGCCCAAAGTCGCCATCATAACCGATGAAACCGTTTCTGATCTGCATTTGCGCACCCTGCAACAAGGGCTAAAAGCCTCTGGCATTGAGTCAAACGCCCTGGCGCTACCCGCCGGAGAGGCCACCAAAAGCTGGCCCTATTTTGAGCAATCAGTGGAATGGTTGTTGGCGGAAAAGATCGAGCGGAACGATGTTGTCATTGCTTTTGGCGGCGGTGTGATTGGCGATTTGGCCGGATTTGCGGCGGCCGTTTTACGGCGCGGAGTGCGGTTCGTGCAGATCCCCACAAGCCTGTTGGCACAGGTCGACAGCTCTGTAGGTGGTAAGACCGCGATCAATTCCAAGGCTGCTGGTAAAAACCTGATCGGCATTTTTCATCAACCCTCTTTGGTCTTGGCCGATGTTAGTATTCTGCAAACCTTGACCCCGCGGGATTTTCTGGCGGGTTACGGCGAAGTGGTCAAATATGGCCTGCTTGGGGATGCGAATTTTTTCGAATGGCTCGAAGAGAACGCACCCGACATGGCGGCCGGCAATGTGGAAAAACGCATTTATGCGGTGAAACGGTCCTGCCAGATGAAGGCCGATATTGTCGCGCGGGATGAAACTGAACAGGGTGATCGGGCCTTGCTTAATCTTGGACATACCTTTTGTCATGCGCTGGAGGCCGCCACCGGGTTTTCGGATCGGCTGCTGCATGGCGAAGGCGTGGCGATTGGATGCGGTCTGGCGCTGGAGCTTTCGGCGCGGCTCGGGCTGTGTTCGCAGGAATCCCCTAGCCGTCTGCAGGCGCATCTGGCACGGATGGGCACCAAGAGAGATCTGCGCGATATCGAAGGCGACCTGCCGGATGCGGCCGCATTGCTGGCGTTGATGGGGCAGGATAAAAAGGTCAAAGACGGCAAATTGCGGTTCATTCTGGTGAACGAGATCGGCGATGCATTTGTCGCCGAGGATGTTGATCTGACCCTTGTCACCGAAGTATTGCAGGATGCTCTGGCGTTGCGGGCATAACCCACCCTAACCTTACGTTACGTAACAAGGTGAAATTTTACAGTCTGTCGGCTAAGCGACACTACTGATTTTGAGAATCGTGCAAACCTATATCTGGACCGACAGAGTGAGTGACTGAAGGTCTGTTTGTGCTTAGTAGGTGCAAATAGTGCAGATTAATGAGTACAGTGAAAAGGGCTGGGAACAGATTTAGTTCCCAGCCATTTTTTTTGAATCGGTCAAAATATGCTTGAAAACAGCCCTCTATCCTCGCTATCGAGGATAAGCATAAGGCCCGTATACTGGCGAGACGTGAAAATTTAGCACTGATGAAATTGAGCACAAAACACCAAAACCTGCGTCGTTCCCTGTTTCTGAATGGGGTAGAGGCAGGGCGGGCCAAGGCCTTTTTGGATGGTTGCAAGGAAGTCGTTTCGCTTTCGGCGAATGAGCTTTTGTCAGAAGGGGCAGAGCCGCACTCGGTCATTCTGGTCGCCCATGGCGGTGTAGAAGTCAGCCATGTAACAAGCCACGGGCATAAAGTTGTGGTCAACCACGCGGGTCCCGGAGAGTTGTTGGGGGATGTCGAAGTTTTGGGCCAAACCCCCAATCTTTGTTCCTGCATCGCACAGCCTAATTCTGTTACGCTACATTGTTCCAGCATACAGTTTCGGGAATTTGTCATGGACCCCGACGTGATGCGCAATCTGGCGCTCATTCAGGCCGAACGGCTGATGCGGGGTATTCGTTTTAAAGAGATCGACCAGTTTTCCTCTGTCCGGCAGCGGGTCGGCCATTACATCGGCCACCTGTCGCGCTTTTCGGGAAAAGTTTCCCATAACCAAAGTTATCTTGCCAATCTTGCGGGCTGTACCCGACAGACGGTTAATCGCGAGATTAAGGCCTTGCGGGATGCCGGTGTTGTGCTGACGCTGGACAACGGTGAACTGCAGGTCGATCACCAAGCCTTGTTGGAATGGCTTGACGGGATGGAAGAGCAGGGCGTTGTCGCTGTGCGTCTTTAGGCTCTTTGTGGTTTTAACCGGCCCAGAGGGCGCGGGAATTGCGACAGTTGGTACGAAAGGGGGTTTTCCTACCCCGATCTCTATGCAATAGGGACGCGTCAAACGAAGCATCCAAGGAGCACCCTGATGGAGATTCGCGAGGCACTTACCTTCGACGACGTCCTACTGGTCCCGGCAGCATCAAATGTGCTGCCAAATACGGCGGATACGTCGACATTTGTCACCAAATCGATCCGCTTGAATATCCCACTGCTGAGTTCGGCAATGGATACTGTTACCGAAGCAAAAATGGCCATTGCGATGGCGCAAGCCGGTGGCATGGGGGTTATTCACCGTAACCTTGACCTCGAAGAACAGGCGCGGCAGGTCCGGCGGGTCAAACGCTTTGAAAGCGGGATTGTCTATAACCCTATCACCCTGACGGCCGATCAAACTCTGGCCGATGCCAAAGCGTTGCAAGAGCGTTATCGTGTCACCGGTTTCCCTGTTGTCGACGACAGTGGTCGTGTGGTCGGCATCGTCACCAACCGCGATATGCGCTTTGCGGAAGATGACAAAACCCCCGTCAGAGTGATGATGACTTCGGATAATCTGGCTGTTCTGCAAGAACCGGCTGAACTCGAGGAAGCCAAAAGCCTGATGCGGGCGCGGCGGATCGAAAAGCTGCTGGTGACCGATGGCGCGGGCAAACTTACCGGCCTGTTAACGCTGAAAGATACAGAACAAGCGGTGCTGAACCCTAACGCCTGTAAGGATGATCTGGGACGGTTGCGCGTCGCGGCGGCTTCTACGGTGGGCGATGCCGGATTTGAACGCACACAGGCGCTGATTGAAGCCGGTGCCGACATGGTGGTGATCGACACCGCCCATGGCCACTCCGAAGGGGTAGGGATCGCGGTCGAGCGCGCCAAAGCTCTGTCTAGCACCGTGCAAATCGTTGCCGGTAACGTCGCTACCGCCGAGGGCACGCGTGCCTTGATCGGATCTGGTGCCGATGCTGTCAAAGTGGGCATTGGCCCCGGATCGATCTGTACCACGCGCATGGTGGCTGGCGTTGGTGTGCCGCAGCTGACCGCAATCATGGACTCCGCTGCCGGCGCTGCTGAGACCGGAACTCCGGTCATCGCAGATGGCGGCATCAAGTTTTCCGGCGATTTTGCCAAGGCCATTGCCGCCGGTGCGGCCTGTGCCATGGTTGGCTCAATGATTGCTGGAACCGATGAAAGCCCCGGTGAAGTCATTCTTTATCAAGGGCGTAGCTTTAAATCCTATCGGGGTATGGGCTCTTTGGGCGCCATGGCTCGCGGGTCTGCGGATCGGTATTTCCAGAAGGATGCCGCCAGCGATAAACTGGTGCCCGAAGGGATCGAAGGTCAGGTGCCTTATAAAGGTTCCGCAGGTGCTGTTGTGCACCAACTGGTTGGCGGTCTGCGGGCCGCAATGGGCTACACCGGCAATGCCACGGTGCAAGAGATGCGGACGAACTCTAATTTTGTACGTATCACCGGTGCGGGTCTGAAAGAAAGCCATGTGCATGACGTTCAGATTACCCGTGAATCTCCGAATTATCGGGGGATGTAAAGTGAAAGAATTCAGTATGTTGATCGACAAACTTCATCAGGAAAACTATCGATGACCCCCGCAGCACGGGTTGCAGCGGCGATCGACATTCTGGATTTGATACTGGATGGCATGGCGGCAGAGCGTGCCTTGACATCCTGGGCTCGCCAAAGCCGTTTTGCCGGGTCTAAGGATCGGGCGGCGGTTCGGGACCATGTTTTTGACGCGCTGCGGTGCAAAAGATCCTATGCATGGCTAGGTGCTGCGGAAACCGGGCGCGGCATCCTGCATGGGGCCTGCATCGCCAAGTGCATTGACCCTGAAACGGTTTTCACCGGGCTGGGTCATGCGCCGTCCCCACTGACCGAAATTGAGATTGAAAACAGCCGGTTGGTGGCCGATCTTCCCATGGCGCAAGCTAGGGATCTGTCAGACTATGTCTCCGATCTTTTTGACGCCTCCCTTGGCGATACGGCACCGGCCATAGCCGATTGTCTACGTCAGCGCGCACCTGTATTCATTCGGGTAAATCTGGCCAAGACCACACGGCAACAGGCGCAAGTATCCTTGCAGGCCGAAGGCTATGAGACTGAGCCACATGATTTGTCCGAGACAGCCCTAAAGGTTTTAAGCAACGCGCGAAAACTGCATTTATCCCAAGCCTATCTTGAAGGGGAGATTGAGCTTCAAGACGCAGGATCGCAGTTTTTGGTGGACCAATTGCCCGTGCAACCCGGCCAAAAAGTACTTGATTATTGCGCCGGCGGCGGGGGGAAATCTCTCGCCATGGCGGCGCGCACGGCGGCAACCTATTATGCGTATGACATTTCGGAAAAGCGCATGGCGGATATTGCCGAAAGGGCAAAGCGCGCCGGAGCAACGATCTCTGTTCTTGGAACGGATGCCCTGTCAGATGCTGGGCTTTTTGATCTTGTTCTTTGCGATGTGCCATGCAGTGGTTCGGGGTCTTGGCGACGATCTCCTGAGGCCAAATGGCGGTTTGATGCCAACACGTTAGAAGGCATAGTTAAGGTGCAGTCCGAAATTCTGGAGGACGCCAAAACACGGGTTGGTCCTGACGGTACGCTGGCCTATGCCACCTGTTCATTGCTGGATGCGGAAAACCAGAATCAAGTGGCAGGGTTTTTGGCCAACAATCCGGACTGGTGTATGATGGATAGCCATTTTCTGACCCCGCTGGATGGCGGGGATGGATTTTATCTCGCTTTGATGAGGCGTGAAGGATGAAAATCTGCTCTTAAGGGGACATTAAGCATTTGTAATCGATAGTTGGTCAAACTGGCAAATCGTCGGGAACCCAATGAACGAACAACTGCTGTCTCCGCATCCCATAGCACACCGATTGGCGATCATCGCGCCGCGACTTGTGTATCTCTTCCTTGCGGCGGGGGTGCTGTTCCTGGCCGCGTGGCTCACGCCAGATGTGCGGTTACGCGTGCTGACTGGGGGAATCGGGGCTTCGATCATTGTGTCTGCTGTGGCGGCATGGCTGGTCCATCGTTATTATCGCCGGCGCTATGATCGACGGCTCGCCCAGATTTCAAAATTCGTCCAGCATGATGCGACGGCCAGTTTCATCGCGGATGAGGACGGAACAGTGCGGTATTGCAATCACGTTGCCTATCGGTTGTATCCGCTTGATATCGGTCATCCGCTCGCCGCTGCATTTAAAGAGGTCTTCGCTGATCCAAGCGATATCATGCATCGGCTTCAGCTGCAGGCGGTTAAAAAGGGCACCGCCCGAGAAGATGTTGTCACCCGCACGGGCCATATGCGGCTGATGGTTCATGTGATTGAGGGGGGCGGGTTCCTTTGGCGGTTTGAGGATATGTGGGAAAGTCAGGGGGCTTCCAAAGGGGCAGATGGCTTGTCTTTGCCGATGTTGGTGGCCAACGCCAAAGGCGATGTTCTCTTTATGAATGAGGCGCTGCGGCGTCTATTAGGGCGGCGCATCAAATTAATATCCGAGATCTTTCCGAAACCGGATTGGAAGGGGCAGCGATCGGCGATTCTTCTTACCCGAACCGGGCGCGTCAGCTGCGATCTTGTGATTCTTTCCGGCGCAGGTAGTCGGCAAGAGGTCTATTTTCTCCCCCCCCGAGAGGTGCAGTCTGGACCTTCTGATATGGCGCAGCTGAAAGATCTTCCTGTTGCTGTTTTGGGGCTACGACTTGATGGTCGAATTTCTTTTGCTAATACACGGGCACGACAGCAGTTCCAGATGCTTAAGAACGGCAAGGATGTCCTGTTTTCAGATGTTTTTACTGGTGTCGCACGACCAATAGAGGAATGGCTCGCTAATCAGACTGTGGCGCATGGCCCAGAATTGTTACGGACCAATCAAAATGGGAAAGAGCATTTTGTTCAGGCCTCGCTGATGAAGCAAGGACAGGTACGTATTCTGGTGCTTCAGGATGCAACAGAGCTTAAAACGCTTGAGGCGCAGTTCGTACAGAGCCAAAAAATGCAGGCGATCGGCCAGTTGGCGGGCGGGGTGGCTCATGATTTCAATAATCTACTTACCGCAATTTCAGGCCATTGTGATTTGCTGTTGCTGCGGCATGAAAAAAGCGATCCGGACTATGCGGATCTGGAGCAGATTGGTCAAAATGCCAACCGCGCCGCAAGTTTGGTCGGGCAATTGCTGGCCTTTTCCAGAAAACAGACATTGCGGATGGAAGTTGTCGATCTAAAGGAGGTATTTTCGGATCTTACCCATCTTTTGAATCGATTGGTCGGTGAAAAAGTTCAGTTAAAATTCAGCTACGACCCAGAAGTTAAACCGGTTTTCTCGGATAAACGGCAACTAGAACAGGTGATGATGAATCTGGTCGTTAACGCCAAGGATGCAATGCCAGATGGCGGGTTGGTAGAGATTGAAACATCCGGCAAGACTCTACGGGATTCGCTCAATCGCTCCGGGGTGGCGGTGCCAGCGGGGGATTACAGTGTGATTAAGGTCACTGATACGGGCAGCGGTATCCCCAGCACACATATAGATAAAGTTTTCGATCCCTTTTTTACCAGCAAACCAACCGGGCAGGGTACCGGGCTGGGGCTTGCAACCGTCTACGGGATCGTCAAACAGACGGGCGGCTACATTTTTGTCGACAGTGTACCGCATCAGGGGGCCTGTTTTACCATCTATTTGCCAGCATTGAAAAAGGGCGATGTGCAGTTAGCGACTCAAAGGCCAACAGACATCGCAAAACCAAGCCCCGCAGATGAGGGGGTCGTGCTTCTGGTGGAGGATGAGGAATCCGTGCGGGCTTTTGCATCCCGTGCCCTTAGGCTGCGCGGCTACACCGTGCTTGAGGCCGAAGACGCAGAACATGCAAAGAAAATTCTATCGGATGCAGCATTAAAAGTTGATGTTTTTGTCTCGGACGTGGTGATGCCCGGCGAGAACGGTCCGGCTTGGGTTCGTGAAGCGCTAAAGCAAAGGCCCGATGTGAAAGTGATATTTGTGTCTGGATATGCGGAGGCAGATTTTATGGAAAGCGATGCATCCATTCCAGAGGCTGTTTTCCTTCCCAAGCCATTTTCCCTAAACGATCTAACGGCAACGGTTCATCGTCAACTTCATTAGCCGCCGCGCCGTGACGATTCCCACAGGGCGTATTCTGCGGCGCATTCCTGTTCAAATCGTTTTCGGATGTTTTCATCCAAAGAAAGGTCGCGTCTCGGAGAGATATTAAGCTTAGGGAGCGAAATTTCACACTGAAGCCGATCTTCCAAAAAACCGAGAAGGTGCCCCTGTTCTTCATAGGCAAACAAGTGATCCACCCCAGGACTTCCGTCCTTTTGTGCTACAAATTTACTTTGCGACCCAATTTTCGCAAAGGCTGGTTTTTCAACCGCAAGATAACCAAGAATAAAATCTGGGAACGAAATATTGGCAGTACTATTGTCCCGACCATTTAAAAAGGGGCGCGAACGATAGCGATACCAGCTGGCGGCCCAATCAAGGGGTTCTCGAATGACAGCCAGCGTTTCAAAGGGCCCATTACAAAACTTGTCCACCATTGGTTTGAAAAACCGATGATAGCGATAGAGCGGCGCATGTTTAAGTTCGGGTGGATCGCGCACAACAATATCGGCGCGTAGGCCCAAGGCGGATTGCAACGCGGTGGTTCCGGTTTTGGGAACAGACAAAAGTACGAGTTTTTCTTTTTGAAAAATAAGCATTTCAATAAAATTCGGTCCGTAGTGACTCTTTTGGTCCAAACTAAACCACTCGTTAATAGTTTGCACGTCAGAATTGATTCAGAAAATTTAGATTGAAATGTTCTCTTTTTGGTCTCATAAAGAGGTGAGAACAAGAGGCGAACATAAGCAGTGATTGCCGCCCGCATCCGGGTGTGAAATAAGGATTGAAACAATGGCGACGGCAGATCTTTTGAATATGACAGATAAACGCACAGCAGAAAAACAAAAAGCGCTGGATTCAGCGCTGGCTCAGATCGAACGGCAGTTCGGTAAGGGATCAATTATGAAACTGGGCCAAGAAGGGGCTGTTCAGGAGATTGAGGCAACCTCTACGGGCTCGCTTGGCCTTGATATTGCGCTTGGAATCGGCGGTTTGCCCAAAGGGCGGATTATCGAAATTTACGGACCGGAATCCTCGGGTAAAACCACGTTGACGCTACATTGCGTCGCGGAAGAGCAGAAAAAAGGCGGCGTCTGTGCTTTTGTGGACGCGGAACATGCGCTTGATCCGCAATATGCAAAAAAGCTGGGTGTTGATCTGGATGAGATGCTGATCTCTCAACCCGACACGGGAGAGCAAGCCCTTGAAATTACCGACACCTTGGTGCGTTCCGGCGCCGTTAGCATGGTTGTTGTGGATTCGGTTGCCGCGTTGACGCCAAAGTCTGAACTCGAAGGCGATATGGGGGATAGCAGCGTGGGCGTTCAGGCGCGCCTGATGAGCCAGGCGATGCGCAAACTGACCGGGTCCATTTCGCGATCCAATTGCATGGTGATCTTCATTAACCAAATCCGGATGAAAATCGGCGTGATGTTTGGCAGTCCTGAAACCACATCCGGTGGTAATGCGCTCAAGTTTTATTCCTCTGTCCGTCTGGACATTCGCCGCATTGGTGCGGTTAAGGATCGGGATGAGGTCGTAGGCAACGCCACCCGGGTAAAAGTGGTTAAAAACAAGGTCGCTGCCCCGTTCAAACAAGTTGAGTTTGATATCATGTATGGTGAAGGTATTTCCAAGATGGGGGAATTGCTGGACTTGGGTGTCAAAGCCGGTGTTGTCGATAAATCCGGTTCATGGTTCTCCTATGGGGATCAACGCATCGGGCAGGGGCGTGAAAATGCCAAAACCTTCCTAAAGGACAACAAGCAAATCGCCTATGAGATCGAGGATAAAATTCGCGCAGCCCACGGGCTTGATTTCGATATGCCCGATGGGGCTGGCGAAGACGTGCTGGAAGGCTGAAATTGCCCTATAAAAAATCCAAAGCCGCTCAGAATTTGAGCGGCTTTTTTTGTTGGCGGTGGACAGGCGCAAAACACAGTTATAAACGGGTTTGAACCAAGTATAACAGCGCCGGAAAACCCCATGCCAAGTTTGAATGAAATCCGTTCCACCTATCTCGACTATTTTGGCAAAAACGGTCACGCCGTCGTCGATTCCTCGCCGTTGGTCCCGCGCAATGACCCAACGTTGATGTTTACTAACGCCGGGATGGTGCAGTTTAAAAATGTTTTCACTGGTGTCGAACAGCGCGACTATCAGCGCGCCACCACCAGCCAGAAATGTGTGCGCGCTGGCGGCAAGCACAATGACCTCGACAATGTCGGCTATACCGCACGTCATCACACGTTTTTCGAAATGCTGGGGAATTTCTCTTTTGGCGATTACTTCAAAGAAGACGCCATTCCGTTCGCTTGGGATTTGCTAACCAAGGAATTTGGCATCAACAAAGATAAGCTGCTTGTCACGGTTTATCATACCGATGATGAGGCCGCGAATATCTGGAAAAAACACGCGGGCCTGTCGGATGATCGTATCATTCGCATCGCCACAGATGACAATTTCTGGTCAATGGGTGCGACGGGCCCTTGCGGGCCTTGCACCGAAATTTTCTACGATCATGGCGATCACATCTGGGGTGGGCCTCCCGGTAGCCCCGAAGAAGACGGCGACCGGTTTATCGAAATTTGGAACCTCGTTTTCATGCAGTTTGAACAGCATGAAGATGGCCGCCGTGAAAATCTGCCCAAACCCTCAATCGATACCGGCATGGGGCTGGAGCGGATCGGCGCTTTGCTGCAGGGCAAACACGACAATTACGACACGGATATGATGCGCGCCCTGATTGAGGCATCGGCCCATGCGACGAGCCAGGATCCGGATGGCCCCGGCAATGTGCACCACCGCGTGATTGCCGATCACCTTCGGTCGACGTCTTTCCTGATTGCCGATGGGGTGATGCCCAGCAATGAAGGACGCGGCTATGTGCTGCGCCGGATCATGCGTCGCGCCATGCGTCATGCGCATCTTCTGGGCGCCAAAGATCCGGTGATGCACCGGTTGGTGCCGGCGCTTGTGCAGCAGATGGGGGGGCACTTCACCGAGCTTGGCCAAGCCCAGTCGATGATCGAAGAAACGCTGCGGCTGGAAGAAACCCGGTTCCGCCAAACGCTAGAGCGCGGTTTGCGCTTGTTGGATGACGAAGTTTCCGATCTGCCCGAGGGCGGAACCTTGCCCGGAGAAGCGGCGTTTAAACTCTATGACACCTATGGTTTCCCGCTTGATCTAACGCAGGACGCCCTGCGCGAAAAAGGGCTTTCGGTGGATACTGATGGGTTTACATCGGCGATGGATGCGCAAAAAGCCAAGGCGCGCGCGGCGTGGTCGGGGTCTGGTGAAACGGCGGATGCGGCGATCTGGTTTGATCTGGCGGATCAACATGGGGCCACCGAATTTCTCGGATATGACACCGAAATTGCCGAAGGTCAGGTGATGGCGCTGGTGCGCGATGGCAAGGCGCTGGAGAGTTTGGCAGAGGGCGAAACCGCTTTTGCCGTGCTGAACCAGACTCCGTTTTATGCGGAATCCGGTGGGCAAGTCGGTGACAGCGGCAGCTATCTGAAACCTGATGGCGCAGGCCAAATCGACGACACAATGAAAATGGCGGGCGGCGTTTTCGCCCATAAAGTGACCGCCGATAAGGGCGGGCTGGCCGTGGGGGATGCGCTGGAATTGCGGGTGTCGCATAGCCGTCGCAGCGCCATTCGTGCTAATCACTCCGCCACCCATTTGCTGCACGAAGCCCTGCGCAAGGCGCTCGGCGATCATGTGGCGCAACGCGGGTCTTTGAATGCCGAAGATCGACTGCGGTTTGACTTTAGCCATTCCCAAGCTCTGACGGCGGGTGAACTGGCGCAGGTCGAAAGCGAAGTGAACGACTATATCCGCCAGAACAGCCGTGTTGAAACCCGGATCATGACCCCGGATGATGCCCGCGAGCTTGGCGCACAGGCATTGTTTGGTGAAAAATACGGCGATGAAGTCCGCGTGGTGTCCATGGGGATTGAAACTGGTTCGGGCAAGGGCAGCGATGGCAACACCTATTCGCTGGAGCTGTGCGGCGGGACCCATGTGCGCCAGACCGGCGATATTGGGCTGTTTACCCTATTGGGAGATAGCGCGTCTTCGGCCGGTGTGCGCCGGATCGAAGCGTTGACCGGTGCGGCGGCGATTTCCCACCTTTCCACACAAGATAAACGTCTTAACAAGGTTTCGGGCCTGCTGAAAGCGCAAGCCAGTGATGTGGAAGACCGCGTCAAAGCCCTGTTGGAAGAGCGTAAATCCCTGCAAAATGAGGTTGCGCAGCTGCGCCGTGATTTGGCGATGGCCGGTGGTGCACAGGCGGGCGGTGCGCCCGAAGCAATTGAAGTGAACGGGATCAAATTCCACGCCCAAGCGCTCTCGGGCGTCAGCGGTAAAGATCTACCCGCCTTGATCGATGAACATAAATCCCGTCTGGGCTCCGGTGCGGTGCTATTGATTGCGGATGCGGGTGGCAAAGCGGCCGTGGCCGCCGGTGTCACCGATGATCTGACGGATCGTGTGTCGGCGGTTGATCTTGTGCGCGCTGCGGTGGCTGAGCTGGGCGGTAAGGGCGGCGGCGGTCGGGCCGATATGGCGCAAGGCGGGGGCAAGGATGCTGCCAATGCCGAGGCCGCGATTGCGGCAGCCACTTCTGTCATCCAAGGAGCATAAAAATGGGCGCACTCTGGATTGCACATGTGACCGTCACGGATGAAGAAGCCTATGGCAAATACGCCGCTCTTGCCGGACCTGCGATTGCCAAACACGGCGGGCATTTTATTGCCCGTGGGGGACGGTATGTTCAGCTAGAGGGAAAAGAGCGGGCGCGCAATGTAGTTGCGAAATTCCCGACGCTGGAGGCAGCAGAAGCCTGTTACCACAGTCCTGAATATCAAGAAGCCCTGAGCCATGCGCGCGGGGCCTCTGAACGGGAATTGATGGTTGTCGAGACTGACGAAGATTAGAAACGTCTCTTAAGTCGCAGATACAAAAGAAAAAGCCCGGTGAATTTCACCGGGCTTTGTTGTTTATGTTGCCGAACGCGACTGGCGTTTACGCTCATGTGGATCCAGATAGCGCTTGCGCAGACGGATCGAATTTGGCGTCACTTCAACCAGCTCATCATTGTCGATATAGGCGATGGCCTCTTCGAGCGATTTAGTGATTGGTGTGGTCAGGCGCACGGCTTCATCGGTGCCCGAGGCGCGCACGTTGGTCAGCTTTTTACCCTTAAGCGGGTTTACCTCAAGATCGTTTTCACGGCTGTGTTCGCCGATGATCATGCCCTCATAGACGGCTTCTTGCGCGCCGATGAACATCTTGCCACGATCTTCGAGGTTCCACAGCGCATAGGCGACAGAGGTGCCGTTTTCCATGGAGATCAGCACACCGGCACGACGGCCAGGGATGGCGCCTTTATGCGGGGTCCAGTCGTGGAAGACCCTGTTCAGAACACCGGTACCGCGGGTATCGGTCAGGAATTCACCGTGATAGCCGATCAAACCGCGCGAAGGCACATGGGCGATGATGCGGGTCTTCCCGCCGTTCTGACGCATCTCGGTCAGCTCACCTTTGCGCACGCCGGTTAGTTTCTCGATCACCGCACCGGAATATTCGTCATCCACATCGATGGTGACTTCTTCGACGGGCTCTAGCGTTTCGCCGTCGACCTCTTGGAATAGAACCTGCGGACGCGAGATGGACAGTTCAAAGCCCTCGCGACGCATGTTTTCGATCAGAACACCCATCTGAAGCTCGCCCCGTCCGGCAACCTCAAAGGCTTCGCCACCGGGGGTGTCGCTGATTTTGATGGCGACGTTGGATTCGGCCTCTTTCATCAGACGTTCACGAATGACGCGGGACTGAACTTTTTTGCCGTCGCGACCGGCCAGCGGGCTGTCGTTGATGCCAAAGGTCACGGTAATGGTGGGCGGATCGATCGGCTGTGCGGGCAGGGGCGTGTCCACATCCACCGCACAGATCGTGTCGGCCACGGTGGCTGTCGCCATACCGGCCAGCGATACAATGTCACCGGCTTCGGCAATGTCGATTGGCGTTTGAGCCAAGCCCCGGAAAGCCAGAATTTTCGTGCAGCGGAATTGTTCGATCTTTTTACCATCGCGGCTCAGGGCTTTGACGGTTTCACCAGCTTTTAGGGTGCCGCTTTCAACACGGCCCGTCAGAATACGGCCAATGAAGGGATCAGAGCCCAGTGTCGTTGCCAGCATGCTGAATGGCTTGCCAATATTCGCCAAGACTTTCGGCGCAGGCACATGTTCGATGACAAGATCAAACAGCGCCGACAGGTCCTTGCGGGGGCCGTCGAGTTCCATATCAGCCCAGCCAGCGCGGCCAGAGGCATACATGACCGGGAAATCAAGCTGATCATCATCGGCATCCAGCGATGCAAAGAGATCAAAGCATTCATCCAGCGCACGGTCCGGTTCGCCATCGGGTTTGTCGACCTTGTTGACCACAACAATCGGACGCAGGCCAAGGGCCAGCGCTTTGGAAGTCACAAATTTAGTTTGGGGCATCGGGCCTTCGGCCGCATCCACCAGAAGCACAACACCATCCACCATCGACAGGATACGCTCTACCTCGCCGCCGAAATCGGCGTGACCGGGGGTATCTACGATGTTGATCCGTGTGTTTTTCCATTCGACGGATGTCGCTTTGGCGAGGATGGTAATCCCGCGCTCACGTTCCAGATCGTTGGAGTCCATGGCTCGTTCGGCCACAGCTTGATTTTCGCGAAATGCGCCGGACTGTTTCAGCAGCTCGTCCACAAGTGTGGTTTTGCCGTGGTCAACGTGCGCGATGATTGCAATATTCCGTAGGTCCATTTGGCCCGCCTCATAACTGTTCCCGCGCGCCGTAACGCGGATACGGGCAAAAGGCCAGTGCTAATCGGCCAAAAGCCCCCGTGTCATGGCGGGGGGGCGATTAAAGCATGGCTCAGTGGGTTGTCGATTGGGAAAATAGGTTAATGACCAAAATGCCACCGATCACCATGGACAGCCCGATCACGGCGGGAAGGTCCAGTTTTTGGCCAAAGAGAACCAGCCCAATCAGGGCAATGAAGACGATTCCCAGCCCCGACCAGATTGCATAGACGATGCCCACCGGCATGATTTTAAGGGTCAGCGACAGGAGATAAAACGAAACCGCATAGGCCAGCACAACGATGAGCGAGGGAACGAGCTTGGTAAACTGTTGGCTGGCCTGCAGCGCTGTTGTGCCAATGGTTTCGGCCAGAATAGCCAAGAAAAGGAAAAGATAGTGGATCGGCATAGGAACCTCTGCCATTGAGTGTAGGTTTCGCTCTGCTCAATCAGAAATCATGGAGTTTGTCAATTTAGGATGACAGATGTGCAACCCTTTATGCTGCGGTATTTATGGTTTTGTAGCTCTGTCGTCGGTGGAAGGATGAATATCGGGGCGTTCGGTGCTGAAATACGCCTTAAGCAAGGCCCAGCGCATAGAAAGAGAATCCTTGCTGTCGTGCAGCTGTCGCACTGTCAGGCGGCGCTGGCGGACCACGCGGCGCGCGACCCGAAAATCCCAGCGGCGTTTACGCTCGATGTAGTTGGCAGGTAGAAATCTGCGGATCAATTTCCAGACCCAGCCCAATTGCAAAAACGCCAGCGTTTTAAAGGCGGTTTTGCTGATTGTGTTCCACAGCGATCTACCAAGGGTGGCCGCCGTCGCGATCAGCCAGAACGGCAGCTTGATCGAAAACAGCACCAGCCACAGGCCAAGGGTGCTGACCGACAGACCCAGAAAACCAAAGAGAACAATCAGTGCGGCAATGCTTTTTTCGTACCATTCAAGACTATTATACCACGCCATCAGCTGATCATATTGCGCCCGCAGACTGATTTTAAACCGGCCCAGAAAACGCTCTAGGCTGCGGCGCAGGCTGGGCCCCATGATCAGCGGCACGACCGAGCTCATGATCCACTTTTTCAGAAGCTCGATCTTGAAAAACCCATGGGCTTGGGTTTTCAGCCAGACAAAGACAGAGGGCAATTCGATGCCCATCAGTTTTTGGGACATCACCTTAAGCTGGGTCAGGATCAGCCCCAAAGCCAATACCACCTTGGCCCCAAAGACATAGGTCAGGGCAATTGACGCAGCGGCCACAAGGATCAAAACGATAAGCGCACGCCAGAACATGGCCTAGGGGTGCCTGAAATGTGTTTCGTTGTTCAATGTACGTTCAGGGCCGACCCGGCGGATCGGCCCGCTCTCTTAGGTGTTCAGGGCTTTTTGCAGGTTTTCATCGATCTTTTCCAGAAAACCCATTGTCGTTAACCAGCCCTGATCCGGCCCCACCAGTAGGGCGAGATCTTTGGTCATAAAGCCGCTCTCGACGGTATCGACGATGGTTTTTTCCAGCGTTTCGGCGAAGGCCTGCAGTTGATCGTTTCCGTCCAGCTTGGCGCGATGCTTCAGGCCGCCGGTCCAGGCGAAGATCGAGGCGATGGAGTTGGTCGAGGTTTGATGGCCTTCCTGATGCTGGCGATAATGGCGGGTGACCGTTCCGTGGGCGGCTTCGGATTCAACAATCTTTCCGTCCGGCGTCATCAGGATCGAGGTCATCAACCCCAGTGAGCCAAAGCCTTGCGCCACAGTATCGGACTGCACATCGCCATCGTAGTTTTTACAGGCCCACACGTAACCGCCGGACCATTTCAACGATGAGGCCACCATATCGTCGATCAGGCGATGCTCATACCAGATGCCTTTTTCTTCGAATTGTTCTTTGAATTCAGCCTCAAAGACCTCTTGGAAAATATCCTTAAACCGTCCGTCATAGGCTTTGAGGATAGTATTCTTGGTTGAAAGATACACCGGCCAGCCCAGGTTCAGACCGTAATTCAGCGAGGCCCGCGCAAAATCATAGATTGAAGCATCCAGATTGAACATGGCCTGAGTCACCCCGGAGGAGGGCGCATCAAACACCTCGCGTTCGATGATCTCACCGTCAGCACCTTCGAATTTCAGGGTGATCTTACCCGGACCCGGAAAGCGGAAATCAGTGGCGCGATATTGGTCGCCATAGGCGTGGCGCCCAACCACAATCGGTTTGGTCCAGCCCGGTACAAGGCGGGGCACATTTTTACAGATGATTGGCTGACGAAAAATGACGCCCCCCAGAATATTTCGGATCGTGCCATTCGGCGAACGCCACATTTTTTTCAGGCCGAACTCTTCGACACGGGCTTCATCCGGTGTGATGGTTGCACATTTGACTGCTACGCCGACCTCTTTGGTCTTTTCGGCGGCGTCGATGGTTACCTGATCATCGGTTGCATCGCGGTGTTCCATGCCCAGATCGTAATAGAGCAGATCTATGTCCAGATAGGGCAGGATCAATTTGTCCTTGATGAATTGCCACATGATGCGGGTCATTTCATCGCCGTCCATTTCAACAATCGGATTATCGACTTTAATCTTGGTCATGGGAGCCTCGTTTAAATCAAGAAGGAGGAGTTACTGAAGCATAGCCGGAATTTCGGTGGGGGGGAAGGTGTGTATGCAATGGTATACCATTAAGACGCACCTGACTGGGCTTATTCAAAATAGGCTGCGGTCTTGGGGCGGATGAACGCCCAAATATCAGGCGCACCCCGGGCTACTTTAACCCCGACGCGGCTGTCGATCTTGTCCAAAGATACATCATAATCCAACCAACTGCCCCCACCGGCGGCAAGGTTTTGCAGCAGCGGCTGCACACGATCCAAGGCCTTCGCAAAAACCGCATCATGGCTTTGGGCGGCTTCGAATTCTTCCCAAAGCCGGCGCAGTGCATGCCCCTGTTCTTCGGGCAGCAAAGCAAACAGTCGTGCCGCCGCGGCTAGTTCTTTGGCTTCTTGCGCGGCCACATCAAAGCTGCCGTGGATCGGCGCATCGCCAGCGTCGATCTCGACCAGATCATGGAGCAGCAACATCTGGATCACCCGATGGAGATTGATCTCCGTGGGTGCATGCTCAGCGAGGATCATCGCGTAGAGGGCAATATGCCAACTGTGCTCACCGGAGTTTTCAAAGCGTGCGCCCTTTAGGGAATGGGTCGCACGCAGGATGGATTTCAGGCGATCGGCTTCGGCCAGAAACGCCAGTTGCTGGGTTAGCGCGGAGGGCTGAACTGTACCTTGCAACATCCCGCTGGCCTGTGCGTGGATTTCGGGCCAGCTTTCCGCTAATGGGGAGGCCCGTCCGCTGGTTAGATTATCGCGGACAATATCAAGGTGGTCGGGCAGCGGGGCCGGGCTGCAGAGCACCTGAAACACCGGTTGGATGTGGTCGATCTTTTTTGCAAATTGCGCATCGACTGTTTGGGCGGCCTCAAATTCAGACCAGAGCGCCATAAGGTGGGTGGCCTGATCGGCAGGCAGCAGGCCAAACAAACGATCCGCCGCCGCCTGTTCGCGCCGCGCAACGTCGATCTCATCGCTGGGCAGGTGGATCGGGTGGTCGCCAACGTCGATTTCAACCAGATCATGCAGCAAAAGCATCTGGATCACGCGCTCCAGACGCAGGTCGGCGGCGGATGCAGGGGCAAGGATGAGGGCAAAAAGAGCGGCGTGCCAGCTATGTTCGGCACTGTTTTCTGCTCGGCTCAGGTCTTGGAGCACATTGGACCGTTCCACCGCCTTAAGCGCATCGGCTTGATCCAGAAAATCAAACTGCTGCGTCAGGCGGGAAAAGGTTTCTATCATGGTTTGCCAAGGCCTGCATCTATCGCGGCTTGTTTCAGCCGTTCGCGCGCACGCTTTTCGGCGCGACGTACCCGAACGGCTGTTAGATAGGATTCTTCTAGCGTGGTCGAACTGGCCCCGATGATTTTGGCAATCTCGTCGGAAAGCGCATCTTCACCGGTTTTTTCAATAATGGCCAATGTCTGGCGGGCCAGCTCATCCGCAATAGAAGCGTTTGTATCCACAGGACCGGACCTAGCGTGTTGTTTCGGTCAGGCGGCGACGGACATAGTCATCCACATTCCCGATCATCGTATCCATATGCGGCTCTTCAAAAAAGTGACCGGCACCCTCGATTTCCTGATGGGTGATGGTGATGCCTTTTTGCTCGTGCAGCTTGTCCACCAGACCAACGGTATCTTTCGGAGGGGCGACACGGTCGGCAGAGCCGTTGATGATCAGACCAGAGGACGGGCAGGGGGCCAGAAAGCTGAAGTCATACATATTGGCTGGTGGGGAGACCGAGATAAAGCCGGTGATTTCGGGGCGGCGCATCAATAGCTGCATCCCGATCCAGGCGCCAAAGGAAAAGCCTGCAACCCAGCAATGCTTGGCGTTGTTGTTCATCGATTGCAGATAGTCGAGGGCCGAAGCGGCATCCGACAATTCTCCGATGCCTTGATCGTATTCGCCTTGGCTGCGGCCAACGCCACGGAAGTTAAACCGAAGAACGGTGAACCCCATATTATAAAACGCATAGTGCAGATTATACACGACACGGTTGTTCATGGTGCCGCCAAACTGCGGATGCGGATGCAGGACAATTGCAATCGGCGCATCTTTGGTTTTCTGCGGGTGATAGCGTCCTTCGAGGCGGCCTTCGGGCCCCGGGAAAATGACTTCGGGCATAGATGTCCCTGTGTTGTTATGGGCCGTCCTCTTATTCTTGACGAATAGAGTCGGACTCTTTAGAGCGTTTCTAATCTCTGAAAAGTCAGAGGATTTCCTTCGAAGTAAGGTTTGTCGGCGCTGGCGTCAATGGAATTGCAAGGAGAGGCCCTATGAAACTGAGTACAAAAGGCAGATATGCGATGGTGGCTTTGGCCGATCTGGCGCTTCAGCCCAAAGATCAGCTGGTATCCCTGTCGGAAATTTCTCGACGTCAGAACGTCTCTTTGCCCTATCTTGAGCAACTTTTTGTGAAATTGCGCCGTGCGGCCTTGGTTGAATCCGTGCGTGGCCCCGGTGGCGGGTATCGACTGGCGCGTCCGGCCTCTGAAATTCGGGTAGCCGATATTCTGGGCGCTGTGGATGAGACCGTATCAGCCATGCACAAAGGGGTAGGAGCCTCTGGCGGCTCTAGCGGTAGCAAGGCGCAATCTCTGACCAACCGGCTGTGGGAGGGGCTGTCTGCCCATGTTTATGTGTTTTTGCATCAGACCCGCTTGTCCGATGTGATTACCAATGAATTGACCCCTTGTCCGGCGGTGCCGTCGATTTTCGAAGTGGTGGATGAAGGCTGAGTTGTGACCCTTCGCGATTTGGGGGCGGTTTGAAGCCTCCGGCGGGGATATTTGAAGAACAAAGTAGGAGCAGGCGCTTGAAGCCGCGGGTGTATCTGGACTGGAATGCGACAACGCCATTGCGGCCCCAAGCGCGGGCGGCGATGGTGGCGGCGATGGATGTGGTGGGTAATCCATCCTCGGTCCATGCTGAAGGGCGGGCGGCCAAATCGCTGATTGAAAAGGCGCGCGGGCAAATTGCAACGGCCTTTGGGGCTGATAATGCCGATGTGGTGTTTACCTCTAGTGCGACAGAAGCTGCGGCGCTCGCACTGCGCGGACGGGGATTGATCTGTGCGGATGTCGAGCATGAAGCGGTATCGTCTTGGTGTGAGGCGCGCTTGCCAGTGGATCAGGATGGTCTTGTGACTGTGGCGGATCCGGCACATGCGGTGCTGCAATCGGCCAATAGCGAAACCGGTGTGCTGCAGAAACTGCCCAGTGGGTTGGCCTTGATCGATGCGACCCAGAGTTTTGGCAAAATGCCTTTTGCCTTTAACTGGTGTGGGGCGGATATGGCTATTATTTCGGCCCATAAACTGGGGGGACCCAAAGGCATCGGGGCGTTGATTTTGCGTCAAGGGCTTGATGTCACATCTCAAATTCGGGGCGGTGGTCAGGAAATGGGACGGCGCTCTGGTACGGAAAACGTCATCGGGATTGCTGGTTTCGGGGCGGCCGCAGCCGCTGCGCAGGCGGATTTGGAGGCTGGTGTCTGGGGGCAAGTTGAAAAACTTAGAAAGATTCTAGAAAACACTCTGGCCGAATCCGTAAAAGAGATTATTTTTGTCGGAAATAGCGTGGATCGTTTGCCCAATACCTCGTGTTTTGCCGTACCTAGTTGGAAAGGCGAAACGCAGGTCATGCAGATGGATCTGGCGGGGTTTGCGGTCTCGGCCGGATCCGCCTGTTCCAGCGGCAAGGTCAAATCAAGCCGCGTGTTGCGGGCGATGGGATTTGGCGACGATGTGGCGGGGTCTGCTGTGCGGGTGTCTTTGGGGCCAACCACACAAGAGGACGACATAAGAGATTTCGCGGCGGCCTATATCAAGGCCTATCAGCGCCACAAGGCGCGCGCCGCATAGAATAACGCCTCACTTCAGTGGGGCTGATAAAAAGGAAGACGACATGTCTGCTATGGATCAGGTCACCGTCAAGGACGGGGTTGAGGAAGAAACAGTCGAGGCGGTGAAGTCGCTTGCCGGAACCTATAAGCACGGCTGGGAAACCGAGATCGAAATGGAATACGCTCCGAAAGGCGTAAATCCTGACATTGTGCGGTTGATCTCTGAAAAGAACGAAGAGCCCGAATGGATGACCGAATGGCGTCTGGCGGCTTTTGAGCGCTGGAAACAGCTGGATGAACCGAATTGGGCAATGGTGACCTATCCTGAAATCGATTTTCAGGACATATTTTACTATGCCCGCCCCAAGAGCATGGAAGTGAAGCCAAAGTCCCTCGATGAGGTCGATCCGACCCTTTTGGCCACCTATGAAAAGCTGGGCATTCCGCTGAAAGAACAGATGATTTTGGCCGGTGTCGAGGGCGCAGAAGATGCACCTGCTGAAGGGCGCAAAGTGGCCGTGGATGCGGTGTTTGACTCTGTTTCCGTTGGCACGACCTTTCAGGCGGAACTGAAAAAAGCCGGTGTGATTTTCTGTTCCATCTCCGAAGCGATCCGTGAGCATCCCGAATTGGTCAAAAAATACCTTGGCTCGGTTGTTCCGGTCTCTGACAATTTCTACGCGACATTGAATTCCGCCGTGTTTTCAGATGGTTCCTTCGTTTATGTGCCGCCCGGTGTGCGCTGCCCGATGGAGCTTTCGACCTATTTCCGCATCAACGCCGAAAACACCGGTCAGTTTGAGCGCACCCTGATCATCGCCGACAAAGGCAGCTATGTCAGCTACCTTGAGGGCTGTACCGCACCCAAACGCGATACCGCGCAGTTGCATGCGGCCGTGGTTGAGATCATCATCGAAGAAGACGCCGAGGTTAAGTATTCAACCGTACAGAACTGGTATCCGGGTGATGAAAACGGCAAGGGCGGGATTTACAACTTCGTCACCAAACGTGCCGATTGTCGCGGGGATCGCGCCAAGGTGATGTGGACACAGGTGGAAACCGGTTCTGCGGTGACGTGGAAATATCCGTCCTGCATCCTGCGCGGGGCCGAAAGTCAGGGCGAGTTCTATTCCATCGCCATTGCCAACAACATGCAGCAGGCCGATACCGGCACAAAAATGGTGCATCTGGGCAAGGATACAAAGTCGCGGATCGTGTCCAAAGGGATCAGTGCTGGCAAGGCGCAGAACACCTATCGTGGTCTGGTCTCCATGCATCCAAAGGCCAAAAACAGCCGCAATTACACCCAATGTGACAGCCTTCTGATCGGCGATAAATGTGGCGCCCATACGGTGCCCTATATCGAGGTAAAGAATAACTCTTCGCGGGTCGAACACGAAGCCACGACTTCCAAAGTGGATGATGATCAGCTGTTTTACTGCCGCCAGCGCGGTATGGACGAAGAAGAGGCTGTTGCTCTTGTGGTCAACGGGTTCTGCAAGGAGGTGCTTCAGGCGCTGCCGATGGAATTTGCCATGGAAGCTCAACAGCTTGTGGCGATTTCTCTGGAAGGTTCAGTAGGCTGATGTCCACCGAAAAAGATCACAGTAACCGCCCCATCCGGCCCGGACATTCCGGCCGGTTGCGGGATGCCGAGGGGATGCGGGCGACGCAGTTCATCCTAGGCATGGTGCTGGTGTTTGTGTTGACAATGATGCACGACGAGATTGCGCATTATCTGGTGGATCGGGGCTGGATTGCCGAAAGCATCCGCGAGTTGGCTGAAATCGGCATCGGCGTGGTGCTGTTTGCGATTTGGTCTGGGTTGATGATTGGCTTGCTGCGTGTGGTGAATGCCGCTGGAACCGGACAGAAATAGATGTCTCGGGGCACGCGCATATCTATTTTTTCGGCACTGCTGACCGGTGCTTTTTGCGCGGTTTTCGCCATTTTTCTGAACGTTGTTCTGCCAACGATGAACGTTGTTTTCCTGCTGGCCAGCGCAGGGACCTCTGGCTTTCTGGGCAGTTTGTTTGCCCAGTTTGTGATGCGGAACCGGAAATGACATGGGAAACCCCTGGGAGAAGAGATCAATGATTGTGACGTCGACACCGACGGTTCAAGGCCATGATATCACGCATTATTATGGGGTGATTGCCGGAGAGGCGATTCTTGGCGCAAATGTGTTTCGTGATATTTTTGCCGGGATCACCGATATCATTGGCGGGCGCTCCGGTGCCTATGAACAAAGCCTGCAAAAGGCGCGGGAAACGGCATTGAAAGAGCTGCAGGATCGCGCCGCAGAGCTTGGCGCGAATGCGGTTGTTGGCGTGGATTTGGATTACGAAGTCATCAACAACATGTTGATGGTTTCAGCCTCGGGCACAGCGGTTTCGTTGACCTAGGCGCATAGAATAGAGGCCACTTTGGTGGCCAATAACAGAAATACGGGCAACTGGGTTGCCAAATCAAAGGACTGAAACATGTTGGAAATCAACAACCTGCACGTCAAACTTGAAGAAGAAGATAAGCAAATCCTCAAAGGGGTGGACCTGTCCATTGAAGCGGGCAAAGTGCATGCGATCATGGGGCCGAACGGGTCGGGTAAATCGACGCTATCCTATGTGCTTTCCGGCCGCGATGGGTATGAGGTTACCGATGGGTCTACGACGCTTCTGGGCGAAGAGATCCTTGATCTGGACCCCGAAGAGCGCGCCGCAGCCGGTCTGTTTCTGGCCTTCCAATATCCGGTTGAAATTCCCGGTGTGGGCAACATGACCTTTCTACGCACAGCGGTGAATTCCCAGCGCAAAGCCCGCGGCGAAGAAGAGCTTTCAGCAGGCGATTTCCTGAAAGTGGTGCGCGAAAAGGCCAAGAGCTTGAAAATAAACGCTGATATGCTGAAACGCCCGGTCAATGTCGGCTTTTCCGGCGGTGAGAAAAAGCGCAACGAGATCCTGCAAATGGCGATGCTGGAACCGAAAATGTGCATTCTGGACGAAACAGATTCCGGTCTGGATGTGGATGCGATGAAACTGGTGGCCGAAGGCGTGAACGCACTGCGCGATGAAGGGCGGTCCTTCCTTGTGATCACTCATTACCAGCGCTTGCTGGATCATATCAAACCCGATGTGGTGCATATCATGGCCGATGGCCGGATTGTCAAAACCGGTGGTCCAGAGCTGGCTCTGGAAGTTGAAAACAACGGTTATGCTGATATTCTGGAGGAGGCTGTTTAATGGCGCTTCCTCAGGCGAAACAGGATGCAACGGCGCAGCGGATTGCTGGGCTGACGCTGCCGCAAAACTCCGGCTGGGCGCAAACTGCCCGTAGTGATGCTTTGGCCCGCTTGAACGCCATGGGCGTGCCAGCGCGTCGGGATGAATATTGGAAATACACCCGCCCTGATCTGCTTACGGCCGCGTCTGCGCAAAAGGCAGAGATTTTTGAACATGGCGAGCCACCGGTTTTCGACAGCATTGACCGGTTAAAAATTGTCTTTGTGGATGGGGTGTTTGATGCCGAGGCGTCGGATGATCTGTCGCTCGAAGGCGTTGAAATTGATCGTCTGGCCCAAGCCGGTGAGGCTGATTTGCACTGGGCCACAGAAACCTATGGGTCTCTTGAGAAAAATGGCCAAACGCCGGTTGAGCGCCCACTGGCGGCCTTGAATACGGCCTTTGCCACCGATGGTATTCTACTGCGCGTTACCAGCAAGGTGAGCAAGCCGGTGTCTCTGATGTATCTGCATAAGAACGAGACTTCGGATGCGATCCTGCACCATGTGATCAAGCTCGAAAAAGATGCCGAAATCACCGTGCTTGAAAACGGTCCTGCGGCGGCACGCATTAACAAGGTGATGGAAATCGATGTCGCTGATGGGGCGTCTTTCCATCATGTGCGCGCGCAGGGGCGCGATCATGAACGGCAGGCCGCGACCCATATGTTTGCCCGACTTGGTGAGCAGAGCGCGTTCAAAAGCTTTACACTGACGGTCAACGGAGTGCTGACCCGAAACGAGGTTGTGCTGGATATTCAAGGGGATGCCACCATTGCTCATGTTGCGGGCGCGGCTGTTGGCGATGGGGATTTCCATCATGATGACACAGTGTTTGTAACCCATGATGCGGTAAATTGTGAAAGCCGTCAGGTTTTCAAAAAAGTACTGCGAAACGGGGCGACCGGTGTGTTTCAGGGTAAAATTCTTGTGCAGCCGGACGCGCAGAAAACCGATGGCTACCAAATCAGTCAGGCGTTGCTTTTGGATGATGACAGCCAGTTTTACGCCAAGCCGGAACTTGAAATCTATGCCGATGATGTGGCTTGCTCTCATGGGTCCACCACCGGCGCGATTGATGAGGATTCGCTTTTCTATCTGCGCTCGCGCGGGGTTTCCAAGGATGAAGCACAGGATTTGCTGGTTTTGTCTTTCTTGGCCGAGGCCATCGAGGAAATCGAGAATGACGAGATCGCTGATTTGATCCTTGAGCGGCTTGACGGTTGGTTGCGCCGTCGACGCGGCTGATATGCCGATCTCAAGCGATATCGTACAAAGCTATCGGGCGCCGCGCAGGGTTGTGCGGCGTCAGCTTGCCAATGGGGTCGGTGAAGAACAGGCGCTGGCCTATGTCATGATCGCCTGCTTTTTGTTTTTTATCGCCCAGCTTCCGGCGCTTTCGCGGGCGGTGTATCTGCTGCCGGATGGGCCGGACTTCACCATGCGGGCTGCCGGGGCTTTTGTCGGTGGTGTCTTATTTGCGCCGCTGTTTTTCTACGGCCTTGCGGCGCTGAGCCATATTGTTGCAAAAATTCTGGGCGGGCAGGGTACATGGCTACGGGCGCGGATCGCGTTGTTTTGGGCCTTGTTGGTGGTGTCACCGCTGGTTTTGTTGCGCGGGCTGGTCGCGGGATTTATCGGAGCCGGACAGGCGGAAACCATTGTCGCGGCTATTGTTGGCATTATGTTCTTGATTGTCTGGGGACTGGGGTTGATAGAGGCCGAAAGCGCGCCGGTGGAACAATCAGCTAAAGCAGCAGAGTAAAGAGCAGGACTATGAACGTTAAACCATTGATCGACATGGCGATCTTCAGCATCAAGCGGCCCCGCGAAGGGCTGCGATCGGTGATGAATTTTGACGTCCCCAAATCCGCGCTCTGGCCGGCGATGGCGCTGGTGATTGCCGTCAGTGTGCTTCTGGCCTATGTCACCTTGCTGCTTAGCCCGGTTGATTTGAATGCAGGGCAGGTCATCGCGCCCTCTCCCTTTGCGCTGGCGCTTATTCTGGGCTCGTCGATGATGCTGACGGTGCTGTGCATCTTCTGGATTGGTCGTGTGTGCGGCGGAACAGCGAGCTTTGATGAGGTCCTGCTGGCGGTAATTTGGTTGCAGATCATTATGATCCTGCTGCAGGGCATTCAGGTGCTGGCGGCTCTTGTTTTACCCCCTCTGGCTGATTTCCTCAGCATTCTGGCCTTTGTTGTAATGTTCTGGCTGATGACCCAGTTTATCACCGAAGTGCATGGTTTTGACTCTGCGGCTAAGGTGTTTTTTATGATGATCGCTTCGATGTTTGGCATCGTTATAGGTTTGACCATAATTTTGACGCTCATCGGTGTGGGCGGAGGTATCTGACATGTATGACGTGAGCGAAATCCGCAAAGACTTTCCGATACTTGCGCGAACTGTGAATGATAAGCCGCTGGTTTATCTGGATAATGGCGCTTCAGCGCAAAAGCCTCAGGTGGTAATTGACGCGGTGACTCGCGGCTATGCCGAAGAATATTCCAACGTGCATCGGGGTTTGCATTTCCTGTCAAATCTGGCGACGGATAAATATGAATCCGTGCGCGGCACCGTGGCCCGTTTTCTGAACGCCCCGAGTGAGGATGAGATTGTTTTTACCTCTGGCACCACAGAGGGCATCAATCTGGTGGCCTATGGCTGGGCGATGAACCAGCTTCAGGCTGGCGATGAAATCATCCTGAGTGTGATGGAGCATCACGCCAATATCGTGCCGTGGCATTTCCTGCGTGAGCGCATGGGCGTGGTGCTGAAATGGGTCGATGTGGACAGCCGTGGTGATCTTGATCCGCAAAAGGTAATCGATGCCATCAGCCCCAAGACCAAACTAATTGCAATTACCCACATGTCCAATGTCTTAGGCACGGTTGTTGACGTAAAATCCATCGTTTCTGCTGCCCATGAAAAAGGCGTGCCGGTGCTGGTGGATGGCTCTCAGGCGACGGTGCATATGCCGGTGGATGTGGCCGACATTGGTGCGGATTTCTACGCGATTACGGGGCATAAATTGTATGGTCCGTCGGGATCGGGTGCTATTCACATCAAATCGGCGCGGATGAAGGAAATGCGGCCCTTTATGGGGGGTGGTGATATGATCCGCGAGGTCGGCAAAGACGCGGTGATCTATAATGATCCGCCGATGATGTTTGAGGCCGGTACCCCTGGCATTGTGCAGACTATCGGTATGGGCGTGGCGCTGGAATATATGATGGGCATCGGTATGGACAATATTGCCGCCCATGAACGCCACCTGCGCGACTATGCTGCGATCAAGTTGAACGGGTTGAACTGGCTGAATGTGCAGGGCACATCTGCCAGCAAAGGGGCGATTTTCTCGTTTACGCTGGATGGGGCGGCCCATGCACATGATCTGTCCACAGTGCTGGATAAACGCGGTGTGGCCATTCGGGCCGGGCACCATTGTGCACAGCCCTTGATGACATTTCTGGGTGTGCCTGCCACTGCGCGGGCGTCTTTCGGAATGTATAACACCACCGAAGAGGTAGACGTTCTGGTCGATGCGCTGGAGCTGTGCCACGCTCTATTTGCATAGTCTGAGAGGCGGGTGCGTTGCCGTGCCCCGCTCGCAACCTGTTGCCGAATTGTTTGACACCTCACATATTCGCGTTTGAATATTTGTAAAATCTGGATTGTGAAGTAAGCTTATCCGCAGCTATTACAAAGGGATTTCAGCATGTTCATCGTACGTTTCCTGAAGCAAAGTTCAATTGCAGCCCTTTTGTTGGGTGGTTTGACGGGGGCGGCTACGGCTGATCCCTTTTGGTCCGAAGATACCGGCGTCTGGCGCCACTCTGGCATCGTCTATGGTTTTTTGCCGATTGAATCTCAGGGGGTTAGCACGGTCGGCGGCGTTTCTGCCAATGTAGATCTTAGCCTAAAAGATGTCTTTGATATTCTTGATATGGCAGGTGCTGGCCGTTTCGAAAGCTGGAACGGACGTTTTGGGGCGATCGTCGATTTTAATTATTTCGCGATTGGGGCCGATGCCGACGGTCCAAATGGTTTTGTCAACGTCGAGGCGGACAACAGGTTAGGGTGGCTTTCGCTGATGGGGGCTTATCAGGCCGCCGAGGGAACCTATGGCAACGCCGGAAATCGCTATAGCGTCGATGTCGCGGGCGGTGTGCGCTACACCTATCTTAAGAACACAATAACCGGCACCCAAATCAATGCGACACCGAATTTTCCTGCCGGTACCAGGCGCACCTTGGGCGGTGATGCAAGTTGGTTTGAACCGGTTGTTTCTGCACGGGGCCGTTGGGAGCTTAATGACAAATGGGACGCGTCGCTTATTGTCGACGCTGGCGGGTTTGGTGTTGGGGGAAATGATCTTGCCTATTCAGCCACCGCTTTGCTGACCTGGAAAGCATGGGAGCGCAGCAGTCTGGTGATGGGCTGGCGGTATTATTCCATCGATTTCAGCGAAGAACGTGCAGATGGCACCTTTGCCTATGACATGACTCAGACAGGGCCTCTTATTGGTTTGGCCTTTACATTTTAAGTGTATTTTAATGAACGACGGGCTGCAAATACCAATTGCAGCCCGTTTGTTAATTGCTTAAGAGTGCCCTCATTGGCACCTGTAGCTCAGCTGGATAGAGCGCTGCCCTCCGAAGGCAGAGGCCAGAGGTTCGAATCCTCTCAGGTGCGCCAAATACCCTGCTTGTTTAGCTGATTCAGCCATTGTTAGTGGTTAAAGCCGCTTCTATTTGGTCAAACCAATTGATTAACGCGATGGTTTTGTCCGATTGTGCAGCCCATTCGCGACCGTGCTCACACTGTCGGATTACCAAAGACTTGCTCCGACCAATGCGATCATATTTTTGAAGGTCGTCAAGGTCGCCCCATCCGAACCTTTCATATTCGATGTGGATCAGCATGATGCGACGGATGATATGAAACAGACAAAACAAACGTAGAATCTCCATACTAGAGATCATTGATACATCCACAGTATTTTGCATGACATTCACAGACTCTTTCGCAGAAAGAGGCCAGTATTCATCGGCCATCAGGACTGAATAATCTTCGCCCCCGGTGCGACGCCCATAGTGTTCCCAGTCAAACCAGCGAACCGTCCCATCAGGTTGGATTGACGCGTTTCCAGGTCTGGCGTCCCATTTTACAAAATTCAGAGGTAATCCCACCAAGGCTTGGACAAGTGGTTCAATGTCTATCGCTGGGCTGTCCACGGATAATCTGTTCGAGAGACTCTGCGGTGTTGAGACAAAAGATTTGAGCCATTCATGATTAAACCCTACTGTCCTGCAATCCCTAAGGATTTCCCTTTGAGCCGCAGCTTGCTTGATCAAAGATAGGGCCTCCATTGCAGCCTTGGCGATTTGTTTCTGCTCTGACGTATCGGCTTGGTTAAGCGCTACGCTCAGGCGCATGCCTCCGACATCTTCTTGAAAAAGAAAGGTATCAGTTGCTCCTAAAAATTCAGGGATTCGGTCAGTTTCTTTGCTGAGCTTTGAGAGTAAGTCGATTTCCCGCAGACGCGCTTCAGGGTCATCTCGTTGTGTCGCTATAACGCTTCGATCCTCAAAGTGGATACGGACGCTGTCTCGGCGTTTCCCTCCGGGCGCCGTAATTCGAAGGACGCTTTGTCCAAAATGGCCTTCTGTTGCTTTGATCAATTCCTGAGTGTTTTTGTTCATCGCATTGCCCTTTTTTTAGCCCAATGAACCGGATGACAATTCTTGGTGTATTGCACTAAGGGTCGCGGATTTCTTCAACTTAGTTGTAAAAATAGCAAAATTTTTAAAAAGAAAGCAGGAAATTCGGAGAATCAAAACAAAAATCGATAGTGGCTGACTAGTTTCGCCACATTTTACAACTAACTATTTAGTGAACTCGCAATCAATTCTACAAGTAATAACCCGTAATTTTCCAACTCTACCCCCTTTCTACACCCACCAAAGATGGACGAAGCCATGGCGACAATAAATGGAACTAATCAGTCTGAAACGATTGTCGGAACCGATGGAGACGACGAAATTTTCGCCAAAGGCGGCAACGACACGGTGCGTGGTGGCGAAGGTAATGACAGCATCGATGGAGGTTCAGGGAAGGATGTTCTTTTCGGGAACCGCGGTGATGACGTTATCGAAGGGGATAAAGGCTCCGATACGCTAATCGGAGGCCTTGGAGACGATACATTATTAGGCGGTTCAGGGAAAGATCACTTAGTTGGCGGCGCAGGGGACGACTTGCAGGTCGGCGGCAAAGGCAGTGACAGCTTTTACGTAACAGGTGGTAACGACACAATTTACGGAAACGAGATCGGGTCTGGGGGGTCTGGTGGCAAGGATAAAATCTATGTAGTCGGGCCTGTTCAGATAACACTTAGCGATGGCACCGTAATTAACGCAGGTGCAGGTGAAGACTTTGATCTGAAAAAAGACTACGGGTCCGAAGACGGCACCATTAAATTGCCTGACGGTTCAATTGTAACCTTTGATGACATAGAAGATATTTGTGTCTTAGGAGATTGGCCTCCGGACATCGGAGGTTTGTTACCACCCGGCATATTATGTTTCACGCCCGGAACACTCATTGCCACGCGATTTGGTGATGTCCCCGTAGAAAACCTCAGAATCGGTGATCAGGTAATTACCTGCGATAATGGATTCCAACCGGTTCGCTGGGTCGGTCAGCGGAAACTGTCGAAATGGGAATTAGCTGCAAATCCTTCCTTTTTACCGGTGGTTATTCCGGCCGGTGCTTTGGGAAAGGACAAACCAAATATCGACATGATGGTGTCACCTCAACATAAAATGCTGGTACAATCTGGCACCTTGGTAACCATGTTCGATCAGGATGAGGTTTTGGTGCCTGCAAAGCATCTTGTTGGCCAAAATGGAATCCAATTTGTTGACGTAAAGACAGTCACTTATGTTCACATTCTTTTTGACACACACCAACTGATCCTCGCAGACGGAACCTGGTCGGAAAGCTTTCAACCCGGGGCAATGTCGTTAGAAGCCGTGGATGCCGATCAACGCAAAGAACTGTATGCGTTGTTTCCGGAGTTGCAAAATGACGAAGGGCGAGAAAGCTATCATGCATGTCGGCCTGTGTTGAAAGCTGCGGAATCAAAATTGGCAAATTCGATTTTGCGCCTCTAAATCGAGATCAAGGGGTGAATTATCCCTTGATAAAACTTTGGCCGTGGTGACCACCCACTTTTTTTGGAGTGCTGTCCTTGGGCATCGCGCCTTTTAATAGCCGCGCCAGATCCAGCCGCCGCCGAAAATGCGGCTGCTGTCCGGATCATAAAACACACAGGCCTGCCCGGGGCTAACGCCTTCTTCGGGGGTAAGCAGTTCGACATTTGCCTCGGTGTCTGAAATCGGGCGTATGATCGCCTCGACCGGTGGGCGGGTGGAGCGCACTTTGACTCCGACATGCCATTCTTCGCGGCTGCTCATCGGGGTGTCGCCCAGCCAATTGATCTCGCGCACAGGGATGGTGCGCGTGGCAAGAGCCTCTTTGGGGCCAACCACCACTCGGCGATTATCGGCATCCAGTTTCACCACATAAAGCGGATCAGACAACCCGCCGATCCCCAGACCGCGCCGCTGCCCGATCGTATAGTGGATCACGCCGCGATGCGTGCCCAGCACGGTGCCGTCCATATCCACGATTTCTCCGGGGCTGGCGGCCTCGGGGCGCAGTTTTTCGATAACGCTGGCGTAGTTACCGTCAGGCACAAAGCAGATATCCTGACTGTCGGGCTTATCCGCCACCGACAGCCCGTATTTTGCCGCCAGAGCGCGGGTTTCGGATTTGCTTTTCAGATGGCCCAGCGGAAAACGCAGAAATGCCAGCTGCTCGGCTGTGGTGGAAAACAGAAAATAGCTCTGGTCGCGATTGGCATCGGCGGCAGAGTGCAGCTCCGGCCCTTCAGTGCCCATCTTGCGCTGGATATAATGACCCGTTGCCATGCAGTCGGCATCAAGGTCCTTGGCGGTTTCGAGCAAGTCTTTGAATTTCACCCGTTCATTACAGCGAATACAGGGCACCGGTGTGGCACCCCCCAAATAGCTGTCGGCGAATTCATCAATCACCGCATCCTGAAAGATGTTTTCGTAATCCAGCACATAATGCGGGAAATTCATTTCCTCGGCCACACGCCGCGCATCATGAATGTCTCGCCCCGCACAGCAGGCGCCTTTTTTGGCTAGCGCCGCCCCGTGATCATATAGCTGCAAGGTCACACCGACCACGTCATAGCCTTCTTCGGCTAGCTGTGCGGCGACAACAGAACTGTCCACACCACCGGACATGGCCACCACCACGCGGGTGTCCGCAGGGGGCTTTGCAAAGCCCAAAGAATTCAGCGGATGATCGTTGCCGTCCAATGCCATGTCGTCATGCTCCTAAAGATGTGTCGAAATATAGGAAAATGCGACCTAGTAACAAGGGCTGGTTTCACATCTGATTAAGGGTCTGCACGTCATCATGGAATCGGGGCACTGATTTTTTGGATGAAGCGGATGTATTTAAAGAAAGTTCGGGGGCCACGGGCGGTGACATTGCCCAGTGGTCGTGTGATGACGCTGGCTGATTTGCCGTCGGAAGAAACGCGCCGCTGGGTGGCCAGCCGTAAGGCCGCAGTGGTACGCGGAGTCGCCTATGGGTTGATTAGCGAAGCTGATGCTTTAAAACGATATTCCTTATCCGAAGAGGAATTTCACGCTTGGTGTAAAGCGGTTCAAACCCACGGGGAAACGGCCCTGAAGGCCACGACACTCCAACGTTATAGGCGAGAAGAAGCTTCGCATTGATACAGTAATTGATTAAAACAATTTAAAGTTGTTGTTACTTTTGCTAAGCAACTGCTAACGTATGATTAACCAATTTTAGCAATGGTTATCTCAGTAAAGTCATTTTTTGGAGAGATTATTATGCGTGTTTTGCTTGTCGAGGATGATCCAACGACCTCAAAAAGTATTGAATTGATGCTTACTCATGCCAATTTGAACGTGTATTGTACCGACCTTGGAGAGGAGGGCATAGATCTGGCAAAGATCTATGATTATGACCTTATTCTGCTTGATCTTAACCTCCCTGATATGGATGGCCATGATGTATTGCGTAAGTTGCGTTTGGCGCGGATTGATACACCTATCCTGATCCTATCTGGTATGGATGATACGGAAAGCAAAATTAAGGGGTTTGGATTTGGCGCGGATGATTACTTGACCAAACCCTTTCACCGCGAAGAATTAATTGCCCGAATCCACGCGATTATCCGCCGATCTAAAGGCCATTCACAATCTGTGATCCAAACCGGAAAATTTATTGTGAATCTCGACGCAAAAACGGTTTCTGTCGACAAAAAGCCGGTGCATTTGACCGGCAAGGAATATCAGATGCTTGAACTTTTATCCCTGCGAAAGGGCACAACCCTGACCAAAGAGATGTTTTTGAACCATCTTTACGGCGGCATGGATGAACCGGAATTGAAGATTATCGATGTGTTCATCTGCAAACTCCGCAAAAAGCTGAGCGAGGCCACCGGCGGGGAAAGCCATATCGACACTGTCTGGGGCAGGGGCTATGTGCTGCGCGATCCCGAATCCATCAGCGCGCAGGAACCTATCGCACTACAGGCTTAATGGCCAACAGTGGATGATGCCCTCTGGACGTTGATCCATCCCGGTCCTATTCCTTGGGCAGGTTTATGACTTGCAAGAGGATCGGATGGCTTCGTCAATACCCGTGTCGCACCTGAGCGAAGAACAGGCCCGTGAGGAACTGGCCGATCTGGCCGTGATTTTGGCGCAAGCAAACACGGATTACCACACAGCGGATCGTCCGACCCTGACGGATGCCGATTATGACCGGCTGAAGCGGCGTAATGCCGAGATCGAGGCGCGATTTCCATCGCTAAAGCGCGTTGACAGCCCGTCCGAGCAAATTGGCGCGGCCGTTAGCGACGGATTTGGCAAAGTCTCCCATGCGGTGCGAATGTTATCCTTGGGCAACGCGTTTACCGATGATGATGTGGTCGATTTTTGCGATCGTGTGCGCAAATATCTGGGGCTGCGCGACAGTGAAACCATCGCCTTTACCGCCGAACCCAAGATTGACGGCTTGTCCTTGTCGCTGCGCTATGAAAACGGCCAATTGGTGCAGGCCGCGACCCGCGGGGATGGTGAGATCGGAGAAAACGTCACCGAAAATGCCAAAACCATTGCAGATGTGCCGCAGGTTTTGCAGGGCGCACCGGATGTGCTGGAAGTGCGCGGAGAGGTTTATATGTCTCACGCGGATTTTGAGGCACTCAATGCCGCACAGGCCGAACGCGCCGCCGCCACCGGCAAAGAGCCGCGCCTGTTTGCCAATCCGCGCAATGCCGCTGCGGGATCTTTGCGTCAACTAGACAGCAGCATCACGCGCAACAGACCGCTAAAGTTTTTTGCCTATGCTTGGGGGGAGGTATCCGAACCTTTGGCTCCCACACAGTTTGAGGCGATTGCCCGTCTAAAGGCGCTGGGTTTTTCGACCAATCCGTTGACCCGTCGCTGCGACACCGCAGAGGCGCTGATCCAGCATTACCACCAGATTGAGGATCAGCGGGCCGATCTGGGGTATGACATTGATGGCGTGGTCTATAAAGTTGATGATTTGACTCTGCAGGGGCGCTTGGGCTTTCGCTCTACCACGCCGCGTTGGGCGATTGCCCATAAGTTTCCGGCTGAACTTGCCTGGACCTGGCTGCAAGATATCGACATTCAGGTGGGGCGCACCGGCGCACTGAGTCCGGTAGCCCGCCTACAGCCGGTTACTGTTGGCGGGGTGGTTGTTTCAAATGCGACCCTGCACAACGAAGATTACATCATTGGTCGCGACTCCAAAGGCGAGGTAATCCGCGACGGCAAAGACATCCGCATCGGCGATTGGGTGCAGGTCTATCGGGCGGGCGACGTTATTCCAAAGATCGCCGATGTGGATCTGGCGAAGCGCCCCGAAGACAGCAAGCCTTATGTTTTTCCATCGCGTTGTCCACAGTGTGGCTCCGACGCAATCCGCGAAGAAGGGGATGCGGTGCGGCGCTGTGTTGGGGGGATCATTTGTCCGGCACAAGCTGTTGAAAAACTAAAACATTTCGTGTCGCGTGGGGCGTTTGATATCGACGGGCTCGGTGCAAAACAGATCGAGATGTTCTATACGGATGAGAGCCTGCCGATCAAGGAACCCGCCGATATATTCACCCTGCGCGCACGCGATAGCCAATCCCTGACCCGGTTGAAAGACCGCGAGGGCTATGGCGATAAATCCGCCAGCAACCTGTTTGATGCCATTGATGAAAAACGCAGTATTCCGCTTGGAAAACTGCTGTTCGGCCTTGGTATTCGCCACGTCGGTGAAAGTGCATCCAATCTTATCGCCAATCACTTTGGCAGCTGGCAGCAGCTTGAAGATGCGCTGACCTCTGCCACCGTCGGAGAGGGCGCTGCGTGGGAGGATTTACTGTCGGTAGACGGGGTTGGTGCCGTTATGGCGGCCTCTTTGGTCACGACATTCCATCAAGAACAGGAACGCGCATCGATTGATCGTCTCGTCGCCCAGCTTGAAATCCGCAACGCCGAGAAACGCGCTTCCGCCGATAGCCCGGTGGCCGGTCAGACCGTTGTGTTTACCGGAACCCTTGAAAAAATGACCCGCGCCGAAGCCAAAGCCCGCGCCGAGTCTCTGGGGGCCAAAGTGGCGGGCTCTGTTTCCGGTAAGACCGATTTGTTGGTCGCGGGGCCGGGGGCGGGGTCCAAAGCCAAAAAAGCGGAATCGCTTGGGGTTAAAACCATCGATGAGGACGGCTGGCTGGCTTTGATTGGTGATCTATGAGCACGCGGCCGGAAATCCTGTTTCCCCTGTTTTCTGCCCTGACGACCCTTGAAGGCGTGGGGCCCAAAACAGCGGAACATCTGGCGCAAATTGACATAGAAAAACCGCGTGATCTGCTGTTTTCGCTGCCCCATACCGGCATCGACCGGCAACGGCGCGACAGCATTTCCGAGGTTGTCGCCCCCGCCGTCGTCACGGTTGAGGTTGAGGTCGGGCAGCATTTTCCCCCGACACAACGCGGACGCCCGTACCGGGTAGAGGTACAGGACGCCCGGACCCATTTTCAGCTGGTGTTTTTTCACGCCCGTGGGGATTACTTGCAGAAAATTTTGCCCACTGGCCAGCGGCGCGTAATCTCGGGCAAGATCGAGCATTTCGACACCATCGCCCAAATGGTGCATCCGGATTATATCGAGCGCTTGGAAGAGGCCGAAACGATTGCGCCTTATGAGCCGGTCTATCCGCTCACTGCTGGTGTTACCCCGAAAGTGATGCAAAAAGCCGCCCGTGGCAGTGTAGCCCGTGCGCCGGACTTGCCGGAATGGATTGATCCCAATCTTCTTACCAAAGAAGACTGGCCCGAGTGGAAACAGGCCATCGCCGCAGCCCATGAACCTGAAGGCCCAGCCGACCTATCCCCCGCATCCCCTGTGCGGCAGCGCTTGGCCTATGATGAGTTTTTGGCCCATCAGCTGACCCTCGCACTGGCCCGCGCCCAGACCCGAAAAGCCCGAGGATTGTCCAGTGTTGCCACCGGAGTCTTGCAGTCCAAGGTGCTTAAATCGCTTCCCTATCGGCCTACAGATGCCCAGCAGAGGTCGATGGAGGAAATTGCCGATGACATGGGGTCAGAAACACGAATGAACCGTTTGCTGCAGGGTGATGTCGGCGCGGGTAAAACGCTTGTCGCCTTTATGGCGTTGCTGATTGCCGTAGAGGCCGGCGGGCAAGGGGTGATGATGGCCCCGACCGAAATTCTGGCGCGACAGCATCTGGAAGGGTTGCAGCCCTTGGCGCAGGACGCAGGGGTCGTGCTTGAGATCCTGACCGGACGCGACAAAGGGGCGGAACGCCGCGCTAAACTGGCGGCGCTGGCGGCGGGCAATATCCATATTCTGGTCGGCACCCATGCGGTATTCCAGAAAGATGTGGTGTTTGATGATCTGCGTCTTGCGGTGGTCGATGAGCAACATCGTTTCGGCGTGCGCCAGCGGTTGGAGCTTGGCGAAAAGGGGCCCCGGGTGGATATGCTGGTGATGACGGCCACGCCGATTCCACGCTCGCTGGCCTTGGCGCAATATGGCGACATGGATGTCTCTGTGCTGGATGAAAAACCACCGGGGCGGCAGCCGATTACCACCGCTCTTGTTTCAACGACCCGCATGGACGAGGTGGTCGCCCATTTGCAAAAGGCCGTAAACGACGGGCGGCAGGCCTATTGGGTATGTCCCTTGGTCGAAGAAAGCGACGTGGTCGATATGACGGCGGCAGAAGAACGGTTTAAGCGCCTCCGCGCTCTTTTGGGTGACGGCGCCGTGGGGCTGGTGCATGGTCAGATGCCAGCGGTAGAAAAAGATGCCGCCATGGCGCGATTTGTGGCGGGAGAGACGGCTGTGCTGGTGGCAACCACCGTGATTGAGGTCGGGGTCAATGTGCCAAATGCCTCGATTATGGTGATCGAGCGGGCTGAAAGTTTCGGCTTGGCGCAGCTGCACCAGTTGCGCGGGCGTGTGGGGCGCGGCGCGGCGGCCTCGACTTGTTTGCTGCTTTATCAAGCGCCCTTGTCCAAGGGCGGGGAGCGGCGGCTAAAGGTGCTGCGCGATACGGACGACGGATTTGTCATCGCCGAAGAAGATTTGGCCATCCGCGGGGCCGGTGATTTGATTGGCACCGCCCAATCTGGTCTTCCACGCTTTCGGGTTGCGGATATGGAAACCCAGCCGGGTTTGATGAAAATCGCGCAGAAAGATGCCCGAAACCTGCTGGATATGGACCCGACACTGACATCGCCGCGCGGGCAGGCGGCTCGGGTGCTGCTTTGGCTGATGGAACAGGAAAAAGCGATCCGTTTATTATCAGTGGGTTAGCCTGCATGTTCTCTTTTGTTCACAAATGTTCTCAAAAAGTTCTTTACACGACTCAGTCAATATGAGAACAAATTAGCAACAAACGGAACAAACCTAACGGAGGCCGCCATGTTGCACCAAGTCAAAGACGTCATTCGCCGTTCAGATGAAACCCTTTTTCAAGATGTGGTCGGTGCGCTTTCCTTGGTGGTCATGCTGGTTGTGGGGCTGCATTTACCTGGATTGTTCTAACCTGTTTACCTGCTGTTTTATGATATCCGGTGTGCCGACTGCATCTGTCCCCTAAGTGATGCACCCGATCGAACACTGCTTGTCCGCGTTTTGATGGATTTTCGGGGGTATGCCTCCCCCCACAGGCCACCGGTCGCCAACATGAAACAGTTTCTTGCCGCCGCACCCGCCCCACGGGTTGCGGCGGTCTTTTTTTGTGGGGTGGCTTTGAGAAAATATTAGGTGTGGGATTAGGCGCAGGCGCGATTTTTAATCTCTGTTACGGCCTCAAGCGTCGCTTCGATTGCCAGCATGATCGAGGCATGGCGATTTTTATAATCCCGAGCGGGCAGCAAAACTTCAAATCCGTCAAAAGGAGCATCCGGCACCGGCGCATTTTCTTTCAACATCGCCTTAAGCTGATCTCGTGCGGTTTCTATTTCGGCTGCGGTGCGGCCAATGACCACCTGTCCGACAATCGCCGCCGCCGCTTGGCCCAAAGCGCAGGCTTTTACGTCCTGCCCATAGGCCGAGATGACGCCGTCCTGCATCGACAAAGATACAGTGATCGTTGATCCGCACAGCGGAGAGCGGCGTTTGACCGTTGCCATCGGATCGGCAATCGCCTCGGTCAGAGGGATTGCAGTGGCCAATTTCAGAATCCGGCCGGAATAAAGTTTGATCAGATCAGCGTCGGCAGACATCGGTTTTCCTTTTGCTCATTGTGTCATAGATAGGCGTCACAGGCGCAGACGCAAAAGGTTTTTTCGATGTCATTTGATCCTACAACGCTGAAATACAACGAACAGGGGCTTATCCCGGCTATTGCACAGGATGCCGAAGACGGCACCGTGCTGATGCTGGCGTGGATGAACGCCGAAGCGGTGGCCATGACCCTTCAGACGGGCAAAGTAACCTATTGGTCGCGCTCGCGTCAGGCTTTCTGGATCAAGGGGGAAACCTCGGGTCATGTACAAAAACTGGTGGATTTCCGCTATGACTGTGATGAAGATTGCATTCTGGTGCTGGTCAATCAGCAAGGGCCTGCCTGCCACACAAACCGACGCAGCTGTTTTTATACCGCCGTGCGCGACGGCGTAACGCAGGAACTGATGGCGCCAATGGTCTGATTGCGCAGCTATAGCCCAACCATATGCCTGACATCCGCCGGGCTGTGCCCGGCCTCGCGATACAGACGGATGGCTTTGGCGTCATCGCGCTTTGCCAGCCGTTTGCCGGAGTCATCGCGGATCAGGCGGTGATGGCGATAGACCGGCTGCGGCAGATCCAGCAGCGATTGCAACACGACATGGATAAAGGTGGCCGATTGCAGGTCCTCTCCGCGCACGACATGGGTGATGCCTTGGGCGGCATCATCAACCACCACCGACAGATGATAAGAGGTGCCCATATCCTTGCGGCAGAGCACGATGTCACCGATCTGCTCGACTATGTCGGCTGCACCGATCCGCTGTTCTCCGGCATTGAGGCCGGTTTCCTCAAAATGGATGTCGCCGCCGCCCAATTGCGCAAGGGCGCGTGCCATATCGAGCCGCAAAACCGCCCCCGACGGAAACGCGCCCCTTGGGGCATGATCCGGACGGCAGATGCCGGGATAGATCAATCCGTCCGGCCCCATCGGCGGCTCTGCGCCTTCTTGGGGTGCCGACATGGCGTTTAAAATATCGCGGCGCTTGCACGTGCAGGGATATAAAAGCCCCCGGTGCCATAACTGTTCCAAAGCCGATTGATAGTCGGCCAAATGTTCGGATTGCCGCAAAACAGGGGTGGGCCAGGACAGCCCCAGCCATGCCAAGTCCTCTTGGATCAACGACTCCCATTCAGGGCGGGCACGAGATTGGTCGATGTCCTCGATCCGCAACAGAAACGACGCGCCCATGGCCTTTGCCAAATCAAAGGCCAGCATCGCCGAATAGGCATGACCCAGATGCAAGGGGCCGGTCGGGGAAGGGGCAAATCTTGTGCGGATGGGACGGGCTTTCTGTCGCGATATAGTAGGCAGCCTAGAACGGCACCCTAAGGCGCGTCCAGCCATTGCTGCCATGCCGTTTTTGCGCGGTCGGTATAGGCTTTGTAGCGGTCCTTGCGCCCCCGACGCCCACCTTTCAACCCGTCTATCGGGCGGAACAGGCCAAAATTGACGTTCATCGGCTGAAAGGTTTTTGCTTCGGCCCCGCCGGTAATATGGCGCACCAAAGCGCCCATGGCGGTATCGGCGGGTGGGGTTTGGATCGTGGTGCCCAAGATTTCGGCGGCGGCCATGCGCCCGGCCAAAAGCCCCATGGCGGCGCTTTCGACATAGCCTTCGACACCGGTGATCTGACCGGCAAAGCGCAGGTTGGGGCGCGATTTCAAGCGCAATTGATCATCCAGCAGGGTCGGCGAATTGATGAATGTATTGCGGTGAATACCGCCAAGGCGGGCAAATTGCGCGTTCTCAAGACCCGGAATGCGGCGCAGCACCTCGGTTTGCGCGCCATATTTCATCTTGGTCTGAAAGCCGACGATATTATAGAGCGTGCCCAAAGCGTTATCGCGCCGCAACTGCACCACCGCATAGGGTTTATCCTCCGGCGCATGGGCGTTGGTCAGGCCCACGGGTTTCATCGGGCCAAACCGCAGGGTCTCGCGCCCCCGTTCGGCCATGACTTCGATCGGCAGGCAGCCGTCGAAATAGCCAGCGGTTTCGCCTTCTTTGAATTCGGTTTTCTCCGCGGCCAGCAGCGCGTCGATAAAGGATTCGTACCCTTCTTTGTCCATTGGGCAGTTCAGATAGGCTTTGCGCTCTTCTTCAGTGTCGCCTTTGTCATAACGCGACTGCATCCAGGCTTTGTCCATATCGATGGACTCCGCATAGATGATGGGCGCAATGGCATCAAAAAACGCCAGACTATCGGCACCGGTTTCGCTGCGGATCGATTCTGCCAGCGCGCCGGAGGTCAGGGGCCCCGTGGCGATGATCCAATGGCCATCCTGCGGCAGATCGGTGATTTCACCATAATCCACGCTCACCAGCGGATGGGCTTTCAACCGCTTGGTCACATCTTCGGCAAAAGGATCGCGATCCACCGCAAGGGCGGAACCAGCGGGCAGGGCGTGCCGGTCTGCCATCTCCATGATCAGGCCATTGGCGGCGCGCATTTCCCAATGCAGCAAGCCAACAGCATTCTGTTCATCATCATCAGAGCGAAACGAATTGGAGCAGACCATCTCTGCCAGATTGCCGGTGCGATGGGCAAAGGTTTCGACGGACGGGCGCATTTCATGCAAGACCACGGGCACGCCCGCATTTGCGGCCTGCCACGCAGCTTCGGCTCCGGCCATGCCGCCACCGATGATATGGAGTTTCTGTGTCATGTCGCGGATGTAGGGGAGAACACAGACAAAGAAAAGACCCCACGTCGGGGGTCTTTAAAGTCGCTGCGGATTTTCAGGCTTAGTGCCGCGGCAGATTATCATAGATCGAGGAAAACAGGTTGGTGTCTTCCGGTTGATCGGGCCGCTTGTGCGGGCGCTTGACCGTTTCGGGCTGTTTGCCGGCAATCGCAATCGGGGTCGGGAGATCGCGGGCTGAATCCTGCCGGATCTGGGCGCGCAGGGCCTCGGCGGAAATCCGGCGCTGTTCCCGTGGATTGGGTACAATCCGGCGCGGTTGCACCTTTTGGCCGAACCGCATGATGCGGCGGCGCGACAGGGCAGGGCCGGTATAGGTCAGCATCAAGGCGCTGACGACAATCATATCGCGCCAGAACTCGCTCAGGCTCATGGTGGATTGCGGGGCGATATAGGCCACAAGGCTGGACCAAAGCACATAATTGGCCAGAAGCAGAGCGGCGATGCGCATCTGACGCCCCAGAAAGACCAGCACCGCCGTGGCGAAGACAAAGGTTGTCACGGCGGGGGCAACATATGCTTCCGGCAGGAGCGCGCCCACCAAAGAGCGCGCATTATCAGAGGGCAGAACCCCGACAGCAATGGCTATAAAATAGGACGCAATAATCAGACGCACGGCCTGATGACCTGCGCCATCCATTTGAAATCTTTTTTCTCGTTGGGCAGACATTTTCCCCAGACCTTTCTGATTCTCCCCCATTTGGGGGGATGCCTCAGGTCTGTGTGGCAGGTAAATGTGGCGCAAATGGGCAAAAAAACGGTTAAGGGCCGCCCTAATTCAAGAAATTATCTTGGCAGGACGGCCCCATTATCCGGCAATTTAGCCGAATTATTCGGTTTCGGGTGTGTCTTCTTCGTCGGATTGATCGGCAATCCAGGCAACCGAGACCACTTCTTCTCCTTTGGCCGTATCAAAGACTTTGACACCACCCGCCCCGCGCGAGCGGAAGGAAATCCCGTCTACCGGACAGCGGATTGATTGGCCCTTAGAGGTCGCCAACATGATCTGATCCTCGGTTTCGACCGGGAAACAGGCCACCAACGGCCCACCGCGCAGGGCTTTGTCCATGGCTGCCACGCCCTGACCCCCACGACCACGCACAGGATAATCATGGGAAGACGAGGTCTTGCCCGAGCCATTGGAGGTGATCGTCAGGATCAAATCCTCGGCGGCGGACATTTCTTCAAACCGTTCGGCAGTTATGTTGCCTTCTACCGCGTTGTCTTCGTCATCCCCCTCGGCATCATCGGAAATCCCCGCCGCCGCGCGGCGCATTTTCAGATAGGCCGCCCGTTCATCTGACGAGGCGTCAAAGTGGCGAATGACCGACATCGAGACGACTTCATCGCCGCTGGCCAGTTTGATCCCGCGCACGCCGACCGAATTGCGCGAGTTAAAGACCCGCACATCGGTGGTGGGGAAGCGGATCGCCCGCCCCAGTCGCGTAACCAGCATCACATCATCGCTTTCCGAACATATCCGCGCGTTGACAAGGCTGGCGTCGGCAAAATCATCCTCAAACTTCATGGCGATTTTACCGTTGGATTTCACATTGGTAAAATCGGACAGTCGGTTACGGCGCACGGTACCCTTAGAGGTCGCAAAGACAATCTGCAGATCGCTCCATTTGTCCTCGGCCACATCTACCGGCATGATTGCCGCCACCGAGACCCCTTGCGGGATCGGCAGAATATTGACGATGGCTTTGCCCTTAGCGGTCCGCCCGCCTTGGGGCAGGCGCCAGGTCTTTAGTTTATAGGCCATGCCATCAGTGGAAAAGAACAGCAGTTGCGTATGGGTATTGGCCACAAAGAGCGTGGTCACCACGTCTTCTTCTTTGGTTTGCATCCCCGACAGCCCTTTACCGCCGCGACGTTGGGCGCGGAAATCGGCCAGTGGGGTGCGTTTGATATAGCCGCCAGAGGTTACCGTGACGACCATGTCTTCTTTTTCGATCAGGTCTTCATCGTCCATATCACCGGACCAATCGACAATCTCGGTGCGGCGCGGCACAGCAAATTGCTCACGCACTTCGGAGAGTTCATCACTGATGATCCCCATGATCCGCTCGCGCGAGCGCAGGATTTCCAAGTATTCACGGATTTTACCCGCAAGCGCTTGCAACTCGTCGGTGACCTCTTTGACACCCATTGCCGTCAGACGCTGCAACCGCAATTCGAGAATCGCGCGGGCCTGTGTTTCGGACAGGTTATAAGTGCCATCCTCGTTCATCTTATGGGACGGATCGTCGATCAGTTGGATATATTCGGCAATATCGCCCGCTGGCCAGCGTCGGGTCATCAGCTTCAGGCGCGCCTCAGCCGGATCGGCAGAAGAGCGGATCGTGGCGACGATTTCATCAACATTGGTCACCGCAACCGCCAGACCACATAGAATATGGCTGCGTTCGCGGGCCTTGCGCAGTTCAAAGGCCGTACGACGGGCGACCACTTCTTCGCGGAAGGCAATGAAAGAGGTCAGGAAACGGCGCAGGGTAAGCTGCTCGGGCCGTCCGCCATTCAGGGCCAGCATGTTGCAGCCGAAATAGGTCTGCATCTGGGTGAAGCGGAATAATTGGTTCAGGACCACCTCAGGGGTGGCATCGCGTTTCAGCTCGATCACCACCCGAACGCCCACACGATCAGATTCATCCTGAATATGGGCAATGCCTTCCAGCTTTTTATCGCGCACCAGTTCGGCGATCTTTTCGATCATCGAGGCCTTGTTCACCTGATAGGGAATCTCATCCAGAACAATGGCGTAGCGGTCTTTCCTAATCTCTTCGATACGGGTCTTGGCCCGCACGATGACAGAACCGCGCCCTTCCAGATAGGCTTTGCGCGCACCAGCGCGGCCCAGAATAATCCCTCCCGTCGGGAAATCAGGCCCGGGTACATAATCCATCAGCTGTTCGCTGGTCAGATCGGGATCGTCGATCAGAGCCAGCGTGCCATCGACCACTTCGCCCAGATTATGGGGTGGGATATTGGTGGCCATGCCAACAGCAATACCACCGGCCCCATTGACCAGCATGTTCGGATAGCGCGCCGGCAGAACCGAGGGTTCCTGATCCTTGCCATCGTAGTTATCCTGAAAATCGACCGTGTCTTTTTCAATATCCGCCAGCAGCGCCGCCGCCGGCTTGTCCATGCGCACTTCGGTATACCGCATGGCGGCGGCGTTATCGCCATCCATCGAGCCAAAGTTACCCTGACCATCCAGCAGCGGCAGCGACATCGAAAAGTCCTGCGCCATCCGCACCAGCGCATCATAAATCGCGCTGTCGCCATGGGGGTGGTATTTACCCATCACATCGCCCACAGGTCGGGCCGATTTGCGATAGGGCCGGTCATGGCCGTTGTTGGTCTCATGCATGGCGTAAAGAATCCGGCGATGCACCGGTTTTAAACCATCGCGCAAATCGGGAATGGCACGCGAGACAATCACGCTCATCGCATAGTCAAGGTATGAGGTGCGCATCTCTTCTGTAATAGAGATTGCGGGTCCATCATAGACATACCGCTGAGGCGTGTTTTCTTCTTCGTTTTCGGGGGTTTCCGGGGTGTCGTTCACTTAGGTAACCGCTCTGCTCTTGGACTACTAGATTTTGTTATTCGGACTATACACGACACGGGATATGGCCTGCAATGGCCCATGTCACGAAACCGTAGCACTCAGGGCGACTCACTGCTAACAAATTGTTTTTATTGAAAATTCATATCGTCATGGCATCATGAAATCAGAAGAAACGAGGAAAGAGGCAAACCATGGCACAAAATGAAACCGAACTCATGCTTAAAGGCTACGGATTAACCACGGCGGAAATGCTTTATCACATGCCCGATTACCCAAGTGTTCTGAACAGTTTTGTCTGGCAGGATTACGATCTGGCGCCGGATTATCCGCAGCTGTTTAAATTCATCGAATTCTGGCAGGAAGAAATCGAAGGCCCCCTACATTCAGTGCGATTCACGCACCGCAAACTGATGTCTGCAGGTGCGTGGCGCAATGTGGTCGGGGAAATCCCAATTCATTAACTATCCGGCCCGCAGGACCATCCCGAACAAATCTCGTGGATCATCGGGATCAGCCAGCATATCAAGCTGTTCATACAGCCCTGTGTCTTTCAGCTTGTCGCGCACATAGCGCAGGGCCGAAAAATCTTCGATGGCAAAGCCGACGCTGTCAAACAGGGTGATTTGCGCCTGCGATTGACGCCCCGCAGCCGCGCCGGTGATCACCTGCCACAGCTCTGTCACGTTGTGATCTTCAGGCAGTTGCTGGATTTCACCCTCGATCCGCGTTTGCGGGGGGAATTCGACAAAGATATCAGAGCGTAACAGGATATCCCGGTGCAATTCGGTCTTTCCTGGGCAATCGCCGCCAATGGCATTGATATGCACGCCGCTGCCAATCATATTATCGGTCAGAATGGTGGCACATTGCTTGTCGGCGGTACAGGTGGTGATGATCTGAGCCCCTTGCATCGCTTCCTCGGCCGAGGTGCAAGACACAACCTCAATCCCTTGGCCCGCAAGGTTGGCGGCGCATTTTGCCGTGGCGGCCGGATCGATATCATAAAGGCGGACGGTCTTCAGACCAATTATGGCTTTCATCGCCAAAGTCTGAAACTCCGATTGCGCGCCATTGCCGATCATTGCCATGGTCCTCGCGCCTTTCGGCGCCAGATGCCGCGCCGCCATGGCCGAAGTTGCCGCTGTGCGCAGGGCGGTCAGAATGGTCATTTCCGACAGCAGTACCGGATAGCCAGTGCCGACATCGGCCAAAAGCCCGAAGGCGGTGACGGTTTGCAGCCCGTCTTTGGTGTTCTTGGGGTGGCCGTTGACATATTTGAACCCGTAAACCTCACCATCCGAAGTGGGCATCAATTCGATGACACCCTCGGCAGAATGCGAAGCCACACGCGGTGTTTTATCAAACAAATCCCAACGCTTGAAATCGGCTTCAACATACTCCGCAAGTTCAGCCATAAAGGTTTCGATTCCAATGGCGTGCACCAGTTTCATCATATTGTCGACGCTGACAAAGGGCACATAGGCAAGGGCAGAGGGGGATGAATTACTCATTAGGCGGGTCCTTATTTAGGGATACAGAGAGAGGACTGATCGAGGTTGGCTTTAGAAGCTGCGTGTCGGGCGATCAAAAACCTTGCGCCCCATTAAAGACGCCGCCAGATCAACCATCAGCTTTGCGGTGCGGCCACGCTCATCCAGAAACGGGTTCAGCTCTACCAGATCCAGCGAACTGACAACGCCGCTATCATGCAGCATTTCCATCACCAGATGGGCTTCGCGGACCGTCGCGCCACCGGGGACAGTGGTGCCCACAGCAGGGGCCACGGACGGGTCAAGGAAATCCACGTCCAATGAAACATGTAACATCCCGTTGTCGGCCTTCACCCGCGCCAAGAACGCCGCCAGCGGTGCGGCGATGCCATGCTCGTCAATGGCGCGCATGTCCACCACCTGCATTGCGCTGGACTGAAGCGCTGCATTTTCAGCCTGATCCACCGAGCGAATGCCAATCAAACAGACCTGATCTTCGGGCACAGGGGCCGGCAGGGTTGGGAAACCCTCAAAACCGGCGCGTCCGGTGACATAGCCCAACGGGGTGCCATGCAGATTGCCTGAGGTCGTCGTTTCCGGCGTGTGATAATCACTATGGGCATCCAGCCAGAGCACATATTGCGGGCGGTTTTGTTCTGCCGCATGGGCTGCCACACCGGCCACAGAGCCAAGCGACAGGCTATGATCGCCCCCAAGAAAAATTGGAAAACCGGACCCCATCGCGGCTTTGGCTTCTTTTATAAGGCAGCGCGTCCAGCCGATCGTTTCTTCTAGATCGATCAGAACCGGATTGCTGTTGGGCATGGGATCAACATGTTCCGCCGTCAGATTACCCAAATCGCGGACCTGATGTCCCAGCGCCGCCAGAGCATCGCTTAACCCAGCGGTCCGATAGGCGTCCGGCCCCATCAAACAGCCATGCCGTTCTTTCCCACTATCCACCGGCGCGCCGAGCAGGATACAATTCTTATGACCCATGAGAGCCCCCTTCAATTCACTTTGATCCAAATATCAATTGCAGAAGGGGTGGATAAAAGCGGACAAATTGGAAATAATGCGTAGCAGTATTCCAATACGTCAGGCACAACTTCCGTTATGGACGATACAGATCGAAAACTGATTGCCGCCCTGCGCCGGGATTCCCGCATGTCCCTGTCGGATTTGTCGTCTTTGTTGGGGTTGTCGCGCACCACCGTGCGGAACCGGATCGAAAAGCTGGTGGCGGCGGGGGAAATCCTTGGTTTTAGCGTGGTGCTAAAGGGCGATGTGGCGCAAAGCCCGGTCCGGGGGCTGATGATGCTGGGCATTGAGGGGCGCGGCACAGACCGTATTGTGCGCAGCCTGAATGGTCTACCGGCGGTTCAGGCCGTGCATACCACCAATGGTAAATGGGATCTCATTGTCGAGATCGGCACTGACACCCTTGAAATGCTGGATGCGGTACTGGGCCAAATCCGGCGGTTTGACGGGGTGAGCCAGTCGGAAACCAACCTGTTGCTGGCGACCCGTAAATCCGCGGGCCTGCGCCCTTAGGTCTTGCGATAGGCGGCAATCCAGATTGCGCAAAGGGCAAAGGCAAAAACCGCATTCCAGGACGCCATCGAAAGCCCAAAGAGAGACCAGGCGACCTCATCACACATTACGATATTGGCGGTGCCTGCCGTCGACAGCAAATCACTGCCAGATAATCCACCCAATCCTTCACCGCCACCAGTACATGACGACGGACCTTCCCAAAATCCGCGTTCCACGCCGGAATGATAGACACCAATGGCGCCAGTCACAAAGGCGGAGAGCGCGCCCAAAAGGATCAGCACTCTTGCGCCTAAGGCGGCAAAGGCCAGACCCGCCAGCACCGCAACCCCATGGGGCCAACGCTGCCAGATACACATCTTACAGGGCGCATAGCCAAGGGCCTGAAATCCCCAAGCCCCAAGCAACAGCGCTAAGGAACCGGCGGCCGCCAGAATAACCAGTTGTTTCGATGTCATAGGTATTTCACTCCGTAAAACCCGGCAATGAGCAGCACAATAAAGGCGATGAAAACCAGATTAAGCCGCCGCTCGATAAAGTCGCGGATCGGATCGCCAAATTTCCACAGCAATGCGGCCACCAGAAAAAAGCGGATCGCGCGGGCAATAATGCTTGAGACGATAAAGACCGGTAGTGACAGCCCTGTCGAGCCCGACAGGATCGTAATGACTTTAAAGGGGAAGGGCGTCACCCCGGCGATCAGCACCGCCCACGGGCCATAGTCATTATAACGGGCGGCAAAATCGTCAAACAGGATGTCCTTACCGTAGAAGGCCAGTACCGGCTGGCCGACAGAGTCAAACAGGAACGCGCCGATGAAATAGCCGAACAACCCGCCCAGCACAGAGCCGACCAGCGCAATGGCGGCAATGAGCCAAGCCTGTCGGGGGCGGGCTAGGATCATCGGGATCATCAGCACATCAGGGGGAATTGGAAAAAACGAGCTTTCCACAAAGGCAACGATCCCCAAAGCCCAGAGGGCATGACGCGATTGCGCCAGCGAAATCGTCCAGTCATACAGCCGTTTGATCATCGGTTCGCCTGTGCTCTTGTTTTTAGTTTATCGACCATGGGCTTGGCCAAAGGTCAAGCGCCAAGCACGAATTGTAAGATTGAGCACAGAAATGAGCGTTTTTCGGCTGGACCTCGGTAAAACAGACCGCTAATGAAGCGCTCAGGAGCCCGAGTGGCGGAATGGTAGACGCAGGGGATTCAAAATCCCCCGTCCTAACGGACGTGCCGGTTCGAGTCCGGCCTCGGGTACCAATAAAAACAGGGGCATTAGCCCTGTGTTCTTTACTTGGTTAAAATCGGGCTCCTTCATACCCCCACAGATCACTCCCACTTTCATATTCTGTTCGTATTCCGTTCAGCGGCGTTTTTGCTCATGGTTTTGCGATTCGCCTTCTGTCGGTAATAGACCGCCATCTCTAGCGACTTGTTGGTGACGGCTTGGATTTCGGCATCGGTGCATCCGGCCTCGGCCAGTCGCGTGATGGCCAGCTTGCGCAGGCCGTGCAGCACGAATGGTTTGGCCTTGGAGCCCAATCCTTTGCGCCAGAACGCGAATTGTTTTTGTAGATATGTACGGACTCTCGGGACACTTCCTGTAAATTACCCAATTTTGGGTGAAGGAAGTTTTTATGACGAACGAAGAACGTGACATTCAACGCAAGTTGAGAGTGCTCCAGCATGCTGAGAAGATCACGCGCCATTCGCGGCGATGTGCGGCGACCCTGTCGTCATGCAGTATATCGGCAACGGCTCAACTCGAACTGCCGAGCAGGCGTCGCGAGCAATCGCGTCGTTTGAAAATGAGTGGGATGAAAGAGGCTTCGGTTTGTTCGCGGTTGAGTCGAAGCAAACGGGCTCCTTGATAGGCTTTACAGGATTGTCTTGGCCCGACTTTTTGCCAGACATACTACCTTCCGTCGAAATCGGTTGGAGGTTTTCGAAGTCGAGTTGGGGGAGGCGCTACGCAAGTGAAGCCGCTACGGCCGCGCTATCGCATGGTGTTACTGAACTGGGCATCATGGACATTGTGAGCATTTATCAAGTCGAGAACAGAGCTTCTGCACGCATGATGCAGAAGCTCGGTATGGTCTTCGACCAAAAGACCGTTGACCCAACCTGCGAACGTGAGATCGAGGTCTACCGACTTCCTCGGCAACGTCCCTAGAGGGCTCACAACAGCCCTTCTCTGCAAGTTATCCGAATGTCAGCTAAGGGCCGTTCGCGTCGGTCGACACTTCGGGCGGGCACCAGACATTCGCTGCGCTTTGAACGGATGGCTGTTAGGCGGCTCTTCCGCATGTATGCAGCCCATATTCAAAGTCGCAAAGGGGGCGATCTTTCGTTTAGACGGCATCGCATTTTGTCCCATAAAGTTAGACTATCTGGCCATTGTCAGCTGATCCCAGTCTGCATAGTCGGGTGAGCCTTCACCACGGACTTCACCGGTGTAGCCATACTCGACCATATGCACCATTGTGCTGTTATCGGAGGCAAAAATGACGCTGTAGCTTTCTGTCAAATCCGCAGCAGACAGCATGTTGCTTGCTGAGAAATCAGGCCAACCTGCATGGTTTGTGCCACGTGGCGCTGAAAACGGGATACCGTGGAAGGATCCAGACAGGTGCATATGGCAGTGACCGTGGAAGATATGGCGAATGTTTTGTGCGTGTGGCGCGACGGTTGCCCCAAAGCGATCCGCGTCCAGCAACATGATCTTATCCATAGGCATGACTTCGACCGGCACAGGATTATGATGCATGAAAATCCAGATAGGTCCGTCTAATGCCTCTAGCTGTTCAGACAACCATGCTGCACGCCGTTCACAAAAGTGACCTGCGTGGGATTCTGGTCCCCAAGTATCGAGCAAAATAGCGTGCCCAAGGGACATCGGAACAACTTTCTGCACAAAACCATCTGCGCCTTCTGCGCTTGGGAACACGTCCAAAAAGGCCTGCCGGTCATCATGATTGCCGATACATAAGTGGACAGGCATTTCGACCTCGGAAATCAAAGCCTGCAAACGCTCGTAATCCGCAGTCTCACCCCAATCCGACAGATCGCCAGTGATGATCATCGCCTCGGCATCTGGATGATGGGTGATGGCGTGGTCCAACGCACGTTTGAAGTTCGCATTAGGGTCGCGGCCCCCAATGGTCTTGCCAAGCGCAGTCAGGTGGATATCGGTGATTTGCAAAAGCTTCATATTCAATTCCTTAGAAAATGCGGTCACCGAAGCTGCCGATGACCGCCTATTGGTTTAGTCGAGAAGGTCTTGCACTTCTTCCGAGAGCTGCTCTTGCAATTCACTCATGTCGTCGAACTCACGCGTTACGATGCCTTCCAAGCCGTCATAGATAACTTGTGTGGCAGCCAAACCGTTGTCGCCAGGGTAGGCCTGCCAGTCGCGCAGCAATGGCAATTGGCGCACAGCTGTCGCTTTGGCTGGGTTTTCTGCGTAGAAATCTTTGAGGATGATGTCATTGGCCGCTTGGTTGGGTGGCATGTAGCCGGTTGTGCGAGCCACGTCGGCAGCGCCTTCACCAGATGTGATAAACTTGAGCCATTCCCAAGCCGCAGCCTGAACCGCAGGATCTTCAGACGTAGAGGTCAACATCGCAGCGTTGCCGCCCGCTGGCAGACCCATTGGACCTGAGGCAGCAATGCCAGGGAATTCATGCGTGACCAAAGTGAAATCACCCATAGAGCGTTCCACAGCGCCCACAGCAGAGGTGGACCAGAACATCATGCCAATTTCGCCTGCAGAGAAAGACGACAAAGCCGCTTTCCATTCGATATTTTGCATGTCGCAGCCGTCAAACAGCGCCTTCATGGTCTCAAGAGCTTTGAGGCCTTCAGGGCTGTCGAGGTTGAAATCATTACCGATGACGGTTGGCGTGTCTTGTGACCACATCAACGCCTGCAAGAACCAGTTGCCCGTGATGTTCCAGCCCCAGAACATCGGGTTGTCGACGCCAGCTTCTGTGAGTTTTTGACAGGTGCCGATGACCTCGTCCCATGTTTTGGGCAGCTGGTCTTCGGATGTAATACCCGCTTTGGCCATCACTTCCATGTTGTAGTACCCAACAGGCAAAGAGATCGAGAACGGCAGGCCGTAGACGGCGTCGTCGAATGTGCCCAGATCGAGCATCGCTTTGTGGTAGCCCTCTTTAGCGAAATCGGCCTCATCGGCGATGAAAGGCTCAAGCGATTTCGCGATGCCTTTATCGACAAGGATAGCTTGGCGGTTGAGGCCCTGCATGGTCACGTCAGGCAATTCGTTTGCCACAGCTTCGCGCAGGATCGTGTTATTCGCGTCTTCGTAGTTTTCATAAGTCGCGCGGAATTTTACTTCGATGTCGGGGTGCGCCTCATAGAATTTCGGCAAGATGTTCTCATAGGTCACATCAAACAAATGGCTGTAGGGGTAGGCGAATTCGATTGTCACTTTGTCCTCGGCCATGGCCGATCCGGCGCAAAGTACAAGCGCTATTGCAGTTGTTAGTTTTTGCATTACTTTATCTCCAGTTGCCTTGGGTCCGGTTGGTTTGGCGATTGGTTGGACCCTGTTTTTCCCGTTTGGGAATTCGGTTGCTTGGGCGTCTCTGAAAACGGGACGCCCGCTTTATATTTGCCCTACCGCTTCGCTACTTGAGGGCTTCATATTTGCCCTACCGCGTTGCGTCTGGCGGGCCGTTACTTCATGCCTGACAGCGTGATCCCCTCGATGAAGCGGCGTTGCGCCAGCATGAATGCGATGATCAGCGGCATGACGATGACCACAGCAGAGGCCATCATGGGGCCAAAGTTGCTGCCATCCGCATCGCCTTTGAACTCACGCAAGCCCAAAGGCGGGGTGAACAAATCGCGGTTGCCGGTGATCACGATGCGGGGCCAGAAATAGTCATTCCAATGCGACACGACGCTAAAGATCGCAAAGGCCATCAGCGCCGGAATGGCAGTGGGCAGCATGACTTTCCAAATGATGGAAAACTCGGTCATCCCATCCATGCGCGCCGCATCGATCAAATCATCGGGCACGGTCATGAAAAACTGCCGCATCAAAAAGATGCCAAAGACAGAGATCGTCCAAGGGATCACAAGGGCTGCATAAGTGTTGGTCAGGCCCAGTTTCGCTAGCATAATATAGAGCGGCAGCGCGATGGCATGCACAGGGATCAGCAGACAAAACAGCACCAGCGCAAAGACAGCATCGCGGCCCCAGAACTTCATCTTGGCCAGCGCATAGGCACAGGGCAAAGCGACAATCACCTGAATGACAAAGATCGCGCCCGTGACCACAAACCCGTTTATCAAATACCGTAGCAGCGGCGCTTTGCTAAAGGCTGTGGTGTAATTGTAGATCCATGGCGTGACCATGCAATCCGCGTCAGCCCGACCGCGTGCCACACAATACTCATCAAGAAACAGCTCTTGCGCGCCAAAAAATCCGCCAGTGTTGGTCATGATTTCATGCGGGCTTTTGAAACTGTAAGTCAGCATCACATAGAAAGGCAGAAGAACAACAATGGCCCCTAAAATCAGGATCACATGCTTGATCGTCTCAGTGGTGGAAAAGCGATTAAGCATAGTGAGTTCTCCGTTCAACCAACCAGCGTTGCAGCAAGGTCAGAACCAAAACAAAGCCAAGGAACACCATGGTTATGGCAGCACCGATACCCATGAGGTTTTGTTGGATCGCTTTTTCATAAATCGCAAACATCATCACATAGACCGATTTAGATGGCCCGCCGCCTTGGGGGTAAAAGGCCTCGACCGTGTCAAACACCTGAAAGGAACGGATCATGCTGATGGTTATGACAAACACGGTGGTCGGCCCCAACATCGGCCATGTGACCAATCGAAACCGGTCCCAATTGCTCTGCGCACCATCCATTTCGGCGGCGTGATAAAGATCGCGGGGAATGGATGTGAGGCCTGCCAAATACAGCACCATGTTAAAGCCAAAGCCCTGCCAGATGCCGATGAAACTAACGGTCCAGATGGCATAATTGCGATCTGTCAGCCACAGTGGGAAAGTACGCGCGCAGCCTTTGGCGTACCACGACCAGCCCTCTAAAAACGTGCCGCACCCGTGTTCCAAAGTGGCGTTGATGATGCCAATCGTAGGATGAAACGCAAATTCCCAAACGATGGCCATGGCGATCAAAGCCGCCATCACCGGCAGGAAATAGATCGTCTTATACAAATCCCCAAACCGCTTGAGCGAGTTGATCAACAAGGCGGCTCCAAGGCCCAAACCCACCGTCAAAGGCACCACGACAAAGACATAACGAAACGTGGCACCAAACATTTTGGCATAGGTCGAGCGGGTGAAAATCTTTTCATAGTTCTCAAGCCCGACAAATTCTGCACCGGAGTTGCCGAGGGAATAATCCGTCAAGCTCATCCCCGCCGCGATAAAAATTGGCAGCAAAAGGATCACAAACATCAAGATCAAAGCGGGGGCGATAAACCAAAGATAGGCGCGATTGTGTTGCATCATGCGGGCACTTTCATCGGGGCCGTTTGTGGCCTCAGGCGCTGCCCTTCGGCGTCAAACAGCAAAATGTCTTCAGGCTGCAAAGCAAAGCGCACAGTCTCGCCTAATTGCGCCGCGGCCATCGGTGTGCTGCGCAACACGATTTGGTCCTCACACCCATCGACGCCGATACGCAAAAACACGTCAGAGCCAAGGTTTTCGCGATGTTTGACTACGCCTTGAAACGCCCCTGTGGGCATCAAAAACAAATGCTCGGGCCGAATGCCAACGTTGACAGGTTGCTTGGGCAGGCCAGCTGCTTGGGTGACCCTTTGCCCCAAAACATTCAATCCTCCTGCGGCATCCACTTCACCAGGGATGGTGTTGATTGCAGGCGAGCCCACAAAGCGCGCCACGGCCAAACAATTGGGGTTGCCGTAAACATCATCAGGCCTACCCAACTGCAAGATTTTCCCGCCCATCATCACCGCCATACGGTCTGACATGGTCAGCGCTTCGGCCTGATCATGGGTCACGTAAATGAATGTTGTTTGCAACCGACGGTGCAGATCCGCCAATTCGCTGCGCATATGCACGCGCAAAGCGGCATCAAGATTGGACAGCGGCTCATCCATCAAAAACGCCACAGGGTTGCGTACCATGGCGCGGCCCAAAGCAACCCGCTGACGTTGCCCGCCTGACAGCTGACCGGGTTTGCGGGCCAACAGGTTGGTGATTTTCAACGTCTGCGCGGTGTCTTGCACTTGCGCCATCAAAGCACGACGTTTGGCGCGTGACAAAAGCGGCCCCACAACAGGCAAACGTTCAACTGCGCTCAGATCACGTAACAACAGCGGCGTCAGCATGTTTTGCGCCACGCTCAGATGCGGATAAAGCGCGTAGGATTGAAACACCATCGCCAGATTGCGCGCCGACGGGCGGGTCTGTGTCACATCGGTATCGCCAATGGTTACCGTTCCAGAATCGGCCGTCTCAAGCCCCGCTAGAATACGCAACAATGTCGATTTCCCACAGCCTGAGGGGCCAACAAGCGTCACGAACTCACCATCATGAATGTCGAGCGTCACACCCTGCAAGATCGTCGTTGAGCCAAAGGATTTGGCAATCTGGCGCAGTGAAATCGATGACATGTGTTTACCCCAAGGTGCTGTCTCTTTGGGGAAAGGTTAATCAGTACAGATATCGATTCTGTGACGCTATATAAGTGTTACTTATGCTGCCTAGAGTCTCCATGAGATTAAGGAGCCAGCATGCGTAAATCGACCCCATTTCAATTGACGGCCTTTTCCTATGTTGTGCGTGAGGGCAGCGTCACAGAGGCCGCCCGAAAACTCGGAGTCTCGCAATCTGCCGTCACCCAACATCTTCAAAAACTAGAAGCCTCGGTGGGGGCGAAACTTATTAAGCGCAACAGAGATGGGCAGGCCTTGACCCGCACAGGGCAAGATATATTTGCGCTGGCCGAGCGACATGTATCGTTGGAGCGCCTCATAGCTGAACGTCTGGCCGGATATGCTGCGCTGGATCGCGGGCATCTGACGATTATCGCTAATGCGCCTGTGCCCGCTCTCAGTCTGATTGCGCGGTTTAACAGGCAATGGCCCAACGTTCAGGTCGATTTCACCCTCTACGACTGGACTACGGCGATCGAAATGTTACGCACCCATCAGGTTGATATCGCGCTCATTTTCGAACCGACCCCATCGGCAGACTGGAAGATTCGTGAGATTGGCCAAGAGCGCTATGTTCTCTATGTGCCAGCCAATCACCCCTTCGCCACACGCAGCAGGATCAGTTTGAGGGAGCTGTCAGATCAAATGCTACTTTTACCAGAGCAAGGATCGATGACCCAAAGGGTGGTCAGCAAAGCCTTGGAACGACATAACTTGACGCTGCGGCGCACCATGAAAACCACCACATTCCCAGTGATGAAAGAGGCTATTTTGCAAGGTGCAGGGGTTGGCATATTTTTGGAAAATAGCACCGCTGACACAGATGCATTGGTCAGCATCCCGATTGATGAAATGCCCGAAACTTACAAAAGCTGTGTTGTTATTCCTAAAAACAAGCACGACCTAAGATTGATCCAAAGCTTTTTGTCGGTCATCGGCCTATGATCTTGGGTGGGGCCATTTGTCTATCGACGTGTGAGGCGACGCAAAACGATATCAGGTGTTACCTCCATAAAAGCAGTCTTTCGCTTCGAGGAACGTCGACGACCGGTTAGGGCCGTCAGCGGCGTGCCTGTACCTGTGAAGCCGGACATGCTGCAATGCGGAGAACGGTAGGTTTGAGCCCAGCTTGACAGATGCTGCAAGGCGCACGAATGTCTGCAATGCGCCTTGCGATCAGTTTTGAGGCTTGCGCGCCTATTTCAGCAATGTTTCCGAAGCCAGTCGGCCAAATGCATTTGCGGCCTTTGGGCTCGCGCCCGTAATCAGACGACGATCAACATGGCATGACGCATCGGCTTTCGTGTTGGTGATCTGTGCGCCCAGAGCAGTCAACTTCTCACAGACCCACCACGGCATCGGGCCTGGCAAGTAGCCGATCATGGGGGTTTGTTTGTCGACCGAATCCGGGAACACAGTCATCTTGTATCCGTCAAACAAGAACCCTTTTTCAGTCTTCGCGGCCAATAACGCGGCAGGGCCGTGACAAAGAGCCAAGGTGAAAAGATCCCTTTCATGCGCCCAGTGCAGCACTTTCCCCACGTCCTCATTGTCGGGCAGCCCGAGCATCGCACCATGGCCTCCGGGAATGAAGACGGCAGCATAAGACGCCGCATTTTCCATGTCGTTCGCAACAAAATCTGCAAGGCTGCCAGGGTTTGCAAAGGCATCTGCAAAATCGCGATACAGCCGTTTGACGTCTGCATCATTTGCAGGCATCGCCCATTCCTCAATCGCCACAGGCGCACCGGTTGGCGTAACCACATCAATTTCAAAGCCTGCATTCATCAGATGAAGCATCGGCAGGCCCATCTCGACCGGATGGTTGCCCGTAGAGAATTTTTTGCCGTTGGCCATCGTCATATTGCGTTCTTCGGTGCAGATCATCAGCACGCGGTTTTTGCTGCCCGTGTAGGGTTTTGCATAAGCCCCACCGTCATAATCCGTGGTGGGCGATGTGCCTAATTTAATCGCCAAGGGGGACGGGCTGAACGCGCCGTCGATTGTGGGTGTCGGTGTCGCGCGGAACAGTTTGCGTAGAATGCCCATATCAGTTGACCTCAGTGGCGATGGCGTCGCGGGACTTGCGGACTTTGCCCATTGGCAGCAGCCAATCACCGCCTTCGTCGCGATAGCCCAAAGGCATCAACACAACCGACCGCAAACCGCGCACTTTCAGTCCAAGGATTGTGTCCACAGCATCAGGATCAAAGCCTTCCATAGGCGTGCTGTCGATCTCTTGCTCGGCGGCCGCAACCAGTGCAATGCCCAATGCGATGTAGGCTTGGCGCGCGGCATGGGCGTAATTGACCTCCGCTTCACGAGGCAGGTAGTTGGACTTCAGATTGCCGTAATAGGCGTGCAGCATCGGTAGGTCACCACGCGCAGAAACATTCAGATCGACGACGTTGTCGATCCGTTCGGCCGTGTAATTATCCCACGCCGCAAAGACCAATAGATGCGATCCATCAATGATCTGCGCTTGTCCACCAGCAGCCTCAGCGATCTTGCTGCGAATGTCGGAATTGGTCACTACAAACAACTCGAACGGTTGCGTTCCACTGGATGTCGGGGCCATGCGAATGGCCTCGATAATCGCATCTACTTTGTCCTGTGGAACAGATTTCGATGGGTCCATCTTCTTGGTGGCGTAACGCCAGTTCAAAAGGTCGTTGAGTGGTTTTGCGGTCATGTGAGTGGTCCTATTGCCAGCGCCCTAACGGGTCGGTATACATTTGTAACTGACTATCTATGAGGAACTATTATGCGCCGCAAGAAGGCACATTTATGAACCTCGGTTACACAAAGGGAACCGCCATGCTGGACGACAAACGATGCCCTGATTGCAAACGCATCAACGAGGTCTTGTCGCGTGTTGGCGATCGGTGGAGCGTGCTTGTGGTGATCTCTTTAGCCGAATACGGGACTCTGCGGTTCAATGAACTCAAGCGCAACCTTGGTATTTCGCAGCGGATGCTCAGCCTGACTTTAAAAGAGCTGGAGCGCGACGGCCTCGTGAACCGAACTTATCACCCAACAATCCCGCCAAAAGTCGAATACAACCTCACCGATATGGGTCAGTCATTCCGAGAGCCCGTCAGTGCCTTGGGTTATTGGGCACTGGAAAATCTCGCCACGATTGATGCTGCGCGGCACGCATACGACGAGAATGCGACGAACTAACTTTCTCACTTAATGCAAGTCCGGCCAACGCACCAATGCGGCCCTTCGTATATGACGCATAGATGGCAGCAAAGTCCCGCATAGCAGGCCTTGGTGCGGAGCGCAGCGAACGTCTGGTTCCCGCCCGAAGTGTCGACCGACGCGAACGGCCCAAAGCGGACCTTGGCACTTGCACATCTGTCTGCGGTGCCGCTTTGAAAATGAGGTTTTTTCTTTTTCATCAATTGAAGGTTGCCTGTGGCGCGCGAGTTACTTGGTTAGGTTTACACCATCCGCCACCAAGATGTTGTGGGAATGGCGGACAGCCATCAAGCGCCGCCTCGAAACAGGGAAAAGCCCCATGGTGTGAATTTGAAGGGCAAGTGAAAATGTTCGCTCACATTGTCGATTCCAAACCGGAACACTGCGACATCTACGAAGGACGGATCCGGCATGGCGACGCCCCGCTGCCGGTAGTAGTCGCCGACGTCAAATTCAACCTCATATGTTCCGCGCACGACGCCCTGGCCGTCGGCAACCGGATCAATCAACTGGCCATTTGGGGCACATGCACCTTGTGCGATCTCAGTTGGTTCGGGACTTAGCCGACGCAAGCGAACCTTGAGGCCAACAGCAGGCGTTCCGTTCGCGACATCAACCGCGTGGATGGAGATTCCTCCGGAGTGTTGACTAAGCGTTTCCTGTTCGATCATCCTGGTGTCTCCAAACTAAATTCTGGGTCTGCATAGTGTGTATCAACCGCTATTTTTTGCTCAGCAATTTGATCGGCGATCAAAGCAATTTCCCGGCGCAGCGATATTGAAATGTCGGGCGCATAAGCCAACCCGACAGCATTATCAGCGAGATCCAATTTCCGAACTGCGGCAAGGCGTTTACCTTCAAGCATGTCCACTATCGCGCATTCGACACCAAGATCGATACGTGCCAAAGCTGATGCCGCGAAGACTTGCGGATCTTTCGCGCACCAATCCGTAGCGTTTCCGATCTGCCGTATTCCGGTTGCGCGGCAGGCCTTGGTTGCGCCGGTTCTAGCGGCATTCAACATTGTGAACAGAAAATCGACGCCCTGATCTGCCATCGCTCTGGCCCACGCCTCTGCGATCGCGCTGTCGTCTTGCGTGCCGCAAAACCCTGTGATGATGCGTATATTTTCGTCGGCATAGCGCGCTCCCGACACAAAAGCAGCGCGGCCTTTGAGGCCAGGGACAACTCTGTGTCCTGATAAATGTCCTATGATACCGGTTTTTGATAATCGTGCCGCAAGGACACCCGCCAAAAACGCTGATTGTTCTTGCAGAACATCATAGCTTGCAATGTTATCCGCATGGATATTGCCTTGAACCACCGCAAATGAACGGTCTGGAAAGGCCTGCGCGACGGCTGGAGTGATTTGATTGCCTTGCCCGCCGATAAAGACGACGCCATCACTGTGTCGCGCCGCGTCGCTCAATGCTTCAGACATTTTCGCGGGGTCGTAGGGAATGCCGTCGAGAACGGTGAGTTGGGCGTTTGATGTGCCGCGTAGGCGCTCAACACCGCTTAAAGCGCGTTCGTTAAAGCCTCCGTCTTTGACTGCTCCTACGAACAATATGGAGATAATCATACGCGTTTCCTGTTGTGCGCGATGCGCCGAAGCGCACCGCGTTTGCTTTATCCGCCGTTGACGTTCGCGGCTTTGATCAACGGAGCCCACGTTGTGATGGCGCCATCAACAAACGTTGTGAACTCGTCGGAAGTCATTTCCGTATGGGCAATGCCGAATTTTGCGAGCTGCTCTATCACCGGTTCCATTTGCATGATGGCTTCAATGGTGTCGTGAATTGTTTGCACCATTTCAGGGTCCATACCTGCGGGACCGGACACGCCTGTCCAGTTCTCGATGACAATGTCGTGGCCCAATTCTCGGAATGTTGGAATTTCTGGGAACAACGGTGAACGCTCTGGCGATGCAAGAGCGATCGGCTGTGTCTCACCCTCAGTGATCAAATCGCCATTCAATGCGACCATATCGTAATAGGCCTCAAGAACCCCTGCGCGGAAATCCTGAATGGCTGGAGCGCTGCCTTGGTAGGGGACGTGAATTTGCTCGATGCCCAGAGAGACATCAACGGCCTGTCCGAGGATGTGAGTGATAGACCCAACACCAGAGGACCCATAAGTGATGCCGTCTGTGTTTGCGCGTTCTATGTAGTCTTCAATCGACGTGATGCCTGAAGACGGCTGTACAAACAACGCAGGTGTCGAGGCGCCTAGATACGCAATATGTGTGAAATCGGCCATCGCATCGTAAGGCAGATCTTCAAACTGGGTGGGTGCAATTGTGAATGGCGCGTTGTTGCCAAGGATCAATGTGGTTCCGTCGGGATCTTGATCGGCGACGAAATCTGCCGAGACTGTGCCGCCAGCCCCTGGACGGTTGTCGACGACGGCCTTTTGGCCAAATTCGCTCTCGAAATACTGAGCGAGCACGCGTGCGATGAGGTCGCTTGTGCCTCCGGGCGGGAAGGTCACAACGATGCGAACGGGTTCGTCTGTCCATTTGCCGGGTTCAGCATAGGCGGGGGCAGCGAAAAGGAGGGATGCGGCGCCGAGGGCGAGAAGATGTTTCATGGTCTGGCAGTTTCCTTTTTAGAGTTGAGCAAGTTTATGTTTCGGTAGTGGAGGGAATGGTTTTGCTGGTCCGACGTTGCCGAAAAGCAGAGTAAAAGGCGTAGACCAGTAGAAGCGCGGTGATCACGATGAGAGTTCCGCTGATGGGGCGCGTGAGAAAAACGGTTGCGTCTCCGCGAGACAAAAGCATCGCGCGGCGCAATTGCTCTTCCATCATTGGGCCAAGCACAAATCCGATCAGGAAGGGGGCTGGCTCAAACTTGAAGAGACGCATAAGATATCCGGCCCAGCCAAAGACCAGCGTCAGCCAAACGTCAAAAACGTTGTTGTTCAGGGAATAGACGCCAACACAAATCAGCACGATGATTGTTGGATACATGTAGCGGTACGGGATTTTGAGCAGCTTCACCCAAAGTCCAATGAGGGGAATGTTCAAGATCAGCAAAAGCACATTCCCGATCAAGAAGCTCGCAACGAGCCCCCAAAAGAGGTCGGCATGATCCACCAACAACCTCGGGCCAGGCACGATGCCGTACATCATCAAGGCTCCGATCACGAGCGCCATTGACGCGCTGCCCGGAACGCCCAAAGTCAGCGTCGGGATAAAAGCGGTCTGCGTGGCGGAATTGTTCGCGGCCTCAGGCACCGCAACGCCTTCGATGGCGCCTTTGCCAAATTTGGCACGGTTCGGAGACACCTTTTTTTCGATAGCGTATGCGACGGCGGAGGCCACAGTTTGCCCCGTGCCGGGCAATGCGCCAAAGAAGCTACCAATCCCTGAGCCGCGGAAAATGGGCGCAATCATTGATTTCCATTCCGCTTTCGAGGGATAAAAATTGGCGTAGTCAATTTCGTTGTCATGTTCGCCCTTCGCATTGGCGCGAATGGACACGATCAGTTCCCCGACACCGAAAAGCCCCATGGCAACGATGACAAGGTGAACCCCATCGCGCAGTTCAGGGATTCCCATGGTAAAACGCTCAGCCCCGGTGGTGATATCAACGCCCACGGTGCCGAACATCAATCCGGCAGCAACCATGGCGATACCCTTGATAGGGCTGCCGTTAGAGACCGCAGATGCCGCGACGAGGCCAAGCAGGATCACCGCAAAATATTCTGTCGGACCAAAGTTTAGGGCAAGTTGGGCCAAAGCTGGCGCGAGGATTGCCATGACAATCATGCCCATGATGCCACCGCCAAAAGACGCAATCGCGCTGGCGAACAGGGCAACACCAGCCCGACCGTCACGGGCCATCGGGTATCCATCGATGCAGGTGATCGAGGAGGAAGGCGTGCCTGGGATGTTCATCAAGATTGACGCGATAGAACCACCATATTCGGCGCCATAGTAAACGCCGGCGATCATCACCAAGGCGGATGTCGGCTCTAGGTAGAACGTGAGTGGAAGGATCATAGAAATGGCGGCCATCGACCCAATACCGGGAAGAACACCGATAAAGGTGCCGAGGAACACACCTACAAAACAGTACATCAGATTTGCAGGTTCCAGAGCAACCAAAAGCCCGTTGCTAAAATTGTTTAATATTTCCATCAGTTTAACCCCACAAACGCGTCAAATGGCAGTCCGATCAGACCGATAAAAAGGCCCCAGCATGCCAAGGCAACAACTGCTGCGAGTGCCATTTTCCCAGGAAACTTGAGCGATGGATCAGGCAAGCTGGCCGCAATCGTGGTCAGGAAAATACCGGGGACAAGCCCGATCCGGCCCACAGTCAGGGCGAACACAGCGAGTGCGCCGCCAATGGCGACAAAGGATATCCAATCAGGTCTTTCAACATCGGACGTATCCTGCAGGTCGGCGGCAATAACGCTCATTGAGAGCAACGCCAGAATGAAACCCGTGATGACGGGAAAGGCCCCTGTGCCAAGACGGCGCGGTGCGCCAACGCCCAACTCAAAACCGCCGACAATAAAGATGATGCTGAGGGCGAGAAAACCCGCGCCCCCAAGCGCACCTAGGTAAGCATGCGGCGCGTGCTTGTCTTTCGCGCTTTGTTGAAGACGGAGCAAAAAGTCTCTCATAAGTCGGCCTCCGTCAAAGCGACGCCACTGATTTTTGTCAAACGCGCCCTCATGACCGACACCACTTCTCCCAATGAGCGCGCGAGCTCTTCGTCAGGGGCGGCCTCTAGTCTTTTGTTAAATTCTGCAATGACGCTGTTGATGCTCGATTGTGCATGCAGGGCGATGACAAACGGATAGCCGTGCGTGCGCTGATACTGGCGGTTGAGGTCGGCGAGCTGTGTTGAAAGGGCTGTGTCGGCTTCCAACAGTTGCAAGCGACCTTGTTCCAGCTGAGACGCCTGCGTCATGGCTGCAGGGTCGGGGGGAGAGAGCTCTGGGTGTGCGCAAAGTAGTTGAATGGCCTCGTCGTGGGGGAGGTTGCGGACTTCAGCCTCGAGCCAGTCAGCGAGATCTGCAACATTTGCGAATGGCCGAGCCGCTGCGGCGCGCTGCGCCAACCAGACCGAACGTTCGACAATTCGATCAAGAATTGCGACGGCCTGACCTGCACTGGCTCGGTTCAACGCTTCAATCGAAAATTTATTTGGCGTGGTGTCCCGCATCGAGCCTCCTAATGTTGAAGAAAGTCTAGCTGTGGCCTGCCATTGCCAGCAATTTCAAAAAAGGTCATGCTGCATTCGCAAAAAGGCAATGCGTGGACTCAATCATGACACTACATATTCTACCGCGTACTTTGAAATACCTCGAAGCCGTCGCGCGTTTTGGGTCCATCCAAGGTGCGTCACGCGCGTTGGGAATCACAGCGTCCGCAATCGATCGCCAGATCATAGCGCTGGAAGAAATGTGCCAAACACCGCTTTTTGAAAGACACGCGCGCGGCATGCGGCTGACCTCTGCTGGCGAAGCGGTGGTTCTCATGGCGCGCCGATGGCATGCAGATGCAGATCGGTTGGAAGAAGAGCTGCGCTCCGTGCGCGGCGAACAATTTGGTACGGTGCGGCTCGGAACGATGGACAGCCTTGCGAACTCGATCCTGCCAGACTTGGTCAAAGATTTTTCCGTGCGCTATCCTCGAATTCGGTTTGCGATCAATATCATGACACCAAAGGAGGCGGCGCATGAGCTCGAGATAGGTACAATTGATCTTGTTCTCGCTTTCAACCTTCCGACCAATCGAGGACGTCATGACCTGTGGTCTGCACCGTTGCCGTTTGGCTGCGCAGTTGGTGTAGGTCATCCACTTTGGGGGCGTGCACAAACGACGCTCGGCGAGGCCGCGAAATATCCACTGGCTGCACAAAGCAAAGATCTCCCTGTGCGTGAATACTTGGAGAAGAGCTATGGGTGGCTTTTTGATATGGCTGAACCGGCGCTTGTGACAAATTCCTTACAGTTCATGAAACAGGTTTTGGTCGGGGGCACCTACCTATCCATCACATCGCAGCTCGATACCCTTCGTGAACTGGAAGAAAGCAAACTGTCCTTTGTGCCTTTGGTGGATGACGGGTTGCGCCCGCAGACGATTAGCATCGCCATCGATTCACGCCGTGCCCTTCCAAGGGCCGCGCGTCTGGTCGGAGAGGCCTTGGCAGAGATGGTGCCCGATCGGCTTGCAAATCTAAGCAGCGTTACTGATTAAATCATGCACGTTTTCCTGGATTGCTGCCTTGCAGATACGGTATTTTTACTCATAGCCTAACTTAGCAGAACTGACCTTAGTGCAAGCCGCGGCGAACGTCTCCTTTCCGCCCACTGATCGTGTGTTTCATTTTCGTTTTACTTTCGCCAGATGCCTTATGCCCTACATATCTGCTGCCATTGCGTGCACTTTGGACCGGTCGCGATCGATTATGTGGATCCGGTCACGCGTGATCACGCACTTGCCGCTGCCCGGTGCAGTAAGTGCGGACTCAATGCTGTTGCGCTGTATCGAAGGGGCTATGTCGCGACTGCAAACGCCCTGGACGGGTCGCGGGTGGATTGAGCGCCGCGCGCTAGTCCTGGCCCGCGCCTAATCCGTTTTCCGCCATCAAGGCTTTAAGCCGCTGAACCGCGTTTGGATTTAGGACGCGCGGTTTGCCGCTTGATTTGTTGATCGCTTCTCTTTCGATGTCGAAAATCGTTTTGTGGCGGGTGTTGTCATTGCCGCCAATTCCGAGTTTTTTCGCGAATTCAGCGCGGCCCAGACCAAGGGCTTGCCGCGCCCTGGCAACCTCTGCCCCTGGCAGGATTGGCACGTCTTGGTGGATCCGCTGCACATGCAGTTTCGCCTCTTGTGTGGATCCAAACCAGCCGGACGGCGCAGGAAGGCTTTGCAGCCATAGCCTTGCCTCGTGTTCGGTTTTCAGCGCGGGTGCCTCTGACAGCCTTTTCAGGGCGTCCAGCAGGGCGCGGCTTGTGTCTTCTGCAAAGATTGCGGGGATGGCGTCATTTTCAGATACAATTATTGCGACAGGCATTTTGAATTCCTTTCATTGCGGAGGAGGGGCGGCGGTTGCCGCCCCGTCCAGTTATTCTATAATTTCGGCATCGCCGCCAACTGAGAGAAAAACCGCTTCTTGGTCGGTTGCGGCCAATACATCGTTTGTAAGGCTGCGCAGGTCGGCTTTTGCCTTTTCCTGATCTGTTGCGGCGCTGGTGATCACGGCCGCCTCTGGGGCATCGCAGTGCACCGATTGCACTCTATTGGGCCGCGGAATCGCCGCTCTCATCGGATTGCACTTCACCTTGGTCTTCAGCGGCGTTACCCTGAGGCCCAGTAACGCCAAAAGGAGCCCCGCATGTCCCTATTTTCAAAACTCTTTGGTGGCGGCCAAAAGTCGGACCCCAAGCCTGTCGCTTATAAAGGCTTTGATATCTTTCCCGATCTTATCGCAGAGGGCAGCAAATACCGCTTGTCTGCCCGTATCGAAAAGACAATCGACGGTGATCGCAAAAGCGTTGCGGTGATCCGGGCGGATGTTTTTGACAGTCAGGAACAGGCCGAAAGCATCAGCATCGCCAAGGCAAAGCAGGTGGTGGACGAGCAGGGCGATAGGATTTTCGGCGCAGCGAACGGCTAGTGCACCGTGGGTTCGTTATTGGGCGAGGGGCCAGCGATGCAGCCGCATAAATAATGGCACCCGGTCTTTCAATTTCCAATGCGGCAATCATTTTGTCGCCGTCCATGTCGCGAAAGTGCAGCCGCTGCACGGTGTGTCCGCATTGATCTTTTTTGATAGCCGCTCGCATTGGTTGCGCTCTATCCGCCTTATGGGGCCGCTCTCACGTTCCACATTCATTTCTGTTATGTCCGTGGGAGTGGATTTGAATAAGTATCTGTTCCGTAACAAAGTCGGCAGAATTTAAAATCCCCCGTCCTAACGGACGTGCCGGTTCGGGTCCGGCCTCGGGTACCACATCTTACTGGCGACGTTCGCTGGCAGATGCGGTGATACATCGGGCTCCTCTTTTTCCTTTTTTGTTGGATGTACACAGACCGCGCTTGGCGCGGGCTGCGGTTTTGCCTGTTCTGGTCGTCAGCGGGAAACAGACGATTCTATCTAAAATCCGAATCAATCCCCGCAGATTTCGCCCTTTGCAAAATCAATCGCGTTGAAAGCTCCGGATTATCAGCGTTGCGTTCACAATCAATGAATTGGGCAGAAATAAGGCAAAATCGGGACGCACCACATTTAGACAGGCTATTTAGATTCAGCGACCTTTGTCGATTTGGAAACGGTAGATAGGGATGGCGGGCCGAAACGCCCCTAAATATGGGGATATTTGCCTCTGATTGTTTCACAAAAAGAGACATTCCTCTTTCCATTTTATGCCAACGGAGGAAGCAGCCGACCATAATACAGAGCTCAATTTGGGCGGAAGTGCCCGATTTGCCTTTAAAATGTCTTTTTTTAACTTCTCTCAAATACGGAAAAAAGGTAAAACAAATTGTGCCTAATGGGGGGCATGCTGATCCGCTAGGATGGCTTTTTTATCAATATGCAGTTGTGCAACTGCGATTAAAGAGTTCGGCCAGACGCGCGGTGCAGATGAAGATACAGTGAAAATGACGGGGTGCCTGCCAGCACCATCGTAAACACTACCCCTTCGTTAACGAGTAATTGCCACGGCGGTTTGCCGGGGCCTGTAAATATTGATCCAAACGTTTTGGACGGAAAAGGGATGGGATTTTGAGCAATACTTCTGCCATATCAGGGACTGCCGCAGGGCAGAACTGGGAAGGGGCACAAATCCTGTCCTTTGGCCGTCCAACACGTATCCACAAAGTCTATCTCGAGAATGTACAGGGTCAGCCCAGCGAAATCCGTCTGTTTGATACAGAGGGTGCAAACGCCGGTCGGATCGCGGTGCTGGCACAAGATAGCAACGGACCGGTCACTGTAGATGTGAACACCGATCAGGTGGCGCGTATGGAGATTGTGCTGGCGGAAGGGGCTTCGGTTCTGGACGTGGAATATAGCCAAAAAAAGCAAACTGGGCATAGCAAGCCGACGGCTGTTGCTCCTGAATTATTTGTCGGCATGAAAGAAACAGACGTCTTTGGCGACCGTGCAGGGTCGGCTCAGGCTTCAAAACGTGGGACGACGCGGAAAGCTGTGTTGCGTCAGGACGACGGTGGAGATGCGGTCGTGCAGTACCGCGATGCCTCTGGAAAAGGGTTGGGGATGATGGAAGCTAAGAAATCTGAGAGCGTTACCGTGTGCTTTACGCCCGGAACAATGATTGCAACACCGCGCGGTGAACGTCCGGTTGAGCTCCTTAAAGCCGGTGACAAAGTCATCACCCGGGACAACGGCATTCAGGAAATCCGCTGGATTGGCGGGCGCCCGTTGGCTTGGACGGATCTTGCCGCAAGCCCTTTTTTGCAGCCGATCATGGTGAAAGCCGGTGCTCTGGGCAATGGGCTGCCGGAAAAGGATATGTATTTGTCGCCAAACCACCGGGTTTTGGTCTCCAACGACAAAACCGCGCTTCATTTTGACGAGCGCGAAGTGTTGGTTGCTGCCAAACATATGGTCAATGGTGACACGATCAAACAGGTTGAGAGTTCGGGCACCGCCTACATTCACTTTATGTTTGATCACCACGAGGTCGTTTTGTCCAACGGCGCTTGGACCGAAAGCTTCCAGCCGGCAGACAGCAGCCTGAAAGGCATGGGAAATGCGCAGCGTGATGAGATTTACAAGCTCTTTCCTGAATTGCAAACCCACGAAGGCATGGTGGCTTATCAATCCGCGCGCAAAACCTTAAAAGCGCAAGAAGCCAGCCTGATTGCCTAATTCCCAAGGCATCGCACTGTCGATGTCCGCGCCCTGCTTTGAAGCCAGCGTATCCAGCGCTGGCTTTTGTTTTGGCGGGGCGGCCGGTTTTTGGCGATTTCATGCCATCTGCGACAGAAGGGATTGAGCCCTACACCCGTTTCGCACTAGCATAGCCCCAAGAGAGAGCCACAAAACCGGCCAAGCGGAGGCGTCAGTGCTGAATTTCGTCCGAAATCTCCTGAATGGAGAGACCAATCCAGAAGCCTACGTGCAGAATAGGCTGGAACGGCCTGCATCCTTGCTTGAAATTGGGGGTATGCGCCCGACCAATGCGCCAAACTCAACGTATTTCGGCGATGTCAGGCTGCAATTGCCCGATGAAATCTGGCCGGAATTTCATGGCAAACCGCTTTGGCCGCTGTGTCAGCTTAATCTGACCACAGCACCTTATCGCCCCGAAGGGCTTTCTGATCTGGAAATGATTACCGTCTTTATTTCCGAACATTTTATGGAAATGGCCGGTAATGTCGTCGACAGTACGGATGTAGCGCCGGTGGGCGGCTGGTTTATTCGTGCGTATTCTTCGATGGCGGAGCTTGTTGAAATTGCCCCGCCGGACCATGATTGCCCCTTGTTTATTCAGGAATCCCGCTGGAAGAAATCGGCATATTCCGATTATCCGAACCCCGATAAGGAACTGATTTCATTGACGGAAGAGGAAAAGTCATTCCTTTTGGACGAAGATGAGGTAGAGCCCTTGGATGGGTTGAAATTGGGCGGCTGGCCGAATTGTTTGCAATCCCGACCTTGGTGGGAGGAAAAACCGTCACAAGCGCAGTTTGAATATATGTTGCAAATCGATTCCGTCGCTCAATCTAATTGGTCGTGGGGCGATGGCGGCATTGGTTTTCTGGCCCGCAGCCGCCAAAATCCGAATAAATGGGCGCTGGATTATCAGTTTCAGTGATCGCGATTGCGCCAGTCCTGCCAAGCCTGCGGCGTGTCCAAATCCACCAATGCGTGATTTCCGGCAAGGGGCAGGGTCAGGGTTTTATCTTTGTGGTTTTTTAGAATGTCCCGCGCGCCGCTATCCCCATGACAGTTTATAAAATCGGCCGCTGCCCAAGGGGGGAACAACACCGGATGACCCAAAGTGCCGTCCTCTGCGGTGGCGCGAAGGATGTGATCCGGTTTTTCTCTGTGTTTCTCGACCATTAGGCGAAAATCTTCAGTCGTTAATGCGGGCATATCCGGCAGCACAACAAGAACCGCCGCCTTTGGGTAAGTGCGGCCTATGGCCCGAAAAGAAGCAGCCATGCCGGTGTGATGATCCGGCACCTGCAGGATTGTTACAGCCAGATCATCAATCGATCGCGCGCGCGGGTGATCGAGCGAGGGCAGGGTGACCACCACCGGTATTTCCGCCTTGATGCCGCGCAGCACCTGTCGCCGTAAAAGCGGTACGGACTGCAGCGGCATCATCAGCTTATCCGCCCCCTTCATCCGAGAGGAAGCACCGGCAGCCGGAAAGAAAAGGATCAGATCATCCATAAAGAAAACAAACCCCAATGTTCAAAGGAACACAAGGGTTTCAATTGCTTAAAGCCGTTACCTAAGCCCGCATAGACGCACCATTGGCGTCAAACAAAGCTTGGCGCTGTAGACGTGCATCCAGATGATCGCCAAGGATTTCGACACTCCAACCGTCGTCATTTTCTGCCAGTTCTTTCGGCACATAGCCTAAGGCCACAGAGACCCCCGAGGTATGGGCAAACCCGCCTGAAGTCACCCAGCCAACCACTTTACCGTCATAGGAAATCGGTTCATCGCCAATCACATCCGCGTCTTTGGCCGTAACAATGAAACTGCGCAACCGCATCTTGCCACCGTCCTCTTTCAGCTTTTGCGCGGCGGCCTTACCGATGAAATCGGCGTCCTTCTTCAGGGCCACGAAACGCCCCAATTCGCATTCCCACGGGTGATAGATCGGGCGGTATTCCCGTCCCCAACCTCCGAAGTTTTTCTCAAGCCGCAAGGCGTTCAACGCCCTCAAGCCAAAGAGATTCATATCGAATTCAACGCCCGCTGTGCGTAGGCTTTCAAAGATGGCGCGTTGATATTGCGGCTCCATCCAGATTTCATACCCCAGATCGCCGGTAAAGCTGACCCGCCCGACAAGAGCTTTGGCCATCCCGATGTCCATATGGGCAATGTCCATGAACTTAAAGGCATCAGCAGAAACATCTGAATCCGTTACCTTTTCAAGCACCCTACGCGCATTTGGCCCGGCAATCGACAGCCCGACAAGCCTTGGCCCATGGGCGGAAATCGTCACGGACCCATCTTTGGGCAGATGCTGATCAAACCAGCGCATGTGGTAATCTTCGGCGATACCGGAACCGGCAATAAAGAACGATCCGTCGCCCAGGTTTGCAACGGTGAAATCCCCGATGACATAGCCGTCTTCTTTAAGCATCGGGGCCAGAGTCATACGCCCTTCTGCCGGCATGCGGCAGGCCAGAATTTTATCCAGCCAGTCGCCAGCCCCTGCACCGGTGACGCTGTATTTTGCAAAACCGGAAATCTCGATCATGCCAACGCTGTCCCGCACGGCTTTGGCTTCGGCGCCAACATGGTCAAAATCGGTGGAGCGCCGCCAGCTAAAGGCGTCCTCTACACCTTCGGGCGCATACCATAGGGGCACTTCAAGCCCATGGGATTCGCCAAATTGTGCCCCGGCGGCCTGTTGCAGATCGTAGATCGGTGTAGTCATCAACGGGCGTGCGGCGGGCAATTCTTCGTTCGGGAAACGGATGGAGAAACGGCGCGAATAGTTTTCCTGCACTTTGGCATTGGTATAGGCCATCGTGGCGAAATCACCGTAGCGCGACACATCCATGGCGAAAACGTCAAAACCCGGATCGCCATAGATCATCCAGTTTGCCAGCGCCAGACCAACGCCGCCGCCTTGGCTGAATCCGGCCATCACCGCGCAGGCTGACCAGAACCCGCGCATGCCCTTGATCGGGCCGACAAGCGGATTGCCATCGGGGGCAAAGGTGAAGGGACCATTGATGATTTGCTTGATACCGGCGTTTTCAAAGGCGGGGAAATGCTGGAATCCGACTTCGAGCGACGGGGCGATGCGCTCCAGATCAGGTTCCAGAAGCTCGTGTCCAAAGGACCACGGTGTGGTCTTGGGCGACCAAGGGCGGCAGTCCTTTTCATAAGTGCCGAGCAACATGCCTTTGCGTTCCTGCCGTAGATACATCTCACCGTCAAAATCAACAGCATGGAGCATCTCCTTGCCGGTTCTTTCATTAAATTCAGCAACTTCCGGCATATCATCGGTCAACAGATACATATGCTCCATGGCCAGAACCGGCAGTTCCAAGCCGACCATTCGACCCACTTCGCGCGCCCATAGTCCGCCTGCGTTGACCACATGTTCCGCGATGATCTCGCCCTTGTCGGTGAGCACGCGCCAGTGGCCATCGGGACGCTGCACGAGATCCTCGACCTTGGTATGGGTATAGATGTCCGCGCCGTTTTTCTTGGCCGATTTTGCATAGGCATGGGTGGTGCCATAGGGATCAAGGTGGCCTTCGACCTCATCATACAGTGCACCAACAAACTGATCCGGGTCCATCAGGGGGAACAGCTCTGCCGCCTCATTCGGGGTGATGAGATCGGCATCAAGCCCCAGATACCGGCCCTTGGCCTTGATCGATTTCAGCCAGTCAAACCGCTCTGGCGTTGCCGCAAGCATTACGCCACCGGTCATGTGCAGGCCGATGTTCTGCTCTGAATAGGCCTCGATCTCTTTGTACAGCTCAACGGTATATTTTTGCAGTTTCGCCACATTCGGATCGCCGTTGATCGTATGCATACCGCCCGCGGCGTGCCAGGTAGAGCCCGAGGTCAACTCGCTGCGTTCCAGCAGGACGACATCTTTCCAACCGAATTTGGTCAGATGATACAACACCGAACAGCCAACAACGCCGCCCCCGATAACAACAACTTTTGCGTGGGATTTCATGGTTCCGCCCCTGTGGATCTACCTTTTCTCCCTTAGTTTTACGGCTAATTTCAGGGGATGAAGGCTGAAACACGACAAAATGCGTCGCAACTGGCGCGCGGAACTCGGTCGATGAAAAAATGCGCTGCGGTTCAAGTCGGGACATTCACCAATGGCAGCACATCGGAGCGTTTGAACAGGGGGCCGTGTTGCCACTGGCAAACACAGCCCCTCATTCTTATTTTTCGGGTATCAGGCCTTTTGGGCTGAACCGCAGCACCAAGAGCAAAACAACCCCCATGGTCAGCAGGCGCATATGGGCGGCACTTTCCAGCAGATGATTGCGCAGCCCGCTGTCCTCGGCCATGCCAGACGTAATGGTATTCATGAACCACAGGCCCACTGGTTCAACCTGAACCCACAGGAACCAGATCAGCAAACCCCCAAGCACTGCGCCAAAGTTATTGCCGGAACCGCCGACAATCACCATCACCCAGATCAGGAAAGTAAAGCGCAAGGGTTGATAGGTGCCCGGCGTAAGCTGTCCGTCCATTGTAGTCATCATCGCTCCGGCCAATCCGCAGATGGCCGAGCCGAGAATGAAAATCTGCAAATGCCGCGCGGTGACATCCTTGCCCATGGCTTCAGAGGCGTCCTCATTGTCGCGAATGGCTCGCATCATCCGACCCCAAGGCGACTTCAACGACAATTGCAACATGATCAGCAGGATCACCAACACCACTGTAAACAGCGCCGAATATCCCAGCTTTACATAAAGGGTTGAGGCCATCACCGGATCAAGCCCCAGCGCAGAGGCGCTTTCGACGAAGCCGGGATCTTGTTGCAGATCAATCTCATAGGGCACGGGGCGGGGCAGGCCGATGACGTTTTTAACGCCCCGCGCCATCCAGTCTTCGTTCTTCATCACCGCAATGACAATCTCGGCTATGCCCAAAGTGGCAATCGCCAAATAATCGGAACGCAACCCCAAGGCGGTTTTACCAATCATCCATGCCGCACCGGCCGCCAGCAATCCACCCACAGGCCAGGACAGCAGGATCGGCAAGTTCAACCCGCCGATATAGCCTGTGACAGAAGGGTCAATTGCCTCAACCCCTTCGACCGCAGGATCATAGACCGCGCGAAAAACAAAAAAGCCGATGATCAGGATCGCCAGCAAGCTGATGGTGCGATTACGTCCGGCCGCCATACGCTTATAGACGCTGATGGCCGCCCCAATCGTGGCCGCCCCCAACAGCAGCGCAAAAACAGCCTGAATGCCGCCAGCCGACCAAGCCCCTTCGGTGGGCGGCATCGAAACCAACACAGCCGCCAGACCGCCCAGGGCAACAAAACCCATGACGCCGATGTTAAACAGACCGGCAAAGCCCCACTGCAGGTTCACGCCAAGCGCCATGATCGCCGAAATCAGCCCCATATTGACGATCAGCAGGGCTGTATTCCAGCTTTGCATGATACCGGTCAACACGATCAGCAAGAGCAGGCCTACAAAATATAGGGTGTTTTTCAAAGCGGGCGTCATACTGATTTCCCCTTAAACAGACCTGTCGGCTTGAATAGCAATACAATGATCAGGATTGCGAAGCTTACCGCGAATTTGTAATCCGTGCTCAGCAGTTGCACGAGCCCGTCCGGTTCAAGACTTTCCGGGAGCAGATAGCCCAGCACCTTTTTAAAGGCATAGGTTACCGTGACTTCGGAAAAGGCAATGACAAATCCACCAGCGATTGCCCCGATCGGATTGCCCAGTCCGCCCACAATGGCCGAGGCAAAAATCGGCAGCAGAAGCTGGAAATAGGTAAAGGGCTTAAAGCTCTTGTCCAGCCCATATAAAACACCGGCCACCGTCGCCAGAGCCGCGACGATGATCCATGTCACCGCGACGACTTTTTCCGGATTGATACCGGACAACAGCGCCAGATCTTCGTTATCGGAATAGGCGCGCATGGATTTACCGGTGCGGGTGCGCTGCAGGAACCAGAACAGAACCGCCACCACAATCACGGCCGTAAATACGGTGATCACCTGACTGGTTTTGATCGCCAGACCCTCATCAAGACCCGTCATGGTTTTGAATTCGCGCGCGGTCACAATGAACCGCTCTCCATCCAGAAAATTCTGATCATCCGGCCCGATGACAAAGCGCACCAGCCCGTTCATGATGAACATGACCCCCATGGACACGATCACAAGGATCACCGGCGCGGCCTTTTGGGTGCGATAAAAGCGGTAGACCACACGGTCGGTCCCAAGCAGCAATAGCGCCGTGCCCGCAATCCCGAAGGGCAGGGCAAGCAGCGCCGTCGGCAGCGGACCAAGGCTGAGCCCCATCGATTGAAACCACCATGTAAACAGGATGGTAATCATCGTGCCAAAGGCCATGGTGTCGCCATGGGCAAAATTAGAGAACCGCAAAATCCCGTAAATCAGCGTCACCCCCAAAGCGCCAAGCGCAAGCTGGCTGCCATAGGTGATGGCGGGGACAAGAACAAAATTGGCCAGAACGACCAGCGCATTGATAATTTCCATGTACCTCAGCCCCCCAAAAACGATTTGCGGACTTCGGGATCGGCCATCAGCGCCGCTCCAGTGTCACTAAAGCGGTTGCGGCCTTGTACCAGAACATAGCCTTTATCCGCAATTTCAAGGGCTTGTCGGGCGTTTTGCTCAACCATCAAAATGGTTATTCCCGCCCGCGCGACCTCAATAATCCGGTCAAACAACTCATCCATCACAATCGGCGACACACCGGCTGTCGGCTCATCCAGCATCAGCACTTTCGGCTGTGTCATCAAAGCACGGCCAACGGCCACTTGCTGGCGCTGCCCGCCTGAAAGCTCACCCGCCGGCTGAAGCCGTTTTTCTTTTAATATCGGGAACAGGTCATAAACCTGCGTCATCGTATCGGCGATATCATCGCGGCGCAGAAACGCCCCCATCTCAAGGTTTTCTTCGACTGTCATCGAGGTGAAAATATTCTGCGTCTGCGGCACAAACCCCATGCCCTTGGCAACCCGCGCCTGCGGTGACAGTTTGGTAATATCCTCACCATCTAACCGCACCGCACCGGTGTGGATGTTGAGCATCCCGAAAACCGCCTTCATCGCGGTGGATTTCCCCGCACCATTCGGCCCGACAATCACGGCGATCTCGCCCTTTTCAACCGCGATGGTGCACTCATGCAAAATGTCCGGTCCAGCCCCGTAGCCGCCGGTCATCTTTTCGCCAATCAGAAACGCCATGATGCGCCCCTTTGATCTTCAGCCATACTTTGTTCCCCAAATATCCCCGCCGGAGGCATCCTGACGGTGCCGTCTTCCTGAACCGACGAAAACGGCATTACGCCCCAACCTTGTCTTTGTTTTTAAGACCAGTGCCCAAATAGGCCTCGATCACTTGCTCATTGGCTTTGATCTCATCCAGCGTGCCCTCGGCCAGCACCTTGCCCTCGGCCATACAAATCACCGGATCACACAGCCGTCCGATGAAATCCATGTCATGTTCAATGACAACAAACGTATAGCCGCGCTCTTGATTGAGCCGCAGGATTGCGTCGCCAATGGTGTTCAGCAGGGTGCGGTTTACACCGGCTCCGACTTCGTCCAAAAAGACGATCTTGGCATCGACCATCATCGTGCGCCCGAGTTCCAGCAGCTTTTTCTGCCCGCCCGACACCTGACCGGCCTTATGATCGGCCAGATGCTCGATGGTTAGAAATTCCAACACCTCATCGGCTTTGGCCCGCAGGGCGCGTTCTTCATCGGCGATCCGTTTGCGCCCGAACCATGTATTCCACAGGGTTTCGCCGGATTGGTTGCCCGGCACCATCATCAGGTTTTCCCGACAGCTCATGGAACTGAATTCATGGGCAATCTGAAAGGTGCGCAGTAGGCCCTTGTCGAATAGCGTATGGGGCGGCAGACCGGTGATGTCTTCGCCGCCCATGGTCACACGACCCGATGTTGGTTCAAGAACGCCCGCGATCACATTGAAAAGGGTGGTTTTTCCCGCGCCATTTGGGCCGATCAATCCGGTGATGGACCCCTCGGCGATACTCAAAGACGCGCCATCCACAGCATGAAAGCCGCCAAAATGTTTGTGTAAGTCTTCAACGACGATCATATCGTTTCCCCGTCGCACCCCCGCTATTTGCGGTGTGATGCTGATATAATAAAGCAGCCCGAAGTGATTTCGGGCTGCTCCTTATTGTTTAATCGATTTTAGCGGAATTTTGCTGTTTCGATTTTGCCATCCTGCATCATGATCTGACGGTAGTTCCCGGCTGATTCACCGGGGCCAATCAGTTCAACGGCAGACGCGCCGACATAGTCGATATCGGTACCGGCTGCGATCAGTTCCAGCGCTTTGGCCAGCTCACCCGGATAGATGGGCTCACCCGGTGCGTTGGCAACGTCCATGACTTTATCTTTAAAGACCGTTGAATCAGAGGAACCCGCCGCCTGCATGGCCAGCATGATCAGCGCCGCTGCATCATAGCTTTCTGCAGAGAAAGCACCGGTGTGATCAAAAGCGCCGTTTACCAGTTCGGCGTATTTATCCGCACCCGGGCTGTCTGTGCCGGGCAACTGACCGGTCGAGCCGTCGATGTCGCTGCCAAAATTCTCTTCGAGTTTGGAGCCAACCATACCATCAGGGAAATGGAACGTATCAAACGCGCCGGTATCCAGTGCGGCGCGAACGATACCCGAGCCACCGCCGTCAACATAACCGGCAACCACAAGACGGTCGCCACCGGCGGCGGCCAATGCGCCGACCTCGGCAGAATAGTCGGCTTTCTGGTCTTCATGGGCAGCGTTGATGGTGATTTTGCCACCGGCGGCTTCATAGGCGGCGATGAATGCATCGGCCAGACCCTTGCCGTAGTCGTTGTTCACATAAGAAACGGCGACTTCATTGATACCTTCTTCAATCAGGATTTCGGTCATGACCACACCCTGACGGGCATCAGACGGGGCGGTGCGGAAGAACAGACCGTTATCTTCGGCGCTGGACAGGCCGGGGGATGTGGCAGAAGGAGAAATCATCACAACGCCATTGGGCACGGCAACGTTGGACAGGATCGCGCCGGTCACGCCGGAACAGTCAGCGCCCATGATGGCGGAAACACCATCCGATGTGATCAGACGCTCTGCGGCAGCGGCGGCGGCACCGGCATCGATACAGGTGGAGTCACCACGGATCGCTGTCACCGTAGAACCATCGAGCAATTTACCGGAGTCGCTGACTTCTTTGATGGCCAATTCGGCCCCGTCACCCATTGCAGGGGTGATCGATTCAAGCGGGCCGGTAAAGCCAAGGATAACGCCGATTTTAATGTCTTCTGCGTGGGCTGCGCCCATCGACAAAAGTGCCGCAGCGGAGGTCGCCAAAAGTAGCTTGTTCATAAATCTCTCCCAGATTGATAAGGGGTATCTGTCCCCTTTTGTAAGATCAGATTAGGCAAGCTCTGCCCGAAAGAAAAGGGCAATTCGGACGTGGTGATGCCGTGCCAAATTATTTGGAATTGGCCAAAAACACTTTATTTCTGGTGTGGTAGAACCCGAAACGGAAGCGCCGATGATCACTCCACTAGGCTTTTGCGATCCTGCCCTAACGTCACCTTTGTGTGGCCTGCGGCGCAAAGCCAATGCAGATTCGCGTATCATTTCTGTACAGGTCCACGGGCTAAAGACGCCCGTCGGCCTGGCCTTGATCTCGGCGGGGATCTCATTGAAATGTCAGAGGGCGGCAGCGTTTTGCAGCCCATTACATCGCACCAGTTTTGATCAGGTCAGGTATGATTATCCGGCGCCCTGATCTGGTGCGATTATTCGACTAGATCGACAGGCGGGTGGCTTGAGTGCCGCGCTCTCGGTAGGGGGTGGTATTATAATGTGAACGGTAGCATTTGGAAAAATGCGATGGTGAGGTAAACCCACAGGCCAGCGCGACATTGATGACGCTCATGTCGGTTTGCATCAAAAGATTGCGCGCTTTCTGCAGGCGCAATTCCATATAATAGCGTTTAGGAGAGCGGTTCAGATAGCGCCGGAACAGCCGTTCCAACTGGCGGGTCGACATGCTGACGTCGCTGGCCAAAATCGACGGGCTGATCGGCTCTTCCAGATTTTGTTCCATGATTTGAATGACCTGCGACAGTTTCGGGTGGCGCACCCCGATGCGCGAGGGGATCGACAGCCTTTGGGTATCCTGATCGGTGCGGATCGAGGAGTAGATCAGCTGATCGGCGACCACACTGGCCAATTCCTCTCCGTGATCATTGGCTATCATTTTCAACAGCAAATCAATCGAAGAGGTGCCACCTGCCGTGGTCAGGCGTGTGCCCTCGATGACAAAAACAGATTTGGTCAGCTCGACCTCTTCGAATTCCTCGGCAAAACTATCGGCGTTTTCCCAGTGGATCGTGGCCTTTTTACCGTCGAGCAATCCGGCCTTGGCCAAAGTATATGCCGCCGTACACAGCCCACCAATGGTGATCCCCCGACGTGATTCCCGCCGCAGCCAGTTCAACACCGGTTTTGTCGTCGATTCTGCCACATCTATGCCGCCACAGACCAGAACCACATCATCGCGATGCAATTCTTCAAGGCCCATTTGCAACTGAAAGACCGCCCCATTGGAGCAATAGGCCGTTTCCCCACCTTCACCAGCAAGTTGCCATTCATAAAGCGTTTGGCCGGAAACCTGATTGGCAATGCGCAGGGGTTCCAGCGCGCCCGCAAAGGAAAGAAGCGTGAATTTGTTAAGAAGAACAAAGACAAAGCGCTTGGGCTTTTCCACTGTTTTTCCCAGATCAACCATCTTGCGGCTGGCGTCCATAGCGGGACCTCTTTGTTCCAATCTGAAATCACCGAAACAGAAATCGGCAGCCGCTTCAAGGTGCGCCAAACAACATTCTTTCGGTGAGATGCGTTTCTTTGAACGTTTTTGCAATGGGGTGGTTGGCATTTCTGAAATGATCCGCCTATAAAACACTTCTTGTTGAGACGCTAACATTACTGGAGCAAAGACGATGACTGATTGGGTAAAATCTGGCTGGCGGAACAAACCGCGGATCCAGATGCCTGAGTATACGGATGAGGCCGCGCTGAACGCTGTAGAGGCACAGCTCGCCAAATATCCGCCGCTCGTCTTTGCGGGTGAGACTCGGAAGCTGAAAAATGCGCTGGCTGAGGTCTCCCGCGGGGACGCATTCCTGTTGCAGGGCGGCGATTGCGCCGAAAGCTTTGGGCAATTTTCTGCAGACAACATCCGCGACACCTTTAAGGTGATGTTGCAGATGGCCATGGTGCTGACCTATGGCGCCAAAGTGCCTGTGGTCAAAGTCGGCCGGATGGCAGGGCAATTTGCCAAGCCACGTTCCGCACCGACCGAGGTCAAAAACGGCGTGGAACTGCCAAGCTATCGCGGTGACATCATTAACGATCTGGATTTTACGCCGGAATCGCGCATCCCAAACCCGCAGAAAATGCTTCAGGCCTATACGCAATCGGCGGCCACGCTAAATCTGCTGCGCGCCTTTTCGACCGGTGGCTATGCCGATGTGCATCAGGTCCATTCTTGGACCTTGGGCTTTACCGACCGGGCCGAGATCGACCGCTACAGTGATCTGGCCAACCGGATTTCTGACACGCTGGACTTCATGAAAGCCGCTGGTGTCGACAGTGATCGCGCCCATACGCTGCAGACCGTTGATTTCTACACCAGCCACGAATCCCTGCTGCTGGAATACGAAGAGGCCCTGTGCCGCATCGATTCCACTTCGGGTCAGCCCGTGGCAGGCTCCGGTCACATGATCTGGATCGGCGACCGCACCCGTCAGCCCGACGGTGCCCATGTCGAATTTGCTTCCGGTGTTCAAAACCCCATCGGTCTGAAATGTGGTCCAACCACCACAGCCGAAGACCTCAAGGTGCTCATGAACAAGCTGAACCCGCAGAATGAGGCAGGCCGTCTGACCTTGATCGCCCGTTTTGGCGCTGGTTCCGTGGCTGATCATTTGCCGCGTTTGATCAGAACCGTTCAGGAAGAGGGCGCAAACGTGGTTTGGTCCTGTGATCCGATGCATGGCAACACGATCAAATCCTCGACGGGCTATAAAACCCGACCTTTCGATAGCGTGCTGCGCGAAGTGCAGGAATTCTTTGGCATTCACCGTGCTGAAGGGACTGTTCCGGGTGGTGTGCATTTTGAAATGACCGGGCAGGACGTAACAGAATGTACCGGTGGGGTACGGGCCGTTACGGATGAGGATCTGTCGGATCGCTATCACACGGCCTGTGATCCACGTTTGAATGCTAGCCAGTCGCTGGAACTTGCGTTTCTCGTGGCCGAAGAGCTTGCCGGTCGTGGCAAAGAAGCGGATGCCGTCGCCAGTTAATCGTCGGATTTTACCACTTTTAAAGTCGGGCGTTTTGCGTCCGGCTTTTTTGTATCTGCGCGCAGGGCTGGATTATATCCGGGTGAGGCCTCGGCAAATCCGTGCTGTTGCAGAATAGGATAATCCTCGCGGGCCACCCGCGCGCGGGTCAGACAACTACCGGTGATGTGCAGATTACCCGCCAGAGGTGCTTTTGCCGCCGATAGTTCCAACGCGCCAAGCACAAGAACCCGTCCGCGACGCGGGGCGAGCGGAAAAAGAACGAGCCGCCCATTGCCCTGCCCATGGTGATATTCCAGATATAAATCAAGCGTTGCACCTTCGTGAAACACCGGTTGCGCCAGCGCATCGGCCTGTGCGCGGCTGCTGCCGTGAAACAGGGCGGTTAGTGGCATCGCCATCACATCCATGCCCATCCTGTGATTGACCTCAGCCCCGGCAAGGCGAAACCGGCTGCCACCATGGCGACCCTGATCAAGGATAAAGGCAATCGGCAGCGCCGGACCAAGTAGCGCGGCGGTGATCTCTTCGCGGCGCGGGGCGCGGCGGTTCTGGATCAACGAGGCCCAGAGGGTCTCGACCCTTGTGCACAGCGGACTGTCCAGACGCGGTGCGTCAAATCGGATGATGTTGTTTTCTTTCGCTTCTTTGGTCATGATGCAGCCAATAGCAATGAGGGCAAGAGGCCCACGACAACGGTTTGTTAACTCTGCCGCCAACGTGGTTACCAAAGCCTTAATATCTTAAATACCGTTCAAACTGGGGTTAAATCGGGTTCTATGGTTAATTCAATGACAGGCTATGCGGCGGGCACCGGCTCCTTTGATGGCTTTAGCTGGACATGGGATCTGCGGAGTGTGAATGCCCGTGGTCTCGATATTCGTTTGCGCACGCCTGATTGGGTGACAGGGCTGGATCAGGCCTTGCGCGGGCGGTTAAGCAAATCGCTTGGCCGGGGAAGTGTCAGTTTGGGTCTACGCTTGACCCGCGATGAAGGCGAAGCCGAACTCTCCATTAATATGAACCAGTTAGAGCGTGTTCTGAAAGCGCTGGAAGTTGTCGAAAACACGGCGGCGAATTTAAACTATGGCCTGCGCGCGCCCACGGCATCGGATATTTTGTCGATGCGCGGGGTCACGGAGACCACCGTACAAGACAGCGATCCGGCCCCGATAAAGGCCGCATTGCTGGCGGATTTCGAAGCCCTGCTGACCGCATTTCAAACCTCGCGCGCCGCAGAGGGGGCGGCGCTGTATGAAATATTAAGCGGGCAAATAAACGAAATCGAACGCCTGACCACAGCGGCAGCGGCCACTTTGGCGGATAGGCAGGCCGATCAGGCGCAAGCTCTTCGCGTTAACCTACAGAAAATACTTAATAATGCCGAAGGCGGCGATGCGGATCGCGTGGCCCAAGAACTGGCGTTGATCACGGTGAAAACCGATGTCACCGAAGAGCTGGACCGATTGTCCGCCCATATCAATGCGGCCCGTGCCTTGCTTCAATCTACAGAGCCTACGGGGCGCAAGCTTGATTTTCTGACGCAAGAGTTCAACCGAGAGGCCAATACGCTCTGCTCCAAGGCCCAATCCAGCGCGCTGACCGCCATTGGGCTTGACCTCAAAGCGGTGATTGATCAGATGCGCGAACAAGTTCAAAACGTGGAGTAAACATGCAAGATCGTCGTGGCCTATTGATCATTCTTTCATCGCCTTCCGGGGCAGGGAAATCAACGCTCGCCAAACGGTTGATGGCATGGGATGAGGGTCTTAAATTCTCTGTTTCGGCCACAACACGCGCGCCCCGCGAAGGTGAGGAACATGGCAGAGAGTATTATTTTCTAGAGGAAAAACAGTTCAAAGACATGGTCACCGATGGCCAGATGCTCGAACATGCCCATGTGTTTGGAAACTTTTACGGCAGCCCCGCAGGACCGGTCAAAGAAACCATCGATGCGGGACGTGATGTGCTGTTTGACGTTGATTGGCAGGGGGAAATCCAGATCCGCAATTCCGATCTGGCCAAACATGCGCTCTCGATCTTTATCTTGCCGCCCTCGATCACCGAATTGCGCCGACGTCTTGAAACCCGCGGGCAGGATGATGCTGCCGTCATCAACAAACGCATGCAGAAAAGCTGGGATGAAATCAGCCATTGGGGCTCTTATGACTATGTATTGGTGAATGATGACCTCGACGCCACAGAGGCACGGCTTAAAACCATCATAGAAGCCGAACGTCTGCGTCGCGAACAACAGCCTTGGTTGCAGAACCATGTGCGCCAGTTGCAATCGGAATATGAGGATACACAATGAGTTTTTATGCTTTGGGGGATGCTGTTCCCACGACGCCCGATGACGGTGATTTCTGGGTCGCACCGGATGCCAATATCATCGGAAAGATTGTGATTAACAGCGGTGTTTCTGTCTGGTTTGGCAGTACCTTACGTGGCGATAATGAAGTGATCACCTTGGGGTTGGGCAGTAACATTCAGGAAAACTGCGTGCTGCATACCGACATGGGATTTCCGCTGACAATTGGGCAAAACTGCACTGTCGGCCACAAAGCTATGCTGCACGGCTGTATCATTGGCGATAACACGTTGATCGGCATGGGCGCGACCGTTTTGAATGGTGCCAAGATCGGCAGTAACTGTCTGATCGGGGCGGGGGCTTTGGTGACAGAAGGCAAGGAAATACCGGACAATTCGCTTGTTGTTGGCGCGCCCGCCAAGGTTGTGCGTAGCCTTGATGCGGCGGCGGTCAACAAGCTGACGCTGTCTGCGTTGAATTATCAGAACAACATGCGCCGCTTTCGTGATGACTTGAAAGAGATAGATTAAGTGACTGATAAAAAAACACTTGTTCGCCGTACCCCGTGGCCGCAAAGCCAGAGCCGCGCGGTGGGAACGCCGCTGCAACCCTCTGTGGTTTATGCTGCGGATACGCCAGACGCGTTAGATGATCAATATGAGGGACGGACCAAAGGCTATGCTTACGCGCGCGAGGGACATCCCAATGCCGATGTGCTGGCCCAGAAAATCGATCAGATGGAAGGAGCCGAAGGCGGGATTATCACGTCGTCGGGTATGGGGGCTGTGGGGGCCTGTCTGCTGGGTCTTTTGAAGGCGGGCGATCATGTTGTCGCGGGCAATCAGCTTTATGGTCGATCGCTGCGCATGCTGAAAGAAGACCTTCCAAAGTACGGTGTTCAAACCAGTTTTGCCGATCCGACCGACATCACATCAATGCGGGCTGCCTTGCGCGACAACACCAAATTGATCCTGGTTGAAGTGATCTCGAACCCGACGTTGCGCATTGCCGATATGACCGGCATTGCGGCGATGGCCAAAGAATGCGGGGCGATTTTGGTGGTGGATAACACCTTTACCACGCCACGGGCCTATTTGCCTTTCGAAAACGGCGCCGATGTGGTGCTGCATTCGGTGACAAAACTGCTGGCTGGCCATTCGGATGTGACCTTGGGCTATGTGGCGGCCAAGGATCCGGCCCATCGTAAAGCGATCTTTGATTGTGCGGTCACTTTCGGATTTACCGGCAGCCCGTTTGATTGCTGGCTGGCGGAACGGGGACTCTATTCTTTTGATCTGCGCTATGAGCGCGCGGAACAGAATGCCGAGCAACTTGCCGAAGCCTTGGCGGGCCTGAAGGGCGTAAAAAAAGTGCTTTATCCAACCCGCAGCGATCACCCCGATCACAACAGGGCAAGCGAAATTCTGCAAGCAGGCGGGGCCAATATGCTGTCCTTTGAAATCGAAGGCGGGCGGGCGCAGGCCAATGCGCTGACACAGGCGGCGACAAACATCGCTTTTGCGCCAACCTTGGGCGATATCGGCACAACCTTGTCGCATCCACCGTCCTCTTCGCATCGCGCGCTAAGTGAAGAAGAGCGTGCAAGCCTCGGAATTTCCGAAGGATTCTTTCGTGTTTCAGTCGGCGTTGAGCCGATTGAACTGCTGATCGAAGAGTTTACGGCGGCGATAAAAGCATCTCAACTGTCCTAGGATTTACTTATGCGCAGGTCTGTGGCAGCTACGGGTCCAATAGATTTCTGACCCCGTTACGGACGTGATGACATGATTTTGGATGACCTGCCGCAGATTTTTTCCGGCGTGCCGATGCCGCTTGTCCTAATCGGACAGAATGAACACGTGCTGATGATGAATCTGGCCGCCGAAGATATTTTCAGCGCCCGCATGGTGGGGCAACCCTATTTTGCGCTGATCCGCCAACCCGAAGTCCTAGAGGCCGTCGAGAAAGCCCTGCGCACGCAGGAAAAACAGATCACTCGTTATTTTGCCACCGCCGGTTCGCGCGAAACCACCTATCGTGTGACCGCCGCTCCGGTCAAAATCACCTCGGGGTTTGCCGCGCTTTTGTCCTTTGAGGACGTCAGCCACGTTGAAGAGGCCAGCCTGATGCGGCGGGATTTCGTGGCGAATGTCAGCCACGAGCTGCGCACGCCGCTGACCGCTTTGATCGGTTTTATTGAAACCCTGCGCGGACCGGCCCGCAATGACGCGGCGGCGCGGGAGCGGTTTTTGGGAATCATGGAAAAAGAATCCCGCCGCATGACCCGTTTGGTAAAGGATTTACTGTCGCTGTCGCGGGTCGAAAGCGAAGAGCGTATGCGACCCGCAGAGCGGATTGATCTGCTGGCCTGCATTGCCTCGTCGGTTCAGGCCCTGCGGGTAGTGGCCGAGAGCAATGAAGTGACCTTGCAGGTTAAGGGGCCAACAGCGCCGCTGTTTGTGCAGGGCGATTCCGATCAATTGCAGCAGGTGTTCACCAATCTGATCGAAAATGCGATCAAATACGGGGGCAGGGGAAAAACCGTCACGATTACGACGCAGCATAACAATCCCGATCCGGTTCTGCGCGCCCCCAGTGCGCGGGTTGTAGTGTGCGATCAGGGGCCGGGGATTGATTCCATTCACATTCCGCGTCTGACAGAGCGTTTTTATCGTGTGGATGGTCACAGATCGCGTGAAATGGGCGGCACCGGGCTGGGCCTTGCGATTGTTAAGCATATTGTAAGCCGACATCGCGGGCGATTGAAGATTTCCAGTAAAATCGGCGAAGGTACTGAATTTACTGTAATACTTCCGGAAAAATAGCGCTATTACATCGAATGACGTCGGGTAATTCCCGGCAAAAGCAACAAAAAAGGCGCCTGTCATTAAACTGTTACAAAACTGTCGCAAAAGCCTTAAATGACCCGCCTAGAAGCGGCGGTGAGATCACAACGATCCAGATAATGACACTTAGGAGCTTCTACATGTCTTTTGCGAAACTGACCGTTTCCACGCTGGCGATTGCTGCCGTTTCCGCCACTGCTGCTGCTGCCCGTGACAACGTGCAGGTTGCCGGTTCGTCCACGGTTCTGCCTTATGCTTCCATCGTTGCCGAAGCTTTTGGTGAAAACACCGACTTCCCGACACCCGTTGTTGAATCCGGTGGGTCTTCTGCCGGTCTGAAGCGTTTCTGCGAAGGTGTTGGCGAAAACACCATCGACATCGCAAACGCCTCCCGCGCGATCCGTGAAAAAGAAATCAAAGCCTGTGCCGAAAACGGCGTGACCGACATCATCGAAGTCCGCATCGGTTATGATGGCATCGTTTTCGCCTCGCAAACAAACGGCCCAGCTTACAACGCTTTCACACCTTCCGACATCTTTAACGCGCTGGCGCCAAAAGTTGTTGTAGACGGTGCGCTGGTCGACAACCCATACACCAAATGGTCCGAGTTCAACGCTGATCTGCCAGACGCTGACATTCTTGCTTTTATCCCCGGCACAAAGCACGGCACACGCGAAGTATTCGAGGAAAAAGTTGTTGCCGCCGGTTGTGAAGCCACAGGCGCAATGGAAGCCATGATCAAAGCCGGCATGTCTGAAGACGACGCCGAGGATGCATGTCTTGAAGTACGCACCGATGGCCGCTCTGTCGACATCGACGGCGACTACACAGAAACACTGGCCTCTATCGATGCAAACGCAAACGGTATCGGCGTGTTCGGTCTGGCTTTCTACGAAAACAACACCGACAAGCTGAAAGTGGCGACCATGTCCGGCGTTGCACCTTCGACTGAAACCATTGCGTCCGGTGAATACCCTGTATCGCGTCCGCTGTTCTTCTACATCAAGAAAGCCCACGTTGGCGTGATCCCTGGTCTGAAAGAATTTGCGCAGTTCTTCGTCTCTGACGAGCTGGCAGGCCCAGACGGCCCATTGGCACAGTATGGTCTGGTTTCCGACCCAGAACTGGCGGACACACAAGCCGCTGTTTCCGGCGAAACTGTAATGAACTAAGAGGCCGCAATCCGGTCTATCGGGGCGGTGTGCAAACAGCCGCCCCGTTTTATGCTTACTGCGGTCTATTGACCGCTTCGGGGGACTTATGCCTTTACTCTGGCTCGTTCTGATCGTCTTGGCCATCGCTGCCATCGGTTATGTCGTCGCAAGATCTCGTGCCCTAGCCAGCACTGGCGGTGAAAGCCGCACGCTTCATTCTCTGCCATCCTACTATGGCTGGAACGCCGCCATGAAAGCCGCTGTTCCGGCTTTTGGCATTTTAGTCCTCTGGCTGCTGGCGCAGCCTTTTTACGTTAACAATGTCGTATCGGGCATGATCCCCGAAAGCGTGATTGACGAAGGTTCCTCGCGCAATCTGGTGATTGCCGAAGTGCGCCGCACTGCCGAGGGCATCGAGCAAGCCCTGAATGCCGGTGTGCTGGATCCAACGCTGGCCAATGATCCAAACGCCGATGTTGCAGAGATCACCGCGCGCCTGAAAGAGGCGGGTGCCATTGTGACCGGAGAGATCACCCAGATCAAACTGCAAGCCGCCCAGTCCTATCGGTCGGTCAGCGCCAGTGGTGGCCTGTTGATGGCAGCACTGGTGATTTTAGCCGCGCTGGCCGGGGCTGCTTTCGCCATCCGCCAGACCCACCCAAACTTCTGGGCGCGCAACACGGTTGAAAACGGCATTCGTTACTTGCTGATCGCCGCTGCTTCGATTGCGGTTCTGACCACCGTCGGCATTGTCTTTTCACTGGTGTTTAACACCGTCGAATTTTTCCGCCTCTATCCCTTTACCGATTTCTTTTTCGGCACCCAATGGGCGCCAAGCTTTTCGGGCCGCGGTGGTTCTTCAGAGCTTGGGGTTCTGCCGCTGCTTTGGGGCACGCTCTATATCTCCATTGTGGCGCTTATGGTTGCTGTGCCAGTGGGCCTGTTTGCCGCGATCTACCTGTCTGAATATGCCTCCAGCCGCGTGCGTTCCATCGCCAAACCGCTGCTGGAAATTCTCGCCGGTATCCCCACCATCGTTTACGGGCTGTTTGCCTTGCTGACCGTGGGGCCATTGCTTGTGAGTTTCTTTGGCGACGGCGGCTGGCTGGGTGTGTCCTGGCAGGGTGGTGGCCGCGCGGTGATCACCGCAGGTCTGGTGATGGGCATCATGCTGATCCCCTTTGTGTCATCCCTGTCTGACGACATCATCAATGCTGTGCCACAGTCCATGCGCGACGGCTCTTACGGGTTGGGCGCAACTAAATCCGAAACCATCCGTCAGGTTATTATTCCCGCTGCCCTGCCGGGCATAGTTGGGGCGATCCTGTTGGCAGCCTCGCGTGCCATTGGTGAAACCATGATCGTGGTCCTTGGGGCAGGGGCGGCCGCACGGCTGAGCCTGAACCCCTTTGAAGCCATGACAACCGTGACCGCCAAGATCGTGTCACAGCTGACAGGGGATTCCGACTTTGCCTCCCCCGAAGCGCTGGTGGCCTTTGCGCTAGGGATGACCCTTTTCGTCATTACGCTGGGGCTGAATGTTTTTGCCCTCTATATCGTTCGTAAATACCGGGAGCAGTATGACTGATGTCTGACGCAAGCCTGAACGCCCCCCGCCCAAAATCCTCTTTGTTAACGCTGAATGCACGGACCAAAAAGCGCAACGCCGCCGAGAAACGCTTTAAAGCCTATGGCATCACGGCCATTGCGATTGGTGTGTTTTTCCTTGCCGTGCTGGCCTTTTCCATTATCCGTTCGGGTCTACCGGCCTTTACGAATGTGGTGATCAGCGTTGATTTCACCCTAAGCCAGGACGAATTTGACGCCGCAGAAAAAGAGCTGTTTAAAACCAAAGCCTATCAGGGCCTGTTCAACGCCGCCGTCAAGCAAACCGTTGCCGATAACCAGATTGACGTCGCCTTTGAAGATGATGCGATTGAACGCATTATGGGCAAAACCGGCGGCATCATCCGCGAGCATTATCGCGCCAACCCCGATGATCTTGGCAAACCGGTGGCCTTTGAGCTGCCCGTTGCATCGCGTGTCGATGGCTATATCAATGGTCGCGTCACCCGGGACACTGTACAGGACAGCCGCTTTTTGATGCTCACAGACCTTGATCTGGTCGATGGTCTGCAAGAGGCAGGCGTGATCCGGAATGCCTTTAACTGGAACTTTATCACCGGCGCAGACTCCGGTGTGGACAATCCAGGCGGGGCAGGGATCGGGGCCTCTGTTGTGGGCTCTTTCTTTATGATGCTGGTGGTGCTGTTTCTGTCGCTGCCCATAGGTGTGGCGGCGTCGATCTACCTTGAAGAATTCGCCCCGCAGAACAGGTTCACCGATCTGATCGAGGTGAATATCTCTAACCTTGCTGCAGTGCCCTCGATTGTGTTCGGTATCCTTGGTCTGGCGGTATTCATCCAGTTCATGCACTTGCCGCAATCCGCCCCGCTGGTGGGTGGTCTGGTGCTGACGCTGATGACTTTGCCGACCATCATCATCTCTACCCGCGCCTCGCTGAAATCTGTGCCGCCTTCGATCCGCGATGCGGCTCTGGGTGTCGGAGCTTCTAAGATGCAGGCGGTGTTCCACCACGTGTTGCCTTTGGCGATGCCTGGCATTCTGACCGGCACCATCATCGGTCTGGCGCAGGCATTGGGCGAAACCGCGCCTCTGCTGCTGATCGGCATGGTCGGTTTTGTTGCGCGGGGCTATCCTGACGGCTTTATCGCGGGCTTTACCGAAGCCAACTCGGCGATGCCCGCCCAGATTTACACATGGGCCGCACGGGCCGACGTAAGCTTCTATGAAAAAGCATGGGGCGGCATCATCATCCTGCTGATCTTCCTGCTGACAATGAACATTATTGCTATCATCCTGCGCCGCAGGTTTGAGCGCCGCTGGTAAAAGGACTACAACCATGAATGACATGAGAACTGTGGAGCGCGCTGTGGACGATAAAACACTGAAAATTACCGCCAAAGCGGTACAGGTCCATTACGGTGAGACCCACGCGATCAAAGACGTTAGCGTGGATATTCCTGACAAAACCGTCACGGCGTTCATTGGTCCGTCAGGCTGCGGGAAATCGACCTTTCTGCGCTGTCTGAACCGGATGAATGATACGATTGATATCTGTCGGGTCAGCGGGGAAATCCTGCTGGACGGTGAAAACATCTATGATCCCAAGGTCGATCCGGTGCAATTGCGTGCCAAAGTCGGCATGGTCTTCCAGAAACCTAACCCGTTTCCAAAATCGATCTATGACAATGTCGCCTACGGGCCGCGGATTCACGGTTTGGCCAAGAACAAGGCCGAACTGGATGAAATCGTTGAAAAATCCCTGCGACGGGGTGCCATCTGGGATGAGGTGAAAGATCGTCTTGACGCGCCGGGCACCGGTCTATCAGGGGGACAGCAACAGCGCCTGTGTATCGCCCGCGCCGTCGCAACCGAACCCGAAGTTCTGTTGATGGATGAACCCTGTTCGGCGCTCGACCCGATTGCTACTGCCCAGGTTGAAGAGCTGATCGATGATCTGCGCTCGCGCTTTTCTGTGGTGATTGTGACCCATTCGATGCAGCAGGCCGCGCGTGTCAGCCAAAAGACCGCTTTCTTCCACCTTGGCAACCTTGTTGAGGTCGGTGAAACCAATCAAATCTTTACCAACCCGATCGATCCCCGCACCGAAAGTTATATCACCGGTCGGATCGGTTAAGGAGAAATATTATGCAAGATCAACATATTGTAAGCTCCTATGACCGAGATCTTCAGGGCATTCAGGCAATGATTATGAAGATGGGCGGCTTGGTCGAGGTCGCCATCGCCGATGCGGCCAAATCCCTGGCCACCCGTGATCTGGAACTGGCCGAAAAGGTCCGCGCCAACGACAAACTGATTGACGCGCTTGAAGAACAGGTCAATGCCGAAGTGGCCCAGATTATCGCCTTGCGTGCGCCAACTGCGGGCGATCTGCGGACCGTGCTGACGGTAATGAAAATCGCCGGAAATCTCGAGCGGATCGGCGATTACGCCAAAAACCTCGCCAAGCGTACCTCTGTTTTGGCCCATATGAGTCCGATTGAAGGGGCCTCTGGTGCGATCCGGCGGATGGCCAAAGAGGTCGAAGTCATGCTGAAAGACGTGCTGGACGCCTATATCCAGCGCGACGCCGATCTGGCAGAAGATGTGCGGCAGCGTGATCAGGATGTGGATCAGATGTATAACGCGCTGTTTCGCGAATTCCTGACCTTCATGATGGAAGATCCGCGTAACATCACCGCTTGTATGCACTTGCATTTCATCGCCAAAAACATCGAACGCATGGGGGATCACACGACCTCTATCGCCGAACAAGTGGTGTATCTGGTGTCTGGTGCTGCCCCCGAAGATGCGCGGCCCAAAAGCGACACAACATCCTTTGAGGTCGGAGGGCAGGGCACATGAGTATGGAACGCCCGTCGGTTCTTTTGGTAGAGGATGAGCCCGCACAACGCGAAGTGTTGGCTTATAACCTTGAGGCCGAAGGGTTTCAGGTGTCCCGTGCTGAAAACGGCGAAGAAGCGTTGTTGCTGGTCGAAGAAGTCACGCCTGATCTGATCCTGCTGGATTGGATGCTGCCGAATGTCTCGGGCATTGAAATTTGTCGGCGGTTGAAATCACGTAACGAAACCCGCGCGACGCCGATCATCATGCTGTCGGCACGTTCCGAAGAAGTCGATCGTGTGCGTGGGCTGGAAACCGGTGCCGATGACTATGTTGTAAAACCCTATTCTGTGGTTGAGCTGATGGCCCGCGTGCGCACCCAATTGCGCCGCACGAGACCCGCAGCCATCGGCGAGCGGCTGGAATTTGGCAATATCGTGCTGGATGCCGAGACCCATAAAGTGTTTCGCGATGACAAATTGCTAAAGCTCGGGCCAACTGAATTCAGGCTGTTGTCGACCTTTATGGAAAAACCGGGCCGTGTCTGGAGCCGTGATCAATTGCTGGATCGGGTTTGGGGGCGCGACATCTATGTCGACACGCGCACCGTGGATGTCCACATCGGACGCCTGCGCAAAGCGCTGGGGTCTATGGGCGGGGATGATCCGATCAGAACCGTACGCGGTGCGGGCTACGCCTTGGGGTGATTTTTGCCTGTGCTAAGCAAAATGAACGTCATCCTATCGGATGGCGTTTTTTCATGTATAATCATTGGGGTATCGTGCAGACCGATGTGTAAATGGGCCGAGCTTTCAGACGGTCGCCTACATCTTATAATCAGTATTATGTTATTTAAAGATCTATATAGAAATTCGGATATAAGGCGACATTCTCTTGCCATGCGGAATGTGTCGGTTATTAATCCAACAAGCAAACTGTATCGTTTAGTTACGAACTATCGTTTACCATACAGAACCGAACAACGATGAAAGACCACTCTTATGACGCGCATCCTTATTATCAATGGTCCGAACCTCAATCTTTTGGGCAAGCGTCAGCCCGAGGTCTACGGTCATACAACCCTGTCCGATATTGAAACGATGTGTCAGGAAAAGGTCGCGAATTCAGATGTTTCTTTGACGTTCTTCCAGTCAAACCATGAAGGTGCGATCATCGATACGATCCATGCTGCCATGGAAAATGGCACCGATGGGATCATCATCAACGCCGGCGCTTACACCCACACTTCGGTGGCGATTATGGATGCTGTTGCTTCTGTCTCTTTGCCAACGATTGAGCTGCATCTTTCGAATATCCATGCCCGCGAAGAATTCCGCCACACGTCTTATCTGGCGCGCGTTGCCGTTGGGCAAATCTGCGGTTTTGGCGCTTATGGGTATATTTGCGCCATCGATGCCTTACGTCACCATGTGACAAAAACATAGTATGCTGAGCCAACTTGAAGCCATTCTGGACGCCACGACGATCCAAGATACCTGGATGCTGCACCAGGGCTTTATGGCTGACTATGGTTTTGATCGGCTGATTTACGGATATACACGGTTTCGCACCGCGCATTCTTTTGGTGATCCGCAGGACCTTTTGGTTCTGTCCAACCACAAGCCCGAATATCTGGATGAATTTGTCCATAATGGCATGTATTTCCACGCCCCGATGGTCCGCTGGGCCATGGAGAATAATGGTGCATGTTCATGGAGTTGGATGGAACAGCTCGCGCGGCAAAACGGCCTGACCGACAATGAAATGCGGGTTGTGGCCTTTAATCTGAAGATGGGTGTCACGGCGGGCTATTCGATCAGCTTTCGGTCGGATTCCTCGCGGGCCAAAGGCGCCATTGCGCTGACCGCCAAACAGGGTGTTTCTCAGGCCGAAGTCGATGAGATGTGGAAAGAGCACGGTCGCGAGATCTCTGTTCTGAATAATGTCGTGCATCTCAAGCTGGTCACCCTGCCCCATACCGGTGATCGGCCGGCCCTGACCAAGCGACAGCGCGAAGCCTTGGAATGGGTTGGCGAGGGTAAAACCACACAGGAAATTGCCCAGATCATGGGGCTGACTCCCGCAACCGTTGAAAAGCATTTGCGACTCGCCCGCGACGTGTTGGATGTGGAAACAACTGCCCAAGCCGTGCTAAAGGCCTCATTCAACAACCAAATCTTCATTATAGAAGGTTGAAAACTAAATGTTTTCTCAAAAGGTATGGAATACCTGACTTTCTAAAACACGTATTTTCTGGCAATTTTAGATTGTTCCGTGAGTGGTGGCCATTGGGCCAAGGAACAGTAAGTGGCCAGAGTTTGTTTTCACTGGACTTTGACCAAGTACATACCGGGAAACCGGGAGCGACGGATCAGGAAATAGTCCGCCTGATCTTGAGCAGCCAGATGGGCCTCTTTCACCCCAACCGAGGGGGGCTTGATCTTAACGGCGTGACCCCTGCACAGGTCACGCCGTTTTTAATTTTCCAAGCGCAACTCTTTTACCTTGGTCCTGAATCCGAACCTGCTGAATACAAAAAAGGCGCCCGAAGGCGCCTTCCCTGATCGTTCTGAAGAAAGAGACTTAGCCTTTTGCGGCTTTGGCAACTTCTGCTGCGAAGTCTTCTTCTTTTTTCTCAATGCCTTCGCCAACTTCAAGGCGGACAAAACCGGTGATTTCTGCACCGGCTTCTTTGGCTGCTGCTTCGACTGTCAGATCTGGGTTCACCACGAACTGCTGGTTGAGCAATGTGGATTCAGCAACGAATTTCTTCATGCGGCCAACGATCATTTTTTCGATCACAGCTTCGGGTTTGCCAGATTCACGGGCAATGTCCATCTGGACCTGCTTTTCTTTCTCGACAACTTCGGCGTCCAGATCAGCTTCGGACAGCGCTGCAGGGTTCACAGCCGCAATATGCATTGCAACCTGTTTCCCGAAAGCTTCGTCGCCGCCGTTCATGGAAACCAGAACACCAATTTTGCCCATGCCGCCAGTAACCGCATTGTGCACATAGGACACAACAGCATCACCAGACAGAGCCGCCATGCGACGCAGAGACATGTTTTCGCCGATGGTTGCGATCTTGTCTGTGATCAGCGCATCAACGGACTTGCCGCCACCAATGTCAGCCGCTTTCAGCGCGTCTACATCGTCAACACCCAAGGCAACAGTGGCGATTTTGCCAACCATTTCCTGAAACTCTGCGTTTTTACCAACAAAGTCGGTTTCAGAGTTCACTTCGACAGCAACACCTTTGCCGCCATCAACGATAACCGCAACCAGACCTTCGGCTGCTGTACGGCCGGATTTCTTGGCCGCTTTGGCAAGACCTTTTGTCCGCAGCCAATCAACGGCTTCGTCCATGTTGCCTTCTGTTTCGGTCAACGCTTTTTTCGCGTCCATCATGCCTGCGCCGGAAATGTCGCGCAGTTCTTTCACCATAGCTGCAGTGATCGCCATGTGATTTCTCCTAAAGGAAGGGAAAGGGGAGTGGGCAGGGTATACCCCTGCCCCATGTCAGTTTTGTGTAAAGTTTAAGCTTCAGCAGCCTCGACAACTGCTTCTTCTGCCATTGCTTCTTCCATTTCGCCCAGATCAACGCCAGCGGCGCCCAGCTGTGCGGTCATGCCGTCAAGTGCCGCGCGGGCAACCAGATCGGTGTACAAGGAAATCGCACGGGAAGCATCGTCGTTGCCCGGGATGATGTAATCCACACCATCAGGGGAGCAGTTGGAGTCAACCACAGCCACAACAGGGATACCCAGTTTGTTAGCTTCGGCGATGGCCAGTGCTTCTTTTTTGACGTCGATCACGAAGATCAGGTCAGGCACACCGCCCATGTCGCGGATACCACCAAGGGAAGCCTGCAGTTTGGTTTGGTCACGCTCCATGCCAAGACGTTCTTTCTTGGTCAGACCTTCAAAACCGGTTTCCATTTTCTCATCGATTGTCTTCAGACGGTTGATGGAGTTGGAAACGGTTTTCCAGTTGGTCAGCGTGCCACCCAACCAGCGGTGGTTCATGTAGTACTGGGCAGAGTTTTCGGCTGCCGCAGCGATTGGGCCAGCGGCCTGACGCTTTGTACCAACGAACAGAATGCGGCCGCCTTTGGCAACAGTGTCACGCACGGCTGTCAGGGCTTGGTCCAGCATTGGAACGGTTTGGGTCAGGTCAAAAATGTGGATACCATTGCGCGAGCCGTAGATGAACGGGCCCATACGCGGGTTCCAGCGTTGTGTTTGGTGACCATAGTGAACGCCAGCTTCCAAGAGCTGACGCATTGTGAATTCAGGGAGCGCCATGTCCATATTCCTTTTTCCGGTTTGCGCCTTGGTGAGACCATTGAGGGCATTCGCCCAACCGGCGGACGTCAGAGGATTTCTCCCTCCTCGGCCCAAGCCCCACCTGTGAAGTGAGGCGCAAATACAGCAGCCCGCCCCAGAGTGCAACCCCCTGCCCGCCACCTGTGTCGTATATCTTATTTTGGCACGGTTTTACTCTGTGAAATGCGCAGGTTTAACCCATTCCGTGCGCTGGTTCTTGATGCATTCCAGTGTATAATTCTGGGCGGAAAATATCTCAATCGCATGCTGCCTCTTGCAGGCTTCTAACAATCCCGCCAAATACATAGCATGACACAAACACCTGATATACTTTGCATCGGTTCGGTCCTTTGGGACATTATCGGACGTTCTGCCAGCCACATGCGGGTGGGATCTGATTTACCTGGCCGTATTTCGCGCTTACCCGGAGGTGTGGCGATGAACATCGCCATGACCCTGCGCCGCTTTGGCCTGCAACCGGCAGTTCTGACCGCGATCGGCAAGGACGAAGAAGGTCAGGAGCTTTTGCGCGCCTGTCAAAAAATGGGAATTCTGACGGAGTATGCCTATCTCTCAGAAGACCTGCTAACCGATCGTTATATGGCCGTCGAAGGCGCGAACGGGTTGATCGCGGCGATTGCTGACGCCCATTCGCTCGAAGCTGCAGGCGATAAAATCCTGCGCCCATTGGGGGATGGCCGGCTGGGTTCCATGTCCGCGCCGTTTCAGGGGCCGATTGCGCTTGATGGGAACCTGACCGTCAGCCTGCTTGAAGACATCTCGATAAGTCCACTGTTTTTACAGGCTGATTTGCGTGTCGCGCCGGCGTCTCCGGGCAAAGCGGAACGTCTGCTTCCCTTTATCAATCGCACGCGCGGCACCCTTTATGTGAACCTCGAAGAGGCTGGGTATCTGTGTCAGCGCAGTTTTGATGATAGCGAAACCGCTGCTCTTGCCTTGCTGGAGCGCGGTGCCCATCGCGCACTGGTCACCGATGGGGGCAAGGCAGCCTCTGAGGCGAGCCAAGGCACGGTGATTACAAAAACACCGCCCGCCGTTCTTGTGACCCGAGTCACCGGTGCTGGTGATACGTTCATGGCGGCCCATATCGTCGCTGAAATCCGCGGCAAAACCCGCGAAGACGCGCTTGTTGATGCTTTGCAAGCCGCCGCAACCTATGTTTCCGGAGAGACATCTTTATGACACTTCCCATGATCTTATCTGATGATGTTAAGGCCGCCAAAGCCAATGGCGCACCGATTGTGGCACTGGAATCCACCATCATCACCCATGGTATGCCCTATCCGCAGAACGTCGAAACCGCTCGCCGTGTCGAGGCCGAGGTGCGCGATAACGGCGCAACACCGGCGACCATTGCAGTTCTTGATGGCAATCTGCACATCGGGCTGAGCGCGGCGGAGCTTGAAAGCCTTGGCCAAGCCAAAAATGTCGCCAAGCTATCCCGCGCCGATTTTGCCGCCTGTCTGGCGCGCAAAGGAACCGGCGCCACTACCGTTGCCGCAACCATGATCGCCGCCCATTTGGCGGGTATCCATGTTTTTGCCACCGGCGGCATCGGCGGCGTGCACAAAGGGGCCGAAGACAGTTTTGACATTTCGGCAGATCTAAATGAACTCGCCCAAACCCCTGTGACCGTGGTTGCCGCCGGGGCCAAGGCCATTCTTGACATTGAAAAAACCTTGGAAGTCCTTGAAACAAATGGCGTTCCAGTAATTGCGTTTGGGCAGGACGAGTTTCCGGCCTTTTGGTCGCGCTCCTCGGGGTTGCCGGCACCTTTGCGCATGGAAACACCGGCAGAAATTGCCGAATCCCAAAAAATGCGCAGCCTGATGGGGCTGAGCGGCGGGCAGTTGGTGGCCAATCCAATTCCGGCCGAGGCCGAACTGACGCGCGATTATCTTGCCCCGATTATTGCCCGCGCAATTTCGGATGCCGCCACCCACGGGATCGCAGCGAAATCTGTCACCCCCTATCTGCTTCAACGCATCTATGAGTTGACTGACGGCAAAAGCCTTGAGGCCAATATTGCCCTTGTTTTAAGCAATGCCCGTCTTGCCAGCCGGATCGCGGCACAATTTTAGGCGAATATTCCCTGCAATGATGACATTCTTAACGGATAGTTGTTGTTGCAGGGATCATCACAGCTTAGGTAATCGGGGTAGCCTGAATGAAACGAGCCATGAGCCAGAAATCCCCAGATAACGAGCCAGTCGAACGTGTGAAGCATCATTACTTTGCCGGACTGCGGAACAACTTCCTTGCGGGTATCGTCGTTATTGCGCCGATTGCTGTAACCATCTGGCTCATCTGGTCGGTCATCGGCTGGATAGACAGCTGGGTTCTGCCCTTCCTGCCTGCACAATGGAGCCCCGAGCAATATACCGGCATTAACATGCGCGGGTTGGGGGTTTTGATCTTTCTGGTGTTCACCGTCATTATCGGCTGGCTGGCCAAAGGCTTGATCGGGCGATCCTTGCTGAACGCTGGGGAACATCTGGTTGACCGGATGCCAGTCGTAAGATCGGTCTATAACGGTTTGAAACAAATCGCAGAAACCGTGTTTTCCAGCCGCGACGCAAATTTCGATCGGGCCTGTTTGATTGAATATCCCCGCAAAGGGCTTTGGGCCATTGCCTTTATTTCCACCGAGGCAAAAGGCGAGATTAACCAAAAGGTGCAGGTTAACGAGCCCGTGGTGTCGGTGTTCCTCCCGACCACCCCGAACCCGACATCGGGCTTTTTGCTCTTCGTACCCCGACATGACGTTGTCGAGTTGGACATGTCGGTCGAGGATGCCGCCAAATTGGTGATTTCAGCCGGATTGGTCTATCCAAACGGCAAAGAGGCCGCGGCAGCCGTAACCGAATTGGCCCAGACCAAAAAAAGCGCTTAAAGCGCCCTCACTCAGTCGGAAACATCTCTTCGAGATCGATGCTGTCGCTTTTGCCGATTTTATCAAAATGATCGTCCAGAAATTGCGCGGCGGCGGCAGCACCGGCCTCTTTAAGGCGTTGTAATGTCGTGGGGTTTGGCAACATTTTGGTGGCACTTGAAAGCTCGTTCATCAAGGCATCATCGGCAATCATATGCAGCCTGAGGCTGTTGATTTTACCCTTATCCACCTGTCCGCGCGCCACCAGTTGACGGGTCATCGTTAAGGCCCGCATTTCCCGAAGCAACGAGCTGTTAAAGCTGATCTCGTTAATTCTGCTTTGAATTTCAGCGGCGCTGCGTGGAAGAGCATCTCGATATAACGGATTGATATTAATGATGATAATGTCATCGGGCAATGCATCATCAACCAAGGGATAAAGTGCCGGATTGCCGATATATCCGCCGTCCCAATAAGCTTCGGTGGTGCCGGTGTCGGGATCTTCGATCTCGATCGCCTGAAACAAAGTCGGCAGACAGGTCGAGGCCAGAATGGAGTCCGCCGATATGCCCTCTCCTTTAAAGACCTTAAGCTTTCCACTGCGCACATTGGTGGCCGATACAAAAAGAGAAGGTTCGCACTCCTGGCAGATCAGATCGTAGTGGAACCGTTCTGCAATCCGTGTCAACGGATTGAAATAGGCGTGTCCGTAGTCATAGGGGCTCAGAAAATTTGTAGCCGCTTCGGCCATAGCAAAGGGCAGGCTGTTTTCCATAAAAGCCGACATCATCGACGGAAATGGCGACAGCTCGGTCATCCAGTTTGAAAAGCGGTTATCCTCTACCGCGCCCATTTGCGACCAGAGCCAACTGAGGTTTTCACGCGCCCCTTCCGCCCCGCCCGTCATCCATCCGGCCTTAAGCGCGGCCCCATTCATTGCACCAGCGGAAGTTCCTGAAATTGCAGCAATTTCAAGCCTTCCATCCGCGAGCAAATGATCAAGAACGCCCCAGGTAAATGCCCCGTGCGCGCCACCGCCCTGCAAGGCCAGATTTATGCGTTTTTTGCTCATTACAGCGCGGTCCAGCCGCCATCGACGCTGATCGTGGTGCCGGTGATTTGGGTCGCGGCATCCGAGCAGAGAAACACAACAGTGCCCCCCAATTGCGCGGTTGTGGCAAATTCACGCGAGGGCTGGCGTTCCAGCATGACCTCTTTAATGACGGTCTCTCTATCCATGTTATGCGCCGCCATTTGGTCCGGAATTTGGGCTTCGACCAAAGGGGTCAATACATAGCCCGGACAGACAGCATTGCAGGTGATCGGCTCCTGCGCGGTTTCAAGGGCGGTGGTTTTGGACAGTCCGACGACCCCGTGTTTTGCCGCCACATAGGCCGATTTATAGGGCGAGGCAGTCAAACCATGGGCCGAAGCGATGTTCACCACCCTGCCCCAACCGGCCTTGCGCATCATCGGCAATGCCGCGGCCGTCGTATGAAACACCGAAGACATGTTGATGGCGATGATCGCATCCCATTTAGAGGTCGGAAATGCTTCAATCGGGGCCACATGCTGAATACCGGCGTTGTTTACAAGGATATCGCATTGCCCCGCCTTTTCGACCAAAGCGCGGCATTCCTCGGCGTTGGACATGTCTGCTTTGATATAGCGGGCCTTAACGCCATGGTCGGCGGCGATTTTTGCTGCAATCGCGTGATCTTCGGGTGAATCCGTAAAGGAATTCAGCACCACATCAGCGCCGGCTTTGGCGAGTTCTACCGCCACGCCCAGACCGATTCCCGAGTTTGATCCGGTGATAACGGCGGTTTTTCCCTTAAGCGACATCTGACTCTCCTGCATTAGATTCCGTAAAACGGTAGATGCTGCAGGTGCAGAATGCATTAGGAAATTATGGTTTCGGAGGAAAGTCGCGCAAAAAAAACGCCCGCACGAAGCGGGCGCTAAGTTATTGAGGCAGGTTTCATACAGGCAAGAAACCTATCGAGCAGTGACTCTTTTATATGCAAACTTCCGCCACGCGCCAAGCTAAAAGTTTGAAAAGGAAGGAAAGCACAGGTAGGATTCAGGCAAATCAATAAAGAGAGCAGAAGGATTGTTGCTAAAATGAGACCCCTATTTTCACCACAGAGGGGAATTCGCGCCCTCTCTGCTGTTTTTCTGCTGTGCGGAGGAATCGCCCAGGCTGAGCCACAACATGGCATAGCTATGTATGGCGACCCTGCTCTACCACCGGATTTTGTGTCGCTCCCCTACGCCAACCCCGATGCACCCAAGGGTGGACGCATCGTTTTGGGGGAAGGCGGCAGTTTTGATTCCCTGAATCCGCATATCCGTAAAGGACGCGTGCCGTGGATGCTCCGGTTTTATGCCCATGAAAGCCTGATGGCGCGCAGTTACGACGAACCCTTTACGCTTTATGGGCTTTTGGCCGAATCGGTAGAGACCAATCCGGAACGTACCTGGGTTGAATTCACCCTCCGCGAAGAGGCGAAATTCTCTGATGGGAGCCCCGTTACCGTCGAGGATGTGCTCTGGTCTTACGAAACCTTGGGCACCGTCGGGCATCCGCGCTATCTGGGCGCTTGGACCAAAGTCGCCACCGCAGAGGCCACCGGTCCACGCACCGTGCGTTTTACATTCAATACCGAAGACCGTGAATTGCCGCTGATCCTAGGGATGCGGCCCATTCTGAAAAAAGCCCAATGGGACGGAAAGGATTTCACCGAAAGCGGTCTCGATGATTTGCCGATCACATCTGCCCCTTATGTGATCGAGGATTTTGAAGCCGGTCGCTATGTGTCGTTGAAACGTAACCCCGCGTATTGGGGCAAGGATTTGCCCGTAAATAGAGGGCGCGCGAATGTCGATGAAATCCGCATGGAGTTCTTTACAGATTCCACCGCGATGTTTGAGGCCTTTAAAGGCGGTTTGCTGACCTCAAACCGTGAAACCGACGCGGCCAAATGGGACAGCCAGTATGATTTCCCCGCCGTCACCAATGGCGATATCGTTAAATCCCTGATCCCGCACAAGCGGCCAACGGGGATTGAAGGGTTTGTCATGAACACCCGCCTGCCCCAGTTCGCCGATTGGCGCGTCCGTCAGGCCATGATAGAGATGTTTAATTTCGAATTCATTAACGACACCTTGAACGGCGGTACCTTGCCTCGGATCCCGTCTTACTATGCCAACTCCGTGCTTGGCATGGCGCAAGAGGCAGCTTCAGGTCAGGTCGCTGATCTGTTGATGCCCTTTAAGGATGATCTGCTCCCCGGCACCATTGCAGGCTACAGCCTGCCCATCTCTGATGGTACGGATCGAAATCGAAAGAACACCCGTAGTGCTTTGAAACTATTCGAAGAAGCGGGCTGGACTTTGCAAGATGGCGTGATGAAAAACAGCGCTGGAGAGGCCTTTACCTTTGAGATTCTACTCTCGCAGGGCAGCAGCCAGCATCAGGCGATTATCGATATGTATGTCGCCGCCTTGTCCCGCGTCGGGATTGTGCCAAAAATCACCACAGTTGAAAGTGCGCAATATAAAGAACGCACAAACGGTTATGATTTTGGCATGGCCTATTACCGGCGCGGTCTGTCCCTGTCGCCGGGTAATGAGCAGATGAATTACTGGGGTGCTTCCGGCGTGAGCGAGCCCGGATCGCGCAATTGGATGGGGATGAATTCTCCGGCCGCAGAAGCGATGATCAACACCATGCTGACCGCAGAAGACCAAAACGAATTCCGCTCTGCAGTCAAAGCGTTAGATCGCGTTCTTACAGCAGGCCGATATGTGATCCCCCTGTGGTATTCCAATGAAAGCCGCCTCGCGCATGATAAAAACCTGCGGTTCCCCGAACATGTTCCGATGTATGGCGATTGGATCAAATACCAGCCGGACGTCTGGTGGTATGAAGAAGACTAAAATCCGCTAAAAAAGAAAAAGGCCTCCGGATCGGGGGCCTTTTTTTGATATAAGTAAATTTTTACAGTATGTTACGCTAAAGAAGTCACCCAAAGAATGGTGGCGTCGTCCTCTGACACCGACACGACATTATGCCCCATAGAGGCATCATAATAGGCGCTATCCCCGCGCCGCAGCTCAACCGGTTCATAAAACTCGGTAAAGAGTTTCACCACACCGGTCAGCACATAGAGAAATTCTTCGCCATCATGACGGACCCATCCGTCGAAATCGTCAAAACTACGGGCGCGGATACGCGCACGATAAGGCAGCATCTGTTTCTTGGTCAGGGTGCCGCCAAGCAGTTCATGTTCATAGGTGGTGGTAACCTGCGTGGCCCCCTCGCCCTGTTTTGTAACGGCGATACGGCCATTCACCTGCGCGCGGGAGGGCGGCGTAAACAGCTGCGGGATCGAAATATCCAACCCGTCCGCCAGTTTCTTGAGCGCCTCATAGGTCGGGGACATCTGCCCGTTTTCGATCTTGGACAGGGTCGAGCGCGCCAATCCGGCCTGAGTGGCGGCCTGCTCAAGAGTCCAGCTGCGGTCCTTGCGCAACTGGCGAACCCGTTCCCCCAAGTTTAGTGGCTCTGGATTGTTTTCGGCCCCGTTTTCACGGGCGATCCTAATAATCTTCGTTTGTTCATCATCACGCATGCAGCGCTTATAGGGCAAAATATCAATCGCTTGCAACGCAACAGGTCGCAGATTAGCGTCCCCCTATGCAATCAATCTACGATACCGGCAGGCCTTCACCTTGCCCCGCCTCCTTTAATATGGCCGCCTATGTGCTTTCTACCGCTGCGGACTGGCCGGAAAAAGAGGCACTGGTGCTGATTTCGAAATCTGGCACGCAGCGTTGGCGATATGCGGAGCTGGCGCAGGCTGTGGGGGGCGTGGCATCCGGATTGCGTGAACTTGGGTTAAGTCCAGGCGATAAGATATTAATGCGGATTGGAAATACTGTCGAATTCCCGATTGTTTTTTTGGCTGCCATCGCCGCCGGATTTGTACCTGTGCCGACATCCGCCATGCTGACCGAAGCGGAATGCAATAAGATCGCGCTACAGATTTCGCCGGCCCTGATTGTGTATGATACGGGTATTGCACTGCCGCAAGATCCGATGATCCGCCGCATTGATACCGACGAAATCGCGCAAATGCAGAGATTGCCTGCCGCCGCATTTGATTACGGTGATCCAGAGCGTTTGGCCTATATGATCTATACCTCTGGCACCGGCGGCAATGCGCGGGCGGTGATGCATGCCCATCGGGCGATCTGGGCGCGCCGGATGATGTGGCAGGACTGGTATGGGCTGCATAAAAGTGATCGTATGTTGCATGCCGGTGCGTTTAACTGGACTTATACGCTAGGCACAGGACTGATGGACCCATGGGCCTGTGGCGCGACCGCCTATATGCTTGATCCCGAAATCAAGCCGGCGGATCTGGCCCAAGTCCTTTCGGACCATTACATCTCGATATTTGCCGCGGCACCAGGGGTTTATCGGCAGATGTTAAAACAAGCATTTGATTTCCCCTTACCCGCGCTGCGCCACGGGCTTTCGGCGGGGGAAAAGCTGCCGGACCGCATTCGGGACAGCTGGCAGCGTGCCACCGGCACCCCGATATTTGAGGCATTTGGCATGTCGGAATGCTCCACCTTCATCTCTGGTTCTCCGAAGCGACAGGCACCGGAAGGCAGTTCGGGTTATCCGCAGAGGGGACGCCGGATTGCGGTGCTGTCCGACCACGGCCACCCGGTGCCGCGCGAAACCATCGGAGAGCTGGCGGTCGCATTGCAAGACCAAGGATTGATGCTGGGGTATTTCAACGATCCTGCCGCGACGGCAGCCAAAATTCGGCAGGGCTGGTTTCTGACCGGTGACATGGTGTCGATGGCGGCAGACGGGGCCATTACCTATGAAGGGCGTAATGACGACATGATGAACGCAGGGGGCTTTCGGGTCAGCCCGCAAGAGGTCGAGCGTGCGCTGGCCCGCCATGATGCCATCACCGAAGTGGCCGTTGCCGAGGTGGCAATCAAGGCCGATACCATTGTGATTGCAGCCTTTTATACGGGGCCGGCTGAAATTGACGCCACGGAACTTCACCATTTTGTTGCGCCGCAATTAGCACGTTACAAATCGCCCAGAGTGTATAAATATGTCGAGAAACTGCCCAGAGGGGCAAACAACAAAATTCTACGCCGCGCCCTGCGGCACCAATATGAGGCAAACCATGGTCAAACTTGATATTCTTTCCGATCCGATCTGCCCGTGGTGCTATATCGGCAAAGCGCGGCTGATGACGGCGTTGGCCGAGTTCGAGGAATTTCCCTTTGCAATTGAATGGCATCCCTTTCAACTCAACCCTGACATGCCACAGAACGGGATGGATCGCCGCGCCTATCTAGAGGGTAAATTCGGCGGAAAAGAAGGGGCCATTCGCGCCTACGCGCCGATCGTACAAGAATCAGAATCCTCTGGGTTGAAGATAAATTTTGAGGGAATCAAACGCACGCCGAACACGATCAACGCCCATCGACTGATTCATTGGGCCGGGCTAGAGGCGCTTCAGGATGATATGGTCGAAGCACTGTTTCAGGCCTATTTTGTCAACGGGCAGGATATCGGGGATAAACAGGTACTGGCTGAACTGGCTCAGACCGTCGGGCTGGATCAAGCGGTGATCGCCCGCGCGCTGGAAAGCGATGCCGATATTGAGATGATCAAGGACCGCGATGCCCATAGCCGCAAAATGGGCGTCACCGGCGTGCCGACCTTTGTCGTGGCGCAACAGCATGTATTATCCGGTGCACAACCGGTAGAGTTGTGGCGCAAGGTGATCACCGAACTTTTCGAAGCTGACGACGCATGACATTGAAGCCCCTGTCCGAACGGGAATTCATCGCCATGTGTGCGATGCTGATGGCGACGATTGCGATTGCCATTGATGCGATGCTGCCTGCCCTGACCGAGATCGGCCACAGCCTGTCGCCGGACCGTCCTGAGCGTGCACCGCTGATCATCGCGTCCTATGTCATGGGCATGGGGGTTGGCACGCTGTTTGTCGGGCCGATTTCCGATACGATGGGGCGGCGTCCGGTTTTGTTGATGGGGGTGGCGCTCTATTGTGTGGCGGCTATTGTCTGCTGGCAGACCCATTCTTTTGAGATGCTGTTGATTGCACGCTTTGCCCAAGGGGTTGGTGTTGCCGGACCGCGCGTGGTCACCCAAGCGATCATCCGTGATCTGTATCACGGTGAAAAAATGGCCAAAGTTGTTTCCTTCATGATGATGATCTTTGTGCTGGTGCCGGCCATTGCTCCGGCTATGGGCCAGGTAATCATCGTGCTGTTTGACTGGCGCGCCATTTTCCTGACTTTTGTGATTTTTGCCGTCATTACCGGCAGCTGGTTCTATTTCCGTCAGCCGGAAACCCTACCCATCCAAGACCGCCGCCCCTTTACCATCAAGGCTTTTAACAGCGCCTTCAAAGAGATCATGGCCAACCATATGGTGCGTGTTTCGATCCTTGTGCAAACGCTGACGCTGGGCATGTTGTTCACGATGATTTCCCTGATCCAGCCGCTATTTGAATTTACCTATGATCGCGGTGATCAGTTTGCCTATTGGTTCGCCGGTCTTGCGCTGCTTGCCGGAACCGCCAATATCGTCAACGCCCGAGTGGTCGAACGGGTTGGTATGCGTCCCTTGGCGACATTGGCCTTCGCGGTCCAGACCGGTGTGTCGCTGGTGGCTTTGCTGCTTTCGCTCAGCGGGCAGTTCCACTTTTTGTTTTTTGTGCCGTGGATTTTGTCGCTGTTTTATATGGTCGGTTTCACCTTGGGCAATATGAATGCGCTGGCGATGGAGCCTTTGGGCCATATCGCAGGCATTGCCTCTTCGGTGATCGGGGCCTTGTCCACCGTTGGCGGGGCGCTGATTTCTGCGCTTGTTGGTGTAACCTTCAGCGGAACACCGGTGCCGCTGGCGCTGGTATGCCTGATTTGTTCGGGCGTTTCATTTGTGATGATGCGCACCATCGCCCATGAAAAACGGGCCGTCGCCTGACCCATGGATTGATTTATTGAGCCGTCAAACAACCTAAAGCTGCTCTTGCTTCAGTGGAATCGCTCAGCTATTAATCAATCATTACGATTTTTGCGCCAGACTGGCCTGATAGTCATCGGCAAGGGTGAAATACTCACGGCACATCAGTTCCCTTGTCATTGCCCGCGCGTGTGGGGGATACACGTGCGGGCTTCTAGGTTTTCTTCTGTGCGGCTTTGCGCTTTTTCTCTGCGGCGACTTTTTCGGCCAGATCGCGGGCAATGGCAAAGGCACCTTTGATCTTATCGGCATCACTCTTCCAGTCGCGCCGTACGACGATTTTGTTGTCACGCACTTTCGCCAAGCCATTCTGGGCGTTGATAAATTCAACAAGCCCTGCCGGAGAGGCGAATTTATCACCATGGAACTGGATCGTTGCGCCCTTGGGCCCGCCGTCCAGTTTCGCAATGCCGGCCCGTTTACACATGGCCTTGATCCGCACCACCAGCATCAGCGTGTTGACCTCTTTGGGCAGCTTGCCAAAACGGTCGATCAACTCGGCAGCAAAGCCTTCCAACTCGACCTTGGTGGTCAGCCCCGACAAACGCCGGTACAGCCCCAGCCGCACGTCCAGATCCGGCACATAGGCTTCGGGGATCAACACAGGCACGCCCAGATTGATCTGCGGCGCCCATTGATCGTTTTCCTCGGTCAGCCCCTCCATCTGGCCAGAGCGGATTTTCGCAACCGCTTCCTCCAGCATGGATTGATAAAGCTCAAAACCGACATCCCGCATCTGGCCGGATTGCTCCTCGCCCAGCAGGTTCCCTGCCCCGCGAATATCCAGATCCTGACTGGCAAGCGTAAATCCGGCGCCCAGCGTATCCAGACTGCCCAACACGCGAAGGCGTTTGGCCGCATTTGCGGTCAGGGGTTTGCGCGGTTTTGTCGTCAGATACGCATAGGCGCGGGTTTTGGAGCGCCCGACCCGTCCGCGAATTTGATAAAGCTGCGACAGGCCAAACATGTCGGCACGATGCACGATCATGGTATTTGCGGTGGGAATATCCAGGCCGCTTTCCACGATGGTTGTGGCCAGCAGCACATCATATTTTCCGTCATAAAACGCATTCATCCGCTCGTCCAGCTCTCCGGCGGCCATTTGACCATGGCCGACGATATAGCTGACCTCGGGCACCTGCTCTTTCAGGAAAGCCTCCATCGCAGGCAGGTCCTTGACGCGCGGCACCACGAAAAAGCTCTGCCCGCCGCGATAATGCTCGCGCAGCAGCGCTTCGCGCAGGGTGACGGTGTCAAATTCGCTGACATAGGTGCGGATGGCCAAACGATCCACCGGCGGGGTGCCGATGATCGACAGATCGCGCATGCCGGACAACGACATCTGCAAAGTGCGCGGGATCGGTGTGGCGGTCAGGGTCAACACATGCACATCGCTGCGCAGGTTTTTCAGCCGCTCTTTATGGCCAACCCCGAAATGCTGTTCTTCGTCGATGACCAGCAGGCCAAGGTTCTTAAAGCGGATGTTCTTGGCCAAAAGCGCATGGGTGCCGATAACAATATCCACCGTGCCACGCGACAGCTCATCCCGCGTTTGCGTGGCGTCTTTTGCGCTAACAAATCGCGATAACTGTCTGACTTCCAGAGGAAATCCACGGAACCTATCAGCAAAGCTCTTGAAATGTTGACGCGCCAATAGGGTGGTCGGCGCAATTACAGCAACCTGCACGCCGGCCATCGCCGCGACAAAGGCCGCCCGCATGGCAACCTCGGTCTTGCCAAAGCCGACATCCCCACAGACCAGGCGATCCATCGGTCGCCCGCGCCCAAGATCATCCAGCACATCACTGATCGCATGCAGCTGATCATCGGTTTCCTGATAGGGAAAACGCGCACAAAAGGCATCCCACATGCCATCCGGCGGCTCCATGATCTGCGCGGATCGCAACTCACGTTCTGCCGCGATCCGGATCAACCGGTCGGCCATCTCGCGGATACGCTCTTTCAGCTTGGCTTTTTTGGCCTGCCATGCGCCGCCGCCGAGTTTATCCAGCAGACCTTCATCATGGCCATATCGGCTGAGCAATTCGATGTTTTCAACCGGCAGAAACAGCCGGTCTCCCCCGGCATATTCCAGCGCGATACATTCATGGGCGGCACCGGCGGCTGTGACCACCTCAAGGCCGATGTAGCGCCCGATTCCGTGATCGACATGCACGATCAAATCACCCGGACTAAGGCTCTGGGTTTCGGTCAGGAAGTTATCGGCGCGTTTTTTGCGTTTACCAGACCGGATCAGACGATCGCCCAACACGTCCTGTTCGGAAATGACCGTCAGCCCGTCGCCCTCAAACCCGTGCTCAAGCGCCCAGACCGCAAGAAATACGCCCCCCTTACCGGTGGGCACATCTCGGTAATCGCCAATCAGTTTGGCATCGGCCAGACCTTCATCTTCAACCAACCCATAAAGCCGTTCTCGCGCCCCTTCGGAGTAGCTGGCGATGACCACCTGCGTATCGCTTCGTTTTGCGCGAATGTGATCCGCCAAAGCCCCGAAAAGGCTTACGGATTCAAGCCGGCGTTCAGGGGCAAAATTGCGCCCGATGCGCCCGCCCATATCCAGCACACTGGCACCGGTGGCTTGGGGAAGCTGGCTCAGCTGAAGCAGGCGTTGATCGGCAGTTTCAGCCTCCCAAGCGGTATCATCCAGATACAGCTCTGCCGGTGGGCAGGGCTTATAAACCGAATCCAGATGGCCCTTTTGCGCCATGGCAATTTTGCGGGTTTCATATTGGTCCAGAATACCCTCCCAGCGCGACAACCGCGCCGGTGTCATCTGGTCATCCACCATCACCGAGGCCGTCGGCAGGTAGTCAAACAGGGTTTCAAGCTTTTCGTGGAAAAACGGCAACCAATGCTCGATGCCCTGATGTTTGCGCCCTGCACTCACCGCTTCATAAAGCGGATCATCCGTGCCCGCGCCGCCAAAAGCGATGCGGTAATTCTGCCGGAACCGCGTGATTGCGGCCTCATCAAGGATCACTTCGGAAACCGGCGCCAGCTCGATCAGCTCGAGCTTTTCGGTGGTGCGCTGGCTGGCCGGATCAAAGCGGCGTGCGCCGTCCAGCACATCGCCAAACAGATCAAGCCGCACCGGACCACTTTCACCCGGTGGATAAATGTCGATTATCCCGCCACGCACGGCATAATCGCCGGGTTCGGTCACCGTTGGCGTTTGCACAAAACCCATGCGAGTCAGAAATTCGCGCAGCGCGCGCTCATCGATGCGGTTGCCGACTTTGGCGCTAAAGGCAGCGTCTTTCAATACTGCTCGGGCCGGAATGCGCTGGGTCGCGGCGTTCAACGTAGTCAGCAGGATAAAGCGTTTCGGCATCCCATGCACCAGCCCCGCCAGTGTCGCCATACGGGTGGCTGAGACATCTGCATTGGGCGACATGCGATCATAGGGCAGACAATCCCACGCCGGAAACTGCAGGACCGGCACATCGGGGGCATAGAACCGCAGCGCGGCCTGCATGGCCGCCATGCGCTTGTCATCGCGGGCAATGTGCAGCACTGGACCTGCGGCTTTTTGCATCTCTCCCAAAAGGAGTTTTGCGTCAAAGCCTTCGGGGGCACCGCTGAGGGTATAATGCAAGGAATTTGTCATGCCGCCGAGGTAACGTCCCCGCGCAGAATGTCAACCGCGCACGCCGATCACCAGATTGGCGAACATGCCAAAAATTGATGTCGTAAAGATAGAGGCCATGCCCAGACATTGAATGTAGAATCGCAGACGTTTGAGCTGTTTTCGAAGCTCTTCGCCTTTGATTGCATTGGTTTCAATGCGATGGGCGGTGCTGGCCGACATGAGGGCGACGATGCTCATCGGGAAAGCGATGAAACTGACGGCCTGAGAGAATTCAAAATGGTAATAAAACCCCGTGACCGCCAGCGTTGTCAGCATGAAAAAACCGATGGCCAATAGCCACAGACCGGCCCAAGCACTGATATAAACGATCCGGCGCACATGGATGCCGACAAGGATTTCCAGATCGGCCTGTGCTTCCTCATGTTTCATCGCGCGCTGGACCAAATCAAAGGGAACGCCGATAATCCAGTGGCTGGTGGTCGACCAGAAAACGGCCAAAGCAATCCAATACCACAAATTGGAAAACGAGCGCATGTCAATCAGCTCGAATACAAGAGCGTACCAGTCCAAATCGTCAGTCCTTTTTGTGGTAGTTTTCGTCTAATGATCGGTTAAAGAATGCGAATACAGCCTCGTTACGGAATTTCCTACCCTTGAGAAAGGATAAAATACGTGGCAGGCAAATGGGAAACACCTAGGAGCACCGACATGCGCCCGACACAAGCCCCCTTCCCCGCCACCCGTCTGCGGCGTCCGCGTGCAACAGCGGCTTTGCGTGATCTTGTTCAGGAAAACCGCCTGTCGGTCAAAGACCTGATCTGGCCGGTCTTTGTGGTCGAAGGGGAAGGTCAGCGGCAGCCGATTGACTCCTTGCCCGGTGTTGAACGTCTGTCGATTGATTATCTTGTGGATGCCGCCGCAGAAGCCGCCGCCTTGGGCATTCCGGTGATTTGTGTCTTTCCCTATACCGATCCGGCCCTGAAAACGCAGAATTGTCGCGAAGCATGGAACCCGGACAACCTGTCAAACCGTGCGGTTCGGGCGATCAAGGCCTCAGTGCCTGAGATCGCTGTAATGACGGACATCGCCCTCGATCCCTATAACATCAATGGCCATGATGGCATCGTAGAGGACGGAATGATCCTGAATGATCCAACAGTGGATGCATTGGTGAAAATGGCATTGGCGCAGGCTGAAGCGGGTGCGGATATTCTGGGGCCATCTGATATGATGGACGGGCGCATTGGCGCCATGCGTGCTGCCCTTGAAGAAAACGGTCACAGCAATGTTAATATTCTGTCCTACTCGGCCAAATATGCCTCTTGTTTTTATGGTCCGTTTCGGGACGCCGTCGGGGCCTCCGGTGCGCTAAAGGGCGACAAAAAGACCTATCAGATGAACCCGGCCAATACCGACGAAGCCCTGCGTCTTGTGCAGCGCGATCTTTCCGAGGGCGCGGATATGGTGATGGTCAAACCCGGCATGCCTTATCTGGATGTCTGTGCGCGGGTGAAACAGGCGTTTGGCGCGCCAACGTTTGCCTATCAGGTGTCCGGTGAATACGCGATGATTCAGGCCGCTGCCGAAAACGGCTGGATCGATGGCGACGCCGCAATGCTAGAGAGCCTTCTGGCGTTCAAACGGGCGGGCTGTGACGGTATTTTGACCTATTTTGCCCCTCGGGTTGCACGGCTTTTGCAAAATTAAGCAGCAGAACACGCGGGTTTTTGCCGTTTTGGGTTTTTGCCTGCGTGACACGGTTGCGACTATTCTGTATGTTATCGGCCAACGGCTATCATAAGGCCGATAAAATCAGGCAAAAGAACAAAGGGCAGTTCAATGACACGTTTTACCCGTCGAGGCTTCGTACTCAGCGCCGGGTCCGCTGCGGCACTTACCGCTGGTTGTGGCAATGGGATCGGCAGCACTGGGGCACAAGAACTTGACGCTCGCGTCAATGCGTCGATGAATTATCTCTATACCACCTATCCGGACACACAGGATCTTGCCGCCAAGGCAACGGGCATTCTGGTGATGCCGTTGATCACCGAAGCCGGTCTCTGGGTGGGGGGATCTTATGGTCAGGGGGCGCTGCAGATCGACGGCGTCACTGTCGATTATTATTCCGCGACACAAGCTTCTGTCGGATTTCAACTCGGCGCACAGCAATATGCCCATGCGCTGTTTTTCATGACCGATGATGCCCTAAGCGAATTCCGCCGCTCTCCGGGGTGGGCGGCAGGTGCTGATGTGCAATATGCGGCGCTTGAAAACGGCAGCAACATTTCGGCTGATACGACCACGGTGAGCAAACCAGTTGTCGCCCTGATCTTCGGACAGGCCGGATTGATTGCAGGCGCCACGCTGAAAGGCACCAAATACAGCCGTATTATCCCATAGAATGAATGGCTTCGGGGCAGATCTTCATCTGCCCCCCCAGGCCTATCCCATCGCGCGCAAGCGTTTGATCAGCGACGACGTATCCCAACGTCCGCCCCCCAGCTTTTGCACATCTTTATAGAATTGATCGACCAGTGCTGTGACCGGCAGGCTGGCCTCTATGTCATCTGCTGTGTCCAGACAGATGCCCAAATCCTTACGCATCCAGTCCACCGCAAAACCGTGGTCAAACTCATCTGCGATCATGGTTTCATAGCGGTTGGACATCTGCCAGCTACCGGCCGCACCCTGACTGATCACCTCAACCACAGAGGCCCCGTCCAAGCCGGCTTTCTCGGCAAAATGCAGCGCTTCGCTCAACCCTTGAACAAGACCGGCAATCGCGATTTGGTTACACATTTTGGTCATCTGGCCCGCACCGCTTTCGCCGATACGTCGGCAGATACGGGCATAGGCGGCAATCACCGGCTCTACCCGTTGATACGCGCCTTCATCCGCGCCACACATGACCGAAAGCACCCCGTTTTCAGCGCCTGCCTGCCCGCCAGAGACCGGCGCATCGACAAAGCTAATCTGCAGGCTGTCTGCTTTTGCATAAAGTTCTTTGGTGACAGCCGCCGATACCGTGGTGTGATCGACAAAAACACTGCCTGCGACCATTCCGGCAAAAGCCCCGTCCTCACCCGTACAGACCTGACGCAGATCATCATCATTACCGACACAGGCCATAACAAAATCAGCCCCCGTGGCGGCTTCACGCGGGGTTTTGGCAGCCGAGCCCCCATGGGTTTGCACCCATTTTTCAGCCTTCGCAAAGGTCCGGTTATAGACGGTGACCTCATGGCCCTTGGCTTGCAAATGACCTGCCATCGGCGCGCCCATGACGCCCAGTCCTAAAAACGCTACTTTTGCCATGATTTGACCCTTTGATTGTGTCGCCTGCGAAACCGCATTATCAAACGCAAACTACTTGCTTATCTGCAACCGTCAACCTCGAGGATTCCCATGGCAACCGTCTTTCGCTGGCTTCTGCGCATTGTATCAGGCGTTCTGCTTCTCTCGGTGGCGGTGGTGCTTGTGGTTTATTATCTTGGGGCCCGTTCGCTTGTTGATTATAACGCAAATTATAGGCTGCAAGGTATTGAAGGCGATATAGAAATCGTGCGCGACACCTCTTCGGTGCCGCATGTGTTTGCCGAGTCGGATCACGATGTGTTCTTCGGGCTTGGCTTTGCTCATGCCCAAGACCGCCTGTGGCAGATGACCATGTTGCGGCGCACCGCGCAGGGGCGCTTGTCGGAACTTTTTGGCCGCCGGACGCTCCGGATCGATGAATTGATGCGCCGGTTGGACCTCTATCCGCTGTCGGTACAATCCGAACGCGCGTTGGATGCCGATACTTTGGCTGTGTTGCAGGCTTATTCCGATGGGGTGAATGCATGGCTAAATACGGTCAATGAACAGGCCTTGGGGCGCGGCGCACCGGAGCTGTTCCTGTTTTCCAATGAAATCGCCCCTTGGCAGCCCGCGGATTCGATTGCCTTGCTGAAACTGATGGCGCTGCAACTTTCCGGTCATGTCGAAGAAGAAGTCCTGCGCGCTAGAACCTCGCTGTTGCTGTCAGAAGATCGTCTGCGGGATGTCTTGCCCGATGCGCCGGGCACCGGTCTTGCGGCCTTGCCGGAATTCGCGTCCCTTTTTCCGAGCGCACCGACCTATGCACGCTCGACAACCACCTATGATGCGCTGTCTCCGGCAAAACCCCGTGGATTGGCCGGTGCCAGTAACGCATGGGCCGCGGCGCCAAAGCGTTCAGCCGCCGGCGGGGCATTGCTCGCCAATGACCCGCATCTGGGTTTCAGTGCTCCGGCGATCTGGTATCTGGCGCGGATCGAACTGGCTTCTGGCGGCATCATCGGCGGTACGATCCCGGGCATCCCCACAGTGTTGGTCGGGCGCAGTGCCGATCTGGGGTGGGGGCTGACTTCGTCTTATATGGATGATCAGGACGTCTATATCGAACGGCTGAACCCCGATAATCCGCAAGAATATCAAACCCCCGACGGGTTCAAAGCGTTTCAGACCCGCAGCTCTATCATCCGTATCAAGGATGAGCTTTCCGAAACCATTACCCTGCGCTGGACCGAAAACGGCCCCGTGCTTCCGAAACATCATTTCAACCTTGGCCCGATCACCCCTGCCGGACATGTCACAACCTTGGCATGGACCGCCCTGAGCCCGAATGACGCCTCAATCGCTGCGGCGATTAAAATGATGCAATCCAAAAGCATAGAGGCGGCAATTGATGCAGGGGAGGACTTCATTGCCCCAAGTCAAAACCTCAGCCTTGCCGAACCCGGACGGGTGGCGATGAAAACCATTGGCGCGATGCCGTTACGCTCTGTGCGGCATCAAACACAGGGGCGTATGCCGTCACCGGGCTGGATTGCCACCAACCGCTGGCAGGGCCGCGCCAATTATGCCGCCAATCCGGCGTTTATTGATCCCCTGGGCGGTATCCTTGGCAATACCAATAATAAAACCGTGGATAAGCCCTTTCCTTTTCATGTGTCCTTTGAGTGGGGCGATACCCAGCGGGTACAGCGCTGGCAGCGGTTGATGCAGAACCGCGAGGTGCATACCCGCGAAAGCTTTATCGAGGCGCAACTGGATACGGTCAGTTTTACCGCCCGCGCCTTGCTGCCCCTAGTGGCCAAGGATTTGTGGTTCACCGGCGAATCCGCACCAGAAGGATCAGTCGAGCAGCGCCGCAAGCGTGCGCTTGATTTGCTGGCCGAATGGAACGGCGAGATGAATGAACACCTGCCCGAACCGCTGATCTATGCGGCTTGGCTGCGGTTTTTGCAGGATCGTCTAATCCGCGATGACCTTGGGCCTTTGGCGGCGGAATATCCCCATGTCGATCCGGTCTTCATCGAGCGGGTCTTTCGCGATACCGACGGGGCGGCGGCGTGGTGCAACGTGGTGCAATCCACAAAGACCGAAACCTGTACGGAAATGGCCCGACTGGCGCTGGATGATGCGCTGATCTGGTTGCAGGAACGCTATGGTCCGGCTTTGGAAAGCCTGCGCTGGGGGGATGCGCATCAGGCCACTCATGACCATCAGGTGATGGGAAATATCCCGCTGCTGTCTGTATTTGTAAATATCCGTCAGTCCACCTCCGGCGGCGACAACACATTGATGCGCGGCCGTACAAGCGGCAAGGACCCTGACCCCTATCTGAATGTGCATGGGGCGGGGTATCGCGGTGTATATGACTTTTCTGATCCGGACAGTTCGGTCTTTATCATCTCGACGGGCCAATCCGGCCATCCGCTGTCGCGGCATTACGATGATCTGGGAGAGCTGTGGCGGCGTGGAGAATATATCCCGATGACGCTGGACCCTGAATTGGCCCGTGCGGCGGCGGAAGGGATCACCCTGCTGACCCCTGCCCGCTAGCCTGTCACATATCGCGGAAGTTCTTTTCCTGCCGCGCGGTCCAATAGACCGTGACCACAAACCCGTCTTCGGACTGGTCTTCTTCGGTGATCACGCCCTGTTCAAACAGCCACGCACGCTTGCGCCCGTCTGCATAGGGAATAGTCAGAGTGCGTTCGCTGCGCGGATCAGTTAAGGATTCTGAAACCGTATCCAGCAGAACTTCCAGCCCTTCGCCGGTAATGGCAGAGACCGCAAAAACATCGTCGCGACGCTCTGCCTGTGCGGTGAAACCAGCATGGGCGTCTGGCGAAAGCTTGTCGATCTTGTTCCAGACCTCGATCACCGGCGTGTCTTTGTCGACGCCAAGATCGGACATGATCGTCAGCACATCCTGCGCCTGCTCGTCGGATTCCTCATGGGAAATATCGCGCACATGCAGGATCAGATCGGCCTCTAACACCTCTTCCAAAGTGGCGCGAAAGGCTGCAACCAGTTGGGTCGGCAAATCAGAGATAAAGCCCACAGTATCGGACAAGATGATGTCCTTGCCGCTGGGCAATTCAACCGATCGCATGGTCGGGTCCAGCGTGGCGAAAAGCATGTCTTTGACCATCACATTGGCACCGGTCAAACGATTGAAAAGCGTGGATTTACCGGCGTTGGTATAGCCGACAAGCGCGACGATCGGATAGGGCACTTTTTTACGTGCAGAACGATGGAGTTCGCGGGTTTTCACCACTTTGGCCAATTGGCGGCGTAGGCGGGTCAACGCTTCGTCGATGGCACGGCGGTCAGCCTCGATCTGGGTTTCACCGGGTCCACCCACAAACCCAAGCCCGCCGCGTTGGCGTTCAAGGTGGGTCCAGGCCCGTACCAGTCGTGTGCGCTGATAAGACAGGGCGGCCATTTCGACCTGCAAGACCCCTTCTCGTGTACGGGCACGATCCGAGAAAATCTCAAGGATCAAACCGGTGCGGTCAAGAATTTTGACACCCCATTCCTTTTCCAGATTGCGCTGCTGCACAGGGGTTACCGGACCATCAATCAGTACCAGTTCCACATCATTGGCTTTGAACTTGGCACCGAGTTCAGTGATTTTGCCCGAGCCGATCAAATAGCCGGCGCGTGTTTTGGGCAAAGGCACCACATCAGCCCCGACAACCTCCAGATCCGGCAGCGCCAACGCAAGAGACACCGCCTCTTCCAAGGCAGCGTGTCCGTCTCTGCGGTTTCTGTTCGAGGTGATGTCAGGATGCAGAACCCAAGCGCGGGTTGCCGCGCTTTCGTCATGCGCTTCCATTACCCCTCTTCGCCGTCGTACAGGCTGATTGGCTGAGCTGGCATAATCGTCGAAATCGCATGTTTATAAACCAATTGCGATTGTCCGTCCCGCCGGAGCAGAACGCAAAAATTATCAAACCAGGTAATAACACCCTGAAGTTTTACACCATTAATCAGGAAAATTGTGACCGGGACCTTCGTCTTGCGGACGTGATTGAGAAATGCGTCCTGCAAATTCTGCTTATCTGCAGCCATTATTTTTATGCCTTTATTCTTGCCTTCCAGCCCCTTGCTGGCAGTTCTTTCGTGTCATTGGTTAATTATGGAACGCCCATGGCAGAGTTTCCAGCCTAAAATTGAGTCAAGCCGCGGGAATGACAGGCAATGCGGGTTATCGCCGCCACAGTTGCGGGTTGAAAAGCGCCACAATCGCCAGCGTTTCAAGCCGTCCAAGGATCATCGAGAAGATCAGGATGCCTCGGGACACATTATCCAGAAATTCGTATTTCACCGCAAATTCGCCTCCGATACTGGCCAGCGGCCCTGTCGTTGACAGGGATGACACGGTTAAAACCAGCGAACTTTCAAACGAAAGCCCATTCAAAGCAAAGGCCGACATGATCGCGGCCACCGACAGAACAAACAGCATGAAAAAGATCCAGGACACATAAGCGCCCTGCCGCCGGATAAAACGCGCCTGCGTGCCCAGATTTCCGACCGAAGACGGATGCACCAGGCGCGCCATTTCACGTCGGCTATGCACATAGAGCGCGTAGAACCGCAGCAGCTTTACGCCACCGGCCGTGGTGGCAACACCGCCGCCGATCAAACACAGCCCCACAAGGATCAGTCCCGGCGTCGTCAGCCCCGACCAAGCCGAGGATTGCGCCCAATATTCGGATTGAAACCCTGTTGTTGTCAGAAACGACATCACCGTAAACAAGCTGCCCCAAAACGATTGCAGCGCGGTCATCAAACCGGTTTCATAGACCTGTTCTTGTCCCTCGACCACCTCAAGTGCGCCGGTCCAGTGGCGCAGGAACAAAAACATCGGCACAGAGACCACGATCACCAATCCTAACCGCATTTCAGGGTCAGAGAACAAGGCCCGCAGCTTGTTGTGGCCCCGATCCGGTGCAAAGGTGTGATGCGAGATAGCAAAGAAAAAAAACAGAAAGACAAGCACTTCACCGCCCAGAGCCGCCTGCCCGTTTTGTAGCCCGCCGACCGGTGAAATGCCACTTGTGGCCAGCGTCGACATGGCATGGCAGATGGCGACAAAAGCGTCCTCGCCGGAGAAAGCCAGCGCGCCCCAAAGCAGCACCGTCAGACCGGTATAGATCGGAAACAGCCGTCCGGCATATTTGATCAGCCGCGCGCCAGGTGGTGCGCTGCGGATAAAGCTGACCTGTTGGGTCTCGTTCTGACCGGCCTCATAGGTGGAATTGACCTCAAAGCCGCCAAGGTTCAGCGGGGCCAGAATGGCAAAGGCGGCGATCCACATCAGAAATCCGCCCATCCAGCCAACCAAAGCCCGCCAGTAATGTACCGAGCGCGCCAGACGTTCCGGATCATCATAGAGCGTCGCGCCTGTGGTGGTGAGGGCAGAGACCATTTCAAAAACGCCGTCGCCGAAGCTGGCACCAGAGACCGCTTCCATAAAGGGAACCGCCAGCATCATTGGCAAAACCGTAAAAGCGGAAACCAAGGCCACAAGGTGGCTAATCGCAGTAGAGGCCGGACGATAGTTTGCTGTGGCCACGGCCACCAGTAAAGTGATGATTAGAAACAGAACCGCGCTCCAGAAAAACACCGAGGCAGTAAAGAAGTCTTCTTCGACAAGGGCATGGAGGGCAGGCAAAAACATTGCCAATGCGCCGATGCCCATCAGGATCACGAAAAGCGGCAAAGAGAGCAAACGCCCGATCATCGGCTAGAAGAAATCAATGGAGACCTGCAGAAGCTGTTCAACAGCTGGAATATCTGCGGCCATGGAAAACAGGACAATCACGTCGCCTTCGTCAACTCTGAGCGCGCCGGTCGGACGCGCAACCTTGTCGCCCTTCAGGATCGCGCCGACCAGAACACCCTCAGGAAAATCTATTTCCCGCATAGGCTTACCGGCGATAGGTGATGTCGATAGCACTTGGGCTTCAATGATTTCAGCTTCGGCATCACCGATGGAATAAACGTTGCGCACCCGCCCATGGCGAATATGGCGCAGGATCGAAGACACAGTGGTCGAACGCGGGTTAATATAGGCGTCGATATTAAGCGGATCCATGAGGGGTACCATAGTCGGGTCATTGACCAGACAGATCGCCATTTTCCCACCTTGGGATTTCGCCCGTACCGAGGCCAGAATATTGGTTTTATCATCATCGGTCAGCGCCAGCACCGCATCGGCCTTGCTGATATTGGCTTCTTTTAGCAGATCACCAGACAGGCCGTCCCCATGGAGAACAATCGTGCGCTCCAATTCATCCGCGGCGAATTCTGCGCGGGCTCGGTTGTTTTCAATGACCTTGGCGCGTACACGATCGCTGCGTTCCTCAAGCTTTTTGGCCACCGCCAGACCAACGTTCCCGCCGCCGATAATCACAATGCGTTCTTGCTTTTTGGCACTCTTACCAAAGACTTCCAGCGTGCGGTTCACGTCCTCTGTGTTGGTGAACACATAAATCTGATCACCGATAAAGAGCTGGTCATTCGGTTCTGGCGCAAACAATGCACCATCGCGCCGGATACCCACAACAATCGCCGTCAAGGTTGAGAAAAGATCAGTCAACTGTCGCAGCGGCGTGTTCACCACCGGACAGTCTTCATCCAGTGACAGGCCCAGCAGTTGGGTTTTACCGTTCAGAAAGCTTTCCGTGTCAAAAGCGGATGGGGCAGAGAGCCGTTGCAAGGCGGCTTCGGCCACTTCTTTTTCGGGGCTGATCACCACGTCAATCGGCATGTGATCGCGGCGATAAAGGTCCGAATAAATCGCATCCAGATAGCTTTGGCTGCGCAGGCGGGCAATTTTCTGCGGAATGGCAAAGACCGAATGCGCCACCTGACAGGTCACCATATTGACCTCATCGGAATGGGTGGCGGCAATGATCATATCCGCGTCCCGCGCCCCTGCCCGATCCAGAATATCGGGATAGGAGGCAAAACCGGCAATGCCCTGCACATCCAGCGAATCCGTGGCGCGGTTTACCAGTTCGGGATTGTTATCGACGACGGTGACGTCGTTGCGCTCGCCCGACAGATGTCGCGCGATTTGCCAGCCTACCTGCCCTGCGCCGCAGATGATCACTTTCATTGCACTTCAACCTTTAATCCCCGTTGCATCCCTTCCTTGGCAGAAGCGATCCGGCGGGTCAATTAAACCTCTTCGGCAGGATCATCGAGAATTTCGGCCACCCGCGCGCCGGATTTGTTCGAAGTCACAACCCCGAGTGATTTCAATTTGCGGTGTAAGGCAGAACGTTCCATGCCCACAAATGTCGCGGTACGCGAGATATTCCCGCCAAAACGGTTAATCTGGGTCATCAAATATTCGCGCTCAAACAGCTCGCGAGCTTCTCGCAGGGGCAGCGTCGCCAAAGCACCAGAAAGCACAACCCGCCCGTCATCATCGGGGCTGCCTTCCTGATTGGGCAATTCGCGCACTTCGATTGGGCCATCATCGGTCCCCAAAATAAGCACCCGTTCGATCACATTGCGCAATTGCCGCACATTGCCGGGCCATTGCATGGTCTGCAACAGCGCTTCGGCCTCTTCGCTCAGTTCACGCAGGGGCAAGCCTTGGGTTTTATTGAATTGTTCGGCAAAATATCGCACCAATTCGGGCACATCTTCGCGCCGGTCCTCAAGCGAGGGCACCGCAATCGGCACCACATTCAAGCGATGATACAATTCACGGCGGAAATTATCGGCTTCGATTTCGGCCTCCAGATTGCGCGACGTAGAGGATATAACGCGGATATCAACATTCACGCTGCTCGCTCCACCAACCCGTTGGAACTGCTGATCCACCAGTACGCGCAGGATTTTGGACTGGGTGCCCAACGGCATGTCGGCGACCTCGTCAAAAAACAGCACCCCACCATTGGCCTGTTCCAGCAGGCCCGGTTCTATGCCGCGCTCGTTGCTTTCGCGCCCGAACAGCACCTCTTCCATCCGGTCTGGCTCAATCGAGGCCGAGCTGACCGAAATAAAGGCCGCATTGGCACGGTTGGAATGGGCATGGATGTAGCGCGCCGCGGCTTCTTTGCCGGAACCGGCTGGCCCTGTCAGCATCACCCGACCATTGGATTTTGTGACTTTTTCCAAATTGGCCTTCAGCGCTTTGAAATTGGCCGAAGAGCCGATCATTTCGCTGACGCTGCCGTCCTGCCGCTTTAGTTGCTGGTTTTCCTGACGCAGGCGCGCGGTTTCCATCGCCCGCCCGATCACAACCATTAACTGATCAATATTAAAGGGTTTTTCAATGAAATCATAAGCGCCCTGCTTGATCGCTGCGACCGCAATTTCGATATTGCCATGGCCCGAAATGATCACAATCGGCACTTCGGGGTTTTCACGTTTGACCTTTTTCAGGATGTCGATACCGTCCATATGGCTGTCTTTCAGCCAGATATCGAGGATCATCATCGAGGGTAGTTCACTTTCCAGCTGTGCAATGCATTCATCGGCATTCGCCGCCAGCCGCGTTGTGTAGCCGTCATCTTTCAGGATGTCTGCAATCAATTCCCGAATATCACGTTCGTCGTCGACAATCAGAATGTCACCCATGGCTCACCTCATACATTAACATATTATTGTCCTTATCCTCAGACGACACCGGACCGGGCAGCCAGATTTTGGCCTGCGCACCGTAGTGGTCGTTTCCTTCAAAAACCTCGGCATCCAAAAGCGTCAGCGTGCCGCCATGCTCTTCGATGATCTTTTTCACAATCGGCAAACCCAACCCCGTACCATTGGCGCGTGTGGTGACATAGGGCTCAAACAGTTTGGCGCGATCCGCCGGCAGGCCGATGCCATTATCACTAATTAGAATCTCGACATCATCGGTAATGCGCATCTCTACGCGCACCTCGCCCTGATAGCCATTGGGTGCCCCGCGTTCGCGCAGGCTTTCAGTGGCTTCGGCGGCGTTCTTGATCAGATTGGTCAGGGCTTGCGAGATCATCGTGCCGTCAATTTGCACAAAGGCTGGTCTGTCCGGGGCTTTGACCGAAACGCTGCACCCTTCGACGATCTCTTTTTGCAAAAGCGCGGCACCGGTGACCAATTCGGTCAGATTGGTGGCGCGCAACTCCGGCTCCGGCATACGGGCGAATTTTGAAAACTCGTCGACAATGCGTCGTAAGTCATTGGTTTGACGCACAATAACGTCGGTCATCTGCTCTAGTGTCTCGGCGTCTTCGACCTGGGGGGCGTATTTGCGTTTGATCCGCTCTGCTGACAGCTGAATTGGCGTTAACGGGTTCTTGATCTCATGGGCAATCCGGCGGGCGACATCGCCCCAAGCCGCCATACGCTGCGCGGCTACAAGGTCGGTCACATCGTCAAAGGTGATCACGAAACCTTCGGTTTCGCCAGCGTCGTTGCGCCGTTTGGCCATGCGCACCAAAAGGTTTTCCTGTGCGCCATCGCGCAGGATCTTGATCTCTTCTTGTGCCACATCCCGTCGACCGGATTTCAGCGTCTCAAACAGCTCGGCAAACTCCGGCACCAAAAGGGCGATGGCATTGGGTCCTGCGTCCTCGGACAAGGCCAGCAGCCGTTCGGCAGAGCGGTTCACAAACATCACCTGCCCGGTGGCATCCAGCCCCACAACCCCCGGCGTCACCGAGGCCAGAACCGAGTCAAACAGGCGGCGGCGACGATCAATCTGGCGATTGGTTTCCAGCAGGTTTTCACGCTGCCCTTTCAGCTGTTTGGTCATCTGGTTGAAATAGCGCCCGAGCATGGCGATTTCATCATCGCCACTATCCTCGATCACACGCACGTCCAGATCACCGGCCCCAACGCGCTGCGCCGCCCCGGTCAGCCGCCCCACTGGACGGGCCAGTCGTTCGGCAAACCACAGCCCGAGCCACACCGCCGCCAAAATCAGGATCACCGCAAAGCCAAGGTATAACAGTCCAAAATCAAACAGAATTTTACCGCGCTCGGCTTCTTGTTGTTGATACAGCAGCACGGTTTCCTGGGTTTCATCCAACAGACTCAGGATCGAGCCATCCACCAAACGCGACACAAACAGATAACGATCGACAAAACCGGAGAGCGGCACCAAGGCGCGAAATTCATTCTGCGCCCAATCCTGAATCAGCACCGACTCTCCGCTGCCCGCCTGTTCCAGCTCTTCTGGGGTGGGAGCGTCATAGCCAAACAGATAAGAGCGATCCCCACGGGCTTTGATCTCACCCTGTCCGTCGATCAGATAGGCCTCTTGCAGGCCGCGCTGTACCAAGGATTGCCCACGGGTCAGCACTTCGCGAAGTTCAGCATCGGTGACCGCCAGTTGCGAGCGGCGGGCAATTTCCAGATAGCCCGCAAGCGATTGCGCATCTTGAAGCAAATCCTGACGGTGCTCATCCTCATAGGCCTGCGCGGCGGCCAGCGAATTGCCCACCACATTCTGCACACGTTCGGAAAACCAGCCCTCAAGCCCGACATTCACCGTCAGAACCGCAAATACCGCAACCAAAACCGTCGGGATCAGCGCCAACAGGGCAAAAACGCCGGTCAGGCGCAGGTGTAGACGGGAGCCAGCTGACTTGGCCCGTCGGGCAGCAATCATCTGCACCACCCGCTGGATCACCAGCGCGGCCACTACCAGCACATAGACCAGATCGGTCAGCAGAATCAGGCGCAGCGTTGACGAACTGGCCCCGCGATCAAACGGGCCCAGAATCAGGAAAGTGACCAGCGCAAGCACCGGTCCCAAGACCACAACACTAAAGGTCGCAGTGGTTTTCACACGGCGCTGCAGCCGTAGACGGCTGAGTTTATTCCATGAAATCTTATGCCCGAGGCGTGGCACCCGCCGACCCCACTCAATTGCGTCGATAAATCGACAAACCGCTATATATCGTGAACCGCCGGAATGACTGGCACCTTTTGGCCACGCTTTTGTTGCGGTTTTACATCAATTTGCGGCGCCGTGTCACGTTAATATCGAGCTCTGTGATCTTCTTTCGTAGTGTATTTCGGTTAATTCCCATTAAATCCGCACATTTTGCCTGATTGCCTCCGGTGGCATCAAGTGCGATTTCGATCATTGGCAGTTCGACCTCGCGCAAAATACGTTGGTAAAGCCCCGGCGGCGGCAGAACCCCACCGTGCAAATCAAAGTAGCGCCGCAGGTGTTTGGCCACCGACGCTGCCAGTTTGTCGCCCTCGCCACCAGACACCGGCTCCATCGAAGGCTGGTTGCCCAGAATCGTTTCAACTTCGGTCTGGCTGATTTCTTCTTCGGGGCTGGTCACCACCAGACGACGGATAGAGTTCTCAAGCTGGCGCACATTACCCGGCCAGCTGTATGTGCGGATCATTTCCATCGCGCCGCTGCTCAACCGGCGCACCGGTGCCCCGTCGCGCTCCATGCGGGTCAGGAAATGTTCGGCCAACAAAGGGATGTCATCAACCCGTTCGCGCAGCGACGGGACGGCAACCGATACGCCGGAAAGCCGGTAAAACAGGTCCTGCCGGAACTCACCGTTTTCCATACGCGCCGTCAGATCGGCCTGACTGGTCGCCATGATCCGGGGGGCATTTTCGGTGAAACTATCCAGCATGCGCACGATACGGCCCTGCGCTTCGTCATCCAGATCGCCGACCTCATCAAACAGGATCGATCCCCCGCGGGCCTTCGCCAGCACAGTGGCAGGACCGTCCATACCGGTCAGATCAGAAGCGCTTGCCACCACAAACGGCAGATTGCGGCGGTCACTGAAATCGTGAATCGCCCTTGCGATCAGCGATTTTCCCGTACCGCTTTCGCCGGTAATCATCACCGGCAGATCGGTGTTCATAACCCGCGCCACCAGACGATAAAGCGCCTGCATCTGCAGGGTGCGCCCCACAAGCGGCAGATCATCGGTCTGGCGTTCCTCGGGTTCGCGCTGGCTTGGCGCGCGGCGTTTGACTTCCAAAGCGCGGGCCGCCCGTTTCATCAGATCAGGCAAATCAAACGGCTTGGGCAGATAATCATAGGCCTCGGCCTCGGCTGCCTGAATGGCGGTCATGATGGTGTTCTGCGCCGAGATGATAATCACCGGCAGGCCGGGGCGTTCTTCGGAAATTTTCGGCAGCATCTCAAGGCCGTTTCCATCCGGCATCATCACATCGGAAATGACCAGATCGCCTTTGCCCTCTTGCACCCACCGCATCAAAGTTGTCAGCGAAGACGTGGCGTGGACCTTACAGCCAGCCCGTGTCAGAGCCTGTGTTAAAACGGTTCGAATTGTGCGGTCATCATCCGCGACGAGGACGGTACCATCCATTAGTGTGGCTCCATTTCTTCTTTGGGGGCAATGGGTAGAGAGACGCGAAACACCGTGCGTCCGGGCACGGAATCCACTGCAATCCACCCTTCATGTTCAGAGATAATTTTCGACACCAGAGCCAGACCAAGCCCGGTGCCATTTTCACGGCCCGAGATGAACGGCTCAAAGATATCGGCAGCGATTTCGGGCGGCAAACCGGGGCCATCATCGATGACCTCGATCTGGATGGGCACCCGACCGGCCCCATCAGACCGCCGCAGGCGCAGCGAGGTGTCATAGTATGTTCGAATGCGAATTGTGCCGTATTTTCCATCTTTTTCAGCGGCTTGCGCGGCATTCTTAAACAGGTTCAGAAAGATTTGCTGGAGCTGGTCGGCATCGGCAATCGTCGGCGGTAGCGATGGATCGTATTCTTCGACAAATTTCATATTTGCCGCGAATCCCACCATCGAGGTGCGCCGCGCGCGGTCCAGAACATCGTGGATATTGACGGTTTTGCGATCCGGCGGGCGCACATTACCGAACTGTTCGACCTGTTCCAGAAGCTTCAGGATGCGGCGGGTTTCGCCGACGATCAGATCGGTCAGCTCTTGATCCTCTTGAGAGAGGTTCATCGACAAAAGCTGGGCCGCGCCGGTGATACCGGCCAGCGGGTTCTTGATTTCATGGGCCAGCATTTCGGCCATACCAATGGCGGAACGCGCCGCCGTTTGCACCGAATGCGAGCGTCCCAAGCGACCGGCCAGTTCACGCGGCGCCATCAGCAAAAGAACCTCGTCATCCCGATCCACCATCGGCGCGAGCTGAATATTGCACTGGATCGGTTTGCGCTCACCGCTGCTGACGTCGACGTCATTGATCATCAGCACCGACTGGCTGTCGCGCACCCGTTTAAAGGATTCCTCAAGGGGGGCGTCGATCATCACCTTGTCAAATACCGGCGCGCCAATCAGCGCCTTGCCGGAGGTGTTGAGAAACCCCTCGGCGGCGGGGTTGGCATCTTTGATCCGGTCATTGGCATCCAGCAGAAGTGCCGGAATCGGCAAAGAGGGCCAAAGTTTTCGGTTGGCTTCAATCATCAGGCATATACCCCCTGTCCGAGCATTGCATCCGGCAACAATCGGGCGACTTTTTCTGGTGTTTTTTCGGTTAGAATGGCCTTGCGCAGGGCGGCTGGCGTTTGGGCTCCGTCCATATACCACCCCAGATGTTTGCGGGCGACACGGTTGCCCAGCGTTTTGCCGTAGAACGACAGCATTTCTGCATAGTGATCTGTCACCATGTCGACCAATTCACCCCCCGTGGGTACCTTGGGCGGTGTCAGATTATAAAGGGCCGCGGCCACCTGTGCTAACACCCACGGCTTTCCCTGCGCGCCACGACCGATCATCACCCCATCGGCCCCCGAGAGGCGCAGCGCCTGCCGTGCAGCAGCGGCATCGACAATATCGCCATTGGCAATTACCGGAATATCCACCGCTTCTTTGATGGCCGCAATGGCGGCCCAATCGGCACGACCTTTATAGAACTGACAGCGCGTGCGACCGTGGATGGTGATCATCTGCACCCCCGCATCCTGCGCCCGACGCGCCAGTTCCGGCGCGTTCAGCATATCGTCGTCCCAGCCAAGGCGGGTTTTCAGGGTCACCGGAATATCCACCGCTTGCACCACGGCCTCGATCAGGGACAGCGCGTGATCCAGATCTTTCATCAGCGCAGAGCCGGAATAGCCGTTGGTGACCTTTTTTGCCGGACAGCCCATATTGATGTCGATCATCAAAGCGCCGTTGTCCTGCACCATGCGCGCGGCCTCGCCCATCCAATAGGCATCCTTACCGGCGATCTGCACCGAGGTATTGGCCACATCAAAGCCAAGCTCGGCCCGTTCGCGCACACCGGGTTTGGATTGCACCATTTCCTGGCTGGCGACCATTTCGCTCACCACCAGACCCGCACCAAAGCGCGACACCAAATTGCGGAACGGCAAATCGGTGATTCCGGCAAGAGGCGCCAGAAAAACAGGAGGGAATAGCGTCTTATCCGCTAAATGAATGGTCAAGTGATTAATCCTTGTGCATCTTTGATCTGATTACCGAGGGCGGAGCGGAATGGCAAATCAAGCCGGTGAAGAAGCCGCCGTATAAATGGCTTTCGCCTAATATTTAGGCGAAATCGCCAATCTTTGCATCCTTCGTTGTTTCTTTGCGCTGCAAATTCTAAACAGGGTCAAAACGCCGGAGCCGCCATGTTTATCACTGCCATCCTTGTTGCCGCCGGACGCGGTCAGCGCATGGGAAGCGAAACGCCCAAGCAATTCATGACGTTACGCGGTAAACCCGTTTTGCGTCGGTCTTATGACGCTTTCGCAGGGCATCCCGACATCCAAGAGATCGTCATCGTGCATCATCCAGATGACGTTTTGCCCGTTCTTGAGGCAATGGGCACGGATCACCACGCCACGCTGACCCATGGCGGTGAGACGCGTGGGGTGTCGGTATCCAACGGCTTGGCGGCGGTTGATCCGCGCACCAGCCATGTCCTGATCCATGATGCCGCCCGCCCCCTGGTTTCAGCCGCGCAGATTGATCGTGTGGTGACCGCTCTGGCCAGCCACAGGGCTGCGGCCCCCGCCCTGCCCGTCACCGATGCGCTCTGGCGCGGGGCGCAAGGCAAGGTCGCTGGCACCCAATCGCGCGAGGGGCTCTATCGGGCCCAAACCCCGCAAGGGTTTGCAATGCCTGATATCCGCGCCGCCCATGAGGCTTTTCCCGATGCTGCTGCCGATGATGTCGAGGTCGCACAAGCCTACGGGCTTGACGTTGCGATTGTGCAGGGGGAAGAGAGAAACCTGAAACTGACCTATGCGCCGGACTTTGATCGGGCGGCGCAGATTCTGGGGGCTGAGATGGATATACGACTTGGAAACGGCTTTGACGTGCATCGCTTTACCGACGGGGATGCGGTGATCCTTTGTGGTGTCAGCATCCCCCATGACCGTGCCCTCTTGGGCCATTCGGATGCCGATGTTGGCATGCATGCGGTGACGGATGCGATTTACGGTGCACTGGCCGAGGGTGACATCGGCCGCCATTTCCCCCCCTCCGAAGCGCAATGGAAGGCCGCCGACAGTGCGATCTTCCTGAAGCATGCGGTGGATTTGGCGGCAAAGAAAGGCTTTGCCATCAGCAACATCGACTGCACGCTGATTTGTGAACACCCCAAGATCGGCCCCCATGCCGCCGCAATGCAGGCCCGCATGGCCGAAATCACGGGGCTGGATGCAGAGCGCATCAGCATCAAGGCCACGACCTCTGAACGGTTGGGTTTTACCGGACGCGAAGAAGGTATTGCCTCTATTGCAACCGCAACATTGGTGTCGAAATGAGCAAATTTCTCGCGACGTGGTTCTATGTCGGCTATCTGAAACCGGCCCCCGGTACCTGGGGATCGGCGGCGGCCATCCCTTTTGCCTGGGTACTGCACGGATTGGGCGGGATTACCCTGCTAGTGGTGGCGACATTTGTGGTGTTCTTTACCGGTTGGTGGGCAACCGCGGCCATGACCAAAGGGGCGAAAGATCACGATCCGTCTGAAATTGTTGTCGATGAAGTCATCGGCATGTGGATCGCCCTATGGCCGCTCTCGGCCGGTCTGAGCCATGCCGGTGTTGATCCTTGGGTCTTTCCCTATCCCGGTTGGATCGTGGCCTTTCTGGCTTTTCGTTTGTTTGATATCAGCAAGCCCGGTCCGGTGGGATATTTCGATCGCAAATCAACCCCTTTTGGGGTGATGTTTGATGATGCGGTTGCCGGTGCGATGGCGGCGGTTTGTGTGGCTGTGGCGGCTTATGTCTCTCATGGGATGATGGGCCTGTGAGAGTTGCGGCGATAGAGCTATTGCAAAAGGCCAGCGCAGCTGGCGCCGTTATTGCAACGGCCGAAAGCTGCACCGGTGGCGGGATTTCTGCGGCGATTACCGATGTGGCCGGATCATCAGCGATCTTTGATCGGGCTTTCATCACCTACTCAAATGCTGCAAAGCAAGAAATGCTGGGCGTGCGAGCAGATACGCTGCGCGACCATGGCGCTGTGTCCGAGCCTGTCGCAGAACAGATGGCCCAAGGGGCGCTGGCGCGCTCTGCGGCGACACTGGCTGTCTCGGTGACGGGGGTCGCAGGGCCCGGCGGTTCGGCACATAAGCCCGAGGGGCGGGTCTGTTTTGCTCTAGCGCAAACCGGTCAGCCGGTCTTTGTTGAAACGATTGAATTTGGCGCGAACGGGCGGCAAGGGGTGCGCGCGGCGACCATTGATCACGCGTTAGCCTTACTGCTGAGTCGGTTTTAGTTTCGCCTATTTACTAATCATATCGACAATTAAGTGCCGTACATTTAGTCAATACGCGTATTGATGTATATTCAGGCAGTCCTTCAGGCAGTTGCCCATTTATTTTGCGATCCACAATCGGTTCAAGCCCCCAAAGACTAATACCGGAGGGGACTATGAACGGCGCAGATACCGCGTGGATACTAGTAGCGACAGCCCTTGTGCTGTTTATGACATTGCCGGGGCTTGCCCTGTTTTACGGCGGGCTGGTGCGCGCCCGAAATGTACTCAGCGTCTTTATGCAATGCTATGCCATTGCCTGTTTGATGAGCATTTTGTGGCTGGCCTTTGGCTATACCATCGCCTTTGGCGCCGGGGAGAGCGGTTACTGGGGCGGCTTGGGCAAAATGTTCTTGACCGGCGTCACCGCTGATAGCCTGTCGGGCACCCTGCCCGAAGTGCTGTTTTTCGCCTTTCAGATGACCTTTGCGATCATCACCCCGGCGCTGATTGTCGGGGCCTATGTGGAACGCATCAATTTCGGGTTTGTGCTGCTGTTTTCCGGTCTCTGGATGCTGCTGTGCTATGCGCCGGTGGTCCATTGGATCTGGGGCGGCGGGTTTATGGCCGATGGTGGCATTTTCGGTGAAACGGGCGTGAAGGATTTCGCTGGCGGCATCGTGGTGCATGAAACCGCCGGTCTGGCGGCACTGTTGCTGGCGGTCTTTCTGGGGCCGCGCAGAGACCATAGCAAACCCCCACATTCACCGGGCTTTGTGATGATCGGTGCGGCGATGCTCTGGGTAGGCTGGTTCGGCTTTAACGGCGGCTCGCAACTTGCCGCAGATGGCGGCGCAGCCATGGCGATTACCGTGACCCATATTTCCGCCGCCACCGCCAGCCTGACTTGGGCGCTGTGGGAACGGATCAAATTTGGCAAAGCCTCTTTGGTCGGGATCGTGACCGGCACCATTGCGGGTCTGGCCTCGATCACACCAGCTTCTGGTTTCGTCGGCCCGGTTGAGGCGCTGATCATCGGGGCAATCGCTGGTGTCCTGTGTCAGGAAGCCGTTAATCTGATCCGCAACACGCTGAAAATCGACGACACCTTGGATGTCTTCGCGGTGCATGGGGTTGGCGGTATTTTCGGCACCATCATGATCGCGGTCTTCGGGGCCGGTACTTGGGCGGCACAATTGGGCGGTCTGGCGATTGTCGGGCTCTACACGGTTGTGGTCTCTGTGGTGTTGATCAAGCTTGTTAACCTGATCCTGCCAATGCGCGTTGATCCGGAAATCGAGCACGCAGGTCTGGATCTCGCGGTGCATGGTGAAAAAGCCTATCACCTGAGCTGATCCAGCTTTCACAAAAAGATCGGAAACGGGCCCCAAGCGGGCCCGTTTTTGATTTTTTGGGCCTCCGGCGGGGATATTTTAGGAACAAAGTAGACCTAAGCGTAGAGCGCCTTGGCGCGGTCTTCAAAGGCGCGGACAATGCGTTGCATGGCCTCGTTAAAGACAACGCCGATGACCTTTTGAAGGATCGCGTTCTTGAATTCGAAATCGACAAAAAAATCGACTTCGCAGCCGCCCTCAGGATGGTCTTTGAACTGCCATGTCGATTTCAGATATTTAAACGGCCCGTCCAGATATTCGGTGTCGATCTTTTTCTCGTCGGCAAACAAGGTGACGCGGGAGCCGAAACGTTCCCGAAAGACTTTGAAAGAGATCACCAGATCCGCCAGCATGACCTCTGTTTCGGGTCCGCTTGTGCGCGCGCGAATGCGGGCCGCAGCGCACCAAGGCAGAAACTCCGGATATTTGGCAACATCCGCCACCAGCGCATACATCTGATCTGCCGTATAGGGCAAATGGCGTTTTTCGGTGTGGGTCGTCATAATCGGGCGTTTTCCTGTATACAGTGGCGCGTCATTTCGTAGACTGCGAGCGAAAAATCAAGGGGATAGTCATGCCAACGCGGCCATATGTCATCGATGAAATGATTTCTGCGAAGTCGATTGCGGCGCGCATCGAGGATCTGGCGCGTGAAATCGCCGGGAGTTTCGCTGAGACCGACAAGCTAGTTGTGGTCGGTTTGCTGCGCGGCAGTTTTGTGTTTATTGCCGATCTGGTGCGCGAGCTGGACCTGCCGGTCGAGGTCGATTTTCTCGAGGCGTCCTCTTATGGGGACGCGATGGAATCCAGTAAAGAAGTCCGTATTCTGAAAGACTTACGGGGCGAAATTCATGGACGGGACGTGCTGGTCGTAGAAGATATTGTCGACACCGGCTTTACCCTGCATCATGTGATCAACCTGCTGAAAAGCCGTGAGCCAAAACGGCTGCGCACCATTGCCCTGTTGGACAAACCCGTGCGGCGCGAGGTCGACGTAAAGGCCGATTGGACCGGATTTGAAATTCCGGATGAGTTTGTCGTCGGCTACGGTATTGATTTTGCTCAACGCAACCGCAACCTGCCTTTTATCGGCAAGGTTCGATTTACCGAAGGCGATTAATCGATGCTGAATCCGCGCTGGTTTATGAAAATGTCGATGTGGGCGCGCAATCCGCCCAGTGCCAAGAAGGTCATGTTTGTCTTTGCCATTATTGCCATTTGTCTTGCGCTTTTTGTGGTGGAGCGGTTTATCGGCTGGCCCGAATGGGCGACGCCAAACCGGATGGGGCGGCGGGCTTTCTAGAAATACCTTGTCAGCGGCGCTGATCCTCCACAGAATTGGGTCATATTAATCCATTTATTTCAAACAGAGGTGTTGTATGCGTTTGCTTCGGATTTTGATCATCTTGCTGCTGCTGGCAGGGGTCGGTTTGTGGCTGACCCGCCCCAAGACAGAAGACCCAGACCTTGTGGCTGCGATGCAGGGCGATGCCACGCGCGGGGAGCGTATATTTTATGCAGGCGGCTGTGCCTCTTGTCATGCGCCCGAAGGGGCCACGGGGGAGGCAAAGCTTACCCTTGCCGGGGGCATGGGGTTTCCATCGGATTTCGGAACATTTTACGCGCCTAATATCTCGAGCGATCCGGATCAGGGGATCGGTGATTGGAGCGCACTGGATCTGGTCAATGCGATGAAGCATGGCACATCCCCCGCAGGCAGCCATTATTATCCGGCCTTTCCCTATGCGTCCTATTCAAAAGCAGAGGTGCAGGACATTGTCGATCTGAGCGCTTTTCTGGCGACCTTGCCCGCCGATCCAACGCCAAGCAAGCCCCATGATGTCGGTTTTCCCTTTAATATCCGCGCCTCTCTTGGCGGTTGGAAAATGTTGTTTCTAAACGACAAATGGGTAATGGAAAACCCCAAAAACCCCGAGGTGGAACGCGGCAGGTATCTGGTGGAGGCTTTGGGCCACTGCGGTGAATGCCACACCCCGCGAAACATATTGGGGGGCATGAAAACCGCAGAATGGTTAAGCGGTGCGCCAAACCCATCAGGCAAGGGCCGCACCCCCGGCATCACACCGGCGCAGCTTGACTGGAGCTCTGAGGATATTGCCGAATATCTAAGTTCCGGCTTTACACCGGAGTTTGACAGTGCTGGTGGCCATATGGCGGCGGTGGTTGAAAATACCGCCAAGCTGAGTGACGCCGACCGGCAGGCCATTGGCGCCTATATCAAGGCCCTGCCTTAGAGTCTGGCCGATAAAAAAGGGGCGCAACTGCGCCCCTGATCATCCAATCCTGAATGTACTTTTTAGCTGATGCCGAGCTTTTTCAGCCGGTTTTCCCGCAGTTGGGCAAAATCATCGCCCGCGTGATAGCTGGAACGGGTCAGTGGTGTGGCCGACACCATCAAGAAGCCTTTGCCATAGGCCGCTTTTTCATATGAGGCGAATTCCTCGGGGGTGACAAAGCGGTCAACCGCGTGGTGCTTTGGCGTTGGCTGAAGATACTGACCGATGGTCAGAAAATCGATATCAGCAGCACGCATGTCTTCCATCACCTGAATGACGGCCTGACGATCCTCGCCCAGCCCGACCATGATGCCGGATTTGGTGAACATCGATGCATCCAGTTCTTTGACCCGCTGCAACAGGCGCAGCGAATGGAAATAGCGCGCGCCGGGGCGGACTTCGGGATAGAGACCGGGCACGGTTTCAAGATTGTGATTGAACACATCCGGTTTTGCCGCAACCACAACTTCCAAGGCGCTGTCATCGCAGCGGATAAAGTCGGGAGTCAGAATTTCGATCGTCGTATTGGGGGACTGACGACGCACCGCCCGGATGGTTTGGGCAAAATGTTCTGCCCCGCCGTCCTCAACGTCATCGCGGTCCACAGAAGTGATCACAACATGGTTCAACCCAAGCTTTTTGACCGCATCCGCCACCCGTCCGGGCTCAAACACATCGAGCGCTTCGGGCGGTTTGCCTGTGGCGATGTTACAGAAGGTACACGCGCGGGTGCAGACCTCACCCATGATCATCATGGTGGCGTGGCCCTGACTCCAGCATTCGCCGACATTCGGGCAGCCAGCCTCTTCGCAGACGGTCACGAGTTTATTTTCGCGCATGATGTCGCGGGTTTCTTTATACCCAGCCGAGGTTGGCGCTTTGACCCGAATCCAGTCAGGCTTTCGCGGCTGCGGGCTATCGGGCCGTTTGGCTTTCTCGGGATGGCGTTGCGAGGGTATTTTCAAATCGCGCATGTGCTGGGTCCTTCTCCTTCGGCGCATCATACGGATTATTATGGCTGAAACCAGACTCGAATTCCCTCGCATAGCGGATATGCAAAACCATTTGGTCTGGTGCAAAACATGTGTAAGTTGCAGTCATAACTTCAAAAGAAAACAAGGTTCAGGGACGTGAAAAAGAATATCGCAGAAATTATTGGCACCTTTATTCTGGTGTTTTTCGGCTGTGGCGCTGCTGTGTTTATGGGCGACAGTATCGGATGGCTCGGGATTTCCTTTGCTTTCGGGCTGTCGATTGTAGCGGCGGCTTATTCCATCGGGGCCATTTCGGGGGCCCATCTTAATCCGGCGGTGTCGCTTGGCATGGTCACCGCAGGCCGCATGAGCGTACCTGAATTTGTTGGCTATGCGATCTCTCAGACCATCGGGGCGGTGCTGGCGACCTTGGTTATTCTGGTGATTGCCTCTGGTAAGGCCGATTATTCGGTTGCCACCAATGGATTGGGGGCGAATGGCTACGGACCCGGGTATAACAACGAATACAGCATGATGTCGGCGCTGGTTTTTGAATTTGTCGCAACGTTTATCTTTGTCACCGTCATTCTGGGGGCCACGCAGAAGGCTTCTCCGGCGGCGATGGCGGGGCTGGCGATTGGTCTGACTCTGGCGGCCATCCATATGGTCGGGATCGCCATCACCGGTGTTTCGGTTAACCCTGCCCGTTCGATCGGGCCGGCACTGTTTTCCGGTAGCGCGGCACTGGGCCAGCTGTGGCTGTTTATTGTTGCCCCTCTGGCGGGCGGCGCTTTGGCAGGCGTGGTTTTTGCAATGGGCGCAACAGCGGCGGATGCCGATTAATCAAGTCGGCCATTTCTTTCGGCCCGCATAAAAGACACGAAAACGCAGCCCCTCTAGGGTTGCGTTTTTGCTTTTCAGGCGTCGCAAGATCATAGCAGATATACCGATTTCGCATATGCAGCATTTGTCGAATTGAAGCCGATTTAGAATCATTATAGACAGCCCATTAACGGGGCATCAGCCCTGGAAAAAAGCCGAAACAACAAGAGAGTAAATCGCTATGAAAGCTGGAATTCGCCTGCCCGACGTTACTTTTCACACCCGTGTACGTGACGACTCTATCGAAGGTTCGAACCCGTTCCGTTGGGAAGATAAAACAACCCAGGATTACTTTGCCGGTAAACGCGTGGTACTGTTTGCCCTGCCCGGTGCGTTCACCCCGACATGCTCGACCTTCCAGCTTCCGGGTTTCGAGAACGGCTTTGCGGATTTTCAAGCCGAAGGCATCGACGGAATTTACTGCCTGTCAGTTAACGACAGCTTTGTAATGAACAAATGGGCCGAAGCGCAAAATCTGAAAAACGTTAGCGTGATCCCCGATGGCTCTGCCGAGTTTACCCGCAAAATGGGCATGCTGGTGGCCAAGGAAAATCTCGGCTTCGGCGCACGCTCTTGGCGCTATGCCGCTGTGGTCAACGATGGTGTGATCGAAGCCTGGTTCGAAGAGCCCGGTCTGTCCGACAACCACGGTGAAGACCCCTATGGTGTGTCCTCGCCAGAGACTGTGTTGAACTGGCTGGTGGATGCCAATCAGGAAAAAGCAGCCTGAATCCAATGTGGAATTTAAGAATAGGCCCGCGCATTTGGCGGGCCTTTTTACCTATCCGATTAACGGCCCGTGGGGCCCGACCATATCGTCGTAATGGGCCCGCAGCCGTTGTAGGGCAATCCGCAAGACGATTTTACCGGATCGTGCTGACCAGCCCATGCGTTTCTCTGCGGCTTCCATGCCCTCCAGATAGCAACAGCAGCGCAAGACCACATCCCCCAGTCCCGGCCCCAGATCGCGCAGCGCTGATTGCACGCGTGCCCGGGCAGCCGCAGGTGAAGACCCCTCATAATCAATACCTTGTCGCTCTGATCCTGCAGAGCAAGTTAGAAATCTGTCCCAGTCCTGTGTGACGCGCGGACCAAGCTGGGCCAATTCGAAATCTTCACGGAGCTGCTCTCCGGCGGTCACAAGTTCAACCGGCAGAAACGGAGCACCATTGCGGTCCTTTCGGCGGGAAAGGGCTGCCAACGGCGACTCCGCAATGGCCCCGCGCGTCGGGCGCACCATTTCTGCAGGCTGAAAGGCGCTGGCGGCTTCGGCAAACCCTGCCCCGTGCTGAACGCCGCCTTCCTGCGCGCGCAACCACGCCTTGCCAGCAGCGGTGATCTGGTATTGCCGTACCCGGCCATCCTGCTCACAGGTGATCCATTCACGCAGCGCCAGCGTTTGGGCGACATCCCGGTCCAACACGGCGGTACGGGCGGTTTCGCCATCCGGAAGGCTGCGCAGGATGATTGCATTGTCCATATCCGGCGCCACCGCCAGCCGCGCGCCGCTTTCGCACAGGCGCCGCAGCACCCGCAGGGCTTCTTGGGTAAAGCGGCCTGCATCGTCGTTTCTTGCGCAGGTTTTGGGGTATGTCATGGGCTTTTTCTCCTGAATGGCTTTGGGGGCGGCGGCGGCATAGTGACGATGCTCCAGCCGGATCAGCGCTTCATCCACGAGCGGATCTTCGCGTCGGGATTCATATTTTCGTATTTGTCGCAAAATGGTTGATGCGTGACATCCTGCACCGCGCGCCAACGAACGGATGGATGTCCCGGATGCGGTATGCGCCAGATAATGATGCGCTGCCAGAGGCAGATGGTGGGGGGGATCGTTTCGATGAGACTCTCTTTGGGGCCGACACATGAGTTACCTCCACTACGTCGTGTAAGTGCTTTATTTAAATGCAAATCCGGCGATCAGTCTCAGAAGCCACTAGTTACATAATTATTAAAATTCGCCACAAATTTAAGAATAGTTTCCAAAGTATGAACAATTTTAATGTGCATCGAACGTTGGATTTCAATTCACGCAACACAGCCAAAGGTTGTGCCTAAATGCAATCATTGCTCATTTTCAGAGGATTAGTTGTTATGCCAACACCGTTTGATACCCCTCAAATCCGCCGTCCAAGCCTTCTGGTGTCTGCCGCCCGTCACGGGTGTGAGCGGTACAACCGCAGTCGAGATCTGCCACGGGTTATTGGCATGGCCGTCGGCCGCGGTATCACTGCAAATGTCGAAGTCCTAACCGATGCCGAACAAGATATGGAAAACAAACGAAAAACGGGCGATGCCGGTTATAGCATCACCCGTCATATCGAACTTCTGATCGCGCTTCTGAGCGAGCTAAAACTGCAACGCGCCGATCCGATGACTTAGGTAAAAGCATCCTCCACGGCGGCCTTCTTTTCGGCAACAAAGGCTTGCAAGGCCGCCAAAATGTCCGGATCCATCGGCGGTTGCTGGTAGGTATCCAGTAGCTTTTGCACCCGGATCGTTGCCAGCGTACTGCTATCGCGCGCGCCCTCTTCGTCCCAGGTTTCAAAGGGCTTATAATCCAGAACCTCGGTCCGCCAAAACGCGGTTTTAAAATTGCGTTGGGTGTGATCGCAGCCCAGAAAATGCCCGCCGGGTCCGACTTCGCGCAGGGCGTCCATGGCCTGCGCGTTCTCATCCATCGCTACCCCTTTGGCCAGATGATGCAAAACCCCCAGTTGGTCTGCATCGAGCACGAATTTCTCGAAAGAGGCCACCAGACCGCCCTCAAGCCAACCACAGCCATGTAGCATGAAGTTTACCCCGCCCAGCAAGGCAGCATTCAGCGTGTTTGCTGTTTCATAGGCGGCCTGTGCATCCGGCAGTTTAGAGCCGCAAAGCCCCCCGCCCGAACGGAACGGCAGATTCATGCGCCGCGCCAACTGCCCCGCGCCATTCAGGATTTGCGTCGCTTCTGGCGTCCCAAAGGTCGGCGCGCCGGAATTCATATCGATCGAGGTCACAAAAGCCCCGAAAATGACCGGTGCACCGGGGCGCACCAGCTGGCTATAGGCGATCCCTGCCATCGCTTCGGCTAATACTTGAGTCAATGTACCAACGACCGATACAGGTGCCATCGCCCCGCCAACGATAAACGGCGATACAATGCAGGCCTGATTATGCGCGGCATAGACTTCAAGCGCGCCCATCATCACGTCATCAAAGGTCAGCGGCGAGTTCACATTGATCAGAGAGGTCATCACGGTGTGATCCCGCACAAAATCCTTTCCGAACAGGATTTCGCACATCTCTACCGAATCTTGGGCGCGGCTGGGGTCGGTGACCGATCCCATAAAGGGTTTGTCCGACAGGGTCATATGCGCCAGCAGCATATCCAAATGGCGTTTGTTCACCGGTACATCGGTCGGCTCGCAGACGGTACCGCCGGAGTGATGCAGCCATTTCGACATGTAACCGAGTTTCACAAATTTCTGGAAATCAGCCATTGTCGCATAGCGGCGACCGTTTTCGTCACGCACAAAGGGCGGGCCGTAAACCGGTGCTATCACAAGGTTATTACCGCCGATCACCACGTTCTTTTCGGGATTGCGGGCGTGTTGGGTAAATTGCGATGGGGCTGTGGCGCAGAGTTTACGCGCCAGCCCGCGCGGAATGCGCACGCGCTCGCCGTCAATCTCGGCACCGGCGTCTTTCCAGCGGGCCAATGCGGCCGGATTATCGGGGAAATTCACCCCGATTTCCGCCAGAACGGTTTCGGCGTTGGCTTCAATGATCTGCAGCGTTTCTTCGCTTAGGAGTTCCAGATTTGGAATCTTCCGCTCGATATATTTGGCGGTTTCAAAGGAAACAGCGGTGCGCTCCGCACGGCGTGCGGCACCGCCGCCTCCGCGGGCCCGACGGCGGGGTTCTGCTGCTGTCATCTGTTCTCTCCTGCATTGACTTAGAGATGGGTCCTCTTGCTTATGGTTTTAGCCCAGCGACCCGCCTTGCCACGGGAAAAATACGCCCTTTGCGACAAGGAAGCGACATTCGTGCCATTTGCGACCTCTCTCTGTGCTCGAAATGATGAAATATCCGACACAAGAACCTTGCACAGCTTAGGCAATATAAGTATTGCGCGACCATGAGCAGCACATCCCATGACCGCCTTTTGATTATCGACTTTGGTTCTCAGGTTACGCAGCTGATTGCGCGTCGCCTGCGGGAGCTGAACGTCTATTGCGAAATCCACCCTTATCAGAATGTCACAATGGACTTTGTGCGCGAAATGGCGCCCAAAGCGGTGATTTTCTCGGGGGGGCCTGACAGCGTCACCCGCGAAGGCAGCCCGCGCGTCCCCCAAGAGATCTTTGACTATGGCGTGCCGATCCTTGGGATTTGTTATGGCCAGCAGATGATGATGACGCAATTGGGCGGCAAGGTCGAAAGCGGCCATGGCACAGCCGAATTCGGCCGCGCCTATCTGACCCAACAGGGATCGCTGGATATATTTGAAGGCTGGTTTAAAGACGGCAAGGAACAGGTCTGGATGTCGCATGGCGACCACGTCAGCGCCCTCGCCCCCGGATTTGAGGTCTATGGCACCTCTCCGAATGCGCCTTTTGGTGTCACTGCCGATACCGCGCGTCATTTCTATGCGGTGCAATTCCACCCCGAAGTGCACCACACCCCCAATGGCGCAAAACTCTACGAGAATTTTGTCAAACTAGCCGGATTCACCGGCGATTGGACAATGGGCGCATACCGCGAGCAAGCCATCGAAGAAATTCGGGCCAAGGTAGGCGACAAGCAGGTGATTTGCGGGCTGTCCGGCGGGGTTGATAGCTCTGTTGCGGCGATCCTGATCCATGAAGCCATCGGCGATCAGCTGACCTGTGTGTTTGTGGACCATGGTCTTCTGCGCAAAAACGAAGCCGAAGAAGTCGTGACCATGTTCCGCGACAACTATAACATCCGTCTGATCCACGCTGATGAGAGCGATCTGTTCCTTGGCGAATTGGACGGCGTTTCTGACCCTGAAACCAAGCGCAAGATCATCGGTAAACTATTTATCGACGTGTTCCAGAAACATGCCGATACCATTGATGGGGCAGAATTCCTTGCCCAAGGCACGCTTTATCCCGATGTGATTGAATCCGTGTCCTTTAGTGGCGGCCCTTCGGTGACAATCAAATCTCACCACAATGTCGGCGGTCTGCCCGAAAAAATGGGCTTAAAACTGGTTGAACCCCTGCGCGAGTTGTTCAAGGACGAGGTCCGCGCTTTGGGCCGTGAACTTGGCCTGCCGCAAAGCTTTATCGGACGGCACCCCTTCCCCGGTCCGGGTCTTGCGATCCGTTGCCCCGGTGAGATCACCCGCGAAAAGTTGGCGATCCTGCGCGAAGCCGATGCGGTCTATATCGACCAGATCCGTAAACATGGTCTTTATGATGAAATCTGGCAGGCCTTTGTCGCCATTCTGCCGGTGCGCACCGTCGGCGTTATGGGCGATGGTCGGACCTATGATTTTGCCTGTGCGCTGCGCGCGGTTACATCTGTGGATGGGATGACGGCGGATTATTATCCCTATACCCATGAATTCCTTGGCGAAACCGCCACGCGGATTATCAACGAAGTCAAAGGCATTAACCGTGTGACCTATGACATCACCTCCAAACCTCCGGGCACCATCGAATGGGAATAACCCGGCCTTTGGGCGCTGTCTGGGGGTGATCATGCGTATCTTTTGTCTGATCTGCCTGACAGCCTTGGTGCCCACAATCGCCTTTGCGCGCCCCTTGCCGCCGCTGGCCTGTGAAAGCATCGACGGGGACAGGGTTTTGGGGATCTATGGCGCTGTCGCCCAACTGAGAACGCCCGAGGTTTCGGGTTTTTCGGTTTCTGATGCGGCGCGCGCCCATGGGGCCGAATGGCCTGCTTATCTGACGCTGGACAGGGGCGCAAAAACGCTTTCCCTGCGGCTGCAGGAAACCAACTGCAGGGCAGCTGGGGGCAGTTTTCCTCTACGCGCAGAATTATATGACCCCGCGCAGACAGCGGTCGAGATCTTTTGCTGTACGGTAGCCGAATGACCCTGTCGCCGATCTTTCAGGCCGCGCTCTGGATGGCGGGGGCCATTGTCGGTTTTACCTCCATGGCTTTTGCCGGTCGGGTGGTCCTGCAAGAATTGGATACCTTCGAGCTGATGCTGTATCGCAGCCTTGTCGGGATTGTTATTGTGTTTGGGGTCGGTGCGGTTGTCGGAACACTGCACCAGATATCAACACGCAACTTTAAGCTGCAAATCATCCGCAACCTCAGCCATTTCGCCGGTCAGAACTTTTGGTTCTACGCCATTACTGTGGCCCCCTTGGCGCAAGTCGTGGCCATTGAATTTACCTCACCGCTCTGGGTATTGATGCTGGCACCGCTGGTCCTGGCCGAAAAACTGACCAAAGCGCGCATGCTGACCGCGCTGGGAGGCTTTATCGGCATCCTGATCATCGCCCGCCCCGGTGTCACCGAGGTGAATTTCGGCGTGCTTTGTGCTGCCATTTCCGCCATCGGTTTTGCCGGCTCTGCGGTATTTACAAAACTTTTGACGCGCACGGAATCCATCACCGGTATTCTGGCCTATCTTACCCTGACCCAAGCCGTTTTTGGGCTTGTTTGCGCAGGTTTGGACGGTGACATTACCCTACCGAGCCTTGCCTTGCTACCCTCGGTTGTGATTGTCGGGTGTGCTGGTCTTTTGGCGCATTTCTGCCTGACCAAAGCGCTCACATGTGCGCCTGCTGCGATCGTCATGCCGCTGGATTTTGCTCGTCTGCCCACCGTCGCTATATTGGCGATGCTGGTCTATGCCGAACCGCTGGATATCTGGGTCTTCGTCGGTGCCAGCGTGATTTTCGTCTGCAATTACTTTAATGTTTTAAGGGAATCGCGCGTTAAGCCCGTCTAGCTGTGTCATTCCTGCGACGTTCCGCCACGTCACTTTATATAAAAATTTTTTTACGCGGCGTCACAAATTGACGCATTTTTATTACCTTTGCATAAATCATCCAGATAACCATTCAGATCACGGTAGGGAAGAGACTCAAAATGAGACGTGTATCACTCACAGCTGCAGCGTTGCTTGCAACCACATCCATCGCCACCGCGGGCGGCATTGACCGGTCTGGGCAAGGCGTCAACATCCTGTTCGAAGAAGGTGATTACGCTCAATTCACTTTTAGCCGCGTCAACCCGAACGTTGATGGCACCGGTGTCGGGGCATTCGCGGGCCAGCCGTCCAACAACGTGCTTCCGGGATATAATGCGCTGTCCTTCGGGTATAAGCACCAGCTGACTGACAATGTCGATCTGGCGATCATCATCGATCAACCTTTCGGGGCCCATGTCCGGTATACCGATGGTCCGCTGTCCGCTGGCGGGGCTGCAGGCCTTCCGTACAACGGTGAAGCCGACATCGACAGCCGCGCCATTACCGGCCTTGTGCAATACCACTTTAATGAGAATTTCAGCGTTCACGGCGGTATCCGTGCCCAGAAAGTCGAAGGAATTATCCGTTCCGGTAAAGGGATTCTCGAGGCGGACAGCGATTACAATTTCGGTGGTGTCGTGGGTGTTGCCTATGAACGTCCGGACATCGCCCTGCGCGTTGCCTTGACCTATTCCTCCGGTATCGAAAACGAATTCAGCGGTAAAAACGCCGCCTTCCCTCCTGGCTTTGACGCCCGTAACTTTGACGTTAAATTTCCTGAAAGCGTGAACCTCGATTTCCAGACAGGTATCGCTAAAGACACCTTGCTGTTTGGTAACATTCGCTGGGTTGGCTGGGATGGCTTTAACCTGTCGACCGCTGAAGACGGCGAATGGGTCAGCTTTGATGACGACACCATCACCTACACTTTGGGTATCGGTCGCCGCATCAATGAGCAGCTGTCGCTAGCTGTCACCTTTGGCTACGAAAGTGCCGGTAGCGTGCCAACCACCTCTGCCCTGACCCCGACCAGCGGCTCCAAGAGCATTGGCTTTGGCGGCACCTATCAGGCAACCGAGGCCCTTTCGATCTCTGGCGGTATCACCTATGCGGTACCCGGCGATCAAACCTATCAAGCCGGTCCAGCCGCTGATCTTGCGGACATCGACTTCTCCGGTGATGCATGGGGCGCAGGTATCCGCATCGGTTACCGCTTCTAAAACGATCCCTCGTTTTTTCGGTAAAAACCCCGTCCATGTGACGGGGTTTTTCGTTTTGACCCCTAAAAGGTTTGACCCCTTTGCCCAGTCTGTCTAGGGAAGACCGAAGAGCGCGACACGAGGTGGACATGATCTATTCATCAGCACAGGAATGGCAGAATGCGCCGCGCAAGCGGGTATTGCTCTTTGGTATGTCCGGCCTTGGAAAAACCCATATTTCCAATCTGCTACGGGCCTCTGGTGACTGGTTTCACTACTCCGTCGACTATCGCATCGGTACCCGCTACATGGGTGAACATATCGTTGATAATTTCAAGGCCGAGGCCATGCGGAATCCGTTTCTGGCAGAGCTTTTGCGCAGCGATAGCATTTATATTGCCAGCAATATCACCTTTGAAAACCTCGCACCGCTATCGACGTTTCTGGGCAAACCCGGCGATCCGGCGCGCGGTGGACTAAGCCTTGACCAATACCGCCACCGGCAAGGCCTGCACCGCAGTGCCGAAATCAGCAGCCTGCTGGATACGCCGCATTTCATCGACCGCGCCAAAACGCTTTACGGCTATGATAATTTCATTTGTGACACCGGTGGCTCGATCTGCGAAGTTGTAGACCCCGAAGATGTGAGCGATCCGGTGCTGACCGCGCTGTCGCAAAATACGCTGATGGTCTGGATCAAAGGGTCCGAAAACCATACGGCCGAATTGATCAAACGCTTTGATCGTGCGCCGAAACCGATGTATTACCAACCGCAGTTTCTAACTCACGTCTGGGCGGAATATACCAGCGAAAACAATATTCAAGAGGCAGACGTTAACCCGGATTCCTTCGTGCGCTATGCCTATGCCAAAGCTTTGGCCCATCGCCAACCGCTGTATCAGTCCATGGCTGAGAACTGGGGTGTCACGGTCACAGCAGAAGACATTGCCGAAGTGCGCACCCCCGAGGATTTCAACGCGGTGATATCACGCGCCCTTGAGACCCGCTGTAAAGACCACTATCTCAACCCTCCATACTGAAACCGGAGACAGACAATGCCCATTAAAATCCCATCCAATCTGCCCGCCTTCGAGGTCCTCTCGCAGGAAGGTGTGATGGTAATGGGCGAAGGGCGTGCCGCGCATCAGGATATCCGGCCCCTTCAAATCGGGTTACTGAACCTGATGCCGAAGAAAATCCAGACCGAAACCCAATTTGCCCGTCTGATCGGTGCGACTCCGTTGCAGATCGAATTGACCCTGATCCGCATGTCTGAGCATGCGACAAAAAACACCGCTGCCGCCCATATGGAGGCGTTTTATCAGCCATTTTCGGAAGTCAAAAACCGCAAGTTTGACGGGCTGATTATCACTGGCGCCCCGATTGAGCATCTTGCTTTCGATAAAGTCACCTATTGGCAGGAACTGCGCGAGATTTTGGACTGGACCCAAAGCAATGTGCATTCCACCTTTGGGGTTTGCTGGGGTGGTATGGCGATGATCAACCATTTCCACGGCGTGCAAAAACACCTGTTGGATGCCAAGCTCTTTGGCTGTTTCCGCCACAACAACCTCTTGCCTACCTCGCCTTATTTGCGCGGATTTTCAGATGATTGCGTTATTCCGGTGTCACGTTGGACCGAAATGAAGCAAGCCGAAATCGATGCGGCGACGGGGTTGACTACCCTATTGGGAAGCCCGGAAACCGGACCCTGTCTGGTTGAAGATCCGGACCATCGCGCGCTCTATATCTTTAACCACTTCGAATATGATACCGACACGCTAAAGCAGGAATATGATCGCGATATCGCCAATGATACGCCGATTAATGTGCCGTTGAATTACTATCCGCAGGATGATCCCAGTAAACCACCGCTAAACCGCTGGAGATCGCACGCCCACCTTCTATATGGTAACTGGTTGAACGAAATTTACCAGACGACGCATTATGACATGGACAGAATTGGCACTTAAGATCCTGTTGCCCGCCGCTGTTTTGCTGGCGGGCTGTGGGGCCTATGTCGATCAACGCGCCGACACGCGGGAAATAGCCACTGAAAAGGCCTATCCGCCGATTGGCCAGATTCTGATGGTGGAGGGCACGCCGGTGCATGCCGTGGTTCAGGGGCACGGGCCGGATTTGATCCTGATCCATGGTGCCAGCGGCAATGCGCGGGATTTTACTTTTGATTTTGTCGATCGGTTAACCGACCGCTACCGCGTGATTGTCTTTGATCGCCCCGGTTTGGGTTATACAGGGCGCATTGATGCGGCGGTTAATGACCCCGATGGGGCACGGGCCGAAACCCCGTCTGAACAGGCCATCCTGCTAGAGGCTGCCGCCCGTCAACTGGGGGTCAAGCAAGCCATCATTCTGGGCCAAAGCTATGGCGGGGCGGTTGCGCTGGCCTGGGGGCTGGAGCGTCCGGACACCGCCGCCGCTCTGGTTCTGGTTTCGTCTGTCAGCACGCCCTGGGAAACCGATCTGGGCGGGTGGTACGCGCTGATGGACAGCCCGCTTGGCCCAAATGTGGTGGCGCCGCTGGTCTCTGCCTTTGCGCCGGATCGCAGTGCGGATTCGGTCCTTGAGAATATCTTCGCCCCACAATCCGCGCCAACGGGCTATGCCGATTATGTAGGCGTTGGGTTAACTGTGCGGCGTGAGACATTGATTTCAAACGCCAATCAAGTGAATTCATTGCTCGATTACATCACCCGCCTGCAACCCTATTATCCAGATTACAGCCTTCCGATCGAAGCGGTGCATGGCGACGCGGATGAGATCGTACCCTATGCGCTCCATGGAGACGGGTTGGATCAGCGCCTGACCACGCTGAACATGACCAAACTGCCGGGCATCGGACATATGCCCCATCATGCCGCCCCCGATGCCGTGGTCAGCGCGATTGACCGCGCCGCTGCGCGCAGCGGATTGCGTTAAGCGGCGCAGGCAGGCATAGTCAGGGCAACAATAATTCGGAGATCGGGCATGAAACTTCCGTTCGATGGGGCCATCACGGATTTCTATGAAAACCACGCCCCCACACAGGTGCAAAACGCGGTACGGGATGCCAATAAAAAGGACATCCTGTCTGAAACCTATCCCTATCAAAAAATGCTGGAGCGTAAAGAATACGAAAGGCAGATGGATCTTTTGCAGCGAGAGCTGGTCAAACTGCAAACCGATGTGCGCAAAACCGGTAAACGGGTTGTGGTGCTTTTTGAAGGGCGCGATGCGGCCGGTAAAGGCGGTACGATTTCACGTTTCCGCCAGAACCTGAACCCGCGCCATGCCCGCGTTGTGGCCCTGCCAAAGCCCACGGACCGCGAACAAGGGGAATGGTATTTTCAGCGGTATATCAAACACCTACCCACCGAAGGTGAGATTATATTCTTTGACCGAAGCTGGTATAACCGCGCCGTAGTAGAGCATGTTTTCAACTTCTGCACCCCGCCCCAGCGCGAGCATTTCTTTGCCCAACTTCCGGGGTTTGAGCAGGCCTTGGTGGGCGAAGGGCTACATTTTTCAAAAATTTGGCTCAATGTTGGTCAAGCCGAACAGCTACGCCGGTTTCTGGATCGTGAACAAGACCCGTTAAAACAATGGAAACTCAGTGGTATTGACGTCAAAGGCCTGCATAAATGGGACGCCTATTCCGACGCCATCAAAGAGACCTTTGCCCGTAGCCATTCCGCCACAGCCCCTTGGACGATCATCCGCTCGGATGACAAAAAACGCGCCCGTATCGCAGCCATCCAATCTGTTCTGCGCGGCATTGATTACGAAAACAAAGACTCAGAAGCCCTTGGAAAAGCAGATAGAAACATCTGTGGCGGACCGGACATGTGGGATGCCTAAACGCGGCTATCACCACGGCAATCTGCGTGCCGCTCTAATGGATGCGGCGCTGATCCTGATTAAGGAGAAAGGCCCCAACGGCTTTACGCTGTCAGAGGCTGCCAAGAATGCCGGCGTCACCCCGGCGGCTGTCTATCGGCATTATCAGGGCCGCGAGGATTTGATCGCAGAGGCCGCCCTGCAGGGGTTTGAAATGTTCGCCGACCTGCTGGAATATGCCTATGAGACCGGCCAACCGTCTGATCTGGCATCTTTTGAAGCCACGGGCCGCGCCTATCTGGCCTTTGCCCGCCGCCATCCGGGCCACTATGTTGCGATGTTTGAATCCGGTATCTCGGTGAACCGCACACCTGAACTGGCCGCCGCGTCCAAACGCGCTTTGGGGGTGTTGGAACGGGCGGCGCAAAAGCTGACCGCCCATATTCCCGCCAGTAAACGCCCGCCCGCAACCATGGTTGCCGCCCATATCTGGGCTATGAGCCATGGGGTGGTCGAGCTTTTTGCCCGTGGCGCGCCGGGCACCAAATCGCCCTACCCACCCGAGGATTTGCTGGAAGGCGGGATTGGGGTTTACCTGCGCGGTCTTGGACTGATTACGGCTGACGAGTGATGCACTACAGAAAAGAAATAGACGGGCTTCGGGCAATTGCCGTTGTGCCGGTGATTTTATTCCACGCTGGCTTGGGCCCCTTTAGCGGCGGCTATGTCGGGGTCGATATCTTTTTTGTGATCAGCGGCTATCTGATCACCAGCATCCTGATCGAGGATCTGGACAAGGGGCAGTTTTCCCTGCTGCAGTTTTACGAAAGGCGCGCACGCCGCATCCTGCCTGCGCTGTTCTTTGTTCTGGCCTTTTGCTGTGTTTTTGCCACCCTGTGGATTCCTCCCGAAGGCTATAAAGCTTTTGGTGAGGGTTTGGCCTCGGTCATCCTGTTTGCTTCAAACATCTTCTTCTGGAGCAAAACCGATTATTTCGCCCCTTCTTCAGAGGAAAACCCGCTGCTGCATACGTGGAGCCTCGCTGTAGAAGAGCAATATTATCTGATTTTCCCAATCCTGTTGTTTCTCATTTGGCGATTTGGACCCTCTCGCGTCATGGGCCTGTTCGTGGCGCTGTCGCTGATCAGCCTGACCGTGTCTATCTCTTGGGCGCAAAACCATGCCTCTGCCGGTTTTTTCCTTCTGCCCGCCCGCGCTTGGGAGCTGTTTGCAGGCTCAATATGCGCGCTTCTTTTGATCAAGAAAAAGATTCAGCCCAATGTGCTGTTCGCCTTTGTGGGACTGATTTGCATTCTGGCATCGGTGTTCCTGTTTGACGAAACCACACCGTTTCCTTCTTTTTATGCGATCTTGCCGGTTTTGGGGACGGCATTGATCATTCTGTTTGCCCGCGAAGGCAACGTCGTGGCGCGCCTCTTGTCGCTAAAGGCATGTGTTGGCATCGGGCTGATCAGCTATTCGGCCTATCTCTGGCATCATCCGCTGTTTGCTTTTGCCAGACTTCGCAGCCTGTCCGCACCCGAAGCCGAGGTTTTTCTCCTTTTGACCGTGCTGACCTTTTGCATGGCCTACCTCAGCTGGCGGTTTATCGAGCGCCCGTTTCGCGGAGCTGCGGGGGCCAAACGCTTTAGCCGCCGCGCTATATTCAAGCAGAGCACTGCCGGAATGGGTCTTTTTCTGGTTATTGGGGGGATTGCCGGGTTTACCGATGGTCTCAGAAACCGTTTTCCGGCGGAAATTGTCGACATCTTGGAAAGTGCCGACCGCATTCGCGACCGCAGCCCCTGTTTTATCTCTCAGATCGCAGCGTTTGATACGCAGGTGTCCGAGTGTCTTTTGACCCTTGATCAACAGCAGCCTCTGACGGTCTTTTTCGGGGATTCCCATGCCACCGGCATCAGCAAAGACCTCAGGGCGGCCCTTGCCGCAGAAAATCAGGGTTTGATCACCTTTCAGCAAAACGGCTGTTTGCCAGTTGCAGGCATCCGGCGGGAAAGAAGACCCTATCCCAACCCCTGCACCGCATTTGTAGAGGCTGCCAATGCAGTGATCAAACAGCTGCACCCGAAGGCGGTGGTGTTAACGGGGCGGTGGGCGCTTGGCCTGGAAGGCACACGTTTTAACAATCAGGAAGGCGGTATCGAATATGGCGACAATAATATTGCCGTGCCGGCACCGTCTTCTTTGGCCGCAACCGTTGAAGAACAGATCAACGCCAGCCTGACCGATTTGGCCACACATACCAGCAAACTGGTGATAATCTCGCAAATCCCCGAAGCCGGATGGTCTGTTCCAGACCGCTTTATCAAGCAATTGCTCTGGGGCGATGGCACGCCTTTGCTGACAACAAGCCACGATGTTTACCAACAGCGCAACGCCGCGACGCAAGCACTTTGGCAGTCTTTTTCGAGCGTTGAAAACATTGCGATTGTCCCTGCGGATGCTGTCTTTTGCAATCAAGAGAAAATCGGCAGATGCATTAATGCCGCCGGAACCACAGTGTATTACAGTGATGACGACCACGTCAGCCCCGCCGGTTCAAAGCGTATCGTTGATCATCTGATGACGGTTTTGCCCTAAACAAAAAGGCCCGCCAAATGGCGAGCCTTTTGAAGTCTTATACGCGTAAAGATTAACGCTTGGAGAACTGGAAGGAACGACGCGCTTTGCGCTTACCGAACTTCTTACGTTCAACAACACGGCTGTCGCGTGTCAGGAAGCCAGCGGCTTTCAGAGCGCCCCGCAAGGAGGGTTCATAAAGCTGCAGCGCTTTAGAGATACCGTGACGTACCGCACCAGCTTGGCCGGACAGACCGCCGCCTTTGACTGTTGCAACAACGTCAAATTCGCCTTCGACACCGGCAACCTGAAACGGCTGGCGCAGGATCATCTGCAGAACCGGACGGGCAAAATAAACCGGCATGTCTTTGCCGTTTACGGAAACCTTACCGGAACCCGGTTTGATCCAGACGCGGGCAACCGCATCTTTCCGTTTGCCAGTCGCATAAGAGCGACCAAATTCGTCACGCACAGGCTCGCGCGGGGCTTCGATTTCTACAACGGCTTCGGAGACAGCGGCGTTGAGATCTTCAAGTGTGTTGATTTCATCAGCCATGGATTAGCTCCGGGTGTTTTTCTTGTTCATGGACTTCACGTCCAGAACTTCAGGGGACTGGGCTTCATGCGGGTGATCTGTACCAGCATATACGCGCAGATTGGTCATCAGCTGACGGGACAGGCGGTTGCCTGGCAGCATGCGCTGAACGGCTTTGGTCACAACGCGCTCGGGGTAAGCACCCTCAAGGATCTGACCTGCAGTACGCTCTTTCAAACCACCGGGGTGGCCTGTGTGGCGATAGTAGATTTTGTCAGTGCGTTTTTTGCCGGACAGTTGGATTTTGTCGGCGTTGATCACAATCACGTTGTCGCCTGTATCCATATGTGGAGTAAAGGAGGCTTTGTGCTTGCCGCGCAGACGCATGGCGATGATCGACGCAAGACGGCCCAGAACAACGCCTTCGGCGTCGATCAGGATCCATTTCTTGTCGATATCCGCCGGAGTAGCGGTAAATGTTTTCATGGTTTTAACCCTAGGTTTTGGGTGTCACAACAGGCCCATGCCAGTGTGCAATCTCGATGGCGCGGTTCTAAAGGTTTTAGACGCGCAGTCAAGCGGCGTTTGTGTTAATTAATTAAGCAAAATCAGTGGGATAAAAATAAGGTATTATTATACCCCACATTTTCACCCCTAAACTTCGATACTATCAACGGGGTTTGACAGCAGATCGGCTAATTCGGTCAGACCTTGCTCAAATTGGGCCGGTGAAATCTGTCCGTTGATGGCAATACGGATCGCATGGGGGGCCTTGCCGTCGATCAGGGCAAAGTCATCAGCAGAGCGTACCCGTACCCCACGCCGTTCCGCTGCCCGACAAAAAGCCGACGCCCGCCAGCCCCGCGGCAGGCGCAGCCAGATCAGTGGCACCCCCTGACGCCACGACAGATCAAAGCCGCCAAGGATATTCACGGCCCGTCGCACATAATCATCCACCCGCATCTGCACCGCCCGGGCCACCTCTCGGGCGCTCGGGTCGTTCAGCATATGGGTCGCCAAGCGGGCCACTGGCACGGCCAAACCAAAACTGGAATGTTGCCGCGTACGTCGCAAATCCGCCGCCCAGCCTTTAGGCGCAACGGCATACCCCACGCGCAAAGAAGGTGTCAGCTCTTTTGAGAAGGACGAGATATACCAGGCACATTCCGGGATCAGCGCACGATAGCCGGGCAGCCGGTTATCGCCCATGCGGTAACAATCATCCTCGATGACATGAAGCTTGTGCCGTGAAATAATCTCGGCCAGTTCACGCCGCCGCTCCAACGTGGTTTGCGCCACCGTCGGATTATGAATTTCCGGAGAGGTACAAAGCAGCTGCCCGCCATAGGTATGGATGGCCTCATGCAGAGCATCGGGCCGCAGCCCCGCGTCATCGCTGGCAATACTGACAATTTTCGCCCGCGACAGCCGAGCGGCATGGCGAAAACCGGCATAAGATAATTCTTCGGCAAAAACGACCGGTTCCTTGCCGCGCAATACCGTTTGGAAAATCAACGAAATGGCGTTCTGGCCACCATGTGTCAATACAATGTCATCCGGCGCAAAAGCACCTATGTCCTGATGGTTTAGCCACTGATGCACGGCTTCCCGTGCCGGTTGATCCGATTGTTCATTTGGATAACCGTTGCACAGGGATTCGATCGGCTCTTGCAGCATCGCATCCAATGCGGATCGCAACAACTGCCCCTGCCCCATATCCGGCAAGCTCGGGCTCAGCAGGTTCACCTCAGAGGCCCACGGCAAGGTTTCCGGGTCCTCTGCTGGACCGGTTAAAGGGACGATCCTATCGGACACAAAGGTACCGCGCCCGACCTCGGCCCGCAGAACACCTTCATCTGTAAGGATTTTATAGGCCCGTGCCACGGTGCCCGGCGTCACTTGCAGCGACCACGCCAGCGTGCGCACCGGTGGGAGTTTCTCGCCTTGTTCAAGCTGCCCTTCGGATATGGCGCGCTTCAGCGCCTCCAGCAGCAGTTGATATTTCGGACCCGTGGCGGTGGATAGATCAGGATGCCAAATTGTATTCATTACAATCTTTCATTGGACTGCATTGTATCGCGTGTGTATGAACAATTTGTAGCATATCGCTACCATTGTATCAATACAATTATTCAAAGGAGAGTCCCAATGGCACGCCCATTGTCCCAGCACAGCCGGAACATCCAGTTCCTTGAAGCAAATCATCCCCTGCCCGCTCTTGGCGAAGCGGCGGTCGGTTTTGCGGTGCTGCTGACGAAGTGGCGCCTGCGCTCTCATACCCGAATGGTGCTTAAACAATTGACGGATTCCGAGTTGAAAGACATCGGATTGTCACGACGGCAAGCTAATACGGAGGCACGCCGTCTGTTCTGGCAGACCTGACATCCCCGTCAGTCTGAAAGAACACTACTGGACCGGTGGTTTACCTCCCACCGGTCTTTTTCCGTTCAATCTGTTTGTTTTGGCGGGATCGAATAGGTCATGCTGGCCCGCGCCACGGGATCATCCTGACCGACCGAATACAGCAGCACATCCCCAACCGCCAGAACCCGTCCAAGCTTCAGCAATCGGCATTTTGCGATCACATCCGCGCCGTCTTTGGGTTTGCGCAGAAAATCAAGAGAGGCACTGGTGGTGACGGTCAAAGCCTTGGGCCCGATGCGCGATAGGATGGTCAGATAGACCGCCACATCCGCCAAACCAAACATCGACGGCCCCGACACCGTGCCACCGGGGCGCAAATGCCGCTCTGCCACCCGCAGGCGCAGGGTTAGCCCTTCTTCTGAGACCTGATCCACGACGAAATCCTCAACGGCCTGCGGAAAACTCGTGTGCAAAAACGCCGTCAGCGCGGCTTCGTCCATTATGATTCCGTGTTTGCCCATCCGCTATACCCCGTAAAGGGCGCTGAATTTCGCCTCCAGATAATCCAGCAACGGGCCCTCGTTGGGTTCAAAACCACACGCATGGGTGATGGTCTCTTTTGGTGTGCGCAGCCCGCCGTGCTGTTGCAGATTTTCGCGCAGCCACCCTGTCGCTGCCGTGGTATCGCCTTGGGCCAATTGCGCATCCAAATCCGGCAATGCCGCGCGCATCGCCTTATTCAGGCAACCGGCATAGACATTGCCTAAGGTATAGGTCGGGAAATAGCCAAACAGCCCCACGGACCAATGCACATCCTGAAGCACACCATTTGACGGTCTATCCACGGCGACGCCAAAATCGGCCTTAAATCGTTCGTTCCACGCGGATTGCAGATCGGCCACTTGCAGATCACCGGCAATGATTTTGCGCTCCAAATCAAACCGCAGAAGGACATGTAGATTGTAATGCACCTCATCTGCCTCGGTGCGAATGTAACCAGAGCCAACACGGTTCACTGTACGATAGAAATCTCGGGCATTTGTAACGCCGAATTCGCCGAATTCAGTCTTCATCGCCTCATAAAGCCAGCCGGTAAAAGCTTCGCCCCGCCCCAATTGGTTTTCATAGATACGGCTCTGGCTTTCATGCACCCCCATCGAAACCCCGCGCCCCAGTGGCGTCAGGTGGTAGGCGTCCGAAATCCCCTGCTCATAGCAGGCGTGGCCAACCTCATGGATAGTGGAATAGAAGCAATTGAACGGGTCCTGCGCGGCGGTGCGGGTGGTGATGCGCACATCTTGGCCTGAACCGGAAGAAAACGGGTGCACCGCTTTATCCAGCCGTCCGGTGTTGAAATCATAGCCAAAACGCTTGGCCAGTTCATGGGTCAGCGCCATTTGCTTATCTTCGTCAAACGAGCCGGATAGCGCCGCCGGTTGATCCGGAGCCGCCAGTAGTTTTTCACGCAACGCCACAAGTCGTGGACGCAAGGCGCCAAACATCGCCTCAAGCTCGGCCCCCGTGGCCCCGGGTTCATAGTCGTTCAGCAAGGCGTCATATAAATCGCCGCCTTCAGCCAGCGCCGCTGCCTCTTCGCGGCGCAGATCGACCACTTTTGTCAACGTCGGCGCAAAAGCGTCGAAATCCTCATTGGCGCGGGCTTCAGCCCAGATGCCCTGTGCAACCGAGGTTTCACGCGCCAAGGCCGCAGCCAAGGCGGCGGGCACTTTGGTATTGCGGGTATAGGATTTTTGAACGTGGTCCAGATAGGACAGATCGGCCTGCGACAGCCCCTCTGTCGGGATCGCGGCCAGCCAGTCACCGATTTTCGGATCGGTGCGCCGGGCATGGAGCACGGTTTCCAGCGCGGCCATTTCTTCTCCGCGTTGGGCGGCCGCGCCGCGGGGCATCATGGTTTCCTGATCCCAACCCAAACGGCCAGAGATTTCACCAAGCGCAATCGTGTCACGCTGAAAGGCTTTCAGATCATCAAAGTCAGACATCAACGTCTCCGGATTTTTTGGGCAACAGGGTATTGAGCAGCAAAACGGGCGCGCAGGATCATCACCCAAAGCACAATGGCACCCCCTTGGTGCAGAATGGCAATATTCCACGGCGAGGCATGCATGACCGTAACGATGCCCAGAACGATCTGGCCAAACAGCATCACCGCCATCCAGTCAAAGGCGCGTTTGGTGGCATCATTTCCGCTCTGGCGGGACCGGCGCCAGACGATGATCCCAAAGATAAACAGCAGATAGCCCGCCATGCGGTGAATGAATTGCACCAGACCGGCGTTTTCAAAGAAATTGGTCCACAGCGGGGTCAATGCAAACATGTCATCTGGCAGGAAGGACCCTGCCATCAACGGCCAGTCGATATACCCGCGTCCGGCATCAATGCCCGCTACCAAAGCGCCGATGAGAATTTGCAGGCCAGCGAAATGCATCAGGCCGGTGCTCATCGAAAACAGTTTGGGTTCGCGATTTCGGCGGGCTTGAAGTAATTCCCCCTCAGAGCGGGACAACTTGAGCATAAACCACGTAATCAAGCCGAGGATCACAAAGGCCAGCCCCAAATGGATCGCCAAGCGGTAGGAGGCCACCGAAATCATCCGCCCGGTCAGGCCAGATGACACCATCCACCAACCAATTGCGCCCTGAAGTCCGCCCAAAACACCCAATAAAAGTGTCGGCTTGGTCCAGCCGGTCGGCATTTTGCGGAACGCCAGCAATCCAAAGAACCCGAGCGCCCAGACCAGTCCGACAAACCGGCCCAACTGTCTGTGTCCCCATTCCCACCAATAGATCGATTTAAATGCCTCCAGCGTCATGCCCTCATTGAGCAATTCATACTGCGGGATTTGCTTGTATTTCTCGAATTCCACCAGCCATGCGGCTTCATTCATCGGGGGAACCGCGCCTTTTACAACATTCCATTCGGTGATCGACAAACCACTATCCGTCAGGCGGGTCATGCCACCGATCAGGATCATCGACGCCACAAGTATAAACAGCATCGCAAGCCAGATTTGAACTGCCCGCCTGCTGCCGGATTTTGCCCGATCAATCAATCCGGTTTGCGGTTTGCTTTCAGCCGGTTTGCTGTCGCTGTCAACTTCTTCGAAAATGGAACGTTTCTGACTCATAAGGCCCTCTTTGGTATTGCGCCAAACGTAGGTCGCGCGCCCTGCAGGGGCAAGGGCTCTTGCGCGCCCGTCAAACAAGACTAATCGCCGCGCTCTTTCCAGCGCACCATCTGGCGCAGTACCCCGTGCAGGGTTTGCACATCCGCCTTGGTCAGCCCCATGCGCGACCACATATTGCGCAGGTTCAGTTTCATGCTGTCGGCCTTATGGTCGGGAAAGAAAAAGCCTGCCTCTTCAAGGCGTTCCTCAAAGTGATCGCCGAGTTTGGTGACTTCGATACCTTCGGCAAATTCGGTCTTGGCCATTTCCATGCGTTCGGCCACGACCTCTGCGGTCTGGCGCTGCCATTCATAGGACGTGAGCAGCACACATTGCGCCAGATTGAGCGAGGCAAATTCAGGATTGACCGGCACCGAGATGATCGCATTGGCGCGGGCGACATCGTCATTTTCAAGCCCTGCCCGTTCCGGCCCAAAAAGCACCGCCACCTTTTGGCCCTCGGCAATCATTTCGCGGGCCTTTTCCATGGCGCGTTCCGGACTGTAGACCGGTTTGGTCAAACCACGATGGCGGGCCGTGGTGGCAAAAACATAGTTACAATCGGCGATTGCGGCGTCCAGATCATCGTGCAGCTGCGCTTCGTCCAACAACCGCCCCGCGCCTGAGGCCATGGCCACAGCCTTCTGGTTCGGCCAGCCGTCGCGCGGTGCAACGATGCGCATCCGGTCCAGCCCGAAGTTCCACATCGCTCGAGCGGCCCCGCCGATGTTTTCCCCCATCTGGGGGCGCACAAGGATCATGGCAGGCTGTTGTTTCGCGGTCATGGGGCACTCTCTGATTTCGAAAACGGGCAGCGGCGTGATACGCTGCCCCCCAAGCCAACGCAAGGAGACAAGTCATGGCCTATGATGCAGGACAAGCCCAGATCATCCGCGATGCCTTGGGGGATCTGGATGGCATTACCGAACGCAAGATGTTTGGCGGGCTGTGTTTTATGCTGCACGGGCATATGGTTTGCGGCGTGCATAAAGACGGTGGGATGTTTCGGGTCGGCAAGCCCCGTGAGGCCGAAGCGCTGTCCCTTTCCGGTGCCGCCCCTTTGTCGTTTACCGGTCGACCGATGGGCGGGATGATCGAGATCGAAGACGCGGGATTTAGTGACGAGGAAAATCTGGCAAAATGGATAGAATTATCCTTGCAGAACGCGCGATCTTTGCCTCCTAAGTAGCCAATCGTTTCAAACCCCGTTATAGCAACGAAAACCATCAGAACAGGAGTTCGTCCCATGGCCGATATCGAGCGCCCGCAGATTTACCTCATCACGCCACCGGACTTTGAATTATCCTCTTTTCCCATGAGTTTGGATGCGGTTCTTGCAGCAGAAGATATCGCCTGCGTGCGTCTGGCACTGGCCACCAAAGACGAAGATAAACTTGCTCGCGCCGCCGATGCGATCCGCGAGGTCTGCCACACACACGATGTTGCATTGGTTATCGAAAACCACGTCATGATGGTTGAACGTTTAGGGCTGGACGGGGTGCATTTGCTGGACGGGTCTCGTTCGGTGCGCAAAACCCGCAAGGAACTTGGCCCGGACTCGATTGTCGGGGCTTTCTGCCATGCCTCCAGCCATGATGGCATGGTCGCGGGCGAAGCCGGGGCGGATTATGTGGCCTTTGGCCCGGTGGGCATCACGCCTTTGGGCGATGGCACCACAGCACCGCTGGATTTATTTCAATGGTGGAGCCAGATGATCGAAGTGCCTGTGGTTGCCGAGGGCGCGCTGACGGCAGAATCGATCCGTGCCCTGTCACCAATCACCGACTTTTTTGGCATTGGCGATGAAATCTGGAAAACCGACGATCCGGTGCAGACCTTAAAAGGTCTAATTGCAGAAATGGAATAACCGGCCTAGGTCAAATAGTCCTGCAGGCCCTGTTTGACCGCCTTTTCACAATAGGCCGACAGGGCTTTGCGGTTTTTAAAGGCGTTCACCTTTACAGGTGAATGATACACAACCTCAACCGCCCCTTGTTCTTTGGCGGCCAATGTCTGCAGTAGATGGCTGCCAAAATCCATATCTCCCCACCAGCCGTAGAATCGCGCATCAGCCCCCAACGGGGCGTGATAGACCACCGAAACCGGCTGCACCCAGAGCGTATCCTTCAGCGCCGCCGAAAAGAACGCCTGAAACAAGGTCGGTTTGAACGGCAGCACCTGCAGCCCGTCGGTCGAGGTGCCTTCGGGGAAAAACAGCAGCTTATGCCCCGCCATCAACCGCTCTTCAAAAACCTGTTGATGATGTTTGGCTTCTTTTGGATCGCGGTTGATAAAAACCGTGCCCGTCGCCCGCGCCAGCCAGCCAATACCGGGCCAGTTTTGCACTTCGGCCTTTGAAACAAAATACACGCGGTTGCGGGCATTCAGTACAAAAATATCAAGCCAAGACGAATGATTAGCGACCACCGCCCCCTTATGGCGCATCTGTTGACCGACCGTGGCGCGATCAATGCCCAGGATGCCAAAAGCGGAACGGCATACAAACTGGGTGATATACGGGGTCCAAGGGCGGTGCACCCCGTAAAGCGGCCGTTCGATCAGTCGGACAAGCAACAGCAGGATCAGACAACCAAAAGTCAGCCCGCCCAACAGCGCCCCGCGCGACAGCACGCGCATCCAATCCGCCGCCGTCAACGGGGCAGCCGTCGGAAGGTCCTCGGAATGCCATGTTGCGCTCATGTTCGGGGCTCCCGGCTATAGATCGATCGCTGGCGGGCGTTCATTTGCTCTGTATCCATCACCAGACAAACATCGGTGGTATTAAAGGAATGGTCAACAAAAGCGCCTTCGCCGACAAATCCCCCCAGCCGCAAATAGGCTTTGATCAGGGCGGGTGTCGCCAGCATGGCGGCCTTGCGGTCGATTTGATCCTTGGGCAACAGGTCCATCGTCTGATAATGCGCGGGCACGGCCCGAACGCGCAAGGGTTCTGGCGCCAGATGGCGCCGGTGCAGCAAGGACAGTGGCTGTTTCAGAGCTTCGATATCTGTGCCATGGAAACTGGCAACGCCGAACAGAATTTCGATGTCATGCTGCGTCACGTAATCGGCCAGAGCGCTCCAGAGGTGCAGCATCGCCGATCCACCGCGATAATCCTTGTGCAGACAAGAGCGCCCCAATTCGAGCAAACGCCGCCCCGATGTCTTCAGAACCGTCAGGTCGTATTCGCTTTCGCTGTAAAACACATCCGTCGGCCCGAGCATCTCTTTGCGCAGCAACCGATAAACCCCAACGACCCCCATGTCGGTGTCAGTTACCCTCTGTCGGTCGATGAGCAGTAAATGATCATACAAGGGATCAAAGCGATCCCGCTCCAGCCGGTTTTCATGATCGACCAGCGGACCGTCCCCGCCCAGCTCTTCGACAAACACCGCATAGCGTAGTCGTTGCGCCGCCAGAAGCTCGGTATCCTGACGCGCCAATCGGGTTTCAAAACGCTGCTCGGAGAGTATCATTAAGGTTCAGACAGTTGTTGCGGTCGCGAGGTTCTAGGGGCTGCTGTGCAAAAATGCAACGCGACACCATGCCGTGCCACCTATGGTTGTTTTGTCAAAGCGGACGTGGTTCATTACGCATGTTGCGTTAAAGTTATTTTGTTTTTCAAGTACTTCTAAACATCAAACACAGGGAGCAGAATGATATTGCGTCCATCTAAAACGACTTTACCCGCCTCCTCAAAATTGACCGTAATGCGATCTCCAATCCTAGATTGCACCTGCCCCAACCCCCAGTCGGGCTGGTCGGGGTGCCGCACGAGCATGCCCGGTTCCAAAATGGCATTTAATCCGTTTTCTTCCGTCATTTCAGAAATTTCCGTCTATGGATGAGCCGCAGCACGGCGAAATCGCCGCCCTCGTCAGCGCAAGAATTTGTCATGACTTGATAAACCCTTTAAGCGCGATTGGAAATGGTATTGAACTGCTGGGGTTGACCAGTGCCGAGGGCTCTGCCGAGTTGGAATTGCTTCAGCGGTCGGTGCAATCGGCACAGGCCAGATTACAGTTTTTGCGGATCGCCTTCGGATCGGCAAAAGACGATACGGCGACTGTAGATGCCACCTATCTGTCGGACCTGATTGCCCGATTGACGAAAGGCCAGAGGCACCAGATATTCTGGAAAATAAAGACCGAAACCCGCCGTTCAGACGCGCAGTTGATCTGTTTGATGTTGCTTTGTGCGATGGCGGCGATGCCACTTGGCGGGCGGCTGTGCATCACGCATTTACCCGACAGTTTTGCAATCAAGGCCGAGACAAATCGGGTGGACCTTGATCCACAGTTCTGGCAGGCAATCCTGCAGCGCATTGCTCCGCAAGAGATCAACGCGCGGACGATCCAGTTTCCGTTTCTGATCAATTTCCTGATCGAAACCGGCAAAAGGGCCGATGTCGCGGAATCCGAAGACGGTTTCGAATTCCGCGTCACGTCTTAATCAGGGACGCACGGTGCCATCGCCGACGACCAGATATTTAAAACTGGTCAATTGCTGGGCCCCCACCGGACCACGGGCATGCATTTTGCCCGTGGCGATACCGATCTCGGCCCCCATGCCGAATTCGCCGCCATCCGCAAATTGGGTCGAGGCGTTACGCATCAGGATCGCACTGTCCAGACGGGTAAAGAATCGATCAGCAACCGCGTCGTCTTCGGTCAGAATGCAATCTGTATGATCAGAGCCGTACTGGCGGATATGGGCAATCGCCCCATCCACGTCATCGACGATTTTTGCCGCAATGATCATGTCCAGAAACTCTTTGCCAAAGTCGGCGTCCGTGGCGGGGAGCGATCCGGTCAGGCCATCAGCAGCACGGACTTCAACGCCGGCCTCTTTCAACATATCGATCAAAGCCGCGCCAAGGCTGTCGGCAATATCGCGGTGGATCAGCAGGCATTCGGCGGACCCACAGATGCCAGTGCGCCGGGTTTTAGCGTTGAGCACAACCGCCATGGCTTTTTCAGCATCGGCGGCCGCATCGACATAGATGTGGCAGATGCCTTCCAGATGGGCAAAAACCGGCACGCGGGCTTCGCGTTGCACCAATCCGACAAGCCCCTTACCACCGCGCGGCACGATTACATCGATAAAGTCGACCATTTTCAACATCTGCGCCACGGCTTCGCGGTCGCGTGTGGGCACCAGTTGTACCGCATCTTCAGGCAGACCGGCGGCGCGCAGGCCCTCTTGCAGGCAGGCATGGATCAGGCTGGCGGAATGAAAGCTTTCCGACCCACCGCGCAGGATAACCGCATTGCCCGCTTTCAGGCACAGCGCCCCGGCATCCGCCGTCACATTGGGGCGGCTTTCATAGATAACACCGATTACGCCCAAAGGCGTGCGCACCCGCTTGATATGCAAGCCAGAGGCCATATCCCATTCGGTGATGGTTTCCCCAACCGGATCAGCCTGCCCTGCCACGGCGCGCAAACCGTCAACGATTCCCTGAATACGGTCCTCGTCCAGCATCAAACGGTCCATCATCGCCGGGCTTAGCCCCTTGTCGCGGCCAAATGCCATGTCTTTGACATTGGCGGCAATGATCTCTGCCCGGCGTGCCCAAACCTCATCAGCGGCGGCCCGCAGAGCTTTTTCTTTGCTGTCAGCCGAGGCAAAGCCCAGTTCGGCGGCGGCGGATTTGGCCCGTGCGCCAATGTCGGCCATTAAGGAGTCGATATTTTCGATGTCATTCATCGTTCTTAGTCCTGTGTCTTTGGTGCGCGTCGGCATTTGGATATTTATATCAAAATGAAATGCGGATCTTAAAGCACCATGTCATCGCGATGGATAAGGGCGGCACGGCCTGTGTAGCCAAGGATGCCCTCTATGTCACCGGAGCGTCTGCCCCGAATGGCCATTGCCTCTGCGCCGGTATAGCGGCTCAGGCCCCGGCCCAGCGTTTCGCCCCCCGGACCAAGGATGGAGACAGGGTCGCCGCGACCGAAATCTCCTATGACCTCCGTGACCCCTGCAGGGAGCAGGGATTTGCCTTGAGACAAGGCTTTGGCCGCACCGGAATCCACATGGATTTCGCCTTGCGGTTTCATCGCTGCGATCCAGCGTTTGCGGGCAGTTTGCGGATCGTCCTGCGGCAGGAACCACGTACAGGTCGCGCCGTTTTGCAAGCCGGTCAGCGGATTGAGCGGGCTTCCTTCTGTGATCACCATCGCACAGCCTGCCCCTGTGGCGGTTTTGGCCGCCAGAAGTTTGGTTTTCATGCCCCCTTTGGACAGGCCGGAACCGGCATCACCGGCCATGGCTTCGATCTCGGGGGTAATGTCGTGGATCACATCATAGCGGGTCGCGGTGGCAACTTCAGAGGGGTTGGCGGTATAAAACCCGTCCACATCCGAGAGCAACACCAGCTGATCTGCCCCGACGGTCACAGCAATTTGCGCCGCAAGACGATCATTGTCGCCAAAGCGGATTTCATCGGTGGCGACGGTGTCGTTTTCATTAACGATTGGCACAACGCCCAGTTTCAGCAATTGCGCCAGTGTCGCGCGTGAATTCAGATAGCGGCGGCGATTGGCGCTGTCTTCCAAGGTCAGCAAAACCTGCGCGGTGGTGATGGCATGGGGCGTCAGGGCGGCCTCATAGGCGCGCGCCAGCCGAATTTGACCAACAGCGGCAGCGGCTTGGGATTGTTCCAGCGACAGTGCCCCTGCAGGCAGGCCCAGAACGCCGCGCCCCAAGGCAATCGACCCCGAGGACACCAGCACCACATCCACACCGCGTTTCTTTAAGGTGGCGACATCTGCGGCAAGAGAGAGAAGCCAGTCTTCGCGCAACGCCCCTGTAGTACGGTCAACCAGCAAGGCCGAGCCGATTTTAACAACAAGTCGCCGCGCCTCTGTCAGGGACGCCATTCTTCGGGCTCCTCACCGTCCACTTTCTGGCGCAGGCGGTCCTCGTCAATCTGGCTGCGCAGGGCACGTAGCACATCCACCACCCCTTCGCGTGAGACACCGGACATCAGCAGCACCGGGCCGCCGACCACGGCTTCCATTTCCTCTTTAAGGAACTGGCGCTCTTCTTCGTCTAAGGTGTCGATCTTGTTCAGCACCGTCACGCGGGGCTTATCGGAAAGCGGACCTTCGTAGTTTTCGATCTCACCGATGATGGTTTTGTAATCCTGCATGGGATCACCCGAAGAACCATCCACCAAATGCAACAAAACCGCACAACGTTCAACATGGCCCAGAAACAAATCCCCAAGGCCTTTGCCCTCAGAGGCACCTTCGATCAGGCCCGGAATATCAGCCACGACAAATTCGACCCCATCCACGCCGACAACCCCCAGATTGGGGTGTAGGGTCGTAAAGGGGTAATCCGCTACTTTGGGCCGTGCGTTCGACGTCGCCGCCAGAAAGGTAGATTTGCCCGCATTGGGCAAACCCAAAAGGCCGACATCGGCGATCAGCTTCAGGCGCAGCCAGAGCGTGCGTTCAACCCCGGCAAGACCGGGATTGGCCCGGCGTGGCGCTTGGTTGGTCGAGGATTTGAAATGCAGGTTGCCAAAACCACCGTTGCCGCCCTTGGCCAGCAAAACGCGCTGGCCGACTTCTGTGATATCGGCAATCAGGGTTTCTTCGTCTTCGTCCAGAATTTCAGTGCCGACGGGAACCCGCAGGATAATATCATCGCCGTCTTTACCGGTGCGCTGCGCGCCCATACCGGGCTGGCCGTTCTTAGCAAAGAAATGCTGCTGATACCGGAAATCGATCAACGTATTCAGCCCGTCCACCGCTTCGGCCCAGACATCGCCGCCCCGTCCGCCGTCGCCACCGTTGGGGCCACCGTATTCGATGTATTTTTCTTTGCGGAAGGACACACAGCCGCCGCCGCCGCCACCTGAACGGATATAAACTTTGGCGAGATCTAGAAACTTCACGGTGCTGTCCTTGCAGAAATACAGAGTATTGATGCAGTATTCCCCACAATAGCCGACGTCAACCTGCGGCACGGCAACAAATCAACGGCAAAGGCGGAGCATGCAGTGAATATCTCGATACAGCCCCCGGTTTTACAAGAGGCGCAGCGCGATTTTATCCCGACAGGTCATGCCATTCGGGTCTTTGGCATGCGGCGTTCGGGCAATCACGGGATCATCAACTGGATCAAACGCAACACCGATAGCGGTCAGACGATCTTTTTGAACAACTGCCGTTTTGGCGATCCGCTGCTGATGTTCCAATCTGTGGCCCATTCTAAAGGCACCGCCGAACGGCGCATCCTGAATGTTGAAAACCACCCGAAAATGCGCCGCGCGGTGGTGCAGTTTAATACCTCTGAAAACCATATCGTCTCTTATGAAAATCTGACGTTGGGTGAAATTCAGGCCGATCCTACAACACCGGACGGGCGGTATGCACCAACGGTAGAATGGAAAAACGTGTTGATTTATCGGCGTTTTCTTAACTGGCTGGCCTCTTATCTGAAGCTCATGCACAAAAAGAAAAGCGCGCCCTATCGCCATACTTTTCGCGATGCGCTCTGGCGCTATAAGGCGGCCTTGCTAGAGGTTGACCGCCTGCAGGGGGATGACATCATCCCGATCCACTATGACAGATGGGCGGCTGATCCGGCCTATCGGGAAAACCGCCTGAGCAAGCTATCGCTGCCGATTCTGGACAACAGCCTGGGTGAAATTGCGCGCTATGGGGGGGGCTCATCCTTTGGTCAAGAGCCCCAAACAAGCGACACCGTCGTGCACGCCGAACGCTGGGCCGAATTTGAAAACCAAAGCAAGTTTCGAAAAATTCTGAACGCGATGCTGGATGATCCCGAATTTCACGGGCTGGTCGAAAAGCATTTCCCCGAAGACATCGCCATCGCGCAAAACCTTGTAACCCGTTCAAAGGGTTAGGCCGCGGGGGCGCTGCCCCTTGGCTTTGCTATATTATCGGAGACGGGCCTGCCAATCCGCCCGTGTCAGCTGCATCTTCTGCAGCAAAGCCTCTGTGTTGCGCGCGGCTGAAAACACGCGGGCGGGCGCTGTGGGTTGAAAGCCCAGCTTGCGCAGCACGTTGGCCGAGGCGGTGTTTTCGATAAAATACCCTGACTGGATCAGATCCACCTCTGGCAGCTGAAAAGCCGCGTTTAGGATCGCTTGCCCAGCCTCGGTGGCATAGCCCTTGCCCTGTGCAGCCGGACACAACCAATAGCCGAATTCCCACAGGGTGCCGATCACCCCGACAAAACCCGTCTCATCCAGAATGGCCCAGATCTTGCCGGCATTTTTCACATTTGCGCCAATAAACCAGCGCGCATCTGCTTCGGTATAGGGATGCGGTACTTTGGTGAGCCATTGGCTCACCGCATAAAGCCCTGCCCCCGCCGCGAGCGGCGCGGCCATTTCAAGACGCAAGGGGGTCAGCTGCAGTCGCGCCGTGGTGATCTGCGCACTGAGGGTAAAAGACATCCCGTTAACCGAGCCGTTTGATATAGGTCCAGGTGGCAACATTGGCGTCGCGGGCAACAGAATGGGATTCCGCATCGCCGATATATTCAAAACCGGTATTGGTCAGAACCCGTGCGCTGGCCGGATTGTCCTGAAAGACAGCCGCAAACACAGTTTTATTTTTCAACGGGTTTTCCGCCAGCAAAGCCGGAACCGCATCGGTGGCAATACCGGTATTCCAATAGATCGGCGCGACCCAATAGGCGATTTCGGATTGCTCGCGATCCAGCCGTTTCAGGCTGATCACGCCTTTGACTTCGCTTTCGCCGTGGGCTGAACCATCGATGACCCAAACGTCCTCGACGCGGTCCTCGGCGGCGGCGCGGGTAATAAAGTTATCTACAGCCCCAGGCGGTAACGGATGCGGGATCGAGCTTGTCGCCTGCGCAACACGTTGATCGCCCGCATACATTTGCAAAAGCCCAGAATCCGACCGCCGCACAGGGCGCAAAGTGGAGCGTGCCGTTTCGATCACGGGTTGATTTATAATCTGCTCTAGTTTCATGCTCTTCCTCCTCCGAATAGCACGAAGAAAACACTCGCAACCGTAAGGGCTGCCAAGGTTCCCATCAAATACTTCTCTGCCGGCGTGCCTGCGAGCTGCCCTGCAATTTTTTCACCGCCCCAAGTCCAGATCGGATGTAAAACCATCTGGCATGCTGCCAAACAAATGGCGATTGTCGCCGTCGCTTGCAAGGCCGGTGTATCTGGTGTCACGAAAGCCGTGAAACCGGTGGTGATCATCGCCCAGGCTTTCGGGTTCAACGGATGCACCATCAACCCCGCCCAAAACCCCGGCACCGATGCGGTGTCCTCTCCGGGGGTAAGACGCAGGTTTGCGACCCGCCATGCCAGCCAGCATATATAGGCCGCAGAGACCCATTTAAGAGTCTCAAACAGCCAAGGGGCTGTGTCTGAAAGCTGCATTAAACCAAAACCGACAGGCCAGATGATCAATTGTTTGCCCAGAACCACACCCGCCACAAACGGCAATGCCGCCCGTAAGCCATAGCGCGCACCGGTGGTCAGCAGGGCCATATTGGCGGGCCCTGGCGTGCCCACCTGAGAGGCGGCAAACAATAAAAAGGATCCGACAGCCACGGACATGGTGAAACGACTTTCAAAACGAAAAAGGGACCGGCGATATCGCCGATCCCCTAATTTTTCAAACCTTGAGGCTTCGGCTTACTCAGCGGCCTCCGCCACTGGGAGAACCGAAATAAAGGTGCGGCCCTTGAGGCCTTTGTGGAACGTCACGTTACCTTCGACTTTTGCGAAGATGGTGTGATCTTTGCCCATACCGACACCGGCACCGGGGTACATTTTTGTACCGCGCTGACGCATGATGATGTTACCTGGGATGACAGCTTCGCCGCCAAATTTTTTCACACCAAGACGGCGACCTGCGGAGTCGCGGCCGTTACGGGATGAACCACCTGCTTTTTTATGTGCCATGTGTTCTCTCCTTAGCCTTTAGCCAGTTCTTTGGCCTGTTCGATCCAGCCTTCACGCTCGATCCGACCTTTGAACGACAGTTTCTCATCAAATTCAGCGACATCAGCCTCTGTCCACGCAGCGATCTGCGCGAAAGTTGTAACGCCAGCATCTTGCAGCTTTTGCTGAATCAACGGACCTACGCCAGACAGCTTTTTCAGATTGTCTGCGCCTGCTTCAACAGCAGGTGCTGCTTTAGCTTTTGTCGCTGCTGGTTTTTTTGCGGCAGCTTTTTTCGGAGCCGGAGCAGCGGCAGCAACGGCTGCGCCAGAAACGGAACCGGAACCGATCGCGGCTTTAACACCGGATTTGTCAGCGCCAGCTTCCAGAATGTCGGTGACGCGGACCAGTGTCAGTTGCTGACGGTGGCCTTTGGTGCGCTGGGAGCCGTGCTTACGACGACGCTTAACGAAATGGATTACCTTTTCGCCTTTGATCTGGTCGATCACTTCGGCCTGAACCGCAGCGCCATCAACAGTTGGGGTACCAATCGTGGCGCCAACCATCAGAATTTCATTGAATTGTACTGTTTCGCCAGCATCTGCAGCCAGTTTTTCAACGCGCAGAACGTCGCCGCTCTGAACTTTGTACTGCTTGCCACCGGTCTTAAGAACCGCAAACATGTGCATTTCCTTTGTTCCCGCGTTCTCTGGCCCCGAATTTAATCGGCGTTTATGTGCCTCGAACAGCGCGCCCTCTGGGCGTGATTCATCATAGCCTAAAGACACCTGCCCTTAGGAAGTCGCGCTTATCGGAGGGAAAAGGGGGTAAGTCAAGCCTTATCGCACGGTTTTGGCAAGATTTCAGCAATGGCCTGCCATGTGACGTCCAGCACCTGTTGCTGGGCCTTGATAACGCCCGAGGCAGCGGTGCTCAAGCGGTTGTTGTCAGCCGCATTCCAAGCCTGTTGCACCAGATCCGCCAGCCCCTCGGTGTGTTTGAGAAAAATAGCCCCCCCCGCCGCATCAAGACTGACATAGGTTTCGGCAAAATCCTCAATCTGTGGGCCATGCAGGATCGCTGATCCAAGGGCGGCGGCCTCAAAGGGGTTTTTCCCCTTGAGGCCCACATCCGGCAGGGCAAGCGAATGACCGACAAAGGAGACTTTCGCGAGCCGGTACCACAATCCCATTTCGCCCATCGTATCGGCAACATAAACTGCCGTAGTGGCGTTGATCTCTTCTCCGGCACTGCGCAGGGCCGCAGGGATAGCAATATCTTGCGCCTGCCGTGCAATATCGGGGCCATCGGTGATGTTGCGCGGCGCGATGATCAACACCGCGTCAGGATGCATGGTCAGGATTTTCTGATGGGCCTGCAGCATCGCGGGGTGTTCTGCAGCGTGGGTGGCAGCGGCGAGCCAGACGGGGCGGCCTGAAAGTTCCGCAGTCAAGTGTTTCAGCTCTGCTTCATCACAGGGCAGCGCTTGCGCGGCCCCTTTTAAGGCCCCAGTCACCCGAATGCGCGCCGGATCAACGCCGAAGGCAGCAAATGATCGGGCAGAGCCTGCATCTTGCACCAGACAGATGCGAAACAGCCGCAGAATATCGCGATACAGCCCTTTGAGCTTACCGCGCGACTGCACGCTGTTTTCATAAAACCGGCTGTTGATCAAACCGAGTGGAATGCCCCGCTTATCCGCAGCGACCATAATCGCGGGCCAGAAATCCATTTCGCTAAAGATACCGGCCACAGGTTTCCAATGATCCAGAAAGCGGTTCACCGCCCCATGGGTATCAACGGGCAAATACTGATGCAGACAGTGCGGCGGCAACCCGACCTTGGCCAAAGCCTGCGCCGAGGTAAGCGTCGTCGTCGTCAGCACAAAGCTTAAATCGGGGTGCAGGTCCCCTGCCCGTTTGATCAACGGCAACAACGCAAGGCTTTCGCCAACGCTTAAGGCGTGGAACCAAAGCACCGCGCCTTCCGGGGCGGTTGGCAAATCACGTGCGAAACGTTCCTCTAGCCGTGCAGCATCCATTTTGCCCCGCGCCACCCGCTTTCTTAGCGCCTTGCGCCAAATCGGTTCCGACAGGTGGGAGAACGCCAGATAGGCTGAAAGCAGCGCCCCCAAACTAGGCCGCCCCGATCCGCAGCAGTTGCAGCACCGTCACCAGCCCTAGTGCGGCGCCGTCTTTGACCACAAAGGCCGCCGAGATTTTGCGGTCCTGCATCATATGCAATGCGCGGGCCGACAGGCGATCCGGTTCGATGGTGACGGGGTTTTCGGTCATGATATCTTTGGCAAAAACCTCTCGCATGGCGGTATCCATCGGAGTTTGCGACTGGCTTTCCAGATAGCGGCGGATGTCCCCATCGGTCACCACCCCAAGCAACGAACCGCCCTCACCCGTCACTCCGACAATGCCAAAACCTTTTGCCGAGAGCATCGCGATAACATCAATCACCGGCTGTTCTGGCCCGACCAATGGCAAATCCGCACCCTGATACATGATCTCTGAAATACGCGTCAGCGACGCCCCGAGCTTGCCCCCCGGATGAAAGCCAAAGAAACTATGCTCTGTGAACCCTTTTTTCTGCAACAGGGCCACGGCAATCGCATCACCCATGGCCAGTTGCATCAAGGTGGACGTTGTTGGCGCAAGGTTATGCGGACAGGCCTCTCGGGCTTTGGGCAGCCCCAAAACCACATCGCTGGCCTTGGCCAGAGAACTGTCGCCATTGCCGGTAATGATGATTTGCGACACACCAAAGCGCCGCGAATAGGCGGCAATATCGGAGAGCTCTTTGGTTTCACCGCTCCACGTCAGCATCAGGATGACATCATCGCTCTGGATCATGCCCAGATCCCCATGGCTGGCCTCGGACGGGTGGACAAAAAACGCCGGTGTGCCGGTAGAGGCAAATGTCGCGGCCAATTTGGAACCGATATGCCCGCTTTTGCCCAGCCCGGTGACGATCAAGCGCCCCTTCATCGCAAAGATCAGATCAATGGCTTGCTGCACAGCATGACACAGACCATCGGTCTCCATCGCTTCGATCAGGCACTCTATGCCGTCGCGTTCCGTGGTAATAGCTGTTTTTACGGCAAGACTGTCTGAGTTCATGGAACCTATCGCATCTTTCTTATTCAGGCTTTGGTAAGGGGCGCGGGGCGAAAAAAACGATCCGCCCGACTAGCCCTTCATCAGCGCATCGATCTCTTTCAGACGCTTTAACAACGCCGGCATATCCGCCAAAGCCACCATATTGGGGCCATCACTGGGGCTGCGGGCGGGCTCTTCGTGGGTTTCGATGAAGACGCCCCCCACTCCGACCGCCACAGCCGCACGCGCCAGCGGCGGAACAAATTCCGACTGACCACCCGTCGCCCCCCCCAGACCGCCAGGCAGTTGCACCGAATGGGTGGCATCAAACACCACCGGACAGCCGGTTTGCGCCATGATCGGCAGGCTACGCATATCGCTGACCAACATATTATAGCCAAAACTCGCGCCGCGCTCTGTCAGGATGATCTTGTCATTGCCGGTGGATTTCACCTTATCGACAATGTTCTGCACATCCCATGGGGCTAAAAACTGTCCCTTTTTGACATTGATCGCCGCACCGGTTTCACCGGCAGCCAGCAACAGATCAGTCTGGCGGCACAGAAAGGCAGGAATTTGCAAAATATCGACATACTGCGCGGCGCGGGCGCATTGCTCGGCCCCATGCACATCGGTCAAGACCGGACAGCCGAATTCATCCCGGATCGCCGCCAGAATATCCAGACCCTCTTCGATGCCGACCCCGCGCTTGCCCGACAGGCTGGTGCGGTTGGCTTTGTCAAAGCTGGCTTTGAACACAAAGGGCAGATCCAATGCGCTACAGCTTTGCAGCAGGTTTTGCGCCAGCATACGGGCATGATCCAGCGTTTCTAACTGGCACGGACCAGAGATCAGGGCAAAGGGCATATCATTGGAAAAGCTTACATTTCCAACGGTTACAGTGTTTTGTTGCGTGCTCATTCCAGCCCCTCCCGGCGCATAATATCTTGAATTGTGTCAATATCGCTCGGGTTGTTCAGCTCCCAGAAATCGCGCCCCTTGGCGTCGACCTCGACACAGCGCACCGCGATGTTGTTTTCCAGAAAGCGCAATTGCTCCAGCCCTTCCAGCTCTTCAGCCTGCCCCGGATCCATCGCCGCATATTGGCGCAGGGCTGCGGGGGTGTAGCCATAGACACCGACATGATGAAACACTGGGGTTTCGGCCTCATCAGCAAAATCTTTGGTGACAAAAGGCAGCACTTCTTTAGAAAAATACAACGCATTGCCGCCGCGGGCAAAAACGGCTGTGGTGCCACCGACGCGATCCTGTTTTCGGTCTTCTTTCAGACGCCGCAAATGCGCGCCGGAACTGCGTAAAACCGGTGTCGCGCAGGCGATGTTGCGATCGGCCCGCATCGCCGCAATCAATGCTTCGACGAACCACGCCGGTGTCAGCGGCGCATCGCCTTGCAGATTCACGATAATATCCGCCGTATCAGGCAGTTGCGCCACCGCTTCCGCGCAGCGTTCGGTGCCATTGCGACAGGCCGAAGAGGTCATCAGAACCTGCGCGCCAAACCCTTCGGCTTCGGCTTTGATCCGCGCATCATCAGTGACCACAAAAACCGCATCGGCACCGGCGACGCCGCAGGCACATTCCCAGCTGCGCTGGATCAGAGATTTCGACACGCCGCTCGCCCCGACAAGATGGGCCAACGGCTTACCGGGATAACGGGTCGATGCATAGCGCGCAGGAATGAGGATAACAGTTTTCAAGGCAGGCAGCCCCTTTGTAAATGAACCGCGCCCAGACATAACCGCAATGCGGCAAACAGAAAACCGCTATTTAGATGTCCTGACCGGCCATATAACGTGCCGAGGCCAGACCAAGGGCGCGCGAGACATCAACAAGCATGGTGTCAAACCCCTCAAACAGCGCCTGATTCAGCGCTTTACCGGCTTCGGTGTAGGAAAAATCGATATAGGACTGCACCTCGGCATCCTCGAGCGGTTGATAGGCCAGCGCCAGATAGGCGAACAACCATTCCTCTGTATTGGCGCGGATTTCGGCTTCTTGGTTCCAGACATCCGCCAGAATTTCATCTTCCGTCAGATCAAAGGAAAACGCCCCGCCATCCACAAGGCCGATGTAGAACGCATAATTGGCGTTCATCGAGCCGACAACATTAGACTCCACCAGTTGATTGGCGTCCGAAAACGCGCGCAACAGATCAAGCCGTTCATCTTCGGCGGCAATCATCGCCTCCAGCGTTTCTATGCTGGCCTCCTCGATGGCCTCATCCATTTGAGCGACACGGGCCGAAATCTCTAGCCCGATGATTTTCTGGCCGGTTTCACTTTCAAAAAAGGCATTTGCCGCAGGGATATGCGCTTCGGGCATTTCCGCCTCAAAGGCGGCGCCAAAGCTGGCCACAAGACGGTCAATGTCATAAATCCGCTGCACATCCTGCTGCCAGCCCTGCCCGCCTTGGGTGGGAAACAGATCGGCTTCCAGATTGGTGGAATAGCGCATGCCCTCATCGCGCATCACCTGAAGGACCTCACGCATTTTGAGCGTATCCATAAGCTGCGCAGTGGTTTGCGCTGTGGCGGGAAAGGCCGATAAAAGTGCTGCGGTAACTGTCGGGATTGATGCGTATTTCAGTATCATGGGACCTCTGGGATCATCGTTTGAAAAAAGCCTATCGCGCCACCGCGCGATTTCCAAGCAAGCAAGTGATGATATTGCCGTGATGGCGGGATGAATTTAGGTGGAACGCACCCAAAAAAGCGCTTGCAGCGACGCACACATCCGACTACATCGCATCCACCACTTCGCGGAGAGGTGCCGGAGTGGTCGAACGGGGCGGTCTCGAAAACCGTTGTACCTTCACGGGTACCCAGGGTTCGAATCCCTGTCTCTCCGCCACTTATCCCCTGATGTCTTGAAATCGCGCATATGTGCGCTGTCCAATGGCTTTTGAACACGGGTATGGTGGGTTTTTGCACGTCAATCCCGCGCCATTGCACCTTGTCCGCCAGATCATATTTGGTGATTGACCCGATCAAGTGCTAGGTTTTCCCATGATGACTCGAACCCCTTTGATCAGGTTGGTCTTTCGCAACATCGCCCCGGTGATTGGGCCTGTCTTTGCCTTTTCGGCGCTCTTGGGGGCGGGCCAAGCTGTTGCCTGCGCTTTTCACTACTATCTGCCCGAAAAAACCGCGGTGGATTATCTGGTTGACGGCTCTGACGTGGTTCTGGCGCGCACTGCACCGGACAATAAATTCGCCTATAAAACCGCCATTGTTTTGCGCGGCACCGGGCCGGATGCGCCCTTGCCGTTTCTGGTTGATCGGGTGACGCGCCTGAAAATGGCTAACAATCCGGATGATTACAGGCTTTTTGCACGCGAAAACGGGGATGCGTGGCAAAGTGTCAGCCATGTCACACCCGCCTATCACAAGCTGTTGGAGCAGGTTTTGACCAAAAGCAACACTTGGGAGGCAGGATATAGTGCCGAGCGGTTGGCCTTGTTTGCCCCGCTGTTAACCCACCCTGATCCTTTGGTGCAGAAACTGGCCCTGCGCGAGGTCGATAAAGCCCCCTATGCGTTGCTTCGTCAGGCCGACACGAATATCCCCGCTGACAGGCTCCTGTCCCAGCTCTGGACCCGCGAAGGCGTCGCGTTTCAATCCATTCGTGTTTTGCTTCTGGGGTTGAGTGACACCGCCCAAGCCCGCGCCGAGGTCTATGATTTTTTTGACCGCACCCAATCCTGGCAATCCGCTAATAATCTGGGGGCCTTCGCCACCGCATTGATCGAGCTTGACGGGATCGATGGCGTCGCCCGATTGGAAGATAGGCTGCTTTCGGACCCCGCGCAGCCTTTGGCAAAGTTGGAACAGGCCCTAGAGGCAATGGCCATTCAGAATGCAGGTGCCGCACCCGACGTGCGGCGCGCCATCACCAACGCCTTGATCGGTCTTATCGAGCGCAACCCGCAAATCGCACCGGTGATTTTGCGTCCGTTTGAGGCCCGCAATGACCTGTCACAAGGGGAGGTTCTGGCGCGGGTGATCCGCAATCCCGCCATCACCGATCGCGCTGATCAACTGGCGATCATGCGCTATGTCACCCGTTCAGAACGGGCCGCCGCTTTGGCGCAATGATGCCTGTAACGGTGCTGATGTGGCCCACAACGGGGCGTGACTCGGATAGATCGATTGCGAAATCGCCCCCCGCCCGCGCGGTCATCAACAGCTTTTGCCGTGTTTCAGTCAGTCGGCACCCCAGCAACATCTGCCTCGGAGAGACCCCACGGATTTCAGCAAACGCATGATGCAGGCGGGTTTTAAACAAGCCTGCCGCACCGCAAAGATCGGTGATCGATGTCTTTGCCGCCCCATGGAGCCGCATGGCCGTCACGGCGACGGCGGGCGGTGTGCCCACAACCAAGGTCAGGATTGCCCAAAGAAGCCGGTTTCGATGCGCAAGTGGTCCTGATATTGCTGGCTCTTGCTTAAATCAATGTCCCGGAGATGCCCCGACAGAACCGCGGTTTCCCTTTCAAAGGTTGAGCAGCGGCGGCGTCGACGGTCAAAGCATCGCGTTCCTGCACAACCACATCGTAATCCGACCCGCCCTTAAGGCGATAAACCATTGATCCTCCCCCACTGAAGTGGCCCGCCCCTATAGTTAGGAAACGGAGGATCAAACATGGGAAACAAACGTCACAAGCCGGAAGAGATTGGTATAAAGTTACGGCAGGTTGAGGTGCTGTGTGGGCAGGGAATGCCGCGCGTCGATGCGATCAGGCAGGTACAGATAACGGCGCAGGCATTTTAGCGCTGGCGTAAGCAATATGGTGGGATGGGAACCGAGCAACTGAAGAAACTCAAACGACTTCAAGATGCCCATGATCTGTGCGTCGCTATATCCTGCTGTCTTCATCGAAAATCTCCTCAGATATCTTGCCGAGAAAATTCTACTTTTGAACATCATTAATTTTAGGGGGGATTACCTTCCCACAGCCAGCAGAAGAAAATACGAAGAGCAGCGAAAATACCGCATGGGGGGAAAATTGGTGGGATGAAAATCATCCGATCCAGATAGTCAATATATTACAGCGTGCTGACTGAATAATATGGCGGACAGACAGGGATTCGAACCCTGGAGACGGTCTCCCGCCTACACACTTTCCAGGCGTGCGCCTTCGACCACTCGGCCACCTGTCCGTGAGGCGGGGTTTACCCTTAAGCGGCAGCGGGATGCAAGGGGGGAAAGTGCATTTTTTTGCATTGTTTTTTCTTGTCCCACCTTCGAGGAATTCAAGCTTCAAGAAACAGGTTCACGCGCCTGTTCTGCTTGCCCTTCTTTTCGATCTTTCCGATGCGTACCGCCCCGATTTCACGGGTATTAGCAACATGGGTGCCACCACAGGGCTGCACATCGACCGGAACCGTTTCGGTGCCAATCCGCACCAGCCGCACCTTGCCCGACCCCGTCGGCGGTTTGACCGACATGGTTTTAACCAATTGCGGGTTAGCCATGAGATCCTCATCCGTGATCCAACGGTCGCTCACCGCTAGATCGCGGGCAATCAGGGTATTTAGTGCAGCTTGCAGGGCTTCTTTATCCTCGGGTGCCTCTGGCATGTCAAAATCCAGACGGCCCTTTTCCGCGCTGATCGCGCCGCCCGTCACCGGTAGCGGAATAACCACCGACAAAAGATGCAACGCGGTGTGAATTTTCATGTGGCGGTAGCGCCGTTCCCAATCCAGATGCTGCGTGACTTCGGTGCCCAAGCCAGGCAAGGCCTCCGGACCGGCGGGCACCAGAATGACCTGATCCTCATCGCCTTTGATCGTTGTGGCGATGCTCAGGCCCTGCCCGTTCCACGCCAATTGACCGCTGTCTCCGGGCTGTCCCCCACCGGTGGGATAGAATATTGTGCGGTCCAGAATGATCCCGCCCTCTGGCGTATGGGCCAGCACAGTACCGGTGATACCGTTGGCATAGGCGTCCTCACGAAAGACGGCTTGGGTCATCGTCGTTCTCCTTTGGGTCGGCGGTCTGCGGTGGTGTCGCCGCCGGTTGGTTGCCACCGGCCAGCGCCTCTGGATTGCGCAGCCAAAGATCGCGCTGGGCAAAGGGAATCTCGATCCCCGCCGCTTTGAATTTCTCGGCAATCTGGTGGTTCATGTCCGACTGCACCTGCAAAATCCAGTTCACATCCCGCAGAATGGCGCGGATTTCAAATTCCAGCGCATCGCCGCCGAAATTACGAAACAAGACATTGGGCGGCGGGACGGCCACGACCATCGGGTGATCATTGGCAACCTCGCGCAGGATTTTTTCGACCAGGGCCGTATCGGTGCCATAGGCAACGCCAACCGGCAGGATCAACCGGCCAATGGAGTTGCCCCGGGTCCAGTTGGTTACGACTCCCGACACAAGATCGCCATTGGGAATAATCACATCGGTGCGGTCAAAGGTTTCAATACGCGTGGCGCGCACGGCGATGTCGCGCACATAGCCCATCTGCCCGTTGACCTCGATCCAGTCGCCTTCGGAAATCGGGCGCTCGACCAGCAGGATCAGGCCAGAGACGAAATTGGACACGATGGTTTGCAGACCAAAACCGATCCCCACAGACAAAGCCCCGGCAACAATCGCAAAGGCCGAGAGGTCAATTCCCGCCGCGGTGACCGCCACAAGGGCAGAGATCGCCAAGCCAACATAGCCCACCCCGACCACGGCGGCATTCTGCCCACCGACATCCAGCTTGGTGCGCGGCAGCACGGTGCTGCGCAGAGTGGCTTGCACGGCTTTGGTGATTGTATAAGCGATGATAAAAACAATTATGCCAAACAGAAAGCTCGTCGGAGAGAGCGTCACGTCCCCGATCTTAAACCCCTCTTTGAACCGCGCCCAGATTTCCGAAATATCGCTGCCCCGTGCGCCCCAGATCAACGCGAACAGCGGCAGGCTTAGCAGCACGATCACAATGTTCAGCAATATCGGCGTCAGGGCCTGACCGACTTTTTCCTTATCGCCGGTGGCCAGCACAAAGGTCTCCTGAACCAAGCGCAGCACCAAGGCCAGAAAGGCAATCAACCCCAGCGACGCCACAGTTGGAAAGGTGATGTCTATCGCCGCATGGAAATAGCCCAGTAAGGCTAAGGCAGGCCCGATAAAGGCCGCCGCCATTGCCACCCGCGCCAGAACCATACCCAGATTATTATAGATCGAGGGGGAGCTTTCCTGATCCGCCTCCGCGGCGCGGGCATGGATCACCAGAAGCTGGCTCAGCCGGAACAGGAGGACAGCCGTCAGAACACCGGCCGGAAAATACAGGCCGGATTTGGCCGCATCTGATAGCGCGTTATATTGTAGAAGGCTCCCCAGCAGCGAATAGACACCATACATCAGCCCCAGTGCCGCCGCATACAGACGCCCTTCGGTGCATTGCGATGGTGTCAGGTTCAGAAACTGGTCTGATTGCTTGCCTTTGGGGAATATTTTTGACCCGAGCCAGCTGGCAATAAAGAAAGAAAGCCCAAGGCCCGCCAGCGACGACAGCGCCGCATCCAGATGCAGGCCGACCAATTGCGTAGCATAAGCCCCCAGCACCAAAAGCGCGATGCCGATAAAGGGCAAAAGCACCTGCCCGAGCGAAACGACAAAAGCCGCGATCCAGCGGGCGGGCGATGGATCATCCCCCTGTACGCGCTGGGTCAGGCGATACATAAACCGACGTCCGCGCAACAGAAGCACAAAGCCAAGGCCCGAATAGATCAGCACCGGCACCAAATTGTTGCGCATCTCTTTGCGTTGAACATCATTGTTCCATGCCGAGACCAACTCCGCGCGCATCGGCAGAAACAGCTTCACCAAGGCATCCCCGGCTGCGGTCCAGACCGATGGTTGCAACGGGCTTGGGCCCCGCGTCAGGAACCGATTGGTTTGACGGGCCCGAAAAGTCTGATCAATTTGGCCGATCAAACTATCAGCCAGCAGATATTGCTCTTCTGCATCAATTGCCGGGGTGCGCAGCTCGGCACGTTTATCTTCCAGACGTTGACGTCTGTCAGCCAGATCGCTGGCCTCTGTCACGCCGTCCGGCACGGTGCCCAAAGCGTCGATCTGACTGCTGATTGTTCTGATGCGCGAGCGATTGGTCGACAGCGCGTCCTGAAACAGGACCCGCCATTCAACCAGTTCCGCCCGCAGATCTTCAAATGCGGCCTCAGAGACGTTTTCATTGTCAAGGGCTTCATGGGCCCGCGTGGCTACCGCGTCCCATGCTTCATAATCAGGCAGCCCATCAACAAGGCTTTGGGCCTGCGCCTGTTCAAGAAATACGCTCTGGACGGTAAAAACCGTTGCCAGCGCGCAAAACAGGACAAAGGCCAGATGTCGCATTAATCGACAAACACGCCCGGGATGGATTTCGGTCCAGTGTCAAGCCACGCCGGAACCGGCAAGTCCTTGCTGCGCAAGAAATCCGGATTGAAAAGCTTGGACTGGTAACGCGTGCCGTAGTCACAGAGGATCGTCACAATCGTATGACCCGGCCCCAAATCGCGTGCAAGGCGCATTGCACCGGCCACATTGATACCGGAAGAGCCGCCCAGACAGAGACCCTCGTGCTGCAAAAGATCAAAGACCACCGGCAAGGCTTCGGCGTCGGGGATGTTATAGGCATGATCAACGGTCAACCCTTCGAGGTTGGCGGTGATCCGCCCCTGCCCGATGCCTTCGGTGATTGAGGAGCCTTCGGATTTCAGCTCCCCCTCGGTATAGAAATTATAAAGCGCAGCCCCGTCTGGATCAGCCAACCCGATTTTTACATCTTTAGAGTGTTCGCGCAGCCCCTGCGCCACACCAGCCAGCGTACCGCCAGACCCGACAGCACAGATAAAGCCATCCACTTTGCCACCGGTTTGCTCCCAAATCTCGGGCGCGGTGGTTTCGTAATGGGCCGCACGGTTGGCGGTATTATCAAACTGGTTGGCCCAGATCGCACCATTGGGCTCAGATTTTGCCAGTTCACTGGCCAGACGCTCGGAATAGCGCACATAGTTATTCGGATTGCGATAGGGCACCGCAGGCACCTGCACCAGTTCGGCACCGGCCAGACGCAGCATGTCTTTTTTCTCTTCGGATTGGGTTTCCGGAATGACGATCACGGTCTTAAACCCGAGTGCCGACCCAACCAGCGCCAGCCCAATACCGGTATTGCCTGCTGTGCCTTCGACAATAGTGCCGCCGGGTTTCAACAGCCCTTTGGCCACCGCATCCTGAATGATCTTGAGTGCCGGACGGTCTTTGACCGATTGTCCGGGGTTCATGAACTCGGCTTTGCCAAGAATCTCGCAGCCTGTGGCCTCACTCGGGCCTTTGAGACGGATCAGAGGGGTATTGCCGATCAAGTCCGGCAGATCTTTGCAGACGCGCATGGTCATCAGTGCCTTTATATTATGTTGCCCTCTGTTTAGGCCCGCCAGAAGCGGAACTCAAGCACTGGCACGTAATCTGTCGCGATGCCGCGCCAACCAGAGTGCCAGAACATAAAGTGGGCCAACCTGTGCAGCGTTTTGATCTACAAAATCCATGAGATCGTGAAAATCAAGGATATGGGTGCGGATGTCTTCATTTTCTTCCTCAAGCCCAGCAAGCCCGGTGCTTTCATCGGCGATATCTGCAATGCCCACAAAATTGTGATAGTATTCGCTCGTCGCACCGGGAGAAGGGTAATAACCCGCCGCCGCGTGCAGCTCTTTCAGCGCCAGCCCGGTTTCTTCAAGGGATTCACGTCGCGCCGCCTGTTCGGGGGATTCTGCCGGGTCAATCAACCCCGCCACGGGCTCCAGCGTCCAGTTTTCGGGGGCCCCGCGCACAAATGTCCCAATGCGGACCTGTTCCACCAGCAAAACCCGATCCCGCACAGGATCATAGGGCAACACGATAACCGCATCGGTCCCGACAAACACATAGCGCTGGATTTCGTCGCTCATCTCGCCGGAAAAGCGGCGAAACTTCAGCGACAGATCATCCATCGCAAAAAAGGTGCTATAGGGGCGATCGGCCTTAATGACGTCAAAGTCATCCCGCCCCATGCCAGAGCCTTTGCCCTGTTTCGGGGTCTCTGCCGCAAGGATCTGAGTCCAGGCGCGCATCTGGATGACGTTGAACCGCTGGGCAACCTCTGCCGCACTAAAACGCCCCTCATAGGACATAATTTCTTTGGCGGCCCGCTCAGCGATACCGCCGTAATAATCAACCCAATCGGCCAGAACCCATGGCTCTCCGGGCATGTGGTCGGGATTGTCTGAAAAAAAGACCTTGGCCTTCCCCCCATCCGAGAGCGTCATAACCCGCGTTTCATAGGCAAAACCGCCTTCGTAAAAATCTAGCCGCGCCAAATCCTGTTCGCTTAGGTTGGCCACCCGAACCCCAAGGGCCATTTGCCCCGGCGAGGCGACAATGATCGGAAACCCCTGCCCTTTCACCCAATAGACAGCGTGATCGGGCAAACTGGTTTCGCTGATGTCATTGCCCGAAAGTTGCCGCCCAAGGACGATTTCCAACAGCGGAAAATGGCATAAAGAGCCGTAGAAAAACAGATCGGTTCCGGTGTCAGGACCAGCGTTGTCCTGTCCAATGCGTAAGCCAGCCACAGAAAAGTCCACCCACAATAAGCGTTCCAAGGATCGTCGGATCAGAGATTAATTGAATATGTTCGAAACAAATTTCAAAAACGGCTGCTACAGCCTCTACCGGACCATCATAGGTTTTGCGAAGGGAAAGTTTGACCATTTCGATGGACGCATGAATAAAAATTGCGCTCAATGTCATCGCCACTGTCGTGGTCAGGCCAATACCAAGCCCCGTCACAAGCCCTTCGCGCCCGCGCGGCCCCATGATTTTCCAACCACAGAACAACCCGATCAGCGCATTGCCCTCACTCAGCCATTTCGCCGGCGTGCCCTCGGGCAATAGCGGTTTCACCAGATCCGAGGTGTAATAGGCCAATGCAGCGAACAGAAGTGCTGCGACGAGTTTGGAGGCTGTAGGCATGGGTTAGCTCGGCTTTTGTATTGTGATCTGTGTCACATCACAGTTTCCGCTATGAAATGTCGCCGCGCAAGAGGTGAGGTAGTAGTTCCACATTCTTTGAAAACGTGTGTCAAATCCGAGCGCACGGATTTGATCCCATCGGGCGTTAAAAACATCATGCCAGCGGCGCAGGGTGATGCTGTAGCTTTCGCCAAATTCGATAGAACCCGCAACCCGCATATCCGCCTTTGCCACTTCCTGACGTAACACGGACGGGCTTGGCAACATGCCACCTGGAAAGATGTATTTTTGAATGAAATCAACGCTTTTCCGGTATCCGTTAAAGCGTTCATCCCGCACGGTTATGATTTGCAAGGTCGCTTGCGCACCGGGCTTCAGACAGTCGCGCACCTTGTTGAAATACACCGGCCAGTATTTTTCGCCCACCGCTTCGAACATTTCAATCGAGGCTATACCGTCATATTGGCCGGTTTCATCGCGGTAATCCTGCAACTTGATGTTGACCTGATCCTGCAATCCCAGCCGCGCCATTCGTGCAACCGCATAATCGTGCTGCTCTTGCGAGATCGTCAGAGCTGTGACCTTCAGCCCCCGTGTGCCCGCTGCATATTCGGCAAACCCGCCCCAGCCACAGCCGATTTCAAGCACATGATCTCCGGGTTTCACCCCCATGGCATCGACCATTTGTTCATATTTACGAAGCTGCGCCTTGGCCAGATCTTCCTGCCCCGTTTCATAGAGCGCCGAAGAATAGGTCATCGTATCATCCAGCCAAAGACCGTAGAATTCATTCCCCAAATCATAGTGATAAGAGATATTCTTGCGCGCTTGGGTTTTGGAATTGGATTGCAGCCAGAACCGCATACGCTCATAGGCGCGCAGCAAACCTATTCCCGGAAAAGACGCGAATAGGTCATCCCCCGCCAGATAGGCAAAATCCATGAAGGCCTGCAGGTCCGGTGAGCTCCAGTCGCCGTTCAGATAGGCTTCGGAGAAGCCCAGATCGCCCTCGCGGATCATTGCGGTAAAGACATCGTTGTTATGTACGTTCACCACCGCAATCGGCCCAGCCTCGGCGCCTTGGGCGCGAAACATCCGACCGTCCGGCAGGATGATATCCAACCGCCCGCGTTCGGTGCGACAGGCAATGTCAAAGACCTGCCGGAAATAGCGTGGCAAGGCCTCTTCTTGATCAAGGTTCGTGCGGATCGTCATAGAGTTCTCATACTCGTTCGAGCCGATTTCAGCAGATAATGCCCTGTCAAACAACGTTTTTCTCTCTTTTTTCTTTGTTGCGTTCATATGCGGCCAATGCTGTCGCGCGCCCTGCAGCGAGATCGACAACAGGGGATTTGCGGTAGCTTTGATGTGGGGAAAGGCCCCAGCTTTGCGGGACGGCCTCAAAGTAGGATAGAGCCTCCGCCCCCGGGGACGGGGCAATCTCGGCAAGCCAGCGGTAGACATAGCGGTTATCTGCATCGAATTTGGCCTGTTGTGTCACCGGATTGAAGATGCGGAAAAACGGCGATGCATCCGGTCCCGAGCCCGCGACCCATTGCCAACCCATCGCATTGCTGGCGGCATCCCAATCGATCAGACAATCGGCAAACCATGCCTGCCCCACGCGCCAGTCGACCATCAAGTGTTTCGTCAGATAAGAGGCAACAATCATCCGCGCCCGATTATGCATCGTACCGGTGACGTACAGCTCGCGCATAGCGGCATCGACAAACGGCACGCCAGTGCGTCCCTGCTGCCATGCCAGCAGATGCGGAGAGTCCTTGCCCCAGCCAAAATTGTCCCAGCCTTCGCGCCAGTTATCGGTTTCGATGTGCGGCGTATGAAAGATCAGATGGGTAGCAAAATCGCGCCAGACCAATTCTTTCAGGAAATGCTCCGCCCCTGCGGCGCCGCGCTCTAAGGCCTCCCAACCGGCGGTCCAAATCTGTCGGGGTGAGATCTCGCCATAGGTTAGGGGTTCGGACAGACGCGATGTCGCCGCAATCGCCGGGAAATCACGCTCTGTTTTATAAGTCTCCACGGCCTCTGCCAGAAAATCCTGCAACCGGTTGTTTGCGGCTGCCTCTCCGACCGACACATGGGAGGCCAGAACCGCTGCACCACGATTCATCGGGCGCTCCAGCTGCCAGTCGGCCAGTCTTTCGGAAGGCGGGTACTGATCCGGCGCGGGGATGTTGCTGGGCGCATTCAGGGGATTGCCAATGTCACGATTGCGCACGGCGCGCCAGAACGGGCTATAAACTTTGAAAAACCCGCCCTGTTGGGTTTGCACTGTCCAAGGCTCAAACAGAACGTGACCGGCAAAGCTGTCACAGCGATGCCCTGCGTCGGTCAATGTGGCCTTTACCTCGGCATCAATGGCGCGACTGGTGGGGTCATACAGGCGGTTCCAGAACAGCCGGTTGGCGCCTGTCTCTTTGATCACCTGCTGTAAGGCGGGCAACGCATCTCCGGTGCGCAAAATCACCCGATGCCCCAGCGCATTGACGGTTTTGGCAAAGGCAGCAACAGCCAAGCCGTAGCGGTATTTCGCGGCTGCCCCCAGTGTTTGCAGCCGTTGATCCCGCAGCACCACAAACAGTACCGGCAGACCTGTCTGAACCGCAGCTGTCAGGGCCGGATTATCGGAAAGGCGAAAATCCCTGCGCAGCCACATGATAACCGGTTTTTCTGCTGTCATGTCGGCCTATGTTCCTTTGGGTTATCAAAGGACTGCGTCTAATCCCTCGATGAGTTTCTCGATTTCGCCTTGCGACGTGTAATGTGTAAAACTCATACGGAGCACGCCGCGACTTGGATCAATATTCTGTCCCTCTAAAGCGCGTACCGCGTAAAAATCTCCGGCGGCGCACATGATACCCCTTTGTGCCAGATTGCGGGCCACAGCCTGTGCGTCCCCCTTTACAACAACGGCTACTGTTGGCGCGCGGTTTTCGGCGGTGGCCGGTCCCAATAGACGCAGCGTGTTTTTCGCCGATAAATAGGCCAACAAAGGCGTTAACCGCTCGGATTCAGCATCCCGCATCAACTCATGCACTTTGGCACAGCGTTCTGACGGGCTGGCCTGATCAAAACCGATGTGATGGGCATAAAGCGCATCGACATAATCAGCCATGCCCGCACAGGCCGCGACCTGTGCATGATCCGGTCCGGCGGGAATAAAACGTTTATACGGGCTTTCAGCGTTGAAATAATGCCCCTGATTGGGGAGCGTGGCGGCAAGATCGGGGCGGATCACCATGATCCCCTGATGCGGACCATAGGTTTTATAGGCCGAAAACAGGTAGATATCCGCCCCCAGTTTCGAGATATCCGGAAAACCATGGGGCGCATAGCTCACACCATCCACACAGGTTAGAACACCTGCCGCCCGCGCCATGCTGGTAATTTCGGCAACCGGATTAATCTCCCCCACCACATTCGAACAATGGGGAAAACACAGCAGTTTGACCCGCTCATCCAACAATCCCTTTAGGGTATCGATATCCAGATGGCCGGTCTCGGGATCAATTTTCCATTCCAAGATCTTTATGCCGCGCTGGGCCAGACGCCGCCACGGGCCGGTATTGGCCTCATGATCCTGATTGGTCACAATAATTGCGTCGCCCTCGGATAGGTGGTCCGCAAAGGCCTGCGCCAGAACATAGGTGTTTTGCGTGGTCGAGGGCCCAAAGGACAGCGCCTCTGTCGGCACTCCCATCATCGCAGCCAAACGGTGCCGGGCTTCGTCCATCTCCTGCCCGCCAAGCTCTGAGGCGGCATAGGGACCATAGGGCTGCACCTTTCGCTGATGGTAAAAGCGAAACAGACGGTCGATGACCGGCTTACAGGTATAGGACCCACCGGCGTTTTCAAAAAAAGCCTGCCCCTGCAAGGAAGGCTCTGCGAATGCGGGGAACTGCGCCCGAACGAAATCAATATCCAATGTCATAGCGGCACGGTTCCGCAAAAATCGCATTGGGTCAAGCGCTTAGGCCACATGAAAACGCCGCCCCATATCGGAGCGGCGTTCAATGATCGTGTTTTAGGCGTGAAGCCTTAGGAAGACATCAGATGTCCGACGCGCGCTTTCAACTGATCGCGCACAGTGTCGTACGGGCTATCCGGTTCATCCTGATCCAGAAGCTGCGGGAACAGGGTCAACAGTTCTTCGCGCATTTCCGGGGCCAAACCTTCGATGGTCTGACGGTTCGGATAGAAGCTTTCGGTTTCCACGCCTTCGGCGTAAATCACCTCGTGGTTATCAAAGGCTACGTGAAAATAAACCACGCGCTTATCGCCCTCTTCGACCCGGATCGTGCTGTCGTTGCACAGGGTGAAGGCCGGCGTCAGAACCCCTTCGGGATCGCCAAACATCATTTCCGCCCGCCAGTCACGGACCAGGAAACGGTGCTGCCGCGATACACGCAGATCGCGTTCGGGCAGGTTCTTACCAAGGCTGCCTGCGGCAAAGCGGATGGGCTTCAACGTCGGTTTAAGCGCCATAATATTAGGCTCAACCGGCGAACTGCCGATCCACTTGATTTTCTGCGCGCCATGGTCGCGGGTAACAACGCGGTCGCCTTCGGCAAGGTCTTCGACATTGACCGGACCACTTGGTGTCAAAATTTGCGTGCCTTCAACAAAGCAGACAACCACCGCAATCGAGAGATCATTGGTGATTGATTGCGTATTCGGATCTTCGCCAAAGATGGCAGTGACCTGCACGTCCAGTATTTCACCGGGCATCAGATTATATTCCGGATACTGGGTCAGATCGAGGCAGTCCAGCGCCCACCCCGCAGGCGTGAGGATAATACGGGCATCTGGAAGTTCGATATACTCGGCAAGCTGGCCTTCGATGTAAATTTCGAAACCCTGAAAATCGACTGGAACGAGTGGTTCAATAACAACGTCTAGCAATTGCTGACCAGACGTAATCAGAACCGCATCGCCCGTCGCAACCGTATCCAGAGCAGACTCCGAGGCATTGGCCCCCAAGGCCAAAGCAATGATGTTGGCGTTGAAATCGTCTTCCAAATCTCGCGCTGGCGTATCAAAGTCCTGTCCTGAGGGGTAAGGCACACCATCTGACATGAAAATGACCAGGTTGGAATCTGTATCTGCGACACCATCACCAGTCCAGGCGGTATCCACGGCCCCAAGCGCGGCTTCATAGTTCGTTTGTCCTTGCGGCCCTTCAATGTCCATCTGAACCAGTTCGGCGATAAAATCAGTGCCTTCGGAAAGATTATATGTGCCACGATCCGTCGCGGTGGTGCTGTAGTCAATAATCGTGATATTCACTTCATCGGCTGTATAGCCCGCATCAATCCACGCTTGAAACAGGTTCTCGGCGGCATAAAGCTGCGCTTGTAGGATTGTTTCATTGGTGCCGTCGTTATCAAAATCGGTACCGGAGTCACCAGCCGTTGAACCGGATGTGTCAATAACCATCGCAATGTTGATCGTTTCCGATACATCAGTGGCCGTCAGGTTGACACTCAACTCCGACGCGTCATCGGTTGAGGGATACCCTAGGGTAGATTCAAGTTGTACGTCAATATCGCCGTTCGGACCGCCATCGATCAGGCCAGTGTCCGTATCGGTGACATTGTTCGGGTTCGCTGGATTCGCTACCACATTTACCTCCAATCGCGGCGCTCTCTGCACAGGCGCGCCGCAAATACTACATTACTCGCTACAACGGATAGGTATCCGAAATCAGCAGACAAATTCGGTTTATTGATCAAAGTTATACATCAACTTGGAGCTAATTCCTACGAAATACGGCAAAACAGTGGCACAGTTACAAGAGGAAAACCGCCCCATTGAAGTGGATGCGAAAACAATGATCACGTTTGCACATGATCGTTCCCATCCAAGAAATTCGCCGCCACAATTCAGTCATCATCCGAATTTCATTACAAAATGTGATTCGCCTTTCTTTTCTATCCATACCGTCCCGCTTTTTCACCAAGGACAACCGAGACGGTATCCCCCCCTATCCGCTTGCATCCCCACCGCCCTGCGCCTATCTATGTTGTGTCGGTTCGCCGACTATGGACATAAACGCGCTCGTAATAAGCGGATCGGACCCGGGGGCGGTACCCGGCGTCTCCACCAAACATCCTTCGTTTGAGGATCACGGGGACGAAATAGGATCGACGGACGTCTAAAGGGGTTAGCTTTGTCTCGGTGAGATACCACCGTTATCGGTTCAATAAAGCTAGTTGCAAACGACAACAAAGCTCCGATGGCTCTGGCTGCTTAAGCAGTTCGAAACATCGAAATCTTAAGTCCTAGCGCTTTGCAGCCCTAGGCGGGGTCCGCAGGTACCTGGCAACAGAAACCTGCACTTTCCAACCCGATATGATCTAAACGATTGACGCGATAGTTGGGCCTAAATCATTTGACATCCAGAAGGCTATTCCTGTTTATACGGGGCAAGGGGATCCGCGATTTCCCCGTGAGGCTCAGGCCGAAACATCGCATCCACTGACCTCTTTCTCAGAAAGGATGCCCATGCCTGCGCCCAATGAAATTTCCCCCGCTCAACTGATGCGCCTTCTTGGCACGCCCAATGCCCCCGTGATCATCGATGTCTGTATCAATTCCGATTTTGATCAAGATCCCCGGGTCATTCCGACTGCCCGCCGCTGGGCTCATAAAGACATCCTCAATCTGCCCGAAAACGTGAAGGACCGGCACATTGTTGTCCTGTGCCAAAAGGGCTTAAAGCTTAGTCAAGGCGCCGCGGCCCTCTTACGTTCCGAAGGGATCAATGCAGAATATTTGGAAGGCGGGAACCATGGCTGGATAGCGGCAGGGTATCCAATGACTCCGGTCGAAAAACGTCCCGCGTTGTCTCAACATGGATCGCGATGGGTGACGCGCCATCGCCCCAAAATCGATCGGATCGCAGTGCCCTGGTTAATCCGGCGCTTTGTCGACCCTGAGGCATCGTTCCTCTTTGTCAGCCCTGCGACCGTAGAAGCCGTGGCAGAAAAATTCGATGCAATTGCGTTTGACATCGAAGGGGTAGCCTTTAGCCATCATGGTTCGGCATGTACTTTTGATGCGGTGCTGTCGGCGTTCTGCCTGCATACCGCTCCGCTTGCCAGAATGGCCACCGTCATACGGGCGGCTGATACCAATCGCCATGACCTTGCGCCCGAAGCTGCAGGCTTACTTGCACTGTCGGTGGGTCTTTCGCGGCAATACAAAGATGACCAACAGCAACTGCAGGCTGGTTTCGCTCTTTATGATGCACTGTATCGATGGGCAAGAGACGGGCACACCGAAGGTCACGACTGGCCCACAGCAACCGGAGGTGCATCATGACCACGCCATCTTTGCGCGACGCGCTTTTGATCTATGGCCGCATTGGCCTTTTGTCCTTTGGCGGACCGGCGGCGCAAATCGCAGTGATGCACCGCGAGCTGGTCGAAGAACGCCCATGGCTCACCGAGCAGCAATTCCTGAACGCCCTGTCCTTTTGCATGTTACTGCCCGGCCCCGAAGCCATGCAGCTTGCCACCTATGCCGGATGGCGCACCCATGGCACGCTCGGTGGCCTTTTGGCTGGGTTGTTGTTTGTGCTACCCGGTGCGGCGGTCGTTCTGACCCTGTCGATAATCTATGCCTACACCGGTCAGGTGCCGATGATGCAGGCGCTGTTTCTGGGGATTAAATCCACCGTTGTCATCATTGTGCTTCAGGCTTTGCTAAAGGTGTCGGGCAAGGCCCTGATCTCAACCTCGCATTGGGTCATCGCCGCGCTGGCCTTTGTGGCGATCTATGCGCTGCAATTGCCGTTTCCGTTGATTATCCTCTTGGCGGGCGGGTTTGGGTTTCTAAGCGCGCAGCAGACAGCCAGCCCGCCGCCGCCCGTGCACGGCAAGGCAAAGCTGCCGCAAACCCTTGCGATCTGGTTAACGCTGTGGTGGGCACCGATTGCCCTGCTTTGGGTTTCGGGCCAGACTTTTCTGACCGAGCTTGCGCTGTTTTTCTCAAAACTGGCTGTTGTCACCTTTGGCGGCGCCTATGCGGTGCTGGCCTATATGACCCAAGCGGTTGTGGTCGAAAACGGCTGGCTTAGCACGGGTCAGATGATGGACGGGCTGGGACTGGCGGAAACCACGCCGGGGCCGCTGATCCTTGTGACCGAATTTGTCGGCTTTCAGGCCGGTTTTGCCGAACAGGGGCTCGGGATGGCCGTTGCGGCGGCCTGTGTCACGCTCTGGGTAACCTTTATCCCCTGTTTTCTATGGATTTTCGCCGGTGCCCCCTATCTGGAATGGATCACCGCGCGCCCCCGCCTGCGCGGCGCGCTTCAGGCGATTACCGCCGCTGTGGTCGGGGTGATCCTGAACCTGTCGCTCTGGTTTGCGCTGCATGTTTATTTTGACAGCCTGAGCCCCACGCCGTTTTTGGGACGCAGTCTCTTGTTGCCCGATCCGGCATCGCTGAACATCACCGCGATTGCGCTTTCGCTCCTTGCGGCTGCCCTGCTGCTGCGGTGGAAACTTGGATTGCTCAAGGTCATTGGGATCATGGCGATTGCCGGTGTGGCAACGGTGGGAATTGGCGGGCTTTAGGCGGCTTTTCGGCTTTTCAACCGCGCGGCGCGACCCTACACTGGCGACAAGAACCAACATAAAGGTAGTGGCAAAATGACTCGGACGATTGAGTACGGTAACCTCATGCATGACGCGATGCGCGGCTTGATTAAACAGGTTCTGCAGGATGTCGCCGACCACGGATTGCCCGGCCAGCATCATTTTTTCATTACCTTTGATACGCTGCATCCCGATGTAGAGCTGGCCGACTGGCTGTCAGACCGCTACCCCGGTGAAATGACCGTGGTCATGCAACATTGGTTCGATAATCTTGACGTCGGCAACGAAGGCTTTGGCGTCACGCTGAATTTCGGCGACCAACCCGAGCCGCTCTATATCCCCTATGATGCGATTGTGACCTTTGTCGATCCCTCGGTAGAATTCGGCCTGCGCTTTGAAACGCAGGGCGAGGACGAAGAAGATGATTTCGAAGAGATCATCGAAGAGGCCCCCATGGCGGAGTTTGACACGCCAGAGGTTGAAGAAAACAAAGAGGCCGAAGTGGTTAGCCTCGATAGCTTCCGCAAGTAATCCAAGGGCTGTCGCATTGGACCGTTGATCTAAAAGGCATCACCAAAACGGCGCAGGTTTTTTACTTAATATCGACACACAACGCCTTGTAAAACAGCAATAAAACCAAATTGATCAGCAAAAAGCCGGTCTTCAACCCTTTGTGGTGAGGCGATACCGGAAAGCGCGTAAGCGGATCACCACAAAGCTCGCGATCAGGAAATAACCAACCGCCAGCAACAGCTGGAAATAGCGGTCGATAAATTTGACGTCGACCTGTGCTGCTTCGACAAATGCGATGCCTGAAATCAGCACAATGAACGCATTGCAGGCCGAGGCGACAAATTTCGCGTAGCGAAAGCCCGACCAGATCAATCGGCCAGCCACGGCAACCACCCCCCCTACAACGAGTAAAAGCACCGCGGCATAGGGCCAGCTCTGTAACAGCAGATAGGCCAATAACGCCACCGATCCACCCAGAAGGTTCGCAAAAATGAAATGGCGCGCACGGGCCAGAATTTCGCGGGAAACCTCGCCCGGCGCAGGTTTCAAAAGAGCCACGGCCGCGACCTGCTGCACCATCAACGCCACCAGCACCAGCGCAAACACCTGCGTGCCGTGGACATATTGCAGCCATGCGGAAATCGGCAGAACAACCGCCACCATGCACAGAATAATCGGCAGCAATTCGGCAACCGGCTCTGGCGTTTCCTTAGGTGTGTGTATTTGTTTTGGTGGCAGCAGCCAAAAGGCAAGCCAGGATGCCAAGAGCCCCAGCAGCATATAAAAAAGTAGTGCCCCTGCCAGCGCGACGGTCACCTTCACCGACATATGCGCCAGCGTCGGCATCAACAAAAGCGACACCATCGCAATCAGCACCAAAAGGATATTATTCCCCCGTGCTTGAAAGTAAAAAACCAGCCCCAAACCGGCGGCCTGCGCCAGTAATGACGCCCAAAGCCAGTTCTGCAGCGCGTCAAACAGCACCGCACAGGCAAAGAGCCAGCCCGCGCTATACAGCAACAAAAAGGCACCGGCACGAAACGGGATGGCAACCGGGCTTTGCATCAGGCTCACGGCCAAAACCGGCAGCACAAAACCCATCGGGGTTGGCAGAACCAGAGAGATCGCAAAACACAGCCAGACAGTTGCCGTAAACCGCAGTGCATTAACGTCTTTTACCATCCCCGCCCACGGCCTCTTTGCTGGTTTGCCTCGCGCTGGCTTTATCGTTAGCGCCAACGGTCAGAAAGAGAAGGAAAAACTGCCAAAAAGGCGCATCTTGCGCAATTGCCCTGCCCCGCCCAAGCCCTTATACGCTTGGGCAAGCAACCCCATGGAGATCCGGCAATGACTGACACCCGCACCGAAACAGACAGCTTTGGCCCGCTTGAAGTTCCCACAGATAAATACTGGGGCGCGCAGACGCAGCGCTCGATCATGAACTTCCCGATTGGGTGGGAAAAGCAACCTGTCGCCATCGTGCGCGCCCTCGGGGTGATCAAGCAAGCCTGTGCGCAGGCCAATATGGCCTCGGGAAAACTGGATGAATCCAAAGGCACAGCCATCGTTCAGGCGGCTTCCGAAGTGGTCGCGGGCAAGTTTGACGATAACTTCCCGCTGGTGGTCTGGCAAACCGGTTCGGGCACGCAATCCAACATGAACGCCAATGAGGTCATCGCCAACCGAGCGATTGAAATTCTTGGCGGCGTGATCGGCTCCAAAGATCCGGTGCACCCGAATGATCACTGCAACATGGGGCAATCCTCTAACGATACTTTCCCCACCGCGATGCATATCGCCACGGCCATGTCGGTGCGCGACGTGCTGCTGCCCGGCCTTGAGAAATTCGCTGCCGGTCTGGAAGCCAAATCCGAAGAGTTCAAAGACATCATCAAAATCGGCCGCACCCATACGCAGGATGCCACGCCGCTGACCTTGGGTCAGGAATTTTCCGGCTACGCCCATCAGATCCGTCAGGGCATTGCCCGCGTCAAAGCCTGCCTGCCCGGTATCTATGAGCTGGCCCAAGGCGGAACTGCCGTCGGCACTGGTCTGAACACGGCCCCCGGTTGGAGTGAGACCGTCGCCGCCAATATGGCCGAGATCACTGATCTGCCCTTTGTCACCGCCCCGAATAAATTCGAAGCGCTGGCTGCTCATGACGCCATGGTCTTTATGTCCGGTGCCTTGGCCACCGTTGCCGGCAGCTGCTATAAAATCGCCAATGACATTCGCCTGTTAGGCTCTGGTCCCCGTTCGGGCCTTGGCGAATTGATCTTGCCCGAAAATGAGCCAGGCTCCTCGATCATGCCGGGCAAAGTCAACCCGACACAGGCCGAGGCGCTGACCCAAGTGGCCGCCCATGTCATGGGCAACGACGCCGCGATCAAATTCGCCGGCTCACAGGGGCACTTTGAACTGAACGTCTACAACCCGATGATGAGCTACAACCTGCTGCAATCGATCCAGCTTTTGGGCGACGCGACCGACAGCTTTACCGAGCGTATGTTGATGGGCATTCAGGCCAATGAGCCGCGAATCGACAAGCTGATGAAAGAAAGCCTGATGCTGGTCACCGCACTGGCGCCCACCATCGGCTATGATAATGCGACCAAGGTGGCCAAGACCGCACATAAAAACGGCACCACCCTAAAAGAAGAAGCCATCGCACTTGGGTTTGTGGATGAAGCCACCTTTGACGCTGTCGTCCGCCCAGAAGACATGATCGGCCCGAAAGCCTGATGGCTGAAAGCCCGATAAATCTAAACCGCGCACGCAAATCTCGTGCGCGGTTGAAGAAACAGGCGCAAGCATCTGAAAATGTTGTCAAATTTGGACTAAACAAAGTCGAAAAAACCCGCCTGAAAAACGAACAGAAAAAATCGGAACAGCAGCTTTCTGCGCATTTGCGCCGGACAAATCCCGACGAGAACAGCTGACGCCGCGTCACCGCCGACAATCTTACGAAATTCCCCGTTATCTTTTTTGACCACAGTTTTACCTACTGGTAAGGCAGCGTCCGGTATTCTGCCCGAAGTTGTTAAAGGGTGAATATGGCGCAGTTCTTGATATGGTCAGTTGCGGATTTCGGGGCATCCTCGCTCAGTGATCTGTTTGCGGGCACTACGACGATCACCGGCACGCCGAGTGTTCTGAATATGTCCGATGACGACAATAGTTTTGATGATTTCTTCGGCAACGGTGGGCAAACCCAAGACCCCGGCATGAACCAGATCCTGACTGCCGATCTTGTAATTGACGGCACCACGGTAGGCAGCACGGGGGATGGGATTTATAATGCCGCCGAAGGCCTCATCACCAATAACTCCACCGGAGAGACGGGCCGCCTGATCTATGTCACGGTCAACGGCGGATCGATTGGCGAATTTGTCGGCGTGGCCACCACGATCCCGATCAATGTCGGGGATTCTGTCACCACCGCGCAACTCACCCCCTTTGCTGAAGAAGCCTATAGCAATCTTGTGGCCTGTTTTACCGCGGGCACATGCGTTGACACCCCGCAAGGGCCCGTTGCTGTTGAAACCCTTGCGATTGGCGATATCGTGCTGACCAAGGATAACGGACCGCAACCGGTACGCTGGATCGGGCGTCGTTTTATGTCTAATGGCCGGCTGGAACTGGCAGAAAACCTGCAACCGATCTTCATCGAACGCGGGGCGTTAGGTCCCGATCACCCGAAGGCGGATCTGCTGTTTTCCCCGAACCATCGCATCCTTTTGGATCAACCCTCGCTGCAACTTTTGTTCGGCGCATCAGAGGTTTTGGTCTCTTGCAAAAGCTTGCTCGAAAACAAAGCGATCAAGCGGGTCGTGCCCGATGATGGGGTCGAATATATCCATCTGATGTTTGACCGTCACGAAATCCTGACCAGCCATGGCCTTGAAAGCGAAAGCTTTCATCCGCTGGTTCTGACCCAATATCCCGACGATGATGACGTGCGCGATGAGTTGTTTACCCTGTTTCCGGAATTGCGCGATGATCCGAACAGCTATGGCCCCACCGCGCGGATGACGCTAAAACCCTATGAGGCCAAGTTGATCCGGTCGAATTGGAAAATCAATGACCCGAAGACCGCAAAAACATTCTCTGACCCTGAATGGTCATCGCACAAGCGTGTCTCTTGAGGCGGGGTTTTGGCGGGCGTTTTGCGACATTGCGGATGAACGACAGATGCCGATCAATGCCTTGGCGGCGGAAATAGACGCCGCGCGCGGGCTCGAAAGCGGATTGGCCTCGGCCATTCGCCTCTATATTCTTGAATATTATCAGAAAAAACTGGGTTTAACCGCCTAATTGCGCGGCGACACTTGCAGCCAGATGCCGTCTTTGGCCCGTACCGTCAAATGCGCCACCGGCACAGGCCTGCGCGCTGGATCGGCGTCAAACCGGTACTCCTGCAGCAACAGCGCCAGCAAAAGCGGTCCCTCTACCATAGCAAAACCCGCCCCCGTACAGACCCGCGATCCGGCTGAAAATGGCATATAGGCCGTGCGCAGGCAGTGCTTGCCATTTTCCGTCTGGTAGCGCTTAGGATCAAAACCGTCCGGATTGTCCCAAAGCCGTTGATGGCGGTGCAAATGCCAAGGCGACAGAACCACCTGCGCGCCCTTTTTAACCGGTCGATCCCGAAAACGCTCCGGGCAGCTTGCCTCGCGAACCATCATCGGCACCGGCGGATACAGCCGCAGAGCTTCACGGAAAACATCCCGCGTCAGCTTTAGTTTGGATAGGGCCGAAAAGCTTACGCCTTGGGAAAAGGCCGCCTGCACTTCGGCGGCCATCTCATCCTGGATGTCCGGATGCGTGGCCAGCAGATACAGCGCCCAACTCATCGCAGAGGCGCTGGTTTCATGTCCGGCCAAAAAGAAAATCGCCACCTGATCGACCATTTCCGCCACGCTGAATGTCTCTCCGGTGACCGGATCAACCCTGGTCATGATCTTGGTCGCCAGATCATCCGGCGCGGTGCCGGCCTTGATCTCGGCCATGCGGGCGGTGGTCAATTGGGTGATCAAGGCGCGAATGGCCTTAGCGGTGTGACGGGTCTTTTTGCGGTGCGGACGTGGCATCCATCTGGGCAGCGGCACAAAAGCCGCGAGGTTCAGGATCGGTTGTGTACGTTGATAGTCGCGGAACTGGGTAAATACCTGCGCGGCAATATCGTGGGTGATCGGGATTGAAAACAACGTGCGAAAGATCACATCTGCCGCCGCATGGCTACATTCTTCCTCGATCTCCACCCAGTTTGCGCCCCGCTCAGACAAGCGCTTGGCGGCGGCCTCTCCGGCGGCTTGCATGGCGGGGAAGGTATCGCGCAACCGTCCGCCCTCAAAGGCCGGATCAATGATGCGCCTCTGACGCTTCCATGTTTCGCCATTGGTCAGGAAAACCGAATTTCCCAGCAAGGGCCGCAGCCCCTCGCCCACGCGATCCGATTTTGGAAAATCATCGGGACGCTGCTTGAGCACCAGATCAATCAGGGTCGGATCATTGGCCAGATAGGACCGAAAGAACGGTGTTTTGAATTCTGCCATCCAGGCGCGATAGAGCTTTTCCGGCTGTGCCGACAGGATATCCTTGCGAAACAGCCGCATATAGCGCCACAGCGAGACCCGATCCGGTCGCGAGGGTGGACGCGGAGGCATCCCCTTAACCATGTCAGGCCGCCATTTCGGTATAGGGGGATTTAGGGCTGGTTTTCATCGACTTGGACGAAGACCGCCCCTTATAGCGCGCGCCCAAGGTCATCGGACCGGCGGTGATTTTGAAGTAATCGTAGTTCTTCGGACGATCAAAAGCGCAAAGATATTGAAAGTGCAGCTGGAAAAACTTCCAGCGCATTTCTTTCCAGCGTTCCGGGCTGAGGGTTTGTGTAAAGGCGGCTGAAAACACGAGGGGCCAGCGTTGATTTTCCGGCGCCACACCACTGACCGCAACCGGATCACAAAGCGCAAACGCACAGCCATCCCCCGGGGCGGTCACATCGACCCATGTCACATCATCGCGCTGGCACAGGAAGTTCAAATCCGCCCGCAGACGCTTTGCCTCAGGCAAGAAGGACACCATCGGGATCACCTGCCCCAGCGACAAAAGCGCCAGTGCCGGACCGTTTGCCGGCACCCTGCCCTGACGGAACAGATCAGACAGAACCGATACGCCGATATGCGCGCCATAGGAATGCCCGACGATCAGCACCTCATCCACATCTGTTTGCAGAGCCTCGGCCACGGTATCGGCAAATTCGGTCATCCGCGCCTCAAGATCGGGCGGATTGGCCCCCCGCGTGGCAGAGGAATAGGAATAATCATGCATCAGATAATAGGCATAAAACTTGTTATCGTGTTTCTTGAACCAGCGTAAAACACCGGCAATCACCGGCCAAGAAGCGATGAAACCCAAAATAGGATGGGTAAAAGCAGCAATGATACTGCCCAGAAAATACCCTGCGGTCAGCGCGAGGATCAATTGCAGCAACAGCATACCAATCGGATAAAGCGCGGCGATCAACGGCCCTTTGCGCAGACGCATCAACCGCCAGAGCGAGCCCGACCCGATGTAAATCCACGCGGTACGCATCAGCAGCCAATAGGCCTGCGGCACCGAAATATCCATTGATTTTCGGACGATATCAGACCAAAGCAACACATCAACATCGGCATGGACCTCTACGCCGTCAATCGTAGCATCGACATGCCAGCCATAGGGCCCGTCGCCGGTTTTTTTGGGGGACTGGGCGATTTCATAGCCCGAAATGCGCGCCTGCTCGGCACTTTCGCTGCGGTACAGCTCTCTGTAGCGCCGCGGATGAATCGGATCATAGCCCGGAATATAGAAAACGCGGCGTTTCTTGACTGTTTGCAGCTCGGCGCTCATTCGGCGGCCCTCAATTGTTGGTTGCTGCAAACATACCCAAGGATGAGGACGAAATTAAGGTCTTTCTGTGCCAGTCATCCGACCAGCGCCAGACCGGGAAATGTCTCAAGCAGCCACCATGAAAACCGGCTGAACGCGCCGGTGATCAGTGCCAAACCAACCAGAACCAGCAACAAGCCCATGCCTTTTTCGATCATCCCCATATAGGGTTTGATCCGGTTCATCACGCCAATCGCATTTTGGATAAACAGGGCGGCAAGCAAAAACGGAATGCCAAGCCCTGCCGCATAGACCGCCAACAAGATCGTGCCCCGCGCAACCGAAGCCTCTGAGGCGGCAATCGATAGGATCGCCCCCAATTGCGGACCGATGCAAGGTGTCCAGCCAAAAGCAAAAGCCAGACCAAGGATATAGGCCCCAAAAGCAGAGCCCCCCTGATCCCCCGCATCCAGACGCGCCTCTCGGTTTAGGAAAGGAATACGTAAAATCCCCAGAAAATGCAGCCCGAACAGGACGACAACCACACCGGAAATCTGCGCGAACACATCCTGATTTTTTAGAAAAAACGCCCCGAACATCGAGGCTGTAAAACCAAGGAACAGAAACACCGTCGACAAGCCCATGACAAAAAACAGCGCCGGTATGATGGCGCTTTTCGGGGCCTCGCGATCGGTCATTTCTCCCATGGTCATCCCGCCCATATAGGCCAGATAGGGGGGAACAATCGGTAAAACACAGGGGCTTAGAAAGGACAGAATACCGGCCACAAGGGCGACGATCATCGCCGGAAGCAACGCCGCGTCTATGATTTCAATGCCAAACATGGCCGCTCCTTTGTTCTGATCCAATGCTTAGCGGACCTGCGCGGCAAGGTCACGTCAACAATGGCTCACAATCCCGTGGACAAGGCAATTTCTGCCCCCTACATCTGGATCATGGATTTTGACCTTGAAATTGATGCCATTGGCCTGCTGTGCCCGCTACCGGTTTTACGTCTGCGCAAACGGATGCAACAGTTGAATGCAGGACAGATTGCCCAGCTTCTGGCCGATGATCCCGCCGCCATAATCGATGTACCGCATTTCTGCACGGAATCCGGGCATGTGTTTTTGGGCGTGACAGAGGCAGACACCCATCAGGTCTATCGCATTCGCAAAACCTAAAGGCCGGTTGCTTTATTCCGGGACTGTTTCAGACGTGCCGAAAACGAAAAACGCCGAGGCAATGCCCCGGCGTTTTGTTTTTTAGCCCAGTGACCACCAGCCCTTGCGTTTGGGCTTGGGGGGCTCAGGATCTGCCATTTCAAGAACCGGTTCCGGTTCAGATGGCGCGGTGACCTCTTCGGCAACCGTTTCCGGTTCCAAAGCTGGCGCCACTTGCTCCGGTGCCGCGTCAGAGACCACTTCTAGCGACTCGGCAGGTGCCTCGGTTGGGGCTGCCGTAGCTTCTGGTTTGGCCTCTTCTAGCGAAACGTTGTCTTCCGTTTTGGGCTCTTCGGGCTTGGCCTCTTCAGGCTTTGCCTCTGTCGCTACAATCTCTTCCGCTTGTGGAGCGTCAGATGCCTTTTCAGCCACAACTTCCCCTTCAGCATCCGCAGACTCTGTCGGTGTTGCTTCGGTTTGTGGCTGCGCCTCTGCGACGTCGGCAACAGTGTCCAGTGTGGTTTCGGGCGCGGCGTCCGCTGCAGCTTCTACCGATGTTTCCGTAGCTGCCTCGGCAGTGGTATCGCTTTTCTTTTTGCGAGTCCGTGTACGGCGGCGTTTTGGCTTAGGTGCATCTTCCGCAGCGGCGGTCTCTGCCGTGTTCGTGGCTTCAGCAGGTTTTGCTTCGCCATCAGCTGCGGGTTTTACGGCATCGCTGTCAGCTTTGGCCTCACCACCTTCGGCTTGAGACTGCGCCTCGCCCTCGGTGTTTTCACCAGTGCCATTCTCACCGTTGGACTCAGAATTCTGCCCACCCCGCCGACGCCGACGACGCCGACGGCGCTTTTTAGGTTGAGGCTCTTCGGTGGTGGTTTCAGGCGTTTCCTGCGCCTGTACCGGCGCTTCGCTCACCGCTTCAGAGGCTTCCTCTTCGCGGTCCAGCTCTTCCATGATCTTTTGATCGGCGGACACAACCGGTGCAGAGGCCGGAGCCAAGACGCGGGTGGCGGTTTTGAACCGCTCCAGGGTGTAATCCGGGCTGACCAAATGCGGATCTGCTTCGATGCGCACCGACAGGCCGTAGCGTGATTCAATCTGGGCGATATGCTCGCGTTTCTGGTTCATCATGAAATTGGCGATGCCAACAGGTGCTTTGATCAGTACCTCACGAGAGCGGCGGCGCACGCCTTCTTCTTCCAACTGACGCAGGATCGACAGGGCCAGATTGTCATCGGACCGGATCAGACCGGTGCCGTGACAGGCCGAACACGGCTGTGTTGTGGCCTCGATCATGCCCGGGCGCAGACGCTGACGGCTCATTTCCATCAGACCAAAGCCGGAAATCCGGCCCACCTGAATGCGGGCGCGATCCGATTTCAGCTTGTCTTTCATCCGTTTTTCAACGGCTGAATTGTTTTTACGCTCTTCCATGTCGATGAAATCGATCACGATCAGACCAGCCAGATCGCGCAGGCGCAACTGACGGGCCACTTCCTCGGCGGCTTCAAGGTTGGTTTTCAGCGCCGTATCTTCGATGCTGCCTTCCTTGGTCGCCCGACCGGAGTTCACGTCAATCGCCACAAGGGCTTCGGTCACGCCGATCACGATGTAGCCACCGGATTTCAACTGAACCGTCGGATTGAACATGCCGCCCAGATAGGTTTCGACCTGATAGCGTGCAAACAGCGGCAGCTGTTCGTTATACTGTTTCACGTTTTTGGCATGGGACGGCATGATCATTTTCATGAAGTCCTTGGCCACGCGATAACCTGCCGCCCCTTCGACGAATACTTCGTCGATTTCACGATTATACAAATCGCGAATGGAGCGTTTGATCAGGTTGCCCTCTTCGTAGATTTTAGCGGGCGCAATGGATTGCAGCGTCAGGGCGCGGATTTGCTCCCACATACGTTGCAGATATTCATAGTCGCGCTTGATCTCAGATTTAGTCCGTTTCGCACCGGCGGTGCGAATGATCAAACCAGCGCCATCGGGCACATCGATCTCATTGGCGATGTCTTTAAGCTTCTTGCGGTCCACTGCATTGGTGATTTTACGCGAAATACCACCACCGCGGGCGGTGTTAGGCATTAATACGCAATAGCGACCGGCCAGAGACAGATAGGTTGTCAGCGCTGCACCTTTGTTGCCGCGCTCTTCTTTGACCACCTGCACCAGCAGAATTTGACGGACCTTGATGACTTCCTGAATTTTATACCGGCGCGCACGCGGTTTGCGCGGGCGGCGGATTTCTTCGGTCACATCATCGTCGGCAACGGATTCAATCGAATCGTCTTTTTCGGTCGCATCCAGTTTGTCGTCTTCTTCGTCGTCTTCGTCGGGAGCCTCTGTATCGTCAGAACCCGTCAGAGACTCTGTCGGTGTCTCTGTTGCGCTGTCTTCAACAGCAGCAGAATCGGCAACTTCGGTCGCTTCTGCGGCCTGCGCTGGCTGTTCAACCTCTGCCTGTGTCTCCACTTGGGAAGTCTCAGCTGCGTCTTCTTCGCCCGCCGCAGGGGTCTCGATCGGCGTTTCGCCAACCAATTCCATCGGTGAGCTGCCTTCGATGCCGTCATCGACATCAATGTCGACAACATCCATACCCGGAATCACAGAAGAACCCGCCTCAGGCTTTTCAGCCGCAACCTCTTTGGTTTCAACCACATCATCGGTTTTTGTTTCAGCCGCCTTAGAGCGCGAACGAGACCGGGACCGACGTTTGGGCTTGGGCTTTTCGTCTTCTTCCTGCTGGGCTTTCACATAGGCGCGTTCTTCGGCCAACAAGGCCTCTCGATCGGCAACTGGAATCTGGTAGTAATCCGGATGGATCTCGGAAAACGCCAGAAAACCGTGGCGATTGCCACCGTAATCAACAAACGCCGCCTGCAGCGATGGTTCGACCCGTGTAACTTTTGCTAGATAGATGTTGCCAGCAAGCTGGCGTTTGTTTTCGGATTCAAAGTCAAATTCCTCAACTTTATTTCCGTCAACCACCACAACGCGGGTTTCTTCCGCGTGGGTGGCGTCGATGAGCATTTTCTTAGCCATTTTATCTCTTTGCACGCCGGCAATCGTCTGGCCCCTGGCGGAGCAAGTCGGTGCGGGTGGTGTCTTGTAAGGGCGACATTGGACGGCACACAACCGGCATTTACGGCCAAACTGGCCGCTTCTGCTCGTGTATTTCGTGTTGCGCGTCGCATCGCGTTTCTTCCTGAACGCCCGAAGGCGTCAATCAATCGCCCGGCGCTAAAAGGCGTCGCGGGCACATACGGGGGGTTATAAAAACCCTTTCTGACCGGTCCTGTCGCGTCGCGTTCCATTCGGAGAGGCGTCCAGATCACCGGAAAAACTCACGGGCGTTTTTGGTTTCAAACACAATACGCCGTATCGATGACATTAAGGGCAGTGGTTGGGAAAAGACAATGGCGAAAATTGTCCACAGGGCAAATCGGGGGCATTTAGCGGATGAATGCCCCCTTTCAGAGCTTCCTAAAGATAGTCAGAGCGCTGCAATCCGTATTTCGCCATCTTTTCATTCAAGGTCCGGCGCGGAAGACACAGCTCATCCATCACACTGACAATAGAGCCTTTATGACGGCGCATGGTGTTATCGATCAACATGCGCTCAAAGGCTTCGACATATTCCTTGAGAGGCTTGCCTTCGGTGGTCATCACCGGCTGCATGTCTTCGGTATCGGCCATCAAGAGCGAGGTAATCGACCCCGTGCCCCGCCGGTTTTGCAGCACCGCGCGTTCGACCAGATTGATCAACTGCCGCACATTCCCCGGCCAGGGAGCTTGCAACAACTGCGCGGCCTCTTGGGCGGACACTTCCGGTGTTTCACAGCCATATTCATCGGCGAATTGTTCAGCCAGACGGGTAAAGAGCGTCAGGATATCCTCGCCCCGCTGGCGCAGGGGGGGCAGTGTAATCTTTAACGCGGCAAGGCGATAGAACAGATCGGGGCGCAACACGCTTTCACAGGTTTTGCCCTGTTCCTGCAGATTGGAAATCGCCACGATACGGGTTTCTGCCGGATTGCCTTGTTCATTGATATAGCTCAGCAAACGCGCTTGATTCTGCTCGCTTAAGGCTTCGATGTCCTCAAGCACTAAAGTGCCTCCGCGCGTTGCCTCTACCAAGGGAAGCTGTGCATCATCATCGACGGGGCCAAACAGACGTTTGCCCAATTCATCGTCTTCCAATGCCGCACAGGACTGAACGGTGAATTTTTTCCCTGCCCGCGAACCCACCGCATGCAGCGCATGAGCGACCAAGGTTTTACCGGTGCCGGTTTCGCCGTCGATCAGCACATGGCCATCGGCCTGCCCCAGATCAAGGATATCCTCGCGCAGACGATCCATCACCGGCGAGGTACCGATCAGCTTTTTCATCACCGCATCACCATCGCCCAATTCCTTGCGCAACGCACGGCTGTCCAGAGTATGCCGCCGCGCCAGCGTGGCCTTTTTGGACAATTCGGTCATGTTGTCAGGGTTGAACGGCTTTTCCAGAAAATCAAAAGCCCCCAGGCGCATCGCCTCTACGGCCATGGGCACATCACCGTGGCCAGTGATCATGATCACTGGCAGCGCGCTGTCGATCCCCATCAGACGTTTCAAAAACTGCATCCCGTCCATGCCGGGCATGCGGATGTCGCTGACCACAATGCCCGGATATTCCGACGACATTGCCTTTAGCGCATCTTCGGCGCTGGCAAAGGTTTCGGTGTCAAATCCGGACAGGGCCAGCCATTGGCTGATCGACTGCCGCATGTCCTGTTCATCGTCTACGATCGCAATTTTCATAGCTTGCGCCATATGGCCTCACTCGGCTGCTTCAATTTCTTCGCTCAATATGGGGAGCTTCACTTCAAATACAGCCCCCTCCTCCTGTCCGTTCCGTGCCGTCAGTCGACCACCCAGATCCGACACAATCCCCGAAGAGATCGCCAGTCCCAAGCCAACCCCGTCGCCCGGCTGTTTGGTGGTGTAAAACGGCTCAAACAAGGCATCCAGATCCTCGATCCCGATGCCGTTGTCGCGCACCGACAGGGTTGCGGTCTCTCCGGCGGACAGAAGAATTTCGATTTCCGGATCGGCCACGCCCCGCGTCGCATCCAGCGCGTTGCGGAACAGGTTGATAATCACCTGTTCCAGCCGCACCCGATCCGCCATCACCATGACCGGCTCGGCGGGAATTGATTTTGTAATCTTCACCTGTCGACTACGCAACTGTGGCTCCATCATCGACAGCGCCGAGAGCACGGCCTCTCGGGTATCGACCGGCACCAGTTGATCGCCACTTTTACGGGCATAGCTTTTGAGCTGTTTGGTGATCGCCCCCATGCGCTCGATCAGATCATCGATCCGCTGAAACGACGCCACGGCCTCTTCGGGGCGCTTGCGCTGCATCAACAGTTTGGCCCCGGCCAGATAGGTTTTCATCGCTGCCAAAGGCTGGTTCAATTCATGGCTGACCGCGGCTGACATTTCACCAAGTGCGGCCAGTTTAGAGGATTGCGCCAAGGTCTGTTCGGCAACCTCAAGGCTTTTTTCCACCCGCCGGCGTTCGCTGACCTCGCGCTGCAACCGTTGGTTCAAATTGCGTAGCTCTGCGGATTCCTGTTGGAAAATCAAAGACCGGATCTGGGCTTTCCGGCTCACCAGATAAAAGGCAATCGCCAGTAACATGGCAAAGCCCATGATTTCCAGCGCCAGCACCCCGTTCACCCGTTCACGCACCGAATTATAGGTGGTGAACGAAGTCATCCGCCATCCCTGAAACGGGATACGCGTTTCCAGCCGCATCATGCTGTCGCCCTGCAAATAGGCCTCTACCGGCAAGGAAGACCAATCGGTTGTGGCCCGCAAGGCGCGCACGATGGCCGACGGGGCGGAAAGCTCTGCCAAGGCTTCGATCTCTGTGCGGCCCCGCCAGCGCGGTTCGGTCGCAAGAATCACCACGCCTTCGCTGTCTGTAACAAGCACCGCATCCGAAATGCTCGACCATGTCGATTCGAACTTGCGCAGATCAACCCCGACCACAATTACGCCGATGGCAGGCCCCGAAGCCTCCATCCGGCGGGAATAAGCAAAATCGGTGGCCCCGGTATCAAGCCGCGTGGCGGTAAACACCGTATCGTTGGAACGCAGCGCTTCAAAGTAGTAGGCCTCATTGGCAAAATTGCTGCCGATCAAGTTGCGATCAGAAGAGGCCACGACTCGCCCGCCTTGGTCCAGCAACATCAACGACCCGATGTCGATTTGATCGGCATAGGTAATCAGCCGCTGCGAGCTTTGGGAAAAATCGCCGGAATTCAGCGCCCCGATCAGGGAAGGATCACGGGCCAGAAGCTGGGGCACAATGGCGTTGCGGCGCAATTCACTCAGCAGGTTGCCGGAATAAAGCGCCTGCCTGACCTGCGACGTGTTGCGGGTGGTTTCGGTATAGCGTTCGGTCAGAAACAGATTGGTGAACCAAATCACCGAAATCGCCAAGACAACAAAGACCAGCACCGCAACGCGCGCGCGCCATGTGGTTTTGCTTTCCTGAATGTTGTCTGAATCCGTAGTCAACGCCATGCCCAAGTCTACGTCGCCCGCAAAGGGGCGACAAGCGCAAGGGGCTAAGCTACTGCCATCTCTTCCAAAAGCGAGCGGAAAAGCGCCGCCCCGTCGGTGCCACCATGGCCATCATCCGCCGCCCGCTCCGGATGGGGCATCATGCCCAGCACCCGACGGTTTTCTGACAGGATACCAGCAATATCCGCGGTCGAACCATTTGGATTGTCGCCATAGGTAAAGGCCACACGATCCTCTGCCTGAAGCTGGGTAATGACTTCGGAATCGGCGGTGTAGTTACCGTCATGGTGGGCAATCGGGATCATGATTTCCGACCCCTTTTCATAGCGCGCGGTAAAGGCGCTATCGGCTGTGGCCACGGTAAGCGGTACAGATTTGCAGATATATTTCAGGCCAGCATTACGCAGCAGCGCACCGGGCAAAAGACCGGTTTCCGTCAACACCTGAAAGCCGTTACAGACGCCAAAGACGTATCCGCCCTTATTGGCAAATTCCACCACCGATTTACAGATCGGTGACTGAGCCGCAATCGCCCCGCAGCGCAGGTAATCGCCAAATGAAAAACCGCCGGGAACGCCGATAAAATCCAGCCCCGAAGGCAAGGCGGTTTCCTTGTGCCACACCATGGTGACATCTGCACCTGCAGCCTTGAGCGCAACGGCAAGATCACGGTCGCAGTTGGACCCGGGGAAAACAATGACGGCGGCTTTCATATCAGCAGATCTTTCTTATCGCGGCACCACGCAAAGGCAGCGCCCCTGCAAAATAATTGGTCAGGGACAGGCCCGACCAAACTGTTTCAGACCAATTCGACGGTGTAGCTTTCGATCACCGTATTGGCCAAGAGCTTTTCACACATCTGGGTCACAGAAGCCTTAGCGGCCTCGGCGTCGGTTTCTGCCAGATCAAGCTCGATCACCTTGCCTTGACGCACACCGTCAACGCCCTCAAACCCCAAGGTCCCCAGCGCATGGCGCACCGCATCCCCCTGCGGGTCCAGAACACCGTTTTTCAGCATGACATGTACACGGGCTTTCATCGTTTTCGCTTCCTTGCAAACTGCAGGACCTGCCCCGCCAGCGGCGGAGAGGTCCGGTTCATTCAATTGACCAAAGTCGGTTTGGATCCGTTACCGGGCTTGTTGGGCATCACGCCAAGACGGCGGGCCACTTCGGAATAGGCATCGGCCAGATTGCCAAGATCGCGCCGGAACACGTCCTTGTCCAGTTTCTGACCTGTTTCATTATCCCACAAACGACAGCTGTCGGGGCTGATTTCATCGGCGACAATCAAACGCTGGAAATCACCTTCCCAAACGCGGCCGATTTCAATTTTGAAATCGATCAATTTGATCCCGACCCCATGCATCACGCCGGACATGTAATCATTGACCCGCAACGCGATGGCGATGATATCATCCAGTTCCTGCTGCGTGGCCCAGCCAAAGGCGATGATGTATTCTTCGGGCACCAGCGGATCGCCAAGATTGTCATCTTTATACGAAAACTCGACAATCGGGCGCGGCAGCTGTGTGCCCTCTTCGATTCCCAGGCGTTTGGACATGGACCCGGCAGCAAAATTGCGCACGATCACTTCCAGCGGCACAATCTCAGCAGAGCGGCACAGCTGTTCGCGCATGTTCAGACGGCGGATGAAATGCGTCGGCACCCCAATATTGGCCAAACCGGTCATGAAAAACTCGGACAGGCGATTGTTCAAAACGCCTTTGCCATCAATGACGCTCCGCTTTTCCGCGTTGAACGCCGTGGCATCATCCTTGAAATATTGCACGATGGTGCCGGGCTCCGGGCCTTCGTACAGGATTTTTGCTTTGCCTTCGTACAGCATTTTACGGCGTGCCATTTTGTCTCCGATCCAATAGAGGGACATGTGAGTCCCCCCTTTAATCGCGCCCTATACGCCATGGTGAGAATTGTCGCAAGAAGCGCAATCCCCTTGCGACGATCCGTTACGATTGCCATATATAGGTCAACAGAGACCCAAACCCCCTTGAGGTGACACTATGTCGACATTCGACGAACGCGAATCCGCCTTCGAAAACAAATTTGCCCATGACGAACAGATGCTTTTCAAAGCAACTGCCCGCTCCAACAAACTGTTGGGCCTCTGGGCCGCAGAGCTTCTGGGCAAAACCGGCGATGACGCAGCCGCCTATGCCGTCGACGTGGTGAAATCCGATTTCGAAGAAGCCGGCCACGAGGATGTCATCCGCAAAGTTTCCGGTGATCTGGGTGATAAAGCCTCCGAAGACGAAATCCGCGCCAAGCTGGCCGATTGCCTGATCATCGCCAAGCAACAGGTTGCAAACGAAGTTTAAGCCCTGCTGATCAACGGCCCAAGGCGCCCTTTAGCGGGGCGCCTTTTTCATTCTCGAATCGCAAAAACACTTGCGCCCGCCTCATGATCTTTATGATCAATTTGAATTTGCACCCGCCGCGCTTGTCTGGCATGTGCCCTGCAACAGCGGGCCATCCCCAAAAGATCGGCACGCGCATTGCACTGAAAGGCACCCCATGACAAACGCCCTCTCCCGATTGCTTGCCGACCGCGACTGGCTTCTGGCCGATGGCGCGACGGGCACCAACCTATTTAATATGGGTCTGTCCTCGGGCGACGCACCAGAGCTTTGGAACATCGACGAACCCGCCAAGATCAAAGCCCTGTACAGCGGGGCAGTGGATTCGGGTTCTGACATCTTTCTGACCAACACCTTCGGCGGCAATGCCTCTCGTCTGAAACTGCATGATGCGCAAAGCCGGGTGCATGAGCTGAACAAAGTCGGTGCCGAGCTCGGACGCGAAATCGCCGATGCGTCGGGGCGCACGGTTGTTGTCGCTGGCTCTGTCGGGCCAACCGGTGAAATCATGGAACCCATGGGCTCGCTGACCTATGCGGGCGCGGTGGAAATGTTTCACGAACAAGCCGAGGGTCTAAAGGCCGGTGGTGCGGATGTACTTTGGGTGGAAACCATTTCCGCTGCCGAAGAATTCAAGGCCGCCGCCGAAGCCTTTGCGCTAGCCGATATGCCGTGGGCGGGCACCATGAGCTTTGACACCGCCGGGCGCACAATGATGGGGCTGACCTCCTCTGATCTGGTCGATCTGGTTGCCAAAATCCCCAACACCCCTGTGGCTTTTGGGGCAAACTGCGGCGTAGGCGCTTCAGATTTGCTGCGCACGGTTTTGGGCTTCTCGGCCCATGGCACCGAGACGCCGATCATCTCTAAAGGCAACGCCGGCATTCCGAAATATCATGATGGTCACATCCACTATGATGGCACACCGGCGCTGATGGCGGATTATGCGGTTCTGGCACGCGATTGCGGTGCCACGATCATCGGTGGCTGCTGTGGCACCACCCCGGACCACCTGAAGTCCATGCGCGAAGCCCTTGAAACCAGACCGAAAACCGACAGACCCAGCCTTGAGGAAATCACCAAGGCTTTGGGTGGGTTCTCCTCGGCCTCTGATGGCACTGGCAAGGATGACACGCCACCCGCACGGCCCCGCCGCCGTCGCCGTAGCAGCTAATCGCACCCCGCGTGTCAGAACAGCGACAGCTGATCCCCGGCACGCGGAGGCACCCTGAATAAATCCCGTCGCAATTCAGGCAGCCTTTGCGCCAGCCCAAGGTTTTTGCACGCCCGATTAAACCGAGAGCCAAGCAGTTCCGCATGTACCCCCTCGCCGCGCATTCTTTTGCCCCAATCGGCCGCATAAAGAGCCCCGCCGTGCATTTCACGCAGGCGACGCAGCACTTTTTCGGCACGCTCCGGCACATGGCGGCGCAGCCAGTCCTCCCACAGGGGGGCGACTTCATGGGGCAATCGCAGGGTAATATAGCTGGCCCCCACCGCTCCGGCCTCTTTGCTGGCGGTAAGTATGGCCTCCAGCTCATGATCGGTCAGCCCGGGCACCACTGGCGCAATCATCACCCGCACTTCGATACCAGCCGCACTCAGGCGGCGGATCATCTGCAATCGCCGCTTTGGCGCGGGCGCGCGCGGCTCCATGCTGCGGCTCAGCCCGGAGTCCAGCGTCGTCACCGACACCCCGACCCGTACAAGACCCCGCGCCGCCATCGACGTCAGAATATCCATATCGCGTTCAATCAGGCTGCCTTTGCTGACAATCGCGACGGGATGGTTGAAATCCGACAGCACCGTCAGAATCTCACGCATGATGCCATGGTGTTTTTCAATCGGTTGATAGGGATCGGTATTGGTGCCCAGGGCCACAGTCGCCACCTGATAGCGCGGGCGGCGCAATTCCTGCGCCAGCACCTTTGCGGCTTGCGGGCGGGCAATCAGCTTGGTTTCAAAATCCAACCCCGGCGACAGCCCCAAATAGGCATGGGTCGGACGGGCAAAACAGTAGATGCACCCGTGCTCGCACCCGCGATAGGGGTTGATCGATCGATCAAAGGGCAAATCCGGAGATTTGTTATAGGTCAGAACCTTGCGCGGCGTTTCTATTGTGGTTTCCGTGCGCAATACCGACTGATCTTCTGCGCGGCTCCAGCCATCATCTTCGGCAACATGTTGGTAGGGTTCAAACCGGCCGGCCGCATTGCTTTGGGCAGCACGTCCAGCGGGCCGCGTGGTGGCTATGTCGGGGGCGTTCTGATAATCCATTCACCTAATTTAGAACATAATGAGAACATTTGGAATGGTGAAAACCAAACCCTTGAAATGCAACAGAGTCGGTGGCGCGACTGCCGGTGTCGCATTTTGCCTAGTTAAACCTGAAAAACATGCGCAAGAATAGCGCAACACCTGGCCTCGGCCTGCAATAGGAGAATTCGAAATGTCAGAAGAAGAAGATGACATCATCCTGTCCGAACTGCCGGACGACGAGCTGGTCCAACAGATGTTTGACGATCTGTATGACGGTCTCAAAGAAGAGATCGAAGAAGGCGTCAACATTCTTTTGTCCCGCGATTGGGCGCCCTACCGCGTTCTGACAGAGGCCCTTGTTGGCGGCATGACCATTGTCGGTCAGGACTTCCGCGATGGCATCCTGTTTGTGCCCGAAGTTCTGCTCGCCGCCAACGCGATGAAAGGCGGCATGGCAATCCTGAAGCCGCTGCTGGCGGAAACCGGTGCCCCGCGCGTCGGCAAGATGGTCATCGGCACGGTCAAAGGTGACATCCATGATATCGGCAAAAACCTTGTCGGCATGATGATGGAGGGGGCCGGATTCGAAATTGTCGATCTGGGGATTAACAATGCGGTGGATTCCTACCTTGAGGCCCTCGCCGCCGAAGATGCCGATATTCTCGGCATGTCGGCCCTGCTGACCACCACGATGCCCTATATGAAGGTTGTCATCGACACGCTGGTCGAAAAGGGCCTGCGCGACGATTATATCGTGCTGGTGGGGGGGGCGCCCCTCAACGAAGAATTCGGCAAAGCGATTGGGGCCGATGCCTATTGCCGCGACGCCGCTGTTGCCGTTGAAACCGCCAAGGATTTCATGTCGCGCAAACATAACCAGATGGCCGCTGGCTAAACCGATTGTGCCGCCCTTCGGGGTGGCACCCCCTTCCCGACCCTTGGCAAACGCGCTGCAAAAGCCCATTTGTGATCTGTCAACACAGGGAAACCCCGATGCCGCTGAAAACCTTTGCCCTACTTCTTGTGTCCGTCGCTCTGGCGGCGCTGCTGACCGTGGCATTGGCCTTTGGTCTTGGCGCCGGTGCGGCGGGCATGGGCACGCTTTTTGCCTTTGGTATCATCGCGCTTCTGGCGCGGCTTTTGTTATTGGCAAGGTAATGACCTGTGCAGCCGCTCGATGATACAACACTCACCGACACCGGTCTGGCGCCAACGGGCAACGGCAAAATCCTGCTCTTGGCCTGCGGGGCGTTGGCGCGTGAAATTCTCGCGCTGATCGAGATCAACGGCTGGCACCATATGACACTCAGCTGCCTGCCGGCGATCCTGCATATCCGGCCCGAAAAAATCCCCCAAGCGGTAGAGGATGCGGTGCACAAACACCGCGATTCCTATGAGCAGATTTTTGTCGTTTATGCCGATTGTGGCACCGGCGGGCTATTGCAACAAAAATGCGCCGACCTTGGGGTGGAAATGGTGCAAGGCCCGCATTGTTATTCGTTTTTCGAAGGCAATGCGCGCTTTGCCGAACTGGCCGAAGAAGAGTTCACCGCCTTCTATCTCACAGATTTTCTAGTCCGCCAGTTTGATGCTTTTGTGTGGAAACCCATGGGGTTGGACCGCCACCCTGATCTGCGTGATATGTATTTCGGCAATTATACCAAACTGGTCTATCAGGCCCAAACAGATGATCCGGCCCTGACCGCCAAAGCCAAAGCCTGCGCCGCGCGGTTGGGACTGACCTTTGAGCGGCGCTTCACCGGCTATGGCGACCTCCAACATACGCTTGCAGCAACAGCCAATCCCCCTTCAGTTTGATAGAAATATCCCGGGGTGAATTGGCCAACCGGCCAAAAGGGGCAGCGCCCCTCTCTTTCTCAACCTTTTGCCACTTCTGCTGCTGCCAACAGACGGATGCGTTCGACCATCGCGCGCACCCCGTTAGAGCGTTGGGCCGACAGATGCTCGTTCAATCCCAAACGTTCCAGCTCTGCCGCCGCATCAACCTTGCCGACTGCCCCGACTGACAGATCGTTATAAAGCGCCATCAGCACCGCAATCAGTCCGCGCACAATCATCGCATCGCTTTCGCCCTGAAACCGGAACGTCGCCCCTGCCCCTTCATTCTGGATCTGGGGCAGCAGCCAGACCTGACTGGCACAGCCGTCGACCTTGGTTGCAGGTACGCGAAAAGCCTCATCCAGCGGGTCCAGTGCTTTGCCCAATTCAATCACATAACGATACCGGTCTTCCCAATCGTCCAGAAATTCAAATGTGTCTGCAATCTCTTCAAAGGCGGCTGTAGCCATGATTTTTGTCCTTTTTCGTGTCCCATATGACCTAAGTCTTCCACGGGAAAACGTCCAGCGGTTCAAAGCGGGTTTTCAAGCGGCTCTGTTTGGGCTAACCGAAAGAGGAACAACAAGGAGCCGATTATGAAATCCGTCACCACCGCGTTGCTTACGTCTGCTGTGCTCCTGTCTGCCTGTGGTGGCACAGAGTCGACCCTTAATCCGTTTACATGGTTCACCGCCGGAGACGAAGAAGGCGTGATCATCACCGATCGCGATGGCAATTCTGTGGTTATCACCGATCCACGGGTTCTGGTCGATCAGACGCTCTCGGTAAAGGCCGATAAAACCAACGGCGGGATCATTGTGGGCGCCGTCGGCTTGCCCACGACCCAAGGCTTCTTTCGCGCCGGTCTGGTGCCGCTGAACAACGAAGAGCCTGTCGACGGCGTTGTGACTCTGGAATTCCGCGTGGTTGCGCCGCTGACACCGCAACCGGTGGGCACGCAACGCTCACGCGAAATTCAGGTGGCGCATTTTATTTCAGACGAGAAACTGCGCGGCATTCGCGAAATTCGTGTGACAGCCGCGCGCAATACCCGTTCCCTGCGCCCCTGATCAGTTCAGGCGCACAACTTTGACTTTTTGACCGTCTAGCCCCAGCGCCACTTCGCCTTTGCAAATCCGCAGAGCGTCATCGCCAAAGACTTCGGCACGCCAGCCGGAAAGCGACGGCAGATCCCGCTGACCCGAGGCAATTGCATCAAGTTCACTGGCCGTGGCGATCAGCTTTGGTGCCACACCGGTGTTTTCGGATTTCGCCTTGAGCAAAACCCGCAGCAAATCTGCCAATGCCGGATTAACCTGCAGTTTATCCTTGCCGTTGGGCACTTTTGGATAGGTCGAGGGATCGGCTGAAACACCAGCTTTCACAGCCTTCAGGATTCCCTCGGCAATATCACCTTTGCGGGCCTCACGCAGCAACAGGCGCGAACGGTTCAGATCATCGTAATTGGCCGGTTTGGTCGAGGCCAGTTCCAGCAAGGCGTCATCTTTATACACGCGGTTGCGCGGTACGTTGCGGGTTTGGGCAAATTCTTCGCGAAACCGCGCTAACTCGCGGGCAACAGCCAGAAATTTACCGGAATTGGTCCGGGTTTTTAGACGCTTCCACGCATCTTCCGGCAGGATCGTATACGTGTCCGGATTGGTCAGGACCCGCAACTCTTCGCGCACCCATTTTTCACGACCAGATTTCTCAAGCTGGGCGGCGAGAAATTCATAAATGTCGCGCAGATGGGTAACATCGGCCAGTGCATAGGTTTTTTGCGCATCGGTCAGCGGGCGGCGGGACCAGTCGGTAAAACGGGATGTTTTATCCAGTGGCTGCTTGGCGATTTTGCGCACTAAAGTCTCATAACCGACCTGTTCGCCAAAGCCGCAAACCATCGCCGCCACTTGGGTATCAAACAGCGGCACCGGAAACGTATTGCCTTCGACAAAAAAGATTTCCAGATCCTGACGCGCGGCATGGAATACTTTGACCACGCTTTCATCGCGGAACAGCGCATAAAGCGGCTCTTGGGAGAGCCCCTCGACCAGCGGATCAACCAGAACGGCATCCTCTTCGCCATTCGCGCCGCGATAGGCCATCTGGATCAGGCAGAGCTTGGAATAATACGTTCGTTCGCGCAGGAATTCGGTATCGATGGTGACGTAGTCATGGGCCGCAGCGGCCTGACAAAATTCGGCCAGTTCCTGCGTAGTGGTCAATGTTCTCATAAAGATATGTCTTCGGCTCTTGCGCTAAGGTATCCCGTCTTAGGCCGTATTCACTCAGAAGGAAAGCGGTCAGCGCAAAACCACGGGCGCGCGGTCACCGTCGGCGTATCGACGCAACACTTGCGGATAGAGCTGATGCTCCAGCGGTAGAATGCGCGCCGCAAGGGTTTCCGGTGTATCACCGGTCAGGATCGGCACGCGCACTTGCCCCAGAATAGGGCCGCCATCCAGTTCAGCAGTGACCTCATGGACCGTGCATCCGGCTTCAGTGTCTCCGGCCTCAAGGGCGCGGGCATGGGTGTTTAACCCTTTGTACTTTGGCAAAAGCGAGGGATGAATATTCAGCGCCCGCCCTTCCCAATGGCGCACAAATGACGGGGTAAGCACCCGCATGAACCCCGCCAGACATAAGATATCGGGCTTGGCGGCCAACAGCTTTTCCATCAATGCAGCCTCAAAGGCTTCGCGATCCCCCTTAAACGGGCGATGATCCACAGCATCGGTGGCGATTCCCATGTCGGCAGCTTTTTGCAAGCCACCGGCGGCGGGATCATTGGACATCACCAGCACAGGGCGCGCCGGATGGTCTCCGGTCATCGATTGACACAGAGCCACCATGTTGGACCCCCCGCCCGACAGCAGGATCGCGACGCGTTTGCTCACAGCAGCGCGCCCGTGTAGCGCACACCGGCCCCTTTTTGAACCGTGCCAAGGGTATAAACGGTTTCACCTTCGGCCCGCAGCAAGGCAGCGATCTCATCGGCCCGCGCGGCATCCACTGACAGCACCATGCCCACACCGGCGTTAAAGGTTTTCAGAATTTCAGATTCGGCCATGCCGGCGGTTTCGGCCAGCCAGCGGAACACCGGCGGCAAATCCCAAGCATTCAGATCAATTTCGGCCCCCAGATCGTCGGGAAGCACCCGCGGCAGATTTTCGGTCAGACCGCCGCCCGTGATATGGGCCAGCGCATGCACGCCCCCTGCCCGCACCGCTGCCAACGACTGTTTGACATAAAGACGGGTTGGCGCCAGCAATGCCTCGCCCAAAGTGCCCTCGGAAAACGGGCAATCTGCGTCCCAGCCAAGGCCGGACAGTTCGACGACTTTGCGCACCAGTGAATAACCGTTGGAATGCACACCGTCACTGGCAAGCCCAAGCAAAACATCGCCCTCGACCACACCGGCAGGCAAATCGGCTCCGCGTTCCATCGCGCCAACGGCAAAACCGGCCAGATCAAAATCACCGTCATGATACATACCCGGCATTTCAGCCGTTTCCCCGCCGATCAACGCACAGCCTGACAGCTCACACCCCTTGGCAATGCCCTCGATAATAGAGGTGGCGTGATCAAGTTCGAGTTTGCCCGTGGCAAAATAGTCCAGAAAGAATAGCGGCTCTGCCCCCTGACAAACCAGATCATTCACGCACATGGCCACCAGATCAATGCCGATGCTATCGACCACACCGGTATCAATGGCGATGCGCAGCTTGGTGCCAACCCCATCGGTCGCGGCCACAAGGATCGGATCGACATAGCCCGCGCCTTTGAGATCGAACAATGCCCCAAAGCCGCCAAGCCCGGCCATAACCCCCGAACGGGCGGTCTTTTTTGCCGCCGGTTTGATCCGGTCGATCAGGGCATTCCCCGCATCAATATCAACGCCGGCATCGGCATAGGTCAGTCCGTTTTTCTGAGAGGTCATGGAAAGCTCCAACGCGGGGGGTTCATTTGGCGTGCCAATAGCGCAGATATGACAAAAGGAAAAGCGCCCCGTGCGGGTTTTAGGCGATAATCAGACTGCAAACCGCCCTTAGTAGCCGCTATTGGGCAATAAGATGGCCGAAAAACCCAAGGCGCAGGGTTACCGGTTTTGATCGACCCCGCAGATCAGGATCGCATTCCGCTTGACGCCCCCGCAGCGCTTGCCTAATCAACGCATCAGGCGGGCCTGTAGCTCAATTGGTTAGAGCAGAGCGCTCATAACGCTTTGGTTGGGGGTTCAAGTCCCTCCGGGCCTACCATTTTTTGGTTTCCGCTTGCACTTCTTACCCTCCAAAGGGTTACCGCGCCAGCACCAGATCCACCTTCAGCCCCCCCAATGCTTCGCTGTCGCCCAAGCGCAAAGCACCCCCATGGGCGCGGGCAATATCAAGCGCGATGGCAAGGCCCAGCCCGACACCGGAGCCGCGATCCTGATTACGTGCCGAATCAAGTCGGGCAAAGGGTTTAAGCGCGGTTTCACGATCCGATTCGGGAATGCCCGGACCATCATCTTCGATGGAGAATACAACGGCACGCTCACTAACGGTGACGCCAACCACGCATCTGGCACCATAGCGCACCGCGTTGCCAACCAGATTTTCCAAGGCCCGCTGAATTGCCACCGGCCGCATCAGCACCAACACGCCCTCTCCGTCGATCTGACCTGCCTCTACATCCTGCCCCCCCCGCTGGGCGTTCTCAATCACGCGGCGCACCAATCCTGCCGGATCGGTTAGTTCGGACTCTTCTGCTCCCTGCCCGCGCGCAAAGCTCAGGAAGGCATCCAGAAGCCGTTCCATATCGCGCACGTCCCGTTCAAGTGCAGCTACATCGTCGTCCGGCTCCATCATTGACAGCCCCAGCTTCAGGCGCGTTAGGGGGGTGCGCAAATCATGGCTGACACCGGATAAGAGCAAGGTTCGTTGTTCGATCTGCCGTTCAATCCGGTTGCGCATATCCAAAAACGCCTGCCCCGCGGCGCGCACCTCTAATGCGCCAGAGGGGTGGTATTTCACCGGCTGCCCGCGCCCAAATGCCGCCGACGCATCCCCCAGACGTTTGATCGGACGCAACTGATTGCGCAGGAAAAGATAGGCGATGATCGTCATTAAAACAGCTGTCGCTACCGTCAGCACCAGCAGTTGATGCGGATTAGAGGCCGTGACACGCCGCCTTGGAAAGCGCACCTCAACCGGGCCGTATCGTCCCCCCATGGAGAGATGCACGAAATTATCGTTGCTCCTCAGATCCACCCCCTGCAAATTGGGCAAACTGTCATAAAAGATCTCCAATGCGGTTTTACCGGTCAAATCGTAAAAAACCCGTGAATCGCCGTCGATTTTTTGCCCGGGTACAGTGATATCAATGCCCAAGGGCGCTTGGAAATCGCTGACCTCTGCCTGTGCGGATTGGGCATCCGGTGCTGCTTCAATCAGGTCATAGATATAGCCCAGCTCCACCACCACGGTCTGGCTCATCTGAGTGGTAACCCCCTCGAAATGGCGCTGCAAAAACACGATCGACACCACAAGCTGTAGCGTCACGATTGGCAGGATCAGGATCAGCGCCGCCCGCTGATACAATCCACGCGGCATATATTGTTTCAGCCAAGCAAAATTCATGGCAATACCCTAGCTGTGCCCCTGATCAGAGGAAAGCCGCATAATGACCCCTTTGGCTTTTGACCCGCCCATCGGTATTGCCGAGCGCCTGACCCCTTGGGTGGAGCGCGTTCTGGCCCCCAATGCCAGCCCGATGACCTTTCGTGGAACCAACAGTTATCTTTATGGACAGGACAGCCTGGCTCTGATCGATCCCGGTCCTGATTCTGCCCCCCATCGGCAGGCGTTGTTGGCGGCGATCAACGGACGACCCGTCACCGCCATTCTAGTGACCCACAGCCATCTGGATCATTCACCACTGGCCCGCCCCTTGGGTCAGGCGCTTGGCGTGCCGGTTTATGGTTTTGGTAACAGTAAGGCCGGACGCAGCGAGGTGATGCAGACCCTATCGCTGCCCGGCACCGAAGGGGGTGAAGGCGTTGACCATGATTTTACACCCGATATTCGCCTGTTCGATGGGGCGATCGTAACCGGCGACAACTGGTCCCTGACCGCCCTGCACACCCCGGGGCATTTTGGCAATCACTTGTGTTTTAGCGATGGTTTGCATTTGTTTAGCGGCGACCACGTCATGGGCTGGGCCAGCTCGCTGGTGTCGCCCCCCGACGGCGATCTCACACAATTCATGGCTTCCTGTCGTAACCTGTTGAACAGACCGGAATCGCAGTATTTCCCCGGCCATGGCGCGCCGATCAATGACCCTCAGGCCCGCCTGCGCTGGCTGATCGATCATCGGCTGCAGCGTGAAAACCAGATTCTGCAGCAACTTCAAGCTGGCGTCACAAACGCCTATGAAATAACAGAAAACCTCTATTCGGATGTCCCCCGCGCGCTTCATCCTGCGGCCCTGCGGAATGTCTTTGCCCATCTGATCGATTTACACCAGCGCGGCCTTATCCACGCCCGGCCCAGCCTTGCTGTCACCGCAAATTTTACCCCGGAGGGATAGCGCCCCAACTTTTTTTCGTTTTTCACATTTTTTGTGTCAAATCCCTCTGGACGTCCCCAAAACCTCTCGCTATATCACCCCTCGTGTTCCGGCGTAGCTCAGCGGTAGAGCAGTTGACTGTTAATCAATTGGTCGTAGGTTCGATCCCTACCGCCGGAGCCAAAATCTCTTTAAGAGATCAATGAGTTACAAGGGCGTCAGTCAATCTGGCGCCCTTCTCATTTTTTGCAGCCAGACATATGGCAGACATTGTGCAAGAGATGCGTCTCTACGTCTTAAGTTTCTGAAAGTTTGTATAGCGCCTCTTCAAAGCTTCTGTTTCTAAACAGACCAAGCATTCTTGATTACCTAGCAAACCTGGTTGTCGGAGACTTGAAGCGGACATCTCTACCTATCTGTCAAAAAGCCCCCGCTCCAACTCTGTCACGCTAGATCTGAGCTTTCCGTCGCGCGCAACCATCTGAAATCATTATATTGTCACAGTGTTACCTGTGAAAACAGAAAAATGTTTCATGTGAATGTAAAACCTTGAATATGAACAAACATTGTAGGGCGGGATTGCGTGACAAACGTGACGTGAACCTGGGTTCCTAAGGGTTTTGAATAGAGCTTTCACCCAACCAAGCGAGCTATTTACTTATCGTCGCCGGTCAGCGGCTTGTATGCGGCATCGGGGATGTCATCCTCCAGCATCTTAAGGTCGAACACCCCAAGCAGCGGATCTGCGCATCGAAGAAGCCAAGGGCAAGGCGGGGTTCACCATCTTGATCCAGAGCGCGACCTTAGTCAGCTGCACCGCCATCGGTTGCGGTTCACCCCGTGCAAGCAGGAGCGCACGACATCGCGAAGGGCAAGGCGGAAGTCGAACTGCGCGGATGTGCCCTCGGCCCGATGGTGAGCAAGGCGTGTGGCGATGCGGCGGGCGTGTAGTAGGAACCGGTGGTCTTGCGCTGGTTGGCCTTCTGCTCGGCCGCTTCGGAGGCGAAGCCGAGGGTCTTGCCGTCGTCACCTAGCTGGGGCTGCAGTTCGAGGAGGGATTCATAGATCGAGCCAAGTTCCTTCGTCTCTATCGCGCGTCAATTGACGGGGACCATGCCGGTTTTGTCTGAGAGCAACAAACGCATGTTTGGCGGCATCTTCTTGCGATGCAACCAGCGCAAGAGATATTTTCCAAAGTCATGCCTGAGCAGTTGCTAACGAGACGATCTGTCGGGGTACGTATGCTTGTCTTATAAGGTAGCCAACTGCGACACCAATGATGCCGTTGTCTCGTCAATATTGAGCGCAGGCGTATTCGTTAGTCTCATGGATCAGGATGTCGCAAAGAAAAAGGGGCGCCGAAGCGCCCCAGTTTAGCTGATCAGGCTCATCATTGATTACTGCCCGTTACATTTTTTGCCTGTGGCCTGATCCGCATCAAGGGCGAGCGCACCCGCCCCGATATACCTGTTAAGAGCAACCAGAAGTCCCTCCGCAGGTGTTACATTTCATGCAAGTGCCATTCCGCACCAACGTGTAATTCCCGCAGTCGCCACAAGGATCGCCCTCATAGCCCTGCATTTTTGCTTTGGCACGGGCATCCATCGTAATGGCCCCGCTGCTTAGTGCCGTCGACGCCTCGATATCAGCCGCCACATCCGGCACCAGTGTCTGCAGCGCTGCCACCGGATCACTTGCACCCTCTAGTGCCGTGCCGCCGATACCACCCTGTAATACCACCAGATCCTGTGGCACGCGTTTGCGCAAATAGCCGGTCGAGGAAATCTGTTTCAGTACTTCCAGCGAGCGCGAAGCGGCCGTTTCGCTGATCTCGGCCAGATTGGACACGCCCTCTTCTTCGCCCCGTCCGATATCATCAAAGGTCGCCCCTTGCGGTTTGACATGGGCCAGATCGGTCCGATCCAGATAGGACACCGCCAGTTCACGGAAGATATAATCCAGAATGGAGGTGGCGTTTTTGATGCTGTCATTGCCCTGCACCATGCCGGCGGGCTCGAATTTAGTGAAGGTGAAGGCGTCAACGAATTCCTCAAGCGGCACGCCGTATTGCAGACCAACCGACACCGCGATGGCGAAGTTGTTCATCATCGCCCGGAAACCGGCGCCCTCTTTGTGCATATCAATAAAGATTTCACCCAAAGAGCCGTCTTTATATTCACCGGTGCGCAGATAGACTTTGTGCCCGCCCACGATGGCCTTTTGTGTATAGCCCTTGCGGCGCTCGGGCATTTTTTCACGTTGGCTTTTGGCGACTTCCTTGATGACGATTTTCTCGATCACCTTTTCAGCCAGAACGACAGCTTTTTCCTGCACCGACCCCGTGGCAAGGATTTCTTCGGCTTCCTCGTCATCCTCAACCAACGCTGCAGCCAAGGGCTGGGACAATTTGGAGCCGTCGCGATACAGCGCATTGGCCTTCACGCCGAGGCTCCAGGACAATTCATACGCCTCTTGGCAGTCCTCGATGGTGGCATCATTCGGCATGTTGATGGTCTTGGAGATCGCGCCGGAGATAAAGCTCTGGGCCGCGGCCATCATGTAGATATGGCTATCAACACTCAGGAAACGCTTTCCTTTTTTGCCACAAGGGTTGGCGCAGTCAAAGATCGCGTAATGCTCTTCTTTCAGATGCGGTGCCCCTTCCAATGTCATGGTCCCGCAAACATGGTCATTGGCAGCGTCGATCTCTGCCTTGCTGAAACCAAGGTGGCGCAGCAGATCAAAGCTTGGATCATTTAGCTTGGCGGCCGGAATGCCCAGTGTTTTGGTGCAGAATTCTTCGCCCAAGGTCCATTGGTTGAACACAAAACGAATATCAAAAGCCGTTGGCAGCGCGGTTTCGATTTTCTTCAGCTCATCAGGACCAAAACCATGACCAATCAACGACGTGCTGTTGATCACGGGCGCATTGCCAAGCGAGGCATGGCCAACAGCATGGGAAACGATCTCTTCGATCTGCGCAGATTTATACCCAAGCGTCTCAAGCGCGGCTGGAACAGAGCGGTTGATAATCTTGAAATACCCGCCACCGGCCAGCTTTTTGAATTTCACCAGCGCAAAATCAGGCTCAATCCCGGTGGTGTCGCAATCCATCACCAGACCGATCGTACCTGTTGGGGCAATAACCGTGGTCTGGGCGTTGCGATAGCCGTGCATCTCGCCTTGGGTCAGGGCTTTATCCCATGTGCGTTTGGCGATCTCCACCAGTCGCGCATCGGGGCAATTGTCGTGATCCAAAGGCACCGGTTTCACCGCCAGTTCCTCGTAGCCATGGGTTTTGGTATAGGCCGCCGCGCGGTGGTTACGCATGACCCGTAGCATGTGTTCGGCATTGCGGGCATAGCCATCAAAGGCCCCGAGTTCCGACGCGATTTCAGCGGATGTCGCATAGGCTTCACCGGTCATGATCGCGGTCAGCGCCCCGCAAAGCGCACGGCCTTCGTCAGAGTCATAGGAATAGCCCATGTTCATCAGCAGACCGCCGATATTGGCATAACCCAGACCCAAGGTGCGGAAATCATAAGACAATTGCGCGATTTCCTTGGACGGGAACTGCGCCATAGTGACCGAAATTTCCAGCGTCAGCGTCCAGAGACGCGTGGCATGGATGTAGTCCTCAACTTGGAATTCGCCATCCTTGTAGAAAGTCAGCAGATTCATCGAGGCAAGGTTACAGGCCGTGTCATCAAGGAACATATATTCCGAGCACGGGTTAGAGCCGCGAATGGCCCCATCTTCGGGGCAGGTATGCCACGCGTTTACCGTGTCGTGGTACTGGATCCCCGGATCGGCACAGGCCCAAGCGGCATGGCCAACCTGTTCCCACAGATCACGGGCTTTGATGGTTTTGGCGACTTTACCGTCAGTACGGCGGATCAATTCCCAATCGGCGTCTTCCTTAACTGCCTTCAGGAAAGCATCGGTCACGCGGATAGAGTTATTGGAGTTCTGCCCCGACACCGAGGAATAGGCCTCTGAATCCCAGTCTGTGTTGTAAGTCGGGAATTCGATGCTGTCATAACCCTGCTTGGCATAATCCAGCACACGTTTGACATAAGTCTCGGGAATTGAAACCTTTTTGGCGGCTTTCACCGCAGCCTTCAGCGCGTCATTGACCTTGGGATCATAAGCGTCTTCGGCCTTGCCGTCCCATTTACCAATGGCGTCAAAAATCAGGTTCAGCTTCTCTTCGTGCATCTTGGAGCCCGCAACGATGCTCGCCACTTTCTGCTCTTCGATGACTTTCCAGTTGATGAATTCTTCGATGTCAGGATGGTCCGCATCACAGATCACCATCTTGGCGGCACGACGGGTTGTACCACCGGATTTGATCGCGCCAGCCGCCCGATCACCGATTTTCAGAAAGCCCATCAGTCCAGAGGATTTACCACCACCAGATAAGGTTTCGCCCTCGGCCCGCAGAGACGAAAAGTTCGTGCCGGTGCCGGAACCATATTTGAACAGCCGCGCTTCACGGACCCAAAGATCCATAATGCCACCTTCGCTGACCAGATCATCGGCAACCGACTGAATAAAACAGGCGTGGGGCTGGGGATGCTCATAAGAGGATTTGGATTTTGTCAGCTTGCCGGATTTATAGTCGACATAGTAATGCCCCTGCCCCGGCCCGTCGATGCCATAGGCCCAATGCAGGCCGGTGTTGAACCACTGCGGGGAATTGGGTGCTGCGCGTTGGGTCGCCAGCATATAGCGCATTTCGTCAAAATAGGTACGCGCATCTTCCTCGGTCGAGAAATAGCCGCCCTTCCAACCCCAATAGGCCCAAGCGCCAGCCAAACGGTCAAAAACCTGTTTGGCCGTTGTTTCGCCGCCATAACGCGCCTTTTCAGGCAGCTCGGCCAGTGCGGCCTCATCGGCGACAGAGCGCCAGAGGAATTCGGGAATTCCCTTTTCCTTGACTGTTTTCAGCCGCGCAGGAACGCCCGCCTTGCGGAAATATTTCTGGGCAATGACGTCAGAGGCTACCTGACTCCAAGTGCTGGGCACCTCTAGATCAGGCAGGCTGAAAACCACCGTCCCATCCGGGTTTTTGATCTCGGAAGAGGTTTTGATAAACGCCAGCGCCGCATAAGCGTCCTGACCGTTCTTTGTGAAACAACGTTCGATTTTCATGTCTGTCTGCCCCGTCGTGCAAAATGCTTGTTTGCGGTGAAAGACTTCTCCGTCCTTTTCCCGCACGCCCTGCCGATCCCCACGCAAAAGAAAAACCCTTCAGGCCGCTGACTTTGCGCCAACGTTCCCGCTCTTGAAGGCGGAATGCAATATCAAAGGTGCTCTTGCGGGTCACACTAAATGTAGTGGTCACCTATTCGGCCCCCACAACCTGACGTATGAGGCCCTAGTAGGTCAACGGATATTTTTGAATTATCCACCGGTTTTTTCGGTTGACCCAAGGCTAACTGACGATTGCAATTCCTTAAGCTGAATGATTCAGTTCAGAAACAGATCGGGTTTTTGTCTCGATGGATGAATTAAAAAGCCGGGCTAAATGCCCGACTGTCCTGCATTATTTAAATTAGACGATTAATGCCTATTGATAAACTCTTAAGGGGCTTGCCCACGAATAGCTTGGAACGACATCTCCATATTCGTCTTGCGGTATTTTTCCGATTGACGAGGGGGAAAGATAGGCTCCATTTCCAGTTCCGGCCCAATGTGTCACGGGAATGACACTCTGATGTGAATCAGTTTGCTGCCAACCATTCCAGAACACCGTGACTTCAAGATTGTTAACCATTGAGATGTTGACGAACAAAGTGCCGTTCCCATGAATGATTTCCTTGGGAAGCTCAACCAGCCCAACTTCTGGATTTGGGTAGGCTTCGCCAGCCCCCGCACGCGCAATAAAACGTCCGTCACTGCGAAATCCGATGTATGCCCCTGAACTTGTTCCGCCAAGCTCAAACAAAATGCCACCCAAAACTCCGTCCAATTCCACAAAATCCATGGCCAGCCCGATAGATTGCGTTCTTTGGAAAACATCCGGTGATACATTTGCTGATTGGTTAAGTGTCAGAGTAGGCACCGAACCGGCTTCAGGATCTGGCGCTAATCCAGTGCCTTGCGCTGACAGAGAAGTACCAATAACCATTAGAATAGACCTCGGATATCCGTCGCTGTAGTACCTGTTGCCCAGACCTTACGAACCCGAAGCGGAAATAAAATCCCCGCTGCGATAAAGACCGAAGCGATGGCACCTTCAACGGTCGTAACCCGTACCATCCCAGACACCGAAACGTTCAGAGCCCGTGTCACATTGCCAAGTTCCGCAACATCATCCGGCGTGATGTCTTCGATATCTGTGGGAGGGCTTTCCAGGCCCAATGTGTGATCTTCGAATTTATCAATAGGCATTCGAGCCTCCAATTACAGTTACAAGCGCGTGAAGCCGAACATTGGCAAAAAGAGTTAACCCTGCCTTGCGCCACCGTGCGCCCGAACCAAAAAGGCCGCCCCGAAGGGCGGCCTATTGGATGCTCGGGATAATGCGGACCCTACCCCAGTTCACCGGCTAAGGCGCGGTTGATCAGATCAATGGTTTCATCCACACCATACAGCGCGATAAAGCTGCCAAAGCGTGGCCCCTGCGATGCTCCCATCAAGATTTCATAGATTGCCCCGAACCAGTCGCGCAGGTTGGCAAAGCCGTGATTTTTACCCACGGCAAAGACCAGCGACTGCAAATCCTCAGCTGTCTCCAGCCCGTATGCGGTTAGATCCGCCTCATTGCCCATAGCGGCATTTTTCTTTTCGATCATGGCCTTAGCGACACCCACATCCTGTAGACCGGCGACCAGATCGACCAACGCGGCGCGTTCCTGCTCATTCGGCGCGCGGTAGGTTTTGCTCGGCTTCACAAAGTCATTGTAATAGCGCACGGCAAACCCCGCCGCATCATCCAGCTGAGGGTTATTCTCAGCCGACGCTTCGGGCGCATAGCGGCGGATATAGCCCCAGAGCGATTCCTTATCTTCAGCCGCCGACACCGACGCCAGATTAAGCAGCATCGAGAAAGGCACCACCATATCAGAGGCAGGCACATTATGACCATGGAGATGGAACACCGGGTTGGCCAGTTTCGCCTTTGCATCCTGATCCGCATAGGCCCGCAGCTGCTGATGATACTCATCCACCGCTTTGGGAATCACATCGAAATACAGGCGTTTCGCTGTCTTGGGTTTCAAGAACATGAAATATTGCAGGCTTTCAGGCGCGGCATAGGTCAGCCATTCTTCCATCGACAGACCGTTGCCTTTGGACTTTGAAATCTTCTGTCCCTGCTCATCATTAAACAGCTCATAGGTCAGCGCTTCGGGGGGACGTTCCCCCAACGCGCGGCAAATCTTGCTGGCTTGGGTGACAGAATCGATCAGATCCTTGCCAGACATTTCATAATCCACACCCAGCGCGGCCCAACGAAGCGCCCAATCGGGCTTCCACTGCATTTTGACATGGCCGCCAGTTACCGGAATTTCCACCCGCTCGCCATCAGGCTCTTCGTAGACGATAGTGCCTTTTTCAACATTGCGCTCCAACGTCGGCACCTGCAACACATGGCCGGTTTTTGGGCTGATAGGAAGAAATGGCGAATAGGTCGCGCGGCGCTCTTCACCCAAAGTGGGCAGCATGATTTCCTGAATTTTGTCAAACCGCGCCAACGCGCGCAGCAGCATCTCATCAAAGCGACCCGAGGTATAATATTCGGTCGATGAGGCGAACTCATACTCAAAACCAAAGCTGTCCAGAAATTCGCACAGACGGGCGTTGTTGTGCTGGGCGAAACCTGCGTGCGTACCAAAGGGATCGCGCACTTTGGTCAGCGGCAGGTTCAGATCCTGCGCCAGCTCTTCCTGCATCGGCACATTGGTCGGTACTTTGCGAAAACCGTCCATGTCGTCAGAAAAACAGATCAACTTGGTCGGAATGTCGGAAATCATTTCAAAAGCGCGGCGCACCATGGTTGTGCGCGCCACTTCGCCAAAGGTGCCGATATGCGGTAGACCCGATGGCCCGTATCCGGTTTGAAACAACACATATCCCTTCTTCGGTGGCTCTTTCGCATAGCGTTTGAGCACCCGGCGCGCTTCTTCAAAGGGCCAGGCTTTCGAACTCAGTGCGGTGTCGCGAAGATCAGACATGTCATCCAACTTTATCTAATTAGGTTGCGGCCCCGTGCCACAACGCTCTGTCTCCTATTGCTCCCCCTGCTCCGCGTCAATATTCTGACCCGAAATATGCCCCGGAAAGGATGCACAATGAGCCAGATTCCCCACCCAATGACCCCGCAGGATTGTTTGGTCGCTATTATGATCGCCGAATCCGTCTCTGACGAGGTGGTGCGCACCAGCGAATTGATGACAATCCAGCGCATCGTAAACCACTTTCCGGTGTTTGCCGGCTATGACCAAGATCGGATGAGCACGGTCAGCAATGTGGTTTTTGATTTGCTAGAGGACGAAGACGGGCTGGATGCGCTCTTTGGCCTGATCAAGGAAAACCTGCCCGAACAGCTGTATGAAACCGCCTATGCGATGGCCGTGGATGTGGCGGCGGCTGATGGTAAATTGCACGGGCCTGAACTGCGCCTGCTCGAAGAAATCCGCTATGAACTGAACATCGACCGCCTTCATGCGGCGGCGATTGAGCGTGGCGCGCGCGCCCGTCACATGACGGTTTAAAACCAAGGGGCGGCTTTAAGGCCGCCCGCTTTCAGTCGTCAAAGCTTTGCACCACATCATACATGACCGGCTCAAAGCTCTTGCACAGATCATTGATGACACGGTTGCGTTTGCGCATTTCGTCAGTACGCAACATCGCCTGAAAATCCTCGCGCTTTTGCCACTGTGAATAATTGGCAATCCGCGTCTGTGCGTCATTCACATGAAGACCGGCAGCAATAAAGCCGGGCTGATGGCGAATGACGTTTTCATAAGCGTCCTGAAGATGATCCATCAAATCCTGACAAGATCCCGGCGTTACATCAAAAGTTGTAATCACCGTTTGCAACGGGGCGTTGGCTGTTATTTTTGGCATCGGCTCCTCCTCTGACTTCAGCATGCCTTAGGAGGATCGTCTTTGGCAAATGTCTTTGACGCTAAATCTCGTAAACCTCGGTCCAGCGCCGAATAAGCTGCTGTTGCAACCGGCGCGCGCGTCCCGCCCAGCTTGCCGCCCCTTTTGGACGTTCCCGATTGGCCCTGTCAATTTCGGCCCGCTTGTCCAGTTCCGCCGTGAAAATCGCAAAGATCAAATCCCGCCCTTTGGGCGTGGTCGCATAGCCGGATAGGGCTGAAACATAATTCAGCGTACCGGTTTTGGCGACGATTTTCACCGGATGGTTTTTCAGAACCTCGTTGCGGTCATTCTTAACCGGAATGGATTTCAAAATCGGGCGCAACTGCCCCTTGGGGTGGGCCGACAACAGCACATCGACCATATCATAGGCCGAAATACGCGACTCCTCTCCGAGGCCGGAATGATCCACCAGCGCCGCATCTCGCGCGCCCATCTCTGCGCGTAGCCAGTCGCTCATGGCAGCGGCGGATTGCGGTAAATCCTGTGGCGCAACACCTGACTGTTCAGAGGCCGAAAGCCCTGCGACCTCTGCCGTCAAATTGGTCGAATAGCGCAGCATCCCCTTTAAAACATCAGGCAGCGCCGCCCCTTCATGCCGGGTGATTTCCTGACTGGTCGGAAGCGTTTCGATCATCCGTGCCTTGGGCAACACGATACCGTGCGAACGCGCAATGGTCTGAAACACCTCCCCGGCGTACAGCGCAGGATGGCGCACCGGAAGCCAGCGCGCCCCACCACTGCCCAACGCGCGTTGGGCAACGGTCCAATGATCCTCGGTTCCGGCGGCGGTATAGGTGTAAATCGGCGCAGATCGATCAACCACGGCCATTTTGGCAATCGAAACCGCCGGATTATAATATTTCGCCCGCGCATCCATAGAGACCGAATACCGACCTGCAGCCTTCTTCCATTCAAAATGCACCCGGTTGAAATTCAGATTGAGCCCAGAGATCGCCGGATTATATCCCAGATGATCAGGCTGGGCAGTATCGATGCGATCGACATAGGGCAAGGCGTTGTCATAAACGTAAAAATCGCCAAGCACTTCAAGAATACCGGCGGCCTTCATCGCCTTTGCCATCTCACCAAGCACATCTGTATTCAGGATAGGATCACCCCCACCCGCAAGGATCAAATCGCCGGTGATTTTGCCGCCCTCACGCTGACCTGTATGCAGTAGACGCGTCTGAAAACGATACCCCTCGCCCAGCCGATCCAGCGCATATAGCGCGGTCAGCGACTTGGCGACGCTCGCAGGCGGCAGCGGCAGAACCGCATTATGGAATTCCAGCACGGCCCCGCTCTCGGCATCGGCAACCACAAAGCCAACATCGCCCCCCAATTTAGCCGAGCGGATCAACGCATCTGCCGAAACAACAGGCGCAGGCGGGGCACTGGTGCCACGCGGCCATGCCCGCAGGGATGTGGTGGGCGCATTGGCCAGTGCGGGCGATGCCAGTCCACAGGCAACGCTTCCTAGAAAAAAACGACGGGTCAAAGATCTGCTCATGACAGTCTTAAAGCCCACCCAAGGGCATCAAACAACCGTTATAAGATCACTTTTCATTGTTAAGTCGCGCATTACCTGCCTGCTTAGCCCCAACCGCCCTGCGCCCGGATTTCTGTTGATGAAATCGGAAGCATGGGGGCATTGACAAAACACCACGCTGGCGGCGCGGCATCCGGCAGGATTTGCGACATCCGCCCGTTGATGCGGTAGGCCTCGTAGCGCTTGGCCGCAGGAGAGAGCCGCGCTGAAATCCGGTCGCCGGGGCGGGCAATCACCCCAATCGGCAGGTTTTCCATAATCGTGGTCCATCGGTCCCATTTATGAAAACCGGCAAGGTTATCGGCCCCCATCAACCACGTGAATTTCAGCTCCGGATAGGTGGTAAACAGCGCCTCAAGGGTTTTGGCCGTATATCGTGTGCCAACGCGGGCTTCAAAATCGCTGACCTTGATGCGCGGATGATCGACCATTGCCTGACAGGCGGCCATGCGCTGCGCGAGCGGCGCCGGTCCACGGGTTTTCAGCGGATTGCCCGGGCTGACCAGCCACCAGACCTGATCCAGCCCAAAGCGCGCCAGCGCCACCTTAGAGATATGCAAATGCCCCGCATGGGGCGGATCAAACGATCCTCCCAACAGTCCAATCCGCTGTCCCCGTCCGGCAGTGGGCAATCCGATGCGCAATGTTATGGCTCCTGTTGCAATCAGACCGTAATGCCACGCCCGTGCAAAAGATCAATGCATTTCCGCTGCCGCCTGACGCGATCCCACCTTGGTCTTGCACTTTGCCGCGTCCTTTGACCCTATAGTAAGATGAAAACAAGCAAGGCCCCGACATGAGCACCTTTGATCCCAAAGCCGCCGCCAAAGCGCACCAGCATTTGCACAGCCATTTGCCTTCAGAGCCTGCCTTGCGGGTAAAATCGCTGGAAAGCCTTGTGATCGAGCGTGGGCTGATCGCGGCCGAAACCATCGACAATTGGGTCGAAGCCTATCGCGAAGAGATCGGCCCCAAACGCGGTGCAAAGGTGATCGCGCGGGCTTGGGTTGATCCAGACTTCAAGGCCCGCCTGCTGGCAAATGCCGCCGCAGCGATCAAGGAGTTCAAATTCGAGGGCAATGCGACCGGTCATTTGCAAGCGGTTGAAAACACCGAGACAGTGCAAAACATCGTCGTTTGCACGCTCTGTTCCTGTTATCCGTTTTCGATCCTTGGCATGTCGCCGGTCTGGTATAAATCCGCCGCTTACCGTTCACGCGTGGTACGCGAACCCCGCGCGGTTCTGGCCGAATTCGGCGTCACTCCTGATGAAGAGATCGCCGTAAAGGTTTGGGATAGCACAGCAGAATTACGTTTCATTGTCATCCCGCAGCGCCCCGCAGATACCGAAGGTTGGAGCGAAGACGCCCTTGCCGCCATCGTCACCCGTAATGCGATGATCGGCTCCCAAAGGGTGCTCGACCCACGCGGGGTCGCCTGATGGACGGGATACATGATCTTGGCGGCAAACAGGGCTATGGCCCCGTTGATGTGCACGAAAAAGATGAGCCCTTTCACGCCGATTACGAAGGGCGCATGTGGGCGATATCACGGCTTTGCGGGGCCCCGGACTGGACCATCGACTGGTGGCGCAACGTGCGCGAACATATTGAACCGGTTGATTATTTATCCAGACCCTATTTTGACAGCTGGATGCAGACCTATGCGGCCGCCTATATCTGTTCGGGCATCTTTACGCCCGACGAAATCATTGCCGGTCACACCCACCACAAAGGCCCGCCCGCGACGCCCCTGTCCTATGACGAGGCCATCGAGACCCAGCGCAAATCCTGTTTGGATTTTAGCCTGCCCAGCGATGGACCTGCCCGTTTCAACGCCGGTGATCTGGTCCAAACCGTTGAATTTATTGACGCAGCCCACACCAGATTACCGCAATATGCCCGCAACAAGCCCGCCGTGATCCGCGCCTATACCGGCAGCCACCTTTTTCCGGATGACTCAGCGCGCGGCATAGAGCGCGGCGAGCATTTGTATTCGGTCACGTTCCGTGCGCAGGATCTTTGGGGACCTCGTGCCAATCCCAAGGACTCTGTTATCCTTGATCTGTGGGAGAGCTATCTTGAGCCCCGTTAATCCAACCGTTTCCCCTTTTACCCAAGATGATGAGGTGATCTTTCACGAACCTTGGCATGCGCAAGTACTGGCGATCGCGGATTCGCTTGTGCAAGCGGGTCAATTTAGCGCAAAGGATTGGGCGCAAACTCTTGGTAAAGAACTAAAAAACGCCGAGATCAACGGGGCAGCGGATGTGCCCGACACCTATTACACCTGCGCCCTGCACGCGCTTGAGACTCTGACCGCAAACACCACCGCAATCACCCCTGATGACATGCAGCAACGGCGCGATGACTGGGCCAAGGCCTATTTAACCACGCCCCATGGTCAACCGGTGAAGTTGGCGACAAAAGGCGGGTCTGCATAACGGCGGCAATTGTCTTTCAGAACTTAGAAGCGTAAAACCCCTCGACCGAGATTTTGCAGGGAATCCTTCACATGGCTGCTTACCAATACGTTTATCACATGGACGGCGTGTCCAAGACCTACCCCGGTGGGAAAAAATGCTTTGAAAACATCCGGCTGAGCTTTTTGCCCGGTGTGAAAATCGGTGTTGTTGGTGTCAACGGCGCGGGTAAATCGACCCTGATGAAAATCATGGCCGGACTGGACAAGGACTTCACCGGCGAGGCCTGGGCTGCCGAAGGGGCCAAAGTCGGCTATCTTCCGCAGGAACCGACGCTGGACGAAACCCTGAATGTACGTGAAAACGTCATGCTGGGCGTGGCCGAAAAGAAAGCTATTCTGGACCGTTACAACGAATTGGCGATGAATTATTCTGATGAGACCGCCGATGAAATGGCGACACTTCAGGATGAGATCGACGCCCAGAACCTCTGGGATCTGGATAGCCAGATCGATGTTTCCATGGAGGCCCTGCGCTGCCCCCCAGATGACGCCGATGTCGCCTCGCTCTCGGGCGGTGAAAAACGCCGCGTGGCGCTGTGCAAACTGCTGCTTGAAGCGCCGGACATGCTGCTGCTCGATGAACCGACCAACCATTTGGACGCCGAAACCATCGCCTGGCTGCAACAGCATCTGATTGATTACAAAGGCACAATCCTGATCGTCACCCATGACCGGTATTTTCTGGATGACATCACCAGCTGGATTCTGGAATTGGACCGTGGCGCGGGTGTGCCATGGGAAGGCAATTATTCCAGCTGGCTCGAGCAAAAAGCCAAACGTCTTTCGCAAGAGGCCCGCGAAGATAAGTCCAAACAGAAAACGCTGGAACGCGAACTGGAATGGATGCGCGCCTCTCCCAAAGCCCGTCAGGCCAAATCCAAGGCCCGGATCAACGCCTATAATGATCTGGCAAACCAGTCCGAACGTGAAAAGCTAGGCCGCGCCCAAATCGTCATCCCTAACGGCCCGCGCCTTGGCAACAAGGTGATCGAGGTCGCAGGGTTGAAAAAAGCCATGGGCGACAAGCTTCTGGTCGAGGGGCTGGAATTTTCGCTACCCCCCGGCGGAATCGTTGGTGTGATTGGCCCCAACGGAGCGGGTAAAACCACCCTGTTCAAAATGCTGACCGGTCAGGAACAGCCCGATGAAGGCACGGTTGAATATGGCGACACGGTGCAGCTGTCCTATGTCGATCAGTCCCGTGATGATCTGAACGACAATGACACGGTCTGGGAGGCCATCGCCGATGGGTTGGACGTGATCCAACTGGGCGACGCCGAAGTCAACGCCCGCGCCTATTGTTCGTCCTTTAACTTCAAAGGCTCGACCCAGCAGAAAAAAGTATCGCTGCTGTCAGGCGGGGAACGCAACCGTGTGCATATGGCACGGCTGCTACGCGCGGGGGGCAATGTGTTGCTGCTCGATGAACCGACAAATGATCTGGATGTCGAAACCCTTCGCGCCCTTGAAGATGCTTTGGTTGATTTCGCTGGCTGTGCTGTTGTGATCTCGCACGACCGTTTCTTTCTGGACCGGATTTGCACGCATATTCTGGCCTTTGAGGGCGATGCCCATGTGGAATGGTTCGAAGGCAACTTTGAAGACTACGAAGAAGACAAGAAACGCCGTCTGGGTCCCGATGCACTGGAACCCAAGCGCATCAAGCACAAGAAATTCGTGAGATAAAAATGGAAAGTTTGGATTGGTTGGAAACGGAGTTTGTGGCGTTCCTCGAACAACTCCAACATATCCAACTTGTAAAGATTAACAAAGGGCATCGGTTTCGCGTTGGCATAGATGGCCGACGCGGAAGCATCTGGTTCCAGCCAAGACCAGATGGCGTACAAATGTGCCCTCATGGGGCAACTGTAAATGAAGTTTTATTGCCAATCGCAACGCGGCTGGCCGGCGAACCCGAGTTAGAAAGTCGCGGCTACTTTATATGGCGCATTCTCCCCCACAAAACTGTCAAAGCTATTTTGGCCAGCATAGATGTAGAAATAAATCTATCCCACGGAGATTATTCTCCAACATCGGATTTTAAGAGCTTGGAGACCAAGGTCCAAGAGCTCTACAGACACGGTTTTCATCCGCACTATATACCCAAAGGCAAAATACGACCTGAGATCGTCGAAACCATGTCACGTTCGATCAAACGCGACCCCCAAATTGTTGCTTGGATTAGATCAAATGCCCAAGGGAAATGTGAGCTTTGTTTACAACCTGCACCATTCAAAGACCAATTTGGCAAGCCATATCTCGAAGTCCATCATGTAATCGAGCTATCCAAGGGAGGGCATGATACCATTAAAAATACTGTCGCTCTCTGTCCAAATTGTCACAGAGCTGTACATCACGCAGCCGATACAACTTTTCTGCAAGAGCAACTGTACCTTAAGGTTGAACGATTAAGAACGGATGCATTTTTCGGATAAGCGGATTTTCGTAATTCACCAGTTTTAAATTCCGAAATGAGACCATTTTGAAACTACCTTAACCAGCCTAACTCAATAGAGTTCATCTGGCGCGTATACTTCGTCTGGATACCCTTCATCACTTGGATAGCCTTCGTCCGGATCACCTTCATCAGGGTCAGTGGCTGCAGGTGTGTCATCATCATCGCTATCAAGTGGACCAATGCCGATGCCGACATTCACTTGCGAGAAATCAGAGTTGAGAACGCCAACATTCAGGTCGATGAAAAAGTCGTCATCCAAATAGGCAACACCGACATTCGGGCGCCATTCTTCGGCCGCGAAAAGATAATCCAGCCCCAACGTCGCCGCCGCTTTTCCGGATTCATCATTTGAAAAGGCTTTGACACCAATCGCGAACCCCTCTCCGAACACCCATGAAAAGGCGATCGACGCGGTCGGGTCCGCATGCGACTGCATTGGCATCAGCAGAGCCGCGAAAGCGGTTCCGCCAAGCAGTTTTCGCAGTGGTTTCTTCGTCATTACAAATCTCCGATAAACTTCTTTCTTTGAAAAATATTGAGGCGAAACTATCATGAAATCGGTTGAAAATATAGTATTCCATGATTTTACCGATCCCGCCGCCGCTTGGCCCTTTCAGAAGTGCGGGTTTTTTTCAGCACCGGCGCAAAGCCGCGTTGCATCACAAAAAGGATAACCGATGGATGAAAAATCACCCGACTTTTTGAAGGCCGTCGGCACCGAGCCAGTCCCAGCAGCAGAAAAAACCGATCTGTTTTCAACGCCGATCTATGCGTACCAACTCTCCCCTGAAATCGCCGCCCCCCTGAATGCGCAACTTTTGTTTGCCATTGAACAGGAACATCAAGAAGATCGTGCGGGTCTAGTGCGATCCAATCTGAAACCCCTTGGCGGCTGGCATAGTCGCACGGATCTTCAACAGGATCCGGACTACCACGCGCTGGTACTGCATATCGCCAGCTGCACAGCGCTGATTGAAGCCGACAACAACTATGATCCGGATTATCCGCTGACCCCGACAGCGCTTTGGGCCATCGTCAATCCACCGGGCAGCGCCAATCGTGCCCATGTTCACCCCAGCGCACTCTGGAGCGGGGCCTATTACGCCAAGGCGCCAGATCAGGCAGGCGATATCGAATTTACCGATCCACGAACCGCCAATATCATGCTGCGCCCTCGATACAGCCCAACATCGGACGGTGCACGCAATGGGCGCACAACCCATCGCGTCACGCCAAAAGCCGGTAAGCTGCTGATTTTTCCAAGTTGGCTCTATCATAGCGTGGCCCCGAACCTTTCAACGGCACAAGGGGCAGCGGCAGACCGCGTGGTGTTTAGTTTCAATCTGTCGCAACGGGCCCGCCCCGCGCAAGAGCGTGGCTGAATTTGACATTTTGCCGACGCTGACGCAGAATTTTTGAATAAACCTCAGCAATTTAAGGACATTCACATGTTCACCCGAAGATCCTTTATCGCCTCTGCCTCCGCCGTCATTGGCACGCCCGCCATCGCCCAGCAGACGCAACAGCCCTTTGTGCTCCCCCCCGAATTCAAACCGCAATATGTCGAAGTCAAAAAGGAATACGCACCGGGTCAAATCCTGATCGTGCCGCAGACGCATTTTCTCTATCACGTCGTCGCCCCCGAAAAAGCCGTACGCTACGGCGTCGGGGTCGGGCGGGCCGGATTGGCTTTTAAGGGTACCGCCACCATCGATGTTAAAAAAGAATGGCCAACTTGGCGCCCGACTCAGGAAATGATCGAGCGCGAACCCAATACCTATGCGCGGTTCAAAGAGAATGATTACGCCCAGCCCGGAGGGCCGCGGAACCCCTTGGGCGCGCGGGCGCTATATCTGTTCCAGAACGGGGTGAACACTTTTTATGCAATTCACGGCACCACCCAACCCAGTTCCATCGGCCGATCTGTGTCCAACGGCTGCATCCGCATGCTGAATTCTCACGTGACCCATCTGTATGACCACGTGACAATCGGCACCCCGGTGACCGTCTTTTGATTCAAAAACCCTTTGGCCATAATTGAAAAAGGGAAGCCTCCCCAGGCTTCCCTTTCTCCGATCGAGTGAGTGAGTTCATAATCCGATCGTTATAACCTGTCTGCACAGGGATCCGTCAAAAAAGGGGCGCATACCTCCCAATACAACACCCAGTTCCATCATTTGGCATAGAGAACAATCGGTTAAAGTGACTGTTTTTCTGCTCCAAGTGACGAATGCCTTTTTGCGTCTCGTCAGTGAAATCGATTACCTTTATCCCCAGGCTTTACCGATCTCCTAGGGCTACAATCCATGATCTGTCGCAAAGGTGCAATTTTCCCATGGCATATTGGTAAGGCGCATTTGGGTAGGCAGCCATATCCTAAAGTATAGGTTCAATCCGAGAGGCTGTTTTAAGAAATCCGGTACAGGACCATAAACGGGGCTATACATTCCCGTCATTTACCCCAGACTGAAACCGTCTCCCGCGCTTCAGCCCGAACAGGAATCCCATGTCGATACTCGCAAGTCTACATCACCTGACACACTACAAATATGACCGTCCCGTCACCCTTGCCCCGCAAATCATCCGCCTGCGCCCCGCCCCACATGGTCGCACCCCGGTGATTTCGCACGCTTTAAAAGTATCCCCCGAAAAGCATTTTGTGAATTATCAGCAAGACCCCTACGGCAACTGGATGGCCCGCTTTGTGTTTCCCGAACCCGTGCGCGAATTCAAAATCGAAGTCGATATTGTCGCCGACATGAGCGTCTACAATCCCTTTGACTTTTTTGTCGAAGAAAGTGCCGAGGCTTTTCCATTCGACTATCCCGAAGACTTGCTGGAGGATCTGTCGATCTATCGCACCCCCGAACCGGCGGGCGAATTGTTGCAGGCCTTTCTGGACAGGTTGCCCAAAGAAGCCCCCAATACCGTTGACTATGTGGTTGATCTGAACGCGCAGCTTTCCAATGAGATCAACTACGTGATCCGCATGGAGCCCGGTGTGCAGACACCCGAAGAAACCCTGCAGTCGGTCAAAGGCTCCTGCCGCGATACAAGTTGGCTGCTGGTGCAAATCCTCCGCCATCTCGGCTTGGCGGCGCGGTTTACGTCGGGTTATCTGATCCAGTTGAAACCTGACTTAAAGGCCTTGGATGGGCCGGAAGGAACGGATCACGATTTTACCGATCTTCATGCCTGGTGCGAGGTATATATTCCCGGCGCGGGCTGGATCGGACTAGATCCGACCTCAGGCCTTTTGACCGGCGAAAGCCATATCCCGCTGGCCTCAACCCCGCATTATCGCAATGCCGCCCCGATCAGCGGTATGGCCAGTTTTGCCGAGGTCGAATTTGACTTCGACATGAGCGTCACAAGAACGGCGGAACATCCGCGCATAACAAAACCGTTTTCCGACGACAGTTGGGATGCACTGAACAAACTGGGCGAAAAAGTAGATCAAGAGCTTCAGCAAGCAGATGTACGCCTGACCATGGGCGGCGAGCCGACTTTTGTCTCAATTGATGATTTTGAAGCCGGTGAATGGAATACCGACGCCGTCGGCCCGACAAAACGCGGTTTTGCCGATCAGCTAATCCGGCGCCTTCGGGATCGCTTCGCCCCCGGTGGTTTTCTGCATTACGGACAGGGTAAATGGTATCCCGGCGAAACCCTGCCGCGTTGGACTTTTTCGCTTTATTGGCGCGATGATGATAAACCGGTTTGGCAAAACGCCGACCTGATCGCCTCCGAGGGCGCGGATAATGATCCGACACCCGAACAGGCCAATGGCTATTTGCAAGCAGTGGCCGGGCTGCTCGGCGTGGCGCAGGATAATGTTTCCCCGGCCTATGAGGACCCCGGCGAATGGCTCCTGAAAGAAGCCAATCTGCCCGATAACGTCAGCCCGTCAAACTCCAAACTCAAAGACGCCGAAGAACGACACAGATTGGCCAAGGTCTTTGAACGCGGGTTAACCGAACCCTCTGGTTTTGTGCTGCCGATCCAGCGCTGGCAATCCAAGGCGACCGGTCCAGCATGGATGTCGGAACGCTGGAAAACACGGCGGGGGCATCTGTTTCTGGTGCCCGGTGACAGTCCCGTAGGCTACCGCCTGCCACTGGGCACCCTGCCCCATGTCGGCGAATCCGATTTTCCCTATATCAATGTCGCTGACCCCACCGAGGATCGCCCGCCGCTTCCGGATGTGCCAAAACCCACGGCGGCGCAATCTCGCGGGTCCGCAGGCACGCAACCGGCGGCGCAGTTCACCGCAGCCACCCCCACCCAGTCCCGCAACGAGCAATCGATCAAAGAACTGGAAGGCACTGTGCGCACCGCCATTTCGGTCGAACCACGGGACGGGCATCTCTGTGTGTTCATGCCGCCAGTGACACGGATCGAGGATTACCTTGAATTGATCAGTGCGGCAGAAACCGCCGCTGAACAGATGGGTCTGCCGGTCCACATCGAAGGCTACGCCCCGCCGGATGATCCGCGCATGAACGTCATCCGCGTTGCGCCGGACCCTGGTGTGATAGAGGTGAATGTGCATCCTGCAAGCAGTTGGAAAGACTGTGTTATCACCACCGAAGCGATCTATGAAGAAGCCCGCCTAACCCGTTTGGGGGCCGAAAAATTCATGATTGATGGCCGTCATACCGGCACCGGTGGTGGCAATCACGTGGTGGTCGGCGGCAAAACCACCAACGACAGCCCGTTTTTGCGCCGCCCTGATCTGCTGCGCAGCCTGATCACCTATTGGCAGCGCCACCCGAGCCTGTCCTATCTGTTCTCTGGCCTATTCATCGGCCCTACCAGTCAGGCGCCGCGCATCGATGAGGCCCGCAACGATAGCCTCTATGAACTTGAAATGGCACTGTCGCAAATCCCGCACCCGTCAAACGGCACTCCACCTCAGCCGTGGTTGCTGGACCGATTGCTGCGCAACGCGCTGATTGATGTTACCGGCAACACCCACCGTGCCGAAATCTGCATCGATAAGCTTTATTCGCCCGATGGCCCGACGGGGCGCTTGGGTCTTGTCGAATTTCGCGGTTTTGAAATGCCGCCGAATCCGCGCATGAGCCTTGCGCAACAACTCTTGATCCGCGCCATCGTCGCGCGCTGCTGGAAGGCTCCCGTCACCGGAGAACTAACCCGTTGGGGTACAACGCTGCACGACCGCTTTATGCTGCAGCACTACGTCTGGGAGGATTTTCTCAGCATTCTGGACGATCTGACCGCCCATGGCTTTGCCATGCAGGCCGAATGGTTCAAAGCGCAGGCCGAGTTCCGTTTTCCTTTCTGCGGCGAGGTCACCTACGAGGGTGCAACGCTTGAAATCCGCCAAGCGCTGGAGCCGTGGCACGTGCTGGGCGAAACCGGTGCGATTGGGGGCACCGTGCGTTATACCGACAGTTCCGTAGAGCGGCTGCAGGTCAAGTTGACCACCAACACCCCCGAGCGGTATAAAGTCGCCTGTAATCAACGCCCTGTACCGCTGCAACGCACATCATCGGCGGGTGTGTCTGTCGGTGGGGTGCGGTTTAAAGCCTGGCAACCGTCCTCAGCCCTGCATCCGGTGCTGCCGGTGAATGCGCCGCTGACCTTTGACATTTATGATACGTGGACGGGGCGGCCTTTGGGCGGCTGTGTCTATCACGTTGCCCATCCGGGCGGGCGCAATTATGACACCTTCCCGATCAACGGTAACGAGGCGGAATCTCGGCGGTTGTCGCGCTTTTTGCCCCATGGTCACACGCCGCACGGCTATGTGCTGCAAAGCGAAATGCCCCACCGCGAATTTCCGATGACCCTTGATCTTCGACGGGCCCCGTGGATGTGAACTGGATTTCGACCACAGACCCGCAGCAGGCGCTCCAGCGCCTGCTGCAAGACTATACGACCCTGATCGATGTGCCGGATGAGCTGATGACTCCGGACGGCGAAATGCGTCCGGCGTGGCGTGATATCATGCACCATATCGCGCAACTGGGGCCGGATTCTTTCGCGCAGGCCATTGCCCAAGGTGAACGCTATTTGCGCGAAGCGGGTGTTCATTTTGTCAAACCCGACAAGGATCGCATGGCGCAACGGGACTGGCCACTCTGCCCCTTGCCGATCCAACTCTCCGAAAGCGAATGGCAGACAATCTCTAACGGGCTGATCGAACGCGCCAATTTGCTAGAAGCCGTAACCGCAGATCTTTATGGCGACAATCGCTTGGTGGCCGAGGGCCATTTGCCCGCCAGTTTCATTGCCCGCAATCCCGGATGGTTACGTCCTCTGGTCGGGGTACCGCCCCGCGGCGGGGCGCATTTGCATTTTGTCGCTTTCGAGCTTGGACGCGGGCCGGATGGGCGCTGGTGGGTGCTGTCCGATCGCACACAAGCGCCCTCTGGTGCCGGATTTGCGCTGGAAAACCGCGTCGCCACCAGCCGGATTTACGATCAATTCTATCAACAGTCGCAGGTTCAGCGTCTTGCCGGTTTTTTCCGTGCCTTTCGCAATGCTTTGCAGGGGCAATCCGGTTTGCCCAATGGTCGTGTTGGGGTGCTCAGTCCCGGTCCGATGACAGAAACCTATTACGAACACGCCTATATCGCCCGCTATCTGGGCATGGTGCTGCTGGAGGGCGGCGATCTCACGGTTGAAAACGGCAATGTCTATGTGCGCACGGTGTCGGGCCTTGTGCCGATTGATGTGCTCTGGCGGCGCATTGATGCGTCTTGGGTCGATCCGCTGGAGTTGAACAGCGACTCCCGTCTTGGCACTGCCGGCCTGCTTGAGGCCCTGCGCGCCGGCTCGCTCTCGATGATCAACAGCCTTGGCGCGGGGGCCGTAGAGGCGCGCGGTATGCTGGCCTTTCTGCCGCAGATCCAGAAAGTGCTGCACGGAAGCCCATTACAAATGCCCAATATCGCCACTTGGTGGTGCGGATCAGAAAGCGCACTAGACCATGTCCTGCAGACCGCCGATACGATGGTCATCGGCGCGGCGCAATCCACCGGCCTTCCGTTTGAACAGACCGGCCCCCACGCCATTGGCGGGCAGATGATCAATACAGAGGGTCAAAGTCTAACCGATTGGATTACGGCAGAAAAAGGCGGTTTGGTCGGGCAAGAGATTGTCACGCTTTCCACCACGCCCAGCTTTGAAAACGGCAGGCTCATCCCACGTCCCATGGCGCTTCGAGTTTTTCTGGCCCGAGGCCCGCAGGGCTGGCACGTTATGCCCGGCGGCTTTGCCCGCATCGGTGCGCAGCAGGACGCAACGGCGATTGCCCTGCGGCAGGGCTCCTCTGTTGCAGATGTCTGGGTGCATCAGGAAATCGCGCAAGCCAAGGCCCCGTTCCTGCGCCCGGATCGGGATACGCCGGTGCTGCCGCTGGGCGACACATTGCCCAGCCGAACCGCCGATAACATGTTTTGGCTGGGACGCTATGTAGAGCGCTCCGCCCATATCCTGCGGCTGATGCGGGCCATTCAACGGCGGGCAGCGACGCCTTCTGATGCCGATGTGGTTGCCATGGCCAGCGGTTTGCTGCGCAGCTTTGGCGAAACCCACGGGCAGCTGCCCATTGAGCTCTGGCAACGCGCCATGGGCTGTGCCCGTCAGGTGCGTGACCGCTTGTCGGTTGACGCATGGAGTGCCCTGCGCCGGACCGAAGACGCGCTGCACCCCGAAGCCGCGCAATTTCCGGTCGGAGAAGCGGGCGTCGAAATGCTGTCGGAAAACCTGCGGGTGATCGGTGGCTTTGCCGGGCTGGTCCATGAAAGCATGTATCGTTTGAACGGCTGGCGCTTTCTGTCCTTGGGCCGCTCGCTGGAGCGCACGGCCAATACCGCTGCGCTTTTGGCGGAGGCCATCGGCCAGACGGCACCCGACGGGGCGATGGAAATGGCACTGGAGGTTTGCGACAGTACAATGATCCATCAACAGCGGTATTTCCTGCAAGATGATCCTGCAACGCTGTGCGATGTTTTGGGACTGGATGCCAGTAACCCGAGCGGGTTGCTGTTCAATCTGGAACGCCTGCTGAATATTGCCAATTCCTTACCAGCACGGGGAGAAGGCATGGATTTCGCCGCAGAATGTCAGGCGATCTACACAGGATTTGCGATGCAGACGGCCACCACGGTAACACCGCCCCTCCTGACTGCGCTGCGCGACAGCTGCTTTGCGCTGTCAGACCAGCTTTCCAAAAGCTATCTCAGGTGACCCATGCGCTATAGTATCACCTTGAAAATTAATTATGATTATCCCGACGGGGCAAGCGGCGGACGGCAGTTGCTGTACCTGACCCCTGCGGACCTAGGGGCGGAACAACAACTGCTCTCAGCCCAGCTCAGCAGTATTCCGGCCGCAGCAGCGAGCAGCCGACGGTTTGATTTTTTCGGCAATACCGTGCAGGCATTTCAATACCCCGGCCTTGCAACCCGCATGACCCTGCATATGCAGGCGCTCGTCAACCGCAGTGCCCTGCTGCACCCGCAGGGCTATATGCCCCAAGTGTCAGCCCTTGCGATGTTGATTGACGGCAGCCGTTCGCTTGCGCCCGACTCGCCGCATCACTTTGACCATGCCCAACCGGAATTGCCCGAGGTCCCCGCAATTTCTGCCTATGCGCGCGCGATTTGCAGACCCGAATTACCCGTCATCGAGGCCCTGCGCCTGTTTGGCGAATCCCTGCATCGCGATATGCAGTTTGATGCGCAGGCGACAGATGTCAGCACCCCGCCAGCGCGGGCCTTTGCCCAGCGAAAAGGGGTTTGTCAGGATTTTTCTGGTATCATGATCACCGGCTTGCGCGCCTGTGGCATCCCTGCCGGCTATGTCAGCGGCTATCTCAGAACCCTGCCGCCACCGGGTCAGCCACGACTCGAAGGGGCGGATGCCATGCACGCCTGGGTGCGGGTCTGGTGCGGGCCAGAAGTGGGTTGGGTTGAATATGATCCGACAAATGCGGTTTTCGCCAATAACGATCATATCGTTGTCGCGCGTGGTCGCAGTTATCAGGACGTGGCCCCCGTTAGCGGGATTCTGCAAGCCGCAGGTGCTCAAAGCAGCACGCAAATGGTGGATGTGAAACCAGTTGCGGAATGAACCGCGATCTCAGTGTTTTGGTTGAAGAATCCTCAGAACATTTTGTTTCTTTACGATTTTTAAACGTAATGTAGCTCCAACCAATCGCTGATGGAAAATACATAGATCGGAGCACCCCCTCATGGTACGCTCTGATTAAATAAGGGCGATTTACTTTGCCGCTACAAGCCGAAAGGACCAAACAATATGGTTATCATTCTAGCTGCCTATTTCGGACTGGTTTGGTTGATTTTCTCTAAGTTGAAGCTTTTGCCTTGGAATGCGCTCTCGAAAACTGTTGTTTACGGCCTCGCCGGGGGCATCACCCTCGTTGTTCTTGGCGCCCTGAGCCATACAACCCCTACTGGCCCGGTCTCGATAAAAGCCGTCTTGACAAATGTTGCCCCTAATGTTGCCGGTACGGTAATTGATGTTTCGGCGGAACCCAATCAAACGGTCATCAAGGATCAGGAATTGTTTCGGATTGATGACACGGTTTATGCAGCCGATGTTGCGCGATTGGAGGCCAAAGTAGAAACCGCAAAATACTCTGCCGACAAACTACAAAGTGATTTGGAGGTCGCTCAGGCCGAGCTTGATTCCCTGAATGTCCAGCTTACCTTTGGCACGCAACGGCGCAATGATATCACACGGCTCGAGGACCGTGGCGCAACGACCACCTTCCAATTGCAGGAAACCGTGGCCACCATCGATCAATTGAGCGCCAATATTCGTGCCGCAGAGGCGCGTATCGATGCGATTGAACGCCGCATTGCCACAAAGATCAATGGTCGAGATGCCTCCGTTGTGGAGGCAGAGCAAGCCCTCGCTCAAGCAGAATGGAGCCTAGAACAAACGATCATACGCGCACCTCAAGACGGGCGCGTCGTTGGCGTGTCTCTTCGCCCGGGCAACCGCGTTTCGCCCTTTCAAGGTGCAATTAGCTTCATCGATCCAACCGACTACGTCATGCTCGCCACCCTTCCTCAGTCCAGCCGACCCAATGTCGCGATTGGCGATGAAATTCGAATTGCACTCAAAACCATGCCGGGGTCGGAAATTACCGCGACCATCAAGGACATTGCAATTTCATCAGGGGAAGGCACCCTTGATCTACGGGCCGGTCTCCCTTCCCTGAGGGAGGTCATCGGCACGTCTTCTTATGTCGTAGTCGTACAATTGCCCGAAGAATTTGATGTCAGTCAAATGCCCTTCGGAACTTCTGGCAAGGCCCTTGTGCTGACCGACAAAGCCGGTCCGATTGGCGCTTTAGCCAACGTACTTTTCTGGGTGACCAAACAAATGAACTACCTTTAACCTGTCTGAAACCATAACCAACTTTAAGAGGTAAAATGGGTTTTTGTTCCGCTGACTGGCGGCAACAGCAGCAAGAAAAAGTGCTCAAACGGTCACGGGAGAGCATGAGAGCATGAGAGCATGAGAGCATGAGAGCATGAGAGCATGAGAGCATGGCGCGTTTTGCCTTAACTCTCAACAGGATCTATTTAGATACAGGTAAAATGGTCGGGACGGCAAGATCCGAACGTGCGACCTACGGTACCCAAAACCGTTTAGGATATTTGGTATACATAAATAAATTTGTAAACTTACCCGAAAACGACTTCCAAAGAACAAAGACTTTGAAGGCGTTTGCAAACTATATTTAGGGACCGCAACCATCAAAAATTTTGACGACGATTGGTTCGTGATTACGGAACAAGTATTTTTGATTGCCTGTAAGGTATTTCCCCAAACGGAAGTGTTTCATTTGGGGCAGGCATTCCGGCGGTTATCACACGGGACGCCGCTGCACATTGCGGGTTTCTTGAAACACGCCTCGCGGCACCAGAACCGAAATTAGGCGAAAATTGTTGTGCATCAGAGGCTTGAGCTCTAAATTTCTCTCGACAAAGCGGAAACAAAACGAGAAACGGTGAAACTCCGTAAATGTTGATAATAGGCTGACAGTTTTCTGGCAGGCTGGGACAAAAGCGGCCCAAACCGGACCTTCACCTATCCTCGGCAATGGTGCGATGCGGCCCGTCATTGCGGACTTTCGCGGCAACTGCAAAATCAATCGCTAGGCGAATTCATAGTTCGCGAACAAAACTGTCCTCCAAATAAATCGAGTAGATGTCCGCTATCAGGATTTCTCATCCTTGATTACCCTTGTGTCCCGCTTGCCAGACGCCATCAGCCACAAAGCAAGCAGCGGAAAACCCACCAGCTCAAATGCCAGTGACGGGGCAATCGCTGCGCTAAATATGACCTCAGTGTCCATGCCGTTAAGTCGAAACAGACCCGCGATTGCGACCATAGCCGACAGAATAATCAAAGTTGAGCGAAACATGCGCATTGCAAAGCCGCCAATCATGAACGCAGCACCGACGCCAAACCAGACCCCACCAATGAACCGAATGTGGCTATCTTGAGCATGGAATGTTGCAGCATCTGTGATCGAAACAAAATCGCGCGTCGATTGCCATCCCAGCGTCATTATCCCGCCTAGGCCGACATTCAAACCTAGGAAGACGATTACAGCACCAACGATCACAACAACCGAGTTCAATAAGTTTGTCTTGTTCATTTCACGTTTCCTAAATGCACGCCTGTGGGTCCATAATAATTAGTACGCGTTCTATATTAATGTGACCTTGACAAGGCAAGCATTATTTGGGACGCGTTCTAAAATAAATTGAAGAGGGCCTAACTATGGCTAGAACCGCTGGCAGGCCGCCCCGCAGCAAGGCTGAAATTCTGGAGTTCCGATCAAAGATCGGGAAACACGCGCTTGAGATTTACCGAACGGAAGGCTTCGGGGCGGTTTCAATGCGCCGTTTGGCCAGAGAGGTCGGATGCGCGCCGATGACAATCTACGCTCATTTTGAGGGCAAGACCGATATTCTACGATACCTATGGGCAGACATCCTTGCGGACATGTCCAATGACATCGAGACAACGCTGAATTCGGTCGATGGTGCGCGAGAACGGCTGCAATCAGCTGCACAAACCTTCCTCGCCTATTGGATTGACCACCCCGATCATTTTCGACTTGTATTTATGTCCAACGACGTGACGCGGGCGGATGTCAGTAAGTTCGTTATGGACGAAGACACCTTGGCCCACTTCCGGGTGTTTTCGGGTTTGATCAGAGAGGTTCATCCGGAAGGACATGACGTCAAAGTGAGTTCTGACACGCTCATATCTGGATTGATCGGCATTGCTCTGTGTATGAACACCGTTGCTGATTACCCATGGTCCAACGCGACCTCGATGACCAACCAGTTACTATCAAGCATCACTGCGTAAACCGTTTCGCAATTGAGGAAAAGCTGACGTTCGTGCATCTTGCAGCATCGGTGAGTGTGGACTCTTTTCAGTCGTTCTCTGCAAGTTATCCGAATGCCAGCTATGGGCCGTTCTCGACGATCTACACGACGGGCGTAAACCGGACCTGCGCTGCAGCGCTTTCCACAGGCTGCCAACGCGCAAAAGCGGACTCTGCAAGTTCAAAGATGGCGGCCCATCATTTGATGTCCAGTCGCTGATTCGGGAAAGTTCGGTATCGGTCGGGTGGCTGGTGCTAAAATGCGTGAAGTAACCTCGAAAAAATAGCGTTCATAACAAGGGTCCAAAACGGTCGCACTAGCATGACCACAATCCCTTGCTTCGATATGTCGAACATCAGATGGAAGTATATCGCCAACCTTCCACCACCAACCAGACAAAGCCAACGAAAGATTTGGGCCTAAATATTTTTGAATTCGAAGTTCTCTTGTCTTAACTTGCAAAAATGGAGATTAGGATTTTTAGTTATGTTAAGAATTTGTGGAATACTGGGGCTCTCAATCGCACTTGCAAGTCCCTCAATTGCAAATGATGTCGCTATTTTGAATGGCAGGGTGATAGATCCTGAAACCGGTCTGGATGCTGTCCGCAACGTCGCAATCGAAAGTGGCAAAATCACAGCAATTAGCGAGTTCGCGTTGACCGGTGAAACCGTGATAGACGCTTCGGGCCATGTCGTCTCTGCGGGCTTCATCGATCTGCACGCTCATGGGCAAAACATTGGCGACTATAGGATGCAAGCGATGCAGGGCGTGACTACCGCGCTCGAATTGGAGTCCGGGGTGTTGCCGATCAAGGACTGGTATGCCACTCAAGAGGAAAAGGGGTTGCCGATCAACTTTGGCGCTTCGGCAGCCTGGACCTTTGGGCGCATTGCGACGTTTACCAACACCGATCCGCTGGCCACGCCTGGCTATTTTCAGGACGTGCAGGGGCGAGATGACTGGAAACTCGACATAGCAAGCGCCGAGCAAACCGACCGCATTCTTGCGCTCGTCGAAGGAGGGTTGCGCGAGGGCGCCTTGGGAATCGGGATCAATGCCGGATACGCTCCAGGATATGGCCAGAAAGAGTATTTCGCGCTGGCAAAACTGGCGGGCAAGTACGGTGCGGCGACCTTTACCCATGTGCGCTATGCCAGCAATCTTGAGCCGCAGAGCTCATTTGAGGCAGTGAAGGAGCTCATAGCAAACGCAGCACTCACCGGCACCCACATGCACATCTGTCACATCAACAGCACGTCTTTGTCCGACATTCACGCAACTCTCGAACTGGTGAACGATGCCAAGGCGAAAGGTATCAATATTTCTGTGGGTGCCTACCCTTACGGAGCTGCAAACACAGTTGTGGGCGCGGCGATGTTCAGTGGCGAAAACTGGCGCGAAAGAATGTCGTCTACGGCAGAGAATTTTCAACTGGGTGCTGACCGCATGACCGAGGAAGAATTGGCAGATTATCAAGCCAACAAGCCCGGCACCTTCATCACATGGCATTTCCTTGACGAGGAAAACCCGACGGATCTCGCTCTGCTCGACGCGTCCATCACGCACCCCGAAATACTGATCGAATCCGATTCAGTTTTCTGGTCCTACTTTGACGAAAACGGTGGGATATCCAATTACGAAGGGGATGCATGGCCCTTGCCTGACAACGTGTTCAGCCACCCCAGATCGTCTGGCACCTTTGCAAAGATCTTGCGTGAATACGTGCGTGAACGCGGGTTGATGTCGCTGGAAGATGCAATTCGCAAGATGTCCCTAATGCCCGCGCAGACGCTGGAGGATTTCGTCCCGCAAATGCGCAACAAGGGGCGCATCCAGATCGGGATGGATGCCGATATCGTTGTATTTGATCCAGCAACCATTACTGACAACGCGACGTTTGAGAATGCCAACCAACCGGCAACGGGGGTGCAGACGGTTATAGTGAACGGCGGCGTTGTCGTACGCGACGGAGAATTGGTTCTCGATGCCCCTCATGGCCGCCCGATCCGCCGTCCTCTCGCGGACTAGGCATCACCAGAAGCATTTAAGTAATTGGTTTTAAGGAGAAGATTATGAAGCAAAGCCCTGCTTTCGCCCTTGCATTGTCAGTTCTGGCACTGAGTACATTTTCTGCCCAGTCGCAGGAGTTCGATATTGTCATCAGCAACGGTCGGGTGATGGACCCCGAAACCCTCTATGATGGCGTTGCGAATGTCGGCATCAAGGAGGGTCGGATTGCAAAGATCTCCAGGCAGCCTCTTTCCGGCACATCCGAGATCGACGCGACTGGTCATGTCGTGGCGCCTGGCTTCATCGATACGCATTTCCATTGGCAGGCGCCGCTCGGCTATGCGCTTGGCCTGCGCGATGGGCTGACCAGCAGCATGGACATTGAGGAAGGCTGTGCCGGAACTGTCATCGCCAAGTGGTACGACTTGCGCAAGGATGTCACCCAAGCCAACTATGGCTGTGCTTCAAGCCACGAACAGGCGCGTGCCATGGCCATTGACGGGTTCGACAATGAGGACGTCTTGGTGATGGGGCCAGCGGCCGCCTTAGAGACGCGAAAAGACTCGGGCTGGAGCCTTGGGAAGGCGGATTTCGACAGCGGAAACGAGATTTTGCGGATCATCGACAAGGGCTTGCAGGATGGTGCTCTGGGCATCGGCAGCACGGTTGGGTATATGCGGGATGGGGTCACCACCCGCGAAATGTTTGAAGTGCAAAAGGTTGGCGCGCGATACGGTCGACACACGGCCGTTCATACCCGCTTCACGCCAGACGATTCAGTCCACGAGAACCTGGGAGCGCAGGAGATCATCGCCAATGCGCTCGCTCTGGGTGCACCGGCCACAATTAACCACTACAACAATCCCGGTTGGCGTCTGGCCCATGAGATCATCCAACGACTTCAGAAACAGGGTCACAACATCTGGGGTGAAATCTATCCCTATGCTGCCGGCTCGACGGCTTTGAACGCTGTGTTTATTCAGCCAGAGAATTGGGTGGATCGTCTTGGCCATCGGTTCGAAGACACATTGCAAGATCCAATCACAGGTGATTTCTACACCGAGAAATCCTACACTGAGGGCGTGGCGAGCGACCCCACAAAAGAAATTCTCCTGTGGAAAATGCCGGCGGAGGACTCGGTAAAATGGCTGACGCTGAAAGGCACGACCATGGCGAGTGACGCCATGTTTGCCGAACCGCTCTTCGGACCATGGGACACCCCATTCGAGCAGCTCAGCAATACCCATCCGCGTGCCGCGGGAGCTCGGAGTATCTCTCTGCGTCTGGGTCGTGAGAATGACATCCCGCTCATGCAACTGCTATCCATCCTGAGTTACAATGCAGCAAAGCACTTGGGAGACACTGGTCTCAAGGCCATGCAGGAACGCGGCCGCATGCAAGAGGGCATGATCGCAGACATCGTAGTCTTTGATCCCGAAACGGTGACCGACAACGCCACCTATGAACGGGGCGTGATCCCGTCGACGGGCTTCAAGGCTGTAATCGTGCATGGCACGGTCACAGTGCGGGACGACGAATTGCTCGAAGTTTTCGCGGGTCAGCCAATCCGCTTCGATCCTGAAGCCAAACCACGGTTTGAGCCGGTTTCAGAGGAAGCCTGGAACCTCGATTTTTCCACCGGCATGCCAGATGTTGCGCCCGGCATTCCGCCTAAGGGTGGGAACTGACCTGAAATGTTTGGAAAAAACTGGATGCACTATCCCGTTGCTGCCTTTGCGGTTGTGATCATGAGCTCACAGGCCATGGCCGAACCGCAGGGCATCAGTTTTTCAGAGCTGCGGGATCCTGCAGCTCTGATATACGAAGACCCGTTCCAGGACATGGGCCTCCAAATGCTGGAGGAGCTTCGGACTGTCGTCAGGCTTGAGGCTAGGTTTGAGCAAGGCGACATTCCGGAAGACGCGCAAGAACGCCTAATGACCAGCCTTGAAGATGCCCGAAAACGGCTTCGGGACAATGGACATGATATCGAAGCTCTTTTGACGCAGCGTTGGACAGTTGCAGAAAACCGTAAGCGTGCCACCACCGCGACGAACCCCGAGCTTGAGAATGCGTACGTCAGAATGAATGGCTTTCTTATTCCGGCGGGATCCAATGACGCAGGGTTCCCGATTGCATATCTCGTTCCAGAAATTGGCATGTGCAGCCATAAACCCGCGCCTCCTCCGAACCAACTTGTCCGTGTCCTGCTTAAAGAACTGTCTCCAGTCAACACACCCTACGTTATGGTACAGGTTTCCGGGACTCTTCGGGCGCACCCCAGCGATGAGACCATCTTTATCTCAGATGGAGAAACCCGAATGCACAGTATGTGGCAACTCAATGCAAAGGATGTTGTTGCGGCCACCGGATTTGCGAACAGGGTTACTCTTGATGGATGGCAGGAGCTTTTGCAGACGAAAACACTCGCACGGACGTCACCAGACGCAGACTGAAATCAGGAGAAGCAGCCGTCTTAATATGGGCAAGGTGTCAGACGGCAGCGTGAAACAGCGATGCGCATAAACTAGCTCCCCGACTTTAATCCGAGGAGCATGCTTGCGTGTGGTTTTCAGTAGGGTCCCTTTTTACCAAAAGCGATCTGTTCACGCCGTGGTGGGTTCCTTACCACGGCGTGAACAGAGTCAAGATAACTGACGTTAAACGTTATTCTGACGCGCTAGAGTCAGCCTCTGCCGGGCTGTCCGCGCCGGATTGGTCGACGGTGAAGGGTTTGATCGCGAAATTCTCCAACCACTCCTTAACAACGATAGGCTCAAATCGGCCGCGATCTTCTACTGGAAAGCGGATGGGTTGGCCGGCCCATACTTTTCGGAACGCTCCATCCTTGACCACCAGTTGACCGTTGACGATGACGTAGGGAATACCTGTTGTCGGATTACCCTGTTCACCAGCTTTGTAAGTAGCATTGTCACGAACGCGCTCTGGATCGAATATGGTGATATCAGCCACCATCCCTTCCTGCATACGACCACGCACCTTCATGTCTTGGAGACCTGTATCGCCTAGGTGTTTCGCCGGCCAATACGACATTTGCGCAATGGTAAACATGAGCGGAACACCTTGTTCGCGCCCAAGCCGAAACACCGTTCCGCGGGTGCCAGCCGTTCTTGGGTGCCCCTGATACTCAGACGGATCAAGATCCCAACTATCGAGACCTTTGCCAGAGTAGATCGAGTCAGAGGCGACAATCATGTGCGGCATCCGCAGCCAATAGGGCAGCCATATTTCGCGGGAGGGGCTGAAGACCACCACAAGGCGGCTTGGGTCAGAATCCCGCGTTGACTCATATTCCGCCTGCGTAAGGAACTTGTCGGCGATGGGATCGTACATCGAGTCTTCGTACGGAACGCCGAAGGTTGCGTAGACTTCGGGCTTGAAGAAGTCGGAGGAAATTGACGTCGAAGCTGCGGTGTACGGATAGTACTCTGACCAAACATTGTACCCTTGGGCTCTGGCGGCTTGCAGCTTTTCCTCGTTCTCCCACCAGCCATAATCATTATTGTGCAACAGGCTTACAGGTGCATCAAGCGCCATCGCGTTGGCCAGAATTTCATCAAAGCCCAAAGGCGCTTCAGGTGTCACAGGACTACCGTGGAAACGAACATGCGCCCCAAGGTAACGGCCGTAGATTCCACCAATCTCTTGCGTCTTGAACATCTCGTAGGTTGTAAGGCCATTGGCCATATAGCCCACAGTAGAAGAAATATTGAGTGCGCCTTGACGAAGCTCTTCATCGATAAGAGACAAAACCTGATTCAACTGATCCAGATCGCTGCGTCCGTCCTGCCAACCGCAGAACCCGTCCGAACAGGCCTCTGCCCGAAGACCGCCCAGTATAAGCGGCGCATCATACCAGCCGTCAATCTCGACTTCTGGGTCGTGCACCCGCAATCGAGCGCCTTCTTGGCTAACACCAGTGCCATAGTTCAATGGCCACGCGCCTTCTTTGGCGCTGTACCATTCGCCAACGTTTATGGCCCCGATCTCAAGGTCCATACCGGTCGTAACGCCGTCCAAAGCAGCCAACTTCAACGACAGACCGTCTAGTGCATGAAAATGGAAATCGATGAATCCTGGCGACACGACATGCCCTTGCGCAAAGATCGTCTCGCTACCGGTAATCTCGTCCGCCGTGATCGTCTGGATGATGCCATCCGTGATACCCACATTAAGGACGGCGTCCAACATCGTTTCAGGGTCCATGACGCGACCATTGAGGATTACTAAGTCATAATCCTGCGCAAAAACCGGTTGGCCGAAAACCAATCCGGCCGTTAGGGCCAACGCGGAATACGCCGTGAATTTACCTCTGATTTTCTTGATGGGAATTGACATCCAAAAACTCTCCTTTTTGCCTAAAGTCATGGTTATTCAAGTGCAAGCGGGTCATAGGATCCGCGTTTCGGCGTGTTCGTACGTGAAAAATTTAGGGCAACGGACCGGCTTTCAAAGCGCTGATGCGTGCCACAGAACACTTGAGAGATGCTTGCGCCGTTGCTACTGGGTGCCCCGCCTTTTCCCAGCGTCGCGCCAATCGTGCTAAGGTCGAGCGCAGCCGAGCGCACAAGATCATCAAAAGCAGTGGTGCCTGTCCCCGAGTTGATATTCTCGGCCTCCGTTTCTAGGGAAGTGTTGGAAATCAGACCATTCAGATCGATTGCGTTAATGGTCTCTGCGCCGGATAGCGTTGCAGACGCGGAAAATATCGTCGCAGTTAGTATGTGCCGTAACATAGTGTTTCCAGTACTAGTTCTAGTCAAATTCTTGATTGGTTCAATGTCGCGCCAATTGCGAAAAGCCTCAAAAGTTCAAAACTTTGAAGCCGACTTCAAACGACCAGTCGATCGGAGCGTCCTTGCCAATTCCTACGCCGGGCTTGATAAAAACTTGGCTGTCTCCGCCAAAAAGCTTACCCGTTAACATTCCGAAGGTGACCTGCAGGCTGCCAAACGTTTCGTCGCGTTCCCAGTCATGGACAATGGCAGGGTCAAAGGTCATGAATAGTTTCGGATTGGACAGCTTGGGCACGTAGTAGAAATCCAACGTAGTTGTGTTGAGTTTGTTTCCAGCACTATTGCCGCCCTCCAAACCAAAGGTCTGCACCCAAGCCGGAGCAAAAATTGAGCCATTGTCGAGGAACATCGCATAAAATAGCGAAGTCTCGAGCGCCATTTGACCATAGCCGGCATCATTGCTTGCCGTGTCAAAAAACAGCTCTGCGGTGTAGGCGGCACCCGCCTTTGGAGTCAGGTGGAAGACATTGAGAAACGTCAGGCTGACGTCCCCGTATGTAGTATCTTGAAACAGGTTCGAGTTTGGACGGAGGTTCGGGTTGTCCGCAAACGGAACAGTAAGCTTCAATGCCTTGGAGCCATCCCCGATCGGGCGTTGGTAGAAAAACTCCAGTAGTCCGTTGTTCAAGCTCGGGTTTATTTTATTATACGAATATTGCAGACCCATCTGTGTGGTCAACTTGGTGGGGTTAGTCCCATTTTCGGCATCTGCCGTGTCGCCAAGTTGTCGTTGAATGTTATCAAGATTTGCACCGTCCTGAGCCGACGTCGGCACCGAAAGAAACAGGGTGACCGCAAATACTGTTGATGCGACAAATGTAAAGCTTTTGGAGAATGCTATGACACCGCTGAGTTGTCTCTGTTTCCCAGTCATATTCTTTCCTCGAGGATTAACCATCTTCAGGACTCCGCACTGCTTTAAAAAGCTATTCGCGCGCGAAGTCCGACCATGGCGATCGTATCCTTGTTTGGATTAAATGCAGGATTATGAATAATCTGGATGCTTGGTGTGAGCTCGAAGCCCTGCGTTAACTGCCATTTTTGAAAAGCTTCAACCGTGATTTGGTCGTCTAGCCCAGCTCCAAAGGTATCTTCGTTAGGACGGCTCCAGTTGACACCCAAACCTAGGATGCTTCGACTTGGATCCTGCGTGTAGCCAAATCCAGCGCTCAAAGCAGCTTCATAGAGGCTCCCGCCCCCATCCGACCAGCCCCCGCGCAGAAATGGGAACCAGCTATCGTTCACGATTTTGCTCAGACTGAAGGCAACACCATGCCCCTTAGGAGTTCCGGCTTTTTCGCGTTCATCAATCTGCCAAAACGTCAAATGTGCATTATTTACGAAACGAGCGCTTTGCTCCGTTGTCCAGCCGATTTCAACAGACTTAAACGTCTCACCTTCGCCGAAAAGCGTATCCCATCCAGCAAGTGGATCCGCAGCGTCAGCGTTGGCGTCCGCAATGCCCGCGGCCACGTAGACGTTGTCGTTCAAAAAGTAACCCGCTGCCACACCAAGGGAACCATCCGGCAATCCACCAATCGTGCCGGAGCCGGTCTGAAATGCGAGATTGGAGAAACCGCTCCAAGGACTCGCTAGAGCATAGACATCAACATAATCGGTTACATCCAGCCAGCCGACGTAGGCAACGCCCCGACCCTCGGCAAAATTTTGTTCCCAGTAGAGATGCGTGGTGCGCCATCCCTGATCACTGAATACAGAACTGACGAGACCTGCATAGCCCAACTCCAAACCGAAGTCGGTGAGGGCTACATCTCCGTATTTGTGCCGGTGTTCGAATTTGAACACAAGGCTGCCGCTGTTCTCGGTCCCACGGCCTGTCAGCTCCCAAGAACCAAAAAAACGAAATGCGCCGCCGCCAGCCGAATCTTCACCAAGGCTACTAGACGCAGTAAATCCTAAGGCATTGTAGTCAAAGCCGATATCTAGGCCGGTTCTTTCCTTTAGGTCAGCCTTTTTGTCTGACCACGTTTCAAGAAGATCGGTATCCAAAACATCATTCTTGTCCTGACTCCCGGACGCCAGCAGGGACGGTGTAGAATCCGGTCCGGAAAGCGCTTCTTTGGCGGATTTTGCCTGGAGCGCCATTGGAAAGGAGGACATGAGGACCGTAGCACACAATCCAAATGTTGCTTGGTTCACTAAAGAGAAGGCTTTCATGTGCTTTTGTTTGTGTGGGGTAATCATAAAGTGTCCTTAAAAACTTTTCCGCCCTTCATAATGAGCCCAAGCCCAGTTTCAGGTTCCGCCATAAGTGAGATGTCTTCCAATGGATTTCCGTTAACCAAGAGGAGGTCTCCGTATGCGCCCTCCCTGATCCTGCCTAACGGACCATCAAGATAAGGGTGGCGTCGGCCAGACCGTTCAAACAGCTCCGCATTCAAGGAAGTCGCTTGACGAAGAATGTCGACAGGCTCGTAATACGCAGTACGTGCCACAAATTCCTGACTCTGGAACGGGCCCAAGTCGATCGTGCCCAAAATATCAGTCCCGAAGGCCATTTTCAGTCCAAGCGCCTTAGAGCGTTCGTATCCGTTGGTCGCTCCTGCCTGTGCCTCAAGGTATTTTGGAACGGAGCTCCCAGTCATCCCGGCCTGTTCAGGCCCCACGCTGAAAGACAAAAACTGGGTAGAAAAGAAGATGTCGGCGTCTTTCATCATTTGCATCGTTTCTTCGGACGCAAAGAGGCCATGTTCGATTGATCGTACGCCAGCTTTGATAGCTGTTTGTATCGCCACATCGGTATAGGCGTGGATCGTCGCATAGGTGCCCCAATTTTTGGCGGCCTGAACGATCGCGGAGAGCTCTTCCTGAGTGTATTCTGTGACGTCTAGAGGGTCATGTGCACCAGTAATCGAGCCAGAGCCCATGATCTTTATCTGGGTCGCGCCATATCTAAGTATTTCCCGGGCCGCTTTCTGCACCTCGGGCACACCGTCGGCAATAATCGTCCAACCCCGCAAATATGCGGGGTCTATCTGGTTGGTGAAATGCGGCGAAAGATAATTCATCCTTGGGTCGAAGTCACCATGGCCAGATGTCTGAGAAATGAAGAACCCTGACGGAAGTATTCGGGGACCAGGGACGACGCCGCTGTCAATTGCCTGTTTCAGCCCGAAGGACGGACCGCCCATGTCGCGTACAGTTGTGAAACCGCGCATCAACATGCGCTCTGCACTTTGAGCTGCCATGGCCCCCGTGTATTCTTGGGGGGACTTATAAATCAGATTTTCAATGGTATCGTTCCACATGATGTGGACATGTGCGTCACTCATTCCGGGCGTCAGAGTTCGCCCGTCGGCATCGACCACAGTGGCATCAGCGTCTGACAATGCCTCGCCTACCTCGGCGATCATCCCATCGCGCACCAAAACGTCGAGCCCGGTCATCAACTCTTCTGATGTTCCGTCAAAGATTTTTGCACCGCGGATAAGCGTAGCTTTGGCCGAAGAGACCTGCGCGCGTCCGGTGTTTGGAAAAACAGTCGCTGCGGCACTCCCCGCAACAAAGGCTCTTCGATTAAGCTTCAACATCAACTGTCTCCGGAAAAAAAATCAACAATCAGGAAACGGTAACCGGCAACCACGTATTAAGCGCCATATTTCAAGGCCCAAATCTTTCACCTCGCCAACCAATATGAAAACTTCATGTGGCGAACCTCTAAGTCACACAAGTGCAATCCGCAGTGTCCGAGGGACCCGAGGACCATCCTTTGCGTCAAGTTCGTGCCCCGACAAGGCGCTGCAGTGCAGATTCCGGAAGTGGAACCAATATCGAAACCTAAGTTGAAGTTCAGAATGAACCGCATTTAGAATCAGTGACCAAACGAAATTCCGTTTTGTCACTAAGCCAAATTTTGAGCATGAGCGCTTGAAGCGACCATTCCGCAGGGAATTTGTATTTGCGCAATCTACGACACCAGCAGCTGCTCAAATCCGGAGACCGAAGAAGGGGATCATCTCCTTATCAGTCCCCCCCTCGAGATCTTCACACGATTTTTTGTTGTGACAGATATCAAGGCATGCTCAACTATCAGCAAACATAATATTGTTCGCCGTGTGCGTATCTATCTTGCGCAGGTTTTTCGGCTTGTTTTTGATTGAGGTAGCGATTGGTTTTTGATCTTCTGTGAAAAGTGATTTCGATACACTATCGGGTTTGCTTGCCCCTTCGGACCTCGGGAGGACATTGGGCCTGCGCCCAATAACAACTATGCGCGAGCAAAACATCGGGCTGCCGATTGTCGAAGGCGGTATCGTTTTTTTGGGTAAACGCCCCCCAGCGATGCGCGCCTTCAAGATGGCTGGTCGGCATTGCGTGATCACGCGCATGCATGTGCCACAAGCTTATACAGCTTACAATGTTCCGGATCCAAATTGGATCACCCTGCATATCCCTCTTACTTGGAGCGGGGACTATGTTTTTGATGGATGCCAGGTCCGCGAGGGCGACGCCTTTCTTGCAGACTGTTTAAACGGCTATTCGACAGCGGGCGAGAACCGAGATGCCATCACTTTGGGCGCAACACGCGAAGCAATTGAATCTGCGATGCGCTCCATGAATGGCGGGTGTGATAGTGCTTTCGAATTTTGCGCATCGATTATTCAGCCAAGCCCCGTCCTGTTACAAGCCGTTGCGGGGCAGATCCACGCCGCCATAGAGGTGGAGCGTTCACTAGGCACTCGCCGAGAACTACATTTTATGCCTGAAGTTGTTGAGCGCGACTTCATAGATATTTTAGCTATGGAATTCCGTTCGGCCGAAAGTACGAACGTAGTAACAAGTGGACTGAGCCGTCGAGCCGTCGATGTAGTTGCCGAGGCACGGCAGCTTACACTCTCGCACTCTAGTTCCGTACCTAGTCTTTCGGAAATCTGCGCGATAACGGGTGTAGGTCAAACCCGTCTTTTTGAGTGCTTTCAAGAGGTGCACGGCTTGTCCCCATACAAGTGCCTTATGGCGTTCAGGTTGAGTGCCGCGCACGAAAGATTAACCGACAAAGACAATCCGCCGCACTCGGTGAAGCAAGTCGCACTGGACTCGGGCTTCGTTAAACCAGGACGTTTTGCAGAGAGTTTTCTCAGGCAATTCGGTGAACTCCCATCTGAGATTCTTAAACAAACCCAACACGAGGCGTTGATGAACAAATGACAAACGAGGCAACAGTTATTTGCGAGGGCTTAGTTTGGCCTGAAAGCCCGCGCTGGCATGCTGGAGAGCTCTGGATAACGGAGGCCTTTGCAGAAAAATCTGGAGTCAGCTCTGTCTCTATAGATGGTACGCAAACACTACATATCCCGGTCTCCGGTGGCCCCGCTGGAATGGATTTTCTGTCCGATGGTACGGCGGTGTTAGCTGCTGCGTTCGATCGAAAAGTCCTCAAGCGCCACCCTGATGACGAAGCGTTTTCAACCTTTCTTGATCTTGACGGCATTGCGGCTTACCCCAATGAATTGATTGTTGGGCCAGGCGACCGGATTTTCATCGCGGATAGCGGCTTTCAGGTCGGCGTCGATCCTTACCAGTCAGGGCGACTTATTGTTGTGGAAACCGACGGAACCACAAGTGTTCTCTGCGACGAACTGCCCTTTCCAAACGGCCTTGCAATCACACCCGACGGTCAAACCCTGACCTTTGCAGAGTCATTTGCAGGCCGCCTGTCACAATTGAAGTTTGGCTCAGAGAACAATCTTCTGGAGCACTATGTACACGTTGCCTTTGATACCCTGGGCGTGATTGAAGACTTTGAAGCAACCTTCACACGCAAGTCCGCTCCAGATGGAATATGTCTAGACGAAATCGGTAACATATGGGTCGCTAACCCGCTTGAGGCCAAAGTCCGATGTTTTTCTCCCACTGGAGAGCAGGTTGATGAGGTTGTAATCTCTCAAGGTGGAATTGCATGTATGCTCGGTGGCCAAAATGGCAGAACCCTCTTTGTTTGTACCGGTGATCCATTAGCGATGGCGCAACAAAACGGCCGAATAGAGATAGCAGAAGTCGATGTTCGCGGCGCGGGCTATCCGCGATCTGTCATGCCCCAATAACGTGTTAAGTCCTTGGTCTGGACCAGACTGCATGATCCAACGAGATATATTCCCTAAAAGTAGCTCGCACGTGACCTGCTCCCCTTTGAGTCCGCTAATTTAGGTTAGCTCTGTTCAGGTTTTGGTCTTCCTTTGACCTGTTAGCATATTCTGCTGGCGTCAGGCCAGCGAGGCTTGTGTGCGGGCGGTGATTGTCGAAGTCGTTGCGCCACGCTGTGATCAGACTGTGTGCATGCCGTAGACTGTTGAAGATGTGTTCGTTCATTGGTGTTCTGGTGCCCACTGCACGCTTGCGCCCGCTACGCTTACGAACCGTTAACCCTTCTTCGCGGTAGATCCGGTAAAGCTTCTTCCAGTTCACACGCCAGCCCTCCCGCTTGAGCAAGATGTGCAGTCGACGATACCCAAACCGCCGCCTCTCGGACGACAGCTCCGTCAACCGATCCCGCAAATCAGTGTCCGCTGGCCGCTTTGATGTCCGCCGATAGACACGTGGATCAATCCCGGCCAAAGCGCAGGCCCGCTTCTGACTATATCGTTTCTCTTTCATGGCCCAGGTCGCAGCGTTGCGTCGCGATCCGGGCCTCAAAAGTTTTTTCCCCGCATTTCCTTCAGCGTCGACACATCCATCATCTGCTCAGCAAGCAACTTCTTCAGCCTGGCATTCTCGGCTTCAAGCGCCTTCAGCTCTCTTGCGTCAGACACTTCCATCCCGCCATACTTGGACCGCCATTTGTAAAACGTCGCATCGCTGACACCGTGCTTGCGGCATAGCTCCGCAGCTGTCGCGCCCGTCTGATGTTCCTTCAGTATCCCGATAATCTGCTCTTCGCTGAAACGGCTTCTCTTCATCGTCTATCTCCTAAGTTGGAGAACAGGCTAACAATAAACGCCGGACATTTCAGGGGAGCAGGACACGCGTCACACAGAAGATGGCCAAACTAATCGACGCGACTCCTAGCGATCAGAAAACTTTTTTGTCGAACAACGTGGCAAGTCTTACAAACACGAAAACTATCTTGGCGATGCAATTTCATCAGAGCGAGACCAGATTCTAAGAGCATTTGAAGCTAGGAATCTCCATGCCCCATTTCGTAAAGACCTGCGCCTATATGATGCACGCGGCACAGCCGCCACCAGGTTGCTAAAAGCCAACGCCAAAATCTCAGAAATCGCCACAGCTATGGGCTGGTCCATCAAGCAGGCCACGACAATAATTGAAAGCTACGCGGCTTTGCATCCTGACATGGTCGATTCCCTAGGCGAGAAAATACGTCTATTTGAAAAGGGTAAAACCGGAACGAAACTGTAAACCATTGTGTAAACCGGCCCAATTTCGGAACCAACAGCATCCGCTAAGTTGTTGATTTAAATGGTCGGGACGGCAAGATTCGAACTTGCGACCTACGGTACCCAAAACCGTCGCGCTACCAGGCTGCGCTACGCCCCGACTGAGGGGCTTCTACAAAGCCCGCTCGGGAATGAAAACCCCAAAAAACACCTTAACAGGGCCACAGTGCATTTTTTTGATCAACAAGCGGATGCCGCAACTCTGATCCTTCTGAAATTCCGATTGCACGGGCCAGACCACCATTGATTTCAAGCACCAATTGCACGCCTTCCCCACCCGAAATCGGCGTCAGATCACCCGGCACGGCATTTTCATGGATTCGCGAGACCCGGCCATCCGGTGTCATAAAAATCATATCGAGGGGAATCAGAGTGTTTTTCATCCAGAAGGAAACAGATTGTGCCCGCGGATAAAAAAACAACATGCCCACACTGCGCGGCATCTCGGCGACATGCATCAGCCCCTGCGCCCGCTCGGCAGAATCATCGGCCACCTGAACCGTAAACTGCGCCTGTCCCCAATCCCCGCGCAATTGCACAAGATCGGCGCGACACTCTGCAGCAAAACCCGCCACCGCATAAAACGCGCTAGCGGCACATGTTATAAACCCTAAACGGAAATGTTTCAGCTGTCCGACCGCGCCGCGGCCTCCCAAGAAGTGACCTGCGTGGCCATGCGCCCGCGTGCGCCATCGACAACCCTTAGGCCGATGGCCTCACCGGGTTGTAAATCGGCCAAGCCAGAATGGCGCAAAACTTCAACATGAACAAAGACATCGTCTTCTGTGCCAAAGATATTGGCAAAGCCGAACCCCTTGCCCTTATCAAACCACTTCACCCGCGCCGGATGGAGCGGCGATGATTTCAATTCATCCAGATTGAACCCTGCCAGATCTTCCAACGCAGGTTCATCGCCATTGTCAGGTGGCGATATGGATACAATTTCGACAGCCTGTGCGCCACGGTCAGTGAGTTGCACCATGACTGCGATGGCGGATGCATCCGCCACCGAACTCTGTCCGAAATTCCTTAATACATTGGCATGCAGTAGAATATCGGGGCCGCCCTCATCAGAGACGACGAACCCAAATCCCTTACCGGGATCAAACCACTTTACATGACCTCGGACCAATTGCCCCAAGTTCTTTTGTTCTGTCATCCCCATACGCCATTAGCGTTAAATTTCATTTCCTGCCCACGTTGATTACAACTTCTACCGGCATTTGTTTCAAGGGTTAATTTATTGACAGGGTCAATCAATCGCACTGCGTGGCATGAATTCAAGGATTCAGCCGTGAAATTTCCCATGTCGACTCCTCTGAATGACGGCGCCAGCGGAACCGATCATGCAGCCGGAACGCCCCATCCGCCCAGAATTCGATCTCTGTAGGACGAATCCTATAGCCGCCCCAGAACGGTGGCCGCGCCGGAGAGGTGCCTTGTTCGGCCGTAACACGGGCGACCTCGGCCACAAGACTGGCACGAGATGACAAAGGTTGCGATTGCGCCGAGGCCCAAGCGCCCAAACGGCTCTTGAGCGAGCGCGAGCTGTAATAGGCATCTGCCTGTGGGCCGTCCTCTTTCTCTATATGGCCGCGCACCCGGATTTGGCGGCGCAGAGATTTCCAATGCATCACAAAGGCCGCCTTCCCGGCCTGATCCAGCTCCGCGGCTTTGGCACTTTGATAATTGGTGTAAAAAACAAAGGCCTCCGCCTCGATTTCCTTTAACAGCACCATGCGCGCATTGGGCATGCCGTCGGTATCGACCGTGGACAGCGCAATCGCATTAGGATCATTCGGCTCGGCTTTTTCGGCCTCGGCCAGCCACGCCCGCGCGATTTCAAACGGGTCTTCTCCGGCAAATTTTCCGCTGCGATCAGCCATGTCAAACGCTCCGTCTTTTTGATGTTTCGCCTTATCTAGCGCTGCACGGTGCCGGAAACCACCCTCGCCCGCAGATTGCCTGCATTTTGGCGTTGTTTTCAGGGGGGCAAATGGCCCATAAAACCGATCAACAAGTTTCCGCCGTGCAGTGCGTCTGCACCAGCCAGGAGGGGCGCAAAGAATGACCGACAGATTGCCACATGAAAAAGGTTTCCACATCAGCTGGGATCAAATCCACCGCGACGCCCGTGCTTTGGCTTGGCGTCTGGATGGGCAAGGCCCCAATGACGGCGCATGGAAGGCCATCGTCGCCATTACCCGGGGCGGCATGGCGCCAGCCATGATCATCGCGCGCGAGCTGGATGTGCGGGTGATCGACACGATCTCGGTCAAATCCTACAGTCATCAGGACCAATCCGAAGCACAGGTACTTAAGGCGCCGGACGCGGAATTGATGGGTGATGGCACCGGCATTCTGATCATCGACGATCTGGTGGATAGCGGCAAAACGCTGGAACTGGTACGCACGCTTTATCCCAACGCGCATTTTGCCACGGTCTATGCCAAACCCAAGGGCCGCCCTTTGGTGGACACGTTCATCACCGAAGTCAGTCAGGATACGTGGATTTTCTTCCCGTGGGATATGGCGCTGCAATACGTCGAACCCTACCGAGGGACCGATTAAGCCATGCGCATCACGCCGCAGATGCTGGGAACCACGCCGCCGCCGGTCATGGAGGCGCGGCGCTGGCTTGAGGGCGTTAGCTTTGCGCCGGACCGCCCGCTGATCAATGTATCCCAAGCCGCCCCTGTTGATCCACCGCCCGATGCAATGCGGCAAGCGATGGCACAGTCCATCCTGACCGAGGATGCCGCACATCTTTATGGGCCAGTGCTGGGCCTGCCGGAGCTGCGCGCCGAAGTCGCCAGCCAGTGGTCCGCACAATACGGCGGTCAGATCATACCTGAAAATGTGGCCATTACTTCGGGCTGCAATCAGGCCTTTGTCGCAGCCGTTGCGACACTGGCCAGTGCAGGAGATGAAGTAATCCTGCCAACCCCTTGGTATTTCAATCACAAAATGTGGCTGGATATGCAGGGGATTCGCAGTGTTCCCTTGCCTGCGGGCAGCGGGCTGTTGCCGGACCCCGAGCAAGCGGCGGCGCTGATCACGGAGAAAACCCGCGCCATTGTGCTGGTGACTCCGAATAATCCGGGCGGTGTTGAATATCCGCCTGCCCTTGTGCGGGCGTTTTTCGATCTGGCGCGTAAACATGGTCTGGCGCTGCTTCTGGATGAAACCTACCGCGACTTTCACAGCCAAAGCGGCGCGCCTCATGATCTGTTCACCGACCCGGACTGGGCGGATACACTGATCCAGCTCTATTCCTTTTCCAAAGCCTATCGCCTGACCGGCCATCGGGTTGGCGCGATGGTCGCCGCCCCGTCCCGCATGGCACAGGTCGAAAAATTTCTGGATACCGTTGCCATTTGCCCCAACCAGATCGGCCAGCGCGCTGCCCTTTGGGGCATGCAGAATTTAACGGACTGGCTTGCAGGAGAGCGGCTGGAGATACTGGATCGACGCGCCGCCATCAAAGAGCAGTTTCCGAAACTTGACGGTTGGGACCTTTTAGGCTGCGGGGCCTATTTTGCCTATGTCGCCTATCCTTTTGCGATCAAAAGCGACGTGCTGGCCCAACGTCTGGTACGTGATGCGGGTGTGCTTTTGCTGCCCGGCACCATGTTCAACCCCGCCGATGACAAGGCCGCAGAACGCCAGTTGCGCATCGCTTTTGCCAATATTGATCGCCACGGCATTGAAATCCTCTTCGATCGGTTGAAAAACATCTCGTTCTAAGCCTTGCTCCGCCTTGCTGCAGGCCCTAAACATCCGTGAAAGTTTTACAGCAGCGAGGCGGCCTCACATGGCAAGCGGTACAAAGGGCAAGGCGTCCAATATTTTCGTCTGGATCATTCTGGCGTTATTGATACTCGGCCTTGCCGGTTTCGGCGTGACCAATTTTGGGGGCTCGGTGAATTCTGTGGCCTCGGTTGGCGATACGGAAGTCGACGTCCAGGAATACGCCCGAGAATTGCAAGAAGAGCTGCGCGCCATTCAGGCCCAAACTGGTCAGAACCTGCCGCTTTCGCAAGCCACAACCTTTGGCATTGACCGCGCCGTATTGCAGCGGCTTTTGGCGGGTGCATCGCTGGATGATGAAAATACCCGCATCGGTCTGTCCGTCGGCGATGAGGTCATCGCCCGCGAATTGGTACGGGTGCCGCAATTTCAGGGGCTCTCCGGTGGATTTGACCGCGATTCCTATGATTTCTACCTGAACCAGACCGGCCAGAACGAACGTGACTTCGAAGAAACCCTGCGCGCCGATACTGCGCGCACCATTCTTCAGGGGGCGGTTGTTAACGGCTTGGCCAGTTCGGAAACACAAACCAACGCCATCCTGAACTTTGTCGCCGAAGAACGTGATCTGCAACTGGTCCGCGTCACCGTCGAGGATGTTGCACTGGCGACCGTGGAACCCACTGATGCCGAGCTGCAGGCTTATTACGACGCAAACCCAGCCGCCTTTACCCTGCCCGAGCGTAAAGCCATCTCCTATGCTTGGGTTACGCCGGATATGGTGCTCGATACCATTGATGTGGACGAAGAGGCCCTGAAAGACATGTATCAGGAACGTCTGTCCCAATACCAACAACCAGAGCGCCGCCTGTTGGAGCGACTTGTGTTCCCCGATGCCGCTGCCGCCGAGGATGCGCTAGCGCGGTTTAACAGCAATGCAGCAAGCTTTGAGGATCTAGTCGCCGAACGCGGTCTCAGCCTTGCCGACATTGATCAGGGCGATGTCTCTCGCGATGATCTGGACGCCGCGACCGCCGAGGCCATCTTTGGCATGCTGGCACCCGGCGTGGTTGGTCCGATCGATACCGATTTTGGCCCTGCCCTGTTTCGGATGAATGCGATCCTTTCGGCCCACTCCACCAGCTTTGAAGAGGCCCGCGAGGCGCTGTTGGCAGAATATGCCGTAGACCGTGCCCGCCGCGTGCTTCTGGATAGCGCTTCTATGGTGGACGATCTGCTGGCCGGTGGTGCGTCCCTGCAGGAACTTGCCGATGAGACAGACATGCAGCTTGGCCAGATCGAATGGTTCGCCGGCGCCGAGGATGGCATCGCCGCCTATGAAAGCTTTGCTCAGGCCGCCGCCGCCGTCCAAGAAGGCGATTTCGCTGAGGTGATTGAACTGGAAGACGGCGGTTTGTTCGCGCTGGAACTGACCGAAGTGATCGCGCCAAACCTGCAGCCTTTGGCGGAAGTGAAAGAGGCCGTCCGCATTGCGGTGAAACGCGATCAGCTTAACAGTGCTTTGCTTGCCGTAGCCGAGGGCCATGCCGCAGCGCTGTCGGGGGGCGAGACCCATGAAACCCTTGGCTTGAGCGTCACAGACGAGCAGGGCCTGACCCGCGATGGCTTTCTTGAAGTCACAGCACCCGATCTGATGATCCGTCTTTTTGATATGGAGCAAGGCGACACGATTGCACTGGCTGGTGAAGGCGAAGCCTATGTGGTGACCCTGACCAATATCAGCGCACCGGATTTGAATGATCCGGAGATTGCCCAGTTGCGCACCGCTTTGAATGATCAGAACAGCCAGGCGGTTGCATCCGATCTGCTGGACGCCTTTATCTCCGAGATTCAGAACGACGCCGGTATCACGCTCAATCAGGCTGCGATCAACGCGGTCCACGCGCAATTCCCATAAGAGTTCACCATGGCCCTTACCCCCTCTTTTGACGATTTCAACGCGGGCTATTCGGCTGGCAAAAATCAGGTTGTCTATACAAGACTGGCCGCCGATCTGGATACGCCGGTTTCGCTGATGCTGAAACTGGCCGAGGCCCGCAAAGACAGCTTTATGCTAGAAAGCGTCACCGGTGGCGAAGTGCGCGGACGGTATTCTATCGTCGGGATGAAGCCGGACCTGATCTGGGAATGCAACGGCACAAGTGCGCGGCTGAACCGGCAGGCCCGGTTTGATCGCGACGCTTTTGAAACGCTTACCGATGAACCGCTGACCAGTCTGCGCGCCATCATCGAGGAAAGCCGCATCGATATGCCGGCTGATCTCCCGTCTTCTGCAGCAGGTCTGTTTGGCTATCTGGGCTATGACATGATCCGGCTGGTCGAGCATCTGCCCAACGTCAATCCCGACCCCATCGGCGTACCCGATGCGGTGATGATGCGCCCCTCTGTGGTGGCGGTGCTGGACGGGGTTAAGGGCGAGGTCACGGTGGTGTCTCCGGCTTGGGTTGGTTCTGGCCTTTCTGCCCGTGCGGCCTATGCGCAGGCCGCCGAACGGGTCATGGATGCGGTCCGCGATTTGGAACGTCAGATGTCGGGCGAAAGCCGCAATCTGGGCGATGAAAAACCTCTGGGTGCACCGGTATCGAATTTCACCAAAGACGGCTATAAGGCGGCGGTTGAAAAGGCCAAGGATTACATCCGTGCGGGTGACATCTTTCAGGTCGTGCCTGCCCAACGCTGGACGCAGGATTTCCCCCTGCCGCCGTTTTCGCTTTATCGGTCGCTGCGGCGCACCAACCCCTCGCCCTTTATGTTCTATTTCAACTTCGGCGATTTCCAGATCATCGGCGCCAGCCCCGAAATTCTGGTGCGGGTTTTTGATCGCGAAGTCACCATCCGTCCGATCGCGGGCACCCGCCCGCGCGGCAAGACGCCGGAAGAAGATCGCGCGCTGGAGGCCGATCTGCTGGCCGATCAGAAAGAGCTGGCCGAGCATCTGATGCTGCTGGATCTGGGCCGCAATGACACCGCTAAAGTGTCCAAAGTCGGCTCTGTCCGCCCGACCGAAGAATTCATCGTCGAACATTACAGCCATGTCATGCATATCGTGTCCAACGTGGTGGGTGAACTGGCCGACGATCAGGATGCGATTTCCGCCTTTTTCGCCGGCATGCCCGCAGGCACCGTTTCCGGCGCGCCAAAGGTCCGCGCGATGGAGATCATCGACGAGCTGGAACCCGAAAAACGCGGCGTCTATGGCGGCGGTTGCGGCTATTTCGGGGCCAACGGCGATATGGACATGTGTATCGCTCTGCGCACGGCTGTGCTCAAGGATGAAAAGCTTTATATTCAGGCAGGTGGCGGTGTGGTCTACGACAGCGACCCCGAGGCCGAATATATGGAAACCGTCAATAAATCTGCCGCCATCAAAAAAGCCGCAGAAGACGCCGGACTGTTTACCCAGAACGGCAACGGCTAATCACAACAGCCTGCCGCGCCCCACAAGGGACGCGCAGGCTTGCTGTTGACAACTTACAATTCGGTATCATCCAGATACATGCGCCAGCTGTGTTCGGGCTTATAGCCCAACATCGCTTTGGCCTTTTTGTTGGAATAGAACGTCTGGCGGCGACCCATCTCTTTGACCGGCACATCTGAATAATAGGTCGCAATCAGATCAGGCGTGGTGGCCGCCACGGAATGATCATCGTTTGAAACGTTGAAAATCTCATAGCCAAGCCCATCGGTCTTCAGGCACCGCTCTACCATCTGTGCGAGATCACGCGCGTCGATATAAGCAAAGAAATTGCGCAAACGCATGGACGGATTGGCGATAAAGCTCGGGAACAAGGTGGCATACTCATCCGGTTCGATCACATTATTCAACCGTAACCCGTAGATATCCACCCCCGAACGGCGCTGGAATCCGCGCGCGGTGACCTCATTCGCGACTTTGGACATCGCATAGCTGTCTTCGGGGATAACCGGATGCTCTTCGTCAATTGGCAGATACTCGGGGTTGCGCGCGCCATTGGCAAAACAAACGCCGTAGGTGGTTTCAGAGGAGGCAAAAATCACCTTTTTGACACCGAATTTCAGCGCAGCGTCAATCACGTTATACGTGCCTATGGTGTTGACCCGATAGCATTCATTATCCGACGTCAGATACACCCGCGGCACAGCGGCGAAATGGATCACTGCATCAAAGGCGGGCGTGCCTTTACCTTCGGCAAGCATGGCAAAACTGCTGTACCCAGACATCAGATCAAACATCTGCCCTGCATCTGTAATATCAGCGATCCGGTTTTCCACCCCCGCCAGCTCAAGCGGCACTTTGTCGACGTTGAGCACCTGATGACCCTGCGCCAAAAGATGCGCAACCACATGTTTTCCGGCCTTACCGGAGCCCCCAGTAAAAAGAATTCGCATCCTCACCTCCCAAAGTCAGAGCAGCAATGCCCGCTTATTGATCCAGTAAAATGGCCGAAACCGGCGCCAAAGCAACGCTATTGCTTTTGTCATCCAGCACCCATTCCACCAAAGCCTTGATGGTATCCGCACGGGTATGTCCGACCATGACAACGTGCCCTTCTTGCGCGGCCTTAAACGCCGCCCGATTCAGGTAGCGTTTCATCGTCGTCACAGACTGCCCGTCGCTGTCAAAATTCCGAAAGACAATCGCAGAGGGCACTTCTTGGCGATCCGCAACCTGTTTCACCGCATTCAGCCCTTGCGAAAACGCTAGCAGGCCCTGCCCGCGTTCCTTGGCCACCGCCGCCACTTGCCGGATCAGGGTGCGATCATCCTGAAACCCGCTTTCGCCGGTATCCAGAATGGCAACCGCTTCGGGCAAAACCGCGTGATAGGCCTCAAAGGCAACTTCGATATCACCCGGGGTTGCGCCGGTTGGCAATCGCGTCAGCAACACAACTTCGAAACCGGCGCGACGGTAATCATAGGCGGCGCTGGCCGCATCGGCACGGGCCGCATCAATCGCAAAAGCCAGCGGGATCGGAAAATCGGCAAAGGCCATGGGATCAATCGCGCCGCTGCCGTCATCAATCAACACAATCGCATATTTGGGCAGGCTCGTATCCCCCAGAAAGGGCGTGCCATAGGCCTCAAGGGCGGGCAGCGTGCTGATGTCGACAACTTCCAGCGGCGCATCCAGCACCGGTGCCTCGGTTGGGACATTCACCCCGATGCGCGGCAGGCGGTCGGTTTTGACCGTTGGCAGGCTATCCTCGGTGGTATTTGTCGCAATGCGGTTGGGGGCAGTCTGGAATTTCGCCGTTTGCTCGGGCGCTGCGGCCTCTTCGACGGCGGGCGCAGTTGGTGCATCTGGTTCAGGGGCGGTGATTTGCGGCAGGCTGCGCTGCGCCACGATGGGCTTTTCGGGCACGCTCGGGGCGGTGACAATCTCCAGCTCTCCGGCTTCGGCTTCGGGGGTCAGGTTCGTAGGAGCCTCGGTTACGCGCTGCACAGGGGGCTCTGACGGATCGGGAATCTCTGGCGCGGCGGGCGACTCAGCAAGGGCCGGATCGCTATTCGGGCTTTCAGGGGCGTCTGCCACCTCGGCAAAGGGTGCCGGAGCCTCGGCAGATTGCTGAACATCCAAGGGCGCGTCTGCGGCGGGTACAGAAGGAATCGGACCATCCCCACCGCCCACCGATGCGTCCGCAGATTCGGTCAGGGACACATCGGCATCCGCAACATCCGGCGCAGGGGCGGCCAGCTCTGCCGCCGGCTCAACCGCCTGCGGGCGAGCAGCGCTTTGCGTGACATCACTGGACAGCGCCGTGGTTTCCGGCGCATCCGGTGCTTCAACCACAGGGGTTTGCACCGCATCGGCCGCCGCTGCAGTGCTTTCAGACGGCACCTGCCCCGGCTGAACGGCCGTTTGATCGGTGATTTGATCCGCTACCGGTGTCTGCACAGCCGATTGCGTCACCGTCGGCTGGCTCAGCAAACGCACATCGCTCATGATCAGGAACACGGCGACGATCACACCGCTGATTATCGCCCCCCAAAACAGGCCTCCTAGCAATCCTCGCAGCACATTTGCCTCCGACTTTGATCTCAATCTTGTTTTGCTCGCACAGAAACGGGTTCAGGCCTTGACCCTCCCGCCTCTCTCAGAGCATGTATAACCGCAGAATTTACGGGGTTCACCCCCAATTGACGAAAGCGCGCCACATGCTCCTGTTGATCGACAATTATGACAGCTTTACCTACAACCTCGTCCACTATCTGGGCGAATTGGGCGCGGATGTGCTGGTCAAACGCAACGACGCGCTCGATGTGCAAGAAGCAATGGCGCTTCATCCCTCGGCGATCCTGCTATCGCCTGGCCCTTGTGATCCGGCGCAGGCTGGTATTTGCCTTGCCCTGACCCAAGCCGCCGCCGAAACCAAAACGCCCTTGATGGGCGTTTGTCTGGGGCATCAAACCATCGGAGAAGCCTTTGGCGGCAAAGTCGTGCGTTGTCATGAAATCGTCCACGGCAAGATGGGTACCATGCATAATGATGGCACCGGCGTCTTTAGGGATCTGCCAGAAGCCTTTGAAGCCACACGCTATCATTCGCTGGTGGTCGAACGCGACAGCCTGCCAGACTGTCTAGAGGTCAATGCATGGCTCGAAGATGGCACCATCATGGGTCTGCGCCACAAGGAATTACCGATCCATGGTGTGCAGTTTCACCCCGAAAGCATCCGGTCCGAACATGGTCACGCGCTCTTGCGCAATTTTCTTAATACAGTGCAGGAGCCCGCATGAGCGACGCCATCAAACCCCTGATCGGGGCCGCCGCCGACCGCCCTCTCAGCAAAACCGAAGCCGAAACCGCCTTTGAGATTCTGTTTGACGGCGAAGCAACCCCAAGCCAGATCGGTGGCTTGCTGATGGCCCTGCGCACGCGCGGCGAAACGGTGGAAGAAATCGCCGCTGCCGCTGCGGTGATGCGGGCCAAATGCAATGCGGTCAGCGCCCCTGAAGATGCGATGGATATCGTCGGCACCGGTGGTGATGGCAAGCATACGCTGAATATTTCCACCGCCACCGCTTTTGTCGTGGCCGGCGCAGGCGTAACCGTGGCCAAACACGGCAACCGCAACCTGTCGTCAAAATCCGGCACCGCCGATATCCAGTCACAAATGGGTATCAATGTCATGGTCGGCCCCGATGTGGTGGAACGGGCAATCAACGAGGTCGGCATCGGCTTTATGATGGCCCCCATGCACCACCCCGCTATTCGCCATGTTATGCCGACGCGGGCAGAGCTGGGCACGCGCACGCTGTTTAATATCCTTGGCCCGCTGACCAATCCGGCGGGCGTGACCCGCCAACTGACCGGCGCCTACAGCCGCGATTTGATCCGCCCGATGGCCGACACGCTGCTATCGCTGGGCACAGAATCTGCCTGGCTTGTACATGGCTCTGATGGCACGGATGAGCTGTCCATTGCCGGCAAAAGCTGGGTTGCGGCCATTGAAAACGGCGCGGTGCGGGAATTTGAGATTACGCCTGCGGATGCCGGTCTGCCCGAACATCCATTTGAGTCCTTGATCGGCGGAGAGCCTTCTGAAAACGCCGATGCCTTCCGTGCCCTTCTCAACGGAGAAGCAAGCGCCTATCGCGATGCGGTTCTGCTGAATAGCGCGGCAGCGCTTTTGGTGGCAGGCAAGGTGAACTCTTTGCCAGAAGGTGTTGAACTGGCGCAAGAAAGCATTGATTCCGGCGCGGCTTCTGCGAAAGTGGATGCCTTGGCAAAACTCACCTCGGAGGCAGCGTAATGGCAACGGTACTCGATAAGATCAAAGCCTATAAACTCGAAGAAGTCGAGGCCCGCAAAGCCGCACGGTCCTTGGCCGAGGTGGAGCAGCAAGCCCGCAGTGCCAGTCCGGTCCGCGGCTTTGCCAAATCCCTGCGCGCCGCCACGACGGCTGGGTATGGGCTGATTGCAGAGGTTAAAAAAGCCAGCCCGTCCAAAGGCCTGATCCGCGCGGATTTCAACCCTGCCGAGATCGCCAAAGCCTATGAGGACGGTGGTGCCGCGTGCCTGTCGGTGCTGACCGATGCCCCCTCTTTTCAGGGCGCCGAGGAATACCTGATCGCCGCGCGCAATGCCTGTTCTCTGCCCGTGCTGCGCAAGGATTTCATGTATGACACCTATCAAGTTGCCGAAGCGCGTGCGATCGGGGCCGATTGCATTCTGATCATCATGGCCAGCGTGTCTGATGCGCAAGCCAAAGAGCTTGAAGACGCCGCTTTCGGCTGGGACATGGATGTGTTGATCGAAGTCCACGACGAAGCAGAACTGGAGCGCGCTGCCCATAATCTGACCTCGCCTTTGATGGGGATCAACAACCGCAATCTAAAGACCTTTGAAACCAGCCTCGACACGACCCGCAGACTGGCCAAACTGGTGCCGGTTGATCGGGTTATCGTTGCTGAATCCGGCCTTTCCACGCCGCAAGATCTGGCGGAACTGGCCCGATACGGAGCACGCAGCTTCCTGATCGGTGAAAGCCTGATGCGGCAGGAAAATGTCGCGGCGGCCACCCGTAGCCTTCTGGCCAATCCCCTGCGCGCGGGCGGGTTTTGATGGCAGAACTCAGCCATTTTGACAGCAAGGGCGATGCCCATATGGTTGATGTCTCCGACAAGCCGGTCACATCGCGTATCGCCGTGGCCGAGGGCCATGTGAAGATGACGGCGCAAACCCTTGAATTGATTACCGAAGGTCGCGCCAAAAAAGGCGACGTTTTGGGCGTATCGCGCCTTGCCGGAATAATGGGGGCCAAAAAGACCGCCGATCTGATCCCCCTGTGCCACCCTTTGCCGATCACCAAAGTCGCGGTAGAGCTGACCGCCGATCCCACCCTGCCCGGCATCCGCATTCAGGCCACGGTGAAAACCGGTGGTCAAACCGGCGTCGAAATGGAAGCGCTGACAGCGGTATCCACCGCCGCACTAACGCTTTATGACATGGTCAAAGCGGTTGAAAAATCCATGGTCATCGGCGACATCCGGCTGCTTTTGAAAGACGGCGGCAAATCCGGACTTTTTGAAGCCTCATGATTTCGGTCGCAGACGCGCTTTCCAGGATTTTGGCCCTCGCCCAACTGCTACCGACCGAGGAAATCGCCCTGATGGATGCGGCGGGGCGTTCTCTTGCGGCACCGGTGGTCGCCCGCCGCGCCCAGCCTCCTTTTGCCAGCTCGGCCATGGACGGCTATGCCATCCCAACCGCGTCCGTTGCCACAGCTGACAGGTTTACCGTAATCGGAGAATCCGCCGCAGGCCGCCGATTTGACGGGGTGCTTGGCGCCGGTCAAGCCGTCCGCATCTTCACTGGTGCCCCTGTGCCCGATGGGGGTAAACGCGTTATTATTCAAGAAGATGTCACGCGCATCGGCGATCAGATCACGATCAGAGAGTCACTGGATACAGCGCTCTACATCCGCCCGGCCGGGGGGGATTTCAATATCGGCGACGCGCTAAATGCACCGCGCTGCCTGACCCCCATTGATCTATCGCTCATCGCAGCAATGAACTGCCCCCGGGTGAGCGTCTTTCGCAAACCCGAGGTGGCCTTAATCGCAACGGGCGACGAGCTTGTCATGCCAGGGGATAGCCCGTCACCGGATCAGATCATCGCTTCCAACAGTTTCGCCCTTAAAGCCCTGCTGGAACGTCACGGTGCCCATGTGCGCGTGCTCACCATTGCCCGCGACACGGAATCCTCTCTGACGCAAGCCTTTGAGATGGCGGCAGGGGCTGATTTGATCGTCACGACGGGGGGCGCTTCAGTTGGCGACCATGATCTTGTCGCACCGGTTGCAGAACGTCTTGGCATGGCGCGTAGCTTTTATAAGGTCGCGATGCGGCCTGGTAAGCCGTTGATGGCGGGCAAACTTGGGGAGGCTGTAATGATCGGACTTCCGGGAAATCCCGTGTCTTCAATTGTTTGCGCCTATATCTTTATCCTTCCTCTCTTGCAAAAAATGCTTGGCCAAAAAGGCACGGCCCAGCCTCGAAACAAAACACCCCTGAGCGGTGATATTGGCCCGAATGGTCCCCGTGAGCATTATATGAGGGCGGTGTTAACAGATGGTAAAGTCAGCCCTTTTTCGCGTCAGGATTCGTCTTTGCTTACCGTACTCTCAGAAGCAAACTGTCTGATAGTGCGCGCGCCCAATGATCGCGCGCGCAAAGCCGGTGAACTGGTGGAAACGATCCCGCTATAGGGTCAAGCCTCGGACGATAGGGTTGACACAAAAAGAGAACATACTTAGAACATGTAATGAACGCGCGGAAATAACGCGCCCCCTTTGTCAAAAGGATCAGAGCAGATGTTGACCAAGAAGCAGTTGGAATTGCTGGAATTTATCCACAAACGGGTGCAGCGCGATGGTGTTCCGCCTTCTTTTGATGAAATGAAAGAGGCGTTGGATTTGCGTTCCAAATCCGGCATTCACCGCCTGATCACGGCGTTGGAGGAACGCGGTTTCATCCGGCGTCTGGCCCATCGCGCCCGCGCCATTGAGATCGTCAAACTGCCCGACGCCATGGATAAAGGTGGCTTTGTGCCACGGGTCATTGAAGGCACGCCGCCTTCCGTGGCTCCTGCTGGCGCACAATCGATCGAGGTCTCTCATGCGATGGAACTGCCGGTGATGGGCCAAATCGCCGCCGGCACCCCGATCGAGGCCATTTCGCAGGCCTCGCATACGGTTGCTGTCCCCGGTCAGATGCTTTCCACAACCGGCCATCATTATGCCCTGGAAGTCAAAGGCGACTCGATGATCGAGGCCGGAATTAACCATGGTGATGTGGTGGTCATTCGTGAAACCGCATCGGCGGATAACGGTGACATTGTGGTCGCAGTCGTCGAAGGTTATGAGGCCACGCTTAAACGTTACCGTAAAACCGACAACAACATGATCGCGCTGGAACCCGCAAATGCGGCTTATGAAACCCGCATACTGCCACAGGGCAAAGTCACGGTTCAGGGCAAACTGGTTGGATTGATCCGCACCTATTAAGGGCTGTTCCACGGGCGTAGCCCCGCCTGTTCCTTGGCGGTTTCCATCTCAGGGAGGCCGTCTATAATTCGGATGGCAATCACCCCTGTCTGGGTCATCCTTTGCGGGTCAAAAACTTCGCATTCGGTAGGATAAGATATCTCTCGCTTGGCGGGCAGAACCACCCAGAACCCCTGACGACAATACTGAGCAACCCGTGCCGCCGGATCGCGTCCGGCCAGGACCGCAATTTTTATCGGCTTCCCCAGCCAGATCCGGTCTTTATCCCTGTCTTCAAAACCACCCCGTGCCGCTGCTTTATCCTGTGGGGCGGCATCTCCGTCATTTTCAAGCCAGTTTTTAACAACGAACCCATCCCCACGCGGTTTGTTCAATACCCTGCCCTCTGGCTGCATCACCCCGATGCTCCGCCCACTCTGCGCAATCAGAATGTCAGGCCGCATATGGCCATGCCAAAGCCAGAGCCCAAGAGTGACGACCAGTACGCCTGTCCATCGCAGGTTCCCCTGCCACAGGATCACTATCAATGCGCCTAAGGCGATAAGGGGTATAACCATTTCCGGCGGCGCGGGAATCTGACGTATTGCCCCCTCAAGGCCAGAGACCCACTGGGCCACAGCCAAAATCCAGCGACATCCCAACGCCATGATCCAAAGCCCCAATACCGCCCCCCCAATGGGCCACAATATTGTTGTCAGGATCGCAGCCGGCATAACGATCAAGCTCATGACCGGCAGCGCCAGCATATTGGCCAACAGGCCATAATGAGCAATTTGATTAAAATGCGCCGCGGAAAACGGCGCGGTGGCAGCACCCGCAACAAAGGATGATAATGCCAGAGCCGCCAGCCATTTCACCGGCTTTGGAAACCTGTTCGTATCAATTTTCCGACAGACCTCCCAGATCGCGACAAGAGCGGTTGTTGCAGCAAAAGACATCTGGAAACCGGGCTCTGACAGGGCTTCGGGGCGCAGGATTAGCAAGATCATCGCTGCGATTGCCACCGCCCTTAGGGTTAGGGCGCGCCGGTCCAACAAGATCGCCACCAGCATCACCGAAACCATAACAAAGGCGCGCTGGGTGGCCACATTTCCCCCCGACAGCGCCAAATAAAAACCCGCCGCCGCCAAAGCCCCCATTGCGGCAAGTTTCTTGGTCGGTGCGCGCAGGGCAAACCACGGCCAGAGCGCAAAGCCAAGCCGCAGCGCCCCCAGCACAAGCCCGGTCAACAGCCCCATATGCAGCCCCGAAATCGCCAAAAGATGCGCTAGATTAGCGTGGCGCAGCGCCTCCAGCCCTTGCGGCGATATCCGACTTCGATCCCCCGTCAACAGCGCGGCGGCAAAAGCACCGCTGTCATCGGGCACCCGAACCGTCACGCCGCGTAGAATCGACTGACGCAATTGATGGAGCCGCAAACGGATCGAAAACGCGGTTTCGGCCCGAAACAAAACCGGCGTGCGGGTATAGCCCACCGCCCCGATCCGCAAAAACCACGCATGGCGTTGAAAATCAAAACCGCCCGGCTCTACCGGCCCGCTGGGGGGCGACAAATGACCGGTAAGCATCACGCGCAAACCGGGGCGTGGATCGACAAACCCCTGTGATCCATGCAGGGCAACACGCACACGCTGCGGCACTCGGTTGGGTGCCATGTCCGAAAGCACGACCTGATCCAGCGTCAATCGGATGGCGTCGCTTTGGGACTTGTCGATTTTGACGATCCGCCCCTCTATGGGGCCGTAATAGCGAAACCCCAAAACCGGCGCGGATTTGCCATGGGTCTGCACCGCCGCCGTCAATCCCCCGGTGAGTATCAGAACCAGCGCAATCAACAGCGCCGCCGCAGGAGAGCGTTTCAGCCTGCAATAAAGGCCAAGGCACATAGCCAAACTGCCCAAAGCGATGCCAAAGCCAAGGGTCGGTTCGTTTTTTAAGGAAAAATAGATGCCGATTCCGGTCGCAAAGAACACCGGACACCAGACGAACAACTGCCCGCGTCGCTCTGCCAAGGAAATGAATAGCCCAGAGAACGGCGCCACCCTTGTCCTCCCCCCTTTGCGGAATTACAAGACAGACAAGAATTACTCCCTTCATGGTTTCCAAAAGGTTAATGCCCGATGTCCGAGCGTCCAGTTGTCACCCGTTTTGCCCCTTCTCCAACGGGCTATCTCCATATTGGCGGGGCACGTACGGCGCTGTTCAACTGGCTCTATGCGCGCGGGCGCAATGGAAAGTTCCTGTTGCGGATCGAGGATACCGATCGCGCGCGCTCTACTCCGGAAGCCACGGCTGCCATTTTGCGCGGCATGAAATGGCTGGGGCTTGATCACGATGGTGAAGCCGTCAGCCAGTTCGAAGCCGCCGCTCGCCACGCAGAAGTTGCCCACACCATGTTGGCCGAGGGCAATGCCTATAAATGCTTTGCCACACAAGATGAAATCGCCACTTTCCGGGATGCCGCCCGTGCGGCGGGCACCTCTACCCTCTATCAAAGCCCGTGGCGCGATAGCGATCCGTCCACCCATCCCGATGCCCCCTTTGTGATCCGGCTGAAAGCGCCAAAAGAAGGCGAAACCATCATCGAGGATCAGGTACAGGGGCGGGTCACGTTCAAAAACGTATTGCTTGATGATATGATCTTGCTGCGCTCGGATGGCACGCCGACCTATATGCTGGCGGTGGTTGTGGATGATTACGACATGGGCGTCACCCATGTGATCCGGGGCGATGACCATCTGAACAATGCTGCCCGACAGGCGCAAATCTATCTGGCCATGGGTTGGGATCTGCCAGTCTATGCCCACATCCCGCTGATCCATGGACCTGACGGTAAAAAACTGTCCAAACGCCATGGTGCGTTGGGGGTCGAGGAATATCAGGCCATGGGCTATCCAGCTGCTGGGATGCGCAACTATCTGGCCCGTCTCGGCTGGAGCCATGGGGATGATGAATTCTTCACCGATGCGCAGGCGCTTGCGTGGTTTGATTTCGGTGGAATCGGTAAATCTCCGGCGCGGTTTGATTTCAAAAAGCTGGATAATCTCTCCGGTCAGCATATCGCGGTCGGGGAAAATGCTGCGCTGCTGCAAGAAATAGAGGCTTATCTGGCCGTTTCCGGAAAATCCGAACTGACGGACGCACAAAAATCCGGGCTATCCGATGCGATGTATTGTCTGCAAGAACGGGCAAAAACTTACCCGGAACTCCTTGATAAAGCACATTTTGTTCTGACAAGCCGTCCCATTGAGGTGGAAGAAAAAGCGGCAAAACATCTTGATACAGTATCCCGTGGTATACTGAAAGAATTGACGCCGCAGCTGCAAAGTGTTAGCTGGGTGCGCGAAGACTTGGAGGCCTGTCTGATGGGCTTTGCAGAGTCAAAGAATACCAAGTTCGGCAAGCTGGCAGGCCCTCTTCGGGCCGCCCTCGCTGGACGGGCGGCAACACCAAGCGTTTTTGACATGATGCTGGTGTTGGGTCGCGAAGAAACTGTGGCGCGATTGAAAGACGCTGCAACTGGATAAAGGGCGGTTTAGCCCTTTTGATCCCACATAAATCCGGCTTGCGTCCGATGTGACGCAAGTCCGCTACGAGAGGGTAAAGAATGTCTGATACGAAAAAGACTGCCACGCTAACGATTGGCGACAAAACACTGGAATTGCCGATTCACAGCCCCACTGCGGGCCCTGATGTTATCGACATCCGTCGCCTTTATGCGGACGGTGGTGTCTTCACCTATGATCCGGGCTTCACCTCGACGGCGGCCTGTGAATCAACCATCACCTTTATTGATGGCAACAAAGGCGAGCTGCTGCACCGTGGCTATCCGATCGACCAGCTGGCTGAAAAATCCCATTATCTGGAAGTCTGCTACCTGCTGCTTTACGGCGAACTGCCCTCCGCTGAGCAGCTGGAAGATTTCGAAAGCCGCGTCACCAACCACACGATGATCCACGAGCAAATGATGTATTTGTTCCGGGGGTTCCGTCGCGACGCCCACCCGATGGCGATTATGGTTGGCGTTGTTGGCGCGATGTCTGCTTTCTATCATGACTCCACCGACATCAACGATCCATGGCAGCGCGAAGTTGCCTCGATCCGTATGATCGCAAAAATGCCCACCATTGCGGCGATGGCCTATAAATACACTATTGGTCAGCCGTTTGTGTATCCGCGCAACGATCTGGATTATGCTTCCAACTTCCTGCGCATGTGTTTTGCCGTGCCCGCCGAAGACTATGAGGTCAACCCGATCCTGTCCCGCGCGATGGACCGTATCTTTACCCTGCATGCCGACCACGAGCAAAACGCGTCAACTTCGACCGTGCGTCTGGCTTCTTCGTCCGGTGCAAATCCGTTTGCCTGTATTGCGGCCGGTATTGCCTGCCTTTGGGGCCCTGCCCATGGTGGTGCGAACCAGGCATGTCTGGAAATGCTGCGTGAAATCGGTTCCGTGGACCGTATTCCGGAATTCATCGCCCGTGCCAAAGACAAGAACGATCCGTTCCGCCTGATGGGCTTTGGTCACCGCGTTTACAAAAACTTTGATCCACGTGCCACAGTGATGAAGCAATCCGCAGACGAAGTGCTGGAACTGCTAGGCGTCGAAGATAACCCTGTGCTGCAGGTCGCCAAAGAGCTGGAAGCCGCCGCGCTGGCCGATCCGTATTTCGCAGACAAGAAGCTCTTCCCGAATGTCGATTTCTATTCCGGCATCATCCTAGAGGCCATGGGCTTCCCGACAGAGATGTTCACACCGATCTTTGCGCTGTCGCGCACCGTTGGTTGGATTTCCCAGTGGAAAGAGCAAATCTCTGACCCGACCCTGAAAATCGGCCGTCCGCGTCAGCTCTATATGGGCGAAGGTGCAAAAGACTACGTCAACGTCGAAGACCGGTAAAACCGCGCTTCAGCACTGTCGAAACAAAAAAAGAGCCACGCAAATGCGTGGCTCTTTCTGTTTCGTTAATGGTCTTTTCGGTGATTAGCCGCCTTGATTGCTTTGCAGGCTTTCCAGAACCTGATCGATCGAGAAACTCGCCGGTTTTTGACGCGGCGGGTAGTCTTTGAACGAAGACAGGAATTCCCCGACAAAAACCTGTGCGGGGACCAGCAAATAGGTGCGATCCAGACGCCAGCGCGAATAGCCGATTGACTCATGCTCGGCCCGCTCAAACGGATCAGAGTAGAGATCCATGATTTTCGGCAGGCGCAGGAAGGTCAGTGGTTCCTGCCAGACATCAAACCCATGGGCACGTTGTTCAGCAAAAACGACTTTCCAACGGTCATACCGCAGGTTCATCAGATCGCCACCATCGGAGAAATACAGGAACTCGCGACGCGGGCCCACATCTGTCTCACCTTTGAAATATGGCATGAAATCATAGCCATCCAGATGCACAGGCTCATTGCCTTCGCCAAAGGGCGCTTCGGTCAACATGCGTTCTTTCATGTCAGGATCACCCAAAGCCGACATAAACGTCGGGAACCAGTCCAAATGGCTGATGATCTGGTTGGATTTACGACCGGGCTCAATCACGCCGGGCCATTTGATCATCATCGGAACGCGGAAGCCGCCTTCCCAGTTGTCGTTCTTCTCACCACGGAACGGGGTTGTGCCACCATCAGGCCAGCTAAAGACTTCGGCCCCGTTATCGGTGGAATACATCACCACCGTATTGTCCTCGATGCCCAGCTCATCGAGCTTATCCAGCATTTCGCCGACCATGCCATCATGTTCGACCATGCCATCAGGATAGACCCCAAGACCGGTCACACCTTGGCTTTCGGCCTTTAAACGGGTGTGGATGTGCATACGCGTGGTATTATACCACAAGAAAAACGGCTTATCCTGATCCACGGCACGCTGCATGAAATCAATCGCACCGGCGGTCACTTCTTCGTCGATGGTCTCCATGCGCTTTTTCGTCAACGGACCGGTATCTTCGATCGCCCCATCCGCGCTGGATTTAATCACCCCACGGGGGCCGAAATTCTCTCTGAATGCCGGATCTTTTGGATAATCCACATTCTCGGGCTCTTCTTCGGCGTTCAGATGGTAGAGATTACCAAAAAACTCATCAAATCCGTGGTTTGTCGGCAGGTGTTCATCCCGATCCCCCAGATGGTTTTTACCATACTGGCCGGTCATATAGCCTTTGGATTTCATATATTCCGCGATGGACGGATCCTTTTCGGACATCCCTTCCGGTGCACCGGGCAAACCAACCTTCAAAAGACCGGTTCGGAAACCGGATTGTCCGGTCACAAAGGACGCGCGCCCTGCGGTACAGGATTGTTCCCCGTAGCTATGGGTGAACAACATGCCCTCATTAGCGATGCGGTCGATGTTGGGTGTTTCATATCCCATCATGCCTTGGTTATAGGCGCTGACATTCCAGTATCCGATGTCATCTCCCCAAATAATGAGGAAATTCATTGGCTTATCTTGAGCAAACACACCAGTTGCCAATGCGGAAAATACTGTTGTCATGGCGATTTTATTAAGTAATCGCATCTTAATCTCCCTATCGTAAAAACAGACTTTAATCGTTCAACTCTACTTCGGTTGCGTGAACAGTCTACAGAAACTTAGGTGGGGACTTTGTTTTGGCCAGCTTTCGCGCAGGAAACCCGTGCTAACCAAGGCACAATTCTCTGCCCCCTTTCCGCCAATAGCTTCGTACAGATGGCTTGCATTGTATGGCGCTTTTTCATACATCTTCGCCACGGTCCGCAGTTCACCGAGGCGTCGCCGGCCTATTGGCCAAGCTAAACCTGTCATAAATCACCGCATCCCGTTTAATCGCAGTGCGTTGATAAGGGCGACCATCAACCGGCCTTCGCGCCGCAAGCACAGCCCATTAAACAAGGATGCTGTCCATGTCCCGTGACGTGACCCCCCTTTATATTGATGATTTATCCAGCTTTACCAAAAGCTTACGACATTCTCTATCCGAACAAGAGACCACGCCGACCCATGCGGCTTTGATGAATATTATCGCCAAAGCCGCCGGAGCGCGTAATTATCAACACCTGAAATCGAAATCCCCGACGCCACAGGCCTCTGCCGATGTGACCCGAGCGTTGCGCTACTTTGATGAGGCGGGCCTCATGACTCAATGGCCCGCCAATACAAAGATACAAGGGCTGTGCCTATGGCCGTTTTGGGCGCGCCTAGCGCCGCGACAATCTATGAACGAAAAAGAAATCAATGCCGTGCTGAAAGCCGGTTGCGGGTTTGGCGATCATGTGTTGATGCGTCGAAGCCTGATTGATCATGGGTTGGTCACGCGTGAGACCGATGGCTCTGCCTATCTGCGCGTGGAACAGACGCCAAGTACAGATGCTTTGGCAATGATCCGAAGCCTGCCCAATCGGCTGCCCCTGCGCGTGCCTAGAGGCCATCAGGCGATACAGCCTGTCAAGTAAGGAGGCCGCCCCGCCATCTGCTTGTATTGGCGGGGCGCCATAGTGAAGCAGTTAGCGCCCTTCGAATTTCGCGGGGCGCTTTTCTGTGAAGGCCACAACCCCTTCGCGGAAATCGCGGGTTTTTCCGGCTTCGCCTTGAAATTTGGCTTCAAGGGCGAGCTGATCCTCTAGTGTGTTTTCAAAACTGCTGCGGATGGCGCGTTTGATCCGGCGATAGGCTTTACTGGGTCCCGCGGCCAGTTTCGCCGCGCGGCCATACCATTGATCAGCAAAGTCCTTTTCAGGGACGGCCTCAAAGATCATGCCCCAATCAGCGGCTTGACGGGCGCTGATCGGTTCGGCGAACAGCGCCGCCCCCATGGCTTTGGCCATCCCCATCTGGCGCGGCATAAAATAGCTGCCACCAGCGTCAGGCACGAGGCCAATTCGGGTAAAGGCCTGCAGGAATTTTGCCGATTCCGAAGCGATAACCACATCACACGCCAGCGCCACATTGGCCCCTGCCCCGGCCGCCATTCCGTTCACCGCCGCAATCGTGGGCAAGCGGCATTCGGCAAGGGCTTCGATCAGCGGGGTGTATTCATCACGCAGCAAGCGTTCCAGATCCATATTCAGCACATTGGATTGCGCCCCAAGGTCCTGACCCGCGCAAAAGGCTTTGCCCCGCCCTGTCAGAACCAACACCCGTGAAGTTTCTTCAACGGCTTTGATCGCGTGCAGCAATTCTGCCCGCATCTGGGTATCCATGGCATTCATCGCTTCGGGGCGATCCAGCGTAATGGTGGCAATCCCCTCGTGTTCGCGCAGTTTGATGGCCTTATAATGCATGATAATGTCCCTATAAATGTTGGGCCAAAGATAAGGTGAACGAAACGGTTTAGAAAGAGGGACCGCGCGTTATTCTCCCAAAATATCTTTTAATCGGGCCTCTTCGGCGGCATTCAGCGGTTCAGTCGTTACCGGCGTGGCCAAGGAACGCCGCCGCAAATACCCATAGCCGATCCCCAGCGCCAGAAGCAGCATCAACGGCCCCGCCGCCCAAAGCAGCACATTGGCGCCGCTGGTTGTCGGTTGCAGCAACACATATTCACCGTAGCGGTCGACGATAAAGTCGATGGCCTCTACATCACTGTCACCCGCCACCAGCCTTTCGCGCAGCAATATGCGCAGATCGCGCGCCAAAGGGGCGTTGGATTCATCAATGCTTTCGTTGCGGCACACCAGACAGCGCAACCCCTTGGACAGCTCACGCGCGCGCTCTTCAAGGGCGGTGTCCTGCAAGACTTCATCCGGTTGCACTGCCACGGCAGGCGTGGCCAGCGCCAACATTAGGATCAGTAAAATCTGCCGCATCAAATCACTCCGCCGCCACAGGAACGGCGCGGGATTTGCGCGCACCGATGGCAATCCGCATCCGCCGGTCGGTCAGGCTCAGACAGCCGCCCAGCGACATGATAATCGCGCCGAGCCAGATCCAGTTCGCCAACGGCTTGATGTAGGTGCGCACCGCATAACCGCCGTTTACCTGCTCATCCCCAATCACCACGTAGATATCCCGTAAGAAACCATTATGGATTGCCGCCTCTGTGGTGGGCATTTTTGCCACCGGATACACCCGTTTTTCAGGATAGAGCGTGCCGACTTCTTGGCCGTTCCGTGCCACATCAATCTCGGCCATGGTGGTGTAATAATTCGGCCCTTGCGTCTCGATCACATCCCGCAGGGTGACAGAGACCGCGCCAACATCAAATTGCGACCCAATCTGGGCGATGCGGATATCTTCTTGTTCCCACGCCAGCATGCCCGCAACACCGATACAGGTGATCCCGAAACCGGCATGGGCGACAGCTTTGCCCCAATCCGCGCGCGGCAGGTGGCGCAATCGGCTTAGGCGGCTTTTGACATCGCTCCGTCCGGTGCGCAGCATCAGATCCACCACCGACCCGGCCAGCAACCAGACCCCAAGACCAACGCCAATCGGCCCCAAGGCCGAGCGGCCTGTTTGCATGGCCCAGACCAATGCCGTGATCGCCAGCGCCAGCACCAGAGGTGCGCGCAGGCTACGCGCCGCTTTGGAAAGCCCACCCCTTTTCCAAGGCAGGATCGATCCAAAGGGCAACACGATGGCCAGTGCGATCATGAAAGGCGTAAACGCCATATTAAAGAACGGCGGCCCCACGGAAAGTTTGCGATCAAAGAAAAGCTCTGCAATCAACGGCCAGATCGTACCGAAAAACACCACAAAGGCAGAGACAGCCAGCAGGATATTATTCAGCACCAGCGCCCCTTCGCGACTGACCGGCGCAAAGATACCCTTGGCCTCCATCGTGCCGGCACGGGCCGCAAACAACGTCAACGCCCCGCCCATAAACACCGCAAGAATCATCAGGATAAACACGCCGCGCTCGGGGTCATTGGCAAAGGCATGCACGCTGGTCAAAACACCAGATCGCACAATGAAAGTACCGATCAAGGAAAAGCCGAACGCTAGGATCGCAAGTAAGATGGTCCAGCTTTTAAGCGCCTCGCGTTTTTCCACCACAATGGCGGAATGCAACAGCGCCGCCGCGATAAGCCACGGCATAAAGGACGCATTTTCAACCGGATCCCAGAACCAGAAACCGCCCCAACCCAATTCGTAATAGGCCCACCAAGACCCAAGCGCGATGCCGATGGTCAGGAAAACCCACGCCGCCAAGGTCCACGGCCGGACCCAGCGCGCCCAAGCCGCATCCACGCGCCCCTCGATCAAGGCCGCGACGGCAAAGGAGAACGACATGCTCAGCCCGACATAGCCGAGATAGAGAAACGGCGGATGAAACGCGAGGCCCGGATCTTGCAGCAGCGGGTTCAAATCTTGCCCGTCAAAGGGCGGTATCGCCATGCGCAAAAAGGGGTTGGAGGTAAAGATGATAAAGGCGAAAAACGCCACGGCGACAGCGGACTGAACAGCCAGCACCCGCGCGCGCAAACGGTCCGGCAAGTCGCCCCCGAACCAAGCCGCACAGGCGCCAAAACCTGCGAGGATCAGAACCCACAGCAGCATAGAACCCTCATGGTTCCCCCAGACACCGGACACTTTATACAGCATCGGTTTTAGCGAATGGGAGTTCAACACCACCAGCCGCAACGAAAAATCAGAGGTCACAAAGGCATAGGTCAAGGCTGAAAAAGACACCGCCGTGAGCATAAACTGCGCAGAGGCGGCGGGACCGGCAACGGCCATCCATCCGGCCCAGCCCTTTTGGGCACCGATAAGGGGAACAATTGCCTGCACGATGGCAACGACAAAGGCGAGGATCAGGGCGAAATGGCCAACTTCTGCTATCATGTCCGGGATATTAGCCTATTTGAAGCAGGCAGCAATGGCAGAGGTGCCGCTTTATACGGCACAGATTGTCACGGCTGAAGGCTGCGCTGCCAGTCCAGAAGGGCCGGATTGTCCTGTAACGCTGATAGCTCCTCTTCAACCGCCGCCGCGTCATAGGTTTCCAGCGTTTTCAGGTTCTGCACGACCTGCGGGACACGCAGGTAAGAGTCCGCCAGAGACCGTTGAAAAAGCTGCCCTTTTGCCTGATGACGGGCCCCGAAATAGAACGATACGACAATTCCCAACAACCACCAAAGCGGCTCTGGGATCAGGGCCAAGCCCTGCATGCGGGCCGCAAACCAGATCGGATCAAACATCGCAGAGACAAATAGCGCAATGATCCCCAGTACCAACGCGGGGCGCGGAATGCGGTTCACCCCATCCATAAACTGATCAAACCCACCTTGTCGGGGCACGGCAAACTCGGCCCCCAATTGCGCCAGCGTTGCCTGCTGAAGGGCCACCGATCGCGCCGCACCTTTTTCAGCGTTTTCGCCAAACACCTCTACGGTTTCGCGAATGACATTACGCCCGCCGCCAAAGAGCAACGACATTATTCCTGTGATCACCCCCATGCCGACACCCGTGCATTATGTTGCGCCAAGCTCAGATGGTATTTTTCAGAGATGAACACCTCTGCGCGTGTGATCCAGCCCCCTTTGCCACCATCGCGGCGTCGGGCGTATTTGCGGCTCTTGGGGCGCTTGGCCGCCAGATCGTAGTAATAGTTGCGCCGCTCGATCCCGTAGGCATCCACCAGATGCGCCGGGGCACGGGCCCAAGCCCGATGGGCAATATCCTGTGTTTGCGGCCCAATCACCCCGTCCACCGCCACGGCATAGCCCATCTTATTCAACATACGCTGCAAAATCTTCACGGCCTGATGACCGGCATTCACATACATATCAAAAACGCTGGCCTGCAAAGGCTCGGGCAAAAGCGATAGTTGCGGGGTCTGGTAATAATGGCGGATAAAAATATCAACGGCTTGTCCGATCGTTAGCCTTTTGACATCCGCCGCATCCACCCTGCCGTTTTCATCCAGATCCAACCCAAGACGGCGCATGGTATGAACGGTAACGCCAAAATTAGTCGCCCCACCGGGATCATCCGGATCATTCACATAGCCGCCTTCACGGGCAACGATCTCTTCGGCAATTTCTCGGATTGTCGGCATAACTTCGGCTCCTGCATCCGGTTAATGGATGCACAGAACCCTGTGCCGAATGTGTAAAGAGCCTGTTTAGCTTTCGTTCGGTGCCTGATACACGCCCTGTTCTTTCAAGGCGTCCACGACCTCTTTGGGCATGTAGGTTTCGTCATGTTTTGCAAGTATTTCAGAGGCTTCAAAGATACCGTTCACGTAGCTTCCAGTGCCGACCATGCCCTGACCCTCTTCAAACAGATCAGGCAGGATGCCGGTAAAATGCACTTGAACCGCATCGCCACCATCAGTCACGCGAAACAGGATATTCTCACCCTGACCGCGCTCAAGGCTGCCCTCTTCCACCAGCCCACCGATGCGAAACACCTCTGTGGGGGCCGGTGGTTCTGCGACCACCTGGGACGGGCTTCGGAAATAATTGATCCCGTCCCGCAGGGCATAACCAATCAGGGCCGTTGAAATCAGCAAAGCCACAGCCGCCACCGAAATGACCTGTATTCTGCGTTTTTTCTTCAGCCCTTTCATGGCGGTGTCCTTTATACCTTATGGAAACAGTGGCGCGGCCATCAGGCCGGCGGTTTCTTCGATGCCGAGCATCAGGTTAGCATTTTGCAATGCCTGCCCACTGGAGCCTTTGGTCAGATTGTCCAATGCGGCAATCACCACTGCACGGCCTTCAATCCGGTCAGCAACCACGCCAATATGGCAGAAGTTGCTGCCGCGGATATGGCGTGTGCTGGGATGCTCGCCAAAGGGCAGCACCTGCATAAAAGGCTCATCGCCATAGGCAGCGGCAAGCGTGGCATGAATTTCAGCGGAATCGCCTTTGACATAGACCGTAGCAATGATCCCGCGATTGGTTGGCAGCAGATGCGGTGTGAACAGCACCTTGACGGGTCGTCCTGCGATGGCCGAAAATTCCTGATCAAACTCGGCCAGATGCCGATGGGTGCCGCCTACCGCATAGGCATGGGCCCCTTCGGACAGTTCTGCATGCAGCAGGTTTTCTTTCAGGGACCGCCCGGCACCGGAAACACCGGTTTTCAGATCAATGATGATATCATCCAGATCAATCACACCGGCCTCAATCAACGGGCGCAGCGCAAACTGACCTGTGGCAGCGTTACAACCAGTGCCCGCCACCAAACGCGCTGTCTTGATCTCGTCCCGATAAAACTCGGTTAGACCGTAAACTGCCTGTTTTTGCAACGCCAGCGCATCATGCTGTCCGCCGTACCATTTGGCATAGACTTCGGGATCCTTGAGACGGAAATCCGCCGAGAGATCAACGATTTTCAGTGTCTCGGGTAGCGCTTTGATCACCGCTTGGCTGGTGGCATGAGGCAAAGCGCAGAAACACAGATCAACACCGCTAAAATCGATTTCATCGATTTTCACCAGATCGGGCAAGTCCAGATGGCGCAAATGCGGGAAAACGCTGGCCATGGTCTGACCGGCTTTGCGGTCGGCAGACAGCGCAACGATTTCCATCGACGGATGGGTGGCAATCAGCCGGACAAGTTCGGCGCCGGTATAACCAGAAGCACCAAGGATCGCGATTTTATGGGTCATTTCAGTGACCTTTCAGAAGTCTTAAGTGTGATGTAGGGGCGCAAGGGCGCTTGCGCAATCAGGCAGATTGAAACGTGATCTTTCGTCGCAATACCTGTGTGGCCTTATTGGAAACGCGCTGTGGATCGCCCGTGGTCAAAAACATCGATTCTGTGCCGCTGCCGATCATTTTCGGGTGCCGCCCCAGATAGTCCTGCAAAGAGGCCGCCACCAGATCGGCCTGACTGTAGACCTTAACATCGGCCCCAAGGGCAGATTGAAACGCCTCTTGTACCAGCGGATAATGGGTGCAGCCCAAAATCGCAGCCTCGGGCGTCGGCATACGCCGCTGCAGGGCTTCCACATGGGAGCGCACCAAGGCTTCGGCGAGGATCTCATCGCCATCCTCAATCGCATCCACAAGCCCGCCGCAGGGTTGGGCCTCGACATCCACTCCGATCGCGCGAAAGGCCAACTCGCGCTGAAAAGCGCGGCTGCTGACCGTGGCGGGCGTTGCAAAAAGCGCCACATGTTTCACCGCAACTTCGCGCGGCGGCGAATTATCACCCCACTGCCGCTCCGTGAGTGCTTCGATCAGCGGAACAAATACGCCAAGTACCCTTTTTTCAGGTGGAATCCAGCTTTCCTGCATCCGCCGCAGCGCCGCCGCTGAAGCGGTGTTACACGCCAGAATGACCAGATCACAGCCTGCGTCCCATAGCCGTTCAACCGCCGAGGTGGTCAGCCGGTAAATATCATCGGAATCGCGCACCCCGTAAGGCGCATGGGCATTGTCGCCGAAATACACAAAGGGCACATCGGGCAGTTCGCGGCTCACGGCGTCCAGAACCGTCAACCCGCCCAAGCCGGAATCAAATACGCCTACCGCCATGTTACCAATCAGCCTTTGTATTTTGCTTCAAATTCATGCCCGTAATCATAAGACAACAAAGGCGTTGGGGACAGCTCATACGTTGCTTTGCGCAGAAAATCCATCATCGCGTTCGGGTCACCCGCATGTTGAGCCAGTTTGTCACGCGAAATCGCCTCGCCCACAACCACCGGCACCGGCGAATGGGTGCGTTTCTTGAATTCGTTGATAAATAACCCCAACCGGAGGGTCTGGTGCAGATGGCTGGCAATCTGGAACAGCCTCGAATTATGACCGTCAAAGAACAAAGGCACCACCGTCGCATCGGAACGTGCCACCATCTTGGCGGTGAAATTACGCCAGCCGGGATCCATCGGGCGTTTGGTGAACGGATTGGCAGAAGTCGACACCGTGCCCCCCGGAAAAATCCCGATGGCACCTCCCTGCCCCAAATAGCGCAGCGCCTCAGCGCGGGTTTTCAGGTTTTCTTTTGCCGCAGCTTTGGTGGCTTCAAAACTGACGGGCAAAACATAGCGGTTTAAATCTTCGGATTTCCGAAAGACCGAATTGGCCAAAATCCGGAAATCCGGGCGTGTTTGGGTCAGGATACGCCCCAGCATCAGCCCGTCCAGAATGCCATAAGGATGATTGGCCACAAGGATCAGCGGGCCGGTTTGCGGTATGTTGCTCAGGCTGCCCCCCACCACATCCAGCTTCAGCCCGTAGCGATCCGTCATGACCTCAAAAAAATCGCGCCCCTGCGCAACTTCAGCCTCATAGCCGCGTGCCAATTTGATCAGCCCCACACGTCCGGTGGTGTTTTCCAGAACACGGATCATCGCCCGCCCACCTTTGGTGGCGGCAGAGCTGGCATAACTGATGTCGCGGGCAACCCGCGCGGACTGGTTTTTCATCGGCCTCTCTTTCCTTGGCGCTGATTTAGCAAAAACTCCGAAATACGCCAGATGTATTTTACGCAACCGTTACGAAGCTTTATTGCGCTGCCGTTTTGCTGCGCTCTCCGCCCGTCTCGATCACCGCCAGCAATTCCGCCCGCCGCTTTTCTGCCGTGCCCAGATTTGCCGCTTTCACCGGGCCAAATCCTTTGATCTGCAACGGAAGCTCGGCCAGCGCCACGACGGCGTCCAAGGTGTCGGCATCGACCAAAGGCAATACCCTTATCATATCCGCTTCATATTGCCGGATCAACGCGCGTTCGACCTTGCGCTCTTCGCCATAGCGGAACGGGTCCAACACCGTGCCCCGCAGCCCCTTCAGCGCGGCAAGCAGCTTAAACAGCCGTAGCATCGCCGGGCCATATTCCTTTTTCAGGGGTCGCCCGTTTGCCCCCTCTTTGGCCAGCATCGGCGGGGCCAGATGAAAACTGACCTTGAAATCACCCTCAAACTGCGCCCGCGCTTTTTCAACGGTTTGCAGATGAAGCCGCGCGACTTCGTATTCATCCTTATAGGCCAATAGCTTATGATAGCCCTTTGCCATGGCTTCTTGCAGGCGTTTATCCTCTGTACGCTCTACGAATTTACGGAAACGTTTGGCCAACCGGCTGTTTTGATAGGCGGTTAGATGTTTTTCTCGATAGGAGATAATCTCTTGCACGCTTTCGGGCAGCGGCACCACATTCGGGGCGATCAGGGCTTGCGCCTCTGCGGGGTGGGAAATTGCCCAACGCCCGATCTCAAAGGCGCGTTTGTTACGGTCTACAGCCGCCTTGTTTAGTGTAATCGCCTGCAAAATCGCCGCGCGGTTCAGCGGAATAAGCCCGCGTTGCCAAGCTGCCCCTAGCATGATCATGTTTGAAAAGATGCTATCCCCAAGGGCCGCTGTGGCCAGTGCTGAGGCATCAAACAACGACAGTTGATCCCGTAGACGCGATTGAAGCGCCAGTGACAGCCGTTCTGTCGGCAGCCTGAATTCGGTGTCGCGCGTAAAATCGCCGGTGATGATTTCATGGCTGTTAACCACCGCCCCCGTTCGCCCGGTTTGCATCAGCCCAAGGGTTTTCGCCCCCGCTGTGACCACCAGATCGCCGCCGACCACCGCATCGGCTTCGCCAACTGCCACCCGAATGGCACTGATGTCTTCGGGTTTGTTGGCCAGACGGCAATGGATATGCACCGCCCCGCCCTTTTGCGCCAGTCCGGCCATTTCCATCATGCCCGCGCCCTTGCCATCCAGATGCGCCGCCATCGCCAGCACCGCCCCAATGGTCACAACGCCTGTGCCGCCCACCCCGGTGATCACCACATTATGGGTGCCGTTGATTTCAGGCAAAACCGGATCGGGCATGATCGGCAAAGCAAAATCCTTGGCCGCCTCTTTGCGGATTGTGGCCCCCTCCAGAGTGACAAAAGACGGGCAGAACCCGTTCACGCAGGAAAAATCCTTATTGCAGGAGGATTGATCAATCGCGCGTTTACGCCCCAGCGGGGTTTCGACGGGCACGATGGACACGCAGTTGGATTGCACGCCGCAATCGCCGCAGCCCTCGCATACATCGGTATTGATAAAGACGCGCTTGTCCGGATCGGGAAACTGTCCGCGCTTACGACGCCTGCGTTTTTCAGCCGCACAGGTCTGGATATAGATGATCGCGGAAACGCCCTTGATCGTGGTGAAGTCCTTTTGCACTTTCATCAGATCAGACCGCGGCGCCATGCGCAGCCCCGCTGGAAAGCTGAACCCGCTCAGGTCTTCCTTTTCGTCATAAACGACAGCGATATCTTTCACCCCCATCGCCTGAATTTCCGCCGCAATCCTGTCCGGTGTCAGCCCGCCTTCGTTGCTCTGGCCGCCGGTCATGGCGACGGCGTCATTGAACAGAATTTTATAGGTCATATTGGCATCAGAGGCGAGGGCCGCGCGGATCGCCAGAATGCCGGAATGGTTGTAAGTGCCATCGCCAAGGTTCTGGAAAACATGATCGCGGGTGGAAAACGGCGCTTCGCCGATCCAGTTCGCCCCTTCCGCCCCCATATGGGTAAAGCCCGAGGTTTCCCGATCCATCCACAGCGACATAATATGACACCCGATCCCGGCATAGGCGCGGCTACCATCGGGGAGTTTGGTCGATGAGTTATGCGGACAGCCGGAACAGAAATAGGGCGTGCGTGACGCGATTTCCTCGGCATTATCGGCGCGGCGGACCTCTTGCAGATTGGCCAGCGCGCTTTCAATCGCATCCGTGCGCCGCCCCTCTTCCAGTAGGATGGCCCCGATTTTTTCGGCAATCATCACCGGATCAAGGGCAAAGCGCGTGGGGAACAGCTCTTCGCCGCCATTACCCTTGCGCCAGCCATAAACGCGCCGCCCGCGCCGATCATCAAAGATCGCCTCTTTGACCTGCACTTCAATCAGCTTGCGCTTTTCTTCAACCACAACGATCAGGTCCAGCCCTTCTGCCCAGTCGTGAAAGCTCTCGGCGTCCAGCGGAAAGGTCTGGCCAATCTTATATGTCGTGATGCCCAAACGTTCGGCCTCTGCCGCATCAATGCCGAGCAATTGAAATGCATGGCTGAGATCAAGCCAGTTTTTGCCCGCCGCCACGAAACCGATTTTCGCGCCTGCCTTGCCCCAAATCCGCTTGTCCATCTTATTGGCCCGCGAAAATGCCTGAGCAGCAAAGCGTTTGTGGTCAATCATCCGCGCTTCTTGGGCGACCCAATGATCACCCAGTCGAATGTTCAATCCGCCAGCCGGCATGTTGAATTCGGGAGTGACAAATTGCATCCGGTCTAACGCGCCATCCACCACGGATGTCACTTCAACTGTGTCCTTCATCACTTTCAAACCTGCCCAGACACCAGCAAAACGCGACAGGGCAAAACCATAGAGCCCGTAATCCAGTATTTCCTGCACTCCGGCCGGTGACAGCACTGGCATATAGGCATCCACCATCGCCCAATCCGATTGATGACACACGGTGGAGCTTTCGCCCGTGTGATCATCCCCCATTGCCATAATCACCCCGCCATGGGGCGAGGTGCCTGCCATATTGGCATGACGCATCACGTCTCCGGAACGATCCACGCCCGGCCCTTTGCCGTACCAAAGCCCAAACACCCCGTCATGGATGCCCTCACCGCGCAATTCTGCTTGCTGCGTGCCCCAAAGTGCGGTGGCAGCAAGGTCCTCGTTCAAGCCGGGATGAAACTTGATGTCCGCCGCCTGAAGATCCTTTTTGGCCAGTGACATCTGCAGATCAACAGCCCCCAAAGGAGAGCCACGATAGCCGGTACAATAGCCTGCCGTGTTCAATCCGGCGGCGGTATCTCGGGCCTTTTGCATCAACATCAGACGTACCAAGGCTTGCGTGCCGTTCAAAAGAACCGGCGATTTTTCAAGGTCGTAGCGATCATGCAATGAGACGGGCTGCTGGGTCATGGTTTCATCCTCCCTGACGTGACCATAGCAGGAATAATAGGTCAAAAATGCTGACCCACCAACAAATTTTGAACAGGTTTGATAAATTTTTCGAAGGCGCGGGCCTTTGCGACATTCTATGATATACAAAGCCAAACAGGCGAGGCATTCGGACGAATATGGACTGGGACAAGCTAAGAATATTTCACGCTGTGGCAGACGCAGGCAGCCTTACGCATGCCGGAGACGTGCTTAATCTCTCGCAATCAGCGGTGAGTCGGCAGATTCGCGCCCTGGAAGAAAGCCTTGAGACCACGCTGTTTCATCGCCATGCCCGTGGGCTGATTCTTACCGAACAGGGGGAATTGCTGTTTGACGCAACAACCTCGATGAACAAACGCCTCGACACTGCCGCCGCCCGCATTCGCGATAGCGAGGATGAGGTATTTGGCGAATTGCGCGTTACCACTACCCTTGGTTTTGGCACTCTTTGGCTGGCCCCGCGCCTGACCCATCTGTATGAGAAATTCCCCGAACTAAAAATCGATCTGATGCTGGAAGAGCGGGTATTGGATTTGCCCATGCGCGAGGCCGATGTCGCCATCCGGATGAAAGAACCCAGTCAAGCCGATTTGATCCGCAAACGCCTGATGAGCGTTCAGATGCGCCTCTATGCGACACAAGACTATATCGAAGCCCATGGGCGGCCCGAAACCCTTGAGGATTTGTCCCATCACCGGCTGATTTGCCAGAATATCTCGGCCGCGCAGGTCTCTGCCGGTGCCAGCCTTGTAAAAGAACTGCTGACCCATGACATCCAGTCGACCCTGACCGTGAACAACTACTTCGGGGTTCTGCAGGGGGTTTTGAATAATCTGGGGATCGGCGTGCTGCCAAACTATGTGACCCTATTGCCCGGAAATGACAACGTCGAGGCGCGCAATCTTGTCCGCGTCCTGCCAGAAGTTGAATCCGCCGAGATTCCGGTATACCTCGCCTACCCTGAAGAATTGCGCCACTCCAAACGGATCTCTGCTTTCAGGGACTTTGTGACCGAAGAAATTCAGGATCACCGTCGCCGGATGCGCGCCGAAAACGAAGAATAATCCGGCCAGAGCTTTTCAAACCCGCACTATCAACTGTGTCCGCTATGCATCAAATGCATAGCGGCTTTGCTGCGGCGCGACATTTTTCTTCTTGATTTGGGGGCAGCTGGTCCATAGTTAACCCATAGAAAGACGCGACGGAGGAAACTCCTGACACTTTCTACCTCCCTGTTGGACTTTGGCCGAGCTTTGTCTCGGCCTTTTTTTTGGTCTTTTTTTACCTATTCCAGCGCCAGCATACGTCCCAACAAGAAATCCTGAACCGCTTTGACTTCGGATAAAGCGATGGCCTTCTCGTATGCTGCAACTGCATCATCTTTAATACCTAACCTTACGTAAACCTCTGCCATTGCTGCAAAAAAAGGCTGATATTCACGCATCTCCCCGGCGATTGATTGCAAAATAAGCATGGCTTGTTTCGCCTCTCCTGCAAAACACAGGGCGACAGCATGATTTATAGCGACCACTTTGCTTTGGGTCATCTGTCGCAGCAGCGCATAGAGCGCGGAAATCTGCGCCCAATCGGTGTCTTCTGCGGTTTTCGCCTGACAATGCAGCCCGTGAATCGCGGCCTGAAGCTGATAGGGGCCGATCTGACCCAGACGTAACGCGGCCTCTAGACCGATGGCGGCCTGATCAATCAGGGCCTGATCCCATAATTCGCGGTTCTGTTCGGCCAAAGGAATATAATCGCCCTGCAATCTGGCAATCCGGCGCGCATGGGAAAACCGGATCAGCGCCAGCAGCCCCTGTGCTTCGGCGGCCTGCGGGGCCAGCCCGACGATCATGTCCGCCAGAAACAGTGCCTCTTCGCAAAGATCGATCCGGATCTGCCGCTTGCCTGCCTGTGCAGCATAGCCTTCGTTGTAAATCAGATAAATGCAGGTCAACACCGCCGAAAGCCGGTCTGGCATGTCTTCGGTCTCTGGCAGTTTAAACGCGATCCCCGCCAGACGGATTTTGGATTTCGCGCGGCTGATCCGCTGCCCCATGGTGGCCGGTTTCACCAGAAAGGCACGGGCAATTTCGGTGGTGCTTAACCCGCCCACCACCCGCAGCATCAGGGCAATCTGGGCATCCGGCTCTAGGGCCGGATGGCAACAGGTAAACATCAGACGCAGCCGGTCATCGGCGATTTCAAGATCGTCAACCGGCCCTTCGCTCAGGGTTTTATGATCCATCAAATAGCGGGCATGTGTGGCGGTGCGGCGCATCCCGTCAAGCACCCGCCGCTTTGCCACAGTATAAAGCCAGGCCTGCGGGTTATCCGGCAACCCCCGCGGCCCCCATTGGGCCACGGCCTGCGCAATGGCATCCTGCAGGCAATCCTCGGCCACGGCCATATTGCCGGTCAGGGCCGATAAGGCAGCCACCAACCGCCCCCGATCGGTGCGGATCGTAGTCTCGATGATCTGGTGAACCGGATCAGAAGCGGAGGACGGTCTTGGTTTTATTGATCAAACACCATCACAGGGCGGATTTCGACGGTACCATGTTCCGCAGAGGGGATCATTTTGGCGTATTTGATCGCCTCATCCAGATCCTTGCAGTCCAAAAGGTAAAACCCGCCCAATTCTTCTTTGGTTTCAGCAAAGGGACCGTCGGTAATAATGGTTTCGCCATTGCGAATCCGCACCGAAGTTGCGGTGTCCGCGTCTTGCAGCCCCTCTCCGGAGACAAAAACGCCGTCCTCTTCATAGGTTTTACTGGCCTTTTCATAGCCCGCCATAAAGGGGCCCCACGCGTCGCTGCCATAGGTAGGGCTGGCATCTCTTTCAGCATAAATCAGGGCAAGATATTTCATGTGACTTCTTCCTTTTGCGTTAACAAATCCATTCACCCGATCCGGGTAAGTTGGCGCGTGTTTTTTCTGGCACCTATACATAAGACGCAGCAGATCACGGTTTTTCGACAGCCCCCGCATCTTTTTTGCCATTTTTGGCAGAATACCCCATCTCCTGCGACCATAGCAGTCTTTTCCTTTGGGTCCCAATTGCGTAAGAGAGCGCCAAGCAACGCCAGCAAGGGTAGTAGACGCATGCAAGATCCCGCCATTACCGATGAATTGATCGCAAGCCACGGGCTGTCCCCCGACGAATACCAAAGCATTTTGGAAATCATCGGGCGTGAACCGACTTTTACCGAATTGGGGATCTTTTCGGCGATGTGGAACGAGCATTGCTCCTATAAATCGTCGAAGAAATGGCTGCGCACTCTGCCCACAGAAGGCCCGCAGGTAATCTGTGGACCCGGTGAAAACGCCGGCATCGTTGATATTGGCGACGGGCAAGCGGTGGTCTTTAAAATGGAAAGCCACAACCACCCTTCCTACATCGAACCCTACCAAGGCGCGGCCACCGGTGTAGGCGGCATCTTGCGCGATGTCTTTACCATGGGCGCACGCCCGATTGCGGCGATGAATTCGCTGTCGTTTGGCGAACCAAGCCATCCCAAAACTCGCCAGCTTGTGAACGGTGTGGTCGAAGGTGTGGGCGGTTATGGCAACTGTTTTGGTGTGCCGACCGTTGGTGGCGAAGTCCGGTTCCATCCGGCCTATAACGGCAATTGCCTTGTGAACGCTTTTGCCGCTGGATTGGCGGACACGGACAGCATTTTCTATTCCGCCGCTTCCGGCATCGGAATGCCGGTGGTATATCTGGGCGCCAAAACAGGCCGTGATGGCGTCGGTGGCGCGACAATGGCCTCGGCTGAATTTGATGACAGCATCGAAGAAAAACGCCCCACCGTTCAAGTCGGCGATCCCTTCACCGAAAAGCGCCTGATGGAGGCCACACTAGAGCTGATGCAGACCGGTGCGGTGATTTCCATTCAGGATATGGGCGCGGCAGGTCTGACCTGTTCTGCCGTTGAAATGGGCGACAAAGGCGGCCTTGGGGTCAAACTGAACCTCGAAGACGTGCCCCAGCGCGAAGAAAACATGACCGCCTATGAAATGATGCTGTCTGAATCCCAAGAACGCATGTTGATGGTGCTTAAACCCGAGCTCGAGGCCGAAGCCCGTGCGGTGTTTGAAAAATGGGATCTGGATTTTGCCATCGTCGGTGAAACCGTCGAGGAAGACCGCTTCCTGATCCTGCACAACGGCGTGGTCAAAGCCGATCTTCCGCTGTCCAAGCTGTCATCGACCGCGCCGGAATATGACCGCCCGTGGGTGGCCACCCCTGCTGCCGATCCTTTGGCCGATGTGCCCGAAGTAGACGGCATTGATGCGCTCAAAGCGCTGATCGCCTCGCCCAACTATGCGGGCAAGCAGTGGGTCTATGAGCAATATGACACAATGGTCATGGGCGATACCGTGGTGAACCCCGGCGCAGGCTCTGGCCTGATCCGCGTGCATGGCACGGATAAAGCGTTGGCCTTTACCTCGGATGTGACCCCGCGTTATGTCAAAGCCAATCCGGTAGAAGGCGGCAAGCAAGCCGTGGCCGAAGCCTATCGCAACCTGTCAGCTGTGGGCGCGCTGCCGCTGGCCTCTACCGACAATCTGAACTTCGGCAATCCCGAAAAGCCCGAAATTATGGGCCAGTTCGTTGGTGCGCTGCAGGGCATCGGCGAAGCCTGTCTGGCGCTGGATATGCCGATCGTGTCGGGCAATGTCTCTCTCTATAATGAATCCTACGGTTCCGGCATTTTGCCGACGCCCACCATTGGCGCGGTTGGCCTGATCAAAGACGCCGCCACCGCCATCACCGGTCAGGTGCGCGACGGGCACGTCGCATTGGTTCTGGGTGAAACCACCGGCCATCTGGGCCAATCCGCCCTGCTGGCCGAAGTCTTTAACCGCGAAGATGGCGACGCCCCTGCGGTTGATCTTGAGACCGAACGCAAACACGGCGAATTTGTTCGTGAAAACCACGAATTAATCACCGCCTGTACCGATCTGGCTGACGGCGGACTGGCGCTGGCCGCCTTTGAACTGGCCGAAGCCGCCGGTGTTGGTGTGAGCCTGACGGCCTCTGATACGCCGACCCTGTTTGGAGAGGATCAAGCCCGCTATCTGATCGCTTGCAACTTTGATCAGGCCGAAGGTTTGATGAGTGCCGCCGCCCAGGCCGGATTGCATCTTGAGACCGTCGGCAAATTTGGTGGTACAGATGTCAGCTTTGGCAACAGCACGGCTGATCTGGGGCATCTGGCAGAAATCTTCCGCGGTAGCTTTGCGGCGGCTGTTGCCTAAATGACGATCAGGACGCCGCTTTTCCGTTCTTTCTGGCAGTGCGGCGTCTGATCTGATGGTATCGGATTTCATCCTTCCGGACCTGCAGGATGATTGCAGCCAATGCGCCGCCCTGTGCTGCGTTGCCTATCCTTTTGACGAGGACGAGGACTTTGGCCTGCTCAAAGCTGTCGACACCCCCTGCCCCAATCTGTCCAACACCTGCATGTCCTGCACGATCCACGATGATTTGAACGATAGGGGTTTTGGCGGCTGCGTTGCCTATGCCTGTGCGGGGGCCGGTCAGCGGGTTACGCAGGTTCTGTTTGAAGGGGAGACATGGCGCGACGATCCCGACCTGCTGGGCCATATGACCTATGCCCTGCGGGTGGTGCGCCCGATCCATGAGGCGCTGCTACTGCTACAAGAGGCCTCCGCCTTACCGCTACCAGCGACGCATCTGGCCAAGGCCCAAAGCCTGATGGCCGCCCTTTGCCCTAAAGACCCGACCTCGATCTACGACTTTGAGGAACCAGAGGTACAAGAGGCGCTCGCCGCCGTGCCGCCCTATCTGCTTTCCCTTGCGCCCTATGTCTAAACCGACTTGCAGACCGTCTGGTGGCACCCTACATTTCAAGCAACGAGACAAAGGATAATCCGCTATGCCCATGACCAGCCATCAAATAGAGGAACTGCTGCGCGAAAGCTTTCCAAACGCCCAGATTCAGGTTGGCGGTGCGGATGGCGTGCACATGTCTGCGATGGTCATCGACGAGAGCTTTCGCGGCAAAAACCGGGTTCAACAGCAGCGGGCCGTTTATGCCGCACTCAAGGGTAAAATGGATGGCAGCAACGGTGAGTTGCACGCCTTGGCCCTGACCACCAAGGCGCCTGAGTAGTGCACCTCTGGCGACGCCTCACAGCACCTTTTCGCCTAGAGCCGCGGCGCCCCCTTGCCGCACGACAGCCGAAACAAATGAAACGTGAAGTGCCGCTGGGCATGGAAGCCACCGATCTGGACCTCGTAGAGGCGACAATCCGCAAGAACCAGTCGCTGGAACGCAGCAGTAACATATTCAACCGCAATCGCGGGGATTTTGCCGAAGCCGCCGACAGAACCCAGCACAGTTTTAAAGATGATGAAACCTATGCCGCGGAATACCACCGCGCCTTTGGTAAAGAGGAATGACCCCATGAGCGACACCACAACACCCGCCCACGCCCAGATCGATGAAACCGTCAAAGCCAATGACGTTGTTCTGTTCATGAAAGGCACCAAATCCATGCCACAATGCGGGTTTTCCTCGCGGGTGGCCGGTGTGCTGAATTATATGGGCGTCGATTTTGCGGATGTGAATGTTCTTGCCGACGAGGGACTCCGTCAAGGGATCAAGGAATATTCTGATTGGCCGACAATCCCGCAGCTTTATATCAAAGGCGAATTTGTCGGCGGATGTGACATCATCACCGAAATGACCCTGTCCGGTGAGCTGGATACGATGTTTGAACAAAACGGCGTCGGTTTTGACAAAGAGGCCGCTGATAAAATCCGCGAAGCCAACGGCTGATCCGCGTTTTCACCAAATCACAAAAGGCCCGTGCGTTTAGCGTGCGGGCTTTTTTCTTTAACGCGTTCCCAGTTGAAAAATACTGCAAAAGCCCTTGCCCAACGGGTGTCTTCAGGCTCTGATGCGCATAGTTTTATGACCGGATCAAAGAGAGCCCCATGCCGAGTATTCTTTCAAACGCTTTTCGTCTGCAATGTGATTTCAGCATTATGGACGCCATCCTGAACGCGCTTTTCTGGTTTATCCTGACGATCATCACCTTGGGGTTGGCGGCGTTTCTGTTTCCCTACTACCTGCCCAAAGCGGTGCTAAACAAAACCCAAGTGGTGGATCTCGATGGTCATCGCGTGGGAAAGATGGTTTGCGATATCTCTGTCGGCGGGGTGATCCTAAACGCGCTGCTGTGGTGGTTGCTGACCATCGTCACCTTTGGTCTGGCCTATTTTATCTATATTTATCGGGTCTATCGCATCCTGTTGAACGAAACCCGAATCCAGTTCGACTAAGCCCGCCGTACGGCGGCGCTGCCCTATAAGATATGGATGCCTGCGGTCCGGTTTTCACGCCGGACCAAAGGGAAACTAGTCCTTATTTGCCGCAGCAAAGGCCATGTCGATCATGCGCTGGGTGCCGCGTGAAAACTCCAGCGGACAAGGGTAATCTACCCCGTCGCGCACCGACGTGCTGAAATTTTGCACCTGCTCTACGTAGTGATTGACCTGCGGAAAACGCTCATGCCGGACGGCCATGTTGGGCTGATGGATTTCAAGCTCCGCCATGCCAAAGACACCGGCGTTAAACGGCACGTTTACTTTGACGATGCCCTCGGTGCCATGGAACACCATTTCCTGCCGAATGAACATGCGGGTGGACACCGTCGCGCCATAGGAGAAGGACGGGAAATCTGCCTGCACATGGGCAATCGTATCCACGCCATTCTCAAAAGTGATCTGTGCGCGCAGTGCTGCTGGCTCCTCTCCGGTGACAAAACGGGCCGAGCCAAAAGTATATACGCCGATATCGCGCAGACCGCCGCCCCCGGTATCGGCCTGATTGCGGATGTTTTTCATATCGTCGTTATAGTAACTAAAGACGCCCTCCACATGCACCAGCTTGCCAATAGCACCGGTCTCGACCAGTTGTTTGACCCGATGCCACTGCGGATGATGCACGATCATATATGCCTCTGCCGCCAGCAATCCGGTTGCATCGCGCAGCGCAATCAGCCCGTCAATTTCATCGGCCTGCATGGCTACCGGTTTTTCACAGAGCACATGTTTACCCGCTTTTAACGCCTTGCGGACCCATTCGACATGAAGATGATTGGGCAGCGGAATATAAACCGCGTCAATTTTCGGGTCCGCCAGCAAATTATCATAAGAGGAATGCACAAGAATATCAGGGCAGAAAGCCTTGAAACCGTTGGCTTTATCGTCGCTTGAGGTTGCCAGCGCCGCCAGACGCGCGCCTTTTGCGGCATGGATTGCGGGGCCCATATGTTCACGGGCAAAATTCGCAGCCCCTAGGATACCCCAATTAATAGCTCTCGACATAAAAATAGCTCCCCTAGAATATCTAGGGAAGCTATCATCCATTAAAGTATACGCAAGGGGTTATACTGTGCTCAGCATGCCCTTTTCTTTGGCCAGATCGCGCATTTTCTTTTGCAGTTTCTCAAAGGCTCGCACTTCGATCTGACGGATACGTTCGCGGCTTACGTCATATTGGCTCGAGAGTTCCTCAAGGGTGACAGCCTTATCCTGCAGGCGCCGCTGAACCAGAATGTCTTTCTCACGATCATTCAGAACCGCCATGGCGTCGGCTAGCAATTCACGACGGCTGTCGAGCTCATCCTTGGCCTCATAGTCGCCAGCGGTATCGGCATCCTCGTCTTCCAGCCAATCCTGCCACTGGGTCGCGCTATCGCCATCCGATCCGATCACCGCATTCAACGACGCATCCCCCCCCGACATCCGCCGGTTCATAGAGATCACCTCATCTTCGGTTACGTTCAGATCATGGGCGATTCTGGCGACGTTTTCAGGACGCAGGTCCCCGTCTTCCAGAGCGCCGATGCGGTTTTTGGCCTTGCGCAGGTTAAAGAACAGCTTTTTCTGTGCGCTGGTTGTGCCCAGTTTCACCATCGACCAAGAGCGCAGCACATATTCCTGAATGCTGGCCCGAATCCACCACATGGCATAGGTCGCCAGGCGGAAGCCCTTTTCAGGGTCGAACTTCTTAACCGCTTGCATCAGACCAACGTTGGCCTCGGAAATAACCTCGGCCTGTGGCAGGCCATAGCCGCGATAGCCCATGGCGATTTTAGCCGCCAGACGCAGGTGGCTGGTAACCATTTTATGCGCGGCTTCGCTGTCTTCGCGCTCAACCCAAGCTTTGGCCAGCATGTATTCTTCTTCAGGTTCCAGCATGGGGAATTTGCGGATTTCCTGCAGGTAGCGGTTCAACCCGCCTTCTGGTGTGGGTACGGGAAGATTTGCATAGTTGCCCATTTTTGATCCCTTTCAGTGTCCCAATGTTTATATCGTTAACATCCAGATAATGTCGCCGCTTAAGGACTACAAGATATGGTGTCATAATTCTTCTACGTCACATGGGAGCGATTCCGTCGCCCCGCCATATATGTTTCCAAGAATAACAAACAGTTTACCGATTTTACAAAAGCGGCCCCATCGTCGCGAAAAGGTTGTTCATTAGCCGCGTATGAGTAGGCCAGGCCTCTACGGTTTTCAGCGCAACCGGATCGCTGTCGGCGATATATTCCCGCTGCCGCGCATTAATGGTTTGGGTCAGCACAGGATCATAGGTCAGCATGCAGTTCTCAAAATTGATATCAAAAGACCGCCGGTCCAGATTGGCCGACCCAAACAGCACGGTTTCGTCGTCAACGGTCAGAAGTTTGGAATGCAGCAACCCCGGTTTGTATTCATAGAGCTTTACGCCACATTTAACCAAAGACAGAAAGTAGCTGCGACTGGCCATACCAACAAGGCGGGAATCGTTGCGTTTGGGCAGGATCAGCGTGACATCCACCCCACGCAACGCCGCCGCGCAAAGCCGGTTGTGCAGGGCCTCGCTGGGCACATAATAGGGGGTCGTCACGATAATTTCGCGCTGCGCACTGGCCATCAGGTTCTGGAAAACATCTGGCACCGCCTGATGGCTTTCGGTTGGCCCTGTGCCCATGGACACCGCAATCGCCGTCCCGGATCCTTCGCGCACCGGCGTTTTCAGAAGATCGCGAATATCCTCTCCGGTGTGGGTCTGCCAATCCCCGGCAAAAAGCTGCTGTTGCTGCCAGACCACCGGCCCGGTCAGGCGCACCATGACATCCACCCAAGGCGCAAATTTCGGTTTGACGGCAAATTCGGGATCGGCGCAATTCTGGCTGCCACAATAGGTGATTTTACCATCCACCACCATGATTTTGCGGTGGTTGCGGATGTCCATACGCCGGAATAACAGATGTACCCAGGCCTGCTTCATGTCAAAAGCCTCGCCCAGTTGGACCCCTGCCTCTGCCATACGCTGCCAATGGGTGCTTTCCACCAACTTGCGCGATCCCATACCGTCGACCATCGCGCGTACCGTCACACCACGTCGCGCCGCCCGCATCGCCGCTTCTATCATCTTCACGCCATTTTTGTCGGTCAGCCAGATATAGAACAGCAGATGCACATGATCCGTGGCCGCATCCATATCCGCGATCATCGCGTCAATGGTTGCGTTTGAATCCGCCATCAGATCGCCATGGTTCCCCGCCGTGGGTCTGAACCCGTTCACTGATCCCGCACGGGCAAAGGACTGACGGAAAATAATCGGAATCTCGGGCCTTATATCGGAAAGTGTGTCGCTGGGAACTTCTTTGGGTAAGCCTTTGATGATCTCTTCCATGCGCGCTACATCCTTGCGCCCAAAGCTGACCTCACCAAACAGAAAATAGAGCAAAATTCCAAGCCAAGGCACCGACATCACACAGAGCATCCAGGCCAGGCGCGATGTGGGCGATCTGTTTTCGCGCAGCAGCACCCGCAAAAGCGTCATAATCTGCAGGATGTAGCTTATAATGATCCACGTTTCGAATTCGAGAAAATACATAATGGCCTGCGTTTTTGACGGGGTCTCGTTCCTAAGCCTTTGCTGGACTCCGTAAATTGTCAATCAAATCCGACATATCCTGAGGCAGAGGGGCTTCGAAGTTGAGCGCTTCTTCGGTTATCGGGTGAATAAAACCAAGGCTTGCCGCATGCAGAGCTTGCCGCGAAAACGATTGGGCGGCGGCGATGCCTTCGGGGGACAGCGCCTTGCTGTTGAGCTTGCGTTTACCGCCATAAACGGGGTCTCCGATCAGGCTGTGCCCCGCATGGGCCATATGCACTCGAATCTGATGGGTGCGACCGGTTTCAAGCCAGCACTCGATCAAAGAGGCTACCGGTGGCTGGCCAAAGGATTCTAGGATGCGCGAGCGCGTGACGGCATGGCGACCACCGGTAAAATACACTGCCTGTTTCTGACGGTCGGTCCGGTGGCGCGCCAGCTGTGTGCTGATTTTCATGATATTGCCGGGTTCGAAATTGACCCCTTTTATGCCACGCAACCGCGGATCATAAGCATCAGGCACACCGTAGACGATGGCATTATAATGGCGGATTACCGTGTGCTTTTCGAATTGCTTAGCCAATCCGTGATGGGCCTTGTCGGATTTCGCCACCACCAACAGGCCTGAGGTTTCTTTATCGATCCGGTGCACAATGCCGGGGCGTTTCATCCCCCCAACGCCAGACAGCGTATCACCACAGTGATGCAACAGAGCATTGACCAAAGTGCCAGACGGCGTGCCCGGTGCTGGATGCACGACCATGCCCACCGGTTTGTTGATCACGATCAGATCATCGTCTTCATAAACAATATCCAGCGCAATATCTTCTGGCAGAATATGGCTTTCGTCGGCTTCAGTGATCTGAATTTCAATGATGTCGCCTTCGGCCACTTTGGCACGCGGGTCGGTCACCACCTTGCCACCGATAGAGATTTCTCCGGCTGCCAGCATTTTCGCCAGGCGCGAACGGCTCAGGGCGGCTTCCTCTGGCACGTCGCGGGAAAGCGCTTTATCAAGGCGACGAGGCGGATCGGCTTGGATCTGGACCTGCAAAACAGAAGTGGACGACGTAGACATGGATCAAGATACTCCGCAGCCAGAAAGCGTTCCGGCGATGGTTAAATATCTGCGGGTGCTGGTGACGGCACTTTCGCTGACAATGATTGTGGGCGTTGTAATCATGATCGCACTGATTGTCATCCGCTTCCGCGAAGACCGAAGCACACCGGCCCTTCCGGCTTCGATTACGCTGCCGCAAGGGGCTAGCGCTATTGCCTTTACCCAAGCGCCGGACTGGTTTGCGGTGGTGACTGACGACAATCAAATCCTGATCTTCGCGCGCAAAACCGGTGAGTTGGTGCAAACACTGAACGTCCTAAACCAATAAGCCGGCGCGGCCAGAGGGCGGGTCAAAATCCCGCCCCCCAATTACAAAGAACTTAGGAAGGGATTAAAGTTGTCCTTCTACCGGCAGCCAGCGTGCGATAACGGCCGTCACACGAGCCAGAAAGCTTGCGTCTGGTTCAGAAGTGCGGATTTCATTGCGGCCCGCACCGCTATAGGTCCAGACCACATCCCCATCTTCATCCAGCGACAGCACATAGGCAAAATCATCTATTTGCCGATTGATCGTTTCCGTAAACGCCGTTGCGGTCGCAGGGTCCTGCAGGAACAATCCGAATTCCGTATTGATTTCAATGGATCGCGGATCGAAGTTCAAGGACCCGATAAACATCTTCTTGCTGTCAATGATCGCTGCCTTGGTGTGCATCGTCAGCAGTTTCTGTTCCTCGGAATCGCTATGTCCTAAAATCGCCGGCGTATCCGCCCGCACTTCAAAAAGCTCCACACCAGCGGCCAAAAGTGATTTGCGGTGGCGGTAATAGCCGCCGTGAACATAAGCATGATTGGTCGCGGCAAGCGAATTGGTCATAATGCGCACCCGCACGCCGCGTTTAACGAGTGCCTTGAAGAAATCAGCCCCGTAATCCCTTGGCACAAAATACGGGGTAAACAACAGGACCTCGGTCTCTGCACCGGCCATTTCGCGGAACAGCTGATCAGCCACAACCCGATGGGTTGTATCGCTGGCAGGCGCGCGCAATTTATCAGGCGTATCGCTCACGACTTTGGAATATCCGGTCTTGAGCGGCAATGCCTCGCGCAGCAAATCCTGTAGAAAAGTGCTGTCGACTGCTTTTCGATAGGTTTCCGCCTGTGCCAGATTCGCACGTTTCTCAATCCCGCGCCGGATTGAGGCAAGCTCTTCCGGGCTGTCCCGATCATCCAGCAGACCGACCTGAACCGAGAAGTCATCATTCCAGAACAGATCAAACTTTTCGGAAATCAGCGGCACACTGGGTCCGATAATGCCCAGATCAAAATCCGCGAACTCACTGTCGGTATCGATCTGGTAGTATTCATCCGCCAAATTCCGCCCGCCAATAATAGCAAAGGCATTATCTGCGATCAGCGCCTTATTGTGCATCCTGCGATTGACCCGCTTGAAATCGATCACATAGTTCCACGGCCCCCAGCTTCGGCGGGAGAGCGGGTTGAAAATGCGGATATCGATGTTGGGGTGGCTGTCCAACACCGCAAGCTGCGTATCCTCGGCGGTTGTGAAGGCATCATCCAGCAACAGGCGCACCCGCACCCCGCGCTGCGCAGCTTCGAGCAAGGCAACGCTGATCAGTGCCCCGGCTTCATCCGGTTTGATCAAGAAATACTGAAGGTCAAGCGTGTGTTCGGCGGACCCTATCAACCGCAACCGCGCCCCAAGGGCGGCATTGCCATCCACCAGAGGAATGGTCGAATCCAGCGCCCCATGGCTGGCCACATGGTTACGGTACGACTTTTGCAATGGCCCGGTGGTAAGGTCGACCTTTGCCCGCGAAACCGTTTTAGGCGCTTCAAAGGGCACATAGGTGCACCCCGCAACCATGCCAGCTGCCAAAAGAAGTGCGGCCCCGTGCCGTCCGATTTTGCTCATGATGTCCCTCAATTCCCGCCTGTTTTCACAGGATATCGCTTTTGGAGCACTATGCCAGATACCCCTAGGAACGAATACAAGAAATATCATCAACACAACTTGACATAATGCGGAGCGCTTCCCATATCCCATTTATCAACACAGCATGACAAACTCCTCCCTCCCTGTCCTGCTACGTTTGAACGGGTGTGCTGCTTGAATTGTCCCTCTATGCGGCCCTGATTGAACGACGACCTTCGTGTTGACCTCTGCCGGCGTGGTTTACGTCCCTGAACCACGCCGGTTTTTTTTACCTTACCAAAATACGCCCTGCCGAATGGCACAAAATCGCAAAACCATTTTCGTCAATCTTACTTGATGAAATGCGGGTGCCACCCCATATCAATCCTGTCAAAGGATAGATGATCCAGCCAACCAAAGAACACTGTGACCGGCTGATCAGCTTATCTGCACCGCGGCAAAATGATGGCAGCTGTTTTTCTGTTTCCAGATGTCATCCGCCCCCCACTCACGGTGGCATTGACAAGGAAGTGCAACGGCCTCGTCCGGTGATCCGCATGGCAATCCGCCAAAAGGAACACAGGGACATGCTGGCCCGCGCATGACCGCCACAGAGACCCTGATGGGGATCAGGGTTCTTGGCAGGAAGCCGCATTCGGTACACTCACCCGAATGCGGCTTTTGCCGTTACAGCTTGGCCGCAATCACCGTCAACAGGCTGCGTAACTGTTCCAGTTCCTTGGCCCCGATCAGGCCGGCGATCTGGGTTTCTACGGCCTCAAAACTATTGCGGTATTTGGCCCGCAGCGCGTAACCCGCCTCATTCATAGAGGCGACCTTGTCGCGCTTACTGCCTTCAAGAAATTCGAAATCGATCAACCCGTGTTCCAGCAGCCGTTTGATCGAGCTATGGGCAGCTTGTCGCGAAATCCCCTGCGCCTGCGAAAGATCATTCAGCGTGCGCGGTTTGCGGACAATCAGGATCAGTGTGCGGATATCAGAGGGGCGAATATCCGTGCCCCCCTGCGCCTGGCGCAGCTGGTCAGAGATTTCATCCATGCGTTCGGTTACGTCCTGCATCAAACCACGAATCGTGTTCAGCGGAGGATCGATTTCTTTTTCATCAGTCATGGTTGTCATTTCTATCGACCAATCGGATGTGAAACAACTCATTCGTGATCATCGGCGCGACAGCGTGTGGTTTGGGCCACGCCAAGCGGCCCAAACCTTCCTAAAGCCCCCCTTCAGATTGCTTTGATCAGAACCGCCTGCCCCAGGGCGGCAGATTCCTGTGCCGCGAGCCCCATCGCCACCGCCATAGCCCCGTCTTTTAACGTCACCTCAGGCTGTGCCTCACCGCGCACGACGGCGTGAAACCGTTGATGCTGATAGAAGGTTGATCCATTGTGATCCCCCGCTTCAAGCAAATCGGGATCGACCGGAATATCGATGACTTTCGGTCCTTTGGGGTCGCGTGGGCTAACGATGACTTGGGGGATGGGGGCCTCGCCCAGATGCGCAGGCCAGAACCGACCCGGTCCGGGAACAAGGCATTCGATTTTTCCCGCAGGCCCGACGGCGGTGATTTCTTCCTGATAGCGCGCGCCCTCGGCGAACATGCATAATTCCAGCATCGCCCGAGTGCCGTTTTCAAAATCTACGATCACATAACCATTGTCCCAGATATCCGGTGTTTCACCGTCATAGCTTTCGTCCAGATGGTTCACCGCCTGCCCGGCCGAGGCCATCACGCGCACCGGTTCGCTCTGCATCACCAGCCGCATCAGATCAAAGAAATGACAGCATTTTTCCACCAAGGTCCCGCCGGAGCCGCGATTAAACCGGTTCCAGTCGTTGATCTTGGGCAGAAACGGAAAACGGTGCTCGCGGATGGTCAGCATCTTGATGCCGCCCGTGACATTCTGCGCCTCTTTGATCAGCTCGGCCACCGGCGGCATGTAGCGATATTCCATCGCCACCCAGACCGGTGCCGGATAGCTGGACTCAAAATCGGCGACCCGCTGGGCATCTGCGTTGACCGTATAAAGCGGTTTTTCGACCAAAAGCGGCAGGGGGCGGGTGCGCGCGATCTGCTCTAACTGATCAACATGCAGATAATTCGGTGAAGCAATCAGCAGGCAATCCAAATCCTTTACCGCTAAAAGCGCATCGACAGAGTCGCAAAAAGCCGCCTCTGGCGCAAAGCCCGCTGCCGCAGCGCGCATGCCGGCATCCGGCTCAAATATTGCGGCCACTTCGCCTCCGGGCAACAAATGGATGTTGCGGATGTGCTCCTGCCCCATCATGCCGCATCCGATGATGCCATAGCGGAGTTTCGTCGTCATTTTTGGTATTCCTTAGCTAAGCCGCGCAAAGTAGCGCGCGATTGATTGGTCAAACCATGTCCGAGAGTACTCGGCACGGGTATCATCCCGCGACCAGCTGATCCGTTCGATAAAGCCCGCAGGGCTACCGGTTTCCAGCCCAAAGGTATCGGGGGCCCAGAACGGCACGTGATCCACGCCAACCGAATCCTCGGCCCGTGCAATCCAGAGATCCAGCTTGGTGCGATAATAAAGATAAAGCGATTCAGAGATGTCCGGCGCGTTCAGCTTTCGGGCATAAGAGCCATCCAGCCAGATTTCCTCGACCGCCGCCGGTTTGCCGTTGAGTTTACGCAAACGGCGGATGCGGTGGCCCTCAGCAGATTCGCCAAAACGCGGGAAATCTGCCGGTTTTTCCAACCGCTCAACGGACAGGATTTCCGCCGTCGGCAAACCGCCCCCTTCGATCAATTCCAACCGGAACATCGAATAGACCGACATCGCGGCCCCCTTGGCACGGATATAGTTGCCAGACCCCTGCACCCGATCCAACATGCCTTTTTCTGTCAGGTCCGCCAATGCTTTGCGCAGGGTGCCAACCGAGGTATTCAGCGATACCGCCATCTCGCGTTCAGGCGGCAGCCGTTCGCCATCGCGTAGGCGACCAGACATGATTTCTCGAATCAAAAGCTCACTCAACTGAACATAAAGCGGCAAGGAAGATTGGGCTCGATTTGACATTTCTACCACGGTCGAAAAAAATTGATACACCATTGATCTACATCAAAGTGAGTGCTACGCAAGTGTAAATTTCGAGCACGCAACAGGAGCTGGCATGACAATCGTCCCCATTACTTCCCCTGACCTGGACGCCGTAGAGGTTTCGTGGTTTTCCGCGCTTTGCTCTGATGATTATCAGTTTCTGGGGGTGCCGGACGGGGCACTGCGCTCAAGCTGGGACCATTGCAGCGACATCGTAAAAACCGCCGAATCCCAAGGCTTTGGGAATATCCTGTGCCCCTCCTCCTATCAGGTTGGTCAGGATACGTTGTCCTTTGTTGCAGGCTGCGCGCCGATCACCGAAAAGATCAATATGCTGGCGGCGGTACGCTGTGGCGAGGTTCAGCCGATCATGCTGGCCCGCACACTGGCGACCCTTGACCACATGCTGAAGGGGCGCCTGACAATCAACATTATTTCGTCCGATTTCCCTGGCGAAAAGGAAGACAGCAAATTCCGCTATCAGCGCTCTCGCGAGGTGGTTGAGATCCTGCGTCAGGCTTGGACACAGGATGAGATTAACTATCAGGGTGAGGTCTATAACTTTGCCAATCTGACCACCGATCCCGTGCGCCCCTATCAGCAAAACGGTGGTCCGCTGATGTATTTCGGCGGCTATTCACCGGATGCGCTGGACCTCTGTGGCCAGCATTGCGATGTCTACCTGATGTGGCCCGAAACCAAAGAAGAACTCGCCGGGCGCATGAAGGCCGTCCACGATCGCGCCGCCGCCTATGGCCGCACGTTGGACTATGGCCTGCGCTGCCATGTCATCGTGCGCGACACCGAGGCAGAAGCCCGCGAATACGCGCAGTATATCGTGTCGAAACTGGACGAAGAACAAGGCGAAACCATTCGCAACCGTGCCCTTGATTCAGGCTCGCTCGGGGTCTCGCATCAGGCCAAAAACCGCGAACTTGCCGACATGGAGGGCTTTATCGAGCCCCATCTCTGGACCGGTGTCGGGCGCGCGCGCTCGGGCTGCGGGGCGGCACTTGTCGGATCGACCGATCAAGTCCTGAGCGAATTGGAAAGCTATCAAAAAATGGGGATGCGCGCCTTTGTGCTCTCCGGCTATCCCCATATCGATGAATGCAAACACTTCGGCCAACGGGTGTTACCGCAGTTGAAAACCTGCTCCTTGCCCCATGCCTATGGGCGAGTCCCGGCCGAAACCCCTCTTACCCCGCTTGGCGCAGGAGTCCGCCGTTAATGGAACGTATTTCCCTTTCTTCCGATCTTTCGTTTTCCCGTCTTGTCTATGGTATGTGGCGCCTATCCGAAGCCGAAGATACTTCGGCGGCCCATGTTCAAGCCAAGATCGAAGCCTGTCTTGAACAGGGGATTTCCACCTTTGATCAGGCGGATATTTACGGCGGCTATGCCTCTGAAAAAGTGATGGGTCAGGCGATGAAAGCCAGCCCCCATCTGCGCGACAAGATGGAAATCATCACTAAATGCGACATCGTTTTGCCCATGGGCCCATTTGCCCACAAGCCGGTAAAAATGTATGACACCAGCCGTGAACACATCTTAACATCGCTTGATAACTCTTTGAAAGCGATGGAAATTGACCATGTGGACTGCTTACTGATCCACCGGCCTGATCCATTCATGGACCCCGCCGAAACCGGTGCCGCACTGGATGAGGTGGTCAAATCCGGCAAAGCCAGAACTGTTGGCGTTTCAAACTTCAAGTTGCATGATTGGACCCTGTTGCAATCCAATATGGAAAACCAATTGGTGACCAACCAGATTGAAATCAGCCTGCTGGCCCATGATGCGCTGAGCAATGGTGATCTGGCCTATTTGCAAGAGCGTAAAATCGCCCCAATGGCATGGTCACCGCTTTCGGGCGGCGCCCTCTTTGCCCCTGAAAACGCCAAACTGCTGAAACTGTTAACCGATACTGGCGCGGCCTATGGCGTGGATGCAACCGCGGTGGCGATTGCCTGGCTTTTGGCCCATCCGGCAAAAATTATGCCGGTGCTGGGCACAAATAATCTGGACCGTATCCGCGCAATGCGCGATGCTTTGAAGGTAGAGATGACCCGCGATCTGTGGTTTACGCTCTACACCGAAGCCCTCGGCGACGAGGTGCCCTAATGGCCGACGGAGGACGTCTTTTCCCTATGGATAACTTTATTCCTGGCCCAGAGAGCGCCCGAGATTTCCGCAATGCGCTTGGCCGTTTTGCGACGGGTATTACGGTTGTAACCGCGCAGACAGCGAAGGGGCCGATTGGCATTACCGCCAATAGTTTTGCCTCTGTGTCGCTTGATCCGGCGCTGGTGCTTTGGTCCCCCGCCAAAGAGTCCCAACGGTTTGAAGCCTTTGTAAACGCACAAAAATACGCGATTCACATCTTGGCCGAAGACCAGATGGAGCTTTGCCAGACCTTCGCCAAAAAGGAACATAGTTTTGACGGGCTGTCCTGGACGCCCTGCGATAACGGTGTGCCGCTTTTGGATGGGTGTCTGGCGCGGTTTGAATGCGAAAAACATGCCGATGTCGACGCGGGCGATCATGTCATCATCATCGGTAAGGTTCTGCGCGCAAGCATCCGCGAGGGCGCACCGTTGCTGTTTTCCGGTGGCCAATTCGGGCATTTCGCGCCCGGTCACTGATCCACGTCCAAAGTCGTGGAGGAGACGGCTTTGGACGTGAGAAGAAAAGGCCCCGCTGTCATGGCGGTGTTACAGGTATTAGGGAGGGATAGCGCATGGCGCTACTATTCGGACTTTTGCGGCCACTTCAGACCGTCAACGATATCGTGCTGCGCATAGGGCGTGGAATCGGTATTGTTGCTGTTGCTCTGATGGTGGCGGCGATCTTGTTGCAAGTGTTTTGCCGGTATGTGCTGAACAACGCCCTGCCTTGGCCAGATGAATTTGCCCGTTTCTGCATGTTGTGGATGACCGGCCTTGTTGCGCCCACGGCGTTTCGCCAAGGCGGTTTTGTTGCCATCGACATGCTGGAGCAAGCACTGTCAACGCGGGTCGCGGCGGTCCTTTCGTTGTTTCTGTTAATCATCTCTTTTGCGGTGCTGATTGTTGGCGTCCAGCTGGGATATAAACATGTCGAGTCCGGTTGGCTCTTTGCCTCCTCGTCGCTGAAAATTCCGCTGGAATGGGTCGGGATGAAAACCATCAAAATCAAACTGGCGTGGATGTATATGTCTCTGTTTGTCGGGCTGATTCTGCTGATTTCTGTGAATATTGAATTGATCCTGCGCAAGCTGATCACTCTACTGGGCGCAGGGGCAGCTTTGCGTCCAATCCCCGGTCTACCAGCGGAGATTGAATGATATGTTGATTTGGTTTTTGCCCCTGTTTCTTCTGTTTTTGCTGGTTGGCCTGCCGGTCTTTTTCGGCATGCTCGCGGCCCCAGCCCTCTTGCTGTGGATGAACGGTCAGGAACGCGACATCGCCCTGCTCTATCGTAATGTTTACAACGGCATGGACAGCTTTCCGCTGATGGCGATCCCGTTCTTTATGCTGGCGGGTGAATTGATGAACCGCGGTGGTATCACCATGCGGCTTGTGGAATTTTCCCAAGCGATGATGGGCCATTTGCGCGGCGGTCTGGCCCATGTGAATGTGCTGTCTTCGATGTTGTTTGCCGGTCTCTCCGGCTCTGCTGTCGCGGATACCTCGGCCCTTGGCTCAATGCTGATCCCCGCGATGGAGAAGCAAGGCTATACCCGTAAATTCGCCGCCGCGATTACCGCCGCATCCTCGGTGATCGGACCGATCATTCCACCTTCGGGTATTATGATCATCTACGCCTATGTGATGGGCGAAAGCGTGGCTGCGCTGTTTTTGGCCGGTATCGTGCCGGGGGCGATGGTGGGCATTGGTCTGATGGTCATGATCAAATTCATGGCCGACAAATATGATTTCCCCGTTGCCAGCCGCAAATACACCTGGCCCGAACGTGGTCAGGCCAGCATCAAGGCGTTTTTCCCGCTGTTGACTCCGGTCATCATTCTGGGCGGCATTCTGGCGGGGGTCTTCACCCCGACCGAGGCCGCAGCAGTGGCGGTGGCCTATGCACTGGTGATCGGGCTGTTTGTGCTGCGCACAATCAAAGTCGGTGATATTCCGGATATTCTGTATAAATCGGCCTTCACCTCTTCGGTGGTGTTGCTGCTGGTGGGCTCTGCGATGGCATTTAAAACCGTCGTCAGCCTGTCCCATGCACCGGAAATCATGGCCGAGTTCATTCTGGGCCTATCTCAAAACCCGTTGCTGCTGTTGTTCTTGATCAACCTGCTGCTGTTTGTCGTCGGTATGTTTCTTGATGCCGGTCCGGCGATCATTATCCTTGGTCCCATCCTGGGCCCGATCTTTGTTGATCTCGGCGTAGACCCTGTCCACTTTGCCATCATCATGAGCGTGAACCTGACCGTGGGGTTGGCAACGCCGCCCATGGGACTTGTGCTCTTTGTGGCGTCATCGGTCTCCGGTGAACGGGTCGAGGCAATCTCTAAAGCCATTCTGCCATTCTTGGCGGTGGAAGTCGTGGTGATCTTCCTGATCACTTATATCCCCGCCATTTCCATGACAATTCCCCGCCTAACGGGGTTTGTGAACTAATTCGAAACGTGCACCAAAAACTGGGAGGTTTATATGATTAAAGGCACTTTGAAGTCGCTGATGATTGCGACAATGCTGGCAGGCTCTGCCCTGTCCGCGGCAGCGGCGGATTATACAATCCGTGCGACGGCCAACTCCAACGAAAATGACGAAGACTATGACGGTCTTGTCGTGTTCAAAAACTACGTCGAAGCGGCCTCTAACGGCGCGATCGAGGTCGAACTGTTCATCGGTACGCAGCTTTGCTCTAAAGGGGCGGAATGTCTGCAGGGTATCGCCGATGGGTCCATCGATGTGTATATCTCTACCTCTGGTGGGGCGTCTGGCATCTTCCCTTATGTGCAGGTGCTTGATCTACCATACCTCATGGCAGATGACCGGATCGCAGAAACTGTGCTGCAGGGTGATTTCACCCGCAAAATGCGCGACATGGCGCTGGCAGATTCCGGCGATAAAATCCGCCTGATGACCATCGGCAACACCGGCGGCTGGCGCAACTTTGCCAACACCAAACGCCGTGTGGCATCGCCTGCCGATATGGAAGGCCTGAAGATCCGTACTGTGGTCGCAGACCTGCCGCAGGAACTGGTCAAAGCGCTTGGTGCTTCGCCTACTCCGATCCCATGGCCAGAGCTGTTTACCTCGTTCCAGACCGGCGTGGTTGAGGGGTCTAAGAACGGCATCACAGACATCATGGGGATGAAATTCCCGGATGCGGGTCTGCAATATGTCACCCTTGACGGTCACGCCTATATGGGCGCGCTGTGGTGGATGTCCAACGACACATTCATGGCCATGCCAGAAGACATGCGCCGGGTTGTTGTGGACGGTTTCTATGCGCTGCAACAGGCAACTTTCGCCTCGCCAAAGCGTAAATCCATCCAAGCCTATGCTGATTTTGTTGAAGGTGGCGGTGATCTTTATGTGCCAACACCAGAAGAAAAAGCTGCCTTCAAAGAAGCTGCTGCGCCGGTCTATGACTGGTTCAAAGACAACGTCGACGGTGGCCCTGAAATCTTTGACGCACTGGTGGCGGCTGTTGCCGAAGCCGAGACCGACATCGATTCAGGTCGCATGATGGATCTGAAATAATCCATCTACCTTAAAACGAGATCGGGCGCTGGTTCTTCCAGCGCCCTTTCCTTTTCGAGTGGCATGTTGCGTTGCGAAGGCCGATAAATTTAGCCGTTATCGCGGTCGCGCCAGATATCGCAGGATCAGCAGATTTATCAGCGGCGACAATGCCCCAAGCCACGGCCAAAGCACTTCCGGAAAAATCGAAATGCCAAATATCCAAGGGGCGCCAAGCGGAATAAGAAAGATACCCGAGAGCGGATCCTGTTCCGCCCCCAAAATGCCAAAAGTCCCAACCAGAAAAACGATCAACGCCAAAAAGTAGCACAGACCGAACACCCGATATAAAATCCTCCAAATACGCGGGGCATTTGCTGCCATGGGCCTCTCCTAACGGTCTACGGTTTTAACTTGGGTAAGGCCAAATCAAGTTGAATATTGCCATCACAATGAAAACGGCGAAGAACAAAGTCCAATTCCACCCCTTTTTCTCCTTGATCACTCCAAAATACCGCAGCCCGTAGATCGTTGCGATTATAACAATTGCCGAGCCGGCGGCATGCGCCAAATCAAAATGCATCCTAGCAGTCTCCGGATGGCAGCATGGTCACATCGGAATACCGGCCGTCCGATGTTGTAATCCGTGCACATGCGCCCGTGCCGCGATTAAACCAATAGCTGGTCAAGCCTTCCGACCGGATCAATTCATATCCGAGGCTCTGAATCCCCATTTCGGCCTGACCGGCCTTTGCGCCTTCAAAGGATGACAGATCACTGCTGCTGCCAACCGAAGGGGTGCCAACCGTTGTATCCACTTCCTGACAGGCCGCCGCACCAAAGATCACTGCGCCGAATGCCAAAATGCCGGTGATTTTCATGATAAGCTCCTTATTCAATTCCAAAAATTACGTTGTAGCTCTGAGTGCTGCCACTGCGGTTAATCACTTCCACCACATGCTCTCCGTTTTGCCAGAGCTGGCCGCGGTATTCTTTGTCTGAGCCGATCATATCCAGCAGAAATGATCCGTCCGGGTTTAGAATTTGAAAATCAAGCGTATTCCCGCCGGAGGCTACCCGCACATAAAGAAACTGACCATCTTTGGCCCCCAGCGTATATTGGGCCGAACTTCCGGGGCTTAAGGACCCCGTTAACTCGGCTCCGGACGTGCCTTTTGCAAAACGAACGGCCTGACGGGTTGTTTCAGGCTCTGCCATCGCCCCACCTCCATCATCCATCGCATCAACCAAGCGCAGTTCTTCGACGGTGCCATCTGAATAGGCCAGACATTTCCAAACACTGCCACCGAGATCCCGCAGGGTTACTTCTGTTGCGGCCTCGGAAAATAATGAATCAATCACTTCGCCAGCTGCCCCATCCGGCCCGCCGACTTCGCGCAGCTTATCAATGCAGCCGTTCACCGCATCAGAGTCAGCCGCCGCCGCCATAGTGCTCAGAAGAAAAATGCCGACAGCGCCTTTTAAAAGTATCTTCATAGCCATTTCCTTTTCAAATAAAGAAGGACGCAGAAATTCACTTCATCGATTATGGGCCATTTGAACGGTCTGTCTACCCCGTCAAACCCGCACCGGTGCCATGGCTCGTAACCAAAATTCGGCAAAGAATGGTGGTCTTTTGCTCCGACTGCGCCATTGCGTCGGGAACTGATGGCTAGACTCATCCCTGCCCCCAAGGTACTAAGTCGCCACCTTGCCCATCCTGAGCTTGATCATACAGGGGTTCCCCTGACTGGAATTTGTTCAAATTGGCCAATACACCACCTCACGGTAATCTGCCGGAGGAACGAAAAAAGAAAAGATACAGGCCCAGATGAACGCTCCTTTGCCGCAGTCCTTGCAACAGGCTGCCCCGGTCACACCAGGTTTGACGCAGGCAGAAGCCGCGCGGAACTGGGTGCGTACCCTTGCGAAATATCGCGATCCCGACACCAAGCGCAGCATCTTTGAACTGGTTACGACCCTTGTGCCTTTTGCTGTGCTTTGGGCGGCGGCATGGGCGGCGCTGTCGGTATCGCCTTTCCTGTCTTTGGGTATCGCCCTGCTGAACGGATGCTTTCTGGTGCGCCTGTTTGTCATCCAGCATGACTGCGGCCATGGGTCTTATCTGGCCAACCGCAAGGCGATGGACTGGATCGGGCGCTGCCTTGGCGTTTTAACCGTCACTCCCTATGCAGTCTGGCGCCATTCCCATTCGATTCACCACTCTGCCGCTGGCAATCTGCAACAGCGCGGGATTGGCGACATCAACACGCTGACCTTGAATGAATACCGCGACCTTTCGCGTTTTCAACGCCTTGTCTACCACGTCTATCGCAATCCGCTGTTCATGTTCGGCGTGGTGCCTGCCTATCTGTTTTTTATCCAGCAACGCCTGCCCATTGGGTTTATGTCTGAAGGTCGCCGGTTCTGGATCAGCAGCCTTGGCACCGATGCGATGATCGCCCTTTGTGTTGGCGCGCTTGTCTATTTCGGCGGCTGGCAAGTGGTTTTCTGGATCTATGTGCCGACGATCCTCTGCGCGGCCACCATCGGCATGTGGCTGTTTTATGTGCAGCACCAGTTTGAAGACGCCCACTGGGATCATCCGCCCGAATGGCAATTGCACGAGGCCGCCTTGCATGGCTCTTCTTTCTACGATCTGCCCCAGCCCCTGCGCTGGATAAGCGCGAATATCGGCGTGCACCATGTGCATCACCTTTATGCGCGAATTCCGTTTTACCGCCTGATGGAAGTCATGCGCGATCATCCAGAGTTGGCAGACGACCAGCGTCTGACCCTGAAAGAAAGCCTTGCCTCGGCGCGGCTACATGTCTGGGATGAAGACAGCCGCAAACTGCTGTCGTTCCGTCAAGCCCGCGCCATGATCTAAGACGTTTTTTCTGGCAGGAGGCCTGCGATTAGGATGTACAAACGCCGCAATCCGGTGAAAACTCTAGCGGAACGGATACATCCAGACACGGTAATCATCGACCAGCACATGCGCCTTATCAATTTGCTCTTGCGTCATCTTCTTGACGACCTCTTCTTGGGAAATCGCCGCATCGGGATCACCGCCGATAGCGCTCAGAACGTACCACATATAGGCGCGCATCAGATCCGGCGCGGGCATGCCAAGGCCAACCTCATAATACCAGCCGACACCGGATTGCGCGCCGGGATGACCCTTCATGGCGCTGCGCAGGTACCACTCAAACGCCCGTTCGTAATCCTGTTCAACCCCAAGGCCCATCGCATACATCACACCGATCAGCTCTTCGGCATCGGCATTGCCAGAGCGGGCGGCGGGCCAAAAGGCCGCGCGCGCCTCTTTGAATTTTCCCGCTTCCATCAGATCGCGCGCTTCTTCGATATCGGCAAAGGCCGGCGCGGCAAGAAAGCTAAGTGCACAAAGCCATTTAGGCATCTGATATTCCTGTGTTTCACGGCACTGGCCTGCCCTGCATTTGCCGTCGAGCCGGTGCCTGTTTCTGCGGATGATTTTCACCCGGTATCGCCGCAAAAAGCAAGGATCGGGCAGCTTTTATTTTACGACAAAATCCTCTCGGGCAATCAGAATATCAGCTGCGGCACCTGCCACCACCATGAGCTGGGCACCGGTGACGGGCTGTCGCTGGGCATCGGCGAGGGCGGCACCGGCTTGGGGCCCGAACGCACGGCGGGCACCGGCGCGGATCGTATCCCCAAGCGCATTCCGCGCAACGCGCCCGCCCTCTGGAACCTCGGTCATACCTCCATTCACACGCTGTTTCATGATGGTCGCCTAGAGATTTCCGAGCTTTATGAGAACGGATTTGACTCCCCCGCAGAGGAATGGCTGCCCGAAGGATTTGACACTATTCTGGCAGCTCAGGCGGTGTTTCCGTTGGTGGCGCAGTTTGAAATGGCCGGAAATCCGCGCGAAAACGAAATCGCGGGGGCGGTGCATGACCGCATTGATGCCGCCTGGCCAATACTGGCCAAACGCGTGCGCAGCATCCCCGCCTATGGCACGATGTTTGTTGAAGCCTTCGATCATATCGATAGCGCCGAAGAGGTCACAATCGTTGAAATCGCCAATGCTTTGGGCGCGTTTCAGGCCTTTGAATGGCAAAGCATCGACAGCCCCTATGACCAGTATCTTGCCGGATCATCAGACGCACTTTCGCCAAGGGCCAAAGCGGGCATGGATTTGTTCTTTGGCGCGGCAAACTGTTCGCACTGCCATTCCGGCCCGCTGCTGACGGATCAATCCTTTCACGCCCTCGGCTTGCCAGCCTTTGGCCCCGGACGCACACGCGTCTTTGACCCGATACCGCGCGATGTCGGGCGCATGGGGGAAAGCAACGCACTTCAGGATGCCTACCGGTTCCGCACACCGCCTCTGCGCAACGTCGCTCTGACTGCGCCCTATGGGCATAACGGCGCTTTTGCCACGCTAGAGGGCATGGTAAGACATCACGCCAACCCGCTGGAATCCCGCGAAAAATGGCAGCGATCTGACGCTCATTTGCCCGCCGCGCCGTGGTTGGAACAAATTGATTTTGTCATCCAGAGCGACAGCCGCGAAATGGCGCGCCAAAGCGCCAAATTGGACATCGAACCTGTTGATCTGACCGATCCGCAAATCGCCGAACTGGTGGCATTTCTCGAAAGCCTAACCGGTGCCAGCGTCGATCAACGCCCTTTGGGGCGCCCTGAAAGTGTACCAAGCGGCCTACCCGTCGACTAACGGCGGATCAGCACCTGTAGATCGGCTACATTGGTGCCCGTAGGACCGGTCATCAGCAAATCGCCCGAGGCTTTCAGCGCATGGTAGCTATCGTTATTGGCGAGCATCGCCTGCGGATCAATACCCGCCGCCCGCATCCGTTGTAGGCTCTGCGGATCAACCAACCCGCCCGCCGCATCACAGGGGCCATCGCGCCCGTCGGTGCCACCGGATAGAAACACCCAGTCCCCTTCCCATTCGGTTTCGGCCCGCGCTGCCAAACGCATTGCCAATTCCTGATTACGCCCACCGATACCATCGCCAGTCAGATGCACGGTGGTTTCGCCACCGAACAGATAGAGTCCAGGGCCTGTCGCGGTCTGGATGATCTTATCTGCGGCCTCTGCAACATCGCCCTCTAGCGGTGTTTCGATAACAATTGGCTGAGCGGCGACAGCGGCCATAGCCTGCACGCTGATCTTATTCGCCCCAATCAGCGTGTTGTCGGCCTGAGGCGGCATATTAGCCGCATCCAATGTGCCAAGATGCAGTCGCACGGGCTCTGGTATGTTTTCCCAAACGCCCCGATCTTGCAGGATTTTGCAGGCCTGCGCTTTGGTGCCAATCGGCGCAACCGTCGGCCCGCTGGCAATCACCCGAAGATCATCCCCCACCACATCGGACAGGATCAACGCACGTACCGGCGCTGGATCCGCCTCGGCACTGAGACCGCCGCCTTTGAGGCGCGACAATTGCTGGCGGACCAAATTCATATCCTCGATCGGAGCGCCACTGGCCAAGAGCAACCGGTTGACCACGGCTTTATCATCCAGACCGATCCCTTCAACAGGCGCCGGTAACAAAGCCGAGCCACCCCCGCTGATCAGAGCCAGCACGCGGTCTTCAGGGCCAAGGCGATCTAAGGCCAAAAGAACCGCATCCGAGGCCGCTTTGCCTTTTGCATCGGGCACAGGGTGTCCGGCGGCAAAGACCTGAGCGTCTGAAAACGCGCGGGCATTTTCATAATTGGTGATCACCAGAACATCCCGCGGGCCAGCGACATGGGGTAATGCGGCCTCTGTCATGCGCAAGGCGGCTTTGCCCACTGCAATCACAAGGGTCTTGCCCCCTGCTGCTGGGGCTGCCATCGGTTGAAGCTGTAACGCATTGTTAACACCTTCGAACGGGTCCGCTGCCGCCACGCCAGCCATGAATATTTTCTGTGCCTCTGCGCGCAGCGCCTGTAGGTCGGCCATCCAGTCCCCCGTTTTAGATTTCTACCGCTATGGCTAAACGCCGAAACCGGTTTTGACACCCCAAAAGTGAGCGCTCCTCAATATTGCTTTGAAAATAGGCATTTGGCTACAGCACCCGCAGAAATCGGCGAATAATCCTTGACCAAACAGTCAAAGAATAGGCAGCCTGTGCTCATAATCAAAAACAAATAAGGAGTCTGACATGGGAGACTTTAGAAATTGGTCACGCCGCGCGGTACTTGCAGCGGCTGTGGTAAGCGCTGCGGGACTAGCTGCGGGGGCGGCTGCCGCCGAAAAAGTCAAAGTCGCGGCCATCTACACATTGCCGGTTGAACAGCAGTGGATCAGCCGCATTCACGCCGCCCTGAACGAAGCACAAGCACGGGGCGACATCGAATACACCTATTCCGAAAACGTCGCCAACACCGATTATGAACGGGTGATGCGCGAATATTCCGAAGCCGGTCAGCAGTTGATCGTCGGAGAGGTCTTCGGTCTGGAACGCGCCGCCCGCAAGGTCGCGGCAGACTACCCCGACACCGCTTTTTTGATGGGGTCTTCTTTCGGGGCCGTCAAACCGAACTTTGCGGTGTTTGATAACTGGATTCACGAACCCTCTTATCTGACGGGGATGATTGCGGGTCACGCGACAGAATCCAACGTCATTGGTATGGTCGGCGGCTATGCCATTCCGGAAGTAAACCGTTTGATGAATGCCTTTATGGATGGCGCGCGAGATGTGAACCCCGAGGTCAAATTCCTCGTGAACTTTATCGACAGCTGGTACGATCCACCCAAAGCCAAGGAGAGCGCCTTTGCGATGATGGATGCCGGTGCGGACATAATGTATGCTGAGCGCTTTGGCGTGTCGGACGCCGCCGTGGAGCGGGGAGTCAAAGCCATCGGCAACGTGATTGATACGTCTCAGGACTACCCCGATACCATTCTTGCTTCGGCCATTTGGAACATGGAGCCAACCATCAACGAGGCGGTTGCCGCAGTTGCCGAAGGGCGGTTCAAAGCTGCTGATTATGGGCAGTTCAGCTTTATGAGCTATGGCGGTGGGGCGCTTGTGGCCGATCCGGACCTTGTCCCTGCAGAAGTCATGGATGAAGTCGGTGCCAAAGAACGCGACATTCTGGATGGCATGTTCCGTGTCAACGTGAATGACGCCGCGCCAGCCTCTGATAAATAAGGGAAAAAGGCAGGTCGTATACGGCCTGCCTACCCGTATCCTATGGAAAAAACACCCGTATTGCGCCTCAGGGGCCTGACCAAAACATTCGGCCCGATCACGGCCGCCGATGCCATTGACCTGACCCTGCATCAGGGCGAGGTTCTGGCGCTTCTTGGTGAAAACGGCGCGGGTAAAACCACGCTGATGAATATGCTTTTCGGCCATTACACACCGGATGGTGGCACGGTTGAGGTAAGCGATTTTACCGGCGGAATGATCACCCTGCCCGCCGGTCAGCCCCAAGCCGCGATTGATGCCGGTATCGGTATGGTGCACCAGCATTTCACCTTGGCCGAAAACCTGAGCGTTATGGATAACATCATGCTCGGTTCAGAGCCGCTTTTTGCCCTGAAACGCGACCGCAAGGCCGCCCGCGACAAACTGCGCAAACTGATGGAGGACACCGGTCTTCATGTGCCGGTGGATGCCCGTATTGGCACGCTTTCGGTTGGGGAACGCCAGCGGGTCGAAATTCTTAAGGCGCTGTTTCGCGACACCCGTATTCTGGTGCTGGACGAACCCACCGCCGTTTTGACCCCGCAAGAGGCCGACGGGCTGTTTATCGCCCTGCGCGAAATCGTGGCACGCGGGCTGTCGATTGTCTTTATCTCGCATAAACTGCGCGAGGTTTTGGCGTTTTCCGACCATATCGCGGTGTTGCGCCACGGTCAAAAAGTCGGCGAACTGCCCACTTCCGAGGCCGACCGGAAGGCCATCGCCCGCCTGATGGTCGGCGCCGAAAACGCCACGCCGCAGCGTGCCGCAGTGTCGGTCGGTGCCCCTATTCTTGGTTTTCAGAATATCACGGTCAAAACCGGCAATGCCCGCACCAGCCTGAACGATCTGAGCTTTATGCTCCATGCCGGAGAAATCCTTGGCATTGCGGGGGTGTCAGGTAACGGCCAGAGCGCCTTTGCCCAATTGCTGAGCGGCTTGATCACGCCGGACAGCGGCACGCTTTCTTTGCAAGGGGTGGCGCAGGAAAATCCGACGCCAAAGTCCATGATCGACTCTGGTGTCGGGCGCATCCCCGAAGATCGCCACCATGACGGGGTGATCAGCACGATGAGCGTGGCCGAAAATATGGTGCTGGAGCGTCTGGATGATCCCGAAATCCAACAGCGCGGTTTTTTAAACAAAACGGCCATGGCTGAAAACGCCAAACGGCTGTCTGCAGATTATGACGTGCGCGGACCCGGCATTACCGCCCGCGCCACGTTGCTCTCCGGTGGCAATATCCAGAAACTAATTCTGGCTCGCGTTCTGGACCGCGATCCCAAGCTTATTCTGGCCAACCAACCCACGCGGGGCCTTGATTTTGGCGCCGCCGCCGAGGTCAATCGCCGCCTGTTTGCGGCCCGCAGCAACGGGGCTGCAGTGGTGTTAATCAGCGAGGATCTGGATGAAATCCTGCAGCTCTCGGACCGCATCATGGTTATGCATGACGGCACACTGACCGAAACAGACAGCCGCGACCGTGCGGAAATCGGATTGATAATGGCAGGGCAAACCTCATGATGCAGCTACAACAACGCCAGTCCCAATCCATGGTGATGGCAGTCTTGATTCCGGTGCTGGCCGCCCTTGTCGCCCTGTTACTGACCGCTCTGCCCTTGATGCTGGCGGGTGCAAATGTGGGCGAAGCCTATCAGCAAATGTATCTTGGTGTCTTCGGTTCCAAATTCGCCTTTACAGAGATGCTGACCCGCGCCACCCCGTTGATTTTTACCGGATTGGCCGCCGCCGTCGCTTTTCAGGCGCGGCTTTGGAACATCGGGGCCGAGGGGCAGCTGTATCTCGGTGCGATGGCCGCTGTCTGGATCGGCACGGGTCTGATCGACGGCCCTGCCGTCCTCATGGTGCCGCTGGTGGTGCTTGCTGGCGCTTTGGCTGGCGGGTTGGGTATGATGGGGCCTGCGGTGCTGAAAACCCGCTTTGGTGCCGATGAGGTCGTCACCTCCTTGCTGCTGAATTTCATCATCCTGATTTTTGTTCAGATGATGCTTGAAGGCCCACTAAAAGATCCGATGGGGCTGGGCTGGCCACAATCCATGCCGATCCTTGATCAGGCCGCCTTGCCCAAGTTGATGGACCGGATGCGTATCCATGCAGGCCTTCCACTGGCGCTGATTTGTGCGGTGATTGCCCAGATCATGCTGACCCGCAGCACATGGGGATTTCGGGTGCGCGCCGTCGGCGCCAATCCCGCCGCCGCGCGTCATGCCGGTATTAACGTCAACCGCACCCTCTTGGGGGTGGCGATGATTTCCGGCGCATTGGCGGGTATGGCCGGTGTTTCCGAAGTGGCTGGCCTAAAAGGCTATCTGACCAGCGATCTGTCCCCGGGTTTTGGCTACACCGGCATTGTGGTTGCCATGCTGGCAGGTCTTTCGCCCGCTGGTGTCGTGGTGTCGGCGCTGTTCATTGCTTCTGTCTTTGTCGGCGCGGACAGCATGAGCCGCGCCATGGGGGTATCCAGCTATCTGGCAGATTTAACCGTGGCGCTGTCGCTGATCTGTGTGCTGGTGGGCGGTTTCTTTGGCCGCTTTAAGGTGAGCTTTGCAAAGAAGGCGACTGCGTGATGGATATTTTACAGATTTTCCTGAACGAAAGCTTCTGGACGGCTTCGCTGCGCATTGCCACACCGCTGATCTTTGGCGTCATGGGTGCACTTCTTTGTGAACGCGCCGGCGTGTTGAACCTCGGGATCGAAGGCATCTTTGCCGCCGGAGCCATGGCCGGTTGGCTGGCGGTCTATCTTGGGGCACCGCTGTGGCTGGGCGTTGGGGCCGCCGCGCTGGCGGGGGCTTTCTTTGGGCTGCTCCATGCCATTCTGACCGTGCCCTTAGGGCTATCACAACATGTCTCGGGCCTTGGCATTACCATGCTCGCGACCAGTTCGGCCTATTTCCTTTATCGCACGGCCTTGCCCGATGTGACCTCGCCACCGCGTATTACCGCCTTTCAACCGCTGGACACGCCGCTGCTGTCAGACATTCCATTTATCGGGCCGATTTTATTTGAGCAAACCGCCCTGACATGGCTGGCGTTTCTCTGTGTCGGGCTGGTCTGGTGGATGCTGGACCGCACCCCTTTGGGGGTGGCGCTCAAGGCCGTGGGCGATAATCCGGATGCAGTGAATGCCCAAGGGCTATCGGTCTACCGGTTGCGCTTTGCGGCTGTGATTATCGGCTCGTCCCTGATGGCGCTTGGTGGGGCATTCCTCACGATGAGCGCCTTTGATGCGTTTTTCTTTGGCATGGTCAACGGGCGCGGCTGGGTCTGTATTGCGCTGGTGATCTTTGCCAGCTGGCGACCGGGACGGGCCCTTTTCGGAGCGATCCTGTTTGGCATGTTTGATGCGCTTCAAGTGCGTCTGCAAACCGAAGCCGGTGCCATCATCCCGAGCCAGATTTTCCTGATGACCCCCTATGTTCTGTCAATCATCGCCCTTGTCTTGGTGGCCCGTCGCGCCGATTATCCACGCGCACTGTTGCAACCATGGTTTAAAGGACAGCGATAAGCCCGCCCGGCATCGCCCGGGCAGCCCCCGACCGCCCCCTCGGGCGGGGGCTTTCCCCCCACCCGCGGTCGGGGACCGCCCTTGTTTCACGAGCCGCCATTATGTTCGATCTTCTCCTTACCAACGCCACCCTACCCGATGGCCGCACCGGCATGTCAATCGGCTGCAAAGACGGTAAAATCACTGCTATCGAGCGCGACATCCCCAGCAAAGCAGCCACGATTATAGACGCGCAGGGGTTTTTGATCGCCCCGCCTTTTGTGGACCCGCATTTCCATATGGATGCAACACTGTCGCTTGGCACCCCGCGCATGAACACCTCTGGCACCCTGCTCGAAGGCATTGCCCTATGGGGAGAGCTGAAAACCGTGCAATCTGTCGATGACATCATCGCCCGCGCCCTGCGCTATTGCGATCTGGCGGTCAGCATGGGGATCGGCGCGATCCGCAGCCATGTGGATATTTGCGATGACAGCCTGACGGGGGTGGATGCGCTGCTAGAGGTGCGCAAACAGGTCGCCCCCTATCTGGATCTACAACTGGTCGCCTTTCCACAAGACGGCGTGTTGCGTGACCCGACGGCCCATGAAAACCTGATCCGCGCTTTGGATCGCGGGGTGGAGATCGTCGGCGGTATTCCGCATTTTGAACGCACCATGGAAGACGGGGCAAAATCCGTGCGCCTGCTCTGTGAACTTGCCGCCGACCGCGGGCTGCGCGTTGATATGCATTGTGATGAAACCGACGACCCGATGAGCCGCCACGTTGAAACCCTGGCGGCGGAAACCACCCGGCTGGGGCTTCAAGATCGGGTCGCGGGCAGCCATCTGACCTCAATGCATTCGATGGATAATTATTATGTCTCAAAGCTCATCCCTTTGATGGCAGAGGCAGAGCTTCATGCTATCCCGAACCCGCTGATCAACATCATGCTGCAAGGGCGCCACGACAGCTATCCCAAGCGGCGCGGCCAGACCCGGGTGGGGGAATTGCGCGATGCGGGGATCAACGTGGGGTTCGGCTCGGACTGTGTGATGGACCCGTGGTATTCGCTGGGCAAAGCCGACATGCTGGATGTGGCCTTTATGGGGCTTCACGTCGGGCAGTTGTCCAGCCGTGATGATATGCGCTGGTGCTTTGATGCGGTGACGGTGAATTCGGCAAAGGCCATGGGGCTAGAAGGCTATGGGATTGAGGTAGGCTGTGACGCCAGTTTTAACCTATTGCAGGCCAATGACCCGATAGAGGCGATCCGACTACGGGCTAACCGCTTGGCGGTTGTGCGCAAAGGGGCTGTGATTGCTGAAACGCCAGTGCTGCAAAGTAACCTGAACCTAAGCGGTCGACCGGATGCGGTTCAGCCCGCAAGTTACGCGCCAAAGACACTGGACTAACCAACAAAGGATCGTGGCTGACCCCGAGGGTGGGTGCGATCCGATGCCTTCGGCACCGGAAAAAAGTTAATCAAAACAAAAAAGCCGACCCAAAGGGGCCGGCTTTCTTTTTGTCTATCAAGGTTTGTTAGCCGGCTTTGGCAAACCGCCCGTAGAAGCTTTCACCATTGGCAGCCATTTCACGCAGCAGCGCCGGTGTTTCAAAGCGTTCACCATTGTTGGCGGTCAGCGCGTCTGTCATCTCAACAGCCCTTTCGGCCCCCAGAATATCCAGCCAGCTAAACGGGCCACCGGACCACGGCATAAAGCCCCAGCCAAGGATCGCGCCGACATCGCCTTCGCGGATGTCTTCCAAGACGCCGCCTTCCAGCGCGCGCACGGCCTCCAAGGTCTGTGCCATTGCCAGACGGTTCTGCACCTCTTCAAAGCTTGGCTGATCTGCGGATACAGGCCAGTTCTCTGCCAGACCTTCCCACAGCAAACCGCGTTTGCCTTTTTCGTCGTAGTTGTAAAAACCGGCATTTGATTTGCGGCCCAGACGGCCCTCTTCAAAGAGCTTGAACAACACGTCATCCGACGGGCTTTCCGGATAGGCATCGCCCATCGCAGCTTTGGTCGCTTTGGCGATTTTGACCCCCAGATCAATCGAGGTTTCATCGGTCAGCTGCAATGGCCCCAAGGGCATCCCCAACTGACGCGCGGCGTTTTCGATCATCGCGGGCGATACACCCTCGGCAACCATGCGCACGCCTTCGTTGATATAAGGGATGATGCAGCGGTTGGCGTAGAAGAAGCGCTCATCATTGACCACGATCGGCGTTTTGCGGATCTGACGTACAAAGTCGAGCGATTTGGCCACGGCTTCATCACCGGTGTTGGCGCCTTTGATGATCTCGACGAGGTTCATCTTATGCACCGGAGAGAAGAAGTGGATGCCGATGAAACGTTCATCATTGCGGCTGGCTTTGGCCAGTTCGGTGATCGGCAGGGTCGAGGTATTGGTGGCAAAGATCGCATCCTCGCCCAGACGGGCTTCGGCTTCTTTGGTGACGCCTGCTTTAACGCCCACATCTTCAAACACCGCCTCAACGATCAGATCGCAGCCCTTCAGATCATCATAGTTATTGGTCGCAAGGATGCGGCCCAGCACTTCGGCTTTTTTCTCTTCGGTGACTTTCTTGCGCTTGATACCGCCGTCCAGAATACCAGCAGCATGGGCTTTGCCCTTATCCGCAGATTCCTGCTGCATATCCAGCAGAACAACCTCGATACCGGCCAAGGCAGAGACATAGGCTATGCCCGCGCCCATCATGCCAGCGCCCAGAATGCCGACTTTCTTGACGGACATATCCGGCACACCGGCAGGCCGCACAGCGCCTTTTTCCAAAGCGCCCTTGTTCACGAACAAGGACCGGATCATTGCACCCGAAGACGGGTTCATCAGCACGGAAGTAAACTGGCGCGCTTCAATTTTCAGCGCCACATCGGTGGGCACTTGCGCGGCTTCATACATGACCTGAACAGCCGCTTTGGCGGCAGGGTAAACCCCTTGGGTCTTGTGTTGAACCATCGCCGACATGCCAACAGAGGTCATGAAACCGGCGGGCTGGTATGGTTTACCACCGGGCATTTTATAGCCCTTCGCATCCCATGGTTTCACCAGATCAGCCGGTTTGGCGTTTTTCACCCAGTCTTTGGCCGAGGTGATCAGATCATCTTCTGCAACCACCTCATCAATGATGCCCATGGCTTTGGCTTTTTTCGGGTCAAGCGTTTTGCCCTCAAGAATCAGGCCAGAAGCGGTCATCGACCCTAGTTTTTTGGTCAGACGCACAGTCCCGCCCGCACCCGGGAAAATCCCGACAAGGATTTCAGGCAGACCGATTTTGCCTTTGCCCTCAGCTGCAAAAATGCGGTGTGTGGACAGCGGCAGTTCAAGACCCAGACCCAAGGCGGTACCCCGGATTGCCGCAACAATCGGCTTGCCGCCCTTTTTGGTTTTGAAATCCATGCCCGCAAGCTCGATTTTGCGGAACAGTTTATGGATGCTCATGGTGCCTTCAAACACGCCTCTGGCAGGGTTATCGGCATCGACAGTTTTCATGCCAGCAATAGCGTTCAGATCCATGCCAGCAGCGAAGTCTTTTTTGCCGGTGGTAATCACGGCACCGATCACGGCCTCATCTGTCAGCACTTTGTCGATGGCCTCTTCCAGTTCCTTCAGGCCCTGAATGGACCCGACATTCATGGATTTCTCGGGCACGTCCCAAGTGATAGTGGCGATGCCATCGGCATCTACGTCATAATGAAATTCGGTCATTTTATCTTCTCCCGTTTCGGGCGGTTGCGGTTGGGGCGGGTGTGATCCCTGCCCCAAGAACCGGTCGAAATTGTTTACACGCGCTCGATGATGGTTGCGGCACCCATGCCGGCTGCAACACATAGGGTGGCAAGGGCGGTGCCCTTGCCGGTGCGCTCCAGCTCATCCAAGGCTGTGCCGATGATCATCGCGCCTGTGGCCCCCAAAGGATGGCCCATCGCAATCGCGCCGCCATTTGGATTGACCTTGCTGTGATCGACATCAAAGGCCTGCATGAAGCGCAGCACAACCGCGGCGAAAGCCTCGTTGACCTCAAAGAGATCAATATCGGAAATCGACATGCCGCTTTCGCGCAGGATCTTTTCGGTCACCGGCACAGGGCCCGTCAGGTTCATCGTCGGGTCAGTGCCGATTTTCGCGGTAGAGCGGATGCGGGCGCGAGCTTTCAGGCCGTATTTCTCACCAAATTCCTTTGAACCGACCAGCAGCGCTGCCGCGCCATCAACGATGCCCGAAGAGTTCCCTGCGTGGTGCACGTGGTTCACTTTTTCCAGATGCGGGTATTTCATCGTCACAAGATTATCAAAACCGGGCATGACTTCGCCCATATCCTTGAACGCCGCTTTCAGCGCGCCCATGGCCTGCATATCAGTGCCCGGACGCATGTATTCGTCGCGGTCCAGAATGGTTAGGCCGTTGATGTCTTTGATCGGCACCACAGATTTGGCGAAACGGTTTTCTTCCCAAGCCAGAGCGGCGCGGCGCTGGGATTCAACCGCGTAAAGGTCACAATCGTCACGAGAGAAACCGTATTCGGTTGCGATCACATCTGCCGACACACCCTGCGGGATGAAATAGGTTTTCTGCGCCAGATAGGGATCAACCGCCATCGCACCGCCATCAGACCCCATGGGCACGCGGCCCATCATTTCTACCCCACCGGCAACATAGGCGTCACCAGAACCACCGCGCACCTGATTGCCCGCAAGGTTCACAGCTTCCATGCCGGAGGCACAGAAACGGTTGATCGACAGACCCGGAACCTGCTCGTCAAAATCAGAGTACAGCACCGAGGCACGGGCCAGACAGGCGCCGTTTTCGCCAACTTGGGTGACATTGCCCCAGATCACGTCCTCAACACTTTTAGTGTCGAGATTGTTGCGGGTTTTCAGCGTGTTCAGCACTTCGGCGGAGAGACGTGCCGAGGTAACTTCATGCAGCGCACCATCAGGGCGTCCTTTGCCCCGAGGGGAGCGGATCGCGTCGTAAATATAGGCGTCGGACATGGGTGTCCTCCCTCTGAATGATCAGTTTATTGCGGTGGTGCAGGTATGGTCCGGCACCCAAATTCTTTTGAGGCGCACAGCGATATAAGTGCGCTCCCTGCCCCCGTATATAGGGACAGGGTGACTGTTTATCAGACGCCTTTAAAAGGCCTCGGCGTCCAGCGCCATTACAGTATCCGGACCGCTTTCGATGCGGGCGCGGTGCATTTTGATGGCGGGCAACATCCGCGCCATGAAGTAGCGACCGGTGGTCAGTTTGTTCTGGTAGAAGGCATCATCTGATGTGCCTTCTGCCAGCTTGTCTTGTGCGGTTTTCGCCATCATTGCCCACATGTAACCGATGCAAGTATAGCCAAAGAGGTGCAGGAAGTCGTTAGACCCTGCCAAGGCTGCATTCGGGTTCTTCATGCCGTTTTGCATGAAATACATCATGCAAGCCTGCAGATCCTTGGACGCATCTTTTAACGGTGCGGTAAAGTCGGCCAGCCCTTCGTTTTCCTTGTTTTCGGTCAGGAATGTTTTGATTTCTTCAAAGAAGGCCATCGCAGGCTTGCCGCCTTCTGCCCCGAGCTTCCGGCCCACAAGGTCAAGCGCCTGAACGCCGTTTGCCCCTTCGTAGATCATCGCAATCCGTGCATCGCGGGCGAATTGGGACATGCCCCATTCCTCGATATAGCCGTGACCGCCATAAACCTGCTGCGCCTGAATGGTCATGTCAAAACCCTTATCGGTCAAGAAACCTTTCAGAACAGGTGTCAGCAAGGAAATTAAACCATCGGCGGCTTTGTCTTTTTCGCGGTGGGCCTTATCCAGCATCATCGCCGACCAGAGCATGAAAGCACGACCGCCTTCGACAAAGCTTTTCTGATCCATCAGAGAGCGACGGATATCAGGATGCACGATCAACGGGTCAGCCGGACCTTCGGGGTTTTTCGCACCGGTCACGTCACGGCCCTGCAGGCGGTCCTTTGCGTATTCAACCGCGTTATCATAGGCCACAGAGGCCTGCGCCAAACCCTGCATCGCCACGCCCAGACGGGCCTCGTTCATCATGGTGAACATGGCGCGCATGCCTTTATGCTCTTCGCCGAGCAGGAAACCGGTGGCTTCGTCGTAGTTCATCACACAGGTCGAATTGCCGTGGATGCCCATTTTCTTTTCGATATTGCCCACGGCCACACCGTTGCGCGCGCCCAAAGTGCCGTCTTCGTTGACCATGTATTTAGGAACGATGAACAGCGACACCCCTTTGATGCCTTCAGGGCCACCAGTGATTTTCGCCAGAACAAGGTGGATGATGTTGCCCGCCATGTCGTGTTCACCGGCAGAAATGAAGATCTTCTGACCAGAGATTTTGTAAGAGCCGTCGTCCTGTGGTTCTGCCTTGGTACGCATCAACCCCAGATCGGTGCCGCAATGGGGCTCGGTCAGGTTCATGGTGCCGGTCCATTCGCAGGACGCCATATTAGGCAGATAGGTTTGCTTTTGTTCGTCGGTGCCGTGGGCGTAGATGGCCGAAGCCGCGCCATGGGTCAGTCCGCCATACATGGCAAAAGCCATATTGGCAGAGCTCATCATTTCGCCAATGGCGGTGTTCAGTACAACAGGCATCCCCTGCCCGCCGTACTCGGGATCCATATCCATGCCATACCAGCCACCAAGCCGGACCTCATCAAAGGCCTTTTTGAAACCGGTGGGCGTTGAGACTACGCCGTTTTCCAGCGTGCAGCCTTCCTTGTCGCCAACCTCGTTTAGCGGCGCCAGAACATCGCGGCTGATTTTGCCGGCTTCTTCCAAAACGGCACCGGTGAAGTCCCCCTCCAACTCATCAAACCCCGGAATGGTGCTTTCATGCACTTTCAGAAAGTCGTGCAGGACGAATTGCATATCGCGGTTTGCGGCTTTGTAACTTGGCATTGGTCTCTCCCAAAATCGTTACGGTTCTGCTGTAATGAGTCAGAACCAAATTCTCTCGCGCCCATCCCGATGGCGGACGCTGTTGTCTTCCCCTGTATAAGACAGGGCCGACGGGGCCTGTTTCAAGCGTAAAAACCGTCGGAATTTCCAAATCACGCAACGTCGCTAACGGTTGTTAAGTCCCTGCCAGCAAAGGACGTTACGTCGCAAAATCAAGATTTCTCTTGCTTGGTATCTATGTCCGAAATGCGTTTTATCAATCTTAGTTTTCAAAACCCGTCCTGTGACGCCACGTCGCGTTATGCGCTTCATGACACGGGACGGCCGAGAGCTTAGTGTAGCCGGAAAATTGATTGTGCAGGATGCTAAAATGAGCGCGTTAACCACCAAAGTTGCCGACCGTATCAACGCCAATATCCACGAGCGTACCCTAGAGGGCAGTTATAAGCTGGTTTTAGAAGGTGCGCCTCTGTTTATCGACCAAAGCGGCGCAACCCTGTCGGATCAAGACGCCGATTGCACCATCCGCATGAGCGAAGAAAACTTCACCAAATTGGTCAAAGGCGAGCTTAATCCGGCCATGGCGGTCATGACCGGTAAAATCAAGATTTCAGGCGATCTGAAGCTCGCGACAAAACTCTCGTCGCTGCTCAGTTAGCTTTCGGCCATCACCTCGGCGAAATTTGCAAAGAATTTGGCTGATAGCTTTTTGGCGGTACTCTGGATCAACCGGCTGCCAAGCTGGGCGATCTTGCCGCCGATATCGGCTTTTGCCTCATAGCGCAGCAGTGTTTCATCCCCCTGCGCCACAAGGGTCACATCCGCGCCGCCCTTGGCAAATCCGGCGGCACCGCCATTGCCCTGCCCCGTCAATGAAAAGGTTTCCGGTGCGCCACTGCGGTCAAGCGTCACCGAGCCTTTGAACTTTGCCTTGACCGGGCCGACCTTCAACGTGACTTTCGCGTCAAGTTCATCCTCGGCGTTCTGGGTTAACTCTTCACAGCCCGGAATACAGCGTTCCAGAATCGAGGGATCATTCAGCGCCGCATAAACAGCGTCTATCGGGGCGGAAATCAGGATTTCGTCGTTCAGTTCCATGCGGCCTCACTGGTTTTTCTGCATCAAGGCGATTTTACAGGTCAAGCGCAAGCGAAATTACGACCTACGGAGACATCACGTTCTTGCGGTCAAATTGCGCGGCTGTCTCCGTGCCATCGTCATAGGTCAGGACAACGTCGATAACCGCGACAGAACCAAGGGGGTAACGCTTATAGGGCAGGATATTCTCGGCCTTTATCGCATTCGGGGTTGGCGTTTCATCATAGCAAGGTTCCACCTCCCAGATCGCAGGCGCGTCGCCGTTCAAACCGATGGCAATAGACTCCAATCCACAGCGCCAAGACAATAGCTGGGTGATATAAACCAAATCCTGCCCATCAAACTCGCGCACGGCGACCCAGTTGGGTTTTGTCGCCTCAAGGATCGGGCGCACCTCATCTGCGGTGGTGAACGATTGTGCAGCAAGCGGGCTGGCGATAAAAATGGCGAACAGGGGCAAATACTTAATCATCTTCAAACAATCCTCGCAGTTTCTGAAATTGCGTCTTTAGACGCGCGAACTGAACGCCTATAGTCCGATCAAAGCGCGACTTTATAACAGGTATTACTATGTCAGATTCCGCGTCAGAACACCAAACCTACAACATTGCCGTTGTCGCACAAAGCGGACGACTGCAATATGAGGCCTTGCTGTTCTTTGCGAGCTTTCAGCACTTTAACCCTGATTTTAAAGGCAAAGTCTATTTTCTGGAGCCCCAGTTCAACGACCGTTGGAGCCGTGATCCGCGGATCAACGATGAGGGCGTTCGGGCACAAATAGAATCCATGGGCGGCATTATTGTCCCCTTTGAAAACCACCAATTCGGCGAATATTATCCCTACGGCAACAAGATCGAAGGCCTGAAGGCCCTGCCCAAGGGCGAACCCTTTGTGTTTTTTGACACTGACACGCTGGTCACCGGCAGCTTTGAGGCAATCCCGTTTGATTTTAATCGCCCCTCTGCATCGATGAAGCGCGAGGGCACTTGGCCGACGATCGAGCTTTACGGGCCGGGCTACGGGCAAATCTGGAAATCACTCTATGATAAATTCGGGCTGGAATACGAAAGCTCGCTCGATCTGTCGCAGCCAGATGAATACTGGGAGCGTTACCTCTACTTCAACGCCGGTTGGTTCTTTTACAAATGCCCCCATGAATTTGGCGAAAGGTTTTTGCACTACGCTCTGCAAATCCGCGATCATGGCCCCGAAGAGCTTGTCTGTCAGGAATTGAACCCCTGGCTGGACCAAGTGGCCTTGCCGCTGGTCATTCACAGCTTTGGTGGTGGGCGACACACCATACCGGACGGGCTGCTGGACGGGGCGATCACCTGCCATTACCGCGTTTTGCCGCTGATGTATGCGCGCGAAAACGATCAGGTGATAGAGGTCATTGAAACCGTCACCACCCCCAATAAGATCAAGAAGCATCTGAAAAACTATGATGCGATGAAACGGATGATCTTTCAAAAGCGCGGGCACAAGGTGCGCGCCATGTTTGATCGCAATGACTTACCAGTGCGCGAGCGCGCGATCCGCAATCAGATCAAACGCGCCAATTTCTGGATGCGCTAGGCGCGTCGCTGCACCTTATAGGGTCGAGACATCAATCGGTGCCGCCGCCCCGGTTGAAGCGGTCATTTTCTGGAACCGGCCATCGCCGCCAAAGGTACAGGTGTAATATTCATTGAAGTCGCCCCCGCGCGGCACGGTTACGTTGACTTCATAATCGCCGCCAACGGGCTGGGCTTCTGTGGTCCGGATGCTTGTCGCATCGACTTCGGTGGCATTCGATACCTGGCCCCGACAAAACGACGGCATATCAACCAGTGGATAGACCCGCGAATTTGCCGAAGAGGCACGATAGGTGACGCCCGCCTCATTGGTGGTGTAACTGCCACCCGGATTGCTTGACGGGGCAGTACTGGAACAGGCGGCAAGGCCGAGAACGGTTCCCATTACAATTACAGTCGCATTCCGCATGGGGATCTCCGGTGTTGTTCATTATCTTTAGATGTTGAACAATCGTTCGGTTTAAAGGTCAAGCCAATGCCCTGAAATTGCGGATATTTGCGCGGCGGGGATGCACATTCGCCGCAATCTGCGTGATTAGATCGTTGTGCGCCCCTGCCCCTTGCCCTAACGTCCCCTCCAACATTTAACCCGGAGGACTAAAATGAGTGATACCCCAGCCCAAGGTTTTGACACGCTGCAAATCCACGCAGGTGCCCATCCCGATCCGGCCACCGGTGCCCGGCAGGTACCGATTTATCAGACCACAGCCTATGTGTTTCGCGATTCCGATCACGCGGCGGCTTTGTTCAATCTGGCCGAAGTCGGCTATATCTATTCGCGTCTGACAAATCCGACAGTTGGCGCGCTGGCAGACCGAATCTGTGCGCTCGAAGGTGGGGCTGGCGCGATTTGCTGTTCTTCCGGCCATGCGGCACAAATCATGGCGCTGTTTCCGCTTATGGGACCGGGTTGCAACATCGTGGCCTCGACCCGTTTGTATGGCGGGACAGTCACCCAGTTTAGCCAAACCATCAAACGCTTCGGCTGGTCCGCGACCTTTGTTGATTTTGACGATCTGGATGCGGTCAAAGCGGCTATCGATGACAACACCCGCGCTGTTTTCTGCGAATCCATCGCCAATCCGGGCGGCTATATCACTGATCTGGATGCAATTTCTGCCATCTCCGATGCGGCTGGTGTACCGCTGATCGTGGATAACACCTCTGCGTCTCCCTATTTGTGCAACCCGATCAAACACGGCGCGACGCTGGTTGTGCATTCGACCACCAAGTACCTGACCGGTAATGGCACCGTCACCGGCGGTTGCGTCATTGATTCTGGTAAATTCGACTGGTCCCAGAACGACAAATTCCCGTCTCTGTCACAGCCCGAGCCGGCCTATCACGGTCTGAACTTTCACGAAGCTTTGGGCGGCATGGCCTTTACCTTCCACTCCATCGCCGTGGGTCTGCGCGATCTGGGCATGACGATGAACCCGCAGGGGGCGCATTACACCTTGATGGGGATCGAGACCCTGTCGCTGCGGATGCAGAAACATGTCTCTAACGCCAAAGAGGTCGCTGGCTGGCTGGAAAACCACCCGGCGGTGGAAAAAGTGACCTATGCGGGCCTGCCGTCATCACCCTATGCCGAACGCGCGACCCGCATTTGTCCAAAGGGGGCTGGAGGATTGTTCACGGTTGCACTGAAAGACGGCTATGATGCCTGCGTGAAACTGGTCGATAGTCTGGAGTTGTTCAGCCATGTGGCCAATCTCGGCGATACACGCTCGCTGATTATCCATTCGGCCTCGACCACCCACCGGCAATTGTCGCCCGAGCAGCAAGAGGCCGCAGGGGCGACACCGAATGTCGTGCGCCTGTCCATCGGGATCGAAGACCCCGTCGACATTATTGCCGATCTGGAACAGGCTTTGGCTAAGGCCACCGCTTAATCGGCGATTTCATAAACGATGGTGACCGTTGCAGAGACGGTCACCTCCCCCTCCGCAATTGGGATCGAGTCCCGCGCCATGGCGGCGGTTTCCATCATTCTGGGCCGCGGCGCATAGGACCCTTGCTCAGAAATGCTAACCACATCCCCCAAATCGACTCCGGCGGCCTCTGCATAGAGCATCGCTTTGGCCCGCGCATCTATGACCGCATCACGGCGCGCCGCATCGGTTTTTTCCTTTGGGTCAGACAAGCCAAAGCTTAAACCGTTCAACTGGTTTGCCCCCTGATCCACCGAGGCCCCCAGAACGTCGCCAAGCGCGCCCAGTTCACGCACCCGAACCATGACGGAATTGCGGGCGATAAAGCCTGAAATCTCTCGCTCTCCGGAGTTGGGCGCGGGCTGGCTCCAGCGCGGAGACAGGCTGAGCCCGTTGGTCTGCACATCCTCTGCAGCGATTCCAGCAGCCGTCAGACTGTCGAGCATTTTTTGCATTTGTGCCGCATTGTCCGCCATGGCTTCGGCGCTGGTTTTTGCCTCACTGGTCACCCCCAGCGACACAGTCGCCATATCCGGTGCGGCCGCCACCTGCCCTTCGCCGGTGACGGTGATTAGCCGTTCTGTCGCGCCTGCCATCGTCGCCATCGTCAGCCCCACAGCCACGGTCAAAAGCAATTGTCGCATTGGTTTTTCCTTCTTTTTCGACAAATCCAACCTGCACTAGATAGGCATGCCCTGCGCGATAAAAAACTTTGAACGTTGGCGTGCGCGAAATCTTGCTTCTGGATGGAAAGGATGGAATGGATACTTCTGCCTGATGGTTTGTTGATGTAGTTATCTTTTATGCTTCCTGGCTTTGCACTTGATCTTGGACTTGACGGAATCCGCCTGTTGAAACGGGCGCAAGACGGCTGGGCGGTGATCGGTGTGGTGTCGCTGGCATCCGAGGATTTTGAAAATGACATAAAAGCCCTGCGTCAAAAGGGGTTACGTAAGAAGGACGGGCCTTTTTGCTGCAAGGTCATTTTGCCAAACAGCGAGATTTTATACGATGAAATCGATGCGCCCGGTCCCAGCACCGAGGAACGGCTTGTTCAAATCCGTCAGGCGCTGATCGGACGCACCCCCTATCAGATCGACGAGCTGGCTTTTGACTGGCGCATACAGGGCGACAAGGTTCAAATCGCTGCCGTGGCCCAGATCACCCTAAGCGAGGCTGAAGAATTTGCCGTTGAAAACGGTTTTGCCCCCGTGGGTTTTGTCGCCGTCCCACCGCACGGCGCCTTTGACGGGGAGCCGTTTTTTGGCCATCCGCAAGCCGACAGCCCTCTGGATCTACCCTTTTCCGGAGAGCCGTCCGCCGTCACGGTCCTGCCCCCCCAAGAACCGGATGTGGGAATTGTAGCGACGCCGGACACACAACAACAACCGGAGCACTCCTCCGAGGCGCCTGCCGAGGCTGAACCCACCACACCTGCCGAGATCGAAGAATTGGGTGAACCCGCGCAGGAGCCCGCCGAAATAGTAACAGAGGCAGAGGCAGAGGCAGAGGCAGAGGCAGAGGCCACGCCGGTACACGACGCCGCGCAAGCGGAAATAACCGCGATTCCCGCGCCTGCACCTGAGACAGAGACGGAGACGGAGACGGATACCTCCTCGACTCCAGCAACCGAGCAAGCCGACGCCACAGGACTTGCCCTACGTTTCATGGTCAAATCTGACACGCCGCCGCCCCCCGACACCACAGAGGAAGCCCAGCCCGCCCCCCCTGTGTTCAGCAGCCGCCGCCGCAAAGACGCGCCAACCGCTTCCCCTGCGCCGATCAGCACCGACACCGTTGATCCCAAGCCAACACCGACGCCAAAAGCCCCTGCCGCGGGCCGGATTTCTTTGGCCTCCAGCCATGGCGATACTTTGGCACCGGATGAACCTATTCTGCCGCTCGCGGCCAAGAATGATCCCTTTGCCCTGCCGGAATTTCCAGACCCCAATGCTCGCAAGGCACGTCTGAAAAAACAGCTGATCCCTGTGGCGGGGCTTGCTGCTGTGATCGCGCTGTTTGTTATCGGCACAAGCCTGTTGCCCAATGCCACGCTTGGTCTGTTCAAATCGGATGAGACCTTTAGTGAAGCAACCCCACAAGATCAGACCAACGGTGTCGATCTCACCGCCCTGCCAGAGACCAGCAATCCCGTTGATCTGGAACCCGCGCTGATCGAAGGCCCCGAAGTCAGCAGCCAAAGCGATGTGCAGCTGGCCAGCCTGCCCGCGACCCCCGACCCGAGCTTACTTGAGGCAACGCCGCCGCCAACTATTGCGCAAGCCCCCGAACAAGAAATCCCCGAAGGGCCCGCGCTCAACCTTTTGCAGGGCCCGGCAGATCTTGAATCGCTCTATATTGCCTCGATTGACGCCGCGATTACCGGCTCCGATGCCATCGCCCTGCCCGAAATCGGCACGCTGGACACCGATCTGGCCCTTCAGTTGCAAAACAATCCGGCCACGGCGGAAACCACCTATGCGCTGGATGAAAACGGATTTGTCATTCCCACACCAGAAGGCGCCGAAACGCCCGATGGGGTGATCGTTTATGCCGGTGTTCCTCCGAAAACCGGCTTCCCGCGCCCTGATGATCTGGTAGAGCCCGAAGTGGTCGCAGAGATCGATCCACGGGCCGGGATCAGACCGCGCCTGCGGCCCGATGATCTGGTTGAAAACGACGAACGCGCCCGTTTGGGCGGGCGCACCCTTGATCAGCTGGCCAGCCTGCGCCCGCGCGCGCGGCCGGATTTTCCTGCCCCTACGGAAACGCAAGAACCCGCCGAAACCGAGACTGCCGAAGAAGACCAGTTTGACGCCCCCACCGAACGTGCTGTAGCCCGCTCGCCGTATCCAAAGCCGCGGCCAAGGGTTGTCGTTCGGGCGGCACCACCCAAAACCACCACGACTCCCAAAGCCACCGAAACGCCCAAGGATACCCGCTCTACTGCGGTCGAAAAAGAGGGTCCGACGGGCGGGCAAAAACTGCGCCGTCAGGAAGTTAACGCAAAAGTAAAAACGGCAAATCACGTGGCACAACAAGCAACTCTGAAAAATGCACTAAACCTGCGCAAGATCAACCTGATCGGCGTCTATGGTACCAAATCCAATCGCCGCGCCCTGCTGCGCCTTTCCAATGGCCGTTACGTGAAAGTTAAAGTCGGCGATAAAGTCGATGGCGGCAAAGTGTCGGCCATCAGCACCGACAAACTTAGCTATGTCAAAAGCGGGCGTAACATCACCCTGACCGTGCCAAGCGGCTAAGGACGCTCATTGCGGAACACCGCACAGACACAGCCCGCGCGCCGCAGTTCACGGCAAAGCTGGCTGGCGCTGCGACGATCGGATTGACCCAAGCGGGCCATGTAATAGCCCTTGATCGGGGATGCGCGATTCTTGGTAAAGATGAACTCCAGCGGCACCTCTGCGACCAAACCGCGACAGGATGCGGTGACTTTGCGAAATTTCTGCGCAGCGGCAGCGGGGGTCAGCCCATAGGCCATCTGAATTCCATAAGCAAAGCGCACCGGCTGGCTTCTTTGCAAGGCTGAAACCTTGCGCCCCCTGCTCATCTGCAGGCAGGCTGGCAGGAAGGCATTGTCTTTTTGCAGGGCGAATTGCGGATTTTCCGGCGGCACATCACGCCAGACTTCGGCGGTTTCGCCGGTGATGATACGCACGTAGTCGCGCGTTTCCTTGGGCAGACCACCAGTCCCGTTCAGAAACCGCTCCGCCCGGTTTTCACCGCCATTATAGGCTATGGCGGCCAGACCGGTATTGCCAAATCTCCGCTTGAGTTCGGACAGGTACTGGGCGGAATAGGCCAGCGATTCAGAGGGGTTAAAAGTATCTTTTAACCCACGCATATCCGCCGTGGACGGAATGAACTGCGCGATGCCCTGGGCGTTGGCCGGGCTAATGGCAAAAGGATCAAACCGGCTTTCCTGCCAGATCAGACGGGCAAAAAATCCGGCATCAAGATCATGCTGCTGGGCCAGATTTTCAATCGCCTGACAGATGTCAAAGGACACATGGGCAAGGCGAATACATTGCACGGCGGCCGCATGTCCTGAACTGCATATCCTGTCCGGTGGCGCGGCCTGCACCCCGGATGCCCAAAGCATCCCCACCAGCAAAGCAGCCCATCTCAACCTCATGGGCATAGTCTGCGCCATAGCGGCGCGGCGCATCAAGTCCTCTGGCCAAAATTTTCCCTGCCGCTCGTCCGGCTGACACCGTATAGATCAATAAAACACCAACAGGAGCCCTGCCCGATGCCCCCCAAAAACGATCCGCTTATTTTTGACCCTCAAGGGGGCATGCCGCGTTTGCTGGAAATCATGCGTCGCCTGCGCGATCCAAAGACCGGCTGCCCATGGGATATCGAGCAGGATTTTGACACTATCGCCCCCTATACCATCGAAGAAGCCTATGAGGTGGCCGACGCGATCGAGCAAAAAGACTGGCCAGCCCTACAGGGGGAACTTGGGGATCTGCTGCTGCAAACAGTTTACCATGCGCAAATGGCGCAAGAGGCCGCTCTGTTTGATTTTGACGCCGTCGTCAAATCCATTGCCGACAAGATGGTGGACCGCCATCCCCATGTGTTCGGCGATGATTCACGTGATAAATCCGCCGAACAGCAAACCATCGACTGGGAAATCCAAAAGGCCAAAGAACGGGCGGCCAAATCTGAAAAAGGCGCTTTAGACGGGGTTGCGATTGGTCTGCCGGCACTTTTGCGGGCCTATAAGCTGCAAAAACGCGCAGCGCGAGTCGGGTTTGACTGGCCTTCGACCGAAGAGGTGCTGGACAAAATTCAGGAAGAGGCCGGTGAACTGGTGGAAGCCCGCGAGGAAAAAACGACAGAGGACATGATCGAAGAATACGGCGATCTACTGTTTGTCATGACAAATCTGGGCCGTCATCTGGGGATCAATGCCGAAGACGCCCTGCGTGCTGCCAATGCCAAATTCACCCGCCGCTTTGAAGCCGTCGAAGCCAAACTGGCGGCTAAAGGAAAAACACCCGCAGATTCTGATCTGGCAGAGATGGACCAGCTTTGGGAAGAGGTGAAGGCGGAAAGTCGCAAAAAATGTATCTGAGTAAAATAATAAGTTATTGACCAAAGTAAAATAGTCAGGTTTATAGAGCGCAGTTTGAAACAGATGGAAATCACCATGCTTACGCCTATACGCTCCTCTTTTCTGGCCCTGACTGCGGTCACGGTGGCCGCCCCTGCCCTTGCAGAAGAAGTGAATGTTTATTCCTACCGTCAACCTGAACTGATCCAGCCCCTGACCGATGCCTTCACCGCAGAAACCGGCATCAAAGTGAATGTGGCCTATCTGGCCAAAGGGATGGTGGAACGCCTTCAGGCCGAGGGCGCGCGGTCCCCTGCGGATGTGGTTCTGACGGTAGATATTTCGCGTCTGAACGCCGTGGTCGAAGCGGGTCTGACCCAGCCGGTGACCTCTGATGCATTGGTTGAAAACGTACCGGAACTGTACCGTGATCCGGATAACCTCTGGTATGGGCTGACAACACGGGCGCGGGTGATTTATGCCGCCAAGGACCGTGTGGCCGACGGCGAAGTCACCACCTACGAAGATCTGGCCGATCCGAAATGGAAGGGCCGTATCTGTACCCGTTCCGGTACCAACGCCTATAACGTCGCCTTGACCTCTGCTTATCTGTATCACCATGGAGAGGCTGAAACGCTGGAATGGCTGCAGGCTGTCAAAGACAATCTGGCGCGCAAACCACAGGGCAACGACCGTGCACAGGTCAAAGCCATCTGGGCCGGTGAATGCGATATTTCTGTCGGCAACACTTATTACATGGGCAAGATGCTTCAAGACGAAGAACAAAAGGAATGGGCCGATTCCGTGCGCATCATCTTCCCTGAATTTGAGGGCGAAGGCACCCATATCAATATCTCTGGTGTGGCCATGACCAAATCCTCTCCGAACTCGGAAAATGCGTTGAAATTCATGGAGTTCCTGACCTCTCCTCAAGCGCAGGAAATCTATGGCGCAGCGAATTTCGAATATCCGATTGCCCCCGGCACCGAGGCCGTTGATCTGGTTAAAAACTGGGGCACGTTTACACCGGACCCCGTGAACCTGATGGAGCTGGCAAAACTGCGCGGCGATGCGCTGAAACTGACAGAACAGGTCGATTTCGACGGCTAACCCACACTGTCATCATCCTTCAATCAAACGCCGTCTCTGACTAAATGAGGCGGCGTTTTTTCTTTTACCATCTGGACAATTTCTGGGCCCTCAGGCAGGTTTTTCTTTACAACACCCCCCCGATGCAGGAGCCCTTAATGCCGCGTAAAATCATCATCGATACCGATCCGGGTCAGGACGATGCCGTTGCTATTCTTTTGGCGCTGGCCAGCCCGCAAGAGCTTGATGTGCTTGGCATAACAGCCGTGGCCGGCAATGTTCCCCTTGCCCTGACCGAAAAGAACGCGCGCATCATTTGTGAATTGGCAGGCAAGCCGAACACCAAAGTCTTTGCCGGATGTGACGCGCCACTTAAACGTCCCCTTGTGACGGCGGAACATGTGCATGGTAAAACCGGTTTGGACGGGCCGGATTGGGACGACCCCACAATGGCGCTTCAGCCGCAGCATGGCGTGGATTTCATCATCGAAACCCTGCGCGCCGAGCCAGCAAAATCAATCACTCTTTGCCCGCTCGGCCCGCTCACCAACATTGCCACAGCCTTTGAAAAAGCCCCCGATATCATAGAGAAGGTTGAGGAAATCGTGCTGATGGGTGGCGCTTATTTTGAGGTGGGAAACATCACTCCCGCGGCTGAATTCAACATTTACGTCGACCCCGAAGCCGCTGAAATCGTGTTTAAATCCGGCGTTCCAATTGTGGTGATGCCGCTGGATGTCACCCATAAAGCCCTGGTTACAAAGCCACGCAATGACGCGTTTCGGGCCATCGGTTCGGACGTCGGGATAGCCGTTGCAGAGATGACCGACTTCTTTGAGCGGTTTGACAAGGCAAAATACGGCTCCTCCGGTGCGCCCCTGCATGATCCGACAGTGATTGCCTATCTTCTGAGGCCTGCGCTTTTCTCCGGGCGGCATATCAACGTTGAGATCGAAACCAAATCAGACCTGACTCTTGGCATGACGGTCGCCGACTGGTGGGGCGTCACCGACCGCGCCGCCAACGCCACCTTTATCGGGGATCTGGACTCGGAAGGCTTTTTTGAGCTTTTGACATCACGGTTGGCGCGGTTTTAAGGCAAGCAGAAATCGGCTGACCCAAGCGCTTTGAGAGTGCATCCGACGCGCGCATGGGCCATGGTTGCGGTGAGGAAACTTAACCCAAGGGCCGCGACATGAGTGCCAAGCTGCATCTGGCGAAACCGGACGATATCGAAAAACTGCTGTCGCTGGTGATGCGCTATCACGCCTTTGAGGGCATCGAACGCACCGAGGAACAGGAACGGGCTGCCCTGCAGCCGCTCCTGGAGGGCACCCCCCATGGGGTGGCTTATCTGATCGGGCCGCGCACGTCGCCTGTTGGTTATATCGTCATCAGTTTCGGCTATTCGGTCGAATTGGGCGGCATAGACGGTTTCATTGATGAATTTTTCATCCGCGAACGGCTGCGTGGCCGAGGCCTTGGCGGAGAGGTGCTGCGCACCTTGCTGCCCGCACTGGCCGAGAACGGTTTGATGGCACTGCATCTGGAAGTCAGTAGCGAGAACGAAAGCGCGCGACGTCTCTATGGGCGGCTCGGGTTTCAGCCCCGCGATTCCTTTCATTTGATGACGCGCAGCTTTTGATTTGTAAATCTGCGCTGCGCGCCTAAATCTATCCTGCCCTACAGGAGTTTTGCCATGACCCTCCGGTTTGAATTCGACAATCAATACGCCGCCCTACCCGAGCAGTTTTATGCGCCCCAGCGCCCGACACCGGTCAATGCGCCCACGCCGATCAGGGTTAATCACGATCTGGCCATAACACTGGGCCTTGATCCTGACGCGTTGGAAACACCCGAAGGCACTGCGGTGCTGGCAGGCAATAAAATCCCTGAAAACGCCACGCCGATTGCGCAGGCCTATGCCGGCCACCAGTTCGGCGGCTGGTCCCCGCAATTGGGCGACGGGCGCGCGGTGCTATTGGGAGAGGTCAACGGCACAGATGGGCAGCATTACGATATCCAGCTCAAGGGTTCTGGCCCCACCCCCTTTAGCCGCAACGGCGACGGGCGCGCGTGGCTTGGTCCGGTGCTGCGCGAATATATCGTATCCGAAGCCATGTTTGCCTTGGGTATTCCCACCACCCGCGCCTTGGCTGCTGTCGGCACCGGCGAGATGATCTACCGCGATGGTGGCCCCAAACCCGGCGCGGTGCTGACGCGGGTTGCCCAGTCCCATATCCGAGTGGGCACCTTTCAATATTTCTCTGCCCGCAATGATGGCGCCTCTTTGCGCCAGCTGTCGGAATTCACCATCCGTCGGCACTACCCCGAGGCCAGCGGACCGCTGGATTTACTGAAAGCCGTGGTCAGCGCGCAGGCCAAGCTGGTGGCACAATGGATGGGGGTCGGCTTTATCCACGGGGTGATGAACACCGACAATACCCATGTTGGCGGGCTGACCATTGATTATGGTCCCTGCGCTTTTCTGGACAATTATCACCCGGCGACAGTTTACTCCTCGATTGATCGGGGCGGGCGTTATGCCTATCAGAATCAAGCCGATATCATGGTCTGGAACCTTGCGCAGTTTGCTACCGCGCTGATCCCGATCATGGGCGAGGACAAAGACGGCGCAATCGAAGAAGCCACCGACGTCCTGCACGGCTTTGCCGATCAGTTCAAAGCCGAATGGCTGACAGTGTTCCGCCGAAAAATCGGGTTGCGCGACGCCATGGATGGCGATGAAGCCTTGATCGCGCGACTGCTTACGCTGATGGCCCAGCAACAGGCTGATTTCACCAATAGCTTCCGCGCCCTTGGCACTGACACGGCACGAGATCAGTTTATTGACCCGGCCGCCTTTGATGCATGGGAGGCAGACTGGCGCATTCGCGTTGGTTCGGATCTTTCTGCTGCACGCGCCGTTATCGTGGCGCAAAATCCGGCGTTCATCCCGCGCAACCACCGCATTGAACAGGCGATAGATTCCGCTGTCGCGGGGGATTTCCTCCCGTTTGAGCGGCTCGTTCAGGTGCTTGCACAGCCCTACGCAGATCAGCCCGACGCCGCCGATCTGAAACGACCGCCCGCACCGAACGAGGTGGTGCAGGCAACTTTTTGCGGCACCTGACCAATGAAGGCTGGTTCAATTTCTCAAGCTGCGCAATAACGCTTTCATGTCCACCTATCGTCTTGCCAGTTACAATATTCGCAAATGCCTCGGCACCGACCGCCAACGCGCGCCGGGCCGCATTATTGAGGTTATCAACAGCCTCAAGGCCGATGTTGTGGCCCTGCAAGAGGTCGATCTGCGCCTTGGTCCACGCCCAGCGGCGCTGACGCGGGATACAATCATCAGTTATAGCGATTTCACCCCGATCACGATTGCCACAAGCGACGTCAGCCTTGGCTGGCATGGCAACAGCCTTCTGGTGCGCAATGGTTTGACGGTTCTCAATACCCATCGGCTTGAAATCCCCGGACTAGAGCCACGCGGCGCGATTGCGGCAGATATTGAAACGCCAGATGGACTGTTGCGGGTGGTGGGCACCCATCTGGGGCTGTTGCGCCGCTATCGCCTGTTGCAGCTTCAGGTCATTGCTGACGCGCTGGAAACCCTGCCTCCGGCCCCGACCGCGATCATGGGCGATTTCAATGAGTGGTCCAATAGTGGCGGCATGACCCCGCTGCACAAAGATTATCACGTCCATGCGCCGGGCCGCAGTTTTCACGCCGCACGCCCTGTGGCCAAGCTCGACCGCATCGCGCTGAACAGCACCGCGCATTTGATCACCGCCGGAGTCATGCAATCCGGCCAAGCCCCCTTGGCCTCGGACCATTTACCGGTCTGGGCAGATGTCCGGCTGTCGCCCCCAAGCTGACAGAATTTTCCGTCACTTTGCCGACCGCCACGCCCGCCTGCCCAAATCCCCCTAGCCCTTGGCCAGCGCTTGGCGTACACACGTAAAACACCAAGAGACACGAGCGCCCCATGGCTGACACCACCATTCTTCAACGCTGCGAAGCCATTGGCCTGCGCCTGACCGATCAACGCCGCACCATTGCCGGTGTCTTGGAAGAATCGCAGGACCATCCGGATGTCGAGGAACTCTATGCGCGTGCCTCTGGGGTCGATCCGCGCATCTCTCTGGCCACGGTGTATCGCACGGTCAAATTATTTGAGGAATCCGGTATCCTTGCCAAACATGAATTTGGCGATGGGCGCGCGCGCTATGAAACGGCAGACCGAGACCACCACGACCATCTGATCGATGTGAACTCCGGTAAGGTGATCGAATTTGTCGACCCAGAGATCGAAGCCCTGCAAGAAAAGATCGCCGAGAAACTGGGCTATCGGCTTAAGGGGCACCGGCTGGAGCTTTATGGCGTGCCGATCAAGAAATAGCCGCGTCTAAAGCCGGTTCAGCACCGCCTGTGCTGCGCGCAGACCGGGGTCTTGTTGCCCTTGGCCCAGTCGCTCCATGGTCAGTTGCATGGCGTCTTGCTGGGCTGACGGATCAGCGATCACATCCAGAATACCGCCAGCAATCTTGTCCGGCTCACAGTCGGCCCCGAGAAATTCCGGCACGGTGCGGCTTTCGGCAACCAGATTAACTAGCGTCACCGTATCAACCTTTAACATGCGGGAAATGATCTGACGCGACAGCCAGTTCATATCATAGGCGATGATCATCGGCGTATTGGCCGCCGCCAGTTCCAGCGACACCGTACCAGAGGCCGCCAGCGCCACATCGGCGGCGCGAAAGGCCGCACGTTTGCGCTGCAATGCCTGTTCCAGCGACAGGGAATTGGGATCGAGCACGACAGGATCACCCGGCCAGTGCCGGCACTGCGCTTTGACCAGTTCCGCGACGGGGGCTGCCGCCGGAATGACCACACGAGCATTGGGGCGTTGGGCCAATACCGGCACCAATGCCTGCCCGAATGTATCGGTCAGCCGCGAAACCTCTCCGCGCCGCGAACCAGGCAGCGCAAGAATTAAGGGCGCCCTATCCAGAATGCCGATTTCTGCACGGAACGCGGCGGCATCTTCGGCACTGGCCTGAGGTTCCGCCACCACCGGATGACCAACAAAATCACACGCCATCCCCGCCGCTTCCATATAAGGTGGCTCAAAAGGGAAAAGCGCCAGCACATGATCAATGACCTTGGCCATCTTTGCCGCCCGCCCTTCGCGCCAGGCCCAGACCGTCGGCGCAACATAATGTACAGTACGAATGCTGGATTTTTCCTTGACCAGCTTGGCCACCCGCAGGGAAAAATCAGGGGAGTCGATGGTGATCAGCACATCGGGTTTCTGCGCCAGCACCACCGCAGCAGTTTCCGCAATGCGGCGTTTTAGATGCCGGTATTTGGGCAGCACTTCGACCAGCCCCATAACCGACAATTCCGCCATCGGAAACATCGACTGCAACCCCTGTTGCTGCATCATTTCCCCGCCGATTCCGGCAAAAGAAACCGAGGGCGTCAATTGCTTGAGCCCTGCCATCAAGGCACCGCCCAGTTTATCGCCTGAAGGCTCTCCGGCCAGTATGAAGACTTTCATGCAACCTCCTGCGCCAAAAGAAACATTCCGGCGGTGTTAACGGCTGTTTCAATCGCCGGACGGTCCAGCAGCAGAACCTTTTGCGCCGCGATAACAATCCCATCCAGCCCCGCCGCATTGGCCGCGCGCACAGTTTCAACGCCGATCGCAGGCATATCGACACGCAATTCCTGATCGCTTTTGGGCGCTTTGAACAAGACCCCACCGCCGCCCCGCCGCAGATGGGTGGGGGTTTCACCGACAAAACGCAAAAGCGCATCGGTCCCCTGCAGGGTTTCAATGCCAAGACACAAACCGCCAGAGACCACACAGCCCTGCCCGATATCCAGAGGCGCCAACGTGGTGAGAATATCCAAGGCCCGCGCCGCATCCGCCAGCGCCGGTTTCTTGGGCCGCGATCCTGCAATCAATCCGGCCCGCACCGTCAAAGCTGGCGCTGCCTGATGGGCCCCGATCACAGCAAAGCCCTCGGCTTCGAAAATCTCGATCACGGTAGAGAGCAAGCCATCATCGCCCTGCTTCATCGCCGCCATCAAGCGCGGCGCAAGGCGCAGCATTTTGCTGTCAAACCGCATCGGATTGAGCGCTGGACGTGCCATCGATCCGGCAAAAACCACCTGCGTGACGCCTTCGTTGCGCAGGGTGTCAAACAGCGCACCCATCTTTTCGAAAGACGCCGCGTGACCGGAAACATCAGCCGTGACCCCCTTAAAGGTGACCACAAAAGCCGACGGGTTTGCGGCGTGCAAAAGCCGCGGCAGAACCCCGCTTCCTGATAAAATGGCAAGACGGTGCGCGCCCATCTGCTTATCCCGGAGTCAGGAAATGACGGTCGCTTTCCCCAAGAATGAAATCAACGATCTTTTGCACATATTCGCTGTTGTTTTCCTCGCCAAGCCGGCGGGCGCGTTCGGCAAAAGCGCCCTCTCCCTGTGCCAGCATCTGAAAAGCAGCACGCAGGGCGGTAATATCGCCCCGATCCACACCGCGACGTTTCAAACCGACAAGATTCAACCCGTCAAGCTTGCCGCGCGGCCCCTGCACAAGACCAAATGGAATAACGTCATTGGTCACCATGGTAACCGCCCCGATAATCGCACCTTGCCCGACGCGCACCCATTGGTGAATGCCCGACAATCCGCCGATGATCACGTCATCCTCAATGACACAATGCCCCGCCAATGCCGATTGATTGGCCATCACAAGCCGATTACCGACCTGCGCATCATGGCCGACATGTGCGCCGGTCATGAAAAGACAATCATCGCCCACACGGGTGATCCCGCCACCGCCTTCGGTGCCGGTGCTCATGGTGGCCCCTTCACGAATACGGTTGCGCTTGCCGACGATCAGTTTGGTTTCTTCGCCTTTGAATTTCAAATCCTGCGGAATTTCACCAAGGCAGGCAAAAGGAAAGACAATGGTTTCATCGCCAATTTCCGTATCACCAGCAATCACCACATGGCTTTTAAGCTCCACCCCCTGCCTGAGCCGCACTTTGCCGCCGACGCAGCAGAACGGGCCAACCATACAGCCTGCGCCGATCACCGCACCGTCGTCGATCACCGCCGACGGGTGGATCTGTGCTGTTGGATCAATTCCCACGCCGCTTACTCCTGAGGCAAATCCATCATTGCGGTGAATTCGGCCTCTGCGGCCAATTCGCCATCTACCCGCGCTTCGCCCCGGAATTTATAAATCTTACGCCGTTCTTTCAGGATCTCGACATGCAGTTCCAGCACATCCCCGGGCACAACCTTACGGCGGAATTTGCAGGCGTCGATCGACATGAAATAGACCAGCATTTCCTTGTCGGCCAGATCAAGGTTCACCCCGACCATGACCGCTGCAGTCTGCGCCATGGATTCGATGATGGTCACACCGGGCATGATCGGCGCACCAGGAAAATGCCCCTGAAAATGCGGCTCATTGAAGGTCACATTTTTGATGCCAACGGCCGATTTTTCCTGAATGTCGCGCAGCTTATCCACCAGAAGAAAGGGGTAGCGATGCGGAATGATCCGTTGAATAAGGCCCAGATCAGCAGAAGTTACCGGTTCGGTCATGAAAAATCCTGTAAGTTAAGTCGCAGCCGTAACTGCACATGTTCAGTCTGAGTAGCAACTCAGCGTCAGTGGCACAAGCTTTCGCAAGAGCCCTAATCCGCGACCGGTGTCTCGGGATCGGGGGCTTCTGTGGCGGGGCGTCCATCGCCGACCTCGGCGTCGATCCGCTGGATGGCGTCGCGGGTAATATCAATACTTTCGGAGCTTAAGAAAACCGAAGAGGCCTCTAGGATCGCAAGTGCTTGCCGTTCGCGCACAATCGCCGAAAGCACCGGCAAGGCCTGCTGCATGAATTCTTGCTGGCCCACCTCTACCTGTCGCGCGATATCACGGGATTTTTGGTCTTGGGCAAGGCGGATGGCTTGAACTTTTTCATCAAAAGCATCGGCCAACGGGCTAAAGGCTTCGGGAGTCATCGATTTGCGCTTTTCGGTCAAGGCAATCTCTTCGGCCTCCAGCGCCCGCTGGATGACACGGTTTTCATCGCTCAGGACTTGTCCGGCCTCATTTGCTTCGCGTTGAATGCGCTGCCCGAACAGGGAGTTCGAAAACATGGTGTCCTGATCAATGATCAGGATCGGAGAGCCCGGTCGGCTGGCCGTGTCCTCTTGGGTCAAGGCAGTAACGGGCGTCAAAACCAGTGCAAGCGACAGGCAAAGCCGCGCTGCCCCCGCCTGCCCGCATCGCCAAGCTTTGATCTCCATACCCATCCTAGAAGGTTGTAGAAATGGTCAGATCAAAGCTTTGATCTCGGTCGTAATCTTCTTTGACCAGCGCTTTGGTAAAGTTAAACCGAAGCGGCCCGATTGCTGAATCCCAGTTCAGGGCAAAACCGATCACCGCACGCAGGTTCAGGCTGTCATCAATGGTACAATCCGCCACTGGACAGGCACCGATTTGCGGCCCGCCATTTACATCATCCAAGCTCCAGACCGAACCGATATCCATGAACAAACCACCTGTCAGCCCGTATTCATTGGGAAGCCCCAAGGGGAAATCAGCCTCAAGGCGCGCCAAGGCATAGGCGTTGCCGCCCATCGCATCCTCGTTTCCTGCATTCAGATCGCGTGGCCCGACGCCGTTGATTTCAAACCCACGCATATTATCGAGGAAGAAACGGTCCGTCGCCCGTGACCCAGTATCACGGGAATAGACATATCCGCCTTCCAGAATGGCTCGGAATGTGACTTCTTCGTTAAAGGCTTTGGTTTCGAAACCGGTCAGGGCCTCTGTTGTGATGTAACGCGCGTCGCCCCCGAAACCGGCAATGTCCTGATTAAAGCGAAAGACGAAACCGGTATTAGGGTTCAAACCCTTGCGACGTGAATCATAGCTGTAAGAGTAGCCCACGGCAGAGCGGGTAATCTCGCCCAGCTCGCTCAGCAGAGCTTTGGAGGAACTCAGATCCAGATTGCTGATGTCATCGTTAGACAGGGTATAACGCAAGCTCAAACGACCGTTCTCGCTTACCGGGAAGCCGATGCTGGGCACGATCCCCACCGATGTGGTGTCGTAGAACGCATTGTCGTAGTTGGATTCTTCGTAAAAGAGTCGCACGCCCAAGCTCAGGTCGCGCCCAAACAGGGCCGGTTCCCGAAAAACCAGACTGGAAGACGTTGTATCGGTGCCCGAACTGATTTGCGCCGACAGAAGTTGCCCACGACCCAAGAAATTGGATTCACTAAAGCCGATCGTCAGACCGACACCGGCGCTCACCCCGTAGCTGGCCCCGAAGGACAAAGAACCCGTGGGCTGTTCGACCACATCGACATCCACAATAACGCGGTCCGGTGCAGACCCCTCGCGGGTGTTCACTTCGGCATCTTCAAAGAAGCCAAGTGCCCGGATACGTTCGGCAGACTCTCGGATTTCGCGCGGGTTGAACGGATCGCCTTCGACGGTTCTGAACTGGTGGCGAATGACACGGTCAAGCGTGGTTGTGTTGCCCTCAATGTCGATACGTTCGACAAAAATCCGTGGTCCTTCGACAACGGCAAGCTCGACATCCAGCGTCTGGTTGCGGTCATTTCGATTGATGCGCGGCTCAATACGAATGAAATTCAGGCCTTTGTTCAGCGCAAGGTTTTCCAACCGGCGGATCGTATTATCAACCCGCAACGGCGAATAGGTTTGGCCGGTCTTTAGCGTGTTTTCCTTAAAGAATTCGTCGGGATCAATCTGGGGCAGATCGGAAACGACTGTCACCTCCCCCACATCAAAACTCTGACCTTCGCGGATGTTGAAGGTCAGGAAATAGCCGTCCCGTTCGCGGGCGACCTCTGATGTGACATTCAACACTTCAAAATCGACAAACCCGCGGGCCTGATAGAAATCGGTCAACACCTGTTTGTCAAATTCGATCCGGTCGGCAACAAAGGTGTCGCTGCGGATAAAGCGGCGGAAAATACCCGCCTGTTTTGTTTCCAGAACACGACGCAGGCGTCTATCGGAATAGGCGCGGTTCCCGACAAAGCTCAGCTGTTCGACCTCTGCCACCTCGCCTTCGGCGATTTCAAACACCAAATCAACGCGGTTATCGCGGCGGCGAATGATTTTCGGGGTTACGGAGGCGGCGCTACGGCCTGACACATTATAGGCTTCGGTGATGGCCTGGGCGTCGGCTTCTGCGGTGGTCGGGTTGAACACCCGGCGCGATTGCGAGGTCACAACCGTCAGCAGGTCTTCGTCCTTCAGTCGCTTATTGCCCTCAAGGCTTACCTGATTGATTGTCGGAAATTCTTCGACGCCGATGAACAGCGTATTGCCCCGGGGCTCCAAAGTGACGGTTTCAAACAAACCGGAAGAAATAATCTGCTGGTAAGCATCGTTTAATTCAGCCGCACTGACCGGTTGGCCGGCATTGATTCCCGCGTAATCCTGAATTGTTGCGGTCTCGATCCGGTTGTTGCCTTCCACCTGAATCGTGCTGAATTGAAAGGTCTGCGCCGAAGCTGCCGAAAGGCCCGCCCCGCAAACAACTGAAAATACAACAAAAACAATACGTAGCGAATATTGAATATTCATCAAAGGGCGCAAGGGTCCCTTGGTCATAAAACTGCCCATCAAAACTAATCCGTCGCCTTGTTGCTTATCACGCTCTGAGTACCTTCTCAGAGGCAGCTTGTCAAAAGACGAAAAAACCCCCGTGTCACATAAACACAGGGGGTCAAATCGGGGAAACCCCCAGATATAGCGTCAGAGGGAAGATTAAAGCGGGAAGGCCAAAGCACCAATATAGGCACCCGCATAAAGCGCGACCAAGATCATGGCGACATACAAAAGCCGTTCCCAATTTAAGTTGAAAACCAGCGCCAGCCCTTTGTAGCCGTTGTGTACTGCGTTCATTTTAGCCTCCACAGCTTAAATCCTGCAGAGGAAATTAGACGGCGAATGTGGCTGCAATTAGGCAGAATTGGGGCTATGGGCAGAACAGGTCGTTAGAAAGCGCAAACAGCATCATCCCCAGCATTAGCGTCAGCCCCACGGTCATCAGAACGCGCAGCGCTTTGTCGCTGGGCGGACGCCCGCTGACTGCCTCATAGGCGAAAAAGACCAAATGCCCGCCATCAAGCACCGGAATGGGGAACAGGTTCAGCAAGCCCACCGCCGTCGACAACACTGCAATAAAGAAGATGAAGGAGTTTAATCCCTGACTGGCCGCCGCCCCGGAAGTTTCGGCAATGCCAATCGGGCCACTCAGATTACAGGTGCTGATCGCGCCGGTGATCACGTGATAAAGCCCCGACAAAGAAGAGCGGATGATAAACATCGTCTGTTTCACACCATATTCCGCCGCTTCAACCGGCCCGAGCGGCGCGCGCTGCGGATCAAAGATCAGCCCGCCGGTGATGCCGATCAGCCAGCGTGTTTCAAAGCCGCCTTCTGCCTTGGGCAAATCCACCCGTTTCGGTGTCATAGAGGCTTTGATGACCTCGCCGTTGCGCCAGACATCCATATTCAGGGTTTTGCCATCCGACTCCCCGACGATGTCGCGCAGATCTTCGAACCCCGCCACGGTTGCTCCGTCCACCGACAGGATTACGTCCCCCTCAGTCAAACCGGCTTCTTTGGCGGCAGAACCGGGTTGCACGGTCAGCACATGGGCCGGATAAGGATAGGGCCCATCAATCGACAGGGTGCTGCCCCCCCGAGCGACCTCATAAGACACGCTATCGGTGATCGGCAGTTCATCCATCGTGGCGCGGAACTCATCCAGCGTGGTAACGGGTTGCCCTTGGATGGCCAGAATTTCATCCCCCTGTTCCAACGCCGCGATGCCTGCGGGATGGGGCAACATGGTTTCAACGGTCAGGGGTTCGCGGATTTGCCCCTGCCAGATTGCCAAGGCGCCGAACACCAGAATGGACAGGGCAAAGTTGAACAACGGTCCTGCGGCAACCGTAGCCGCCCGCGCCCACAAGGGCGCACCATGCATGGTACGGCGCAACGCGCTGTCATCTTCCTGTGCGGCCTGAAGCGCGGCTTCGTCTTTCCCCGAGGCAGCATTGGCATCCCCGAGAAATTTCACAAACCCGCCAAGTGGGACGGCGGCGATCTGCCAGCGGGTGCCGTGTTTATCATGGCGCGACCACAGGATCGGCCCGAAACCAATCGAGAAAACTTCGGCGTGGATGCCGCTCCAGCGGCCAACGATATAGTGGCCATATTCATGAATGGCGACAATGATCGACAGTGCCACGATAAAGGCGACAAGCGTAAACAACACGTTTCCGAAAGACGGAATCAGGCCAAGAATATCCAAGATCGTTCCTTAATCAGTTAAAGCATCGATGCAGCGCGCAGCCACGTTCCGTGCCAGATGGTCAGTTTCACGCACGTTATCAAGGCTGATCACGGCATTTCCAAGGTCTTGAGACGCCATTATCTGGTCCAAAACCTGTTCAACCACCTGGGCCATTTGCAAAAAGCCGATACGTTGGGCGATGAAGGCATCCAACGCGATCTCTTTGGCGGCATTAAAAACGCATCCCGCAAGGCCCCCTTCCCGCATCACCCGATCCGCCAAAGCCAGCGCCGGATAGCGGGCCGGATCGGGATGGCGGAAATTCAGCTGGCCGATACGGGCGAAATCCAGACGCTCGACCGGCACGGCGGCGCGGTTGGGCCAGTTAAGCGCATATCCAATGGCGTGGCGCATATCTGCGGGCCCAACATGGGCCATCAGGCCGCCATCACAAAAGCCGACGATAGCATGAACCAAAGATTCCGGATGCACGATGACTTCGATCTGATCTGGATGAACGCCAAAGTATTCTTTGGTTTCAATAAGTTCCAGCGCCTTGTTGAACATAGAGGCGGAATCGATGGTAATGCGCTGCCCCATATCCCAATTGGGATGCGAGGATGCCTCTGCCACCGTGGCGGCTGCCAGTTTCTCCATCGGCCAATCACGAAAAGCGCCGCCGGAGGCGGTGATGATCACCCGTTCAACCGCCTTGATATCCTCGCCCTGAAGCGCCTGAAAGACGGCGGAATGTTCTGAATCAACCGGCAGAACTTTGGTTTGGTTCTGACGGGCAGTTTCCATCAGCAGAGGTCCGGCACAAACAAGGCTTTCCTTATTGGCCAAGGCCAACATTGCCCCCTGTTCTAGCGCCTTTAGACCGGGTTCAAGCCCGGCGGCCCCGACAATAGAGGACATTACCCAATCTGCAGGGCGGCTGGCTGCCTCTGTCAGGGCTACAGCACCGGCGGCCGCTTCTATCCCGCTACCGGCAAGGGCGCCGCGCAGCTCCTCCAAGCGGGCCGGATCGGCAGTAACGGCAACCTCTGCCTGCAACTCGCGGGCATCCTTGGCCAAAAGGGCAATGTTCTGCCCACCGGTCAACGCCACTACCTGATAATCCGCCTGATTGCGACGGATTAAATCAATCGTGCTTTGACCAATCGAGCCGGTGCTACCGAAAATAGAAATCCGGCGCATTAATAGATAACCTGCGGCAAGTTAATGAAATATCCGGTCACGAAAAGGAATAAAACCGCCCCCAGAAAACCGTCAAAGCGATCAAACAGCCCGCCATGTCCGGGGATCAGATCAGAACTGTCTTTCACCCCCATGCGGCGCTTAAAGGCGCTTTCCGCAATATCACCCATCTGGCTGGCAAGGGACATCAATACTGACAGCAGGATCAACCAACCGTTCGCCGATGTGAACACCGCAAAGGCTGTGCCGACCAGAAACGCCGCAATCCAGCCACCGGCGGTGCCGGACCATGTTTTATTGGGGCTAATGGCCGGCCAGAACTTCGGGCCGCCAAAGGTTTTGCCGGCAAAATAACCCGCCACATCGGTGGCGATTACCACCAGAAACAGCCAGAGCATCCAGAGCAAGCCATAGTTTTCTCGCAGCTGTGTCAGCCCGAATACCGCCCAGACAACGGCAAAAGAAAACACCGCAAATCGCAGTTTTTCACGCGGCAGAAACACCGCCCCGACAAGCGCAGGCAGCAAAAAGACGACGGGAGCATAGGTACGCGGCAAAAGATCGGCATGGGGTAAACTCAGAAAAGCTAAAAACGCCAGACCGAGGGCAAGGTTCCTGTCATCCGGCGCGATCATCCGCGACAGCTCCCACACCATGCCGCCGCCAATCACCATGCACAGCGCAAAAAACGTCTGCCCGCCGAGCCAAAGCTCCAACCCGCCCACGAATAACATCATCAGGGCAGAGATCACCCGAATGCGTAGGTCATCCCATCGGCGGCTGTCACTCTTCATGGTTTCACGCCACCATATCGCCGATCCCGCCCGCCATAGCCTGCCAGAACATCGGCAAAGACAGCTTCGGAAAAATCAGGCCATAGCGTTTCGATAAATTCATACTCCGCATAGGCCGATTGCCAGAGCAAAAAGTTCGAGATGCGGGCTTCGCCACTGGTGCGGATCACCAGATCCGGATCGGGCAAAACATAAGTATCCAAATACTTTGGCAGGGTTTCTTCACCCACATCATCTGGCGAAAGCTTACCGTCCGCAACATCCTGCGCCAGCCGTTTGGTGGCGCGGGCAACCTCATCACGGCCACCATAATTGAGCGCAATCGTCAGATGGGTTTTGTCGTTGCCTTCGGTCATGACCTCAAGCTCGTCCATCAGTTCTTGCAGTTTTTTGTCCAGCTTGATGCGGTCCCCGATGAACCGGACCCGCACACCTTGGCGTTTCAGTTCGCGGGCCTCTTTGCGGATATACATCCGGAACAAAGACATAAGCCCCGCGACCTCGGTTTGGGTGCGTTTCCAGTTTTCGGTCGAAAACCCGAAGATCGTCAGATACTTAACACCGTAATTTGGGCAGGCTTCAACGATTTCGCGCACGCGCTTTGCGCCGGCGTGGTGCCCAAACAAACGGGGCTTGCCCCGCTGTGTCGCCCAGCGACCATTCCCGTCCATAATAATCGCCACGTGGCGCGCGGATGGTCTTTCTGAAGTGGCTGAACTCACCAATTGGCCCCTTTTTGGATCACACAGGCTTAAACCTGCATGATCTCTTCTTGTTTGTTTTCAAGCGCTGCATCGACGGCGGCAATGGCCTTATCGGTCAAGGATTGAACTTCGTCGGACCAGATTTTGTGATCATCTTCGCCCATGCCCGCCGCTTTGGCTTTTTTCAACTGATCCATCCCGTCGCGTCGCACATTGCGCACCGCCACACGGGCGTGCTCGGCATATTGGGCGGCGACCCGTGTCAAATCACGGCGGCGTTCTTCGTTCAGCTCGGGGATGGGCAACATGATGATGGTGCCGTTCAACTGAGGATTGATGCCAAGGCCGCTATTGCGGATGGCCTTTTCAACCTTACCGACAAGCCCCTTATCCCAAACATTGATCGTCACCATGCGGGGTTCGGGCACATTCACCGTGCCAACCTGATTGATCGGCGTGTTTTGTCCGTAAGCATCCACCATGATCGGATCAAGCATCGAGCCCGAGGCCCGCCCCGTCCGCAGCGAGGCAAATTCGGTTTTCAGAGACCCCATGGCCCCATCCATGCGGCGTTCCAGATCATCAAGATCGATTTCGAGTTCTTCGTCAGACATTGGTATTCACTCTTCTTTTTGTCTTTGGCGCATTGCCTGTCACTCGGAGTATTAGGTCAAGCGTGAACCTTTGTATAGGTTCCTTCCCCCGCCAGAATCCCCTTGAAACCACCCGGTTCATCAAGACTAAAGACGATAATGGGCAGATTATTGTCCCGCGCCAGCGCAATCGCAGAGGCATCCATGACCCCCAGACGTTTCTGCAAAACATCATCGTAGCTGACATTTTCGTAGCGTACCGCATCGGCGAATTTGACCGGATCTTTATCATACACCCCGTCAACCTTGGTGCCTTTCAGGATCGCCTGACAATGCATTTCATTGGCCCGCAAAGTTGCGGCGGTATCGGTGGTGAAATACGGGTTGCCTGTACCGGCGGCAAAGATGCAAACCCGTTTCTTTTCAAGGTGGCGCACGGCACGGCGGCGGATGTAGGGTTCACAGACCTGATCCATCGGGATCGCCGAGATCACGCGGGTAAACACCCCCAGCCCTTCCAGAGCGCTTTGCATCGCCAAAGCATTCATTACTGTCGCCAGCATGCCCATATAATCGGCGGTGGTCCGCTCCATCCCCTGTGCAGAGCCCTGAAGCCCGCGAAAGATGTTACCGCCCCCGATGACCATGCAAATCTCAACCCCGAGATCATGGACGATTTTCACTTCGCGCGCGATCCGTTCAACGGTGGGGGGATGCAGGCCAAATCCCTGATCTCCCATCAGCGCCTCTCCGGAGATTTTCAGCATCACCCTCTTAAAGGTCGTCGCGGGTGTCTTGGAGGTTGCGTCGCTCATGGGTATGGTCCACCGAATACAAGATTGCGTTAGCCGCAAAATGTCGGAAAACGCGGGCGGATTCAACGTCGAACATCATGCAATGGCATGGATTGGGCCAGTTTTGGCAAAACATCTGCGCCAACCCCATGTGGCGCCAAGGAAAAGAGACAACATTGACGGCTATTACGGAAATTTCAGCGGATCAACCGGTTCTGATCGCGGGGCCGACGGCCTCGGGGAAATCGGCGCTGGCCCTTCGAATTGCGGAACAGCGGGGTGGGATTATTGTCAACGCCGATGCGCTTCAGGTGTTTGACGGCTGGCGAATCCTGACCGCTCGCCCCGATGAGGCCGATCTTTCCCGAAATCCCCATGCGCTTTATGGGCATGTGCCCTATGATCAACCCTATTCCGTCGGGCATTGGTTGCGCGATGTGGCGCAGCTCTTGGAAACCACCGATCAACGCCCGATTATTGTTGGCGGCACAGGGCTTTACTTTCAGGCCCTCACGCAGGGATTGGCAGATATACCGGCCACCCCAGCCGCCATACGCGCGGCGGCGGACCAGCGTCGGCTCAACGAAGGCCATCAGGGCATGCTGTCAGAGCTTGACGCCGAGACCGCCCGACGCGTTGATCCGTTGAACCCGATGCGGGTGCAACGGGCCTGGGAGGTACAACACACCACGGGCAAAGGTCTGGCAGAATGGCAGGACAGCACGCCGCCGCCGCTTTTACCCTTTGCTGATTGCTACGGCATCGTGATGAATGCCGACAAAGACTGGCTCAACACCCGGATCGATCTGCGCTTTGATCTGATGATGCAAAGCGGGGCCTTGGAAGAGGCGCAAAAGATGCTGCCGGATTGGGACCCGGCACGGCAATCTTCTCAGGCCATCGGCGCACCGGAATTGATCGCCAATTTGCGCGGCGAAATCAGCCTGAGCGACGCCATTGCAGCGGCCAAACTGGCCTCTCGGCAATATGCCAAACGGCAACGCACCTGGTTTCGATCAAAAATGAAGCAGTACTCAGCCTATAATTTGCCGTAACAACAGGCGCAAACATGCAGAATTCACACAATATTCTGCTTTTTCAGCGTGGGGGACATTTTTTTCCTAACGCTGCCTGTGGATAAGATTGTAGGCTGCGCCCTTATTGTCTGGCTGCCGAATGGAACCCACATGGATTTACTGACCCACAGGATTCCCGAAATTAGAATCACCCCGATCCCGCGCCTTGCGCAGGGGGGCCGGTGGCGTGTGGAGGCCATGCGCAGCTATTCCAAAGACCTGCTGTTGTGGTTTACCAAAGGACAGGGGCGGATTACTGTGGCCGGCACTACGCGGGGGTATGGGGCGCATAATGCGATCTTTATTCCTGCGGGCACCATGCACGGGTTTGAAGTATCCAACCTTGTCTACGGCTCTGCGGTATTCATCCCGAAAGAAGCCAGCCTGCCCCTGCCCCAATCCCCTGCGCATTTGCGCATCCGCGAAGCAATGCCGCAGGCGGAGTTAAACGCATTGCTGGATTCGTTGCATCGGGAGCTTGAAGGGAACCGGCCAGAACGCATCCGCGCCGCCCACCATCATGCCGGTCTATTGACGGTCTGGCTAAAGCGTCAGATTTTGCTGCATGAGGTCGATTCCACAGCACCGGACGCAGGCCAGCGGCTGCTGCAACGTTACACCGAACTGGTCGAAGCCGAATACCGGAGCAATAAATCCGTCGCCGAATATGCCGATCAGTTGGGGGTAACCCCGACCCATCTGTCGCGGGTCTGCAAAAAAGCCTGCGGGCGTCCGGCCTCTTCGATCCTGACGGATCGCGTGCTGTTTGAAGCCCGCCGCCTGCTCGAAGAAACCGACACCCCAATCAAAGAGGTGGCTCAGGATCTGGGATTCGCCTCTGCGGCCTATTTTACGCGGGCATTTCAGCACCATACGGGCCGAACCCCCTCTTCTTTTCGAAATCAGTCAAAATAATTTTGGCCTAGCAGTTTAACAGATGGACGTCGTTTTTAGGCCGCCGGATGGGCATTTGCGCTCAAAATGTCGTATTTGAAATCTTCGAATGTCGCTTTTGTGACATGAAAAGGCGATTGTGCGCATTGACCCCAGTGCAATTCTGTTGCCGAATGTATGATGGAAGGGTTTCATTTATTTCGCACACGCGCAGATTCTGCGGCGTGAAGAGATAAGAACCACCATAAAAGCGCATAAATACGCGTCACAGGGAGAATAGAATGACTCGAGAAAATACCCGTCCGCTGCACCCGGTAGCCAAGATGTACGCGGAAGAATTCAAGGCCGGCAAACTAAGCCGCCGCGAATTTCTGTCCCGCTCTTCGGCTTTAGGCGTATCGGCAGCGGCGGCTTATGCTGCCATCGGTCTGGTCGCCCCCGGAAAAGCCAAGGCCATGGCTTCTCAGGGTGGGACATTGCGCATCCAGATGGAAGTGCGCGGCATGAAAGAGCCCCGTCTCTATGACTGGTCCCAGATCGGGAACATCACCCGTGGCTGGCTGGAATATCTGGTGCACTATGAAGCAGACGGCACTTTTACGCCGGTGCTGATGGAAAGCTGGGATGTAAACGATGACGCCACCGAATACACGCTAAACCTGCGTAAGGGCGTCAAATGGAACAACGGCGATGATTTTGTTGCCGAGGATATTGTTTATAACATCGAAAAATGGTGCGACAGCACGGTTGACGGTAACTCTATGGCGACCCGTTTTGCTTCGCTTGTAGACAGCGATACCGGTAAGATGCGCGACGGCGCGGTCATGGCGATTGATGCCAATACCGTAAAACTGGTTCTACAGGCCCCTGACATCACACTGATTGCAGGCATGGCGGACTATCCAGCCGCGATTGCCAGCCCCAAGGCACAATATGATGACCCGATTGGTGATCCCATCGGTACCGGTCCTTACCTGCCTGAAACCCACGAAGTTGGTGTAAAATCCGTCAGCGTGCGCAATCCTGATCATACATGGTGGAACGAAGGCAACGGCGCCTATCTGGACCGCATTGAATTCATCGACTTTGGCACCGACCCTGCGGCCCATATGGCAGCGATCGAAGCCGAAGAAGTTGACATGCTTTATCAGACAACTGGCGAGTTTGTTGAAATCCTCACTGGTCTCGGGCTTGAAGAATCCACCGTTCCGACAGCGGCAACCGTTGTAATCCGGACCAACCAGCAAACAGAAGTCGACGGCAAGGCCCCCTATGCGGATGCGAACGTGCGCAAAGCCCTGCAACTGGCTGTAAACAATGCGGTTATTCTGGAACTCGGGTATAACAACCAAGGCATCGTGGCCGAAAACCACCATGTTGCCCCGATCCATCCTGAATATGCCGAAATGCCACCGGTTGAGCATGATCCAGCCAAAGCGATGATGATGATGGAAGAGGCCGGCATGGCCGATTACGTCCATGAAATCACATCGCTGGACGATCAGTTCAACAAAGACACCTGTGATGCAGTTGCCGCACAGTTGCGCGACGCTGGTATGCAAGTCGAGCGCACGGTTCTGCCAGGCTCTACCTTCTGGAATGACTGGGCCAAGTTCCCCTTCTCCTCGACCGAATGGAACCAGCGTCCTTTGGGTGTGCAGGTGCTGACACTGGCCTATAAATCCGGCGTGCCGTGGAATGAAACCGGCTTTAACAATGCCGAGTTCGACGCTCTGCTGGATGAGGCAAACTCTATTGCGGATGCCGACGCGCGCCGCGAGGTTATGCTGAAAATCCAGACGATCATGCGCGATGAAGGTGTGATCATCCAACCGTATTGGCGCGCCCTGTTCCGCCACTACAAAGCAGGCGTTGTGGGTGCGGAAATGCATCCGCAGTTTGAAATTCGGTATCAGTTCATGGGTCTCTCCGCCTGATCCGCAATATTGATGTGGCCGTCCGGTATCTCCGGGCGGCCAATTTGATTCCCCCCATGACATCGCGCCTTTCTGCATCCGAGCCGCGCGAGACACAGGAATATTCATGACACGCTTTATTTTGCGCCGTGTCGGGGTCATGTTGCTTACGTCCCTTGCGTTGACGTTCATCGTTTTCTTTTTAACGAACCTGCAACCCAACCTCGAAAAAGTAGCCAAGTTCCAAGGCAGCCAACGTATGACCGACGAAGAGGTCACCTCCTGGCTGGATAAAAACGGATATAGCCGTCCAACCGTTGTTCGATTTGGCGAATGGCTCGGGGTTGTACCCGGCTGGACTTATGTTGATGCCGAAGGAGTCGCCACCGGACGCTGTATCACCGCCGAACGCCCCGACAGCGCGCTTTGTGGTGTACTGCAGGGCTATTGGGGGCAATCGACGGTTTTCAAAGAGAATGTTGGTACGATCATCGGTACACGTCTGGCGCTCACCGGTAAATTGATGTTCTTTGTGATGCTGCTGATGGTGCCATCGGCCCTGATTATCGGGGTGTTATCGGGGATGCGAGAGGGGTCAAAGCTGGACCGAACGCTCTCGACGTTTTCCATCGCCTCCACGGCAACACCGGAATATGTGTCCGGCGTTATTTTCATCGCAGTTTTTGCTTCTTCCGCCTTCGGGTTGAAATGGTTCAAAGGCACCGCCACCGCGGCGATGGATAATGCGACATTCGAGAATTTCTTTCTGCCGGTGCTGACCATTTCACTTTATGGGATCGGCTATATCGCGCGGATGACACGGGCCTCAATGACCGAGGTCATGACAGCGCAATATATCCGGACCGCCCGCCTGAAGGGCGTAAGCTTTCCGAACATCGTGATGAAACACGCGCTGCGTAATGCGTTGATTGCGCCGTTTACGGTCATCATGCTGCAATTCCCCTGGCTGCTGAACGGCGTTGTGATCGTCGAAACCCTGTTTAACTACAAGGGCTTCGGCTGGACGCTGGTACAGGCGGCGGGCAACAATGATATTGATTTGCTGCTCGGCTGTTCTGTGGTCGCCGTTTTCGTTGTTCTGGTAACCCAGCTGATTTCCGACATCGGCTATGTCTACCTGAACCCACGCATCCGCATTTCATAAGGGGACTGAGATGGAACCGCTATCCTGGGGCCAGATATTTGGCCAAATCTTCATCCAGTTCACACCTGTCTGGATCTCGCTGGTGCTGCTTTTTGCAGTCTCCATATTCTACAAACGCAAACTTGGACTATACGGCAAACTGTTTGACAGCCCCATTGGCATGATCGGCTTTGCGTTGGTGATGTTTTGGGTCTTTACCGCGCTCTTTGCGGATATGATCGTCACCCATGATCCGCTGTTTCAGGTTTCAGGCCTGAAAAACAAAGCCCCAGGCACGCCAGTGCCGGACGGCACAGCAGGCTATGCCTACTATCTGTTGGGCGGGGATAACCTTGCACGGGATGTCTTTAGCCGCATGGTCGCAGGCAGCCGCATCGTGGTGCAGATCGCCCCCTTTGCAACGCTGTTTGCCTTTATGGTTGGTATCACGCTGGGCCTGCCGGCGGGGTATTTTGGCGGAAAACTGGACACGATCCTGTCCTTCCTTGCCAACCTGATCCTCGCCTTCCCGGTGATCCTGCTGTTCTATCTGCTGGTGACGCCGGAAATCGTGGCAACGGGCCTGCCCAAGTATATGGCGGCGGTTCTGTTCCTGTTTCCCATCGTCTTTTTGCTGATCCTGTTTCAGTCGCGCTTCTTTACCCTTCCGAAGAAACGCAACCTGTACATCGCGATCACGCTGGTGGTCGGGGGCTGGATTTATCTGGGCACGGCATGGAACGCCGATCCACTGGGGATCATTACCATGCAACCCAATATTCTGATCGTCTTTGTGTCGGTGGTCTTCGTGAACTCGCCGACTGTGTTCCGGATCGTTCGAGGCCTCGCGATGGACATCCAGACCCGCGATTATGTCGCAGCCGCCCAAACCCGTGGCGAAGGCCCGTGGTATATCATGCTGTGGGAAATCCTGCCCAATGCCCGGGGTCCGCTGATCGTCGATTTCTGTCTGCGCATTGGTTACACCACGATCCTGTTGGGCACGCTGGGTTTCTTTGGTCTTGGGCTGGCACCGGAAAGCCCCGATTGGGGCACCACAATTAATGCGGGACGGCGCTTGCTGTCGATCTATCCGCATCCGGCCCTTGCGCCAGCCTTTGCCTTGATGAGCCTTGTTCTTGGGCTCAACCTTTTGGCGGACGGGCTGCGTGAAGAAAGTCTGAAGGATTAAACATCAAAGGTGGGATGCGGGGGCCAGCCCCCGCGCCCCCGGGATATTTCGGTAAAGTGAACGGGGAAGCCGTTTGCAAATACCCCCGCATCAGGGAGAGATAAAATGGCGAAATGGGACTATGACGGACCGATCCTCGAGATCGAGAACCTGTCGATTTCCTTCTTTACACGGCTGCGCGAAATACCAGCGGTGATGGATTTTTCATGCGTGGTTCAACCGGGCGAGGCCATGGGGCTTGTCGGGGAATCCGGCTGTGGCAAGTCGACGGTTGCTCTTGGCGTCATGCAGGATTTGGGCGTGAACGGCAAAATCGTCGGCGGCACGATCAAATTCAAAGGGCGCGACCTGAATAAGATGAGTCAGGCCGAATTGCGCGAAATCCGTGGCTCTGAGATAGCGATGATCTATCAGGAACCGATGGCCAGTCTTAATCCGGCGATGAAAATCGGTTTGCAGTTGATGGAAGTGCCGATGATCCACGAGGGGGTCAATAAGGAAGAGGCCTATAAGCGGGCGCTGGAGGTTGTGACCGATGTGCGTCTGCCCGACCCCAAGCGCATGCTGGACAGCTACCCGCATCAGCTTTCGGGGGGGCAGCAACAGCGGATTGTGATCGCCATGGCGCTGATGACAAAACCGTCACTGCTTATTCTGGATGAGCCGACTACGGCGCTTGATGTAACGGTTGAGGCTGCCGTGGTCGATCTGGTCAAGGATCTGGGCAAAAAATACGGCACCTCGATGTTGTTCATCAGCCACAATCTGGGTCTGGTGCTTGAAACCTGTGACCGGCTTTGCGTGATGTATTCCGGTGAGGCGGTTGAAACCGGCTCGATCGAAGATGTGTTCGACAAGATGCAGCACCCTTATACGCAGGCGCTGTTCCGGTCGATCCCGTTGCCCGGTGCCGATAAAAACAGCCGCCCGCTGGTGGCCATTCCCGGGAACTTCCCTCTACCCCACGAGCGCCCGGACGGTTGTAATTTTGGCCCGCGTTGTGACTATTTTCAGGATGGGCTGTGCAATACCGGTGATCTGAAGATGGTCAAAATCGCCGGCAATGATCGCCACGGCAGCCGCTGTCGACGGATCGATGACATCGACTGGAACGCGCCGGTGCAAGTCGGAGCGCAGACCGAAAAAGGCGAGCCAGGCGAGGTCGTTCTCAAGATTGAAGATCTGAAGAAATACTACGAGGTGTCAAATTCGGCGCTCTTTTCCAGTGCCGAGAAGAAAGTCGTCAAAGCCAACGAAACCATCAGCTTTGAGGCCCGGCAATCCGAAACCCTTGCCATCGTTGGGGAATCCGGTTGTGGGAAATCCACCTTTGCCAAGGTCCTGATGGGGCTGGAAACGGCCACAGACGGGCATATTTCGCTAAAAGGATCTGCCATTCAGAACATCCCCATCGAGGAGCGGGAGACCGAGACGGTTTCGACGGTTCAAATGGTCTTTCAGAACCCCTTTGATACGCTGAACCCGTCGATGACGGTGGGCAGCCAAATCATACGGGCGCTGGAAATCTTTAAAGTTGGGAAAAACGAGCAGGACCGCCATCAGCGCATGTTGGAACTGCTGGATCTGGTTAAATTACCACGGGCTTTTGCCGAACGCATGCCACGGCAGCTTTCGGGCGGTCAGAAACAGCGCGTTGGGATTGCCCGTGCCTTTGCGGGCGATGCGCAGATCGTGGTGGCGGATGAGCCGGTGTCGGCGCTGGATGTCTCGGTGCAGGCGGCGGTGACCGATCTGTTGATGGAAATTCAGCGTCAGAATAAAACCACGCTGCTGTTCATCAGCCATGATTTGTCGATCGTGCGCTATTTGTCGGATCGTGTGATGGTGATGTATCTGGGCCATGTCGTAGAAATCGGCACCACGGATCAGGTCTTTGCCCCGCCCTATCACCCCTATACCGAAGCGCTTTTGTCGGCGGTGCCGATTGCCGATACCTCGGTGAAAAAGCGCCATATCGTGCTGGATGGGGACATTCCCTCGGCGATGAACCCGCCGTCCGGTTGTCCCTTCCAGACCCGCTGTGGCTGGAAATCAAAGGTCGCGGGAGGGCTGTGCGAAAAGGATGTGCCACCGGTGCAAACCCTTGCCAATGGACATCAGATCAAATGCCATCTGAATGCCGAAGACTTTGAGACTATGGAACCGGTGATCCAGATGGCCGCAGAGTAACCCACGGCAAAACCTTTTGCTGAACGGGTCGTGCCCAGGCACGGCCCCTTTTCTTTTGGAGACCCCAATTATGAGCCGCTTCGCCCCCCTGCCCGATCCGCCCTATTACGCGGTGATCTTTACCGCCCAACGCACCGAGCAAGAGCACGGTTATGGGCCTATGGCCGACCGGATGGTGGAACTTGCCACGCAGCAAGAAGGATATATCGGCGTCGAATCAACTCGCGATGCAGAGGGGTTGGGAATCACTGTCAGCTATTGGCAGGACGAATCAGCCTTGATTGCCTGGAAACAGGTCTCGGAACATTTGCTGGCGCAGAAGCTGGGCAAAACCCGATGGTATGAATTCTATACGTTGCGCGTTGCCAAAGTCGAACGCGCCTATAGCGGTCCAGAGGGTCGATAGCGCTGTTTTTCAGGGGCCAAAATGAGGAAAAGAGGGGCCTACACGCCCCTCTTTTCCAACGTCAAGCGTTCCGTGAGATGGTATCCGCTTTGACGATCCCATGATCTTTGCATAGGCAAAAACCGCGGGCTGACCTTGTCAGCTCCACCATATACTCTTTTTAAAGATACTCACAAAAGGGGCGTGGCAGACGAGGCCCTTAGGTTGAGTATATACGAACTCCTTAGCCGCTGCCCAGAATTTTTTTCACATAATTTCGTGTTTCGCGATACGGCGGGATGCCGCCGTATTTCAGAACCGCCTGCGGACCGGCGTTATAGGCCGCCAGCGCCAGGCGCCATGACCCGAAACGATTATACTGGATGCGCAAATAGCGCGCACCCCCTTCAAGATTTTGCTGCGGGATCAGCGGATCGACCTTCAGATTCCGCGCCGTGGCAGGCATCAACTGCGCCAGCCCCAATGCGCCTTTGTGGGATTTGGCATTGGCGTTCCATCCGCTTTCCTGTTGCACGAGGCGCAAAAACAGATCTTCGGGGATGTTATGTTTCTGAGCCGCAGCACGGGCCAGCTTCATGTATTCCCCGCGATATTTACCGGAATAGCGCGGGATGGCCGTATGGGATTTTTTGCGAATTGTGTCCGGACGCAGCCGCGAAGAATTTGAATACTGCGATGCGGCCCGCCCATCCAGAACCGACAATTGCGAACTGAACAAGGAAGAACGGGAATTGGATTGCAGGTTTAAAGGTTCTGCAGTCACCAGACTTGAACTCACAAATAACACTGCGAACACTGCGCCAAATAGGGCTTTCATCGCGGGCCTCACCTTATCAATAACCGGCACTATACATAAATTGACTCAAACCGGAAGAGGGCAGAACTTTTAGCCTTTTATTAACCGGGCTCGGATGGTGTAACGTCATGCAACACTAATGGATTCGTAGGGGGTGCCGATGGCCGGCTCAGTAAACAAAGTCATTCTGATCGGGAATCTAGGGGCCGATCCAGAGGTTCGCACGTTCAGCAACGGCGGCAAGGTCTGCAACCTGCGGATTGCGACTTCTGAAACCTGGAAAGACCGCAACACCGGCGAACGCCGTGAGAAAACCGAATGGCATTCAGTGGCGATCTTCAGCGAAGGTCTGGTGCGCGTTGCAGAGCAATATCTGCGCAAGGGTTCTAAGGTCTATATCGAAGGCAAGCTACAGACCCGCAAATGGCAGGATCAATCCGGCAACGACCGCTATTCGACAGAGGTTGTTCTACAAGGCATCGGCAGCACGCTCACGATGCTAGACGGACGGAGTGAACCCGGCGGCGGTGGTGGATATAGTGGCGGCGGCGGCGGTGGTCGTGGCGGTTATGAGAGTGGTCCATCCGGCTATGATTCCGGTCCCTCTGGTGGCGGGAGCTATGGCGGCGGTGGCAGTGCCCCCTCCAATGACATGGATGACGAGATCCCGTTCTAAGCGGCATCTCTGTTCAATGATTTAAAGGCCCCGTCCGGTTGTTTCCGGCGGGGCCTTTTTTTAGCGCGCCGGGGACAGAGAGATATGCCTCCGGCGGGGATATTTTCAGAACAAAGTGAAGGCCTAGTCGCGATAGAGCAGCGATTTCCCATCGGCAAAAAGATGGACCTTTTCGGCAGCAGCGGCCAAAGATACGGTGGTTCCGCGCAGACCGGTATGGATACCCGGCAGCTTGGCGATGACGGGTTCTCGGCCCTCTTCGGCCTTGAAATAGAGCAAGGTCACCTCTCCGAGCGCTTCGACGATGTTGACCTCTCCGGTATAAAGCGCGGGCTGCCCGTCAGCCGGGGCCACCATATCTTCGGGTCGCACGCCGACATTCACCACCAAACCCATGTCGCTGTCTTTGGTTGGATAGGCCGAAATCGCATGGCCGCCGCCGTCCAGAGCGACTTCGGTGTATTCGCCGGTTTTAACCACTTTGCCCGGCAGCAAATTCATTGCCGGAGAGCCGATGAACTGGGCGACGAATTCGTTTTCGGGCTTTTCATAGAGCTCTAGCGGAGTGCCGACCTGAGCGATACCCTTATTGGCAAGCACGACGATGCGGCTGGCCAGGGTCATCGCTTCAACCTGATCGTGGGTCACGTAGATCATCGTGCTCTCGGGCATCGATTCTTTAAGCTGGGCAATTTCAATCCGTGTCGCCACCCGCAACGCCGCATCCAGATTGGAAAGCGGTTCATCAAACAGATAGACCTTTGGGTCGCGCACAATGGAGCGGCCAATGGCCACCCGTTGACGCTGCCCACCGGACAGGGCTTTGGGCAAGCGATCCAGATATTCGTCCAGTTGTAGGATAGAGGCCGCCTTGTTCACGGCAGCGTCGATTTCCGCTGGAGATTTCTTCGCCAGCTTGAGCGCAAAGCTCATGTTGTCGCGTACGGTCATATGCGGATAGAGCGCATAGGATTGGAACACCATCGCAATCCCGCGCTGCGCCGGAGGCACATCATTGACCACCTGCCCGTCGATTTCCAATGTCCCGCCTGTAATCCGTTCGAGCCCCGCAATCATGCGCAGCAAGGTAGATTTTCCGCAGCCCGAAGGGCCGACAAAGACCACCAGCTCTCCGGTTGCAATATCAAGGTTGATGTTTTTCAGCACATCCACCGCGCCGCCATAGGTTTTAGCGACATTTGTCAGTTTCAGATCGGTCATGGCCTCTCTCCCTTAATCTTGTTTCATGGCAAGGCAAACCTGCCAGCCGTCCAGTGTGACAGCGCCTTCAGAACGCGGCGCAACACTTTGAATGTCCTCTGCAATCTGCCGCCACTCCCCTGCGGGCAGATTTACCGTTCCAACCGTGTCAGACAGGTTGAACGCACAGAAAATTGTTTGCCCGCCAGCCTTCCGGATAAAGCTCAGCATCCCGCCCTCAGCGCGAATATCGCTGTGGCTGCCTTTGGTCAGCGCCGGATAGATGCCACGCAAGGCAATGACCCGGCGATAATGATGCAAAAGTGCGTCCGGGTTTTCTTCTTCGAATTCGACCGCTTTGGCGATGTGCTCTTGGGCTACGGGCAACCACGGGCGTGCAGCGCTAAATCCGGCGTTCTGGTTGCTTTTTTCCCAGACCATCGGCGTACGGCAGCCATCGCGCCCTTTGAATTCGGGCCAGAACTGAATGCCATAGGGGTCTTGCAAATCCTCAAAGGCGACGGCGGCCTCTTCGAGCCCCAATTCTTCGCCCTGATACAGGCAGACAGAGCCGCGCAAACAAAGGATCAAAGTCGACAGACAGCGCCGAGCTGGCTCTGAGAGGCCCCAGCGCGTGGCGTGGCGTTCCACATCATGGTTTGAAAAGGCCCAGCAAGCCCAGCCATCTGCCGCCAAATCATCGACCTGCCCCAAGACTTCGGCCACGCGCTGCGCTGTCAGCGGGGCTTTGGCCAAGAATTCAAAGGCATAGCACATCTGCATCAAGTCATCGCCGGCCGTATACTGGCCCATGATTTCAAGCCCGCGCTGTGCATCGCCGACTTCTCCGACGGCGGCGGCACCATAGGGCTCCATCACCGCACGCAACCGGCGCAGGAATTCAAGATTTTCTGGCTGGTTCTTGGAATAAAGGTGTTCCTGATGGTTATAGGGGTTCACTGAAGGCGCAATGTTGTCGTTGCGTTTCTCCGGCGGTAGTGCCGGATTATCGCGCAGCTGCGCATCGTGGATATAGAAGTTGATCGTATCCAGACGGAACCCATCGACGCCGCGTTCCAGCCAGAAGCGCGCCACATCCAACAGGGCCTCTTGGACCGCTGGTTCGTGGAAATTCAAGTCCGGTTGTTCGCGCAGGAAGTTATGCAGATAATACTGGCAGCGGCGGGAATCCCATTCCCACGCCGAGCCACCAAAGATCGACAACCAGTTGTTAGGCGGTGTACCATCGGGCTTGGCATCGGCCCAAACATACCAGTTATTACGTTGGTTTTCCGTATCTTGACGGCTTTCTTTAAACCAAGGGTGCTCATCGGACGTATGGGAGAGCACCAGATCGATCATCACCCGCAGACCAAGTTCATGGGCGGTCTCTATCAGCCCGTCAAAATCCGACAGGCTCCCGAACATCGGATCAACATCGCAATAATCAGAGACATCATAGCCGAAGTCCTTCATTGGGGAGGTAAAGAACGGCGAAATCCAGATCGCGTCGACACCAAGGCTGGCGACATAGGGCAGCCGCGATGTGATACCGGCCAGATCACCGACTCCGTCGCCGGTACTGTCCTGAAAGGAACGCGGATAGATCTGGTAGATGACCGCGCCCCGCCACCAGTCCTGATCGGTGGTACTGGCTGAGCGCAATTGTGCATGCATGGCATTCATTGGGCTATCCTTATTTAACCGAGCCAGCCAAGAGGCCGCGGACGAGGTATTTTTGCATGGAGAAGAAAACGATCAGCGGCACGGCAATCGAGACAAAGGCAGCCGTCGCCAGAATTTCCCAGTTGCCGCCTCGGGTCCCGAGCAGTTCGACGATCTGGTTGGTCATCACCGTGGTTTGCCCTGTCGCATCAATCAGGAACACTTTGGCCACCAGCAGATCGTTCCACGTCCAGAGGAACTGGAAGATCGCAAAGGAGGCCAGCGCCGGAAAGGACAGCGGCAGGATGATCTTGACGAAAATCTGGAATTCGGTTGCCCCGTCCACCCGCGCGTTTTCGATGATATCGCGCGGCAGGCCGACCATATAATTGCGTAGCAAATAGATCGCGAGGGGCAAGCCAAAGCCGGTATGGGCCATCCATGTGCCCAGATATCCTTTGCCAATACCAATCGCGAGATGGAATTTCAGCAAGGGAATAAGCGCCAGTTGCAACGGCACAACCAAGAGGCCAACAACAGCGGCAATCAGCAGCGCGCGGCCCGGAAACTCCATCCACGCCAAGGCATAGGCCGCAAAAGCTGCCACCAGAATGGGGATGATCGTGGCCGGAATGGTGACGGTCAGGGTGTTGAAGAACGCCTTGGCCATGCCTTCGGAATTGCTTTCGTCAAACAGCATGGATTGATAGTTGGCAAAGGTAAATTCGGGCGGCGTTTCAGCCGTGACAAAAATACGCGAGCCGCGCGAGCCGGTGATTTCTGCATCGCTTTCAAGCCGGTAGTCGCCATTATCCTGCACCGTCACCCGATTGCCGTTGCGCAACTCGGCGGTCTCGCCGGGGGTGTAGGCGCTGATTTCGCGCGAAGAAGTACCCCAAACGCTGATCACGGCTTCGCTCTCTGCGTCGAACAAGTTGCCCTCGATCACATAAAGATTACCACTTTGAACCTGTGCTTCTGGTCCTGCGGTGCGCAGGGTCAGATTTTGTTCGGAAGGAAACAAGGCCTTCCACCAGCCCGAGGATGCGATTTGATCGGCGGTGCGGAACGACGAGACAAACAGCCCCACAGTCGGGAACAGCCAAAGCAAAACCAGCGCTAACACTGAAAGATGCACCGCCCATGTCAGGGTGGATTTGGTACCTGCGATATTATCCATTAGCGCATCTCCTTACGGGCGTTCACAACGTTCCAGACCAGTATCGGCATGACCAAAAGCATAATGATCATCGCCGCCGCCGACCCGACGCCCCAGTCATTGGCGCGGAACAATTTGTCGAACATGTAATTGGCCAGAACCTGCGTTTGCCATTGGCCGTTGGTCATGGCGAACACGATGTCAAAGACCTTGAGCACGGTGATCGTGATGGTCGTCCAGACCACGACGATGGTACCGGCAATCTGAGGCACTTTGATTTTGAAGAACACCTGCATTGGCCCTGCCCCATCGACAATCGCCGCCTCTACGGTTTCTTCGGGAATACCACGCAGGGCAGCAGAGAGGATCACCATGGCAAAACCGGTCTGAATCCAGATCAGAACCGCCATCAGAAACAAAGAGTTCCAGATCGGGATGGTCAGCCATTGCTGGGGTTCGGTGCCACCAAAGGCTATATAGATGGCATTCAGAATACCGATTTGTTCCTGATCAATCGGGCGGGCATCGTAGACCAGTTTCCAGATCACCGCCGCACCGACGAATGAGATCGCCATCGGCATAAAGATAAGCGATTTTGCCAGCGCGCCCCATTTGATCCTGTCGGTCAACTGTGCTGCCAGAAGGCCAAAGGCCGTCGACATTGCAGGCACGATCAGCAGCCACAGGAAATTATTGCGCAGCGCTTCCCAGAATTTTGGCTCGCTGAACATCTGCGTGTAATTGTCCATACCGACGAATTTATAGCCACCACCGGGCACACGTTCGGTCACCGACAAACGGATGGTTTCCACAACCGGATAGGCCAAATACAACCCCAAGGCGATCAAGGCCGGGGCCAAAAACAACCAAGGACGGACCATATTTGCGCGGTTGATATTTCGACCGGCATTTACGCCCTTGGCCGGAAAGATCACCTTATCAAGCAATTGGTTCGAAAAATAGAAATAGCCGATACAGCCGCTGACACCGATAAAGATCGTGAGCAAGCCTTGCAGAGCCGGGTGCATAAGACACCTCCTGCGGTTATGGATGGGGTTGTTGAGCAATGTCGGAGCGCGCAGGCAATCTCGGGCCGCGCGCTCCGTTTGGTTTTTGGGCTTACTTCAAGCCATCCCAGCTGGACTGGATTTCACCGGCCACTTCGGCGGCGTCTTTACCACCGGCATAATCGACCATGCCTGTCCAGAAGGAACCGGCACCAACACCACCGGGCATCAGGTCGGATGCATCAAAGCGGAAGGTTGTGGCCCCCAACAGGATGTCGTTCATCTTACCCAATGTCGGATCGGAGAATACAGAAGAATCGACACCTTTGTGGGGTGTCAGGAACCCACCCAACGCCATCCATGTTTCATGGGCTTCTGGTGTTTGCAGATAGGCAATCAGATCATGGGCGGCTTCGTTCTCATTGGTGATGGCCCAGAGGGTACCGGCACCAAGAACGGGGCTACCCAGATCCTTTTCTGCATAAGCCGGGAAGTAGAAGAAGTCCGCATCTTCACCCACGGATGTGCCTTCTGGGAAGAAGGCCGGAATGAAGGACGCCTGACGGTGCATGTAGCACTGTGGCGGCGAAGAAAAGAGACCCTTGGGGCTATCGCGGAAATCGGTAGAGGCAACCGCCCCTGCCCCGCCAGCAACCCAGTCGTCATTGCGGGCAAATGCTCCAAATTCCTCGATGGCGGCGACAACGCGCGGATCGTCAAAGGAAATCTCGTTTGCCACCCATTGGTCATAGACGTCAGGAGCTTGCGTACGCAGCATCATGTCTTCGACCCAGTCGGTCGCAGGCCAGCCTGTCGCGCCGCCGGACCCCAGACCAATGCACCATGGTGTTTCACCGTCGGCAACGATCTGCGCGGAGAGCGCTTTGAGATCTTCCATGGATGTTGGCACGTCATAGCCCGCATCCTCAAAATTCTCGGGGCTGTACCAGACCAGAGATTTCACATCGACCTTATAGAAAAAGCCATAAAGGTTGTCCGCACCAGCTGCATCGCCATAGGTGCCCAGATCAACCCAGGACTGGCCTGCCGCATAGTTTTCGCGAATCCAGTCAGCCGTGCCGTCTTTCAACGGGATCAACTGACCACGGCTGGCCAAATCGCTGGCAAGACCGGGCTGCGGAAAGATCGCAATGTTCGGGGCAGAGCCCGCTTCAACGTCTACAACGATCTGCTGCTCAAAGCTGTCAGAGCCGACATAGCTGACATCATGGCCAGAGGCTTCTGCGAAACCAGCCAACACTTTCTCAACGTTTTCCTGGTCCGGCCCAAGCCATGGACCAAAGACGGTTAGCTGCTCTGAATGTGCCATGCCCGCTGTCAAAGCAAGCGACGCCACACCAGCATAAAGTGAAATTTTCATAATGGAGTTCCTCCCAGTCCTCTAAATCTCCACGGGATGTTCCCGCGCATTCGGCGATTGGCATTTCCGAGTTTACCAAAGCGCTTTGAATAATCATAAAAACGCACAAAGTTGTGGCTGAGTCAACGATTCACTTCGTAAAACGGCAAGTATTCAATCGATAAACTGAAAAATACGCCCAACCAAATGCGGATGCAGAAAGAAAATTTGCACGCGCAGCGAAGCATTTACTTGCAGAAATCAAAGCGCTTTGACAAACTCCGATCATGAATTTGAAAGAATTATCCACTCTACTCGGGCTGTCCCAGACCACCGTAAGCCGTGCGCTCAACGGCTTTCCCGAAGTGAAGGAAGCCACCCGCCGTCGCGTCATGGAAGCCGCGGCCCTGCATAATTATGCCCCGAACAGACGGGCCAAGAGCCTTGCCACGGGGCGATCGATGTCCATTGGCCATGTCATCCCGATCTCTTCCAAACATGAAATGGTTAATCCGGTGTTTGCGGATTTCATCGCCGGTGCCGGAGAGACCTATTCCAACGCCGGTTATGACATGGTGCTGTCCGTGGTGCGCGATGAAGATGAGGAAAAAGCCTATCGCGACATGGCGAGCAAAGGCTCTGTTGACGGGATCATCCTGCATGGGCCGCGTGAAAATGATCCACGGCTGAAATTGCTATCCAATATTGGCCTGCCCTTTGTGGTGCACGGGCGGGCGGGTGACGATACAAGCGCCTATTCCTGGCTTGATATTAACAATGGGCGCTCTTTTGAACGGGCAACCAACCTGTTGCTGGATTTGGGTCACCGCCGCATCGCGCTTTTAAATGGTCTGGAGTATATGGATTTCGCGCGTCGCCGTCGGCTCGGCTATGAGGCGGCCCTGCGCACGCGCGGCATCGCCCCTGATCCCGACCTTCGTGATTCGAATGAAATGACCGAACAGAACGGTTTCCGGCTGACCACAGCTCTTTTGGCAGCGCCCAACCCGCCAACGGCAATTCTGGTTTCCTCTTATATTTCGGCGATCGGCGTGCGGCGCGCGATCAGCGTGTCGGGCCAGACCATTGGCAAAGATGTATCGGTGGTCACCCATGACGATGATCTGTCCTATTTGCGCAATGGCGATGATATCCCCACTTTCACAGCCACCCAGTCCTCGGTCCGCGAGGCCGGACGCCGCTGCGCCGAAATGTTGCTGGAACTGATCCAATCCCCTCAAACGGCCCCCATTCAAGAGCTTTGGGAAACAAAATTGGTGCTGGGCCAGTCCACCGGTCCCCTGAAGATGCGCGCATAAACGGGTTTACATTTACTCTGTTAGCGCTATCAGAGCCAAAAACCATCACCATGGCAGACCTGAAACGCAGGTTCGCCGCATTACGACCTGAAAAGCCTTGCCCGCACAGGCAGCCGCGGCTTATCAGACACCCACCCTGGCTCTATGGCCTGCACAAAGGAATTCGGCAATGCCCTCTGATCGCGCGGATCGCTCGTCAAATCGATTTAGTCTTGTCGCCGATATTGGCGGCACCAATACCCGTGTCGCTTTGGCTGAGGGCACCAGCTTGCAAACCGGCAGCATCCGGCGGTTCCGCAATGCGGATTATCCTGGTCTGGCCCCGATCTTGCAGGAATATCTGGCTCTAGAGGGAAATCCGGACTGCCTTGGTGCTTGTGTCGCGGCGGCGGGCCCGGTGCATGACGGGGTGGCCACCATGACAAATCTGGATTGGACCATTGATAAGCCGATGCTTGCAGAGGCCGCGCAAGCCGACACGGTAGCGATTCTGAATGATCTACAGGCCCAAGGTCACGCGCTTGGACATCTTGATCCTTCGGTTTTGCGCCCGGTGATGCAGGGTCAGGATGCGGGACCTGCCGCCGCCAAATTGGTCATTGGGGTGGGCACCGGATTTAACCTTGCCGCGGTTTATGACTCGGCCATGGGGCGTCTTGTGACCCCTTCTGAAAGCGGTCACTCCGGCCTGCCCGTGCGCACCGCTGAAGATTTACGCCTGTGCCAATACCTTGAAAAATCCCATGGTTTTGCCGGTGTGGAGGACGCGATTTCCGGTCGAGGACTTGAACGGATTTATAACTGGCTGGGCGAAGAATCCGGCACCCCTCAAGCGAAATCAGCCGCCGACATCATGACTGCGGCCAATGCAGATAGCGATGAGCGGGCCACCCGCGCCGTAACGATTTTCACCCGCCTTCTGGGCAGTGTCGCCGGTGATCTGGCGCTGATCAACCTGCCCTTTGGCGGGATTTATCTGGTGGGCGGCGTTGCCCGCGCCTTCGCCCCGCATCTTGCCGAGCACGGCTTTGAGGCGGCGTTCTGCGATAAAGGGCGGTTCCATGATTTTATGAAAGCCTTCCCCGTCACCGTGATCGAAGATGACTATGCCGCCCTGACCGGCTGCGCCAACCATCTGGCGCTAGAACTGGCAAAATAAACTGCCCACCCGGCCAATTACATAATTTCGCTCTGGACCGGTTCGCAGGGCACGTTAGGGTTGGGCGGAACCAAAACCGGAGTCTGTTCTATGATGAAAATGCTGATCTCTGCGGCGTTTACCACGCTTGCCAATGCCGTGGGCCTGATGCTGGCGGCGCTGATCCTGCCCAATTTCTCGATAAGCCCTTTGTCGTTTATCATTGTGGTCGCCCTGTTCACCGTCATTTCGGTGATTGCTTCCCCGTTGCTGACCAAAGTGTCACTGAAAAACCTGCCCGCGCTACAGGGCGGTGTGGCGCTGATCACCGTGTTTATCGGTCTTTTGGCCACCGATCTTGTGATGTCGGGTATGAATATCGGCGGCATATCCAACCTTTTAGCGGCCACCCTGCTGGTCTGGCTTGGCTCGGTCATCGCTGCGATATTGCTACCGATGTATATTCTGAAAGAAGCACAGAAGAAACACGCGGCCAAATAAGGCCTTGGCCCGTCGCGCCGTTGATCATCCAACCGCGCGACGGGATTAATTCTAGGCCGTTGAAACGCCGGCCTCGCTAAAAGTGGCCATGCCGGAATGGCAGGCCACCGCCCCGCGCAGCACCAGAATGGCAAGAGCGCCGCCAGAGGCCTCTCCCAAGCGCATCCCAAGGGACAGCATCGGCACCATGCCGAGCTTTTCAACAGCAATAACATGGGCTTGCTCGGCGGATTGATGCCCCGCCACCACATGATCCAGCGCGCGTGCATTGTCTTTGGCCAAACAGGACAGGGCCGCAGTGCAGACAAAACCGTCCATGATCACCGGAATGGACAACATCCGCGCCCGCGCCACCGCACCCGCCATAGCCGCCAATTCGCGACCCCCCAGACAGCGCAGGATATGCAGCCCTGTGGTCATTGCCGCCGCATTGGCGCGCACGCCGGCCTCCACCACCTCGACTTTGCGCGGCATATCACCAGGGGCAATTCCAGTGCCAAGCCCGGTCCAATCCGCCCCGCTGCCGCCATGCAGGGCCATCAGCACCGCCGCCGCAGCGGTGGTATTGGCGATGCCCATCTCGCCCACAACCAATAGATCGGCCGTCGGATCAACCGCGTCCCACCCCGCGTTCAGCGCGGCAACACAGTCTGTCTCTGACATCGCAGGGCCTTGTGTGAAATCTGCCGTGGGGGTGTCAAGCGACAGAGGCACAACATCAAGTGCGGCCCCCGCCGTGCGGCAAAGCTGATTGATCGCAGCCCCGCCATGGCGGAAGTTTTCCACCATCTGCACCGTGACTTCGCTGGGAAAGGCTGACACGCCAAGCTGCGCAACCCCGTGATTACCGGCAAACACGACAACCTGCGGATTTACGATATCGGGGCGCGGATTGCCGCGCCAGGCGGCATACCAGATCGCCAGATCTTCCAATCGGCCTAACGCGCCGGGGGGTTTGGTCAGATCGGCGTTGCGGGCCTCTGCACCAGCTTTGGAAGCGGCATCACAGGGCGGAAAAGATTGGATGAGCGCGGCCCATTCCTCTAGATTTGACGGCTGCTTCATTGGTGACTCTCCCCGATAGGTTTGCGCTGTTTTAGCGGTCTGACGGCGGCAGGCAAACCTGAAAAACGTCCTTTAAACCCGCTGCCACGACATGCCGCAACAGATGCGTCAATTGTCCGCCGTTTCGGGCGCTCTTACATCAATGTTATGGGGTTTTTGGTAGCGGAGGAGGGACTTGAACCCCCGACACGCGGATTATGATTCCGCTGCTCTAACCACCTGAGCTACTCCGCCGTTACCGTGGCGTGATTTATGGGAGGGGCGCGGAAGGGTCAATAGGAAATGCGCGAAAAATGCACCGCTGCTCAGGTTTTTTTCGCGCCGTCGGCTTTTCCACAATTCCACTGCCCTGCCCCGCCGGATCAGGAATTCGCAGCCGATACCGCCACATCCAGACGCCCCAAGGTAGGATAGTCTGCAACAATGCGCTGAAGCTTCCCCAGCAGACCTGCGTTGCCCACTCGATGCCACTGGTTTTGACGTATTTGCCAATATGCCCTTTTCCTTCGGCCCAGCGGCGCAAGCTCTGCCCCGCTAACACAAAACGCGCCGTCGCTTTGGAATTCATAGGGATGCAGGTAAAAATGCGGCTGGATGCCGGCTTTGATACATTTGGCTAAGGTGGCGCGGGTATAGCTTTCGGGAAACAATTTAAGAAACGTACCGCCCAGTTTGATTTTCGGCCCGCGTTTATAAGGACGATCGTAAAAGATCGGCAGAGTCGTCAGTCTATCCAACCCCATTTTGTCGCGAAAATCCGCCAGCTCGGCCTTGCTCGCGGTGCAATAGGAAGAGTCATAATCAAAAAGCTGCTGCACGATTTGATACTGCGCAGGTGCCTGTTTATCGATGCGGAAATTCGGGGCGCGAAACCCTGTGACCGGCTGGCCCGACGCGTCTTGTAGGGTGGCTTGCCCGCGGCGCAGGCAGGTCATAACCTCTTGCGGGTTCATCCCGTCCAGATTGTCATGATAATGGCTGTGGCAGGCGATTTCATGACCATCCCTCACCATACGGGCAATCAGGTCCGGCATCTGGTCGCCAATGACCCCCGTGCAGAAAAAAGTCGCCTCTGTCTTGGCGTCTTCGGTCAAAAAACGGTTAATGACCTCATAGGATTGCCAAAGCGCATCCTGCCGCAGCGCCCCCGTCTCCCAAAGCCCAAGCTCGCGTTTCAGATCAAAGGCAAAATCTTCAAAATCTATGCTTATCAGAAGCTTGCCTGGATGTTTTAAGGTCCCGTTCACGGCAAATCCTCACGCAGGACAATACGCGCACCGATGACCAAAGCATCTACGCCCGAGTTTTTGAACGTCGCAAAAGCATCAGCCGGCGCATAGACGATCGGTTCTTGAATGTTGAACGATGTATTCAGCAGAACCGGCACCCCGGTTGCGTCGCCGAATGCGCTCAGCAGAGCATGATACAACGGGTTGGCGCTGCGGCTAACGGTGTGCACGCGGGCGGTCTGATCGGTATGGGTCACGGCGGGAATCTGATCCGCCTTTTCATCGCGCACGCGGGCCAGAATGTTCATATAGGGGCTGTCCTGATCCAGCTCGAAAAACCGCGCGGCGGCTTCTTCTGTGACGCTGGGGGCAAAGGGGCGGAACAATTCGCGTTTCTTGATTTTACGGTTGATGTCCTCACGGATCGTGTCGCGTCTCGGATCGGCCAGAAACGATCTGGCCCCCAAGGCGCGCGGGCCAAACTCCGAACGCCCCTGAAACCAAGCGATGATCTTGCCCCCCGTCAGCAGCGCCACGGTTTGCGCGATCAATTCTGCCTGCGGTAGCGGTGCACTAAGGGTAATGCCCTGCGCGGCAGCGGCGGTTTCTATGTCTGCGTCAGTATACGCCGCCCCCTGATAGGGCGAGCGGATCGACGGATAATCCGGCGCGTCCAGCTGCGTGATCACCGCCCCCACACAGCAACCGGAATCATCCGGTGCGGGTGGCACGATAATCTGATCCAGCAGACCCGATTGCAGTAACCGGCCATTGGCGGTGACATTCAGCGCACAACCGCCCGAAAGCACTGCCCTGCGTAGCTCGGGTGCTTGGGCCTGTGCGTCGGCCACAATATGTTTCAGCGCCTCTTCAAACACCGCCTGTACCGAAGCCGCCAGATTGATCTGATCCTGCGTTGGCGTCGCATCCCGCGCGCGCGGCGGGCAAAGCATATCCGTCAACGGATCGGAAAATACCCCGCGCAGCGCCAGATGGTAGTCACAGAGTTTGGTGTTCAGCCGGTAGCGTCCCTTTGGTTCCAGCCTTAGACATTCTGCCAGCAGCGCCTCTTTGTAGACAGGGGTGCCATAGGGGGCCAAGCCCATCATTTTATATTCGCCTTCCAGCATCTTGAAGCCCAGATAGCCGGTAAAGAAGCTGTAAAAATGCCCCAGTGAATTGGGCCAGCCATGGGGCGGCAATGCGCGCCGCGTCTGACCGGTCACAAGGCTGACGACAGTGGATTGAGCTTCGCCGCCGCCATCATAGGACAGCGAAATATAACTGTCCCAATCGCGCATGGCCTCGGCATAGGCTTGATGACTTTGGTGGTGATCCACATAGCGCACCGTGCATGCCGAGGGGCCATATTGCGCCGTAAGCAGTTGTTTTACCTTGAACAACGCCGCCCATGACCCTGTATCTTCGGGGCGATCTGCGTCCGGCTCCCCGGGTTTGACCATATCCACGCATCGCCGCCCCATGGCCTTGGCCGCCTGCCAGGACCCCAGGGATTTTCGCGCAGTCTGCGCCAGACGGTGCGACAGGCGCCAGGGTTGCCAATAGACATGGATTTGCGTGACATCCGCCAAGGTAATTTGGGCGATACGCAGGCATTCCCCTACCGCCAACACCGGAAAAGCGCCGTCGTTTTTGATCCGGCTTAAGCGTTCTTCCTCGACGGCGGCGATAAGGACCCCGTCCTTGAACACACAGGCAGCACTATTTCCCATGGTCGACAGGCCCAGACTATACATGCGGCAGCGGCTCCAAATTCTTACCTTCAATGGTTTTTTGTAAAATAGATCGGCGGCTTTGACCATGGATAGCCTGCAGGGTTCTCCGCACATCCGAACACCGTGGCGCCATTGCCTAAAAACAAAGCCCGCGGGCTCAATGAACCTGCGGGCTTTGGGGCACCTGCGAAAGGAAAGACCCATTCTTGATTGAATGTTTGTTCTTATACGCTTTCATCGCTGACCAGACGCATACCAAGATGCGCTGGTGGGGTGCCCACGGCACAGCCTCCTCGGGCCGGATCACGGACCAGATAGGACATTGCCGCGACGTGTTCGCCTCCCACGAAAAACGCCGGACACCGTTCCGGATCCATGCCCTCGGCCACGCCGGCATAGCATTCCTGCGTCCACTCCCAGACGCTGCCATCCAGATCGACGATGCCTTCGGGATTTGTGGAAAAGCTCCCCTGCGGTTTGAGCGTGCGCGGGGTTAACCCTTCGATCAGATAAGAGGACGCCCATGATAAAGACGGGTCCGTAAAGATCGGATCGGGCTCTTCGGGAAGCACCGGGGCGGCCATATATTCCCACTCTGCCGCTGTGGGTAGGCGAAAGGCATGACCACTCACCCGATTTATCCACTGCAGATATTCCTGAACATCGACATAGCTGACGCCTGTGGCAGGGGTAAGATCGGCATCCTGATCGGGACGTACGCGCAGTTTTAGCGTGCAACCGCCGTCTTCATGGCACCGGTTCCATTCTGCGATGGTTACCTCGTGGCGTTGCACATGAATCACCGCGCCATTTTGCAGAACGACCGGTTGCTGCGCCATAACCGGCAGCATGCCGGGATCGGGGGCGCGCTGCAAATACGCGCCCCCGACAAGGCCTGCCACCAACAGTCCCAATGCACTAAAACCAAGGGACGCCATGGATTTGTTTGAAAGACGTTTGGCGGCAGGCATGATCTTCTCCTTTAGGGCTCTTGTCGGGCCTTAGGCCTCGAACTCTCGCGGGGCGACGACCTGTTCCATCAGCTCGTTGTCCCATTCCCCGTCGACAACAAAGTGGGCTGTCGCACCGAGCATCACGCCTTCGATCAGGTTGTGGTTCACATAGGCGTACACACCGGGTTGTTCGAAGGTATACATCGCTGCAACCGCACAGCCTCCGCGCACGAACCATGTTTCCATGTCCTGCATTGGCGCATCGGTAAAGGAGCTTTCCCAGACAAAGTTGCCATGGCCTCCGATCAAATGCGGACGGCTGTCGCGGTTGGCCTGATTGTGGATCATCAGAACCGTTTCACCGACCTTGCCTTTCAGGGCATTTTCACCGGTCAGCGCGCCAACCGCACCGTTGAACACCGAATGTGTCGGGATCAAAGTACGCATCGCATCAAGGCTGTCGGCATAGTCGTCACCGGCGGCTTCATAGCTACGGTAATCGCCGTTTTCATCCATCGGCAGATAGTAATCCTGCTCTCCGATATAGGCGATGCTGTCATAGCGCAGCGGGTTGCCGTCCTTGTCTTTCAGACCATCGCGCGGCAGCACCATCACCGCCCCGTTCATGCCGTGGGTCACGTGATAGGGGATCATCGCCCCACCGGGGGCACAGTGATAGGTAAAGCAGCCGGGTTTGGTTGCCTTCCAGCGCAGCACGGTTTCTTCTCCGGGGAAAACATGGGTCAGCCCCCCCCCGCCCAGCGCGCCTGTCGAGGCGTGAAAGTCGATGTTGTGCTCCATCATGCTGTCCACTGGATTACGCAGGGTCAGCTCGACCATATCACCTTCGTGACAGATGATCAGCGGGCCCGGCACCGAGCCATTATAGGTCAACGCCCAGACGGATGCGCCGGAATCCTCGTCGACCACCATCAGCTTTTCGGTGGTATCCATGGTGATTTCGATGATCTTCGGCCCACCGGTGGCCACTTGTTCATGGTCCGGCGCAAAGGGCGGCGCAACCAGTTCTTGTTTCACGCGGGTATAGCCCGACAGATCAGCCGGTTTGGCTGTGCTATCTGCTGTTTGCTGTTCTGCAGCTTTATACAGCTTGGCCGAGGTCGCGTTGACCCCCTCAAGGCTGGGGGCACGGCGGCTGGCCATGGCACCTGCGCCGGTGACGGCGGCTGCGCCCGCTAGAACCGATCCGCGCAACACGTTACGACGGCTTGTTTTTTTGAGGCCTGGATTGATAAACTTAGTCATGGGTCCCTCCATTTCGATATAGGTTTAGCGCGTCGTCCCACGCGCGATGGGCTGTGTTCAGAGATTGGATAGTTGATCTTCAAAGCGGGCCTTGGCTTTTTTGGGCACGCGGCCGCCAAGGAAATCTTCGGGAATTTCTACATCCCCAACAGCGATGGTCATCACCATGCCCATGGCAAAATGCGGCTTGCAGATCACGCCATAGACACCCTCAACATCAAGCACGACTTCGAACTCTTCGTTGATTTTGCCCTTAAATATCTCTGCCCCCTCGGGGAACATGCCTTTGTTCAACTCGGCATTATGCGCCTTGTCTGTCGGGACGAATTTGATGGTGTCGCCCGGGGCTGCCTGCACAAAGGCCGGCTCAAAGACCATGCGCTCGCCATCTGAACCCTTGTTCAGCATCTTGACCTCAAAGGTCTCGGCAAAGGCCGCGCCGCCCAACAGGGTTGCCAACATCACGCCAGCTGCGATTTTCGTAAACATTGTCGTCTTCCTTTTCATCGTATTAGGTCTTGAGGACCTGTTTAACGATTTGGGAAAGGCGCAATTTGTGCTGGCGCAAACTTCTGTACGTTTATCAAAGACCGAATGTCGACGGGTCATGGAACCGGTTTAGAATCTGTGCCATTATGCGGATCATGGACACTGCAAACCCTCGCAAAACCTTGTTAAAGCTGGATGAAAGCCTGCTCTCGCACCTGCCGCCTTTTTCGCGGCTGGCCAAATCGCAGATTCGAGTCATTCTGGATCAGGCGACCTCTAAACGGCTGGATGCGGGTGTGGCCGTATTTAACGAAGGCGATCCGGCGGACCGGTTTTATATGCTGCTGGATGGTTATGTCCGGGTGCTGCGCATTACGCCAATGGGCGAACAAGTCACCGCGCTGCACATTCCTTCTGGGCAATTGCTCGGCATCGCACAGGCCCTTGGCCGCGATACTTATCCGGCCACAGCCGTGACCGCCAGCGACTCTATTGTCCTAAGCTGGCCGATGCGTCTGTGGGATGTGTTTGTGGCAGAGTACGACGGGTTCGCCACCGAAACCCGTAAGACGATTGGCAATCGTGTCGGTGAAATGAACACCCGCATTGTCGAGATGGCCACCCAACAGGTAGAGCAACGGGTGGCCAATGCCCTGCTTCGGCTCATCAACCAGACCGGGCGTAAGGTCGAGGGCGGGATATTAATCGACTTTCCGATCACCCGACAGGATTTATCCGAACTGACCGCAACCACCCTGCATACCGTCAGCCGCCTGCTCAGCGCCTGGGAGAAACAGGGCATTGTCGTCAGTAAGCGCAAAGAGATCAAAGTTCTGAACCCCCATGCGCTCGTCGAGTTGAGCCAGTCCTGAGCCCTGTCAGCTAACCCCCGCAGCCTGCAGGATTTCGGACAGGAACAGCTCTTCGTCCAGATTATATTCGGCACAGGCATCCGCGATGGTGTGAAACGGGCCAACCAGACATCCAACACATAGCATTTTATGGCGCAGGAATACCTGAATGGTCTCGGGCCACTCTGTCATCAAATCAGCGAGGGCCAGATCGGGATTGGTCAGGCGATTGCGGGGCATAGGACCTTCCTTTCAACTGACATCCTAGGCAGGCAATCTTTCCGAACTTTGTGCTACCGCAAACTTCGGCTGCATTTACACAGCTAACAAAAGGCATCCCGAATTCAAGGAGGCCCGAATATGGCTGAAATTCTTACGAAATCGCGGGCGCGCAATATCTTCTATGGGGGCTCTCTGTTCTTTGTCCTCATCTTTATTGTGCTAACCGTGCAATCGCACCGATACGTGGTGCAAACCTCTACCGCCGGTATGGAACTGAGCGAAGAGGTCATCCACGGCAAACATGTCTGGGAACGGCATTCCTGCATCAACTGTCACAGCCTACACGGCGAAGGGGCCTATTTTGCGCCCGAAGTGGGCAATGTCATGACCCGCTGGGGGGTGCTCGACAGCCCCGAGGATGCTTTTGAAACCCTAAAAGGCTGGATGGAATCCCAACCCAGCGGCATCGAAGGACGCCGCCAGATGCCGCAATACGAACTGACCGACGAAGACATTCGCGGCTTGGCGGAATTCTTGCGATGGGCTGATCAGACAGACACGCAGGGCTGGCCGCCCAACGACGCCGGTTAAGGAGAAAAAACAATGAAATATCAATCTCAAAAAGTGGCGTACTGGTACTTTCTCGCAGCCATTGCGCTGTTCGGCATTCAGGTGCTGGGCGGTTTGCTGGCGGGCTGGATCTATGTCTCGCCGAATTTCCTGTCCGAACTGCTGCCCTTCAACGTCATACGCATGATTCACACCAACGCACTCATTGTCTGGCTGTTGCTCGGGTTCTTTGGCGCGGCCTATTTCCTGATCCCCGAGGAATCAGAGCGTGAAATCTGGTCGCCAAAACTGGCCTATATCCAATTGATTATCCTACTGGTGGGCACGCTTGGGGCGGTTGGCTCTTATCTGGTGGGCATCCACGGCGGACGCGAATTTCTCGAGCAACCGCTCTGGGTGAAATTCGGCATCCTTGTCGCGGCGCTGATCTTCTTGCTGAACGTGTCGATGACCGTACTGGCGGGCAAAAAGACCGCGATCACCAATGTTCTGCTGATGGGCCTTTGGCTGCTGTCGCTGCTTTGGATTTTTGCCTTTATCAATCCCAACAACCTGTCGCTGGACAAGATGTACTGGTGGTTTGTGGTGCACCTCTGGGTCGAAGCGACATGGGAACTGGTGATGGCCTCTATCCTTGCGTTCCTGTTGCTTAAGCTTACCGGTGTGGATCGGGAAATCGTGGAAAAATGGCTCTATGTCATCGTCGCCACCGCACTGTTCTCGGGCATTTTGGGCACGGGGCACCACTTCTACTGGATCGGCCTGCCCGGCTATTGGCAGTGGGTTGGGAGCATCTTCTCTACCTTTGAAGTCATCCCCTTTTTCCTGATGATGTCCTTTGCCTTTGTGATGGTCTGGAAAGGCCGTAAGAACCACCCCAACAAGGCCGCCCTGCTGTGGTCGCTGGGCTCATCAACCGTTGCCTTCTTCGGTGCCGGTGTCTGGGGTTTCCTGCATACGCTGCACGGGGTGAACTTCTACAGCCACGGCACCCAGATTACCGCCGCCCATGGTCACCTGTCCTTCTACGGGGCCTATGTTGCGCTAAATCTGGCGATGTTCACCTATGCCATGCCGATGCTGCGTAATCGCGCGCCCTATAATCAGGTGCTGAACATGGCGTCCTTCTGGCTGATGACCGGCGGTATGGCCTTCATGACCTTTGTGCTGACCTTTGCCGGGACCATTCAGACCCATATGCAGCGGGTCGTGGGCGATTATTACATGGATGTGCAAGAAAGCCTGTCGATCTTCTATCTCATGCGCTTTGGTGCCGGGGTAGCGGTCGTAATTGGCGCGCTGCTGTTCATCTATTCCCTGCTGGTGGTGCGCAAGAACGAGTTCATCGCCCCCGGTCCGGCCAATTCAGTGGCAGGAGAATAAGCCATGAATATCGCCACCCCCCCCACATTGCCGTTTTATCACGCGACAGGACGCGAGTGCGCCCTGTTTGAAACGGCCTATGAAAACGGTTTGCCCCTTCTTTTGAAGGGGCCGACCGGCTGCGGCAAAACCCGCTTTGTTGAACATATGGCCGCCCGTCTGGGCAAGCCGCTTTATACCGTGGCCTGCCATGACGATCTGTCAGCAGCGGATATGATCGGGCGCTATCTTCTGAAAGGTGGCGACACGGTCTGGGTCGATGGCCCGCTGACCCGCGCGGTGCGCGAAGGCGGCATCTGTTATCTGGATGAGGTGGTCGAGGCCCGCAAGGACGTCACTGTGGTGCTGCACCCGCTGACCGACACCCGCCGGAGTCTCATGATCGACCGCACCGGAGAAGAGCTAACCGCCCCCAAAGGCTTTATGCTCGTCGCTTCCTATAACCCCGGCTATCAGAATGTGCTTAAACGGCTGAAACCTTCGACCCGTCAGCGGTTCCTGTCGATCTCTTTTGATTTTCCCGAGGCCGAAACAGAAATCGCTGTTGTGGCGCACGAAAGCCAGCTTGACCCAAACCGCGTTGCCCCCTTGGTGCGCTTGGCGGGTCAAATCCGACGGCTGTCGGGGATGGATCTGGAAGAAGGCGTTTCCACCCGTCTACTGATCTATGCAGCCACGCTGATGGCGGGGGGCATGGGTGTTGATCAAGCGCTTCAGGCCGCCATTATCGAGCCGCTCACCGATGAGCCGGATGTGCAACTGGCCTTACGCGATCTAATCGCCACGATCTACGGCTAAGCGACGGAGACCAACATGCATCTGCTTGACCTCATGGAACCTGAAGAAACCGTTGGCGATCTCTGGCATGAACTGGCCAGCGGGATCGGGGCGGATGTCTCCTATCCGGCGGCCGCTGTCGCTTTGGGCTCTGTGCGCCCAAGCCTTGCGATTCTGTTTCGGGCACTTGGCGGGGCGTGCGGCGTCGAGATCAGCGAGGCCGCCGCCACGCTGGCGCAACATCGCCGCCCGCTGCGGCGCAAACTCGGGGCAGAACAGGACCGCGCCTGGGTCACGCGATATGATGGAGAACGCCTTGCCCTGCCCCCTGCGATCGCCGCCTTTCCCGATGCTGCCCTTAATCGGGCGGCCTATTTCTGGCTCACCGCCACCGCCGCCTTGGCCGCGATGCCAGAAGATAAAACCGACGCGCATACCGTGGCGGATGATCTGCTGCAAATCCGTATCAACAGCGCCGCCGCGCCAGCCGTATTGCGCACCTGCACCGGTCTGCGCCGTCCTTATGAAGCAATGGTCGCGCAAACCTTAAAAGACCGCCCCGCGCTGCATCGCCCCGCGTCCGAAGCCGTGATTGAAAGCGCCCTGTGCAACGCATTGCAAGGCGACACCGCCCCCTTGAGCGATAGCGCGACACCGCGCGGCTATATGCCTTTTGCGCCAGTGGCATTCTGGTTGCGCTTTGGCTTGCCTGACTCAGGCCATACCGCGATAGAAGAACAGGCAGAGCAAACCACCCCGCCGCCCTCTGCGGCGACAACCACCCGTAAACTGGGCCTGCGCAAGGATCAGGACCAGCAAAACCGCAAGGACAGCTTTATCATCCACCGGTTTGAATCGATCCTGTCGTGGGTTGAATCGATGAACATCAACCGCAGCGTTGATGATGATGACGACGAGAACGCCCAGAAAGCGGCAGAAGATCAGGATGAAATCACCCTCTCCAAACAGGACCGCAAAGCCGCCACCCGCCTGCGCCTGCACCTTGATCTCTCGCCCGCCGATGCCGAACACGAAGCGCTCTCCGGCGAACATACCTATGATGAGTGGAACTACCGCAGCCGCAGCTACATGGCCGATCACTGCCGCGTGCTGGAGGCCCCCGCTAACCGCGAGGGCACATCCTTTACACCCGATGAGCGGCAATTGCGCGCCGTGCGCCGCCAGTTTGAGGCCCTACGCCCGCGCCGGATTTTACAACCACGTCAGGTCGACGGCCAAGAGCTTGATCTGGATGCCCTACTGACCGCCCGTGCCGATCTGGCAGCAACTGGGCGCGGGTCGGACCGAATCTGGCAGATGGCCCGTCAGACCGAACGTGATTTATCCGTGGCGTTTCTGATTGATACCTCGCGCTCGACCGAGGCCGCCATCGGAGAGACCAGCGTTATTGAAGTCGCCCGCGACGCCATGGCCGCGCTGGCGGCTGGCATAGAGGCGGCGGGGGACCGGCTCGGCATCTGGGGGTTTTCCTCCCTGCGGCGGGATCGCGTATTTCTGACCCGCTGCAAAGGGTTTGAAGACAGCTATAGCCCCGAGATCACCGCTAATATCGGCGCGCTGAAACCTGGCCACTATACCCGCCTTGGCACAGCCATCCGCCATGTCAGCGCGCAATTGGCCGACGCGCCCAGCTCCCGCAAACTGCTGATCGTGCTAACCGATGGCAAACCCAATGATCTGGACCACTACGAAGGCATCCACGGCATCGAGGACAGCCATATGGCCGTGCGCGAAGCCCGCGCCGCAGGCCAGAGCCTGCATGGCATCATCATTGATGAGGATGGTCAGGACTGGTTTGCCCGCATCTTCGGACGCGGTGGTTTTACGCTATTGCCCCATCCAGAACGCCTTGGCCGCGTTTTGCCGGACCTTTATCGCACCCTCACTCAGGAGACATAACATGCTCAAACGCGCTTTTCTTTTTCTGGGCCTACTGGCCACACCGGCCCTTGCCGATAGCTTTGATCGGCCAATCCCGCAGGCCCAATCGGCCACAGCCGAATTCTGGTACACCCTCGCCTGTGTGACCTTTGTCATCGCCCTGATCGCAGTACAGCGGCTGGTGTCGCGCAAATGAAACCGCACGGCTGGTCCACCTTCAGAATTGCGCTGCTGCTTTACCCCTTTGGGGCGGGGGCCGCGGCGGTCAATGTCTTTTTCGCCTCTCTAATACTAAGCTGGCTGGGCTGGCCCGTGGCAAGCGCCGCTGTCTCACTGGGGCTGGGGGCAGTGATCGGCGCGCCTGCGACGTGGTATTTTGCCCGCCACATCCGCCATTTGATGGATGTCGCCGACGCAGTCCCCCCGACCTGATCCATTCAAACAGATACGCCTTTGAACAGTTAACACCGGAATTTGCACCATGGCACACTCTTCCGCAGCCCAAATCCGCGCATGGCAAGGCCCTGCCCTATTCAGCTTTGGCTTTCGCCCGTTTTTCCTCTTTGGTGCCTTATGGGTGGCGCTGACGATGGTGATCTGGCTGGCGATGCTTTCCGGCAGGGTGACGTTGCCGACGCGTTTTGATCCTGTGTCCTGGCATGCCCATGCGTTTTTGTTTGGCTATCTAAGCGCCATTATCGCGGGGTTTCTGCTGACGGCGGTGCCGAACTGGACAGGGCGCTTACCGATGGTAGGCTGGCCGCTGGCGGCGCTGTTTGCGCTTTGGGTGCTGGGGCGGATTGCAGTGCTGTTTTCGGCGCTGATGCCAGCCTTGGTGGCCATGGCGATTGATCTAGCCTTTCCGCTGGTTTTAGGGGGCATGATCCTGACCGAGATCATCGCCGGTAAAAACTGGCGTAACCTGATTGTGCTTTTGCTTCTGGCGAGCTTTACCCTTGCCAATGCTCTGTTTCACCTCGAACACCATTGGGGCGATTATGCCGCTCAGGGGATCGGGTTACGGCTCGGCGTGGCGACGGCCATCTTGATGATTGCGGTCATTGGCGGGCGGATCATCCCCTCTTTTACACGCAACTGGCTTGCCCGCACCGGCAAAACGGCCCGACCAACCCCGCCCATGCAGCGCTTTGATAAAGCTGTGATCTTATTCAGCTTGCCGGTGCTGATCTATTGGGTGCTGCAACCGCTTTCTGCGCTTACCGGTGGCGCGCTGTTGATCTTTGGCCTGCTGCATCTGATCCGTCTATCGCGCTGGAAAGGAGCGCATACCTCAAGCGATCCGCTGGTCTGGGTCTTACATGCATCTTATGCCTTCGTACCCCTCGGGGCTTTTGCGATTGGACTGGCGCTGATCTCGGGCAAAGGTGATCCGGCCAGCGCCCAGCATCTCTGGATGAGTGGTGCCATCGGGGCGATGACCCTTGCAGTGATGACCCGCGCCACTTTGGGTCATACCGGCCAGCCCCTGATTGCCAGCAAAGCGACGCAGATGATCTATTTCAGCCTGTTTGCGGCGGTGCTGGCGCGGTTCGGGGTGACGTTCTTTCCGATCCTGACCTCTGTCTCCGGGTTGTTCTGGCTTTTGGCGTTCGTCGGTTTTGCAGGCGTTTACGGCCCGCTTTTGATCCGCCCGAAACCATCAAAAGGGTCCTGATACCGCTCCAAAGACCCTGCCCCGCATAGGCCGCTATGGCAAAGTGGTGCGCCCCGTCCATACCAAGGGCGAGAGACCGTTGACCCTAAGCGCGCGGCGTGATTGCCTGAACAGGTCACTAGATCAGGACACAGACGGGGATCAGTTGATACCCTCAGGCTTTCAAACCATGGGCCAGACTGGCATTGCACCATGCCTTTTATGCCCTGTTGTGGCGCGGGGTGGGGTTAGCCCGACAACGTGGTGTCGGCGAAGGAAGGATCACCATGACAACCGGCGCACTTCATACCTGTTGGCAAACCCGCTCCGGCCGCACGGGGAGCCGGGGCGATATGCAGGCCCTGTTTCCCTATTGGAGCTTCACCAAAACCGTCATTGCCATCTGCGCCCTGCAACTGGTTGAAGAAAAGCGCCTGAGCCTCGACAAACCAAGCGCCGGATTGGATTTCACCCCGCGTCAGCTTTTGGGGCATACCTCGGGCCTGCCCGACTACGGCGGGCTTACCGCCTATCACGCCGCTGTTGCCCGCAAGGATGCACCTTGGTCGCGCGAAAAACTGTTGCAGCAGGCCCTTGCCCAAGGCGCGCTGTTTGAACCGGATCAAGGCTGGTCCTATTCCAACATCGGCTATCTTAATGTCCGGCAACTGATCGAAAATACCACCGGTCAGTCACTTGCAACGGTCATCCGAGAGCGCATCACCGCGCCGCTTGATCTGCCGAGCGTTCAATTCTGGCGCGGGCTGGATCAATCCGCCACCCTGCATTGGAGCGCTGCCGCAGACTATCATCCGGATTGGGTCTATCACGGCAGTCTGATCGGCACTGCACCGGATGCGCTTTGCATCCTTGCCGCCCTTATGAAAGGGGATTTGCTCTCGACCGAAATGCTGCAGCAGATGAATATGCGCACGCCGCTGGGCGGAGCCATCGCGGGCCGCCCGTGGTCTCAGTGTGGCTATGGGTTGGGACTGATGTCCGGCGCGATCCCGGACAGCGGTCGCGCCATCGGGCATTCGGGCGCGGGGCCGTTCTGTGTGAATGCGATCTATCATTTTCCGGATCGGGATGATCCGCTGACCGTGGCCAGCTTTACCGATGGCCCCCGCGAAGGCGTGGCAGAATTTGACTGTGCAAAAGTGGCAGCAGAGGTGTAACAACCGCGCTTGCAGGCGCGTCATACCTACGGAAAACCTCCTGCCCCTTTTCCTGAACAAACGCGAATCAGTTCATCGCGGGTGTGGCCGTTAAACCGCGCCTCCACCTCCCCCAATGATCCACTTAAAACAAAGCGCGGCAGAACCGTGTAATCTATCGGTGACCGCCCCTCAAAATATGCTAGACCTTCAGATATAATCCTATCGGCAGGCCAAACCCCATCTGGCCCCGCCCGTTACACGTTAGAAAGCTGAACTATGATCAAAGTCGCCGTCCCTGCCATTCTCTCGGCCAGCCTGCTTGCAGGCTGCAACACGATGCAGACCGGGAATGCCCCGCAAGTCTCTGAACAGCTCGCGGCAGTCGCAGCACCAGGTCAGGATCTGACAACTGCCCGCGTGCAACCGGAAAACAACTGCTATTGGTATGAGCATCGCAACCCCGTAGAGACCACGCTGCTGCCCCTAAAAGACGTAAGCGGCCGCCCGATCTGCGCGGGGTAATAGGTTAACTTGTCGCCGTAACAGTCTGAGATGCATTATAAAGATGCGCTGTCGATCCGGTGCGCACGTTCTCATAGAGCCCCATGATATGCACCATGACCATACGCACACAGCCAGAGCTGGCACGGTGGCCAATAGAGCGCGGCTGCGGGGTGCCGTGAATGCGCAGATAGGTGTCGCGATTGCCGTCATAAAGGTATAGCGCGCGCGCGCCCAGCGGATTGCTTGGCCCGCCCGGTTGGCCGTCAGCGTATTGGGCGTAGGCGGCAGGGTCGCGTTCGATCATGTCATTGGTTGGTGTCCAGCTCGGCCATTTTGCCTTGCGCCCAATCCGGTAAACGCCGGACTCATACAGGCTACCCCGCGCAATCGCCACGCCATAGCGCATGGCGGTGCCGCCACTTTCGATATGATAAAGGTACCGCGCAATCGGGTCGACATGGATATCCCCCGGTGTCAGCGACGCCGACGCCGCCACCCGCTGGGGCAGAAAACGCGGTTCAAACCCCCAGATATTGGTCGTTGCCGGATCATAATTCGCGGGTGTCACCTGCGCATCCCACGCCGCCCAATTGCCCTGCGCCGCTGCGGATTGCGGCATAAGGACGGGCACGCCTGTCGCCGCAAAAAGCGCCGCAGAACGGTTTATAAAATGGCGACGGGTGAGCATAAACTTCTCCTGATGTATCGGCTGCAAGAGCAGGAACGTGTCGCAAAAATCATCGCGTGCACCACGTTCAACGCTCAAATCGTTAGTGGTTCCAGCGAGCAACCTATCAGTTTTCTGAGTCCACAGCAAAGCCGATGAACCTTCTGCACGGGAAGTTGATCCAACCTGTTGCCTTCTTCCCTACGGAAGCGTCCATCCACCGGAGCGGTGCTTGATGTCTATGTGGGATTAAAGCGCTAAACGCGACCTGTCCGGACCATGATCCAGCAAAGCTGTTTGTACTCGGGGATTTTGCATTTTCGGGACACTAATCCCTTGGTGCGGTCGGCGGGGGCACACTAAACCATTAAAATACTTTAAAAAAAGATCACCCTGCGTAAAAAATGCGGCCAAGAGAGTTAGGTATACCAAAAAACAGTGTCTTGTTTCAAAATCGACATTCAACAAAAGCGCTGTGCATTAATGACGAAATCGCTTCATATAGCGAAGCCTAGTCGATGAAGCATGGAGAAATCCAAACGCGGTCCAGCAGTTTAACGCCCTTATGGCCTAAAATGGCCTGACCGCAGATCAGGACCAATGAGCGGCACTCAATCCACCCGTGATCCGCCTAGGGCGTTTGCAGTGGCTACATAGCCCATTAGATACTGCGCAACAGCATTGAGTCCGCACTTGCTGCACCGGGCAGCCGCAAGTGTGCGATCGCGCGTGAACGGATCCACATCATCGATCGCGACTGATCCACAGTGCCCGAACTGGCACCAAATGTGCAGGACATAAGGCACCCGGCGAAAGTAAAACGAAAATGAAACTTAGAAAAGCTTTACCCTAACGCGTTTAAATGAACCACACTATCAGTGGGCGGATTGCCGACATTCGCTGCGCTACGCGCTAAGGTCTGCTAAGCGGACTTTGCCGACCTTCGATTTTCTGACTTCGCTGACGTAACATCCTTTCGCAGTTGCGTCACATGTTCTGTTGCGATCCATGAGCAAGGCCTTACAAACCGGCTGCATTGCGAACCCTTCATTAGACTGGGCGTCCGCCAAGAGATCTGGCAATCTTCCCGTGGCGATAGAAACGTCAGCTTCAGTCCGTCAAGGCGCCAAAATCCGATGTATCAATGCCAGATGCTGCGTCTTCGGCGATAGAATCGAAATCGGTAGATTTCTCATACTCTTTTTCGGCCTCATATGCGACAGAACCCGCCACTGCTGCGGTTGATGCCGCACGAACCTCCTCTTCGCTTGCATCACATGCAGCCAGAGTCACCATACCAAAAGTAAAGAGTAATACGTTTCTCATAGGGGAATTCCTGTGTTTTGATCTAATCAGCTAATGCTTAATGACGTGGATCACTGCATTTTCGTGTAGTCTTCGAAGCCCTCAACAGCTCCATCAATGATCGTGCAATTTCCTGCGGCCCTAACGGTCGGCTGGTCCCAACTTACATTCCAATTCACGATAATCGTGTTGTCGTTTTCCGATTGTGGGAAAACGGAAATCGCAACATTGGGCAGGTCTTTGAATTCGGGTGCAGCCCAAAGATAATCATGGCAGAGCTTCAGCGCATCTGTGGCCTGCCTATCAAAGGCTTGAGCGTTTGTTGCTGTCACGACCATCGTTTAGAAAAGAGTGTTTGTCGTCTCACTGAGCTTCTCACTGTGAAATTATCCGTCCAATTTCACAGAAAGGCTAATGAGCGTCTAAAGTATTGGCAAGAAGAATATCTGGCCTTTGCGTCAGCTTTTGGCTGCATGAACCTAATCGACTTGATCCTTCGCCTTAGCACCCGTGCTACAAGTTGTCTGAATGACCGATTGGCTCACTTCGGAGCAATACTGAGTTATACGCAGCTGCGGCAAAATTCACGCCACGTGCGTTCGCAGCGTGAAAACCTAATTCACAATGTGGGCTCAAACCTGACTTTCGCCACGATAGGTGTGAATGGCGGCTCAGGGCCGTTTTCTACGATCGACACGACGGGCGGAAAGTGTGATTTCGCTGCAGATGCGTGGTAAGATTCGGTCAACGGCGACAGCCGACATTCAAATGGTAGCGGATTGGAGATTCCTTCTACGGAGTGGAAGGCGAATCCGAGCCCACTTTGCCAATATCTTGTGATCTGGAGAAAGTCAGCTACCGGGCTGGAGAATGGCCTTCAAATGCACAGGGTGGAAGTTTGCCAAGCTTCACCACTTTAAAGTCACGAGCGCACTGGAAAATGAAGCTTGAGTCACCAACGTTGCATTTCCGACGCTAAGAGACTATGTGAGTGATACGAAAGTTGCGGTTCTCTGCGGCATAGGCGCATCAGCCTGCCAGAGCGAACAACAACCCTCCATCATGAAAATTCAGCTGTCACGTCCTGTAGCAGGGATCTGATGTTTGGGAAGGTTGCCGATGTAATCGCGCACGACCACGTCAGTTGTGACATTTCTTCATCCGTTTGTGATCGCAGGATACACTGATGAACTGCCTGCGGGCGAATACGAAGTGTTGGCAGACGAAGACGTCATCTTGAGCAACAGCTTTTCGTCATACCGACGGACTGCGACGTTTCTATAGATCAATTGGCACGCAGGAAAGTCAGAGATGCGCGCAGTGGATCACCTGGAGTTGGCTCTGGCGAAGGATCAGGCCAAAGCGAACAAGCACGAAATCAAAAATAGTGCGGCGGCGCTTTCTCCGTCAGAGGATCAAAAATGACATTTCCCGAATGGACGAAACCCGGTGTTTACGGTGCCTTGGGTGGCGCGGTGGCAGTTTCTATTCTTGGCTTCACCTGGGGCGGTTGGACAACTGCTGGCAGTGCAGACGAAATGGCTCAGAGCCTTGCTGCCGACGAAGTTACATTGGCGATGGTGCCGGTCTGTTTGGATCTTTCACAAGCTGATACAGAACGCGCCGCAAAACTAGCGACACTTCAAGAAGCGTCAAGCTATCAGCGGCGCAATGCGATGATGGAAACCGGCTGGGCCACATTGCCGGGCACTGATACCCCTAGCCGGGATCTGGCAGACGCGTGTCTTGCGGGGCTTGAGTTAGATGGATCGTAAACCGCAGATAAAGGAGGCGTGGCCTCCGCAATCTGTCACTGCCCATATCCCAGCGGACACATCAACATTCATGGCCCTATTTATAGGTTCGATTATTGCAGTCCTGCTGTTTGCGCTCCCTGTATTTGCCCAAACTGCCAGTCAGCCAATGCCTGAGAACGCCAGTGCCAAAAGTTACGGCGATGGATGGGAATGCAACATTGGATTCCGGATTAACGAAGGTGCTTGTGTCGCTGTAATTGTACCGCAAAACGCATACGACACGAACCGGTCCTATGGTGCTGGATGGGAATGTCTGCGCGGGTTTCACAAAACTGATGAAACCGCATGTGTTGCAGTAGAGGTGCCAGAGGGTGGATATCTGGACCCATCAGGCGAACGGTGGCGTTGTTTGCGTGGCTTCATCAAGGTTGATGACTCATGTCAGGAGATCGTATTGCCCGCAAATGCATACTTGGCAGATGCCTCGTATGGCTCCACGTGGACGTGCGAACGTGGGTTTGAAGCAACTGGCGACCTGTGTACTGCTATTGCGGTTCCGGCCAACGCCTATCTGAATGGATCAGGATACGGCCAGCCTTGGACGTGTGAGCGCGGCTTCTTTGAACAGGATGATCTGTGCAAAGCCGTCGTGATCCCCGCAAATGCATATTTTGACGACGCAACCTACGGTACAGGGTGGAAGTGTGAACGTGGATACGCCGCCTCTGGCGAGACCTGCGAGTTGATCGACGTTCCCGAACACGCGCATCTAGACAGGTCCGGTAACCGCTGGGAATGCAACAGGAACTTCCAACAATCAAAGGGGCTGTGCGTGCTCAAAAACTAGACACAAAGCACGGCAACACGGACTTTAAAATGCGCAGTTGAGGACAATTCTGTCCTCCGTGCCGACCAAAATAGGGAATTACAATGGATACCAAATCTGAAACTATCGACACAATCCGCCGTCCTGTCAGGGGCGCGCAAGCGCCACCAATGCCCCATAGCGAACCCGAACATGCGACTTCAATCACACAGGTCACAGCCCCACCTTCGGCGGTCGTCTATTGCGAGGGGAACTTTGCGCAAATCGATGGCAAGACTGCAAATGGCCTTGTGCGTCATTCACAGGCGTATCGTATTCTTTCTGTCATCGACAGCAACTATAGTGGACAAGACAGCGGATCCGTTCTTGACGATGCCATGAACCACATACCGATCTTTGAAGATCTTAAGGCTGCAGTTGCCCATGAAGCCATTATTCCCGATACGCTGATCTATGGGATGGCCCCCTCAACAGGACGCCTTTCGAGGGCTGACCGGGGCGTTGTTCTAAAAGCGATAGAGCTTGGCATGAACATCGTGAGCGGGCTGCATGAGTATCTGAGTGATGACGATGAAATTGCGGCTGCCGCTTCAGAACAGAATGCCACGATCCGCGACATCCGCAAGCCGAAACCCAGCAAGGATATGCGCCTGTTCGATGGCAGTGTCGCTGGTGTTAAAGCACTGCGCATTGCCGTTCTTGGCACCGATTGCGCCATTGGCAAGCGCACAACAGCGACCGTTTTGGCGCGCACCCTTAATGCTAAGGGCATCAAGACAGTGCTTGTCGGGACGGGTCAGACCGGCCTGATGCAGGGCGCGAAATACGGTATCGCAATGGATGCTGTCCCTCCCCAGTTCTGCTGTGGCGAGCTTGAAGGTGCGATTGTTGCGGCGTCTGAAGCCGAACAACCTGATGTTATTTTGATCGAAGGTCAGGGCGCTCTGAGCCATCCCGCATTCTGTACATCCGCTTTTATCCTGCGAGGGAGCCAGCCAGATGCTGTCATCCTCCAGCACGCGCCAAAACGTGCACATCGCTGCGACTTTCCCAACATGCCGATCCCCACGTCGTCAAGTGAGATTGCCTTGATCGAAGCCTTTGCCGACACAAAGGTCATCGGTGTGACGCTCAATCACGAAGGGATGACCGAAGTAGAAATCTCCCAAACCATTACGGCACATTCACATGAGCTCGGGTTGCCTGTCACCGATGCATTGGCCCGACCAGCTGCACATTTGCTTGCGATGGTGGTGGCTGCATACCCCGGTTTGACGCAAAGGCCTTTGATGGCTGCAATATGAGCTGCCCACGCATCGAAGTGGATCTAAGCAAGATACGTCGCAACACACAAACCGTCGTTCGGCAATTGGGCGCGCGTGGAATAGACGTTACAGGCGTAACCAAAGCTAGCTGCGGGCATCCAGCGATCGCTCAGGCTATGCTGGATGGTGGTGCCTTGGGGCTTGCGGATGCGCGTATCAATAATGTTCAAAGGCTACGCCAAGCAGGCATCACTTGCCCAGTCACTCTAATCCGTACGCCGATGTTAAGTCAGGCCGATGAGGTCGTTGAGTTCTGTGAAGTGAGCTATAATACAGAGATTGCTGTCATTACTGCTTTGGCGTCTGCCGCGATCCGCAGAGATAAGGTTCACGGCATCATACTGATGGTCGAGTTGGGCGATGGACGCGAAGGGATTTCTTCCGAGCACGTGGCTGAAATTGCGCAGGAAATCATGACGATGCAAGGGGTGGCGCTGAAGGGCATTGGCGCAAACTTTGCCTGTCTGAGCGGGATCGCCCCCACTGCGTCTCAAATGGCCTCTCTTTGCGACCTCGCGAACGAAATTGAGACGGTGTGTGGCCCATTATTGAAAACTGTGTCCGGTGGCAACTCTGCGACCTTGCCTTGGGCGCTTGGATGGCGATCTACTGGCCGCATCAACGACCTAAGACTGGGGGAGGCAATACTTCTGGGCGTCGAACCGGTGACTGGCGAACAGATCGATGGAATGCAGACGGATGCGTTCACGCTTATCGCCGAAGTTATTGAAAAGGGTGCAAAACCCGCGCCTTTCCCGATCGCCCTGGTCGATCCAACTCTGGTAAAACTTCGAATCGTGCCAACCAGTGGTGTCTCCAGGCGTCTAATCCTCGCGTTAGGGCATCAGGACACGGACATTTCTGGGCTTTCAATGCCGGTGGGAAGCACAAAGATCGGTGCAACCAGCGATCATTTCGTCATTGAGACGATGCGATCCCCGCTAAGGTTGGGCTCCGAAGTGAGTTTTCAGATGAACTACTCGGCATTAATGTATGCAATGGCCGCGCCCGACATCGAAGTAAAACTGCTCGATGATCGACCTGCAAGACAAACGCGACATACCCAAGGCAAGTCCGAACGTCTGACACTGGTTTGAATAACCCCGTTTGGACGAACCGACCTGTAACCAAATAAGGAGACTGACAAATGGCGAAGCTCACAAAAACAAATATGTTTAAAGCGTATGACTCCAAAACGGAAACTCCGATGGACAAGACGACGCGTGTTGTCAGAAAAATGGTCGACGAAGATGCGGAAATACGACAAGCTAAAACTTCCCGACTTCGCAACGCCCGCCTCGAAAGAGAAGTGAACACGCCACCACAAACCGCGGCCACAGCAGAGCGCAAAAAACGCCGACCTTAGGCCGCTCCATAACGTCCCAATCGCTCCCGCTTTCTTTACAGATTAATCGATGACAAGCTCAGAGCAAACAGCGGAGAAAATTTACTATATCTGCCAGACCTATGTTGAAACGAGGGCCGGGCGTGATGGACAGGCCGGCTTAAAAATTGCCATGCAATACGTGTAGACCCCGGCATCTGAGATTTTGATGCCGTGGTAACGTGCCAAATACCAGACGATCCTTATGGGCCCCAGGTGATACTTGCGGCGCAGATACAGAACCTTCTCGACGATTTAAACACGTAAGTATCGTTTTCAATTGAACCTAATGTTTGCCATTTGGACGATGGTCCTCTCGCGCAATCCGGTCAATCAGACTGTCGTTCCAACACTAGCCTGCATCATGAATTGCGCCCCGATGGGTCGCGTCGCGGCCCCGATTGCGCGGGCCTTGCCACCAATGCTTCCGCCTTCAATGCGCGGTTGGATCAGGCCACGGGTGTCTTGTGTCACGACGTATCGGCGGACGCGGCTGACAAGGTCATCGCGAACGCTGGCTGGGAATGCACCGTCGATGAGGATCGCTTCGAAATCGATGACTGAGCAGGTAGACAAGGCGGCTTTTGCAAGCTCTTGGGCGGTTTGGCCCAGCCATGGATCAACGTAGCGTGACAGGTTGTGCCAACTCTCGGGATCCGACCATAGTTGTTGCGGGTCCAGTTCAACTTCACGAAGGCGCAATTCCAACTGGTGGATCGATGCCATATCGACCAGCTGCATACTTTCACCGTGAGGGCCAATGCTACGCAGTGATCCAAGTGCGCCCGCATTGCCTTGGCGTCCTTCAAAGACCGAATTATTCAGAACAATTCCACCGCCGATGAATGCTCCGATAAAGAAATAGGCGTAGTCCCGAAATCCCTTACCGCGACCGTAGGTGTGTTCGGCCTGACAAGCGGCAGTCGCATCGTTTAGCAGGAGCACCGGCAGTTGTGTTCGTGACTGCGCTTCTGCCCTTAGATCAATGCCTTCCCAAGGTGCAATAGCCTCCGACACGTCCATGGATGGGTCTGGCCAGTTCCACATCTCGAAGGGGGCCGCGATCCCGATACCGCAAATGCGCTCCGCATGCTCGGAGTCCATCGCTCCCGTGATGCTGCGGACGCCGTCCTCAAGAAATTCAAAAATGTCGGCCGGAACGGGCACGGGGTATGTCAATTGCCGTTCTTCACACAAATTGCCGTTCAAATCAATCAGCACCAGATCAGTCGATCTTCGCCCGATCTTGAGGCCAAATGAGAACACGCCATTCGACGCCAATCGCATCGGTATCGACGGCTTGCCGACCTTACCCCGCACAGGGTCGCCACGTTCAAGAATCCCTTCACCCTCAAGGCGTCGCAGGATGCTTGAGACTGTGGGCGGAGATAACGCAGCCAGCTTAGATAAATCGCTTCCTGGCATTGGACCATTGCGCTGCAACAGCGACAATAAAAGCCGTTCGTTATGATCGCGAACGCCCTTCTGGCTTAGGCCGGTGCTGATTGATCTGATGAGTCCATCTTCCATGACCTACACCATAACAGCCATATTATGCAGGTAAACAGATTAATAAGAAAAGTTAACTAATTAATTGACAGGTGAATGAGAATCACGTCACTTAAAGTCAAGCGACGGGGAAATGCCGGTCGCAAAAACGTCGGGGTGGAGGCTCTGACACACCAATTGTCTGGGAGGACATCATGAAAAAGTTGCTCATTGGCACTGCTTTGGCTGCCATTACATCCGCTGGTTCCGCTATGGCTGACGGCCATGCCGTATCTGCCTGTCTGATCACGAAAACCGACACCAACCCGTTCTTCGTTAAGATGCGCGAAGGCGCAGAAGCTGCGGCCGCTGAAGCGGGCATCACGCTGCGTTCTTTTGCAGGTCAGGTTGACGGGGACCACGAAACTCAGGTCTCTGCGATTGAAACATGCATCCTTGATGGCGCATCCGGCATCCTGCTGACCGCGTCCGATACATCATCCATCGTGGGTGCTGTAACACAGGCTCGCGAAGCTGGTCTTCTGGTTATCGCTCTCGATACCCCGCTCGACCCGATTGACGCCGCTGATGCGACATTCGCGACAGACAACTTCTTGGCCGGTGAATTGATCGGTCAATGGGCGGCGGCACAACTCGGCGACGACGCTGCGAACGCAAAGATCGCGATGCTCGATCTTGCTGTTTCCCAGCCCACAGTTGGTGTTCTGCGTGACCAAGGCTTCTTGCAGGGGTTCGGCATTGATCTTGGTGACCCGAACAAGTGGGGCGACGAAGATGATGCGCGGATCGTTGGTAACGATGTAACTGCAGGCAATGAAGAAGGCGGGCGTACTGCGATGGAAAATCTCCTCGCTGTCGATGCTGACATCAACGTCGTTTACACGATCAACGAACCAGCGGCTGCGGGTGCATATGAAGCCCTTCGTTCCATTGGTCGTGAAAACGACGTGCTGATCGTCTCCGTCGATGGCGGTTGCCCTGGTGTTCAGAACATCGCTGACGGTGTAATTGGCGCAACATCCCAGCAGTATCCACTGCGCATGGCGGCCCTTGGTATCGAAGCAATTGCAGTTTATGCCGCAGATGGCACATTGCCTGAAAACACACCTGGCAAAGACTTCTTTGACACAGGCGTTGCTTTGGTCACCGATCAGCCAGCCGATGGTGTTGAAAGTATCTCTGTTGCCGAAGGCAAAGAACTCTGCTGGGGCTAAACCCAATCTCCCGCATCTCATCTTAGGTGCAACACAAGGGGCGGGTAATTTTCCCGCCCCTTTTTCCAAAGTGGGGTATGTTCCCACACACTATCCAATTCACCACAAGGGGATCGAACAATGTCTGGCAACGCCGACGATTTTGAAGCCGCCATCAAGCCATCCGAAGCAGACACAGTTGCTTCGTTCAGCGAACGCAAAGGCTTTCTCGCCAAGTTGCAACATGCCTTGCATGTGAACCCTGCGCTAGTGCCGCTGTTCGTCCTCCTCGTCTCAATTATTCTGTTCGCGCTCTTGCTGGGATCGAGGTTCCTCTCTCCCTTCGCACTGACATTAATCCTTCAACAAGTGCAGATCGTCGGAATCGTCGCTGCTGCTCAAAGCCTTGTCATCCTCACCGCGGGTATTGATCTGAGCGTTGGGGCTATCGCAGTCTTGTCAAGTGTCATAATGGGACAGTTCACGTTCCGATATGGCGTCCCAGTCGAAGTCGCGGTCGCGCTCGGCCTTGCGTTTGGCACACTCATTGGTTCGATTAACGGCTGGCTGGTCGCCGTTATGAAACTGCCACCCTTCATCGTAACGCTTGGCATGTGGCAAATCGTTCTGGCGGCAAACTACTTGTATTCCGCTAACGAAACCATACGCAGCCAGGATATCGAACAAAACGCGCCTTTGCTTCAGTTTCTTGGGACGACATTCAAGATCGGTGCAAATGCGGACGGGCGCGGCGGAGCCACATTCACCTTTGGTGTGATCGCAATGGTCTTGATCTTTGCCTTCCTAGCTTATGCCCTCAAACACACTGCATGGGGCCGACATATCTACGCAGTAGGCGATGATCCGGAGGCCGCACAGCTTTCAGGCGTGAATGTAAAACGCACCCTAATCTCGGTATATGCGGTTACCGGCTTCATCTGTGCCATCGCGGGTTGGGCCCTAATTGGACGCATCGGATCTGTCAGCCCGACGTCTGGCCAACTGCTCAACATAGAAAGCATTACGGCTGTGGTAATCGGCGGTATCTCACTCTTCGGTGGGCGTGGTTCAATTATGGGGCCGTTGTTTGGTGCCCTTATCGTTGGTGTCTTCACCCTTGGTCTTCGCCTTGCAGGGGCCGACGCTCAATGGACATTCCTTCTTATCGGCGCACTCATCATTGGCGCTGTCGCAGTAGATCAGTGGATCAGAAAGGTTTCGGCATGATTTTGATGGAAAACATCGCCAATGGGTCGATAGAACCCATCCTCAAGGGCCGCGGACTGGTCAAACGCTACGGCAAGGTCACGGCTCTGGATCACTGCGATTTTGACCTCTATCCCGGCGAGATCCTCGCAGTGATCGGCGACAACGGAGCAGGCAAATCTTCCCTGATCAAAGCTGTCTCTGGCGCCGTTATCCCGGACGAAGGGGAGGTATTTCTTGAGGGCAAACCGGTCCATTTCACCTCTCCTATTGATGCCCGCAAAGAGGGGATTGAAACGGTCTACCAGACCCTTGCCATGTCGCCCGCCTTGTCCATCGCTGACAACATGTTCATGGGGCGCGAAATTCGTAAACCTGGTTTTCGCGGCAAATGGCTTCGGCAGTTGGATCGTCCAAAGATGGAACAGGTGGCCCGTGACAAGCTATCAGAACTTGGCCTGATGACGATCCAAAACATCAACCAGGCGGTTGAGACGCTGTCAGGTGGGCAACGTCAGGGTGTCGCTGTTGCTCGTGCTGCGGCTTTTGGGTCAAAGGTTATCATCTTGGACGAACCCACGGCGGCCCTTGGCGTCAAGGAATCCCGTCGCGTGTTGGAACTCATCCTCGATGTCCGCTCACGTGGCATCCCGATCATCCTGATCAGTCACAACATGCCGCACGTGTTCGAGGTCGCCGACCGGATCCACGTGCACCGCCTCGGCAAGCGCCTGTGCGTGATAGACCCCAAGGACTACACAATGTCCGATGCCGTGGCGTTTATGACGGGGGCGAAGGAGGCTCCGGTCTAGCTTCTATAAAAAAGTCTACTCTGCGCCAATCTCCGAAACCGGTCATTGGCGCAGTTGCGGCGAAAGCCAACTTTGTCACGCGATGCAGCCATCGGACCACCCATTGATTTCGCGGCGGCGGCGAATGACTGCTTTAGCCGGTTCGAAACTCCAATTTCGCAACCGCAGAGAACGGCAGCTCCCCTCCCCCAACATCTGTAGCTTCAGCACTTTCTAAAACTTGCAAAATTCGTGTAAGGCAAAATGCACCTTCGTTCCTCAGAGTAAGGCCTCAAATAGTGAATTAATCCCACGCACTTTGAAAAAAAATCAAGCTACTCGAATGTGACCCGGCTAAATTCCTTTAGAGAGAAATTCGAACCCAAGGTCAAATCACACAAGGTGGATTTAGGGGTGGATCAGAAATATAGACAATCAATTAAAATATTGATTTAAAAAAATTATTTCTCAAGAAGTGGTGCGGTCGGGGGGACTCGAACCCCCACGAGTGTTACCTCACAGCGACCTCAACGCTGCGCGTCTACCAATTCCGCCACGACCGCATAGATCCAGTGGGTGCGGGCGTCTTAGCTTTATGGCCCGACCTTGAAAAGAGGAAAATGCATCCCGAGGGCAATTAATTGTGCAAAATCCCCCTGCCCGCACCTCTGGACATTTGGCCGGCCTCGGCGCATTCAAAGCCAAGAACGCATAAAGGATCGCCCAAAATGGTAGAATGGATCACCCACGACGGTCTTTTGGACTATGATGAGGCCGTCGCCTTCATGGAGGCGCGCGCTGATGCGATTGCGGCGGGCACTGCTGGCGAATGCATTTGGCTGGTCGAACATCCGCCGCTCTATACGGCAGGCACCAGTGCAAACCCTAAAGACCTGACCGATCCGGACCGTTTTCCGGTCTATGCCAGTAAACGCGGCGGGCAATATACCTATCACGGCCCGGGGCAACGGGTAGCCTATGTGATGCTGGATGTCGGAAAACGCGGGCGCGATGTGCGCAAATTCGTTCATCAACTCGAAGAATGGGTCATCGCTACACTGGCGGAGTTCAACATCAAGGGTGAAATCCGCGATGGACGGGTCGGCGTCTGGGTGCAGCGAGATGATAAACCACTGACCATCACAGGAGCGCCTGCCGAAGATAAAATCGCCGCCATCGGTATCCGGCTGCGCAAATGGGTGAGCTTTCACGGCATTTCGATCAATGTCGAACCCGATCTGACCCATTTCACCGGCATTGTGCCCTGCGGCATTACCGAACACGGGGTGACGAGCCTGATTGATCTTGGCCTGCCCGTCACCATGGAAGATCTTGATCTGGCGCTACGGCGACAATTCGAAAAGGTTTTCGGCGACAGGGCGACGGGTTGAGCAGCTCTGTTCTAGACCGCGCCGATTTGCGGGTAATGTGCCTCGTTCCTTTGCCTTGGTGATTGCCCATAGGTGCGTTTAAATTCGCGGCTAAATTGCGAAGGACTGACATAGCCCACGCCCATGGCGGCTTCGCTGACGCTCATGCCGTCGGCGATTTTCATTGCCGCATTGTTCAGACGCATGACCTTTACGAACTGGATCGGTGTCATGGTGGTGGCGTCTTTGAATTTGCGGTGGAAAACGGCACGGCTCATACCCGCGCGCATGGCCAGATCATCGATAGAGATCGGGGCCTCCAGATTGGTGGATACATAGGTAATCGCCCGCGCAATCGCGTTGCCCGCGCCAAACGCCTGACGGGCAAAGCGGCCCGCTTGCCCTTGCAGTATGGCATAATACAACTCACGCAGACGGGCTTCGGCCAGCACCGCCGAATCGACCTCGCTTTCGCATAGCTTCAGCAGCCGGTAAAGTGCCTGCGAAAAAGCCTCATCCCATGCCGCCAGACGGATCGCCTGCGTTTCCGGAACGCGATTAGGGGATGCCGGTACCCCTCCCGACGCATCCATCATCAGGGCTATATCCCCCATTACGCGGGGCGTTAAAGAAATATACACACCATAGAGCGGGTTTTGCGGCGAAGCATCTGGCGTCCCTGCCCGCACCGGCATCGACATTGGACACAGCAGATAGCGGCTGTTGTCATAAACATAGCGCGCTCCGTCGAGCAGGGCTTCTTTTTGACCGGAGACAATGGCGATGACACTGGGCTCATAGACGGCCGGAACACAAGGCACAGCCGCGGTTGCCCGAAAGAGCTTTACCCCTTCTATGCCGGTTTCATGTAAACCATCCTGATCGATGTGGTTCTGAATAAGATGTTTGAGTTGATCCTGCTTCATGGGCAGCATCTAACCCGCGAAGTTCGCCTCGAGCAACTAGCTTGATACAATCAGGCAAGTAATCGAGAGGATATCGCCTATTTTTACACATTTCCAAGATTTATCTCTCCAGTCAGGACGAAACAACAGGTTGCCCGCGGCGTGCAGCCCACCCCGAAAGGAATTTGAATATGGCGGATACACAATTTGGACCCAAAGGCTGGACCCCCGACGCCCTTAGCAGTCTGGCGGGCAAAACCTACCTGATCACCGGAGCGAACGCAGGCGCAGGTTTTCAAGCGGCGCGCACGCTTTTATCCAAAGGTGCGGCGGTTGTGATGCTCAACCGCAGCGCCGAGAAATCTGCTGCCGCAGTTGCTGACCTGAAGAAAGAGTTTGGTGAAAATGCCGATGTACGCTTTATCCGCATGGATCTGGCAGATCTGGCCAGCGTGCGCGCCGCCGCTGCCGAGATACTGGAAACGACGCCCCGCATTGATGCGTTGATCTGTAACGCTGCCATTGCACAAGTGCCCACCCGGCAGTTAACCAAAGACGGGTTCGAAAGCCAACTTGGCACAAACCACTACGGTCACTTCCTGCTTTGTGGCCTGCTGTTTGCACGGATCGAGCAATCCAAGGGCCGGATCGTGGTCGTAGCCAGCCTTGGCTATAAATTGGGCATTAGAACCATCCAGTTTGACGATATGAACTGGGACAAAAACTACAGCGCCAATCCTGTCTATAGCCAAAGCAAGCTGGCGCAAATGATGTTTGCCTATGAGCTTCAAGACCGGATTAAATCCGCTGGCAAATCCGTTAAGGTATATGTCTGCCACCCCGGCTCCTCTGCTACTTCACTGATTAGTACGAGTGGTGGCCTGATGACCCGCATCGCCTTTTACTTGATGTCCCTGTCCCCTATGGTGCAATCCGCCGAAAAAGGGGCCTATCCCGAAGTCATGTGCGCCACGCAGAACGGTCTGGAGCAACGCGCGCTTTATGGTCCGACGGGTCGTATGGAATGGGTTGGTCCAGTAGGCAAAGGCACTTTGGAGCCCCACGCCCATGACAAGGCGGTCATGACAAGACTTTGGGACTTATCCCAGACCGCAACCGGATTTAACTGGAACCTCTGAGAGCCCCATCCGGCAAGACAGCCACCCATAATTGCGTTAGAATGGGTGCACCGCTGACTTATGGGGTGAAAGGACACTACTGCATGATTGCCTATGTCACCGTTGGTGCAGATGATATTGCCGGTGCGAAACGGTTTTATGCTGCCTTCCTGCCCGCCCTTGGCTACGGGCTGACCGAAGGCGCCGAAGGGCTGAGCTATGTCTTGCCAGTCGAGGCAGGGCTAAAACCCGTTTTGCCCGATTTCTACGTGAAACCAACCTATGACGGCAAACCGGCCTCTGCGGGCAACGGGGCAATGGTTGCGTTTGAAGCAAGCAATCAGCGCCAAGTGCGTAGCCTCCATGCTGCGGCCCTGAAGGCTGGCGGCACCAATGAAGGTGCGCCCGGTTTTCGCGTCGCATACGGGCCGAATTTTTATGTTGGCTACCTGCGCGACCCGCAAGGCAATAAGATCGCCTTGTTTTCCTCTGATCCATCCGAGGCCGGACGAGACGGGTAATGCGTCCGACATCAGTTCGCTTATGATTTTCTGCGTCAGCACCGGCCTGCTGTCCCTTAAAAACACTGGAGCTCGCCCTGCGACAATACTCTCGTTTTACTGCGCATTTTTTGCACTACAGTCTGCTGTAGACTCAAAGCGTTCAACCAAAGGGCAATAAAAATGCTAAAAACAACATTCGCAATCTTGGCCACTCTCTCCATCGCCACACCCGCCCTCGCCGACGGCGACGCGGAAGCTGGTGAAAAAGCCTTCAAAAAGTGCAAAGCCTGCCACATGATCGCCGATGGCGATAATGTCATTTATAAAGGCGGCAAAACCGGTCCAAACCTTTATGGGATCGTTGGGCGCACGGCGGGGACTGTCGAGGGATATCGTTACGGCGATGACCTTGTTGCCGCAGGGGCTGCAGGTTTGGTCTGGGATGAGATGAACCTCGTCTCCTATATGGCTGATCCAAAAGCGTTTTTGAAAGAAACACTGGATGATTCCGGTGCAAAATCCAAAATGGCCTTCAAACTCTCGAAAGGTGGCGAAGACGTCGCAGCCTATCTCGCGTCGGTTGCGCCCGCAGAGTAACCGCAGCGCGGTCTTGAAAAAAAGTTGCGCTGCGGCGCTCTGATACATTGCTCCCGCGCCTCTTGATGCTTAAGAGAGGGGCGGAACGCGTTACGGGGACGACTCCCCCTGTAGCTTAACGAATTTTGGGACTGGGAGGCACTTACATGGCGGACGCAGCCATTCAAGGCCACGAACACCATGACGATCGCGGGTTCTTTACCCGCTGGTTCATGTCGACAAACCACAAGGACATCGGGATTCTCTATCTCTTTGTTGCCGGTGTGGTTGGATTTATCTCTGTAGCCTTTACGGTCTACATGCGCTTGGAACTGATGCACCCCGGGGTGCAGTACATGTGTCTGGAAGGCGCACGCTTTATCGCGTCGTCTGACGTTTGTACGCCAAACGGACACCTTTGGAACGTGATGATCACTTATCACGGCGTTCTGATGATGTTCTTTGTGGTTATTCCGGCGCTGTTTGGCGGTTTCGGGAACTACTTCATGCCGCTGCAAATTGGTGCACCGGACATGGCGTTCCCTCGTATGAACAACCTGTCTTTCTGGATGTATGTCACCGGTGTTGCACTGGGTGTTGCTTCGATCCTGTCGCCCGGCGGCAATGATCAGCTTGGCTCCGGTGTGGGTTGGGTGCTGTATCCGCCACTTTCCGTGAACGAAGGCGGCATGTCGATGGATCTCGCGATCTTTGCGGTCCACGTTTCCGGTGCCTCTTCGATCCTCGGTGCGATCAACATGATCACCACCTTCCTGAACATGCGTGCGCCGGGCATGACCCTGCACAAAGTACCGCTGTTCGGCTGGTCGATCTTTGTCACAAGCTGGTTGATCCTGCTGTCCCTGCCTGTCCTGGCGGGCGCGATCACCATGTTGCTGACAGACCGGAACTTCGGCACGACCTTCTTTGATCCATCCGGCGGTGGCGACCCGATCCTATATCAGCACATCCTGTGGTTCTTTGGTCACCCCGAAGTGTACATCATCATCGTGCCGGGTTTCGGGATCATCTCTCAGGTTATCGCGACATTCTCGAAAAAACCGATCTTTGGCTACCTGCCAATGGTCTATGCGATGGTTGCCATCGGTGTTCTGGGCTTCGTCGTCTGGGCGCACCACATGTACACCGTCGGCATGAGCCTGACACAGCAGTCCTACTTTATGCTCGCCACCATGGTGATCGCGGTGCCGACCGGTATCAAGATCTTCTCTTGGATCGCGACCATGTGGGGCGGTTCGGTTGAATTCAAAACCCCGATGCTTTGGGCCTTTGGCTTCCTCTTCCTGTTCACCGTTGGTGGTGTAACCGGTGTAGTTCTGTCCCAAGCCGGTATCGACCGCGCCTATCATGACACCTATTATGTGGTAGCACACTTCCACTATGTGATGTCTCTGGGTGCCGTGTTCTGTATCTTTGCCGGTATCTACTACTGGATCGGCAAGATGTCGGGCCGTCAGTACCCTGAATGGGCTGGTAAAGCGCACTTCTGGATGATGTTCATCGGTGCCAACCTGACCTTCTTCCCACAGCACTTCCTGGGTCGTCAGGGCATGCCACGCCGCTATATCGACTACCCAGAGGCTTTTGCCTTCTGGAACACCGTCTCCAGTTGGGGTGCCTTCCTGTCGTTCTTCTCTTTCGTGTTCTTCATCGGTGTGATTTTCTACACCCTGACACGCGGCCAGAAGATCACAGAAGACAACTACTGGAACGAATATGCCGATACACTGGAATGGACACTGCCGTGCCCACCGCCAGAGCATACATTCGAAATCCTGCCAAAGCAGGAAGACTGGGACAAAGGCCCGGCCCATTAAGGGCGGGCTGACCCCCTCGTTTTCATGCCGGTAGAATGGCACATAAATCCCGAAGGGGCTCCGGAGCATTCCGGAGCCCTTTCTTATAGCCACAAGACCGGCGTGCCCTTTGCGCGCGCCACCCTCTGGCCGCATCAATCCCTAACCCCCAACGGCTTTGTGATTTTTATCGGCGCGACGGCCGCACTGTTTCTTTTGCCGCTATTGGCAGTGCTGGGATCACCGATCCTCTGGGCGCTCTTGCCGTTTCTGCTGCTGGCTCTGGCGGCAGTTTGGTACGCGATCCGCCGCAACCAGCGCGATGCCCAACGCCAAGAGGTGCTAACCCTCTGGAGCGACCACATCACCCTGTCCCACCAAAAAGGGCGTCAACCGGCGCAGGTCTGGGACTCCAATCCCTATTGGATTTCCACCGCGTTGATCACCACAGGCGGTCCGGTGCCCAATTATCTGATCCTGAAAGGCGGGGAACGCACCGTCGAATTGGGTGCCTTTTTATCCGAGACAGAACGCCCTGCCCTGCGCGATGATCTGGAACGCCATCTTGCAACCGTGCTGAGCCCCATCCGCCCCGACTGAGCTAAGGGCGCGCGCGCCCTGTCACACCCTTTCCCGCGGTTGTCTCGGGGGGCATTGGAATTGTCTGCAGGAGCGATCTGACCGCAGAGCGCCCTAGGTTTGTGCCATCAGCTTTTCTGCCGCACGGCAGGTTGATGCCACATGCTCTGACAGCGGGCGCTGCCCTGACTCGATCTCTTCAATATCGACCCATTCGGCCTGCAAGGCATCGTCATTGGCCACAGGCCTGCCCGTCGGCTTGGTGCAAAGCACGCCAAACAGCAGGTAGTGAAACCCCTCTTTGATGTTCTCCAGATGCCCGATCACGGTGCCCGCCTCTGCAGCTATGCCGGTTTCCTCGAGCAGTTCGCGGGTGGCGGCGTCTTGCAGGGTTTCGCCAAATTCAACCCGCCCGCCGGGAAACCCCCAAAGCCCCGCATCCGGTGGGTTTTTACGTTGCACCAACAGGGCTTGGCCGTCTTGGACCGTGATCGCCAGAACCGCAACTTCAGGACGCTTCGCCATCGATCTGCCTTCCTGTTTGCAGCACCGCATCCACCAGCAAAGACAAATCACTGTCACGGGTGCGGTGGTTGGTGATGTTGACCCGCAGGGCCAGTTTTCCATGCAGCAGCGTTGTCGAAACGACTGCCACCCCGCTTTCCTGCAGGCGCACGGCAATCTCGGCGTTCAGCCCATCAGCATCCGCCCCCATGGCCGGCAAATATCGAAAGCAGACAATGTTCAGGACCACAGGCGCAAGTCGCTCCAGTGTTGCGGCATCATCCACCAAACCAGCCAGCATTTGCGCCTGCGCACAATTGCGTGCAATCGCTGCTCCCAGAGCCTCGGTGCCATGTTCCTGTAAATGCGCCCAGACCTTTAGCGCACGATACCCGCGCGACAGTTCAGGGCCGTAATCCACCGGCCAGAAATCCCCCGCTGCCAACCCGCGCGTGGCCGGCGCCAGATAATCAGGGCGTTCGGAAAAGGCCGCCAGATGCGCATCGGCATCGCGTATCAGGATGCAGCCCGCATCATAGCTCACATGCAGCCACTTATGAAAATCAAATGCCAGCGAATCCGCCCGCGCCATCCCTTCGAGCAAGGGAGCCTGTGCGGCACTCAGACAGGCAGAGGCCCCAAAGGCCCCATCGACATGGAACCAAAGGTCTTGGGCCGCACTCAGATCTGCGATGGCGGCCAGATCGTCAATCGAGCCGACGTTCACCGCCCCTGCAGTCCCCGCCACAAAAAACGGTTCAAACCCGTTGGCGCGATCTGTTGCGATGGCCTGTGCAAGGGCCGCCATATCCATTCGAAAATCATCATCGACAGGGATTTTGCGCACAGCATCGGTGCCAAGCCCAACCATATCAAATGCCCGTCCCACGCAGCTATGGGCCTGCGCCGAACAATAACCCACGAGCTTTGTTGCCCCTGTGCCGCGCTGGCGTGTCGCGATCCCCAGCCTTTTATCGCGGGCAGTTTTGACGGCGATGATGGTCGCCATCGACGTGCCCGACACCAGCAAGCCACTGGCTTCGGCAGGAAATCCCATCATCTCTTTACACCAGTCCAGCACCGCCTTTTCGACATAGATGCCGCCGTGATCGCGCCCCCCCAGATTGGCATTAACCGCAGCACTGGCCATTTCCGCCAGTATACCGCCTGCCGTGCCCGTGCCATGCACCCAGCCCCAGAACCGCGGATGGGTATTGCCCACCCCATAGGGTAGCATCTGCTCTAGCGCTGCGCGAACATCTGCGGGGCTGCGGCCCTGTTGGGGAACAGCCGTTTTCAGGTCGGACTTCATCGCCTCGGGCATGGGCGTCCAGACCCGCCCCTCTTCGGCGGCCTGCATCTTGTCCAGAGAAGCCTCCAGCATCCGGTGGGCCTCTTGTTTGAAGCTGTCCCAATCCTTGGGGTCCAGCGCACCTTTGGCCATGGCCTGCTCCTTGCTTGATCACATCTTCGATAGTGCGCAATGGCCACAGGGTCAAACGATCCGCCTTGGCAATCGAAATCGGCGATATATGTTGATTGGCATGGACGATATATAAAGCGCAAAGTGAATTGGGAAAACGGACGATTATGAAAGCTCTTTTAACGGTTGCGGCCCTGACATTGGCCTCCCTTTCCCCACTCGCCGCACTGGCCCAATCCACGTCATGGGTGCAGGTCGAAGCCCAGCCCAATCTGCGCAAAGCTCAGGAACGCGCCCGTGCTTATGCCGGTGCCTTTGAGGATGTGAACGGCTTTGCCATCGGTTCCGGTTGGTACGCCATTGCCATGGGCCCCTACAGCGCCGAAGATGCGGAGCGCCGTTTGCGCGAACTCCGCCGTGAAAACCTGATCCCGCGCGACAGCTATGTCGCGGACTCCAACGACTACCGACAGCAGTTCTGGCCCATCGGGGCAAATGCGCTGACCGCGCAACCGCTGACCCTCGCCCCTTCGATTATCGATGAAGCCCCCGCCACACCGGCGGTGATTGCCGATGAAACACCCCGTCAGGCCCGCCAGAGCGAGGCTCGCCTGAAGCGCGAAGAGAAGCGCGACCTGCAACGGGCGTTGAAATGGCAAGGCGTCTATACGGCCGGTATTGATGGCTCTTTTGGGGCGGGAACCCGTCGCGCAATGGAGGCTTATCAGATCGCCATGGGCTATCCGGCCACCGGCGTGCTGACCACGCAGCAACGCCAGACTCTGATGGAGAATTATCGCACAGAGGTTGCCACCCTTGGCCTGACCCAAGTGATTGACGACACCGCCCTGATCCAGATCGATCTGCCCATGGGGGTTGTAGAGCTGGATCGCTATGAAGCGCCCTTTGCCCACTATAACGCCAAAGACACCGACAGTCTGGCGCGGGTTTTGCTGATCTCTGAACCCGGCAGCAGCAATACGCTGGCGGCCCTTTATGACATTATGCAGACGCTGGACATTGTGCCGCTTGAAGGCGCGCGCGGGTTAAAGACCAACAGTTTTGTGCTTAGTGGCGCCAATGACAAGGTCAAATCCTACACCTATGCACAGCACTCCGGTGGGGTGATCAAAGGCTATACGCTGATTTGGCCCGCCGATGAGGTCAAACGCTACGAAAAAGTGCTGGACGCGATGAAGGCCAGCTTTACCCCCTTTGGCGATGCCGCCATGTCGCCCACTCGCGGCGCGCGCAATGCGGATCAATCCGTCGATCTGCTGTCGGGTCTTGAAATCCGCAAGCCCGCCCTGTCTCATTCCGGTTTTTACGTGGACCGCGCCGGTACGGTGCTGACCACAGCTGCTGTAGTACAGGGCTGCGGGCAGATCACACTGGATGAGACCTATCTGGCCGATGTTGCCTCAGTGGATACGCAATTGGGCCTTGCGGTTCTGAAACCCAAAGAACGTATTGCCCCGATTGCCCATGCTGCCTTTGAGCGCGTACCGCTACAGCTGAATGCAGAAGTCGCAGTGGCCGGATATTCCTATCAGGGCTTGTTGGGCGCGCCGACCCTGACCTTTGGCACGCTAAATGATCTGAAAGGCCTGCAGGGCGAGACTTACCAACACCGTCTGGCGCTAGCCGCCCTAGAAGGTGACGTTGGCGGGCCTGTGTTAGATGCAGGTGGGGCGGTTGTCGGGATGTTGTTGCCCAACCCAGAACTTGGGGCGCGCAAACTGCCCGCAGAAGTCAGTTTCTCAGCTACCTCAGATGCGATCAGCACCCTGCTGGATCAAAGCGGCATAGCGCCCTCTTTTGCTGCGGGGGTCAGTGGTCAAATGGATCCGGTGGATCTTTCTGATCTGGCGGCAGATATGACCGTACTGGTCTCCTGCTGGAAATAATCCCGCCACGGTGGTGGATGTGTCTTTCGGCGGCTGGGTGACATGACCCAGGCCGCGTGAAAGAAGGTGAGCCAATTCATGGGACATACCGCAAGGTTACCCGCTGGCTCTGCAAAGTTTACTTGCATGTAATCCGTCTTCCTTACTACGATCGGGTATAAGATTAAAAAAACTGGATTTAATTTATGTCTAGTCGCACAGCTTTGACCGGAATGACCGCCGCTTTGGTATTGATGGCCGCGCCCGCTATTGCCCAGGACGGTATGCCAACCCTCATAACAAACGTGAATGTTTTTGACGGCAAAAACGAAGCCTTGATCGAAAACGCCAATGTGGTGATCACTGACAATCTCATTACAGCCATCTCAACCGAAGAACTGGCCGTCGCTGGCGGGACCGTGATTGACGGTGGCGGGCGCACGCTGATCCCCGGACTGATTGATGTGCATTGGCATACCTCTTATTGCTGTACCGCCCAAAGCACCGTTGTGACCGGTGACATTCTGGAAGTCGCGATCCGGGGGGCCATGGGCTCTGAACAAACCTTGATGCGGGGCTTTACCTCGGTGCGCGATGTCGGTGGCAACCCTTTTGCCACCAAGAAAATGATCGACGCCGGAGAAATCAAGGGGCCGCGCATTTTGCCGTCGGGCCCCCCGATAGGCCAAACCGGTGGGCATTTTGACTACCGCCCCTATCAGGCCGTGCCTTCCAATTCGGCGGACAGCCAGTGGTACTGGTACAGCGTCGGGCTGATGGCCATGGCGGACGGGGTGGCCGAAGTCACCAAACGCGCCCGCGAAGTCATGCGTATGGGCGCAACACAGATCAAGATTGCCGGCGGTGGGGGCGTGTCCTCGGTCTATGATCCCTTGGATGTGCGCCAGTTCACCCTGGATGAACTGACAGCCTTCGTCGAAGTGGCCGATACCTATAACACCTATGTCGCGTCCCATTTGTTTACCGATGAGGCTGTCCAGCTGTCCATCCAGGCCGGTATCAAATCCATCGAACACGGCTTTCTAATGAGCCGCGAAACCATGGAAATGATGCGCGACAATGATGTCTGGCTGTCGATCCAGCCGCTGCTGGATGACGAAGACGGCTTTACCTTTGATGACCCCTCTAGTCAGGAAAAATGGATCGCCGTTACCAATGGCACCGACACGGCCTATAAAACCGCCAAGGAAGTGGGCGTCAAAGTCGCTTTTGGCACCGATATCCTGTTTGATCCGGCTCTTGCCGACCGTCAGGGGGCATTTCTGGCCAAGCTACAGAACTGGTACACCCCTTATGAAGTGCTGAAAATGGCGACCTCGGACAACGCCGCATTGCTGGAACTTTCCGGCCCGCGTCACCCCTATCAAGATGGCCCGCTGGGCGTGATTGCCGAAGGCGCTTATGCCGATTTGATCCTTGTCGATGGCAACCCGCTGAAAGATATCGACCTGATTGCTAATCCAGCCGAGAATTTTGATCTGATCATGAAAGATGGTGTGATCTATAAAAACCAACTCGACGGCTAACCGCTAGCCCCGCCAAAGCTTCAGAAAGCCCCTGCCGCCGTTGTGGGGGGCTTTCTGATCGCCCCGAGAATTTATTAGATGTTTCCCCAAAATCGCATGGCCCAAGACCCAGCTGCGGCCCCTTGCTGTGCCGCGCGTGGCTTACCCGCGCCAGAACTGGCGGGTGAACAGCACAAAAACGGCCAGCAACTCAAGCCGCCCGATCAGCATCGCCGCACAGAGCAGCCATTTGGCGGTGTTATTCAAGCCAGCAAAGTTACCCGCAGGACCGATCTCTGACCCCAACCCCGGCCCAATATTGCCAATGGCCGTCGCCGCCCCGGACACCGACGTGATAAAGCTAAGGCCTGTCAGGCCAAGCAGCACGGCGAACACGCCCATGGTCAGGAAAAACAGAATGAAAAAGGCCATCACCGAGCCGACAACGTCTTCGCTGACCTTGCGCCCTTCATAGCGGGGCGAGAACATGCCATGGGGCGAGTGGATGCGCTGGATTTGCGCTTTGATCGCCGAAAACAGGATCTGGTAGCGGAACACCTTGACCGAACAGGCCGTTGAGCCCGCACAGCCACCGATCAGCCCGACAAAGAAGAACAGAACAACCGGAAAAGTGCCCCAGAGCATATAGTTATCAGACGCATATCCGGTGCCACTGATCACCGAAACAACGTTGAATAGGACCTCACGAAAGGCTGATTCAGTGGCAATATCATCGCGGATCAAACGCCAGCCCAGCATCACGGTGATCAGAATAAGCACCACGGAAAGGAAGGCATGGATTTGGGTATCCCGAAACAGCGGTTTGGCAGTGCCCGCCAGCAGCTGCACATAGCGCACAAACGGCAGTGCGGCGAGCAGCATGAACAGGCTGGCGGCATAGTGTGAGCCCGGTGAAAACGCCGCAAAAGAGTTATCGTAATTGGCAAAGCCCCCTGTTGCGATGGTGGTCATCGCATGGACCAACGCATCAAAGCGGTTCATGCCCAAGGACAGATAAGCCAGCATGCAGGCACCGGTCAGCCCCAGATAGATCACCGAGATGCGCGAGGCGATTTCCGTCGCGCGTGGCAAGATTTTCCCCATAGTATCAAAGGATTCCGTGCGGAAGATCTGCATCCCCCCGATGCGCAATTCGGGCAGGAACACCATGGCGACCACAATGATCCCGATCCCGCCGAACCATTGCATCATCCCACGCCAAAGCAACAAGCCCTGAGGCAAGATGTCCAACCCCGTCAACACGGTTGAGCCAGTGGTCGTCAGGCCGGACATGGCTTCAAAGAAGGCATCCACAACAGAGGCATTGGTGGCCCCAAAAATAAAGGGCAATGCGCCAAAGATCGGCAGCGCCAGCCAAACCCCAGTGGTTAGTAAAAAGGTCTGTTGGATGCTAAGCCCTTCGCCCACGCCATTCACGCAGGCCAGCGCCATCAGCCCACCAATAAAGGTGGTCAGAACCGCACTTTTCAGAAAGGTCTGCCATTCGCCGTTGCCCGCCGCCAGATCAAACCCCATAGGCAGCAGCATCGTCACCCCGAGGGCGGCGACCAGCAGACCAATAACATATCCGACGGGGCGAAAATCAAACATGGGGGCAGGCTTGGACAGCGGGCGCACAACTGTCAAGCGTCAGCGCTCTGATTGAGCGCTGCGCTGTGACTTCAAAAGCAAGATCAGCCGACGTGGAACAGCGAATTGAACAGTTTCGGGTCAAGGCTTTCGTTCAGGAAGGTCTCGCCTTCGGTCAGCACACTGACGGCATCGTGACTGTGCAGGCTTTCCTGATGGCTGGCCACAACCCGAAAGTCAGCGATCCGCGTATCGGACGAAAGCTGTTCGGAAAACAGCCGCGCCGCATCTTCGACAAAAATCGGGTTGGCCGCGTTCAACTCTGCAAAGGCTTGTTCATCCTCGCGCTTGACCATCACCTGAGTTTCGGTCGGAACCGCGGCGCGGCAGAGATCGATTAAATCTTCGAACCAAAGGCAGTTCTCATCATCGCGCATCTGCACCGAAATCCGCGCCACCGAACGCTGCGAATGCGGCGTTGCCAGCTGGCCGCGAAACTGCCGCGCATGTTCGGACAGCTCCAGCGAGCACGGACAAGTTGAGGAATAGACGTAATCCAGATGTAGGATTTGTTTGCGCACCCCGTCCTGTTCGACCAGCTCCAGCGCGATGTCGTAATACTGATAGCCCTTCAGGCCCGACCGCAGGGAATCCACCTTAAGCGGGAAGGAAAACCGCATCAGAATGCGGGCATCAAAGCTTTCGAGGTCGCTTTTATAGTCGTCCAGCGCGGCTTTGATCACGTCAAAACTAAAGGTGCGCTCAGAGTGTTTGTAGAAAGTGCGCATGATTCGGGACATGTTGATGCCCTTCTTCTCGGCCTCAAGGCTGACCGTACCGGTGACCGAAGTTTCAAGCGTCAGATCGCCATTGTCGCGCGTGTGAAACCGGATCGGCAACCGAAAGTTGGAAATCCCGACGTGCTGGATCGCACGGCGGGCCCCTTTTATCAGGCTTTCAGGGCCGTTCTGAAGGTCCGGCAGGCTGGCTTTATAGACCTCATCCACGGTAAAGTCTTCGGGGTAAGCCCTTGCCAAAGCGGGATAATTTGAACGATCTGCCTGCGGCAGAAGACGCGATACAGAGGGGTCAAGCTCCGCCACTTCGGTATAACTCGCTTGGGCCGCCCAATCGCGCAGGGTCGCAAGGGCTTTTTCTGCCTCCTCGCGGGAAGGGTTGGACCGTGTCTTGGATACCTGAATGTTCATTGCCATCCTCCGCCTGTATCATCACAGAGCTTTAAGCTAGGCAGCTTGTCGCATATTTCCAATGAAATTCATGGAGAATATGCGACAGAAGGCAGATTAAACCGCCGCCAATGCGTTGGTCAGGTCCGCAATCAGGTCTTCTGGCTCTTCAAGACCGATGGATACCCGCACCATTGAATCCGATATGCCCAGCGCGTCTTTCTGCTCTTGTGGCAGGCGCTGGTGGGTGGTGGTCGCCGGATGCGTCACAATGGATTTTGCATCGGCGAAGTTGTTGGAAATAATAAAGATTTCCAAAGCATTCAGGAAGCGGAAACAGGCTTCCTTGCCGCCCTTCACCTCAATCGCCAGAACCGTGCCGCCCGATGCCGCCTGTTCGATCGCCACAGCGTATTGCGGATGCTTTGCATGGGTCGGATACATGACCTTGCTCAGTTTTTCGTGATCTTGCAGGGCATTGGCGACTTTCAACGCGCTGTCGGACTGCGCGCGCACGCGCAAATCCATGGTTTCCAGCGATTTTAGATGGGTCCAGGCGGCAAAAGGGTTAATCGCGCCGCCAGTATGTTTCATGTAGGTTTCAATCGGCCCACGGATCAATTCGCGCGACCCGCAGATCGCGCCGCCCAACATCCGGCCCTGCCCGTCGACGTGTTTGGTGGTCGAATAGACCACCAGATCGGCCCCCATACGGGCCGCATAGGAATAGACCGGCGTGATCATGGCGTTATCCACGACAACCAAAGCTTCGTTTTTGTGGGCGACATTAATCACATGCTGCAGGTCGATCACTTCGAGTGTCGGGTTAGAGATCGACTCCAGAAACACCAGCGTCGTGTCCGGCCGGATCGCAGCCTCCCACGCGGCGTTATCGGTGCCATCTACCAGCGTAATTTCAACACCGAACCGCGCCAGCACTTCTTCGAGCACATACAGGCAGGAGCCAAAAAGTGCACGCGAGGATACCACATGGTCCCCCGCCTTGGTCAGCGCCATCAAGGCGCCGTTCACGGCCGCCATGCCGGAGGTACAGGCAAAGGCATCTTCGGTGCCTTCATAAGCGGCGATCCGGTCTTCAAACATACGGTTGGTCGGGTTGCCATAGCGCGCATAGATAAATTCATCGGGGCCGCTCTGCTCGAAGCGTGCTTCAGCAGCTTCGGCGGAGGGGTATACAAACGCTTGCGTCATGAACATGGCCTCGGACAGCTCACCATATTGGCTGCGCCGGATGCCACCGTGTATGGCCTCGGTCCGTTTACCCCATTTTGTCATTGTCTTGTCTCCCGACATAAAAAAACCCCCACCGCCTGTCACGAGCGTCGGGGGTGCGTCTGAACGTATCCCTGACCTCTTTAGCAGCATATTTAACGTGGCCCGCAATCCGGTGAACAAATCGCCACGGTGGCCGCTGGATAAGCCGCAAGGGGGAAAAGGTCAATATCTGTCACGGTGAGGTAACTCTAAATTCACCAATCTGTTGTAGTGATGAAGTAACCAATCCCCACCAGATGTTGTGGGGAGTGCCGAAATGCCTCTTACGATAGTCAACACCCGCGACGGGCGCTTGTGGCGTCCGGATCATGCGCCTTTGTGCCCAAAGGATGTCACGGATTTACTGGCCGAAGCGCCGGACGGTCCGGTCATCCTGATGATCCACGGCTTTAAGTTTTCCCCCTTTACCGCCAATTCTGATCCACATCGGCATATTTTGTCTGCTCAGCCGGAGAAATCCTGTTTCAAGGCAATATCATGGCCCAAGCATTTGGGAATTCTGGGTGCCGCCAAGGACGCCTGTCACGGCATTGCCTTTGGCTGGCCTGCCCGGAGCTCTATCTGGACCGCCTATCAAGAGGCCGCTGTTGCCGGAAAGGCGCTGGCAGACCTTGTTATGATGATCATGGCAGAGACCGACCGCCCGATCCATGTGGTGGCCCATAGCCTTGGTGCGCGGGTATTCCTGAGTGCCCTGCACCATCTGCCCGGCCCCGCTTTTACGCGCGTCATCCTTTTGACCGGCGCAGAATTTCGACGCCCCGCCATCCGAGCACTGCAAACCCCCGCCGGAAAAGCCACCGAGGTCGTAAATGTTGTCAGTCGGGAGAACGATCTGTTTGAATTGCTGCTGGAACGCGCGATCACACCTCTGAACCCGCTGGCCCGATCCTTGGGGCATGGCGTGCAGGCGTGGCTGCCCAATGTTCTGGATTTGCAAATAGACAACCCTGCAACTCAAGAGGGGCTCTACCGAATGGGATTTCCCATCGGGCAGCCCAACCGCCGGATATGTCATTGGTCAAGCTACCTGCGCGCGGGGGTTTTTCCGCTCTATCGAGCCTTTCTGACAGAACCTGAACGCCTTACCTTGCAGGGGTTAAAGCACCACCTGCCCGATAGGGTGTCACCGCGATGGTCACGGTTGTTCTCCATTCCACTGCCGGTCTGGCCGAAACTGCGCCCACCCCAACGCCCCTAACCAACGGGCATGGCCCATCACGCCCTATGCATGGTCTGACCGTCCGTCCATCCCGCCGGTCTGGCGCAGCTGACGTAGCCTTTCCCTTTGGGCGGCTTCAACATGGGTCTTCATCGCGGCTTCGGCGGCATCCCCGTCGCGCCGTTTAAGCGCGGTCAGGATCGCCTCATGTTCAATCACCACATCCTGCACCCGATCCGGATTGACCAAAGTACTTGGCCCAAGGATCAACAGCGTGCGTTCGAGCCCGTCCATGGATTGCGCCAGAAAGCGGTTCTTGGCGGCATTTGTCAGGGTGACATGGAACTGCCGGTTCAAGGCAAAGGCCTGGCGCGGATCGGCAATGACTTTCAGAAATTCTGCGTGGATTTCTTCAAGCTCGGCCAGTTCAATATCAGAAGCGGCCCGCGCGGCCATCCGGGCCGCCGTGCCCTCCAGCACAACCCGCATCTCGTATAGTTCCATCACCTCGGCGTAATCAAGCCGCCGCACGGTTGCGCCGATACGGGGCAGATGACGCACCAAACCGCTGGCTTCGAGTTGACGGATTGCCTCGCGTACGGGGGTGCGGCTGATCCCCAGACGCTGTGCCAATTCGGTTTCGGTTAACCGATCACCGGGTTTCAGACTGCCTGTGCGAATCTCGGCAAGAAGCCTTTCAAAAGCCGTTTGACCCTGACCCAAAGGCGTGCGCTGCCCGGTGTCCGCCGGCGGATTTGCCGTTGATGGGATTGCCATGTCCGACCCCTGCTTGCTATTTTGCATACAGATGGATACAAAAGGATTCTATCTCCGTCAACACCGAAGGTCCGCAATGTTCCCCCCTGCCCGTATCCTGACCCTGTTGATCGCGAGCCTCGGGGCCGCCTTGTTCTGGGCCCTCAACATCCCACTACCCTTTCTATTCGGCCCGATGTGCGCCTGTTTGATCGCAGCACTGGCGGGGGTTCGACTACAGAGTTTCGGGCAAATCAGCGTTGCCGCACGCACCATATTGGGCGTCGCGGTCGGGGCTTCTATTACGCCCGATGTCGTCAGCCAAATCCCGCAAATGATGGTCTCTGTGGCCTTGATCCCTGTGCTTATCCTGTTGTGCGCGGCCATAGGCGTACCCTTTTTCACCCGTATCTGCGGCTTTGATCGGGCCACAGCCTATTACGCCGCCATGCCGGGGGGCCTACAGGATATGGTGATCTTTGGCCAAGAAGCCGGAGGCGACGTGCGCAGCCTGTCGCTGATCCATGCCACACGGGTTTTGATACTGGTGTCGCTTGCGCCGATCCTGATGACCACCTATCTCGGGGCCTCGCTGGATAATCCCGTGGGTGATCCGATCCATGCCCTGCCCGTTTCAGAGATGGGGCTGATGGTCTTGGCGGCGATCATTGGCTGGAAAGGCGGCGAACGCATCGGACTCTTTGGCGCTTCTATCCTTGGCCCAATGATCCTGACCGCCGCCCTGAGCCTGAGCGGCTTTATCCATGCCCGCCCGCCAGCGGTTTCTATCCTGACGGCACAATTCCTGATCGGCTCGGCCATCGGGGTCTATTATGTCGGGGTTACCCTGCGCGAGCTGCGCAAAACCGTGCTCGCCGGTGCTAGTTTTGTGCTGATCATTGCCGCCCTCGCAACACTTTTGGCGAGCTGTGTTGTGTTTCTGGGGCTGGCGCAACCGCTTGAGGCGTTTTTGGCATTTTTCCCCGGTGGTCAAGCCGAAGTCACCGTGCTGGCAATTGTAGCGGGGGCGGATCTTGGTTTTGTCATCGTTCATCATCTGACGCGGATCATTGTGGTCATTGCCGGAGCCCCGCTTCTGGCGACCCGCATTCTGCGCAAACACCCCCCCGTTTAACACGGAACTCAACCGCCGCGGGTCATTGGCGCAACGGTGGGTTCAGGCTTGATCAATCACACCCGATAGCTAGGGTGATATCATTGAAAAAAATTGGGATTCTCATGACTAAGACTTTTTCCATTTCCGCAATCACCCTCGCGCTTTTTACCCTGAACGGCTGCGCCTCTGCGATGCTTCCTGCGGTACAGACCCTTCCCACCGGACAAGCCGTCTCCTTACAGGCAGTTCTGCAGGAAAACAGCGGCTCTTATGCCTGTGTGAACTACCAATCCGCCGGTGACAGCTGCGAAAGCCTGATCACCTATAGCCTGAATCAAAAGGGCTATACGTCGCGCGAAACCGGTGCGGCCAGCAGCTTTGGCAGCACGCAGCGCATCACCGTGATCAGCAACGGCCGCTTTTCAAACGGACGCGGCTGCGTTTCCCACTCCGATGTGCGTGTAGAGATGCCTTCCGACCCGAACGCGCAAGGATTTTTGCAGCGCTTCATCCAGGATACGATCATCGGCTACGGCGGCGTCTGCACAACCATGTATCAGGCCAGCGACGGCTATGTGGCCCGCACGGTTGGCGGTGACGGACGGATATTCCCCCCCGGCGATACCTCGATCCGGTTTTTTGACAGCCCCAAAACCGTCAGAAGCCAATAACCCCGATTACGGGTCCTTTAAGATATCCTCTACCGGATGCATTCTCCGGTAGGGTTTCAGATGTTTGGGCTCATTGATCCAGCTTGCCACCCCGCCCAAAATGATCGCCCCATAATAAAGCGACATAATAAGCTGCAGCATCACCAGCACCTGCGACCAATGGTAGTTGTGGCGCGGAGAGATATCGCCATACCCTAGCGTCGTTGCCGAAACGATACTGAAATAGACCCCCTCCAGATAGCTGATGCTGTAATCCGTTCCTGACTCAAGGTTCACGGAAAACCCGTCTTTCAAGCAATAGTAAAACACGCCAAAACACAGGATGAACTGCGCATAGCCGATGATCATTTCAAAGGTTGATCGAAACGCGCTGGCGGCGAATCGTGAAATAAACACGATGGAGGTATTGCTGACCATAATATCCAACAATACCAACGCAGCACCGACAGCAGGGAGCCACAGAAACGCCGCTGGTAGACTGCTGTCATAGATCAGATTTGCCAGCCATGCCATGAACAGGATCACAACCGTGCGCAGGGTGTTATAGGTCCCGACCCGCCCGTTGAAATGATGCCCGAACCAGCTCCAACGCATAGGGCTGAACTCGGATTCATAGCGGTAGATCAGACTTTCCGAAATCGCCCAGAACTCTCCGGATTGCGGCTTGATCACCCGACACACATGGGTTCTTTCATCGGGCTTTTGGTTGGGGCAGCGGACAAAATCGCCCAGCAACCCGTTGCTGCGTACTTCGCCAAAATTTTCGTGACACCGCCCGCAATAAACAATCGGGGTCGCATGCATGACCCCGAAACTGTTGTCTTCATCCGCCATTCTGCCAGCCTATCCCCAGTCCAATTGTCGTATTTGGGTTTATACCCCAAAGGGTTGGCTCCTGGCAAAGCTTACCGCAAAACGTGGACCGAACATTTTGCATGACGTACGACACGTGCCGCCGTCGATCCTAGGAAATAGTCCTGTAATCCGGGCCGGTGAGAGGCCATCACAATGCAATCCACATCGTGTTCAGCGGCAAAATGCTCTATCTCGCGCGCCGGATGTCCGGTGGAAAGCTTGGCTTGCCCGCCAGGAATTTCGGTAAGGTCTGCCTCAAGATCTTTCAGAACCGCCTGCATGTTATGCTCCAACTGCCCCTCGGGCAAATGTTGGGCAACATAAGCCGGAATTGGTTCCAGCACGGTAAACAGGGTCAGTACCCCCTCTGGCGCCAACAGCTTTTTGGCGATATCCAAGGTTTTTTTCGTGGTCTCAGGGTGATCTGCAGCGATCGGTACAAGAATATGTTTATACATTTTAGCCTCCGATTTACGTTATACCTTTATAGCATGGCCGCAGTGCTGCTGCTTTGATACAGGTCAGTAAATTCTGACAACCGGAGTCTGCAAAATGGCCGTCTCGCCGATCCGCCCAACTGATGATGCCGCCCGCGCATTGGCGCAAGAGATACTTCAATCTGCGAAAACAGCCGCCCTTGGGGTCATTGAGGCGGGCACACAGATGCCCATGGTCACCCGCGTCTCAGTATACTTTGACAGCCAAACAGCCGCACCTGTTTCGCTGATTTCAAGCCTTTCCGCCCATACAAAGGCCCTGCGCACGGCACCGCAGGCTTCTCTGCTGCTCGGGGAGCCTGGCCCAAATGGCGATCCACTGAATACCCCGCGCCTGACCCTGCAATGCAAGGCCAGCTTTATTGACCGCCAAAGCGAGGCCCATACGGAAATGCGCCAGCAGTATGTGCTGGCGCATCCAAAATCCAAACTCTACATTGATTTTGCCGACTTTTCCTTTGTGCGCTTTGACGTGATCCGCGCCTATCTGAACGGCGGATTTGGCAAGGCGTTTCACCTCTCACCCAAAGATTTGCAGGCCTAGGTCGGTTTATCCATCCGCATTGTCACCGTAACATCTCCCTGACAGGCAGTACTCCAGACCAGCTCGATCTGGTTATTATCGGACCCCTTTTTGACGGCAGAATAAGGTGTGGTGTAGATCGTCGAGCCGCTCGATTTGATCGCCCCATCCGGCACCACCGCCGTGACACGCCGGCTCCAGCCGCCAAAGGGGAAATGCGGAGCACTGTCGATGGTCCATGTTTTCGCGTCACTGTTACGGCTGTAGTTCACTGTCAGCGGGTTAAAAATCGGCTCATTCACCGAATGGAACGTGTTGCCCTGCACCACAACGTTTTTAGTGATCCCCATATCCAACGAGGCGTAGGTTTCATCCACTTGATCAATACGGTCAACGGCCCCGTTGATCGCGCGGAAGGAATTATTCGAAATATTCAATCCGTTTAGCGTATGCCCCTGACCATAGGGTTTGACGACAATCCAGTTAAACCACGGCGCCACGTCATTCACCGTAAAGATATTGCCGCTAATGGTGATGCCGCCAAACGAAAACTGATTGGCAAAATCAGGGGTGGCATCATGTTCGTTGGTCAACTCGATAAAATTGTTATCGATGTAATTGCCGGTCAACGTGGATTTGAGATTCAGATTGGTTAAAACCATGCCAGCCTGCCGGATACCATCGGTTTCATTATCCCCCTGAAACCAGTGGTTGCCGATAAAGATATGCCCGCTGCCGGCAAGCACCCCTGTCGTTCCAAACCGCACAAAGCGATTATCGCGGATTTTTGCATCGTTGGAGTTCACGTTGAACGCGACCGATGTGCGGTCCTGCGCGCGCAGGGCTTGTTCGTTTGACAGGAACTGGCAGCGGTCAATCGTCAACCCCTGACAGCCCCCCCCGATGGAGGTCACACCGCGATCCTTGGGCTTGGTCATAAAGCAGTCGCGAATATGGAATATCCCGCCTTCCGGGGCCAGCATCACGCCGCTTGCTTTGCCCGCACATTGGAACTCAATGTCATCAATGACAAATTTGTCGAGCAACGAAAATCCCGAAAAATCAAACGCATATTTATAGCGGGTAAAAGTGAAATTTTGCGTACCCGCCGCGTCAAACAGCTCATGGTTCAAGCTGACCGTGCCCGCCCCGACATTGACCGCCTTCACATAGACCTCGCGCCCGACACCGGCACCGCTGACACGGGAGCCAACGGCAATATTGGCGACATTGCTGACACCGGTCAGGGTCTTGGCATTAGAACTGGAATAGCTCGCCTGCGAGCTCACAACCGTATCGTTCCAATCGGTTGAACCCAACAGGTTGATCTGCCCGTTTCGGATCACCCGACGGGTGGCAAAACTGTCAATCCCCGCGACCTGCGCTACATCGATGGGTTCGGTCAATTCGATCCGCCAGCCCTTTAAATCCAGCGAGTCATGGTTGGAATATTGAAACAGCGCTTGAACTGCCTTTTTAAAAGCTGTCAACTCATCGCCAAAAGCATCAACATAGCGGGCAAAATTGTAATCCTTGATCAGAATGAGCCGTTTGTTGTCCGGCATCGATAACTGGCCCTCAAAGCGCACTGAGTTATCAAAGGTCAGGTGGCTGCCGACGAAATAAGTCCCTTCGGGAACCAAGACACTCCGCCCGTTGGCCGCCGTATCTGCCGCCTCAAACGCGCCGCTGTTATCAGTGACACCATCGCCGATGGCCCCAAAATCGCGCACATCAACCCAGTCCATCATATCGCGCAAAAAATACGAGGTCACATCCTCGATGCGGATATCCTCGATCCGCACTACCCCGCCATTGCTACCGGTCAGATTCAATCCGAAATGCCCGTAAACGGCAGAGCGCCCCCAAGACATATCAACCCCGTCGCGGGTACCGACGCCAACAATAGCCTGAACGGTTTCCACTTTGCCGTAATTGCTCAGGGCAACGGTTGGCCCGACTTCAACAACGCCGCTGACATGATTGTCACTGCCATCGACAGCCCAACCGGCAATGCGCACCGAGGGCAAATTGCCTGAAACCGCCTTGATCCGCACGGTGATCTGCAAATAGCACCCCGGCAAAATAGTGGTTTGCCCCATATAGCGCAGCTTCTGGGTGTTGTCGGTTTTCAAAAGCTCCAGACAGTCGCCGAAATCCGCATCCGCCACGGCAATTGCCGCATTGGCAGAGCCGTCATAGGTATCCGATCCTGCGGTGCCGTTCTGGCTTGACCAAACACTTAGCCCCGCCGAGAAAGCCGGTGGTGTAAAAACCAAACCATCGGTGATTGCCTTGTTCATCCTGTGTCCCCTTATTCGCGCTACCGGTGTCAGACCGGACTCGCAGTTAGGGCTACAGCATCATGCGCTAAACAGGATTTAACCGAGCGTTCGTTGCCCCTCAGGCACCGGCACCGGGTGGTGGCAGAAAACGCACCCCGTTGATGCGCCATTCCCCGTCAATCTTGACCATCTGATACTCAAGAAAATGCAGCGCGCCCTGACCATCACGGATCATAACGGTCTGAAGCCGAGCAATGCCCACGGATTTATCCTCCAGATAGGTCACAGCGTCAGGATTCAAAACCATCGGATAGCCAGATCGCACCATCTGCCCGAATGCCTCGGCTGACGGAAACATCCCCTGTATCATTGGCGACGCATATTCAAAAGCTTGCGCCAGATCGCCGCTTTCAAAAGCAGTGATCTGTTTTTGGATTGTCTGTTTGGGCGGCCCGTCCTGCGCGGCAAGCGGACCGGCCATTAGACCTGCGAATAATAGTGCGGAAATTCCGAAACGTCCCATGACGCGCTCCTTTCGATCTCTTCCAAGAACTAGAGCGCATCCTGTCTTGGTCAATTCAGCCCTGAGTTTCGGCCTTCTCCTCCAGCAACAACCACTCTTCCTCTTTCGCATCCAAAGCCTCTTGGCGCGCCACCAGCGCGTCACTGGCTTTCTGGAATTTGACCGGTTGCTCGATGAACAACGCCGGATCGGACATCAATTCCGTCAGCTTGGCGATTTCAGCCTCTAGGCGTTCGATCTCGGACGGCAGAACCTTCAGACGATGCTCCTCTGTGTAGGTCAGCCCCGATTGTGTTTTGGCCGCAGAAGGTTTGGAATTATCCTTCTTTGCCCGTGGCTTATCAGCCGTTTCTACAGTAGTTTCTTCCTGACGCTGCGACCGGTAATCGCTCCAGCCGCCCGCATAGGCCACGGCCTGCCCGTTGCCTTCCATGGCGATCGTGGTATTGGCCACACGATCAATAAAATCCCGATCGTGGCTGACCAAAAGCACCGTACCATCATATTCGCCGAGCAAATCCTGCAACAGGTCCAGCGTTTCGACGTCCAGATCATTGGTCGGCTCATCGAGCACCAAAAGATTGCTTTCCCGCGCCATGATCCGCGCCAGCAACAGCCGCGCCTTTTCCCCGCCCGAAAGCGAACGCACCGGCGCGCGCGCCTGCGCTTCGTCAAACAGGAATTCTTTCAGATAACCGACCACATGTTTGGGCGTGCCGCGCACCATCACCTGATCCGACGCCCCCGACACCCGCATATCAGGATCGGTCGTCAGGTTTTCCCACAGGCTTTTATTGCCATCCAATTGCGCACGGTTCTGATCAAACACCGCCATTTCCAGCTTGGTGCCAAGGCTGACGGTCCCGCTATCAGGCTCGGTTTCGCCGATCAGCATTTTCAGCAGCGTGGTTTTTCCAACCCCGTTGGGCCCGACAAAGGCAACACGATCCCCGCGCTGCACCTTTAACGAAAAATCACGCACAATGGATTTGCCGCCAAAGGATTTGTTCAGCGACAGCGCTTCGATCACCTTCTTGCCGGATTTCGGACCAGCCTCAAGATCCATCGCCGCTGTGCCCTGACGCATGATCTGCGCAGACCGTTGGGCGCGCAATTCATTCAGCGCGCGCACCCGTCCCATATTGCGTTTACGGCGGGCGGAAATGCCTTCGACTGCCCAACGCGCCTCGGCCTTGATTTTGCGGTTGAGCTTATGGCGGGCTTCGTCCTCTTCGTCCCAGGTCTTGTCGCGCCAGGCTTCGAAATCGGCAAAGCCCTTTTCCTGCCGCCGCACGGCCCCACGATCCACCCACAGCGTGGCGCGGGTCAGGGCGTTCAGAAAGGCACGGTCATGAGAGATCAGTACAAAGGCTTTCCGGGTACTGCGCAGCTGTTCTTCAAGCCAGCCGATGGCCTCAATATCAAGGTGGTTGGTTGGCTCGTCCAGCAACATCAATTCAGGCGCTTCAGCCAAAAGCTTGGCCAATGCCGCCCGACGCCGTTCACCACCAGATGCAGTGGCAACAAGGCCTTCAGGATCAAACTTCAACCCCTCGGCTACCATATCAACCTTATAGCTTTCTGCCGGATCAAGCCCGCTGGCGGCAAAGGCCCCCAAGGTTTCAAATCCGCTCAGATCCGGATCTTGCTCCATATACCCAACCGACGCGCCGGGCGATACGACCCGCGTGCCGGAATCCGGCTCCACAAGGGCGGCCATAACCTTCATCAAGGTGGATTTGCCCGACCCGTTGCGCCCGACAAGCGCCACACGGTCACCGGTTTGAACCACCAGCGATAAATCGGAAAATACTGGATCGCCGCCAAAAGTCAGCGATACATCGGAGAGTTGGAGAAGAGGTGCGCGTGCCATAGCAGCGGGCTACTGCGCAGACCCGCCAAGGTCAAGCGGCCATCGGTGCGATTCAGACTGGATCACAGGGCGGTTTTGCTGAAAACTGTGCCAAACCACCGTCACCCAAGGAATACCCTATGCCCGCGAAACGCATCTATGACCCTGTCATTGAGAGATACGCCGCCGCATCGCCGCGCTGGGACGTGACCGACGTTGCCGCCCTCAGACAGATTGCGCAGGACTATAATGACAACCGTCCCTTGCCGATGCCGCCACGGGACACAGACCCCGACATCGAAGAAATCAACCGCACCATCCCCAGCCCTGACGGCGGCCCTGACATCCCGATCCGGCTGTATTTCCCCAAAAACCGCCCCGCCCTCGGTCCTGGATTTGTCAATTTCCACGGTGGCGGTTTTATCATGGGGGATCTGGAAAGCGAGCATTGCAACTGCATGGCCATGGCCCGACAGGCGGGGTGTGTGTCTATCGGCGTGGATTATCGCCTTGCCCCCGAGCACCCTTTTCCCGCCGGTTTTCTGGACTGTTATAACGCCTACCTCTGGGTGCTGGACAACGCTGCGACCTTGGGGATTGATCCCAAAAGGATCGTGATTGGCGGCTCAAGCGCGGGCGGCTGCCTGACAGCGGCGGTGGCGCTCAAGCTGCGCGATGAAGGCGTGCAACCGCCGATCTATCAAATGCTCTATTATCCGGTCACGGATGATCGCTGCGACAGTGCTTCGATGCAAAACGGAGAAGATTGCTACGTCTGGACAACCCAGAATGCCCGCGAGATGTGGGATCACTATATCGGCACCGACCGCAGCGCGGTCTCCGCCTATGCGGCACCGGCGCGTGCGACGGATTTTTCGAACCTGCCCGCCGCCTTTATCATGACCTGTGAACATGACCCGCTGCGCGATGAGGCCATCCATTTCGCCATGGCCCTGATGAACGCCGGAACACCGGTAGAGCTGCACAATTATCCGGGCACCACCCATTCCTTTGACCGCATCGGCATTGCCGACATTTCGCGCCGGGCGGCGCAGGATGCGATCGATGCCGCCCTGCGCGTACTCGCACAGGCGCAACCACCGGCCTAAGATTGCCGATCTGTCACATTCCGTGGCATTTGCCCAAAAGCATCGGACCAGATCGGCAAGGAAACTTGGCAAGGCCGGCTATTTGTGTTTTTTCTGTTGCCATTCAACGGGCCATGCCCTGTGCCTGACAAAAGGGAACCGACTGTGGCGATCAAAATGTTTTGGTGGAAGTCGGACGATGGCGTGCCGAATTTTGGCGATGAACTGTCCTGCGATGCGGTCCGGCACTGCAGCGGCCAAGAGGTCGAACACGCCAAAATCCCTCGCGCCCATCTTGTCGCCGTCGGCAGCCTGCTGAACATGACCGCCAAGGTGCTGAACAATCAGCCGCAAAAACGCATCCATGTCTGGGGTAGCGGCCTGATGCATCCCGCCGTGCTAAGCAATTTCGGCAACCGGCTGATCACCCATTCCGTGCGCGGCCCCCTGACCCGCTCTGCCCTGAGCCTTGATCGTCAAGAGCTCCCCCTTGGCGACGCCGGTCTGCTGGCCAGCCGGATGTATAAAACCGGCTCGGAAAAACGCTTTGCCATCGGACTGTTGCCGCATCACACTCAGGATAATGATCCGCGCATCAAAGCCCTTGCCGCAAGCCTGCCCGATTGCACGATCATCAGCGCCAACCAGAACCCCGAACCCGTTGCCCGCGCCATTGCGGAATGTGACTTTGTGCTGTCCTCGTCTCTGCACGGGTTGATCGTTTCGGATTCTCTCGGCGTGCCCAACCGCTGGCTTTCGCTCGGGGCGTTGCATAAGGGCGGATATTTCAAATTCTTCGACTATTTCCTGTCGATCGAGCGCCCCGAGATGGCCCCGTTGCGGATCGAAGAAGCTCTGGCCGATACCGCACTGGTGCGCCCGGTGGTCTCTCAGGACTATCTGTCCAATATCCCCGCCCTTCAGGACAGTATCGAGGCCAGTTTCCCAGAGAAGCTAAAATCCAACTAGGAGCCGGTCGGTGAAGCTTTATGAACGGCAATTTGATCCAGATCTGGATTTCGCCTTCCGCGCGCAGGGGGCAGAACGGCAATATCTGATCGCTAGTACCCCGCGCTGCGGCAGCCATTATCTGGGTCATGAACTGGCGCAAACCGGCGATTTTGGCGTGCCGATGGAGTACCTCAACAAGGTGAACCTGAATCGCTGGCAAGCGCGTTTTGGCAATGTGCCAATGGCCGCGCTTTTGTCTATCCTGCAGCAATATCGCACATCAGCCAGCGGCTGGTTCGGGATCAAGGCCCATTGGCAGCAATTTGAACCCTATGAAAACGATCCCGATGTGCAGTCGGTCCTGTCACCGGATCGCATCTTGTGGATTTACCGTCGCGATCTGCTGAAACAGGCGATCTCTTTTGCGATTGCAGAACAAACCGGTGCCTGGATCAGCGATATCCAATCCGATGTGATACCGGTCTATAAATTTGGCCGGATCAAACGGGCCGCACGCAACATCCGCAGCCAGAACCGCGCGTGGGCACAGTATCTCCGGACCCAAGATGTGCCGGTGCAGATCATCGTCTATGAAGACCTGATCGCAGGCGGGACTACGGCGCTGCAGACGCAGGCCAGCTTTCTGGATGACACCGTCAAAATCGCTGAAAAATCAGCCCCGACCACGAAACGGCAAGGCTCTGCGGTGAATACGCAATGGCATGCTCAGTTTCTACAAGAGCTCCGCGCCGCCGAACGCTGGATATGCGAGCCGCAAAACTGGACATTGTCCTAGTCCGGCCCGTTACCGTATTGCCCCTGCCCCCCTACATCTGCTCTAATGGGGGAAACAAAGCACAATAAGCAGAGCAGCCATGACCATGCCCGCAGATGATCTTCTCTCCGGCCCCAATAATGACCAATCCTATGACGCCTCCTCGATCGAGGTGCTCGAAGGGCTGGAACCCGTGCGCAAACGCCCGGGCATGTATATCGGCGGCACCGATGAACGCGCCCTGCATCATCTGGTGGCCGAGGTGCTTGATAACTCTATGGACGAAGCCGTCGCCGGCTATGCCAACCGCATCGAAGTCGAATTGCACGCCGATTACGCGGTGACGATCCGCGACAACGGGCGCGGCATTCCCACCGATCCGCACCCGAAATTTCCCGGTAAATCCGCTCTCGAAGTCATTCTCTGCACGCTCCATGCCGGTGGTAAATTCTCTGGCAAAGCCTATCAGACCTCTGGCGGTTTGCACGGGGTTGGCGCCTCTGTGGTAAATGCGCTGTCCGATAGTATGGTGGTGCAGGTCGCGCGCAACAAAGAACTGGTCGAACAGCGGTTTTCCCGTGGCATCCCCTTGGGGCCTGTCGAAAAAGTCGGGGCGGCCCCGAACCGGCGCGGCACCTCTGTGACCTTTCACGCAGATGAGCAAATCTTTGGCAAACACCGCTTTAAACCCGCCCGCCTGTTTAACTCGATCCGCTCCAAAGCCTATCTGTTTTCCGGCGTTGAAATCCGCTGGAAGAGCGAAATCGACGACGGCGAAACCCCGACCGAAGCCACGTTCCACTTTCCCGGTGGTCTGTCGGATTATCTGAATGAAACGCTGGGCAAAGCCTCTACCTATGCCGAAGCCCCCTTTGCAGGCACCGTCGATTTTCAGGAACGCTTCAAAGTGCCGGGCAAGGTCGAATGGGCGATCAACTGGACCCCGTCGCGCGACGGCTTTATCCAATCCTATTGTAACACCGTGCCCACGCCGGAAGGCGGCACCCATGTCGCCGGTTTCTGGGCTGCCGTTCTGAAAGGCATCAAAGCCTATGGAGAGTTGGTCAACAACAAAAAGGCCGCACAGATCACCCGCGATGACCTGATCACCGGCGGCTGTGCGCTTGTGTCCTGTTTTATCAGCGAACCTGAATTTGTCGGCCAGACCAAAGACCGCCTTGCCACCGTAGAGGCCCAGCGGCTGGTCGAGGGTGCGGTACGTGACCATTTTGACAACTGGCTGGCGGCGGATACCAAATCCGCTGGCTCGATCCTTGATTTCCTGATCCTGCGCGCCGAAGAACGCCTGCGCCGCCGTCAGGAAAAGGAAACCCAACGCAAATCCGCCACCAAAAAACTGCGCCTGCCCGGCAAGCTGGTGGATTGCTCCGCCACCAACCGTGAAGGCACCGAATTGTTCATCGTAGAGGGCGACTCTGCCGGCGGTTCGGCCAAAATGGCGCGGGATCGCAAAACCCAAGCCCTGCTGCCCCTGCGCGGTAAAATACTCAATGTGCTCGGCGCGGCCTCTTCCAAGCTCGGTTCAAACGCCGAAATTTCCGACCTGACCCAAGCGCTTGGCGTCGGGCTGGGGACCAAATTCAACGTCGATGATTTGCGCTATGACAAAGTGATTATCATGACCGATGCGGATGTCGACGGCGCCCATATCGCCGCCCTTCTGATGACGTTTTTCTTCACTCAAATGCGCCCGATGATTGACACTGGGCATCTCTATCTCGCTTGCCCGCCCCTATTCCGCCTGACTCAAGGGGCCAAGCGGGTCTATTGTATCGATGAGGCCGAAAAAGACGCCCATCTGGCCAAGGGTTTGGGCGGCAAGGGTAAAATCGACGTCAGCCGGTTTAAAGGTCTGGGGGAAATGGATGCCAAAGACCTGAAAGACACCACGATGAACCCGCTAACCCGCAAGCTGATCCGCGTCACCATAGACGAGGACGAACCCGGCGAAACCGGTGATCTGGTAGAGCGCCTGATGGGGAAGAAGCCGGAGATGCGGTTCCAGTATATTCAGGAAAATGCGCAGTTCGTTGAGGAATTGGATGTTTGAGTGACTATGGCGCTTTAGGAAAATCTGAGAAGAGATTAATCGATAAAGTTCTGGGCATGACAGAAGGTTATGTGCTCGACTTCAGCAATCGTACGATTGACGAATACTTCGAAGATGAGTTCGGAATAAGCATTTATGCCGAAAAATTCTCTATAAACGGAAACAGCAAAGCCAATCGATTACGCTCAGTTCTAGAAGATTGCTCTGGATCACAATCGGCAGAAATATTGCGAAGATTATGGGGCTACCGCTCTACGATATCGACTAGTGCAGCCAACCTAGATCCCAATATTGAAAAAAGACGGAAGGACCAGTTTTTTTCAATTATTGCGAAATTAGAGGGCGATGAAGGGCCCTTAGATATTTCCGCTTTTGCCGCATTCGAAAAATCCAATGCGCTTTACGAACTAGTCAATGCGATAGAACGTGACATAAGGGCTGACAAGCCGCAGGCAGCGTTAGATCGCTTGCATCTTTTTTGCATGAAGAGATTTAGACATCTTCTAACAGCTCGCGAAATTTCCATTTCAAAGGATGAACCGCTCAATAGTCTAGTTGGCAAATACGGAAAGGCGCTTAAGAGTGATGGAAACTACTCCGAAATGTCTCTGGTGTTCATTCGATATTCTATTGCGGTGTTCGAAAAATTTAATGGCATAAGAAACAATCACTCTTTGGCGCATGATAACGAGCTACTCAGCGTTGATGAAGCTAAGTTCATTTTTGATGCAGTCAGCGCCGTTTTAAGATTTATCAAAAGAATTGACAAAGACTTCGACACCTGAATCTTAACTAAGCGCCCGACTCTGGGTGGGCGTGAAGCGCCCTCCCGGGGGGATGAAAGGTGACCGTCGTGCCAGTGGCACGACGCAAGTCCTTGAACGGGCGCGGATTGGATCACAAGTGATCCAATCTATAGATTGGGACACCATCTCTATTGAACTCACTGGATAGCAAAACAGCAATATCCTACGACGCGACAATAGCTTCCCTAAATTTCAAACGGGCTATCATCCGCTGGGCCCGCGCAACGTAAGTTTTCAATCAGAATGACCTCTCCCCTATGGACCAACGCAATGTGCTGCCCAAAGGAACGATCCGAACCGAACCTGAAAATAGACCCTGATCCGAAACCTCTGTTTCGGATGGGAAACCGCTTTAGACGATTCCAGCGCTGAAAAGGTCGGAAAAGCGCCTGTTCGGATGGATTGCGCCCTCTATAGCTATGGGAACCCCGTATTTTGACTGGGGAGGACAGGGATCGCATCATGGCTTATAAAACCGATATTGAAATCGCCCGCGCGGCAAATAAAAAACCCATTCAGGAAGTCGGTGCAAAGCTCGGCATTCCCAGTGAGCATCTGCTGCCCTATGGCCATGATAAGGCCAAGGTCGGTGAAGACTTTATCAAAAGCCTGAGCGATCGCGACGACGGCAAGCTGATCCTTGTCACCGCCATCAACCCCACCCCCGCTGGCGAAGGCAAAACCACGACCACCGTAGGTCTGGGCGATGGGCTGAACAAAATCGGCAAGAATGCAGCGGTCTGTATCCGCGAGGCCTCTTTGGGCCCGAACTTCGGCATGAAGGGCGGGGCTGCCGGAGGTGGCTATGCGCAGATCGTGCCGATGGAAGACATGAACCTGCATTTCACCGGCGATTTCCACGCCATCACTTCGGCCCATAACCTTCTGTCGGCAATGATCGACAACCATATCTATTGGGGCAACGAGCTTGAAATCGACGAGCGTCGCGTGACGTGGCGGCGTGTGCTGGACATGAACGACCGCGCCCTGCGCGATGTGGTGACATCGCTGGGGGGGGTGGCCAACGGCTTCCCGCGTCAGACCGGTTTTGACATCACCGTGGCGTCCGAAGTCATGGCGATCCTCTGCCTGTCGAATGATCTGGCTGATCTGAAACAACGTCTGGGCGATATGATCGTGGCCTATCGCCGTGACCGCTCTGCGGTCTATTGCCGTGACATCAAGGCCGATGGCGCGATGACGGTGTTGCTTAAGGATGCGATGCAACCCAACCTCGTGCAGACGCTGGAAAACAACCCCGCCTTTGTACATGGCGGTCCCTTCGCCAATATCGCCCATGGCTGCAACTCTGTTGTCGCCACCAAGACCGCGCTTAAACTGGCCGATTATGTCGTCACAGAAGCCGGTTTCGGGGCTGATCTGGGTGCTGAAAAATTCATGAACATCAAATGCCGCAAGGCCGGTCTGGCACCGGATTGTGTGGTGCTGGTGGCCACAGTGCGGGCGATGAAAATGAACGGCGGCGTGGCCAAGGCCGATCTGGGCGCGGAAAATGTCGACGCTGTCAACAACGGCTGCGCCAATCTGGGTCGCCACATCGGCAACCTGAAGCAATTCGGCGTGCCGGTGGTGGTTGCGATCAACCATTTTGTCACCGATTCCGATGCCGAAGTCGCTGCCGTCAAAGCCTTTGTTGAAACACAGGGCTCCGAAGCAATCCTTTGTCAGCACTGGGAAAAAGGCTCTGAGGGGACCGTTGAACTGGCCACCCGTGTGGCCCAGATCGCCGATTCCGGCGTGTCGCAATTTGCCCCGCTTTATAGCGATGATCTCAGCCTTCTGGAGAAAATCGAACGCGTGGCCACCTCGATCTATCGCGCCGACGAAGTCTTGGCCGATAAGAAGATCCGCTATCAGCTTCGGCAGTGGGAAGACGCCGGATATGGCACCCTGCCAGTCTGTATGGCCAAAACCCAATACAGCTTTTCGACCGATCCGAACCTGCGTGGCGCGCCGACCGGCCATTCGGTGCCGATCCGCGAAGTCCGCCTGTCTGCAGGGGCCGGATTTATCGTAGTGATCTGTGGTGAAATCATGACCATGCCGGGCCTGCCGCGCAAACCGGCCTCTGAAACGATTACGCTTAACGACGCAGGCTTGATCGAAGGCTTGTTCTAAGGCTTGAGGGGCGGTGCGGAACACAGTAGAGACATCTCGAAATCCTAACGGACACCGGAGCTCTGACATGACACGCGCCGCCCAAGACTGCCACTCTATGGCTGACCTACGCGATGCCATCGACGCCTTGGACCAGAACCTTGTTCGGCTGCTGGCCCAACGGATGCACTATATTGACCGTGCCATCGAGTTGAAGCCTTCCGAGGGCATGCCCGCCCGCATCCCTGATCGGGTTGAGGCCGTGGTGCAAAATGTCATAAACACCGCCAAGGCTGAAGGCTTTGACCCGGTGCTTGCCGAAACCCTCTGGCGGCAGTTGATTGACTGGTCGATTGACCGTGAAGCCGTGAAAATCACCCCCGAATAACCTTGGATAAGTGCTGTTCTAGGGGCCTCCCGCATACCGAAGGAACATAAAGATGACCGCACAACTGATTGATGGCAAAGCCTTTGCCGCCACCGTCCGCGAAAAAGTCGCAACCCATGTCGCCCGTCTGAAAGAAGAGCATGGCATCACCCCCGGTCTGGCGGTTGTTCTGGTCGGCGAAGACCCTGCCTCGCAGGTCTATGTGCGGTCAAAAGGCAAGCTGACGGTTGAGGTCGGCATGAATTCCTATGAACACAAACTGGACGCCGATACCGCCGAGGCCGATCTTCTGGCGCTGATCGACAAGCTGAACAATGATCCCGCCGTGCACGGCATTCTGGTGCAGCTGCCCCTGCCCGGCCATCTGAACGAAGATCTGGTAATCAATGCGATTGATCCGGCCAAGGATGTGGACGGGTTTCACATCTCCAACGTCGGGCTGCTGGGAACTGGGCAGAAATCCATGGTGCCTTGCACGCCGCTGGGCTGTCTTATGATGCTGCGCGAACATCATGGCTCTTTGTCAGGCCTGAACGCCGTGGTTGTCGGGCGCTCCAATATCGTCGGCAAACCCATGGCCAACCTGCTGCTGCGTGACAGCTGCACCGTTACCATTGCCCATTCGCGCACCAAGGATATCGAAGCCCTGTGCCGTCAGGCGGATATTCTGGTGGCTGCCGTGGGCCGTCCGCAGATGGTCACTGGCGATTGGGTGAAACCCGGCGCAACCGTGATCGACGTCGGTATCAACCGGATCGAAAAACCCGAAGGTGGTACACGCCTTGTTGGCGATGTGGATTTTGACTCTGCCGCTGCCGTGGCAGGCGCCATTACCCCAGTGCCCGGTGGTGTCGGCCCCATGACCATTGCCTGCCTGTTGGCCAATACCTTGACCGCCTGCAGCCGCGCCAATGATCTGCCAGAGCCCGAAGGGCTGACGGCCTGATCTCAGGGTCGGACCCTACAGAAACAAGAGCGGGCCACATGTTGTGCGTGGCCTCTTTCTTTAGGGCTACTGCGCGTGGTTAGTCCTTGAACTTCGGCGCGCGCTTTTGCATCTGGGACATAACTGCCTCCATCTGGTTGGGGGTGCCGATCAGGTTTTGCTGGGCGATGGATTCTTTCATCAAAACCTCCTCTGGCGGGGCCAGCAGGGTATCCGTGATCAGCTTTTTGGCCGCTCGCATGGCATCGGGGTTTTTACCGGTGATCACCTGCGCGATCTCTGTGGCGCGGGCTAGCGGGTCATCATGTACGTCGGTGACAACGCCCCAGCCCTGCGCCCGGGAGGCGTCAAACTTCTCTCCGGTGTAGGTCAGCATTCGGATCACATCCACTGGCATCAGGTGGCGCATCATGACAAAGCCCGCCATATCCGGCACCAACCCCCAGCGGCTCTCCATGATCGAAAACTGCGTATCCGGAGCTGCAATCCGCAAATCAGCCCCGAGCATGATCTGAAAACCGCCACCAAAGGCATAACCATGCACCGCGGCGATCACCGGCATGGGTAGTTCGGCCCAGACCATGCTGGCATATTGAAACAGATTGCTGATGCCATGGGTGCGCGGCGTCAGCCCGCCATCGCTTTGCGCCACTTTGGCGATCTCGGGCATGGTCGCCAGATCAAGCCCCGCACAAAAAGCCGCACCCGCGCCGGTCAGGATCACGACCCGTATATCCCTGCGTTCCTTTAACGCCTCTCCGGCGGCAATGATCCCTTCGATCATCGCCACATCCAGCGCATTGCGCTTATCGGGCCTGTTCAAGGTCACCGTGGCCACATGGTTTTCTTCCGTGATCGTCACCCGTTCCATTGCATTTATCTTTCCAACTGATTGAGCTGCGCAAAGTTTGCGAGTGCGGCGACACGAAAACAAGTGTTTCGTCGCGGCAGCTTGAATGTTGCGCGATGCGCATGTTCGCCTATCATCGCCCCATCGCTCCCGTGCGCACAGGATACCCCGTGGACAATCCAGACACCGCCTTTCCCTTCCCGCTTTTGGAACGCCTGTCCAGCGAGCCCGTCAGCCATTTTCAGGTCTTCGGCGATAAGAACTCCGGCACCAATCTCGCCCGTACACTGATCGCGGAAAACCTGCGCCTTGAAGATCGTCCGATTTATGGCTGGAAACACAGCGTGCCCGCCATGGCCGCCTTTGCCCCCGGCGCATTGATGGTGGTGCTCGTGCGCAATGCCATCGACTGGAGCACCGCCATGTACCGCCTGCCCCATCGCAACCTCCTAGAGGACGGCACAGTTGGCTATGGCGATTTTATCCGACAGGAATGGCACAGCAGCATCGGGCGTAAACCGCGCCGGAACTGGACAAAACCCTGGAACGTGCCAACCCGAGAGGATTTTGAGCATCGAGAATTACAACTCGATCGCCATCCACTGACCGGCCAACGCTACAGCGACATTTTTGAAATGCGGCGGGTAAAACTCGGCGCCATGCTCGGCCTGCGCCATCGCGGCGTGAATATGGTGGCGGTGCGATTTGAAGATCTGCGCGAAAACCCCCACGGGTTCGTTCACGCGCTTGCCCATTGCTTTGATCTGTCCCTAAAGGCAGAACTTCACGCCCCCCGTCAGCGCCTCTCTCCCGGGCGGCTAAGCGGGCGGGAAAATACAGTGCCCCAGAAACTCGGTGAAGCGGACAGAGACTTCCTGCTTAGCGGCCTTGATCCCGAAACCGAAGCATTGGCGGGATACCGGTATGACGAAAAAACCGCAGCTGTGACCCTGATTTAAATGCAAAACGCCGCCGGAATATCCGACGGCGTTTTTCTAGATTTTAATCCGCTTAGCTTGTCGGTTCAGGCGCCATGCCCCCATCATCGGGCTTGCGCTTGGGTTTGGTTTTCGGGATCGCCGTGATAGAAGCGGTGCCGCCACTATCCTTGTGATCATCCTCATCCTCACCGCGGTTCAGCGGCTCACCGTTGATAACCTTTTTGATCTCGGGGCCGGTCAGCGTTTCATATTCCAACAGCCCCTGCGCAAGGTTCTCAAACCCTTCGCTTTGCTCTGTCAGGATACGCTTGGCTGTGTGATAGCCCTCATCGATCAGTGCTTTGACCTTGTCGTCAATCAGCTTCTGGGTCGCGCCGGAATGGTTGGTCCCCCCGCCGTAGTTGCCCAGATAGCTTTGCTGCTCATTGGCGTAATCCACATGGCCCAACTCATCGTCAAAGCCGAATTGGGTGACCATCGCACGGGCGATTTTGGACGCCTGCTGGATGTCAGAGGTCGCGCCAGAGGTCACGTTCTCTTTGCCAAATTTCAGCTCTTCAGCCACTTTACCACCCATCGCCATGGCGATCTTAGAGGTGTATTTGGTGTAGCTCACGCTCAACTGGTCACGCTCCGGCAGGCTAAGCACCAGACCCAGCGCACGACCGCGCGGGATGATCGTAGCCTTATGGATAGGATCATGCTGTGGCACGTTCAAACCCACAATCGCATGGCCGGCTTCGTGATAGGCTGTCAGTTTCTTTTCGTCCTCGGACATCACCATAGAGCGGCGTTCGCTGCCCATCATGACTTTGTCCTTGGCATTTTCGAAATCTTCCATGGTCACGAAACGACGGCCAATACGGGCTGCGGTTAGCGCTGATTCATTCACCAGATTGGCCAGATCCGCCCCAGAGAAGCCCGGTGTGCCTCGGGCAATAATGCGCAGGTCCACATCAGGGCCCAAGGGCACTTTGCGCGCGTGCACGCCAAGGATTTTCTCACGGCCTTTAATGTCGGGATTCGGCACCTGAACCTGACGGTCAAATCGACCGGGGCGCAGCAGGGCTGGGTCAAGCACGTCGGGACGGTTGGTCGCCGCCACAATGATGATGCCTTCGTTGGCTTCAAAGCCGTCCATCTCAACCAGCAACTGGTTCAATGTCTGTTCACGCTCATCGTTGCCGCCACCATAGCCAGCCCCACGGGAGCGGCCTACAGCGTCGATCTCATCGATAAAGACGATACAAGGGGCGTTCTTTTTGGCCTGCTCAAACATATCGCGCACGCGGCTCGCACCGACGCCTACGAACATTTCAACAAAATCGGAACCGGAAATCGTAAAGAACGGCACGCCCGCCTCACCCGCAATGGCGCGGGCCAGCAGGGTTTTACCGGTGCCCGGAGGGCCCACCAGCAGCGCCCCTTTGGGGATTTTGCCGCCCAGACGCGAGAATTTCTGCGGGTTACGCAAGAATTCCACGATTTCTTCCAGCTCGTCCTTGGCTTCATCGATACCGGCGACATCGTCAAAGGTAACACGACCACTTTTTTCGGTCAGAAGCTTGGCCTTGGATTTGCCAAAGCCCATAGCCCCGCCTTTGCCGCCGCCCTGCATCCGGTTCATGAAATAAATCCAGACCCCAATTAGCAACGCAAACGGCAACAGCGTCATCAGAAAGGACGTAAAGCCCGACTGCTGCTGTGCCTTGGCCATGATCGGCACGTTGTTTTCGATCAGCAGGTTGGTGACTTCTGCGTCATCCGGACGGATGGCCATATAGTCCTGACCGTCATTGCCACGGAACATGACCTTTTCACCATCCAGCGTAACAGAGGAAACACTGTTGCCTTGAACGGCAGTGACGAACTCGGAATAGCTTTTGGTATTGGTGTTGATCGCGGTGCTGTTGCCGCTAAACAGATTGAACAGCGCCAGGATCAGCAGAAATGCCACGACCCAAAAAGCGATGTTTCTTGCGTTGCCCAAGGGGATTCTCCTCAAAACTTTTTCGACCCGAAGCTTATGCGACAGGTCACCCGACTAAAATAAGGATCACAGCCAGTTCTTCAATGCGATAAAAGCGATAAGAAGAACTCTTCGGCAGGGTTTTGCAGATAAATAGAGGATTTATCGCCCAAACCGGCCAAGGGGGCATGACAAACTGTCTGCTTTCGCCACAGCGCCGGTGCCGCAAGTAGCACAGGACGGGGAAGATTCTCTTGTCGCCACGCTGGACATTGGGCAAGGCCCGCTTCTCCGAGAGCGGCAATTGTCAGCCCCTGCAGGGGCGCGACATCACAGCGCCAGCGCTGATCCCAGTCCCCCGGCGCCTGTGTAACCAGCCCCGCCACAGCCTGCGGTTCTCGGCAGATCACGACCTGTTCAGCGCAGTCCAATATCAGGCATCCTTGAAGACTGTGCGTTTTCTGCGCCAGAATACCCGACCAAGCCTGCCTTAGGGCGCTAAAGCGCGGGCGATAGGGGGCAGAAGACACCCATCCCAGCGCATGGGCCAAAAGGCGGAAGCGTGTTTCCTCGGCACAGTCCAATAGGGCTGAACGCTCAAACCAGACCGCCCCCGCCCTGACTTCGGCCCCGGCTCGCGCCACGTCATAAGCCACACGCGCCAGCGCCTCTCGCGCCATCTGCATCCGCATGGCCGTTTCGGCCAGCCGGTCCTGATCCAGCGACAGACTGGCGATCGCCTGTCGTGTGGCGACGCGCATATAGGCGGGATTATCGTTGCTGGGGTCCTCGTGCCAATCCTGCGCCAAGCTTTGCAGATAGCCGCGCAAGTCTGCACGCGACAGGGTCAACAGCGGACGCATCCAGATCAGACCGGCTGTGTGGGACACCTGTGACATCGCCGCCAACCCATCAACCCCCGAGCCCCGTGCCAACCGCATCAGCAGGGTTTCGGCCTGATCATCTAACGTATGCCCAAGCGCGACTGTGGTAATGTTGTTGTCCCGCGCCCAATCGCCAATCAGTGCCTGCCGTGCCTGACGGGCGGCATCCTGCGTGTTGCCCTGCCCGTCCCACTGCCAGACACGGGTTTCATGAGGAATGTTTAATTTTGCGCAGAGTTTTGCCACCCATGCGGCCTCTTGCGCGGCTTCGGCCCGCAGGCCGTGATCAATGGTGATGGCAAAAATTCTGGTCCGGCGCCCCTCTTGCCAATCGGCCAAAGCCCGAAGCAGCGCGACGGAATCTCCGCCCCCAGAAACCGCAATGCCGAGCCTTTCCGGCTCGGCACAGTCAGAGGGCCAGAGAGGCCTGCTGAACATCTGTTCAAATGGGGTCAACTGCATCCCAGCGATTGCATGGTCACCGTGGCGTTCTGTGTGATCGGGGCGGCGGGGAAACGAATCCCGACCTCGCCCAAAGTAACGCAGGCTTCGCTGGTCTGGCCAAGGGCACCCAAGGATACCCCGAGCTTATAAAGCGCTTCGGGTGCACGCGGGCCATTTGGATCACCGCTGAAGCTCTCCAGATAGGCCCGTGCCGCCGCCGAAATCTCGCCCAGCCCCTCATGGGCATCGCCGCGTTTGAAATGGGCCTCTGAACTGAGCGGACTACCCGGATAGGTCTGGGTGAAAGCCTGAAACCGGTCCGCAGCCTGCCGCAATTCGCCGGACTCCAGCGCGATCATGGCGGCATCAAAATCGGCTTGTTCGCCAATGGCAAGTTCAACACCTTCACCGGGTAATGGCGTCGGGGCCGCAGGTGCAGGCGCTCCCGCATCACCGCCAAGGGTGGTGGTTTCGCCCAACTGGCTGATGTCGCCGCCTTCCAGTTCGACTAAGCGAAATTCCAGATCACCGATGCGATTGGTGCCATCCTGTACGATCCGGTTCACCCGAAACTCCAGCTCTTCGGTCGAAGAGGTCAGGCGCTGCAATTCCATTTCAATCGCGTTCAACCGTTCCAGAGGCGTGTTGCCCGTCAGATTGCCCCCGGGCGCGCCAGTGGTGGAGAGTTCACGTTTCAATCGCTGGATTTCAACATAGACCACCGACAATTCCTGCCGGATGTCCGCAAGGGTCTGGTCGCGGTCTTGTGCGCTAGCCGAGAGGGGAAACGCCAGACAGGCGCTCAGGATCAGGGTCGTCAGGCGTTTCATAAGCGCTCCGTTAGCTGGTCAATCCACCGGCCGCAAGCAAAGTCACTGCGCGGCGGTTCTGGGAATAACAGGCTTCTTGGGAACAGATTTCGAGCGGACGTTCTTTGCCAAAAGAAACCGTCTGTAACCGGCCAGAGGAAATCCCCTGCGAGACCAGATATTCCCGCACCGCATTGGCGCGGCGATCGCCAAGGGCGATGTTATATTCGCGAGTGCCCTGCTCATCGGCATGACCTTCGATGATGGCGGTATATTCGGGATTGGTCTGCAACCATTGTGCCTGACCGGCCAGCACCGTGCGGGCAGAATCGTTCAGCACGGATTGGTCGACCTCAAACAGGATACGATCGCCAACAGTTTGCTGGAAATAGGCGATCGACGTTGGATCAGACGCGCTGCCGACCCCGCCGTTTGCCCCGGCCCCATAGCCATCGGCACCGATCTCTCCGGCGTAACTGTCCACGTCATTGTTGCTACAGGCGGCAAGGCCCACGACAGCAACGCATAAAATCGCTTTAGTCAAAACTTTCATCTGCTCATTCCTGTTTAAATGACTGGCCTCTGGCCCGCACGTTATCATCCCGCCTTCTATCTGCAAACGGGCCTATTTCAAGAGCGGAGACCACGCCGGATCCGACGCCGCCCCCTGTGTTTGAACCTGTTTCAAATTGCGCCCCGAAATATCGACGGAAAACAACGCCGGAGCGCCCGAAGCACCTGAAGTCGCACGGGTGAACATGATCACCCGACCATTTGGCGACCATGTCGGCCCCTCATCCAGAAAGGACGAGGTCAGCAGGCGTTCTTCGCTGCCGTTGGTACGCATGACACCGATGTGGAAACGGCCCTTGTTCTGTTTGGTAAAGGCAATCAGATCCCCACGCGGCGACCAGACCGGCGTGCCATAGCGCCCCGCACCACCACTGATGCGTCGGGCCTCTCCGCCGCTCGCACTCATGATATAAAGCTGCTGCGTGCCAGAACGGTCGCTTTCAAAGACAATCTGGCGGCCATCGGGCGAAAAGCTAGGCGCGGTTTCAATCGACGGAGCCGAGGTTAAACGCCGTTGCTGGCCAGTGGCGAGGCTCATGGAATAGATGTCCGTATTACCGCCGGAAGACAACGAATAAACCACCGTATTGCCATCCGGTGAAAACCGCGGCGCAAAGCTCATGGTGCCCGCCTGATCGCCAAGGATACGACGGCCTACGGTGGCGACATCGAGCAAATAGACCCGCGGAAAGCCGGTTTCATAAGAAGTATACAACACCCGATCTCCGGTCGGCGAAAATCGCGGGGCCAGCACAAGGGCAGAGGCATCCGTCAGATATTGCACATTTGCGCCGTCATAATCCATGATCGCCAGCCGTTTCAGCCTTTTATCCTTGGGACCGGATTCCGCCACATAGACCACGCGGCTGTCGAAATAGCCGCTTTCGCCGGTGATGCGGGCATAGGCGGCATCCGCCACCTTATGGGCCATGCGCCGCCAGCTGTCGGTGGTGCCTGCAAACTGCAGCCCCTCGCCCAGCGGAGCACCAGAGAACACATCAAACAAGCGGAATTTAACGATCAGACGATTGCCTTCAACCCGTACCGCCCCAGTGATCAGCGCCTCGGCGTTGATCGCTTTCCAGTCGGCATATTGCACCGTACTATCAAAGCTGGTGATGTTGGAGATATAGGCGTTCTTGGGAATTTCCCGAAACAGCCCGCTGCCAGACAAATCAGAGGCCACCACCCGCGCAAGGTTTGCTGCATATTGGTTGGCGGCCCCGTTTTCGGCAATAAAATCGGGCACCGCATAGGGCAAGGGTTCGATCACACCATCAGTGATTTCAATCCGCAGTGGCCCGCTTTGCGCCTGTGCCGGTGTTGCGGCCCATCCAGCGCCGGTCAGCGCCAATGCCATCAGTGTCGTCAGGAGTTTTGATCGGATCATTTGAACCTCATTTTCTCCGGGTTGAAGACCATTTCTATTTCCCGCCAGTGTTCATACTTATCGCTGGGCAGGTCAAATCCTTTGGCACCACAGCGAATGATTGCGCGGCGCGCGGCCTCATAGGCCTGACTGACAGATACGCTGGTGCCGCCTTCCGAGGAGACCATGCGGATCGATCCGGCGACGGGTTTTGCCTCAGCCGTCATTTCCATCGCCACAACCACTGTCGTCAGCAATCCATCGGTGGACAGCGAGCCCACATTCCAACACTGCGATATCTGCGCAACCAAAGTGTTTTGTTCACCAGCGGTCAGTGGCGGGCCGGCAGGTGCGGCACTGGGTTCGCTATTGGCGACACTTGTGCTTGCCCCTGCAAGGGCAGCAGCAAGGGCGGCATCCACAGCATCGGCCTCTACGGCGGGGGACGGATCGCTCTGGGCGGGCGGCGTCGGGGTTTCAGGTGCGGCCTCGGCAACGGGTGCTGGCCGGTTCGGGCGCGCCGTCGGACGTCTGGACTGCGCAGGGGCCAAGGGCTCCGGCGTTTCCTCCGCTTCGGTCACGATTTCCGTGGTCGCAGCCTGCGGCGCGGTTTCTTCTTGCGCTTCCTCTACGACTTCGGCCTCGGGTTCGGCGACGGGAGCGGCTTCTTGCTGCACGATATCATCGATGGCCGCTTCAGGGCTGGGTTCCGGCGTTGCCTCGGGTGCGACGCGCGGCACGGGGCGCGGGCTGCTATCAATGACGGGTGCGGGATCTGTCAGTGGTTCCACTGTCGGGCTTTCCGGTGTGGGCGGCGCGATTTCGGTCACCTCGGCAGGCGGGGTCGGCGCAATCGGTTCCGGTGTCGGATCGCGCTGCACGGGCTCCGGTGTCGGCGGGGGTGTCTCTGTGGTTTCCGGCGGTGTTTGCGCGGCTGGCGGCGTGGCGGCTTCGGTTTCGGTGGGGGCTTCTGGAGATTGCGGTGCCTCTTCGGGGGCCGACGGCGCCGTGCTTTCTGCCGTTTCATCCGGAACAGCCGTCATCAAGGCGGCAAATTCATCACCGGAAATCAACGAGACCTCGGCCACCTCAAGCGGTGGCAGATCATCCGAAGACAACAGCCCGCCAAACAAGAGCCACAGGATCAGCCCTACATGGCCAATGCCCGAGATCTTGGTGCCGGTGTCGAGCTTATGAAAATTCAACGCCACGTGCCGCGCGCCCCGCTAGCCGTCCTGCCCGTTAAGGGCCGGACCACCGGTATCGGTCACCAGACCGATATTATTAAAGCCGCCCGCATTCAAAGCGCCCATGATCTGCACGACGGCCTCATAGGGGATGGCCCCATCTGCGCGTAGAAAAACCTTGTCGCTTTCGCGTTCAGCAGCAATGGCGCGCAGTTTGGGCAGTAGCTCCTCTGACGCGATTTCAGTGGATTGCAATACCATGCGCCCGTCCGCTGCCAAGGTGATCGTCAGCGGCTCTTCTTGCTCTGTCGGCAGGGCATTGGCCGCCGTTTTAGGCAATTCCACCGGCACGCCCACCGTCAGCAAGGGTGCTGCGACCATAAAGATGATCAGCAACACCAGCATCACATCAACAAAGGGCGTGACGTTGATCTCGCTCATCGCCTGACTGCGACGTCCGCGACGGCGGCGGCGGCGATTACCGCCCCCGCCAGCGTCTTTCTGAATAACACCGGCGCCCATATCAGCTGTCCAACTGGCGCGACAGGATGGTGGCAAATTCATCGGCAAAGGATTCGTAGCCGCCAATGATACGGTCACTGTCCGCTGACAGTTTATTGTAGAAGATCACCGCTGGAATGGCCGCCAGCAAGCCGAGCCCTGTGGCCAGCAACGCCTCGGCGATTCCCGGCGCGACCACTGCCAGATTGGTGTTCTGCTGCTGTGCAATCTCGACAAAGGCATTCATGATCCCGATCACCGTGCCAAACAGCCCGATAAACGGGGCGGTGGACCCAACAGTTGCCAGCAAGGACAGCCCTTTGTTCAGACCTTCGCTTTCCTTGGCAATCGCTACATCCATCGAGCGGTCAATGCGCGCCTGCGCCCCGGCAATCAAGCCGCCGTCCTGTCGATGGCTGCGCCGCCATTCCATCATGCCCGCGGCAAAAATCTTGCTCGAAGAGCCCGAGGGCTGTGGCCCGATCTTGTCAAACAGCTCGTCCAGCGGCTCACCAGACCAGAATGCGTGATCAAATTCTTCGGCGTCGGCCCGCGCGCTGCGATAGAGGATCAATTTCTGAATGATAATGGCCCATGACCAGAAAGACGCAACGATCAGCATGATCATCACCAGCTTTACCGTCAGGGTGGCGCGCATAAACAGCGCAAGGATCGAAAAGTCGATCTCTTGCGCCATCGCAAGGGTTTCGGTTTCCATATGCCTGCTCTTTTCTCGGTTCGGCCAAATTTATTGGCTCTGATTATCGGACAGAATAACCCAGCTTCACGGGGAAAGCCAACAAATGCGCATCAATCGTTAAAAAACGCCTGATTAATGCAGAAGCAGGCGGATATTTGCCGGAAGCCGGGTCGGTTGGCCCGCTTCATTCACGAAAACAACGGTTACCAGTGCCGAGAAGATCGGCATTGCCTCGCGAAATATGTCCTGCTGAAACACGATACGCGCACCGGTGACGGTTTTGATACCGGTTTTAACCTCAAGATGATCGCCAAAATGCGCCGCCGACAGGTAGTCGGATTCGATCCGACGCACAACGAACACCGCGCCCTCTTCTTCCTTGAGGGCGCGTTGATCCACCCCCAGTTCCCGCACAAGTGTGCTACGGGCCCGTTCAATATATTTCAGGTAATTGGCGTGATAAACGATCCCTGCCATATCCGTATCTTCATAGAAGACTTCGACGGGGAAAATATGCTCTGCAACCACGGCGGCCTCGGTTTTCATTATAGCTGATGCTGTCTTACGCCCAACGACGGTCCAGACCAATGCAAATATGAGAGGGCACGCCTTTGCCTACCCCCCCGTACGAATTTGCGTTAAAACTGCCAGCGCAGACCGGCCAAAACCGCCTGACCATCGGCAAAATCCTGTGTCGCCCCGTCAAAGCTGTATTCTCGGATACCGGCATAAAGTTCCAGACTTTGATCATCAAACCGCTGCACCGCCACCAATCCGACCGAGTTGCTGCGCGCGCCTGCTTCGTAGATGTCGTTTCCGTCATAATAATCCACCGAAAACGCGGTTGATCCCACGGCAAAATAATCCGTCTCATACCCCAGTTTGACATAGCCGAAACTTGAGCTGTCCCCGTCATCTGTATGACCTGCCGCGACAGTAAGGCTCAGACCGGTCGGGGTGTGCAGCATCGACGCAGAGCCTGAAAAAACCTCGGACACATCGTCGTTCCAGCCGTAACCGATACCGGCGGAAATTTTATAGTCATTGATGGTCTGCTCATAGCGGGCCGCCAAATCGACATAATCATTATCGTCGTTATCATTCAGCACCTCTTGTCCATAGGCCGCCGAAAACACCACCCCGTTCATTCTGGGGCTATCATAGCGAATGCGAAACCGGCGACTGCCGTTCATCGTCGAGAAATGCGCCCCCGCATTATCGCCGGTAAACCCACCAAGATCATCGCGCACAAGCTGGCCACCGGCCATATCGGTGACCGCCCGACCGGCGATCACACCGGTGCCAGACAGATCGACACCAGTGATGCCATCGGTTGCCATGCTGCCCTGACCCACGCTTAGTCGTCCAACACCACGCTTGGCAAAGGAAACCTCCAGATGGCGGATGTCGGTGCGATCCAGTGACCAGTCTGAATCAGTGGGATCAAGCACATTCACTGCGGAGGTCGAGGACGGCGTAATCCCCAATTCAAATAGTCCACCCATTTCCCAACCGTTGCCCAGATCAGTGTTGGTCTTCAGACCGACCCGCGAACCGGAGTTGTCGTTATCAACTGGAAAGTAGGTCTTGGATTGAAATCCGTCATCATAGGTCAAAATCCCTTGGTTGATCTGACCATAAAAGGTGAACCTTGTGGCACCGTTAACAAAAGTGAGCGGATTGTCATCCCCCGCCAGCGCCGATGTATCCTCTGTGGTCAGAATGACGGCTGTCGCAATATCCGTGTCTTCCCCTCCGATATCTTGCGCCCAAACAGAACCCGCCGCCGTGGCCCCGAGCAGTGAAACAGCCAGTAGAGATGTGGTTTTCATAGGATTCCTCTTTGTGCTGCCGGCGCAGAAGAAGAAGGGCCAGCCGGATTGGGTTGAATTAGAAATCTTCAGATCAATTCTGATATGTTTATGCGGACAGGCTACACAACAATCAGCAGGACAACACCCCTACCCCGTCAACAGCTGCCAGAGTGTTGCCGATTGCACAATCCTAGGAGGACTTTGCATCCGGTCGTGGCAGCCGCGCATAAAGCCTGAGGGCATGGGCGGCATCGGTGGCACTGGGCGGTAAGGTGCCATGATAAGCGGCCTGAATCAGCCCTGCAATCTCGGGCCGCAACACCGTTGCGCCTGTCTCTGGCAACAGGGCCAGAGGCGATTGGCTGCGAAAGGCCGTATCGGACCAGAGCAGGATAGATTGCACCATCTGCGACAGAGCCAGCACATCAGCGGCAACCTCTGACAGGGCCGCATCCATGCGCAAAAACACAAAACAGGCTTTGATCGCGCCCGCTTCATCAAAGCGGAAAATCCGGTATTGATTGGCCTCTGCCGCCTGCAACCGTGTGACCAAACCGTTTAATTCTGGGATCAGCCGATCCAAATTGGGCGTATCGACCAGTTCCTGCCAATCGCGGATGAAGAACACCATCAGATTTGCCCCGAGTTCCGGATCGGTTTCAGCCACCGAATGTCCAGCCAGCGTCGCCACCGCCTCGATCGCGCCCTTCAGCACCTTAAGGGTCTGGTCCTCTACCCCGAACACCACCGGCGCAATAGGCCGCCCCCAGCGGGCAAACGCATAAGAGCCATCGGCGCGGGTGAACAGGGTTTCGATTTCTTCGGGGGTCATGGGGTCACCTTTGTCGTGTTGCCTGACGCGGGACATACAAATGCAAACCGCAGGCTTCAAGCGGTGAAATCAGCGCATCACTTGCCAAATAGATCGCTCTGCCCCGGTGGTTTTGGGGCATCCAGGCCTAAATGATGCCAGCCCTTATGGGCCAACATACGCCCGCGCGGGGTCCGTTGCACCAAGCCTTGCTGCAGCAAATAGGGCTCGATCACCTCTTCCAGCGCATCCCGGCTTTCCGACAATGCCGCCGCCATGGTTTCAATACCTACCGGCCCGCCGCCATAATTTTCTGCGATCAGATTAAGGTAACGCCGGTCCGCTCCATCAAGGCCCAGATGATCCACCCCGAGCCGTCGTAAGGAGCTATCCGCGATGTCTTTTGTAACGCGGCCATCGCCTTCGACGACGGCGAAATCCACCACCCGCCGCAACAAACGACCGGCAATCCGCGGTGTGCCCCGCGCCCGCCGGGCAATTTCAAGTGCACCGTCCGGTGTTGCCGGTGCGCCCATTAAACGGGCCGAGCGGGTGACGATCTCGTTCAGCTCTTCCACGGTGTAAAATTCCAGCCGCGTCGGAATACCAAAGCGGTCGCGCAGCGGCGTGGTCAAGAGCCCCATCCGCGTCGTCGCCCCCACAAGCGTAAAGGGTTGCAATTCAATGCGTACGGTGCGGGCAGCAGGCCCCTCGCCGATCACCAGATCCAGTTCGAAATCCTCCATCGCCGGATAGAGTACCTCTTCGACGGCAGGGTTCATCCGGTGGATTTCATCGATGAACAGCACGTCGCGGGCTTCCAGATTGGTCAGAATGGCCGCCAGATCGCCCGCCTTGGCCAAAACCGGCCCGCTGGTCATTCGAAAACTCACGCCCAGCTCTCGGGCCATGATCTGTGCCAGCGTGGTTTTCCCCAAACCGGGTGGGCCATAGAACAAGGCATGATCCATCGCCTCTCCGCGCCGCTTGGCACTTTCGATAAAGACCTTCAGATTGGCGCGGGCTTCGGCTTGACCGATGAATTCATTCAGCGTCTGGGGCCGCAGGGCGCGGTCCATATCGCCGGGTTGGGCTTCGGGGCGCAAATCGGGATCGGGGGTGCTCATGCTTTATCCCTTTGGTGCCAAAAGCCGAAGCGCGGCACGGATCAGACCTTGGGTATCCGCATCCGGTGTCTGACTGGCCACTTCTGCAATGGCGGTTGCAGCCTCGGACGGGGCGTACCCCAGATTGGTCAGCGCCGAAAGCGCATCAGATTGCGCCGCCGCCGCGCCATTCGGCACAGAGGGGGCCACTGGTTTCGGGCTTTCGATCACGTCGAAATCCGCCGCCGCTTCTGCTGTTTTCAGGCTGGCATTTAATGTGCCCCCCATCGCCATCACCGCAGGCGCTTTATCTTTCAATTCGATAAGCACCCGCTGGGCGGTCTTGGGGCCGATGCCTTTGGCCGCTTTCACCGCATTGGCATCGCCCAAGGCAATCGCGCGCGACACGCCCTCTGCCCCCAAAGTGCCAAGGATCGCCATAGAGGCCTTGGCTCCGATGCCCTGCACCCCCATCAATAAACGGTGCCATTCTTTTTCCAGCAAAGAGGTAAAGCCGAAAAGCTGGAGCAAATCCTCGCGCACCAAAAGATCGGTATAAAGCGCAACCGGCGCACCCACGGCAGGCAGGCTGGCCATGGTCCGGTCCGAAATATAAACGATATAGCCAAGACCACCGACATCAACCATCACATGGTCGCTGCCCTTATAGTCGATCCGCCCCGCGATTTTCCCGATCATACGCCTGCCTTTCGCAACGCTTTTTGCCGACTACCCGTTTGTGCATGAAAAGCATGACAGATCGCAATGGCCAAGGCATCCGCCGCATCCGGCCCGTTGATCAAGGCGCCGGGCAATTGCAGTTTTACCATATGCAAAACCTGTTCTTTGGCGGCATGGCCTACGCCAACCACGGTTTTCTTAACCGCATTGGGGGCATATTCGCCAACAGAGAGACCGGCCTGCGCAGGCACCAAAAGAGCAACGCCGCGCGCCTGACCCAGCTTTAGTGTACCCACCGCATCCTTATTCACGAAAGTCTGCTCTACAGCCGCCGTATCGGGCAAGAAACGCCCGATCACATCGGTCAATTCGGTATGCAGCTGCAACAGGCGCTGCGCCAACTCGCCGGGTTTTGACTGAATCACCCCATTTGCCACATGGCTGAGTCGCGGGCCATCAACATCGATCACCCCCCAGCCAAGGTTTCGAAGCCCCGGATCAATCCCTAAAACGCGCATTTTTCACTGCTCTTTTTATGTTTTTTCAGAAGTAGCACGAAAGGCGAACATTTGCCAAGCATTCCGCTTTACGCCTTTTTTTGAAACCAGCGTTGACGAATGATCAAAAAGCGACAGATTGCCCAGATTTCAGGGTCAAAAACGACACGATCAAATCCGACTTTATTGCTTTTTTATAAAGCGTTGCGCGGGCTTTAGAGCCATGCGCATTTTACATGACAGGCATGCATTTTCATCCCTTGCTGCCGGTTTCAACCAGCCCTAATTGCGTTTCAACAGCGCATAAAAATGCATCAACATTCATCAAAGAAGAGGACGACCCAATGGCTGTATTCGAAACCACCCGCCCCATGATCGGCACCGCTATTGGCGCTCGTATCGGCGCATATTTTGCTGCAATCATCGACTGGAACAACCAGCGTGTCACCCGCAACGCATTGAACAAACTCTCTGCCCGCGAGCTGAATGACATCGGTCTGAACCTCGGCGAAGTAGACCGCATCAACGCCTGATCTCTTTGAGAGATTCTATAAAAAAAGGGGCCGTATCAGTCATTCTGATACGGCCCCTTATTTTAACCAAACACGCGTTACAAAAATCTAAATCTATTTAGGCAGCACCTTGTTGACCTGCTCGGCCACCCAAAGGGTTGCCGGATCTGCAGTCATCATAAAGGCACCGACCTGTTCGACCCCTGTACCTGCTTGAAGTTTGGCCAGACGGTTGTTGTAGGTTGCGCCGCCGAGTTGCGCATACAAAAACCCTTTGAAAAGAAGCACGCCCATTACCAAAAGGAACAAGCCCCGGACCGGAAAGCGTGATTCACGGCGCTGACGACGCGGGGTGGCCACGATTAATCCATCATGATTCACCGAATGCACGTAACCGCGCGACAGCTTATTATGGCGCCGGGTCACCCGACGCAAACGTTTGTCAAAGCTCTGCAGATTGGCATCCGCCATAGCAGCCTCCAATAGGTCGGCCCCCACCGATAGGTCTATTCTGTCCGCAATTATGGCAAAAACAAGGCAACTATGGCGAAATTTAGGAAAATTACGCCCTAATTATGGTTTTCGCTGCATGGTGAGCGTCGACCAGTCAACAATCTCTTCGTGATGAATAAGATTGAACCCGTTCTGTGTATAAACCGCCAAAACGTCCTCTGCCTGTTCGTTTAACAGTCCCGACAGAATCACATAACCGCCTGTCTGCACATGTCGCGCCATATCCGGAGCCAGACCGATCAGTGGTCCTTTAAGGATATTCGCAAAAACAAGATCAAAGGGCGCCGCAGCCAAAAGCGTTTCGGCATCAAAACCGGCGGCTTCCACGCACTTCACCCGTCCGGTCAGATTATTTGAGGCCACATTGGCCTGTGCAACCTCAACCGCGACCATGTCGATATCGCTGGCCAGCACGGGGTTTGGCCAGATTTTCGCCGCCGCCATCCCCAACACAGCCGTGCCGCAGCCGATATCGGCGACGTTTTCGCCCGCGAATCCGGTGTTCGCCAAACGGTCAAGCGCCCGCAGACACCCCAATGTCGTTCCATGGTGCCCCGTACCAAAGGCCATCGCCGCTTCGATCAACAATCCGATGGACTCTTTTGGCAGGTTCTCGGCATCGTGAGAGCCATAGACAAAAAAGCGCCCCGCCTCGACCGGCGCCAATTCACGGCGCACTTTGGCCACCCAATCGGTTTCGGGCAATTCTGAAACCACAAAGGGTTTTGCCTCAAAGGCAAGGGTCAGCAATTCCAACCCGGCCTGATCCGGAGCGTCTTCGAAATAGCCACCCACTTCCCAAAGACCGGACCCATCCTCTACCTCAAAGACACCTACGCCGGTGGGTTCGGGGATAAGCCGTTCCATTGCCTCCCCCAATTGGGTGGCGGCATCTTTGCCTGTCAGGGTCGTCAAAGCTGTGAATGTGGGCATGGTACACTCTTTCATTTCCGGATGGTCGCGCTTAGCCGCCCATCCGGTTTTCGTCAAGCGCGCTTGCCCGTCAGGCCAGCGTGCCAGTGCCGATCGGGCAGCTCACGCCGGTGCCGCCAATCCCGCAATATCCGGCCGGATTTTTCGCCAGATATTGCTGATGATAGTCTTCGGCATAATAAAAGGCGGGCGCCTCCAGAATTTCCGTGGTCACATCAGAAAACCCGGAGTCCACCAGCTTGCCCTCATAGACATGGCGGCTGCTTCGGGCTGTTTCATGCTGCGCGGGCGTGTAGGTATAGATGCCAGAGCGATACTGTGTGCCAATATCATTCCCCTGCCGCATCCCTTGGGTGGGATCATGCCCTTCCCAGAACACTTTCAGCAAAGCCTCATAGCTGATGACCGAGGAGTCAAAGATCACGCGCACGACCTCATTGTGGCCGGTCTTGCCGGTGCAGACTTCTTCATATGTTGCATTCGGCGTGTAGCCGCCAGCATAGCCCACCATCGTCAGCCATACACCGTCCAGCTGCCAGAAAATCCGCTCCACCCCCCAAAAGCAGCCCATGCCAAACATCGCCTCGGCAAACCCTTCGGGAATCTCCGCGTGCAAATCACGGCCCGAGACAAAATGAGTCTGCGCCGTGTCAATCGCCTCTGTCCGCCCCGATAAGGCAGCGGTTTCAGAAACCATATTCTGTTTGTCTTTTTTTGCGAAAAACATTGCTATCCCTTTTTGGTGAACTCTTGCGGGTAACATAGGGGGTCGCGTGCATTTTGCCTATGGCAATGCCGGAACAGTGACCTTGCAGAACCGCGTTTCATACCCCGGTGCCGGATTGCGCGGGATCAACAGTGCCAAAAGAAGCGATCCGGTTGAAACACCGGCAGCAAAAACAAAGACCAGAGCCGGTGACACCAGCCACAGCAACCCCAATAGGACCGGCAGAAAGACCGCGGCGATATGATTAATTGTAAAGGCAACCGCCGCCGTCGGCGCAATATCCTTCGGGTCGGCAATTTTCTGGAAATAGGTTTTCAGTGCAAGCGCCAAGGCGAACAAAAGATGGTCAATCACATAGAGCGACGCCGCCAGCACCACGCCCCAACCGAAGAAATAGATCCCGCCATAGGCCAGAAACACAATGGTCAGCCCAGCGTATTCGAAGATAAGCGCCCGCCTTTCGCCAAATTTACCGACGGCTTTGCCCACAAGCGGCGCGCAGATCATATTGGCCACAAGGTTGATCAGAAACAGGCTGGTCACCTCATGCACTTCGAAACCGAATTTTTCGACCATCATGAAACCGGCAAAAACGATAAATATCTGTCGTCGCGCCCCGGCGAAAAATTGCAAGAGGTAATACAACCAGTACCGACGGCGCAGCACCAGCTCGCGGCGTTGCGGATTGGGCGTTTCAAATTGCGCAAACGCCACCATGCAATAGAGCGCGATCAGCGCCGTCAAAGCGCCTGTCACCATGAAAACCAGATTATAGGTCAGGTTCAAAGGCGCCCAGAAAAACACAATCACAAGATAGACAATCAGGGTACTGGCGGAACCAACCGCCGACAGCCAGCCCAACGTTTGGGGCGCTTTGGCCTTATCGATCCATTGAAGTTGAAGCGATTGGTTCACCGTCTCGTAATAATGAAACCCGATCGAGCTTAACATCGTGATGGTAAGTATGCCGTAGAGCGAGGGGAACCAAGCCGTCACTGCTGTTGCGACCCCCAGAAGAACAAGCGACACCAACCCCAGAACCTGTTCCCGAATGACAAGCAGCAACGCAATTACCCCAATCGCGAAGAACCCGGGGATCTCACGAACCGAATGCAGCAGTCCAATATCTGCCCCGTCAAACCCGGCCGCTTCGATCACAAAATTATTAAGCAAGGCCAACCAAGTTGAAAATGCTATGGGCATTGCCACTGCCATCAGGATCAACAGGGCAATAGGTTGACGCCAAAAGGGCAGTTGGCGGGAATCTGCGAGCATGACAGTTTTCATCGCCCTGACCTACGCCTCTTTTAGCGCGTAGAAAAGGGGTTTCGCGTGCCGCGTTTTTTCGATGATTGCAATATCGCTTGCTCTACAAGGATTGTATGCGCCTTTGGTCGGTGGTTGTGTAACTACATATAAATTGAGGGAAACAAGAGCGCCGATTAGCCTGTGGTTTTTATCCGGCGATCGGCAATGCTTTATCCACATAGGTGCCCAAAGTTTGCAGTAGAACCTGTTTGCGCAATGGTTTTGTTAAAAAACCATCCATGCCAGCAGTGATACATCTGCGACGATCTTGTTCAAACGCATTAGCAGTAAGCGCTACAATCGGGACAGGTCTTTGGTTGGTTTGCTGTTCTTTGCTGCGGATTTGCCGCGTCGCCCCAACCCCGTCCAAGCGTGGCATCGACATATCCATCAAGATTAAATCTGGTCGCACAGCCTCAAAGGCCTCAACGGCGGCAAGACCGTCCTCGGCAAAAGTAATCCGTACCCCGCTGCCCTTCAGCAGTCTCTCAACCACCATCCGGTTGGCTTTGTTATCTTCCGCAATCAAGATATGTGCCCCGTCTAAATCGACCATCGGGCCGACCTCGGTTGCCTTTGACATGACAGTTTTCGCCTTTTCCACTTCGGGAAGGGTCACAACCAAGGTGAAATCACTACCCTGACCCAGAACAGAAGTGGCGCGTAAATCGCCGCCTATGTGGCGCGCCAATCGTCGTGAGATCGCCAGCCCCAATCCGGTGCCGCCATGGGCACGGGTGCTTTTACCATCAACCTGTTCAAATGGTTCAAACACACGTTCCAGATCAGGAGCTGATATTCCGCTACCGGAATCCGAGACTGTTATATCGAAAGCACCGGCTTTCTCTGTTGAATGCACGGTCAAAGAGACTGATCCCGATTCCGTAAATTTCACCGCATTGCCCAGCATGTTCAAAACAATCTGACGCAATTTTCCGGCATCCCCGACCAGCGCTTTTTGATCGGCGGCGGCCATATTGACGGTAAACTTCAATTTCTTCTCTATCGCCAACGGCTCGATGATGGCCGCGCAATCCTCCAGCAATTCATCCAGCCTGAAGGGCGCGGCAACAATTTCGGTTTTGCCTGCCTCAATCCGCGAAAAATCAAGGATATCATTAATGATCGACAGCAAAGCCTGCCCTGAACGATCAATGGTGCGCACCATGTTGGATTGATCCTGGTTCAGCTCTGTCTCTCTCAGGATATCGGCCATGCCGAGGATTCCATTCAACGGCGTACGGATCTCATGGCTCATAACCGCGAGAAATTCCGACTTGGCCACATTTGCGGCCTCTGCCTTTTTCTGCAAACTTCTGGCAGCCGCTGCTTTGCGCATGACGGCTTCTTGGGATTCCTTCAACTTTTGAAGCGTCGCCACCTGTTCGGCATTCGCCGCCAGCAGACGGCGTTCCGCCACATGTCTGGTCTCGTTTTGAAAACGCAGGCGCAGGAACAACCCCCCCAGCATGGTGAACAAAAGGCCCCCGGTGCAGAGATAGATCATATAGGTCCGGAAATCGGCCTGTGGGCGCAGCATACTATCCGCGACAGCAACCACCACCGTTAACAGCATAACCCCCATTTTGGCCCGAATAGAGGGCGGATGCAGCCCTGCAACAAGCTGTGCATTGATGACGCCTGCCGCCAAAAAGGCGATGCTTAACGGCCAAAGTTCACGCCCGCCATACCGCCAGAGGATAAAAATGGCCCCACTCACGCCCAAGGCCCAGATCGCAGAGCCAAGGGTCAATAACCGGCTGGCGCGTACTGTGTTCCGTAAAATTAACCCCGAGCGCTGAACATAGAAAACCAACGCAATTTCAACGGCTTCCGCCACCACCATCGAAAGAGCCGCCCAAAGACCAAGGATCGGAGACAGGAAGAACGTCACCATCAAAGCGCCCGCCACCTGAAATGCAACGCGAATTTTAAACGTCGCGAAACGACCAATACAGTAACGGTGTAACCGCCCCTCTACCGTGTATTTGGATCTCTTTTCCGGTGACTTATTTTGTGTCTTGGATTCCATTGCGCCCCAGCAGTTATTTCACCTGCCCTAGCACGCAAAGCCTTTCCAGAGGGTTAAACCCGACACACTCTAAAAGAAATTTTGTGGGTCAATATCAATGCTGAGGCGCAAATTATGGGGCTGCCGGATTTGCCCGACCCATTTCACCAGCGCCTGCTGAAGCGGGACCCCTTTTGCCGCCTTCACCAAGAGCCGCACGCGATGCCGTCCCCGAATACGGGCAATCGGGGCCGGGGCCGGACCGAAGACCTGTGCATCGATCGCCCGCAGCGGCCCATCGCGCCGCGCCAGCTCTGCGCCGATATCAAACACCGCCTGAACGTCAGGAGAGGACAGGACGATGCCTGCCATGCGCCCGTAGGGCGGCACCCCGGCAGCCTCCCGTTCGCGGGCCTCGGCCTGCCAGAATCCTTCTTCATCGCCTGAAAGGATCGCGCGGATCACAGGGTGCTCTGGCTGATAGGTCTGCAACAACGCCGCACCTTTCTTTTCCGCACGCCCTGCACGGCCCGCAACCTGCCGCATCAGTTGGAAAGTCCGCTCTGCAGCCCGTAGATCAGACCCCTGAAGGCCGAGGTCTGCATCGATCACCCCGACAAGGGTTAAAAGTGGAAAATTATGCCCCTTTGCAACAAGTTGCGTTCCAATGATAATGTCAGCTTCCCCCGCGGCAATTTTGCCGATTTGCTCTTTCAGCGCCCGCGCCGACCCGAATAGATCAGAGGACAAAACCGCAACGCGCGCATCGGGGAAACTCTCAGCGGTTTCCTCGGCAAGCCGCTCCACGCCGGGGCCAACCGGGGCCAAACGCCCCTCGACCTCGCAGCTCGGACAGACTTCGGGCATGGGTTTGCTTTCTCCGCATTGGTGGCAGACCAGCCGCTTTAAAAACCGGTGCTCAACCATGCGGGCGTCGCAGTGGTCACAGCCGATCTGATGCCCGCAAGCCCGGCAGATCGTCACCGGCGCATAGCCACGCCGATTGATAAAGAGCAACGATTGCTCGCCTTTCTGGATGCGCGACTGCACCGCCTGCTTTAGCGGATCGGAAATCCAGCGCGAGCCGGGCAGTTTTTCGGGCCGCATATCAATCGCGCGCATTTCGGGTAGTTCAGCCGCACCAAAACGGGACGTGAGATCAATGCGTTTGTATTTACCGGACTCTGCATTGGCCCAGCTTTCAAGCGACGGGGTGGCCGAAGCAAGGATCACCTGTGCCGAACAAAGCGACGCGCGCAAAACTGCCATGTCACGGGCGGAATAGAGCACGCCATCTTCTTGTTTGTAGGAGGTATCATGTTCTTCATCGACAACGACCAGACCCAAATCCCGAAATGGCAGATAAAGTGCGGATCGAGCGCCAACAATCAGGGATGCACCGCCTTCGGCAACCATGCGCCAACAACGCCGCCGTTCGGTCAGGGTCACCCCGGAGTGCCATTCTGCCGCCCGCGCGCCAAACCGACGCTCCACACGATCCAGAAACTCCGCCGTAAGCGCAATTTCAGGCAAAAGAACAAGTGCTTGCCTGCCTTTCTTCAAGCAGGCTGAAACGGCCTCCAGATAGACTTCGGTTTTGCCGGAACCCGTCACCCCTTTCAGTAAGGTGGTGGTATACTGGCCGGTCTCAAAGGCGTTGCGCAGCTGTTTCGCCGCGGCATCTTGTTCGGCCGACAAGGTAACTTTGCCAAAGTCAGGTTCCAGATGCGGATAGGGCAGATCGCGTGGAGAGTTTTCCTCGCGCACGACCCCCTGTTTCACCAACCCCTTGACCACGGAACTGCTGACACCGGCGGTTTCGGCCAGCTCTTTCAGGGTAAACGCAAGACCGCCGTATTCCTGTAAAACCTGCAGAACCCGTTGGCGGGCATCGGTCTGGCGATCCGGCTCTCCGGCGCCCAACCGATAGATTTTTCGCATGGAAGGCGGATCGCCCAACCCCGGCGAGCGCGTGGCAAGGCGTAACATCTGTGGCAGCGGTGTGATCGTATAGCTAGACACTTTCTTAAGAAAATCGCGCATCTCTTCGGCCATCGGCGGCACATCCAATATGCGCGAGATCGCGCGGGCCTTGGACAGATCAAAACCGCCCAAACCCGCCCCCCAGACGACCCCAATCACCCTACGCGGCCCCAAGGGTACTTCGACAAAAGCACCCAGAAAACAGCCTCCTGCAGGCGCTTTGTAATCCAACGGCCGGTCAAGCGGTTGGGTGGTCAAAACAGCAACCAACTGGCCTTCGTCAAAGTATGTCTGTTCGTTTTGCAGTGAATCAATCCCAAGGCTTTGACGATCAAGGTCTCAGGCTACCGTTCCCGCATGAAAAGGCCAAGTGAGCAATCGCGCACGTCGCAAGCAGCCCGCAGTTAGTCCACCAGCGACGCAGTCAGGCGACACCATAAAAATAAGTCGATCCCGCTTGCATTTTTTTCTCAGCATTCATGAAATATCAATGTATAAGGACAAAAAAATAAGCAGAGGCCCTGCATGTCGAGCACAGTAAAAATGACTCACTCCCTACGTGAGCAAATCATGACCGACCCCGAAGTCATCCTCGAAGATAAGGATGTGATGCGTGCCCTTGTGGCGGCAAATGAAAAGGCGCTTGGGGGAAATATCGTTGATCTGCGCGGGATCGCGATGGAACGATTGGAAGCCCGCCTTGACCGGTTGGAAGATACCCATCGCTCGGTAATTGCCGCTGCCTATGAAAATCTGGCGGGCACCAATCAGGTGCATCGCGCCATCCTACGGATGCTGGACCCTTTCGAATTTGAACAGTTTCTTAAGGATCTGGACGGCGATGTTGCAGAAATCCTTCGGGTTGATTGTATCCGTTTGGTGTTGGAAACCGTGCAGTCTGACGACGATCCGGTGGTCAACCGACTTGGCGACGTGCTTAGTGTGGCAGAACCCGGATTTGTGGAAAGCTATCTGACCAACGGGCGCGATGTGCCGGTGCGGCAGGTGACCCTGCGACAGGTCATTCCGGAAGGTCAGATGATCTACGGAGAGGCGGCAGACTGGATTCGCTCGGAGGCCTGTATCCGGCTTGATTTCGGCCAAGGGCGCCTCCCCGGCATGTTGGTTTTCGGGGCCGAAGACCCACATCAGTTCAAAGCCAATCAGGGCACGGATTTGCTGGCGTTTTTCGGGGGCGTGTTTGAGCGTGCCATGCGGCGCTGGTTGTCGTGAGCAACCTGTCTCCGGCGGCCACCGACGCCTTGGAGAATTTTCTGGCGTCCCAGCGCGCCCTTAAAAACAGTGCCGAGAACACGATTACAGCCTATCAGACCGATATTCTGGGCTTTATGGCATTTCTGGCAGGCCACACCGGCGGCACCTTTGGCATTGCCCAAATCAAAACTGTATCCCTGACGGACATGCGCGCCTGGCTGGCCCATGAACGCGGACGCGGAAGTGCGGCCCGATCCCGCGCCCGCGCTTTGTCGGCAGTTAAAAGCTTTTACCGCTGGCTGTCAGAGCGCGAGGATTTTGATCCAACCGCCGTGCTCTCGGTACGATCACCAAAATTCGCACGTAAAATCCCCCGTCCTTTGGCCGAAGACGCGGCAAAAGCCATGATTGAGACGGTGGAGTTGCAGTCCTCAACCACATGGGTGGCGGCCCGCGATACCGCGATCATCACCCTTATGTATGCCTGTGGCTTGCGCATTTCCGAAGCCCTTAGCCTGACCGGAGCAGATGCGCCGGTGCCGGATGTGTTGCGGATCACCGGCAAGGGGGGCAAGGAACGTATTGTACCGGTCCTACCGGCCGCCCAAAAAGCTGTTGCGGCGTATTGCGCGATTTGCCCGTTCGAGCTTACTCCAGAGGGACCGCTGTTTCGCGGGGTGCGCGGTGGGGCGTTGAACCCGCGGCTGCTGCAGAAAACCGTTGAACGGGCCCGGCTGCAACTGGGCCTGCCCGCCACAGCCACCCCCCATGCCATGCGCCATTCCTTTGCCACACATCTGCTGAATGCAGGGGGGGATTTGCGGGCAATTCAGGAACTTTTGGGCCATGCGTCACTCTCTACAACACAGGCCTATACTGCGGTCGACACCGCGCGGCTTCTGGATGTTTATGAAAAAGCCCATCCCAAAGGTTGAATGATTGCAATTTAGCGCTGATTGTTTCATGTAGTCGCGATGAACCCAAGAATTGCTGCTCTCTTTGTCCATTTTCTAACGGCGACCGGCGCTGTTTTTGCCATGTTGGCCATGCTGGCCGCCGTCGATGGCAAATGGAGTCTCATGTTTCTTTGGCTGGTTGTTGCCTTTGCCGTGGACGGCATTGACGGCCCCCTGGCCCGACGGTTTGACGTCAAAAAATACGCTCCACAATATGATGGCGTTCTACTGGATCTTATCATCGACTATCTGACCTATGTGTTCATTCCGGCCTTTGCGCTGTTTAAATCCGGCCTCTTGCCCGGTTGGGTCGGATGGTTGTCGATCATTCTGATCACCTTTGCCAGCGTCATCTACTTTGCGGATATGCGCATGAAAACAAAAGACAATTCCTTTGCCGGATTTCCAGGGTGCTGGAATATGCTGGTGCTTGTTTTGTTTGCGCTAAAACCTGCCCCGGTCGTCTGTCTGATGATTGTCATTTTTCTAACCTTTGCAATGTTCAGCAATCTGAAATTTATACATCCGGTGCGCACGGAACGCTGGCGGGCGGTGTCTTTACCCATGGCGCTGGCTTGGACTGGTTTTGCCGGTTGGGCCGCCTGGGTCGATTTCTCCCCAGAAAGCTGGGCCCATTGGGGCCTAGTCGTGACCAGCGTGTATCTGGTTTTTGCCGGAGTCGCCCAACAGCTCTTGCCGGTAAAGCAAGCCCCTTAAATCAGCAGCCCCGCCGCCTTCTCATGGCGCAGCAAGGCCACTTTGGTTTCGACCCCGCCTGCCCCTGAAAATCCGGTCAGCCCTTTGGCCCCCATCACCCGATGACAGGGGATAAGAATCGGGATCGGATTGCCACCACAAGCCCCGCCAACCGCCTGCGCAGAAGCACCGAGCTGTTTTGCAATATCGCCGTAGGTCAGGGTTTCCCCAAACGGGATGTCCCGCATCACCGCACAAACCGATTGCTGAAAAACCGAGCCCGTCAGCCTTAACGGCAAATCAAACTGTTCCAGCCGACCCTCGGCATAGGCGCGCAACTGGCGACAGGCCTCCGACAGTACAGCTGACGGCGCACCCGTCTCAACACCATCCCACCGCAATCCGATAATCGCTTCGCCGTCCGCAATGGGTGTCAATGCGCCGAACTGGGTCTGGACCGAAAGGCTAGACATCAGATTGCCCCGCTTCATAGGCAACGCACTTGGCAGGCCCGTGCAGCGTGCGAACCTCAACAGGCCCGCAGAAAGTGGTGCGAGGAGTGCGCGCCCATCGGGTCAGGGTCGCCCTACGATCGCACAGCGTCCCTAAATCAATCATCACCGGCTTCTCCTGACAAAAATTCAGATTTTCCAACTGCAATCTGACATCAATTGGCTGGAACTTTCAAATCAATCCCGCAGCGCCGTGGCCGTCACCCTGAATCGGGATCAGAAAACCGGCCTGTGGCGCAGCAAAAAAACCTGCTAACAATCTGATTTACCTGAAAAAATGGCGCTCCCTGAAGGATTCGAACCCTCGGCCTGCCGATTAGAAGTCGGCTGCTCTATCCAGCTGAGCTAAGGGAGCGCAACGCCGTTGGACGTGGCATGTGTCTTACTGGCTTGCTGTCTGAACTTCAAAGTGAAATTTGATCCCCTCGGCAAAAAACCTCAGACCAATCCGGTATCGCGCGCGATCATCGCCGCCTGTGTTCGATTACGCGCCCCGAGTTTCCCGCAGAGTGTTTTGACATGCAATTTGATTGTTACCTCTTGCACATCAAGCTCATAGGCGATCTCTTTGTTGGACAGCCCCCGACAGACTCCGGCCAGCACCTGATGCTCGCGCGGGGTTAGTTTTTGTGTGCCGATACCGCCGTCGGCATCTTCATCCAGAGTCAGAAATTCAACGGGGGCATATTTTTCACCAGAGGCCATAAACCGCGCTGCATTGGTCAGTGATTTTGCCGAAAGCGTCTTTGGAAGAAATCCCGCCGCACCGGCATCAAGGGCCTCTTGCGCGACGGATCGTGTCGCCACACCCGACATCAGGGCAACAGGCGTATCGCCCCCCGCCTGCATGGCTTTTTTCAATCCCTCCAACCCCGACATACCCGGCATGTTGAAATCCAGAATGACAAGATCAAACCTGGCCTCCTGTGCAAGCGTGTCCAGCGCGCCTGACAAATCCCCAGCGGTAGAAACATCCACACCTGCTTCTTTCTCTAAAAGCATGGACATCATATCCAAAACAAGATCATGATCGTCCGCAATCAATACGCGCACAGAAAACCCTCAATATTCAATCAGTTCGGGGAAAGGACATATCCAAATAAGCAACAAAAGTCCCCTAGAATCCGTTGCCGGTTATTACTTATACTATCCAAAAGAATAGTTATATATGCGAAAGAGTAACACAAGCCTTTTGGCATACGGGATAGATATTTACGGACTATCCTGCAGAACATAGGTCGATCATGCTGCGTTTGCTGAAAAATTTACTGTTTGTACTTGCCGTCTTCCTGCTGCCGCCAAGTGGGCATGCCGGAAACCTGCCCCCTGCAGAGGGGCCGGTTTTGCTGACGATCAAGGGGAACATCCAGTCCACAAATGCAGTCGGCTGTCTTGAGCTGGATCAGGCGCAATTCAACACGCTGCCCGTGGCCTCTTTTACCACGTCGACGATCTGGACCGAGGGTGAGGCGACCTTCAAAGGGGTGCCTCTGAAGAAACTTCTGGATTTCGCAAAAGCGGACGGCAACCGGATCAAGGCCTCGGCGATCAATGACTATTCGATCGAAATACCGATGGATTCGATTACCGATGACTATCCGCTCGTTGCCTATGAAATGAATGACACGCCAATGACCATCCGCACCAACGGCCCCTTGTGGATTGTGTACCCCTATGATCAGTCTTCCAAGCTACAAAGTGAAACGATCTATGCGCGCAGTATTTGGCAATTGAACCGTCTAGAGATCATAGACTAAGGACAAACCCGTTGGCCTCACTCTTACAGCGTTGGCGTTTTTCTCAATCCGCACGCTATGTGTTGCTCGCGGTTTTTATGGGGATCGGCCTTGGTCTGCTGTCCTTTCTGGCCAGCGAAACGCGGGCCCGGCTTGATTTTCTGGAACAGGCCCCGAACGACAATGACCAGTTCATCTACTCGCAGTTGGAAATCGAGCTGCTGCGCCTGATCAATGCAATGAAATCGGCACAATCCGGCGACGAAGAAGCGCTTGCAGAGGTGCGGATCCGCTATGATTTGTTTTATTCCCGCATCTATATCGTTGCCGCGCGCCAAACCCTCTATGAGGCGCGCACAACCGAACGGCAACGCCAAACCCTGCAGAGCCTCCTGAGCTTTCTGGAAGCGGCTAATCCGATCATTGACGGCCCCGATTCCGGTTTAGTCGTCGCCCTTGCCCAACTGGATCAGGACCTTCAATCGCTTTACACCCCTGCCCGTGGCCTGTCCCTTGAGGCCCTCGCCCAGCTGGCGGGTAAGGCAGATACAAATCGCAGCGAATTTCGCACACTTCTCCTGCAGACCAGTATTCTCTCGGCGGTTCTGATCATCGTGCTGGGGATTTTCGTCATTTCACTGATGCGCCTATCCCAACGTAATGCAACGCTGGCCAAAGATGCCCAACGCACCAGGGACCGGTTGCAATCCACGGTGGCAGCCTCTCTTGACGCGGTGATTGTCATTGATGAGGACAGCAAGATTCTGGATTTCAGCGGTGCCGCCGAAGAGATTTTCGGATACCGCAAAGACGATATCCTACATCAACCTTTGCCCCCTTTGATGATCCCGGAGCGGTTTATCAAAGCCCATTACAAAGAACTGGAACTGGTAAAGGCGACCGGTAAAAAGCATCGCGCCGAAGACCAGCTGATTCATGTTGTGGCAAAACGAGCCAACGGAGAGGAATTTCCGGCAGAAGCCACAATTACCTCGGTGCCAGGCGGACAAGGGACGCTTTTTGTGTCTTTTATCCGGGATATCTCCTCTCGGCAGCACGCACAGGCCGAAGTGGTAGCTGCGCGCGACCGTGCAGTAGAGGCCGAGAAGGTAAAATCCGACTTTATTGCCGTAATGAGCCATGAAATGCGCACGCCACTGAATGGTTTGATGGCCGGGCTGGAACTGATGGATGGTGCCAATCTGACCCCGAAACAAAAACGGTATTTGCAAATCACCCGTCAGACCAGCCAGCAGTTGTTGGGCCACGTCAATGACGTCCTGCAGATCGCCGAACTGGAATCCGGTAAAATCCGCATCAATGAAAAGGATTTCTCACCTGCCGCCCTCCTGCGTGAGCTGAAAGAGTCAAACGCGGCAATTGCGCAAGCAAAGGGGCTTAGCCTGACCACAGACCCTGTTGATCCCGAAATTGAAACCGTGTTGGGGGATCAGCGCCGCATCCATCAAATCCTGCTGAACCTTCTAGGCAATGCGATAAAATTCACTACGCAGGGCCAGATCACCCTGCGTTGTTGCTTGCTCGAGGACGCCGATGATCACCAGATTGTCCGCTTTGAAGTTGAAGACAGCGGTGCGGGCATCGCTGCGGCTGACCAGCGCAGCATCTTTGAGGATTTCATCACACTGGATAGCTCGTTTCAGCGCAATCAAGATGGCACCGGCTTGGGGCTAAGCATTTCACGTCGCTTGGCCCGCGCAATGGGCGGTGATGTCTTTCTGGTGTCGCAGCTTGGCACGGGCAGCCGCTTTTGGGTCGAGCTCCCCCTGAGCAAAGCGGCACCGCAGCCCAAGCCTGTGCCGGTTGAGCGCACAAATGCGCCCTTACCGACGCGCACCAACGCTTCGATCAAGGTTCTGGTGGTCGAAGACAATGACATCAACCGGATGATCGCCGCCGAATTCATCACTTTGGCAGGGGCTCAGGCGATGACGGCAGAGAATGGCGAAACAGGTGTCGCCATGGCCGCCCGCACCGCCTTCGATCTGATCCTGATGGACGTCAGTATGCCGATCAAGGATGGGCGGGTGGCGACGCGGGAAATCCGCCAGAAAGGCGCATCCAAAGACACCCCTATTCTGGGGTTAACCGCCCATGCACAAAGCAAGGATCTGGCTGGGTTTCTGGCAGATGGCATGCAATGCGTACTGATCAAACCCGTCAATCAGGATCAAATCCTGCTGGCGATTGAAAAGCATGTTCTGGCCCCCGCATCCGGAATCACCACTGTCCCAAGTCGTCATCTTATCCAGCAAAAGACCGTTGATGAACTTCTTGAAATCTTTGGCAAAGAGACGCTGATCACAATGTATGACCGCTTTGCTGCCGAGATGGACAGCGGTCTGGCGCGCGCGCCAGAAAGCCTTGGCTATAAAGAAGAAATTCACCGGCTTGCCGGAACGGCTGGCGCGATGGGGGCGCATTTGCTTCAACAGGTTCTGGCAGAGATCGCGCAAACCATCGGGGATGACGGTGTCGATGTTGCGACGTTGCGCAATACGTGGCGGTTGACCCGTCAGGCCTATGCAGATCTTGGCATCGCCGTGTCTGCCCCTTACTGACGAAAAAGCGCCCCGCAACCTGCGGTGCGCCTTGATGACACGGTCCCGATCTTACCCGCGGGTTTCGCGGATCAGTTTCAGAATATCCTGTGCCGCATTCGGAATATTGGTGCCTGGCCCAAAGATCGCCTTAACACCGGCGGCTTTCAGGAAGTCGTAATCCTGCTGCGGGATCACGCCACCACAAATGACCAGAATATCCTCCGCACCCTGCTCTTTCAGGGCTTGGATCAGTTTCGGCGCAAGGGTTTTATGCCCCGCTGCCTGCGACGAAATCCCGACGATATGCACATCATTGTCGATGGCGTCCTGTGCGGCTTCTTCGGGGGTTTGGAACAAGGGACCGACGTCAACGTCAAAACCGATATCAGCAAAGGCTGTGGCAATGACCTTCGCGCCGCGATCATGGCCGTCCTGCCCCATCTTCACCACCAGCATACGCGGGCGCCGGCCTTCGGCTTCTGCAAAATCTTCGACCGATTTCTGAATGGCGGCAAAACCTGCGTCTCCCTCATAGGCGGCACCGTAAACCCCGGCGAGGGTCTTGACCTCGGCGCGGTGACGCCCGAATGCACCTTCCATAGCCATGCTGATCTCTCCGACTGTTGCACGGGCACGGGCCGCTTCGACCGCCAGTGCCAAAAGATTACCTTCGCCGCTTTTGGCGCCTTCGGTCAACGCGGCCAATGCGGCGTCACAAACGGTTTGATCCCGGCTTGCCTTGATCTTGGCCAATCGCGCCACTTGGCTTTCGCGCACCGCGACATTGTCCACATCCAGAATATCGATGGGGTCTTCTTGGGTGAGGCGGAATTTGTTGACCCCGACGATGACTTCATCGCCCTTATCCACAGCGGCCTGACGCCGCGCCGCAGCCTCTTCAATGCGCAGCTTGGGCATGCCAGTGGCAACCGCCTTGGTCATGCCGCCCATTTCTTCGATTTCCTCGATCAGCTTCCAGGCCTCTTCGGCCAGATCGCTGGTCAGTTTCTCGACATAATAAGACCCCGCCAGAGGATCGACGACATTGGTGACACCGGTTTCATTCTGCAGAATCAACTGGGTATTCCGCGCAATGCGAGCCGAGAAATCCGTGGGCAGAGCAATGGCCTCATCAAAGGCATTGGTATGCAGCGATTGTGTTCCGCCCAGCACCGCGCTCATGGCCTCATAGGCTGTGCGCACCACGTTGTTATACGGGTCCTGTTCCTGCAGCGACACGCCAGAGGTCTGGCAATGGGTGCGCAGCATCAAAGAGCCGGGTTTCTTCGGCTCAAACTCGCTCATGATTTTATGCCACAGGAAGCGCGCGGCGCGCAGTTTCGCCGCTTCCATGAAAAAGTTCATGCCGATGGCAAAAAAGAACGACAGCCGTCCTGCAAAGGCATCCACATCGAGGCCCTTGGCCAAAGCCGCGCGCACATATTCACGCCCGTCCGCCAGCGTAAAGGCCAGCTCTTGCACAAGGTTCGCGCCGGCCTCTTGCATGTGATAGCCGGAAATCGAGATCGAGTTGAATTTCGGCATATCGGTCGAAGTATATTCGATGATGTCCGAGATAATTCGCATCGAGGGTTCTGGCGGATAAATATAGGTATTACGCACCATGAACTCTTTCAGAATGTCATTCTGAATGGTGCCCGAGAGCACTGACCGCTCGTGGCCCTGCTCTTCGCCGGTGACGATAAAATTGGCCAAAATCGGGATCACGGCGCCGTTCATCGTCATCGACACAGAGATTTTATCCAGCGGGATACCGTCAAAGAGGATTTTCATATCCTCCACACTGTCAATCGCCACACCGGCTTTACCGACATCCCCGACCACCCGTTCATGATCGGAATCATAGCCGCGGTGGGTGGCCAGATCGAAGGCCACCGAAACGCCCTGCTGACCGGCATCCAGCGCTTTGCGATAAAAGGCATTGGATTCTTCGGCAGTCGAAAAGCCCGCATATTGGCGGATCGTCCAAGGGCGGCCCGTGTACATCGTTGCGCGGGGGCCGCGTGTGAACGGCGCCACACCGGGCATGCCGCCCATATGCGCCAGCCCATCGGTGTCGTCTGCTGTGTAAACAGGCTGCACATCGATCCCTTCGGGGGTCTGCCACGTCAGATCGTCGATCGGGCGTCCGCGCAGTTCTTTTTCAGCCAGTGTTTCCCAAGTCTTCTTTGCATCGGTCATGAGCGTTCCCTCATTCCTTATCCTAATGGCCCTTTGGCCGTGGCCATCCGCGTGGATGACAGAAAATTCAACGTCACGGGGGATTTACCCGTGGATTTTCGCGTTTTCGTGCTTATATCAAAGCCCACAGGAGACCGCATGAAAACGCCTTTAGCTCTTGCCCTCGCCGGGCTTCTTTCTTTTGCCAGCACACCGGTTCTGGCCGATGATGTGCTTGAATTCACCGTTATGGATGCGGCCGAGGTCTCTCTGGATGATTTCAAATGGATCGCCCGTCCGCTGGTGGTTTTTGCCGACACCCCAGCAGATCCGCGATTCCAGAAGCAGCTGGACAGCATAGAGGCCGAATGGCCGATGCTGGCCGATCGCGATGTGGTGGTGATTACCGACACCGATCCGGCGGCCAAATCCGATATCCGCACAAAGCTACGGCCGCGCGGGTTCATGCTGACGCTGGTGGCCAAGGATGGCACCGTTGCCCTGCGCAAACCGCAACCCTGGACGGTGCGCGAGCTTTCCCGCTCGATTGACAAGATGCCAGCCCGAGAACAGGAAATCCGCGACCGCCGCGGCAGCTGAGAGAGAGCGGCAGCGCTCATTCGAACTCCATGATCACGTCATCCACCGCCAGACTATCGCCGGCACCGGCGTTGATCTTGGTAACAACGGTGGTTTTTTCCGCCCGCAGGATATTCTCCATCTTCATGGCCTCAACCGTGCACAGCGCCTGACCTTCCTGAACGGTATCGCCGACTGCGACATCGATTTTGACGATCAGACCCGGCATCGGGCAAAGCAGCAGTTTGGAGGTATCCGGCGCGACCTTAACCGGCATCAATTCTGCCAGTTCAGCCTGACGTGGTGTGCGTACATGCACCTTCAGATCGGCCCCCCGTGTCCGGATACGGAATCCACCCGACACTTTGCCAACCTTCAGAACCAAGGGCGCATCTGCGACCGTCAGTCGGGCCAGACTATCACCCGGTGTCCAGTCGGATGTGACCCGCAGGGATGTACCATCCTCAAAGCCAACGGTTGCCCCTTCGGGATCGGCATCAATCGTCACAGCAAAACGGCTATCCTGCAGGGTCACGACCCAATCAATCCCGACTTTGCGTTCGTGGTTATCCATCCGCCCCGACAGACGGGTGCGGCGAATTTCGCTGACGCGGTTCATTGCCGCTGTTGCTGCCGCAATCCTTTTCAGCTCGGATTCTGGCAGTGCAACCCCTTGGAAACCCTCGGGGTATTCCTCTTCGATAAAGGCGGTTGTGATATTGCCGGAAACGAAACGCTCATGGTCCATCACCGCCGACAGGAACGGCAGGTTATGCCCGATGCCTTCGACCTCAAAGCTGTCCAGCGCCACGCGCATTTCCTCAATCGCGGCCAGACGGGTCGGGGCCCAGGTACAAAGCTTGGCGATCATCGGATCGTAATACATCGAGATTTCGCCGCCGTCATAAACGCCGGTATCATTGCGCACGACCGCGGTGTCGGAAGCGACCTCTGCGGGTGGGTTGTATTTCACCAGCCGCCCGATAGAGGGCAGGAAACCGCGATAGGGGTCTTCAGCATATAGGCGGCTTTCCATCGCCCAGCCGTTCAGTTTGATGTCATCCTGTGTCAGGCTAAGCTTTTCGCCATTGGCCACGCGGATCATCTGTTCAACCAGATCAACGCCGGTGATCAATTCGGTCACAGGATGTTCCACCTGCAGACGCGTGTTCATTTCCAAGAAGTAGAAATTGCGTTCGCCATCGACGATGAATTCCACCGTGCCTGCACTGGTGTAGCCCACCGCCTTGGCCAAGGCGCAGGATTGTTCGCCCATGGCCTTGCGGGTGGCTTCATCCAGAAACGGGCTTGGCGCTTCTTCGATGACTTTCTGGTTGCGGCGCTGGATTGAGCATTCTCGTTCGCCCAGATAAATGCAGTTGCCATGGGCATCTGCCAGCACCTGAATTTCGATGTGGCGCGGTTGGGTGACGAATTTCTCGATGAAAATCCGGTCATCGCCAAAACTATTGGCCGCCTCGTTCTTGGAAGACTGGAACCCTTCGCGCGCTTCGGTGTCATTCCATGCGATGCGCATGCCCTTACCGCCGCCACCGGCAGAGGCTTTGATCATCACCGGATAGCCGACTTCATTGGAAATCTTAACCGCGTCTTCGGCATCTTCGATCAAGCCCATATAGCCCGGCACGGTGGACACATTGGCTTCTTGCGCGATCTTCTTAGAAGTAATCTTATCGCCCATGCTTTCGATCGCACCAGCAGGAGGCCCGATAAAAGCCACACCTTCCTTGGCCAAAGCTTCGGCAAACAGTTTGTTTTCAGACAGAAACCCGTACCCCGGATGCACCGCTTCGGCGCCGGTCTGGCGGATCGCCTCCATCACCTTATCAATCACGATATAGGATTGATTGGCCGGAGACGGGCCGATGTGCACAGCCTCATCTGCCATTTGAACATGGAGGGCCTGTTTATCCGCATCCGAATAAATGGCGACCGTTTTGATCCCCATTTTACGAGCAGATTTGATAACACGGCAGGCGATCTCGCCTCGGTTGGCGATCAGGATCTTTTTAAACATGGTGGGCCTCTGTCTTCCGGATGGAATGCGCCGCGGCAAACGTTGCCGATGACACATCAAAAAGGGCGGATTGCTCGTTAAACGGGGCAATCCGCCAAGAAGGGGAAGGGTAACAGTGTTGACAAACACGACGGGGCGTCCTGTTACACGCACCTGTCACCTTCGATTTAGGACATAGATTTGCACGGCGCGCAAAGGCGGTGATCCCATCGTCGGAACGATGGGCGCAAACCCGCTGCAACTGACTATTCACGCGCAAAATCATGCCGATACCCTCACTCGAAAATTTCTGGATAGACCGCGCGGGCGCGGTTCACATCGATTTTCAAAAGGGCCTCATAGCTTTCGGGATCAAAGGGATCTTCGACGGCGACAACTTCGCGCCCGAAGAACCAGCTTAGCCGGCCAGCGTCCAGATTGCCGCGCTCAAATTCGGCATCGCCAAAGTGCTCCCACAGCGCGCGCATGAATCCTTCGTCTGCGCGCCGGTCCGCCGGACGGCGGTCTTTAAACCGTTCGCGCGAAATCAACGGGGTGACCCCCTTTTTATTATCGCGCCGAATGGTGAATTGAAAATCTGTTCCCGGCAAACGTCCGGGAAAACCACGATGCTTTAGCATGGCAGGCCCTCCTTGATCACGGAGGCCTGCGTGGGGGCCGCGGCAGGGGAAATCCCCTGCCCCGTAATCGAATTAATATTTCGTGTATGCAGGCTCTGACACAACCGGAGTCGGATCAACATAGATAACTTCTTCTTCGCTGCTGCCACAGGCAGAAACAAAGGCAAGCAACCCAAGGGAAACAAAGACTTTAAGTGTATTTGACATGATTCAATCCTATTCAATTCACGATGCGATTTTTGTGCCGGCAATGGGCACCACATCTGCTGATATCGAGCAGCCAAAGGGGCATGGCACCGGACCAGAGTATCGCAGCCTGAGCAAAACGAAAGGATTATATTCAGAAAACCAAGGGCTTGCGGTTTCTTGCACAAATTATTGTGGGGGTACATTGACCCAACCGCGAAATCTGGATGTGCCATTTTCAAAACCCCTCCCATTGGCAGCCCGATTCCGTCGGCGCATAGGCTTCAAAAAACTGAACCACCTCGGGATCCATCGCGCCGAATTCAATCGGCATATCCGACAGTGAGATGATAATCTGGTTCACCTGCGGTCCGATCTCGGCAAGGCGCGGCAGGGCATAGGTTTCACAGAGGAACATCATGTCCGGCTCTGCCACGTCAAAGCTCACCGGTGCGACAGGGTCGGCAATGCGCGGGGCAATAAACCGGAACCGCATGGTCAAACCGGACGGGCCGCGTTCCCCCTGAATGATGTCATGAAACGCCACGGGCTGCCCGGACGGCACAGCAATCGGTTCTGCCGTTTGTCCGGCAGCTGCAGTGAACAGAAACACAACACCAAGAAGCAAATATCTCATGACACCTCCTTGATGCGCGCATTCTTTAGCCAGCGGTCGCGATGAGGGACCGAGGCTAACAACCGGTCAATCTGCGCTTCCAGCTTCTGTTTCGGAAAAGGCGCAGCATCGATCCGCCCCCCTGCCCTGATACGCAGCCCCTGTGTGGTCTCTGTCACCTCAACCACCGGAGAAAACCCGCGCAGGTTTTGAAGCGCCCGCCACAAGTCCTGCCGGATCTGCTGCGCCAAACGCCCTTTGCGCACCAGCGGCAGGGTGGTTTCCCCCACCACATCAAACCGCGGCGGTAGTTGACGGCACAGCGTCAACTGCTGGTCGGTTCGAATGATATGCCAGTCACGCGCCACAATCTGTCCTTACAGCGGGATATTGTCGTGTTTTTTCCACGGGTTCTGCAGCGATTTATTGCGCAGGGAAGCAAAAGCCCGAGACACCCGACGGCGGGTGGAACGGGGCTGGATCACCTCATCGATAAAGCCTTTTTCGGCCGCCACAAAGGGATTGGCAAAACGGTCTTCGTAATCCGCGGTACGGGCGGCGATTTTTTCGGCATCGCCCAATTCACTGCGATAAAGGATTTCGGTCGCCCCCTTGGCCCCCATCACAGCAATCTCTGCCGTCGGCCAAGCGTAATTGAAATCACCGCGCAAATGTTTGGAGGCCATCACATCATAGGCCCCGCCATAGGCTTTACGGGTAATCACGGTGACTTTGGGCACTGTTGCTTCGCCATAGGCAAACAGCAGCTTTGCGCCATGCTTGATCACACCGCCATATTCCTGACTGGTCCCCGGCAAAAAGCCCGGCACGTCAACAAGCGTGAGGATCGGAATTTCGAATGCGTCACAGAAACGTACGAAACGGGCTGCCTTACGAGAGCTATCAATATCAAGGCAGCCCGCCAGTACCATCGGCTGGTTGGCAACGACCCCAACGGTCGCGCCCTCCAAACGGATGAATCCGGTGATCATATTTTTCGCGTAGTCTTCCTGAATCTCGTAGAAATCCCCTTCGTCCGCGACCTTATGGATTAACTCCTTCATGTCGTAGGGCGTGTTGGGATTGTCCGGGATCAGCGTATCCAAAGAGCTTTCCACCCGCCCCGGTTCATCAAAGAACGGGCGCACGGGCGGCTTTGAACGGTTGTTCAGCGGCAGGAAATCCACCAGACGACGCACTTCGGCCAGCGCTTCGACGTCATTTTCAAAGGCCCCATCCGCCACAGAGGATTTTTTGGTATGGGTCGACGCCCCGCCCAGCTCTTCGGCGGTGACCTGTTCATTGGTCACTGTTTTCACCACATCCGGGCCGGTGACGAACATATAGGATGTGTCTTTGACCATAAAGATAAAGTCGGTCATCGCTGGCGAATAGACAGCACCACCCGCACAGGGCCCCATGATGACTGAAATCTGCGGCACCACGCCAGAGGCCATAATATTGCGCTGAAACACCTCGGCATAACCGGCAAGCGAGGCAACGCCTTCCTGAATGCGAGCGCCACCGGAGTCATTCAGCCCGATCACAGGCGCGCCATTTTGCATCGCCATATCCATAATTTTACAGATTTTTTGCGCATGGGTTTCCGATAGCGATCCACCAAAGACGGTGAAATCCTGACTAAAGACATAGACCAACCGACCGTTGATCGTACCCCAACCCGTCACCACGCCATCGCCTGCAGGGCGGTCTTTTTCCATCCCGAAGTCGGTACAGCGGTGCGCTACAAACATGTCGAACTCTTCAAAGCTGTCTTCATCCAACAGCAAATCAATGCGTTCGCGCGCGGTCAGCTTACCCTTTGCGTGCTGCGAAGCAATTCGGCGTTCTCCGCCTCCCATACGGGCCTCTTCGCGGCGGGTTTCGAGCTCTTGCAGAATATCTTTCATCGGGACCTCCCCTTCGGTGTTGCTTTGTTTTAAAGGCTATGAGCGTCCGAGGGAAGAAAAATCAGGCAAATTTGAATATTTCAAACGGCGACCTTACTGCAAACTGCAAATATGCAAACTCTCCCAAGCCTTCCACCACCCCTCAACCAACATTGACAATATTGGTTGACATTGACAACTGTCAGGTTCAGGAAGGAAGGGTCCCCGAAAGAAGAATGCTCATGTCAAACCGCCCCACCGTCCGGTTTCTGGATCGCAGCACACCGCCCCACGTCGTTACGCTGATGCTTCTGGCCGGTGTTTCCGCCCTGAGCATGAACATCTTTCTGCCGTCGCTTCCTAATATGACGGCGCATTTCGATACTGAATACCGCCTGATCCAACTCTCTGTTGCGCTCTATCTGGGGGTCAATGCGCTTTTGCAGATCATTGTCGGCCCCATTTCGGATTTTGTCGGACGCCGCCCTGTTATTCTTGTCAGCATGGCGCTGTTTTGCCTGTTTACGCTGGGCTGTATCTACGCCCCCAACATCGAGATTTTTCTGGTCTTCAGAATGGCCCAGGCCGTGGTTGTGACGGGTATGGTGCTCTCGCGCGCGATTGTGCGCGATATGGTCCCTCAAGCTGAAGCCGCCTCCATGATCGGTTATGTCACCATGGGGATGTCGATTATTCCGATGATCGGGCCGGCTTTTGGTGGCGTTCTGGATACGGCATTCGGCTGGCAGGCAAACTTCTGGGTGATGTTTGCCTCCGGCGTGCTGATCCTGATCCTGAGCTGGGCCGATCTTGCCGAGACCTCCACCACCCGGGGCGCAAGCTTCAAACAGCAGTTTTCCGAATATCCCGAGTTGCTGAAATCACCGCGGTTCTGGGGTTACAGCCTGACCGCCGCCTTCTCTTCGGGCAGCTTCTTTGCCTACCTTGGCGGCGCGCCCTTTGTCGGCAGCGACGTCTACCTGCTCAGCCCCTCGGTCCTCGGGTTTTACTTCGGCGCGCCTGCCGTTGGCTATTTGGCCGGCAATTATATTTCGGGCCGGTATTCGGTCCGCTACGGCATCAACAGAATGATCCTGACCGGCACAGTGCTGACCCTGCTGGGCATGGGCACGTCCTTGACATTGTTCAATCTGGGCTTTGGGTCTGCAGAAATATTCTTTGGATTCATGACTTTTGTTGGAGTTGGCAATGGTCTGGTCCTGCCCAATGCTACCGCGGGCATGCTGTCGGTGCGCCCGCATATCGCCGGAACCGCCTCCGGCCTTGGCGGGGCGATCATGATCGGCGGGGGTGCAGCACTTTCTGCCCTTGCAGGTATATTGCTGGTCCCCGGCGCAGGGGCCTTCCCCCTGCTGTGGATCATGTTCCTGACATCGGCTTGTGCGGTTGCCAGCATTCTTTATGTGATCCGCCGCACAAAACTTGTGGCCGGTTGATCCTTGCGCAATAGCTTTGCAAAGCCTACCAAGAGCTAAGCAAACTTGCAAAGACAGGGCCACCGATCCTATGGCGACACAAAAACTCTATGCGGGTGTCAAACTGCGCGAAACCCGCACCCGCCTTGGCCTGACGCAAAAATCTTTTGCCGAAAAGCTCGGGGTTTCCTTGCCCTATTTGAACCAGATGGAGAACAACAACCGTCCGGTATCAACCGGCGTGGTGCTGGCGCTGGCTCAGGAATTCGGGTTTGACGTCACCGAACTTTCTACCGGTGATGCAGAACGTATGGTCACAGATATGCGCGAAGCATTGGCCGATCCGGTCTTTGGTGAGACCGCCCCGCCTCTGGCCGATCTACGTCTTACCGCCTCTAATGCGCCAGCATTGGCGCGGGCCTTTCTGGAACTGCACCGCGCCTATCGACAAAATCATGAACGTCTTGCCTCCCTGGACGAGGCCTTGGGTCGCGAAGACGCCCGCCTTCAGGCCAGCCCCTGGGAAGAGGTCCGCGACTTCTTTCACTATTGCGACAATTACATCGATGCCGTGGATCATGCGGCCGAACATTTTGTCTGCCCAGATGGAACCAGCAAAGACCCCGAGACCTGTGCCTTAGAAGCGCTGGAACAGCACGGTATATCCGTAGAATATCAAACAGGTGGCGGATTGAGGGGCTATGACGCAGACAGCCTGACCCTTGTGCTCTCCGCCAGCGCCGCCCCCGCAACTCGCCGTTTTCAGCTGCTGCACCAATATGCGCTGATTGCACAAAACGATCTTTTGGAAGCAACGCTGGATCTTGCCCGTTTTCAAAGCGAGGCCGCCCGCAGCATCGCAAAAATCGGTCTGGCAAATTACTTTGCCGGGGCGGCACTTCTGCCCTATCGGGCTTTTCTAGGGGCCGCCAAAACCACCCGTCATGATTTGGAACGCCTGTGCCAAATGTTCGGGGCTTCACTGGAACAAGTGGCCCATCGCCTGTCCACCCTGCAACGTCCCGGCGCGAAAGGCCTGCCCTTTTTCTTTGTGGTGGTGGATCAGGCCGGCACAATCACCAAACGCCACTCTGCGACTTTGCTGCAGTTCGCGCGATTTGGCGGGGCGTGTCCGCTCTGGAATGTACACCGCGCCTTTGAAACACCCGGGCAGTTCCTGCGCCAGCTGGCCGAAACCCCGGACGGTGTACGCTATTTCTGCCTTGCCCGCGCGATCTCAAAATCCGGAGGATCGTTCAAAGCGCCCGTGCGACGCTATGCCATTGGTCTGGGTTGCGATGTCAAACATGCGGCCGATGTGGTTTATGCAGATGATCTGGACACTTCAAATAGCGCCGCCTTTGAACCGATCGGGATCTCCTGTCGCATCTGCGAAAGGCCCGATTGCCACCAGCGATCCGTCCCGCCCCTAGAACGCAAACTCACCGTCGATTTTGACCATCGCGGCACGCTCCCCTATCGGATCGACAGCTGATCGAAACTTTGTTCGACAAATATCCCGGGGGAGGCCCAACGGGCCGGGGGCAGCACCCCAAAACGCAAAAAGGCGCCGCAGCAGGAAAAGGACATAACCCGCCGCGGCGCCCCTTTTCAGAGCAGATTGAATACTATCCTGCAGTACTCAACATGCCCCAAATCTCATCCTTGAGCGCCATACGCTGCTTGCGTAGCTCTGCCTCATGCAGATCATCTGTGGGTTCCACATTCGTCTCCGCCCGATGCACGTCGCGGTTAACGGTGTGATAGGCGTCGACCAGCTTGGCAAAATGCGCGTCTTCCTGTTTCAGACGGCTGATAACATCCACTTTATCCGGAAATTCTTCGGCAAGTTCGTGGGGCGTGTGGGACATTTGCGATCTCCTCAGGTTCTTGTTCACCAACAACCTAGGTCACCCTAAAACGTCGCACTTTGATCCGGATCAATACGTTAGCGTTTTGCCGCACGCCAGCCGGCGGCACGGGCTTGGGCTTCTGTTTCAAAGCACCGCTCGCCTTTACCGGTATGAATTCGGGTTTGTTCATAATAATCCTGACCCGGCATGTGATAGATTTTGCCGCCGCTGGAAATATTACCTTTGATCCGGCACGTCTTATCCGTCGTTGTTGTGCCTTTTGCCCGAAAGGAAGACGGCGCTTCAGCTTTGCCCGACCAGATGCCGCGCTGCTTCAAAAACGCCTCTTTTTCTACCCCAACATAGTCGAGCGAATATTTCCGATAGGCAAATGCCGCCCCGGAGGCGACCATTTCCGCAGCCACATCCTTTCCATCGGCAAAACACCGCGCCACCGTGCGGCCATAGCGATCCTTGCTAAGCGCATCACAGCGAAGCGGCCCAAGAGCGACAATTTCCTGCAACCGGCTTTGGGCCCAGATGCCGCACCGCCATTGTGCCCCATCCCCGTTAAGACAGGGTTGCGATTTTTCTGGTGCATCAATGCCAAAAAGCCGGATACGTTCTCCCGCGATGGTCAGGGTATCACCATCCACTACCCGCACGACTTGGTGCTGAGACAGGGCCAGATTCGGCGGGAGCGCGGCTATCGCGCTCAAAAGACAAAAGAAAAGGACACGCATAGGCATGTCCTTAACAGGCGGGTTGAAACCACCACAAGTGCAAAGCAAATATTGATTAAGAATTGGTTAACGTTGGGCGGTTTTCCACCTTGGGTTAATCCAAGGCGTTTCATTTGCCGCCGCTAATGTGCCTTTCCCGAGGATGTGATCGCTGGCTTTTTCGCCCACCATGATCGACGGGCCGTTCAAATTGCCATTGGTGATCTGCGGAAAAATTGAACTATCTGCCACCCGCAGCCCGTCTATGCCAATCACCCGACAGTCTGGATCCACGACCGCCATCGGATCATCCACCCGACCCATTTTGCAGGTCCCGCAGGGGTGATAGGCGCTTTCAGCATGCTCCCTAATGGCTGCATCCAACTCTTCATCGCTTTGATAATCTGCGCCGGGCTGGATTTCACTTTTAACAAAGGGGGCAAAAGCCTCTTGGGCGAAAATCTCTCGGGTCAGGCGGATGCATTGCCTGAAATCCTGCCAGTCCTGTTCCGTCGACATGTAATTGAACCGGATTTTTGGCGCCACTAACGGATCGCTTGAGGCCAGCGTAACCTCCCCGCGCGAGGGTGAGCGCATGGGGCCGACATGGGCCTGAAACCCGTGGCCTTCGGCAGCCGCCTGCCCGTCATAGCGCACCGCCATAGGCAGAAAATGATACTGAATATCCGGATATTTCACCCCCGCTTTTGAGCGGATAAACCCCGTGCTTTCAAACTGGTTGCTGGCCCCGAGACCGGATTTGGTAAACAGCCACTGCGCCCCGATGACGGCTTTGGAGATGAGGTTCCAATATTTATATAGCGTAATCGGCTGGCTGGCAGCCATCTGGATGTACATTTCCAGATGATCCTGCAGGTTTTTTCCCACCCCTGCCCGATCCGCAACCACATCAATGCCGTGGGCGGTAAGTTCGGCGGCAGGGCCGATTCCCGATAACATCAGCAATTTGGGCGAATTGATTGAAGACGCGGCAATAATCACCTCGCGACGGGCTTGGATAATTTCAACCTTGCTACCGATTTTGACTTCTACACCGGTTGCACGCTTGTCCTTGATAACAATTTTCTGGGCCAATCCGCGCAGGACGGTGCAATTGTCCCGCTTTAAGGCCGGTTTCAAATAGGCATTGGCTGCCGACCAGCGCCGCCCTTTCCAGACGGTTTGCTCCATTGGGCCAAAGCCCTCTTGTTTTTCGCCGTTGTAATCGTCGGTCATCTCATATCCGGCCTGCACCCCCGCTTTGACAAAGGCCGCAAAGAGCGGATTTTCACGGGGCCCGCGCGAGACATGCAGCGGCCCATCAGATCCGCGCCAGACTGGATCACCACCATGACCGCCATCATGCCAGCACTCCATCCGTTTGAAATAGGGCAGCACATCGGCGTAGCCCCAGCCCGAGGCACCGGCCTCCACCCAGTGATCAAAATCACAGGCGTGACCGCGCACATAGACCATGCCGTTGATCGAGGAGGACCCACCAATCACCTTGCCGCGCGGAGTCGCTAGTCGCCGGTTGTTCAAATGCTGCTCTGGCTCGGATTGAAACCCCCAATCATAAAGCGGCATATTCATCGGATAGGACAGCGCCGCCGGCATTTGGATGAACGGGCCCACATCAGACCCCCCATGTTCAATGACGATAACAGAGGCTCCGCTTTCGCTGAGCCGATAGGCCATAGCACAGCCCGCAGAGCCAGCACCCACAATTACAAAATCCGCTTCCATCAAGGCGTTATCCCAGAGTATTCATGTTGTTAAGCTGCCTGTGACGGACAGCGACTTACCGACCTAAAAAGGCGACTCTACTTTGCCCATGCGCACATAGACCGATTTCATCTGGCTATAATGCTCGATCGCCCCTTTAGAGTTTTCGCGCCCGACACCGGACATTTTCACGCCGCCAAAGGGCGCTTCGACGGGGGCATCATTGTAGGAGTTGATAAAACAACTGCCTGCCTCCAACTGCCCGATCACCCGATGGGCGCACTGGATATCTTTGGTAAACACCCCTGCCGACAACCCGAATTCCGTGGCATTGGCCCGCTGGATGACCTCTTCTTCGCTGTCAAAATCAAGGACCGCCATGACGGGACCGAAAATCTCTTCGCGGGCGATCACCATATCGTCGGTCACGTCTGAAAACACGGTTGGCTGCAAATAAAACCCTGCGCGATCAAGCCGCGCACCGCCATAGGTCAGGGTTGCACCGCCCTCTTTGCCTTTGGCGATATAGCCGAGCACAATATCCATCTGCGCCTCAGAAACCATTGGCCCGAAGCTAGTGGTCTCTTCCATCGGATCGCCAATCACCGCCGTGGCAAGGCGTTCTGTCAGCCGCTTCAAAAAGGCTTCCTTGATGCCCGCTTGCACAAAGACCCGCGTGCCATTGGAACAGACCTGACCAGAGGAATAAAAATTGCCCAGAATGGCCCCGCCCACAGCATCCTCAATGTCGGCGTCGTCAAAAATGACCAGCGGCGACTTGCCGCCCAGCTCCATCGTGACATGTTTCATGCCCGCCGCCGCTGCCGCATACACCTTACGGCCTGTCGGCACCGACCCCGTGAGCGACACTTTATCCACCCGCGCATCTTCCACCAACGCAGCACCGACATGGCCATAGCCCTGCACAACATTATAAACGCCCGCAGGCAAGCCAGATTCATGCAGGATTTCGGCAACTTTCAGCGCGCAAAGCGGCGTGGTTTCAGACGGTTTAAACACCATCGCGTTCCCGCAGGCCAAAGCAGGCGCGCCTTTCCAGCAGGCAATCTGGGTCGGATAATTCCACGCCCCGATACCGACACAAACCCCCAGCGGTTCACGCACCGTATAGACCCAATCTTCGCCTAGCTGGATATGCTCTCCGGTCAAGCTGCCCGCCAGCCCGCCAAAATATTCCAAGGCATCCGCGCCGCTGGTGGCATCGACATATAGGGTTTCCTGCATCGGTTTACCCGTATCCAGCGTTTCCAACTGCGACAGTTCGTGGTTGCGATCGCGGATGATGTCGGCGGCACGGCGCAGCACGCGGCCGCGTTCGGTTCCACTCATTGCAGCCCAGGTTTTCTGACCGGCTTTGGCAGACTCAAGCGCCTGTTCGATGATGGCGGGTGTCGCAGAGTGCACCTGAGCGATTTTTTGACCTGTGGCGGCATAAATCACATCGATCAGTGCCCCGTCGGTATCTTCGACATAGTGGCCATTGATGAAATGGCTCGCCACGGGCTGAGCGGAGACTGTCATGTTTTCAGACCTTTGTAGTGTAGAGTTCAGGCGGCACCGCGTCAGGCGCGGGTGGCTTGTTCGATTTCAAGAGTGAGGCAGCGCACAAGCTGATCGACCGCTTTGGTTGGGTCCATCGGTGTCGCGCCCAAAGCGTGGCGCAAGTACAAACCGTCAATCAGGGCAGCGAGCCGTTCAGCCACATCCTGCGCGCGATCCCCCACCAAGGGCCGGAGATTCGCCACCAGATTAGACCTGAGTCGGCGATGATAGACCGTCAAAAGCCGCTTGGCGGCAGGATTATTCTGCGATTGCACATAAAAATTCAACCATGCTGAAATGACCGTCTGGTCAAATTGGCTTGGTGAAAAGCTGGCCGCGATGATGGCTTCCAGTCGGGCCATCGGCAAGGTTTGGCGGGACAAGGCACCGCGCACCTCTTTGCCATAAGCGGTAAGGATATAACGCATTGCCGCCAGAAAAATCTGTTCCTTGCCGCCAAAATAATGATGGGCCAAGGCGCTGGATACACCGGCGCGCTTTGCGATGCGAGAGACCGTCACATCCAAAGACCCCGCCTGCCCGATCTCGGCAATCGTTGCCTGAACCAAAGCTTCGCGTCGAATTGGCTCCATTCCGATTTTTGGCATGTTATACTCCAAATCACTTGCTTATCAGACTGTGTTGATTTTTAATTGACTCGTCAATCAATAAAAACAGGGAGCCAAAAATGACCCTTCGTACATCCCTTTCCGTTCTGGCGCTAACCGCCATTGCTGGACAGGCCGCTGCTGATTGTGGCGAAGTAAACTTCTCCGACGTCGGCTGGACCGATATTACCGCGACCACGGCAGCGACAACCTTCGTGCTGGATGCGCTCGGCTATGAAACCGACATCAAGGTTCTGTCCGTGCCCGTGACCTATACCTCTATGGCCGAAGGGGACATCGACGTTTTCCTTGGCAACTGGATGCCCACCATGGAAGCCGATATCGCGCCCTATCGCGAAGCCGGCACCGTTGATACCGTTCGCGAAAACCTTGCCGGTGCAAAATACACCCTTGCTGTGAACAAAGCAGCGATGGAGCTCGGCATAAAAGATTTCGCCGATATCGCGAAATTCTCAGATGAGCTGGATGGCGAGATTTACGGCATTGAGCCGGGTAATGACGGCAACCGTCTGATCCAGTCGATGATCGATGCGGATGCCTTTGGCCTGAACGCCTTTTCGGTCAAGGAAAGCTCCGAGCAAGGCATGTTGGCGCAGGTTGAGCGTTTCTCTAAGAAAGACGACCCTATCGTCTTTTTGGGCTGGGAACCGCATCCGATGAACGCCAATTTCGACATGGGGTATCTGACCGGAGGCGATGAATTCTTCGGGCCTGATTTCGGCGGAGCGAGTGTCTTTACCAACACCCGCGCCGGATATGTCGAAGAATGCCATAACGTCGGCAAACTGCTGATGAACCTCGAATTTTCCCTCGCGATGGAAAACGAGATCATGGGTGCAATTCTGAATGACGGCGAAGACCCCACAGATGCGGCCTCGGCGTGGCTAGCGGCCAATTCGGATGCCTATATGGCCTGGCTGGCGGGCGTGACCACCAAAGACGGCGGCGACGCTGTTGCGGCGGTTAAATCCGCGCTGGGTATGTAAATCCGAAAGCCCCGACCTTGCAAAAGCGTCGGGGCTTTTTACAAAAATAACAGCGCATTACGCTGATACCTTCGGGTGATCATAGGGGATAGAATGGACTGGCTAACGGATAATAAGATTCCGGTTGGCAAAGCTGCGGCGGCGGTTTTTGACTGGCTTCAGGAACATGGTGAATGGTTTTTTGACGGGTTAGCCGTCCTGCTGGAAGCGATGATCGACGGTATTCTTTGGGTGCTACAAGGCCCGCCGCCCCTGCTGGTGATTGCGGTTTTTGTGGTGCTGACGTGGTTCCTGCAGAAAAGCTGGAAAACCTGCCTGTTCGTCTTTTTGGGTTTTCTGTTCATCCTCAATCAGGACTACTGGGAAGAGACCACCGAAAGCCTCACGCTGGTGCTTTCGGCCTGTGTGGTTTGTATGGGTGTGGGTGTGCCCATCGGCATCGCCGCCGCCCATCGCCCCAAACTTTACGGCTTTATGCGTCCGGTTCTGGATTTGATGCAGACCCTGCCGACATTTGTCTATCTTATTCCCGCCATTGTATTTTTTGGTATCGGCATGGTGCCGGGCCTGATTGCCTCGGTGATCTTTGTGCTGCCCGCACCGATCCGCCTGACCCATCTTGGCGTCACCTCGACCCCGACCCCGTTACTTGAGGCCGCTGAGGCCTTTGGGGCCACCAATTCACAAATCCTTTGGAAGGTGGAATTGCCCTATGCGCTGCCGCAAATCATGGCGGGGTTGAACCAGACTATCATGCTGTCGCTGTCGATGGTGGTCATCGCCGCCCTAGTCGGCGCGGATGGTCTTGGGGTGCCAGTGGTGCGCGCGCTTAATCAGGTGAACACCGCTCTTGGTTTTGAAAGCGGCTTTGTCATCGTCGTGGTCGCCATCATGCTGGACCGTATTCTAAGGGTGGAACGCAAATGAGCGCTGTAGAATTTGACAAAGTGTCCATCGTTTTTGGCGACACGCCAGACACAGCCCTGCCGCTGATGGATGCCGGCCAAAGCCGAGCCGAGGTCCAGACCGCCACCGGTCAGGTCTTGGGGGTGCATGATTGCTCGCTGACGGTTGAAGATGGCGAAATCCTTGTGCTGATGGGGTTGTCGGGATCTGGTAAATCCACCCTGCTGCGCGCGGTTAACGGGTTGAACCCGGTGGTGCGCGGGGCAGTGCGGGTCACTGATGGGGATCGCATGGTCGATATGACCCATGCCGATCCGGCCACCCTGCGCAAAATGCGCCAGCGCCATGTGGCGATGGTCTTTCAGCAATTCGGCCTGCTGCCGTGGCGTTCCGTGCGTGAAAATGCCGGTCTCGGGCTTGAGCTGAGCGGTATGGACAAAGACGCACGTCGCCACAAAGTGGATGAGCAGCTGGCGCTGGTCGGGTTAACCGACTGGGCCGAGCGCAAAGTCGGTGAGCTGTCGGGCGGGATGCAACAGCGCGTCGGACTGGCCCGCGCCTTTGCTACCGATGCGCCGATCCTGCTGATGGATGAGCCGTTCTCAGCCCTTGATCCTTTGATCCGCAGCAAATTGCAGGATGAACTTCTGGATCTGCAATCGAAACTGCAACGCACCATCATCTTTGTATCCCATGATCTGGATGAGGCCTTTAAGATCGGCAATCGCATAGCCATCATGGAAGGCGGGCGCATTGTGCAATGTGGCACCCCGCAAGAGATTTTCTCAAACCCTTCCAATGACTATGTCGCCGATTTTGTCGCCCATATGAATCCACTCGGGGTACTGTGTGCACGGGATGTCATGCGACCAGTCACGACCACCCCGACCATCACTGTGCCTGCCGATGAAACCATTCAATCGGTCATGGATCAGATCACCGGCACCGGTGCGCCGGTTGGGGTAACGGAAAACGGCAGCCTTATCGGGCAGATCACCAAGGATAGCGTGCTGGAAAAATTGCTCGATCCGCGCGCCTAACGCGACGGTAAAGGGGGCGCTGCCCCCGCCCCTTCGGGTCTCCCCCGGGATATTTGCCGAACAAAGTAAGCCCTTACGCCCTCTAGGCAGCGGGCCGTTGGGTGTCTATCTAGACAGCAAGGTAACAAAGGGGCCATGCCTGTGCGGCTAAGCGATATTGCAGATGACGTCACCCGTCAGGTCGAAAATCTGGGCGCGACGGTGTCTGAGAGTTTTTTTGAGCCAACCATCCGGCTGGGCGTGACCGGTCTGGCGCGGGCGGGTAAAACTGTATTCATTACCGCGCTGGTTGCCAATCTGCTGAACCGCAGCCGGATGACACAGGTCACCGCCATCGCCAGTGGCGCGGTCCGCACCGTGTATCTGCAACCGCAACCGGATGATACGATTGCGCGGTTTGACTATGAAGACCACCTTGCGACGCTCACCGCTGCCACGCCTGCATGGCCCGAAAGCACACGGTCGGTTTCCGAGTTGCGCCTGTCGTTTCGCGTGCAGCCCAGCGGTTTGCTATCCGGTCTTTCCGGCCCGCGCACTGTGCATCTGGACATTGTTGATTATCCAGGAGAGTGGTTGCTTGATCTGGCGCTGATGGATCAGAGTTATGACGAATGGTCGGCCAAGGCGCTGGATAAAGCACGCGAGCGGCAAATCGCAACAGAATATCTGGAAACGCTGGCCGAAGTAGACGGCACGGCGAAGCTGGAGGAATCTCAGGCCCGCACGCTGGCCGCAGAATTCACCACCTATTTGAAGGCGGCACAGGCAGAAGGGTTTTCCGACTGCACACCGGGGCGTTTTTTATTGCCCGGTGCGCTTGAAGGCTCCCCTGTATTGACATTTGCGCCCCTGCCCGCCGGTGACCCCGCCCCGCGCGGCTCTTTGCGGCGTGAAATGGCGCGGCGTTATGAGGCCTATAAAGCGCAGGTCGTAAAGCCGTTTTTTCGCGAACATTTTGCCCGTATCGATCGCCAGCTCGTATTGGTGGATGTTTTGGGGGCCATTCACAACGGCCCACAAGCCGTTGATAATATGCGCGATTCCATGGGCGACATTCTGGCCGCCTTTCGACCGGGCAGAAACTCTTTTCTAACGCGGCTGCTGCGCGGTAAGCGGGTGGAAAAGATCCTGTTTGCCGCCACAAAGGCCGACCATTTACACCACAGTCAGCACCCGCAATTAACCGCCATCATGGAGGCCTTGGTGCGGGACGCCAAAGATCGCGCCGATTTCGCCGGTGCCCAGACCGCGGCCATGTCGATTGCCGCCCTGCGCGCCACAGTGGAGGAGACCGTGCTACATCAGGGCGCGGCGCTGGACTGTGTGCGGGGTACACTGTTGGACGGGCGCAGTGCGGCGTTTCATGCCGGTGCTTTGCCCGAGGACCCCGCGCGGCTGCTGAATCCAGCGCGCGAGGGGGCGGAACGCTGGCTTGATGGCGATTTTGCCACGATGCGATTTGCGCCGGCGGTCCTGCGGCTCAAGCCCGGAGAGGGGCCACCTCATATCCGGCTGGACCGGGCGGCTGAATTTCTGATCGGAGATAAGTTGGTATGAGTGATCCTTCCCGCCGCAGCGGCCCCGTTGTTATTGAATATGAGGCCCATGATGCCCCTTCTCCGTCTGAAGCCCCACCAGTGCCCGAGGCGGAACTGCCGCAAGGCGCAGCGATGCAACAGATTGTGCAGATCGGCACCCGTCGCCCGTCCAGATTATCAAAATGGTTCTGGTCGCTGCTGGGGGCATTAATCGGTTTTGTTGTTTCGGTGGCCGCCTATGATTTTGTCAGCGGTCTGATCAGTCGCAACCCCTATCTTGGCGGTATTGCCCTTGGTCTGACGGGGTTGTTCCTTTTGGTTTTGCTGGCCATCGCCCTGCGCGAATGGCTGGGGTTTGCGCGGTTGCGCCGGTTGGATCACATCCAGCATGCTGCAGCGGGGGCTTTGGCCAATGCTGATCTGGTGGCCGCCCACAAAGTCGCTGCCCAGATTGAACATTTATATAAAGATCGCCCCGAGCTGTCCTGGGGATTGGCCCGATTGGCCGAACGTCAGGGAGAGGTCATGGATGCGGACGGGGTTTTGGGGTTGATCGAGGTTGATGTCCTTGCCCCGCTTGATGAAGCTGCCCGAACCGAAATCGAATCTGCCGCGCGGCAGGTAGCCACGGTCACCGCGATTGTCCCTCTGGCGCTGGCCGATGTCGTGGCTGCACTGACGGCCAATATGCGCATGGTGCGCCGGATCGCCGATATCTATGGCGGGCGCGCAGGCACATTGGGCAGCTGGCGTTTGATGCGCACCGTGATTGCCCATCTGGTTGCCACCGGTGCGGTGGCTGTTGGCGATGATCTGATCGGCTCGGTCGCGGGAGGCGGGATTTTGTCGAAGGTCTCGCGCCGCTTTGGTGAGGGCGTCATCAATGGTGCTCTGACCGCCCGTGTCGGGGTTGCCGCGCTCGAGGTCTGCCGGCCGCTTGCTTTTACCGCCCGTAAAAAGCCCTCAGTCACCGGCATTATCCAACGCGCGCTGACTGGATTATTTGGCAGCAACGGTTCCTAGTCAGAGCATCGGCACCGCACCGGCGGGTTTATGCACATCCTCAACCCCCATGCGCAAGCCGCGCCCGATGCGGTGGGCAAGGGCCGAAAAGCTGTCTGCGGTTTCTGCGGGCAGCTCTTCAGACAGAACCTGATCAAACAACGCCAGCCATGGGGTGAAATGATCCGCCATGACGTTGCCCGCCTGCATGTGGGTCTGCATCGGATTGCCGTTGTAGGCACGCTCCATCAGGATGGCATTGCGCCAGAAGGCGGCGATTTTGGCCTCATGGGCCTGCCAGGAATCGTGATCAGTACCGACATGCCCCAGAAAAACCGGTCCCAAAACCGGATGTACGCGGATGCGCCGATAAAAGGCCGCCACGACCTGATCGATCTGCAAAGCGGTGATGGGAAAGCGGGCCAGCATTAATTTTTAACTGGCAGGGTTAAATCATCAGGCAAGGAAAGGGGCGCACAGCCGCGCAGGGCCACCAGCGTTTCCGTCAGCTCTCCGACGGCAGAGGAAACCGCAGCGCCGACAATCACATCCGGCTCTTCGGTGATCTGCCGCATCTTGTTGCGCATATCGGCGGTATTTGTCGCCATTGTATCCAGCCGGATCTGGATAGCCTCAAGTTTTTCGTCGCGCACGGCCCCCGTGGCGGTGCGAATGGCCTGCACATCACTACGCAATCCGGTCACGTTGTCGTTGAGCAGAACCAGTTGCTCTTTGACCGGCTCCACGGTGATCAGGTTTTCGGCGAAGGCCGTGGTCATCGTGTCGGTCAGCCCGTTGATCTGCCGCGCCGTCAGATAGGCAAAGACAAGGCAGAGCAGGATCAACATGATGGTTGCGTTCAGCAGCGCCAGCACAAGGTTTTTAAGGGCAGAAGTAAATCGGTTTTGCTGGGCCATGAAGAGATCCTTTTGGAACGGTTTGCGCAAGTTAGGCGATAAGTTGGAACGCGGGTCAAGTCCAGCCATAGCGCTGAAAGGTTTATCTGACGACAAGATTGTGTTTTGCCGCGCGGGCCACGGCGCGGGTCAAACCGCGCAAGGGCTTTTTGATCAGCCGGTTGATCTGCCAATACAGTGGCACATCCAGATAAGGGTTCATGCCGATGGCGCAAAGCTGGGCCCTGCGCAAAGGCTCTGACACCAGCAACTCGGGGTTCATGCCCCAGCCCAATCCCTGCACAGCGCCCTCAACAAAGGCTTGCGAGGATGGAAGGAAATGAGATTTCAGCGCCACCGCCTGCCTGACCTCGCGCTGTACCCATTGCCGCTGCAACCCGTCACGAGCGTTAAAGGTTAGGGCGGGTGCGCGGCGCAGGGCCGACGGCGTTACCCCCTCTGCAAACCAGTAATCGGCATAGGCTGGGCTGGCGGTGGCGACATAGCGCAGGGTGCCCAAAGGGGTGACATCACAGCCTTGCACCGGTTTGGCGTGGCTGCTGACGGCGGCCATCACTGCACCGCTGCGCAACAGATCGGCAGAGTGGTCCTGATCATCCACCACGACATCAAACAGAAAATCCGATTGCGCCGACAGGGCCGCGATGAACCAAGTTGCGAGGCTATCGGCGTTGACAGCAATCCGCACGGTGGCCCCCTGCCCCGGTGCGACCCCTGTGCCAAGCTCTTTGTCCAGCGCGCTTTCCAACAAGGCCACCTGATCGGCGTGACGACACAGACGCAGACCTGCGTCCGTGGCGCGGCAGGGTTGTCCGCGCTGGATCAATACCGTGCCGATACGTTCTTCCAGCTGCTTGATCCGCTGCGAAATTGCCGAGGGTGTCACCGACAGCGTCGCCGCCGCCGACTCAAAGCTTCCGGTGCGGATCACCGCCGCAAGGGCCGAAAGGGCAGGATCGGTAAATTGCATTAGCCATACTTAATCAGGATTAGGAACATAAACTTGGCTAATCCTCAGGACTGCCGTAGTCAAGGGTCACCCAGCAAGGAAAGACAGTAGAATGAGCGCCTTATACAGCGGATTTGCCTTAAGCTTTGGATTGATCCTAGCCATTGGCGCGCAAAATGCCTTTGTGCTGCGTCAGGGGCTGCGCAATGAACATGTGCTGCCGGTGGTGCTGTGTTGCGCCGTTTCGGATGCCATCCTGATCACCCTCGGCGTGACCGGGTTTGGCTTTCTGGCCGAGCGCTGGCCTTGGCTCATTCCGGCATTTCGCTATGGAGGGGCGGCGTTTTTGATCTTTTATGGGCTTATCAGTTTCCGCGCCGCCTTTCGCGGTGGCGACTCCCTAGAGGCCGCACAACGCGCGCCGGCGGCATTGATGCCAACCGTGCTGACCTGTTTGGCCCTGACCTGGCTGAACCCCCATGTCTATTTGGATACGCTGATGCTGATCGGCTCTATCTCGACCCAGTTCGAAGGCGAAAAACTGGCTTTTGGCATTGGTGCGGTCTCGGCATCTTTTGTGTTTTTCTTTGCGCTGGGGTACGGGGCGTCGCTGTTACGCGGCTTTTTTGCCAAACCCGCCGCGTGGCGCATATTGGACGCCCTTGTCGGGCTCACCATGTGGGGCATCGCCGCCAAGCTCTTGTTGAACTAGGCTTGCAGCGGCGGCGCTTTCGGGATTACGTGACGCTATGACATCCACGCAGAACAACCCTCTTCGCGGTGCCCTTTTCATGGCCCTTACCGGTCTGAATTTTCTGGCTGTGACAGCGATTGTCAAAATCATCGGAGCAGAGCTTCCGGCGGCGGAATCTGCCTTTATCCGTTATGCGCTGGGGCTGGTGTTTTTTATCCCGATGCTGCGCCCCTTGCTGGCGATCCGGCTGACTCGCACCGAATGGGCGCTGTTTTCCTTGCGTGGTTTGGCCCATACGCTGGCGGTCATCCTGTGGTTCTACGCCATGGCCCGCATCCCGATGGCAGATGTCACGGCAATGAACTACATGACGCCGATCTACATCACCCTCGGGGCCGCTTTGTTTCTGGGCGAAAAACTTGCCTTCCGGCGTATCTTGGCAGTGGGCATGGCGTTTGGCGGAGTGCTGATCATCCTACGCCCCGGGCTGCGCGACATATCGGACGGGCATATCGCCATGCTTGGCACGGCGTTTTTCTTCGCTGTCAGCTATCTGATCGCCAAGCGCATGAGCAATACCCTAAGCCCGACGGTTGTTGTCGCGATGCTGTCAATTACCGTCACCATCGGCCTTGCCCCTTTTGCAGCGGCTGTCTGGGTCCCCCCGACACTCGCGCAGATCGGCTGGCTGTTTCTGGTCGCCTGCTTTGCCACGACGGCCCATTATACAATGACGCTGGCCTTTCAGGCCGCGCCGATGACCGTCACCCAACCGGTGACCTTTTTGCAATTGCTCTGGGCAACTTTGGTCGGCGCGCTCTTTTTTGCCGAACCGGTGGACACATGGGTGGTGGTCGGCGGTCTGGTCATTCTGGCCTCGGTCAGTTTTATCACCTGGCGCGAAGCGGTGTTGAAACGCCGCGCGACACCGCCCCAAACCATCACCTAGGCGAAAGGCTGATGGATATTTAAGTCAAAATGAAAGCAGGGCGTTGTCATTTAGCCGCCCCGGCGCTATCGGATCAGACATGCCCAGATATGCCCTAAAAGTAGAATATGATGGTGGCCCCTATTGCGGGTGGCAGCGTCAGCGCAGTCATCCCTCGGTGCAGCAGTGCGTCGAAGAAGCCCTCTGCAAGCTGCAGGCGGATGCCGAAGGTATCGCCGCTGCGGGCCGCACTGATGCGGGGGTGCATGGATTGGGCCAAGTGGCCCATGTTGATCTGCGCAAGGATTGGGATGCGTTTCGCCTGTCAGAGGCGTTGAACTATCACCTTAAGCCCCATCCGATTGCCATCGTACAGGCCGCACAGGTCGAGGCGGATTTTCACGCGCGGTTTTCAGCCGTTGAGCGGCGCTATCTTTTCCGGTTGCAGGTCCGACGCGCCCCGCTGACCCATGAGCGCGGCAATGTCTGGCGCATCAATCACAGGCTCGATTTGGCGGCAATGCAGGCTGGGGCGGCGCATCTGCTGGGACGGCATGATTTTACCACCTTCCGGTCCTCGATCTGTCAGGCGCAATCCCCTGTTAAATCGTTGGATGAACTTTCAATCGAAGAAATTGCCCTGCCCCATGGGGTTGAGTACCGGTTCCACGTGCGCGCGCGCAGTTTTCTGCACAATCAAGTGCGCAGCTTTGTCGGCACATTAGAGCGGGTTGGCGCCGGCGCTTGGCAGCCCATTGATGTGAAAACCGCGCTGGCGGCATGTGATCGCGCCGCCTGCGGGCCGGTCTGCCCACCACAGGGGCTTTATCTGGCACATGTGACCTATCCGCAGGATCCGTTCGGCTAAATCACGCTTCTTGACTAAGCCGCGCTTCCATCACTTCAAAGGGCACACCCGGATCATCTTTGGCACATCGGATGACCAGCGAGGTTTTGATGCTCGCGACGTTTTCGGCGGCGGTCAGTTCCTCGGTCAGAAAGGTCTGAAAGGTCGAAAGGTCCGGTGCGGCGCATTTCAGGACAAAATCCACCTCACCATTCAGCATATGGCATTCGCGCACCAAGGGCCAACCCCGGCAGCGTTCTTCAAAGGCGCTCAGGTCCACCTCGGCCTGACTTTGCAAGCCGACCATGGCAAAGACCTGCACTTCAAAGCCCAGTTCCCGCGCGTCCACATCGGCGTGATAGCCGCGAATATAGCCGCTTTCTTCCAAGGTACGCACGCGCCGCAGACAAGGCGGTGCCGAAATCCCAACCCGTTTGGCCAATTCAACATTGGTCATTCGGCCATCAGCCTGAAGTTCAGCCAGTATTTTCCGGTCAATCGGATCCAATTTCGAGCTTGCCATGGAGGTTGCCTCTGTAAGTTTGCGCTAACCCTATTAGAACACAGCATTTTGCGCAATAATATTTCACGTTTGCGCAATAAAATTAATATACCTTTTAAAAACCATTCTTGTGACCACAGCTTTGTGATGGGGCTGGAAGAACCGGCTGCGCATCTTTATATGCCTGTCCCAACCTGAATAATTTCGTGCAAGGAACGCCTCATGACCGAGACCCGAAAAACCAAAGTCCTGATCATTGGCTCCGGCCCTGCCGGTTACACCGCTGGCGTTTATGCCTCGCGCGCCATGCTGGAACCGATCCTTGTGCAAGGGATTGAACCCGGCGGGCAGCTGACCACCACCACCGAAGTGGAAAACTGGCCCGGCCACACGGAAATTCAAGGGCCTGATCTGATGGTCAACATGGAAGCCCACGCCAAAGCCATGGGCACCGAGATCATCGGCGACATCATCACCGATCTGAACCTGCAGCAGCGTCCCTTTATTGCCAAGGGCGATTCCGGCACCACCTATGAGGCCGATGCGGTTATTCTGGCCACCGGTGCACGGGCCAAATGGCTGGGGCTGGAGAGCGAAGAAAAATTCAAAGGCTTTGGCGTTTCTGCTTGTGCGACCTGTGACGGGTTCTTTTATCGCGGTCAGGAAATTGTGGTGGTCGGCGGCGGCAACACCGCTGTTGAAGAAGCGCTGTTTTTGACGAACTTTGCCTCTAAGGTGACGTTGATCCACCGCCGCGATGAGTTGCGCGCGGAAAAAATCCTGCAGGAGCGTCTGCTTAAACATCCCAAGATCGAAACCCTGTGGTTCCACCAGCTTGAAGAAGTGGTTGGCACCGATATGCCTTTGGGGGTCGAAGGGGTGAAAGCCAAGAATGTGCAAACCGGTGAAATCACCGAAATCCCTGCCAAGGGTGTGTTTGTCGCTATTGGTCATGCACCCGCCAATGAGCTGGTCAAGGATCAACTGGAAACCCATATGGGCGGCTATGTCGTGACCAAACCGGGCAGCACGGAAACCTCGATCCCCGGCGTCTTTGCCGCAGGGGACTTGACCGACCACATTTACCGTCAGGCGGTCACCTCTGCTGGTATGGGCTGTATGGCGGCGCTGGATGCGGAACGATTTTTGGCCGATCAGGACGCCTAGTTAACCCCAAAGGCACCCTGCTCTTGGCGCGAAAAGACCGGCATTCCGGCGCGCCAAGCACACGGTGACGGGCGCGCCCTCTTTATTCGGCGGGCACCCCAAAGACACAGACAACCGCGCAGAGCCCGGCAAGGGCCAAAAAGGCGGCCGCCTTGCCCTTTTGCGCAGGGGTCTGTCGCGCCGCTTCCCATGCGACAAGGCATTGCAGCGCATAAAACAGGGCAAAAGCCCGACTGGCCAATGCAATGACGCCATTCACATCGACCGTCACAAGAATGGCGATCCCCACCACTGCCATCAAAAAATAGGCATGGCGCGGATCGATCCGGTTGCCGCTGATCTGTTCGATCAGACCAACATTACCCAAACTGTCGGCGATGGCCGCGCTAAACTGGCTGGCCGCTGCGGCCACCGTCAGGGAAAGCGGCAACATCAGTGCCACCGTTCCCGAGACAGTGATGATCGCCGCGACTCCTGTGCCTTGGGCCAAATCCGCCAAAAGCGGCGAGAGCAGTAGGAAAAAGACAATATATATGACGCCGGACACCAGCTGGGCGATCCACATGGCTTTCTGTCTTGTGGCCGGATCAAAATCATCTCCGGTAAAGCGCGTGGTTTCAAACCCCTGAACAACAATCAGCAAGCCAAGCAATACCGGCAACCCTTGCATCTGCGCCTTACCCGCGGGCGGCATCACCGAGCCACCGGCGTTGAGGATGCCAAGGTTATAGGCCAGCAACGCGGCCAGAAATCCGGAAATCACTGCAAGGTTCAAAGCCGTCGCATAGCGCTCGACCCCTGCGACTTTTTGCGCGCCCCCGCTCCAGCCCAGAACACCAACGCCTGCCACCAAGGCGACAGAAATACCTGTGGCCAGCGCGTCGTTTTGAACGCCGGCGGATTCCAGCACAAATTGCCCCAGCAGGGACAGGTAATAGGCAACCGAGACAAAATAGGCAAAAGCCAGCACGATATGGCTTAGCTTTTCCAGTGATTGCAGGGCGTGGTTTCCGGGCTGCCCCAACAGCGGCTCCACTGTTCGGATATTATAGCGGATCGCCCAGCCGATTAGCGCGGCCAACCCGACAAGAAGGGCCATGGCCGGTGCGGCAAAGCCGCCAAATTCACGCGCCAAAAGCGGTGCGGAAACCAGAAAGCCGCTGCCAATGATAGAGGCCAAAGGTGTGACCGTCGCCCGCCACAGGGCAGTTTTGGTAAAGGGCGCGAAGAGCAGCAGCAACAGACCAGCCCCGGCCACACCTATAAAGGCCAATTGCGTCATCACATATCCTCACCGCTGCAAAACGCGCATAAATCCACGCTTAAATCAAAAATCCTCGGGCCGCACCGAACCGACGCCGCGGGCCAAGATCTGGCGATCTGACCGTGTTATGCGGTGGCAGGCAAGCCCCGAGACACCCATCGACCCGTCAGGGTCGCCTAAAAATGTCGCAAACACCCGAAAAATGCCGAATATACCACCGTTTTGGCCGTTGTAAAAATGCTACGTCGGCGAACTTCCCCCGTTGCTTTAAAAAATCTCTTGGGAAATCTGCCAGATTATGGGAAGCGTTCATCCGTGAACACATATCGAGTCGCCTGCAATGCCTACCGCACCTGCAAAAATCAATCTGCCCGAAGAGGATGATCTCCTCTTTCGCCTGCTGCGCCAACTTGAAACGGCGCCAGAGGGTTCTCAGCGCGCGACGGCAACGGCTCTTGGTATTTCTCTTGGTCGACTAAATGCCCTGCTGCGCACGGCGGCGGAATCCAAACTGATCAAGGTCAATCAACGATCGGGCCCGGATAAACGGCAGCGATTTGAATATGTGCTTACAACCCGTGGTGCGGCTGAAAAGATCCGGCTAACCGACCAATTCCTTGCCCGTAAGTTTGCAGAATACGACCTTTTACATGCAGAGCTGACCGGCACAACCAGCGGCCTCATTCCATTAAAACATAGGAACGACACTATGCAGAATAACCTTGCCCCCATCCCCGAGCTTTTTGTCTCGTATGAATCTTCGCAGAAGATGAAACTTGAAGCCGCCGATCTGACATCCTGGGACCTGAGCCCCCGTCAGATTTGCGACCTTGAGCTGCTGATGAACGGTGGTTTTAATCCGCTCAAAGGGTTCTTGACCGAAGCTGACTATGACAGCGTTGTGGAAACCATGCGCCTGACCACGGGCGAACTTTGGCCCATGCCTATCACGCTGGACGTTTCCGAAGAGTTTGCCTCTTCTGTCGAACTGGGTCAGGACATTGCCCTGCGCGACCAAGAAGGTGTTATTCTGGGCACCATGACGGTCACCGACCGTTGGGAGCCAAACAAATCCAAAGAAGCCGAAATGGTCTTTGGCGCAGATGATGACGCGCACCCTGCCGTGAACTACCTGCACAACCAAGCGGGCAAAATCTATCTGGGTGGCCCCGTTGTTGGCATCCAACAGCCGGTCCATTACGACTTCCGCGCCCGTCGCGACACACCAAACGAGCTGCGCGCCTATTTCCGCAAAATGGGCTGGCGCAAAATTGTAGCGTTCCAAACACGTAATCCGCTGCACCGTGCGCACCAGGAACTGACCTTCCGCGCCGCGAAAGAGGCCGAAGCCAACCTGCTGATCCACCCTGTTGTTGGCATGGGCAAACCCGGTGACATCGACCACTTCACCCGCGTGCGCTGCTACGAAGCTGTGCTTGATCAGTATCCTGCCTCCACCACCCACATGTCCCTGCTAAACCTTGCCATGCGTATGGCAGGCCCACGTGAGGCGGTTTGGCACGGCTTGATCCGTAAAAACCACGGCTTGACCCACTTCATCGTTGGTCGTGACCACGCTGGCCCCGGCTCCAACAGCCAAGGCGAAGATTTCTACGGCCCCTATGACGCGCAGGACTTGTTCCGCACGCATCAGGAAGAAATGGGCATCGAAATGGTCGACTTCAAACACATGGTCTATGTGCAAGAACGCGCCCAATACGAACCCGCCGATGAGATCAAAGACAAAGACAACGTCACCGTTCTTAATATCTCGGGCACCGAATTGCGCCGTCGTCTTTCCGAAGGTCTGGAAATTCCGGAATGGTTCTCTTTCCCGACTGTTGTAGAAGAGCTGCGTAAAACCAAGCCACCACGGGCAAAGCAAGGCTTTACCGTGTTCTTCACTGGTTTCTCCGGTTCCGGCAAATCCACCATTGCGAATGCTTTGATGGTGAAACTGATGGAAATGGGTGGCCGCCCAACAACGTTGCTGGATGGTGACCTCGTTCGTAAAAACCTGTCCTCAGAGCTGGGTTTCTCGAAAGAGCACCGTGACCTGAACATCCGTCGTATCGGTTATGTGGCCTCGGAGATTACCAAAAACGGTGGTATCGCCATCTGCGCGCCAATCGCGCCTTACGCCACAACCCGCCGCGCGGTACGTGAAGACATCGAAGCCTTTGGCGCCTTTGTCGAAGTGCATGTCGCAACCACCATCGAGGAATGCGAAAAGCGCGACCGTAAAGGTCTCTACAAGCTGGCGCGCGAAGGCAAAATCAAAGAGTTCACAGGTATCTCTGACCCCTATGACGTTCCGGTTAACCCAGAGCTGGTTATCGAAACCGAAGGCACAGACGTGGATTACTGCGCACAGCAGGTTCTGCTGAAGCTGGAAAGCATGGGCCTGATCGGCGCTTAAGCGATCCGGTCAAAGAAACAGAAAGCCCCGCCATCGTTGCGGGGCTTTTTTTGTGCGCAAATGCCACGATTTGAAACGCGGTATATTCCGCGGCTTCCCAGACAGAAGCGGTCTGGTAAAGTTTCCCTATTGCCTGCGCTGAAACGTTTTTTCGCGTCGCGTTGCGGCCTCAAAATGGATAAATCGATGAAACGCACCCTGCCCGTCCTTGCCAGTCTCGTTTTGCTTGCAGCCCCGCTTTCGGCACAAGAAAGCGCTACCAGCACAGCAAATGATCCGACGGCGCCTGTTTCAAGCTATCAACTGCAGAATTACTACACCTACAGTTACCACAATAATGATAGTGTCTCTTCCAATCTGCTGCAGTTTCGGGCGGCGATTCCGTTCTCGACAGGAGAGCTGGACCATATCTTTCGCCTGACCGTGCCCTATCAAACCGATACGGTCACCGGTGCCGATGGGTTCGGGGACATCACGCTTTTTGATCTCATCACTTTTGATCAATCCTGGGGCCGTTTCGGGGTTGGCGCGGTGGCCCTGCTGCCAACCGGCACCGATGGGCTGTCCTTTGACAAATGGGCTATCGGCCCTGCGGCAGGCTTTGTTGCACAGCAGGATTGGGGGATTTGGGGGCTGTTTAATCAAAACCTATTTACGGTGTCCGGCGATGACAGCAAACCCGATGTCGATGTCTCGACCCTACAGGCCGTTTTCGACTACAATCTGAGCGATGGCTGGTCAGTCGGAACCTCTGAAATGCGCGCGACCTATAATTGGAACTCAAACTCCTGGATCAGCGTGCCTCTTGGTGTCAGCGTCAAAAAGCTGATCGAAACATCCGGCAACCCCTGGCAGCTTGGCCTGTCTTACGAGTATGATTTTGTCGATCAGGGCGTGCGCCCCAAGGAAACAGTTGCCTTCACCGCCAAGGTGCTGATCCCCTAGGGCAGCGGCGCAGCACATGGCTTTGGCCCGGTTTGGCCTTAACTGCCCCGCAGGAAAACCCTGATTTGCCCTGCCACTGTCGCAGGGTCGGGTCTTCGGGTTAGAGCGTCAGATCGCCCCGCATCAGCACCCGCCCGTAACCGCCAACCTTTACGCCGGTGATTGCCGCAGGTGTGCCCAGCATTTCAATCTGCGCCTTGCCGGGACGGCCCATCCAATGACCCTGCTCAGCCGTAAACTGTGCCGAGTCGATAAGCCCATAACGATAGACATAGGCCGCCATGCAACCCGTTGCAGAGCCGGTAAACGGATCTTCAGCGGGGCTTGGCGGGGCCAGCAGAAGCCGCGAAAACGTATCGCCTGCGTCGGTTTCACCACCCAATGTCACAAGGAACGGTTCCATCAAACTGGCCTGCGGGTTTCCGTCAACGGTGCGAAATTCTCTAAGCTTGTCAAAATCCAGCACCGCGCGGCACAGGGCATCCTTGCTTTTCAGCACCGTAATGCAAAACGGCGTCCCGGTGGACACGGTTTGCGGTGTGCCCAGAATATCATCCGCCGTGAGGCCATAGATACCCGCAATAAAGGCCGGATCATGGTGGGTGCTGAAAACCGGCGCGGCCTGTGTCATGGTGATCAGCGGACCTTCGTCAGTAATCTCGACCGAAATCGGCAAGACCCCTGCCCCAACCTCTAGCGTAAACGCCGCGCGCCCATCTACAATCGGGACCAATCCACGATCCAGCAAAGACGCAACCGTGGCGATTGTCGGATGGCCCGCCATCAGGATTTCACGGTCGGCCAGATAATAGCGCACACCAAAATCCGCCACATCAGAGCCTACCAGATAGGCGCATTCCGCCAAAGAGGTTTCGCGCACAAGCGCCAGACGATCAGCAAGCGGTATATCCGCCGCCCCATACACAACAACGCAGCCATTCCCCCCGAACGGCTGCGTTGTAAATGCGTCTACCCAGTCGAAACTGTAGCTCATGTTAGTGCAGGCTTACCGGTTCAAAATCATGCTCTTTGGCAAGGATAACCGCCAGACGACGACCATCCACCAGCGCCAGCTGATCCCCATCGGAATTATGGACCGCAACCAGATCGGTTGCATCCATGGCCTGTTCCTGCACCTCTTCGGGCAGGTCGTTAATTTCTATCGAGCGAATATAGACGATACGGTCCTTCGCCCCGGACGGGATTTCGAAATCTTGCTCCATGCGCCGCCTCCTTAGGCTTTGTTTATTTTTATCGTCTGAACGACGGCTTCCGGCACAGCGCGACTCAGGTCGATATGCAGAAGCCCATTTTCCATCTCTGCGCCACCGACTTCAACACCATCTGCCAAAACAAAACTTTTTTGGAATTGGCGTGCAGCAATGCCACGGTGCAGAAAGATTCGGTTGTCAGGTTCCTCGGATTGCCGACCCCGCACCACCAGCTGGCGGTCCTCGACGGTAATCGAAAGATCATTCTCGGCGAAACCGGCAACCGCAAGCGTGATCCGATAGCTGTTTTCGCTGGTTTGCTCGATGTTGAACGGCGGATAGCCGTCATTGCCATTTTTGGCCGTACGCTCCACCAGCCGTTCCAGCTGATCGAAGCCCAACAAAAAGGGGTGTGACCCCAAAGTCAATTTGCTCATAAGGACGTCCTTCGTAAAGCGACTGTCATGGATGGGCCCCGGTTGGCGACCCCGTTAAAGCGAATATGGGTGCGATATTGTTACGCTGCAAGAGATTCGCCCCTATGCGATGGCGATAAAACGGGCTATTTACGGGCTCTAGTCGGATCAAACGGACCAATGCCGCGATGCACAGCCCCAAAGAAATGACCCACGAAGAGGTCCTGCAGGTAAAGCTGCAAGTGCTCAAACGGGAACACCGTGATCTGGACGAGGCCATTCAGGCCTTGCAGGAAAACGGCCGCCCCGATGTGTTGACCCTCAAGCGGTTGAAAAAGCAAAAACTGTCGTTAAAAGACCGTATTGCGCGCATCGAAGACGAACTTACACCGGACATTATTGCTTAAGGCCGCTTGCGCCCCATTGCAACGACACGGCGGCTGGCTATAGTGCCGCTTTCATTTTTACAGGGCAGATTGACAGGGCAGATGACGATGACACAGCCGAAAGTCGGTATCATTATGGGCAGCCAGAGCGACTGGCCAACCATGAAACTTGCAGCTGATATTCTGGACGAATTGGGCATTGCCTATGAGTCAAAGATCGTTTCTGCCCACCGTACGCCCGACCGGCTCTGGAGCTATGGCAAAACCGCAGCCGAGCGCGGCTTGCAGGTGATCATCGCAGGTGCTGGCGGCGCGGCGCATTTGCCCGGAATGATGGCCTCTAAAACCCGCGTGCCGGTTGTTGGTGTGCCGGTCCAGACCAAAACGCTTTCCGGTGTCGATAGCCTGTATTCCATCGTGCAAATGCCTAAGGGCTTTCCGGTGGCGACCATGGCAATTGGGGCTGCAGGTGCGGCCAATGCCGGTCTGATGGCAGCGGGCATTTTGGCCCTGCAAGACAGCGAACTTGCCGCACGGCTGGATGAATGGCGCTCCGCCCTTTCTGACTCAATTGCGGATGAACCAAGCGATGACTGATCCCCTGCCCCAAGGCGCAACCATTGGTATTCTGGGCGGTGGCCAATTGGGCCGGATGCTATCGGTGGCGGCTTCTCGCCTTGGGTTCAAAACTCATATCTTTGAACCCGGTGCCAATCCGCCTGCCGCACAGGTCTGCGACCAACTGACCACGGCGGCCTATGAAGATGACGCTGCCCTGCTGGCATTTGCCGATTCCGTCGATGTGATCACCTATGAGTTTGAAAACGTTCCGACTTCTGCACTTGATCTGTTGGAAAGCAAACGCCCGATCCGCCCGAACCGCCGCGCTTTGGCGGTCAGTCAGGACCGCACCGTTGAAAAGGATTTTTTGACCGAATTGGGCCTGACCACCGCCCCCTATGGCAATGTTGAATCCAAAGCTGATCTGGAGACCGCGCTAGCTTCGATTGGCACCCCCTCGATCCTTAAAACCCGCCGGTTCGGCTATGATGGCAAGGGACAAGTCCGCCTGACACACCTTGAAGGCGCGGTTGAAAAATATGATGAACTTGTCGGCGCGCCGGCCGTGCTCGAAGGTTTTGTCGATTTCAGCCATGAGGTGTCGATCATCGCCGCCCGTGGCCTGACCGGCGAAGTTGCCTGCTATGATCCCGGTGAAAACGTCCACAAAGACGGCATCCTTTCCACCACCACCGTGCCCGCCCGTTTAACCGCGTCGCAGCGCATGGATGCGGTACTTTTGGCGGCCAATATTCTGAATGCACTGGAGTATGTTGGCGTCATGGGGGTAGAGCTTTTTGTCACGCCCAATGGGTTGATAGTGAATGAAATCGCCCCGCGCGTGCATAATTCCGGTCACTGGACCCAGAACGGCTGTGCGGTGGATCAGTTCGAGCAGCATATCCGCGCCATTACAGGCTGGCCGCTGGGCGATGGCAAACGCTATGCCGATGTGGTGATGGAGAACCTCATTGGCGATGATATGGACCGCGTGCCCGCGCTGGCCAAGGACTCCAACACCTCCTTGCATCTTTATGGCAAAGCCGACGTGAAGCCCGGGCGCAAAATGGGCCACGTCAACCGGATCGTCAAAAACGCCTCTTAGGTTTTCGGCTCCATCGGGCGCATGTCCTGCCAATGCTCCCCCATTGCCAAAATACAACTGGTCCCGTCCGCATAGGTCTGCACAAGGGTCCAGTCCCCCTGTTCCGCCGCCCAGATTTCGACAATCGCCTCTGGTCCACGCAACCCGGTTGAGATTTTTTGCGCCCCGTAATCAACAGTCAGGCGCTGGATCATGTCATCCTGGGCCGCACAGATCACCGGCGTAATCGGCGAACTGGCCCAGCCGGGGCCCATCAGGCAAAACAAATAAAGCGGCGCGGCGTATACAAATCTCATGCAGAAAAGCGTAACACAATTATGACAATTCGGCGAAGAAATCGACGCCGAATCCCCCTGCATTTTTTCGCCGAACCGGGCAAATTCCAAAGATATTCCTTGCTTTTTTTGCGATTAGACCCCATGTCGGACTTGTGAGACAGACGTTATTTCTACCCGCCTTCTATTTTCAGCAGCCGGATACGATCATTAACTACCCTGCTGCACCGACCCATCGCACTACCGCGGATGGTTTTTTATAGGAGATACGGGCATGGCTAACGGCACCGTAAAATGGTTTAACACAACTAAAGGCTACGGCTTTATCGCACCTGAAACTGGTGGCAAAGACGTATTCGTACACATTTCTGCAGTTGAGCGTTCCGGTCTGACCGGTCTGGCCGACAACCAGAAAGTGACTTTTGACGTTGAAAACGGCCGTGACGGTCGCGAAAGCGCTGTAAACCTTGCACTGGCTTAAGCCGGTTCTGGCGGGCTAACCGCCAAGGTTTCAAAGAATTCAGACACCCCGACCGGCACACCGGTTCGGGGTGTTTTTGTATCTTCCCTCCACCGCTGTTACAGCGCTGGCGTAAAGAAAAAGGCCCGCCGCCCCACGGGCTGACGGACCTTTCAATTCTGTCTAAACCGGTTTCGGCTTAGCCAACCAGCTCAAGACCGGAGAAGAAGAATGCGATTTCTTCTGCAGCGGTTTCTGGTGCGTCGGACCCGTGTACAGAGTTTTCACCGATGGAGAGGGCGAATTCTTTACGGATGGTGCCTTCGGCAGCTTCGGCAGGGTTGGTTGCGCCCATGACTTCGCGGTTTTTCGCGATGGCGTCTTCACCTTCCAGAACCTGAACTACAATCGGCTCGGAGATCATGAATTCACACAGTTCGCCAAAGAACGGACGCTCGGAATGTACGCCGTAAAAGGTTTGCGCTTGGGCCAGAGTCAGCTGGATGCGCTTGGAGGCAACGATGCGCAGACCTGCTTCTTCGAACTTGGCGGCAATTTTGCCGGTCAGGTTGCGTTTGGTGGCGTCTGGTTTGATGATCGAGAAGGTGCGTTGAATAGCCATGTCTTCGTCTTTCCTATTGTGCCCGCAGACCCCGTGTCTGGTGGGCTTAAATTTCGCCGCTCCGATACCATGCCGCAGCGCTATTGAAAAGCAGCGATTGACCCCGCCGCCGCCATGCGTCAAACCGCGCCCATGTTAAAGATTTCAAACATCTCCTATTCCGTCGAAGGCCGCCCTCTGTTGGTGGATGCTTCTGCTGTCATTCCCGATGGTCACAAGGTTGGCCTGATCGGCCGCAATGGCGCGGGCAAATCAACCCTGTTCAAACTGATCCGCGGTGAGCTCTCGCTGGAAAGCGGCTCGATCAGCCTGCCCTCGCGCGCGCGCATCGGCGGTGTGGCTCAGGAAGTGCCCTCTAACGAGGTCTCGCTGATCAATACCGTGCTGGCTGCCGACGTCGAACGGGCCAGCCTTATGGCCGAAGCCGAAACCGCCACAGACCCGCACCGCATTGCCGACATCCAGACCCGTCTGGCCGATATTGACGCTTGGAGTGCCGAAGGACGGGCGTCCTCGATTCTCAAGGGTCTGGGCTTTGATGCCGAAGAACAGCTGCAACCTTGCTCGGCCTTTTCCGGTGGCTGGCGGATGCGGGTTGCTTTGGCGGCGGTGCTATTTGCGCAGCCCGATCTGTTGTTGCTCGATGAGCCGACCAACTATCTTGATCTCGAAGGCGCGCTCTGGCTGGAAAACTATCTGGTCAAATATCCGCACACCGTGTTGATTGTCTCCCACGACCGCGAATTGCTGAACCGCTCGGTTAACGGCATCCTGCATCTGGATGAAAAACGCCTGACTTTCTATCAAGGCCCCTATGATCAATTCGCCCGCCAACGCGCCGAACAACGGGCCGTGCAGGCCGCCGCTGCCAAAAAACAAGCGCTTCAGCGCGCGCATCTACAATCCTTTGTGGATCGCTTCAAAGCCAAGGCCAGCAAGGCCAAACAGGCGCAATCGCGCGTAAAGATGCTTGAGAAAATGGAAACCATCCGCGCGCCCGAAGATGCCGCACGCACGGTCTTCACCTTCCCAGAACCCGAAGAGCTGTCTCCGCCGATCATCGCTACCGAGGGCGTTGCTGTGGGCTATGATGGCACACCAGTGCTGCATAATCTGGACCTGCGCATCGATCAGGACGACCGCATCGCGCTTCTGGGTAAAAACGGCGAGGGTAAATCCACGCTGGCAAAACTGCTTTCCAACCGCTTGGCCCCCATGGGTGGCAAGATGAGCCAATCCAACAAGTTGCGCATCGGCTTTTTTGCCCAGCATCAGGTGGATGAGCTTTACATCGATGAAACGCCCTTGCAACATTTGATGCGGGAACGCGCGGCCGAAGGGCAATCCAAACTACGCGCCCGTCTGGCCAGCTTTGGCCTTGGGCCGGATCAAGCCGAAACCGAGGTGGGTCGCCTCTCCGGTGGTCAAAAAGCCCGCCTGTCGCTTCTGCTCGCCACCCTGCCTGCGCCGCATCTTCTGATCCTCGATGAGCCGACAAACCACCTTGATATCGAAAGCCGCGAGGCGCTGGTCGAGGCGCTGACCGCTTATTCCGGTGCGGTCATTCTGGTGAGCCACGACATGCATCTGCTGTCGATGGTGGCTGATCGGCTCTGGCTGGTTAAAGATGGCGCTGTCACCCCCTATGAGGAAGATCTGCAGGCTTACCGCAAGCTGCTTCTGACCAATGATGCCCCCAACAAAGGGCAAAAGGGTAAGTCAAAATCCAAACCGAAACCCGAGGCACCAAAACGCGCCAGTCGGGATCAGATTTTGGCGATCAAAGCGGACGTGCGTAAAAGCGAAGAGCGGGTTAACAAGCTGAATGATATGCGGGACAAGCTGGCTGCCAAACTCGCCAACCCCGACATCTACGAAGGCGAACGGGCGGCGGAATCGGTAGTCTGGCAAAAGAAATATGCCGAGGTCATGAATGCGCTGGACCGTGCCGAATCCATGTGGATGGCCGCCCTTGAGAAACTGGAAAAAGCGCAAGCAAACTAGGGCTTGCGCGGCTTCGCAGCGGCGATGATACTACGCTGAATTTTGACCTTCTCAGGAAGTCTGCCATGATCGATATGTCTTTGTTGATTACCGCTTTTGTGGCGCTGTTTGTGGTCATTGACCCCATCGGTACAACCCCTGTGTTCATGGCGCTGACCTCAGGCATAGAGGCCAAACGTCGTCAAAACATCGCCTTGCGCGCCTGTGTCATCGCGGCCCTGCTGCTATTGGTCTTTGGCCTGCTCGGGGATTCAGTGCTGCAGTTTCTCGGGATCTCGTTGCCCGCCTTTCGCGTTGCCGGTGGTATTCTGTTGTTCTTGACGGCCCTTGATATGCTCTTTGACCGCCGCAGCCAGCGACGCAAGGATCAGGTCGAAACCGCCCAAGCTGATGAAGACCACAGCGATGATCCGTCGATCTTTCCACTGGCCATTCCGCTGATTGCAGGGCCCGGTTCGATTGCGACGATCATCCTGTTAACCGGTCAAACCAATGGCGACCCACTGCTGCTCACGGGCTATCTTTTGGTTATGATTGCTGTAGTTTGCGCGGTTTTCTTAATGTTCCTTGTTGCCCCCGCCCTTGAACGCATTCTCGGCGACATCGGCATCCTTGTGGCCACGCGCCTGCTGGGCATGCTATTGGCAGCACTGTCGGTTCAATTCGTACTCGACGGGATCACCGGCTTCTTGCAGGCAGCCAATACCCCTTCCTAAATGACTAAGACTTCCTACATTAAGGGGGTAAGCCTGAAAGAAGGAAAAACATGTCCCCTGAAAGCATCGGCAGCATTGCCTATCTTGTCCTGCTTGGCGCCGCTTTGGTGATGTGGTTCATCGCCCAGAACCGCCAAAGCAAAAGCAAAGTCTTTCAACAAGCTATGGTTTGGGGGCTTATCTTTATCGGGATCGTTGCCGCCTACGGGCTGTGGGGTGATATCCGGCACGATGTGCTGCCACGTCAAAGCTATGTCGCCGAAAGTGCCGAGGTCTCTGTCCCGCGCGCGCCGGATGGCCATTATTATCTGACCCTCGCGGTCAACGATACGCCCGTGCGCTTTGTTGTCGACACCGGCGCCACAGAGATCGTGCTCACCCAAAAAGACGCGCAACGCATCGGGCTTGACCCGGAGGCCCTTGCCTATCTCGGCGCGGCCAACACCGCCAACGGACGGGTCCGCACCGCGCGGGTGGCGCTAGAGGATGTGGTACTGGAAGGCTTTACCGACTCCAACATCCCCGCCTATGTCAACGAAGGCACGATGAAAGAATCCCTGCTTGGCATGCGCTACCTCAGCCGCTTTGGCACCATAGAAATCAGTGATAACACCCTGATCCTGAAGCGCTAAAGCCTACTTTGTTCTAAAATATCCCCGCCGGCGGCATACAACCTGCCCCTCCGGCACCAAGGTCTCGATTGATCCGCCTAGCCTTGATCCTCATTCTCTTCCAGCGCGTAAGTCTGGAAAAGCTTGCTCTGGGTCAGAAAGAACAGAAACACCGCCGCTGTCAGACCGAACGTCTTGAAGTTAACCCAGACATCCGTGCTCATCGTGCGCCAGATGACTTCATTCGCAACCGCAAGGGCAAAGAAAAAGCCGCACAGGCGTTTGGTCAGGATCATCCAGCCTTCGGGCTGCATCGGCATGGCGTCTTCCATCACCGCGCGCAAATAGCTCTGCCCGCGCATCAAGCCGAACCCCAGAATACCGGCAAACAGCAAGTAGATCATTGTTGGCTTCATTTTAAAAAACCGCTCGTCATTGAACCAGACCGAAAGCCCCCCAAAGACCACCACCAGGATCGCCGTCATGATCTGCATCTTCGATAGGGTCCCCGTCAGCCACCACAGGATGGCGGTAGACAGCAGCAGAACCGGAATGAAAGAAGCCGTCACGACGATGAATCCGTCATATTCAGTGCCGCCAAAGGTAAAGACCTCATCCTTCAGGCGCATATAGCCGATAAAAAACGCCACAATCGGGCCGAGCTCGAGGCTCATTTTGACAAATGGGTTTATGGTTTTCTGTTCGCTCATCATGCCAATCCTGTTATCCGCCCATCTCAACTATCACTGCCCCCAGCGCAATCAACCCCATAAGCCCCAATCGCCGTGGGCCGACGCTCTCTTTGAGCACCAGCCACCCGATCAGCGCCGCAAAAAGCGTCGAGGTTTCACGCAACACCGCCGCCTGCCCCACAACATCAATCCGTGTCGCCACCATGATCGAGCCAAAGCTGAAATAAGCGACAAAAGCCCCCAGCATCCCGCGCCGCATCAAGGGGGCCAATGCCGGTGGGGCGTCCATCCGCCGGTAGCGCCACGCGGCATAGACCGGCATGGCAAGACCATCGATAAAAAAGAACCAAGCCAAAAAGGTAAAGGGATCCGCCGTGGCGCGAATGCCGTAGGCGTCATAGGTGGTATAGGCGGCCACAAACAGGCCAGTGCAGACCGCAAAGACCAGCGCCAGCGGCAGGGTGGCACGATTGATCACCGTATGTTTGAGATTATAGAGCGCAAAGCCGAATATCCCGCCCAGCAACAGCGCCACGCCGCCCCATTGCACTGCGGTGAAATGCTCGCCGAAAATCACACCTGCGCCAATGACAGCAAACAATGGCCCTGTCCCGCGCACCACCGGATAGACAACCGTATAGGCCCCCAACGTATAAGTTTTGGCCTGCAGAATTTTGTAGATCAGATGAATGACAAAGGCGCCGGCAAAGATCGACCACATATGGGGTTCGGGCCAAGGCACCACAAACAGCGCAATCGGTGCCGCCATGGCCCCGTAGCAGAAATCAATCGCCCCGCGCGATAGCCATGGGTCGTGTTTGCCTTTTTGCAATGCGCCAAAAACCGCATGTAAAAAAGCCGCAAACAGCGCCAGCCACAGGGCCAGCGTGTGACCGGCCTCTGTGCCAGCAATAGAGATCAGCCAATCGCTCATGGGTGGGTTGTCCAATGCAAGAACGGGGGTTTTGCACCCCCGATCCCCCGCAGGATATTTACGTCAAAATGAATTAAGCATCTTCAAGGCCGGTCAGGGCGCGGGCGTAATCTTCGGGATCAAACGGAGAGAGATCGTCGATTTGCTCGCCCACCCCAATGGCATGAATTGGCAGGCCAAACCGGTCGGCAAGTGCCACCAACACCCCACCACGTGCGGTCCCATCCAATTTGGTCATGATCAGGCCTGAAACATCGGCAAGTTTCTGGAAAGTTTCGACTTGATTAAGCGCATTCTGCCCTGTGGTCGCATCCAGCACCAAAAGTGTATTATGCGGGGCCGTTGGGTCTTTTTTGCGGATGACCCGCACGATTTTGGCCAGTTCTTCCATCAGATCGGCGCGGTTTTGCAAACGGCCTGCGGTGTCGATCATCAAAAGGTCGGCCCCCTGTTCCTGCGCTTGGGTCATAGCGTCAAAAGCAAGGCTGGCCGGATCAGAGCCTTCGGGGGCGGTCAGGACCGGCACACCGGCCCGATCCCCCCAAACCTGTAACTGCTCTACTGCGGCGGCGCGGAAGGTATCACCTGCCGCGATCACCACCGATTTTCCAGCGGCGCGAAACTGGCTGGCAAGCTTCCCGATCGTCGTAGTTTTGCCAGAGCCGTTCACCCCGACCACCAGCACCACCTGTGGTGTTTTCTGATAGAGTGGCATGGGTTTTGCCACCGGCTCCATGATGCGGGCGATCTCGGTAGAGAGCAGCTGTTTGATTTCCTCGGTTGAGAGCTTTTTTCCCATCCGGCCTTCGGCCATATTGGCCGTGACCCGCAGTGCGGTATCGACGCCCATATCAGTGGTAATCAGCAATTCCTCAAGGCTTTCCAGCATGTCATCGTCAAGTTCACGCCGCACAACTGATTTGCGCTCGCCCCCCAACAGACGCCCAAAAAGCCCGCCCGCCGGTTTTTGCGTCGGGGCTGGCGCGGGCGCCGGTGTCACAGGCGTAAGTTCAGGTTCCGGCTCGGGATGAGGTTCGGGCGACGGTTCTGGCGACGCTACAGGCGCAGGCGCGGGATCAGCTGCGGGTGCGCTGTCGGATTCCGCGGGTGACTCGGGGCTGGCTGTTGCCGTGCTCTGTGGCAATGGGTCTTGGGCCGGTGACTCGGCCAGTGGCGGCGCAACTGCGGCAGAGGATTGCTCCGCCTCCCCACCATCTTCGACAATCGCATCCAAGCCTTCTTCCAGTTTGGAAGAGGATTTGAACATTTTGCTTTTGAGTTTCTTAAAGAAGGACATCGGCAGACCCTTTCAGCTTTCCTTTCACCTAAGCGAGCCGGGCGGCAGATGGAAGGGGTAACCCTTAAAACAAAGAAGGTTTGTCGCTGATGCATCATCTTGATATGCAGGGCGCGCGGCCCCTAACGGGTAAAGCAGAATGATCAGAACAGGCCCTATCCCCATGAAGACGACTGACCCCACCGTTGAGGCCGCCATTACCCCCATTGTGCGCGCCCATCTTGCGCAATCCAATGCACGGATCAGCAAAATTACCGTGGCGGGCACCGACATCTGGATCAAGCGCAACCTTCCAGAGCGGCTGCGGCGACGTTTGACCAAGGGCGATACCGCCAAGGCCTTTGAGGCAGAACGCGCTGCGCTCCATCTGCTTGGGGCGGCGGGCGCACCTGTGCCACCGATCCTATGCGAGGGGGCAGATTATTTTGCCGTACCCGATTGCGGCCCCACGCTGCACAGCATGTTACGCCATGCCACCACCGAAGACCCGCAGCGCGTCGCGATTTTTGAAAAAGCCGCCATCGCCTTGGCAGAGCTGCATCAGGCGGGGTTTTCCCATGGCCGTCCCGCCATTCGGGATATCAGCCATAAAAACGGGCAGATCTGCTTTCTAGATCTGGAACGCTTTGCCGCAAAGCGTAATACAGCCAAGGGACATCGCAACGATCTGATCACCTTTGTACACAGCATCTTTGCCTGTCGCGGAATTGACACCCCCGAAGCGCGCGCGGCCATTCAGGCCTATCAAAACGCCGATCAAATCGGGCTGTGGCCGATGGCGCAGGCCTATTGTAACCGGCTTGGCTTTCTGGTGCCCTTGAGCAAACCCTTTCAGGCAAAATCCGGAAAAAAATCATTTGAATTCAAAGCGATTGAGCTCACTCTCACAGCGTTTGAATAGGCGTGCCCGCCAGACCGATCAGCAACAGAGCCTGCGCTGCCAGATAGGTCAGCCAAATGCTGGCGGATATGGCTTTACGGGGTTGTTGAAGGCGGAATTTCTCTATTGCGATCAAGAGATCGGAAAGCACAAACAGAGCCGCGCCGGCCTTGGCCAAGACAAATCCGGCGGGCAGGCTAAACGCCGCCACCGCCATTGCACCGATGATCAGGACATAGGCGCGCACCGGCTGTTTGAACACACCCGTATGGGGGCTGAGCCAGACCTCGGTGGACAACAACAAGACCCCGACCAGCACAAGCGCCGGAATTGAAACCGTCGCGGTCAGACCCGCCATGCCGATGACATACCACAGATGGGCCACAGCAAACGCCAGCATCCCGACCAGAAACAGCCGATCCCCCGCCCGCGATAGCGCCCAGTCCCCAAGGGCCGATGCGACAAGTGCTGCCACCAGCCAGAGCGGTGCCCCCGCGATCAGCGCAGAAAGTGCCAGCATCGCAACCGGCAGCGTTTTATGTAGCGAGCGCAGCAGGCTTTCTGCGGCATCCACGCGCGGCAGATAGCTGAGGCCGAGCCCCACCGCCCCAAAAATCAGCGCCGTTGCCAGCATCAGATCGTGTCGGGGAAATGCTTCATCACCAGCCGGATCGGATTGGGCGCAGCCTGCCCCAAGCCACAGATCGAGGCATCCACCATGGTGTTGCAGACTTCTTCCAGCAGCGCCTGATCCCATTTTGGGGCCTGCATGAGTTTCACCGCTTTTTCACAGCCCACTCGACAGGGTGTGCATTGGCCGCAGCTTTCATCTTCGAAAAAGCGCAACATGTTCAGCGCCGCATCGCGCGGGCTATCCTGATCCGACAGAATGACCACAGCGGCAGAGCCGATAAAAGTGCCGTGGGGTTGCAGCATGTCGAAGTCCAGCGGAATGTCGTTCATATGAGCGGGCAATAGCCCAGAGGACGGCCCCCCCGGTTGATAGGCGTGAAACTGATGGCCTTCTGACATGCCACCGGCAGCGTTGATCACATCCAGAATGGTTGAACCGGCGGGCAAAAGATGCACACCGGGGTTTTGCACCCGTCCGGAAACCGAGAAACTGCGCAGACCTTGTCGTTCATTATGCACCACGGCGGACAGGACCTCCGGTCCTTCATAGGTGATGCGCGCGATCCAGTGCAGGCTTTCAACGTTATGCACCAAGGTCGGGCGGTTAAAGACACCGACCTGTGCAACAAAAGGCGGGCGATGGCGCGGGATGCCGCGTTTGCCTTCGATGGATTCGATCATCGCGCTTTCTTCGCCGCAGATATAGGCCCCCGCCCCGCGCCGCAGATCGATATAGCCAGCAGGCACAATCCCCGCCGTTTCGAGTGCTGCGATTTCACGGCGCAGGATTTCCAGAACTGCCGGATATTCATCACGCATATAAATAAAGGCAGTTTCGGCCTCGACCGCCCAGGCCGCGATCAACATGCCCTCAAGGAAAAGATGCGGCGTGCGTTCCAGATAGTAGCGGTCTTTAAAGGTGCCCGGTTCCCCTTCGTCTCCGTTTACCGCCAGATAGCGCGGCCCTTCATTGGCGCGCACAAATCCCCATTTGCGCCCCGAAGGAAAACCAGCGCCCCCCAGACCACGCAAGCCGGAAGAAAGGATATTTTCCTGTACAGCCTCCCAATCACCGCCGTCGCGCAATTCGGCCAATTTGGCATAGCCGCCTTGGGCCTGATAGGCGGTAAGGGTCTGATAGTCGGGAATTATTGCATGGGTATCATCCGCGGCAATCGCGGCTTCGACTTTGGCAAGATTGGCATGATCGATGTGGTTATGCCCCAGTTCCAGCACAGGCGCGGTATCGCAGCGGCCCATGCAGGGTGCGCGTAGGACACGTACTTCCTCGGGGTTGAGCCCCGTTTCCAAAGCCTCTTTCAGTTGGGCCGCGCCGGCCATTTCGCAGGACAGGCTGTCGCAGACCCGAATGGTCAGGGCGGGTGGTGGGGCTTCATCCTCTTTGACCACATCGAAATGAGCGTAAAAACTGGCAACCTCATAAACTTCGGCCTGACCGATGCGCATTTCTTCGGCCAAGGCGCGCAAATGGGCGGCGGACAAATGGCCGTAATGATCCTGAACCAGATGCAAATACTCAATCAACAAATCGCGACGACGTTCACCATCGCCCAAAAGGGCGCGCACTTCGTCCCAAGCCTGATCCTCCAACTGGCGCCCCTTGGGTGTTTTACGCCCTTTGCCGCGACCGGATTTCCAGATGCCGGGTTTGTCCTGCAACGCCATTATTCCACTCCTGCTGATGCCCTTTGACGAAACTAGCGCCAAGCCCGCCCTGCACTCCACGATAAAAGCGACACTTTGGACCCGAATTTCCCAAGTTGACCTGTTTTAGCCGGTCGATAATTTCGTATGATAGACAAACGGTCCCGGATCATCCTATCCGGTGTGCTGTACAGAGGAAGGCCCATGCCGCCCAGACAACTCGCCTTTACCTTTGCCACGGGCCTTCCGGTGCTGCTGCTTTTCTGCGCCTCGCTTTGGGGTGGAGGCTGGATTTGGCTCGCATTGGTCTATCTGACGGTCTTTACCGGTCTGCTGGATGTGCTGATGGCAAAATCCGTGGATCAGAACGCGCCCGATCTGGAATTTCCCGCCGCCAATCTGCTACTGGCCTTTCTGGCGGGGGCCCATTTTGTTTTGCTGATCACAGTGATCTACAGCCTGAGCGGTGGGGTTTCCCATTCCCTTGCCAGTGGATTGGCGCTGTTTTTTGCCCATGTGCTGTTCTTTGGTCAAATCAGCAATGCCAACGCCCATGAATTAATCCACCGTAGCAACAAGATGCTGTTTTCCCTTGGGAAATGGGTCTATATTTCGCTGCTGTTTGGTCATCACACCTCTGCCCATCGATTTGTGCATCACCGCTGGGTCGGCTGCGCGCTTGATCCGAACACGCCGCGCCTCGGAGAGGGATTTTACCATTTCGCCAAACGCGCTTGGCTTGGGTCATTTCGCACAGGGCTGGCGCAGGAAAACAAGCTGCGCGCCCGCGCCACCCCAACGCCAAAACGCCTTACCCACCCCTATGGGCATTATATCCTGGGCGGGCTGGGCTTTTGCCTTTTGGCCTTGGTGATCGGGGGCATAACTGGGCTGCTGATCTATCTGCCGCTTGCATTCCTTTCGCAAATGCAACTGCTGCAATCTGATTATGTGCAGCACTACGGATTGCAACGGAACATCGCCGCAAATGGCAAACCGGTGCCGGTTGATCCGAGCCATTCATGGAACAGCCCCCATTGGTATAGCGGTGTGCTGATGCTCCATGCGCCGCGCCATTCGGACCATCACGCGCATCCCGCCACGCCCTACCCGAATTTGCGCCTCAGCGCTGATTTGCCAATGCTGCCCTATAGCTTGCCGGTGATGGCGGCTCTGGCGTTGTTTCCCCGCCGCTATCGCCGATTGATGGATCACAGGGCAGCCGTCTGGCATAAGGAGATCCCCGATGACTGCTAAGGCTTTTCTTTCCCTGCGCACCCTCATCGCCACTGCGATGATCTTGTTGCTGCCGCAACTGGCCGCCGCCCAAGACACCATGAGCCCCGAGGCCTTTGAGCGCCATACAACCGGAAAAACCCTGTTCTACAGCCTGAACGGCACTGAATATGGCGCAGAGCAATATCTGCAGAACCGGCAGGTCATCTGGGCCTATGAAGATGGCAGCTGCCAGCGGGGTGAATGGTTTGTTGATCAAGAGCTGATCTGTTTTGTCTATGAGGGCACGTCAGAGCCGCAATGCTGGTCGTTCCAAATGCGGGGAGGCCGGATGATGGCGATGTTTGAAAACGATCCGAGCCAGACCACTCTCTATGAACTCCATCACAGAAACGCCCCGTTATCCTGTCCGGGCCCCTATCTTGGCAGCTAACAAAAAACCCGCACGCCAAGGCGCACGGGCTTTCTTATCCCTGCAAGATCAGAAGCTTATCCGGCTTCTTTCAACTCTCCGCTGTTGATCTGTTCCTGTTCGATGGATTCAAACAGGGCTTTGAAATTACCCTCGCCAAAGCCATCGTCGCCTTTGCGTTGGATAAATTCGAAAAAGATCGGACCAATCACGGTTTTGGAAAAAATCTGCAAAAGGATTTTGGTTTCGCCGCCGTCCAGCACGCCTTCGCCATCGATTAAAATGCCGTGCTTTTTCATCCGCTCCAGCGGTTCATCATGCCCGACCACACGGGATTTACTCAGATCGTAATAGCTGTCGGGTGGGCCCGGCATGAACCGCAAACCACGATCGTAAATCTCGTCTGTCGCATCATAAAGCGCTTCAGAACCGACGGCGATATGCTGGATACCTTCGCCTTTGTATTTCTTCAGATAGGCAACAATCTGGCCTTTCTCGCCGCGATCCTCATTGATCGGAATGCGGATGCGCCCGCAGGGAGAGGTCAGCGCACGGCTCAGCAAGCCGGTGAATTTTCCCTCAATGTCAAAGAAACGGATTTCCTTAAAGTTAAACAGATCACCGTAAAACTTGAACCAGACATCCATATTACCCTTAAACACATTGTGGGTCAGGTGATCGAGGTAATAAAAGCCCACACCTTCGGGATGGGCGGTGGTGATCCAGTCGAATTCCCCGTTATAGGGGCTGGTGTCGTAATATTGGTCGATGAAATAGATCAGCGAGCCGCCAATGCCGACAATCGCGGGCACATCCATGGTTTTGCCCGGCCCGTCATAGGGCTTTGCCCCTTTGGCAACCGCATGGGCAAAAGCATGATCCGCATCTACAACCCGCCACGCCATCGACGCCGCACAGGGGCCGTGTTCCTGAGCAAATTCCGCTGCATGGGAGCCGTGCTCCATGTTCAGCACATAGGTGATGTCGCCCTGCTGATAGAGCTCTATCGCCTTGGTTTTGTGGTTTGCCACATGGATATAGCCCATCTTCTGAAACAGGTCTCGCAGCTCTTGGGGCTCGGGGTGGCAAAATTCGACAAATTCAAACCCGTCGGTACCGGCGGGGTTTTCGTTGGAAATCGTGGCCTTTGGGGCATCATGGGGGAAGGGACCCATCTGTATTCTCCTCTGCGCGTGTTCGTTCATGCGAGCATATCAAAGAAGGCTTAGTTTGTTTGCGCAAAGTTGCCCCCGAAACACCATTGAAATGCGGAGATATTTTGCATATTGTCAAAAACATGCACGAAACCCGCACAAACATCCTACTGGACGCCGCCGACACGCGCCTGTTGGCTGCCCTGCAGCGCAATGCCCATTTAACCGCGCAGGAACTGGGGGATATTCTTAACCTCTCCCCTTCTCAGGCAGGGCGCCGCCGACAGCGGCTTGAGGCGGAAGGCTATATAAAGGGCTACGCGGCAAAGCTGGAACCGACCCGAGTCGGCTTGACCGTGCAGAGCTTTGTGCAGGTGCAAATGCAAAGCCATGCACCCGAAGCTGCGCAAAGCTTCAGCAGATTGGTTGAAACACGCCCTGAAATCATAAGTGCGTGGACTTTGACCGGTGAAGCCGACTATTTGTTACGTGTCTATTGCAGGGACCTACCTGCATTGAATATTTTGATCCACGATGTGCTGTTACCCCATGCGGCGGTCGCCCGCGTACAAAGCCAGATTGTAATGAACCAATTCAAGGCAGATGCCCCCCTGCCGACCTAAGGACCACAATGGAAAGTTTTCTGCTTCAAGCCACAATCTATCTGCTTGCGGCGGTTGTCGCTGTGCCTCTTGCCACGCGGCTCGGGCTTGGCTCGGTGCTGGGCTATCTGTTTGCCGGTATCGTCATTGGCCCCATTTTAGGTCTGGTGGGCGCGGAAACGCAGGATTTGCAGCATTTTGCCGAATTTGGCGTGGTGATGATGTTGTTCATCATCGGTCTGGAACTGGAACCAACCGCGCTTTGGGGCATGCGACACCGGCTTTTGGGGCTGGGTGGGCTGCAGATCGGTCTGACCACAGCGGTGATCGGCTATGCCGCCTATCTGATGGGTCAGCCCTGGCCCATAGCCGTGGCAGTTGGCCTGACCATGTCACTATCTTCGACCGCCATCGTGCTGCAGACCCTGTCTGAAAAAGGCTTGATGCAGACCAACGGTGGGCGCTCTGCCTTTTCGGTGCTGCTCGGTCAGGATATCGCGGTAATCCCGATGCTCGCCGCCTTTCCGCTGCTGGCGATTTCAGGGGTTTCCAACAGTCTCACCGAAGATCATCACAACGAAACTGGCGTGGCGCAGGTCGATGGGCTGGTGCATTACCTTGATACAATGCCGGGTTGGCAGATCACCCTTGTGAGTATCGGGGTGATGGGGGGCATTGTGTTATCCGGTATCTTTCTGACGCGTCCGCTGTTTCGCTATATCCATGCCACCAAGCTGCGCGAAATGTACACGGCCACCGCCCTGCTGATTGTGATCGGCATAGCCAGCATCATGATCCTTTTGGGTATCTCTCCCGCCCTTGGGGCCTTTCTGGCCGGCGTGGTTCTGGCCAATACCGAATTCCGCCATGAGCTTGAAAGCAACATCGAACCCTTCAAAGGACTGCTGTTGGGGCTGTTTTTCATCACCGTCGGCGCGGGGATAAATTTCACCGCCCTCTGGGCCGACCTTGGCGATATTCTGGGCATGACGCTTTTGCTGATGATGGTCAAAGGCGTGATCCTCTTTGGGATTGGTACGATTTTCCGCCTGCGTGGGGCGCATCGCTGGCTGTTCACGCTTAGCCTTGCGCAGGCCGGTGAATTTGGATTTGTCCTGCTAAGCTTTGGCACGCAGACCAATGTGTTCCCGACCGATCTCTCTCAAAAGCTGTTGTTGGTGGTCGCCATGTCGATGTTGCTCACGCCGCTGTTCTTTATTCTCTATGAATTTCTTTCCAAACGCAGCACTGACAAAATACATCACGGACCGGATGATGAGGTCGATGAAACCGCCCCCGTCATCATTGCCGGCATTGGCCGGTTCGGACAGGTCGTCAACCGCGTGGTGCGCTCTGCAGGCTTTAAAACCGTAGTGCTGGATAATGATCTGAATGCCATCCAACAGATGCGCCGCTATGGTTACAAAAGCTTTTTTGGCGATCCAACCCGCCCCGAAATGCTCCGTGCCGCTGGACTGGACAAGGCCAAGATTCTGGTTGTCGCAATTGACGATCCTTTGGCCGCCGTCCGCCTGACCGAAATGGCCCGCCAAGCCCACCCTGATCTGCATATCATCGCCCGCGCCCATGATCGAAGCCATGTGTATCAACTCTATCAATCCGGCGCGAATGACATCATCCGCGAAATGTTTGACTCCTCGCTGCGGGCCGGGCGCTATGTGCTCGAAAATCTCGGGCTGGATGAATACGAAGCCCATGTGGCCGAACAAGCGTTCTACAAACACGACCGCTATGCCGTGCGCGAGCTGGCAAAGCTATGGCAACCCGGTGTCGCCAGCGCCGAAAACCCCGCCTATATCGCACGGGTACAAGAGCTGGAGGAAGAACTGCATGCCACGCTTCTAACGCAGCTTGATGCATTGTCGGACGCGAGAGAAGCCGATACCAAAACCGCAGCAGAATGAAGGAAAAAGACATGCGGTCGGGTTTTCAGATCGGTGACATCACAGCAGCAATCGGGCTTTTGACCCGCCTCCCCGTTAGGGTTGACCCGGAAACGGCAAGAGCGCGCGGTGCTGACATTGCCTGGGCCTTTCCGGTTGTCGGTGCTTTGGTTGGCGCAGGTGCGGGCGTGGTGGCGCTGCTTTTGGCGGGGTTGGGACATGGGCCGATGGTTCAGGCCACAGGTATCCTGATCACGCAGGTCTTTGCCACAGGTGCGCTGCACGAGGATGGATTGGCCGATACCGCCGACGGGTTCTGGGGTGGCTGGACGGCTGAACGCAGGCTGGAGATCATGAAGGATTCCCATATTGGCACTTACGGCGTGCTGGCCTTGGTGTTTTCGGTGCTGCTGCGCTGGGGTCTTTTGACCCTACTCTGTACGGCGGGACCGGTGTTCTGGACCCTGATCGCCATCGGGGCGCTGTCGCGCAGCCCAATGGTGGCAATAATGGCGTGGATGCCCCAAGCCCGCCGATCGGGCCTGTCGGTTTCTGTGGGCCAGCCGGAAAACCAGAGTGTTTGGGGCGCGCTAGCCCTTGCAGGGGGCATTGGCCTAATCCTGTTGGGCTGGTCAATCCTGAGCATTGCCGTGGTGCTGGCACTGGTTGCTGTGGGCCTGGCGACTTTGGCCAAGACCAAAATCAGCGGTCAGACCGGTGATCTTTTGGGGGCCACGCAGCAAGTGGCTGAAATCACCCTGTTGCTGATGCTGACCACCCAGCTTTAAACGAAAAAACCGCGCCACAGGGGCGCGGTTTCAAACAGTATCAGCAGATCATCAGGCCGCGACGCGCGACATCAATACGCTGCCCACGGCTTCTTGTGCCTTGGCTTCATCCGCGCCAGAAACAGCCGCAACTTCACGGGTCAGTCGTTCAAGGGCCGCTTCATACAGCTGACGCTCAGAATAGCTTTGCTCGCGCTGATCATCGGTGCGGTGCAAGTCGCGCACCACTTCGGCAATAGCGATCAAATCACCAGAATTGATCTTTTGCTCATATTCTTGTGCCCGACGCGACCACATGGCCCGTTTCACTTTGGCTTTGCCTTTCAGCGTATCCATCGCCTTGGACACAACATCGGGGCTCGACAACGACCGCATTCCGACCTCTGTTGCCTTGTGGGTTGGCACGCGCAGGGTCATCTTGTCTTTTTCAAAAGAGACCACGAACAGTTCAAGCTCAATTCCGGCAATCTCTTGCTCTTCGATCGTTACAATCCGTCCCACGCCATGGGCCGGATAAACGACAAAATCATCAGGGCGGAAATCAGGCTTCTTCGACTTGCTCATTCGTTACTTTCCTTTCACCGAAAGCAGGCAAACGCAAAGGCGACAGAATGACCGGACTCGGGATACCTAAGCCAACCACACTAATTTTTGCGTTAAAAAAACATCCGGCAGGCATTCAGCGCTGCGGATGGGAACCAGCTTTCTTTCTTCATCTAGAGAGAGAGTGTACCACAAAAAAGGGGGCAAGCCCAGCACAGGGACGAAAACCCTGTGCAACCCTTTGTTTCAACGTCGAAAAACCAGAATATCCGTCAGTTCAAAACCGATCTGACGGGGGGCTCTTTGCCGGTGATTCGAATCAAACTTAGCCGCCCTCACCAGGCGCTTCAGAGAAATACTTCTCCATTTTGCCTTCTTCGCCGTCGCGGGTATCCGCCTCGGGCATCGGGTCTTTCTTGGAAATGATCACCGGCCACATTTCCGAATATTTGCGATTGAACTCAACCCATTTTTCCATCTCCGGCTCGGTGTCGGGGCGAATGGCATCGGCAGGGCATTCCGGTTCGCAGACACCGCAGTCGATACATTCATCGGGATGAATCACCAGCGTGTTCTCCCCCTCGTAGAAACAATCGACGGGGCAGACTTCAACGCAATCGGTGTATTTGCACGCAATGCAGTTTTCGGTGACGACATAGGTCATGGCAGCAAACCAGTTCTGTTCATGTTTGAGGGCTTAGCTAAAACGAAGCGGCGCATCATTCAAGCGCTGAGCGATGGGAAAGGAGGGTTTTGCGACGATCTTTCTTAGTTGGACGCCCTTTTCCCTCATATTTAGGCGCTGGCGGAACAACCTCCCGTTCGGGAGTCAGATCCTCATAGAGCATCTGCGCCTCGGGGGCGGGGCCGCGCCGTTCGGACAGGCTTTGCACTTTTACCACGCGGATCACCTTCGCCTGCGGAAAGGTCAAGGTATCACCAACGCGAATGCCAAAAGAGGCTTTGGCGATTTTATCGCCATTCACCCGCAGATGTCCGGCCGTCACCACTTTGCTTGCCAGCCCGCGCGTCTTGAAAAAACGCGCGTGCCAGAGCCATTTATCGACCCGAAGTGTCGGCGAAACTGCCGACATTCAGGTTTTGTCGCGCAGCCCCATCAAAGCGGCTGCAAACGGGTTGTCGGGATCGATGGCTTTTTCTTTTTTCGGTGGACGCGCGCTGAATTTCTGCCCGCCTTTGTTTTGCGGCGCGCCGCGTTTGCCCTTGGGCTTGCCACCGGGTTTGCCTTTACCCCCTTGAGGGCGACGTCCTTCGCCTTTGGGGTTGGTGTTGCGTGCCCGCTGCACCCGCGCCCATGTAAAGGTATAAAATGTTTCCATTTCCGGCGCCGCGTCCTCGGCAGGTGCTTCGGCTGCAGTTGCGGCTTCGGCTTCACCGGTTTCGGCAGGTACTTCTGCAACGGCTTCTGTTGCCTCTTTCGAGGCGTCTTCAGCACTTGCTTCTGTGGTGGTGTCACCTTCTGCTGCTGCGGCGGTATCCACTGCATCTGCGGCAGGTGCATCCGCCACCACGGCCTTTACTTTAACCCGCTCACCTTTTTCGGCTTTATACCCAAGACCTTCGAGCAGATTGGCAAATTGCTCCAGCGACATGCCGGTGATCGACAGCATATCGGCTTTGGCTTCAAAGCCGCCACGGCTGTCCTCGGCCCGCAGCATATCAGCAAGACGTTCCAGCATATCGATGCGGATGGCGCGGGCACCGGCGATGCGGTAGCCCGACATGGTATCGGCACCGGCGATTGTGCCATCAACTGTCGGAATGGTTACCAGACCGGGGGGCGGGCTTTCGGGGAATTCATCAAGCTTTTGTGCAAGCGACCAGAGCACCAGACGCAGGCGCGTCGGGGCCGGCTTGAGCAGCAAAGGCATAAAGATGGTGAATTGGCCAAAACGGATACCGTGTTTACGCAGAACAGACCGTGCGTCCTGATCAAGGTCCTTGACCTCGGCCGCCACCTGATCGCGCGGCAGAATACCAAAGCTCTCAATCATCCGGAAGGCAAAGCCCCGCGCCACGCCGGTCAGCGTTTCATCGCGCTGCATGGCCAGCAAGGGCTCAAACTGGGTGGCAATCTTGCGGTCAATGAAATGCTGCAAGCGGCGCTGCACTTTCTGGGCAACATCCGGACCTGCCTCTTCATCAACGAAGGCCTCTGCCCGAGGTTTCAGCGGATCATCGCCCGCGACCAGTTTCCCGATCGCAGAGGTCCCCCACATGAGGCCCCCCTGTTCGGTAAAATCGATCTCGGTATCCGGTGCATTATAGAACCGGTCCGCCCGGAGATGAAACTCCGGTTTGAGCGCCTGAATACTGGCACTGCGCAGGGTTTTTGCCTCGTCCGGGGTAGCGCTTTTATCTTGCGAAAAGCGGAATCCCTCAAGACGGCCGACAAATTCGCCCTCAACCGTCACTTCACCTTTATCGTTCACGTCGGCCACAAGGCCCTCCTTCTGTTTCAACCGCCGCAGCAACACAGAGGTGCGCCGGTCAACAAATCTTTGGGTCAAACGCTCATGTAACGCGTCTGACAGGCGATCTTCTACAGCGCGAGTCGCCCCGCGCCAATGGTTTTCGTCATCTACCCACCCGTTTCGCTGTGCAACATAGGTCCATGTGCGGATATACGCCAATCTTTTGGACAAAGTGTCGATATCACCGTCCGTTCGGTCAATACGTTTGACCTGTCTGGCCAGCCAATCATCCGGCACGCGGTTCAGATCGGTCAGAAAGCGGTAAATTTCTTCGAGCAGCGCCGCGTGTTCGGCGTTGGAAATCCCGCGAAAATCCGGAATCCGGCAGACATCCCACAGACGTTTCACTGCCGCACCGCCATTGGCACGTTCCAAAACGGTCTGGGTCGCCGACAGCATTTTCAACGCCACAAGGTCATCGCTGTCACGGGTGCGCATCAGCAGATCATCTTGCGTCGGGGCCTCAAGTGCGCCGATCAGCCGATCCACCGAGGAAAATTCAAGCTTGGCATTGCGCCATTGCAGTTTTTGGACCGGCGCAAACCGGTGATCGCAAATCGCCTGGGCAACTTCGTCGTGTAAGGGCGGTGCTTCGCCAGTGGTGCCAAAGGTGCCATGGCTCATGTGCCGCCCTGCCCGACCGGCAATCTGGGCCAGTTCATTGGGCTGCAGCGGGCGCATGCGGCGACCGTCAAATTTGCTGAGCGACGAAAAGGCCACATGGTTGATATCCAGGTTCAACCCCATTCCGATGGCATCGGTGGCCACCAGATAATCAACATCGCCATTCTGATAAAGCTCAACCTGCGCGTTGCGGGTGCGTGGAGACAGCGCCCCCATCACCACTGCCGCCCCGCCCTTTTGACGGCGCAGCAGTTCGGCGATGGCATAAACATTATCGACCGAAAACCCGACGATGGCAGAGCGCGCCACCATACGGCTGATCTTTTTTTGTCCCGTATAGGTCAGTTCTGAAAACCGCTCGCGCTGCACGAATTGTACCTTGGGAACAAGGGCGGCAATGGCGCTGCGCATGGTGTCAGCCCCCATGAACAAGGTTTCATGTTGGCCGCGTGCGCGCAGCAACCGGTCGGTAAACACATGACCGCGTTCAGGGTCGGCACAAAGTTGAATTTCATCCACGGCCAGAAAATCCGCGCCGTTGCCTTCGGGCATGGCCTCAACCGTGCAGACCCAATATTGCACACGCGGCGGGACGATTCGCTCCTCGCCGGTGAGCAGCGCCACCACGTTAGGACCGCGCAAGGCGACGATCTTATCATAGACCTCGCGCGCCAGAAGCCGAAGCGGCAGACCGATCACCCCAGTACGATGGGCTAGCATACGTTCAATTGCGTAATGGGTTTTGCCCGTGTTGGTAGGGCCGAGGACGGCTGTGATCCCTGCCATGTAGCTGCCCTTTCCATACGGCTTTCGACCCTTCAGAGGTCGACGCCGCCTACCTCTTTTTCAAGCCGTTCAACTGCGCTGATTACGTCAGGACGATGGGGATGTATAGCCAAGGCCTCTTGATAGGCGGTCAAGGCATCCTCGGGGTAGCCCAATTGCTCCATAATCATGCCAAGGCCGGACAGGGCACCAAAATGGCGCGGGTTCAGCGCCAGCGTTTGCTGAATATCGGCCACCGACGGCCCGAATAGACCGGCATGAAAATAAGCGGTGGCGCGGGCGTTCCAGCCTTCGGCAAAATCGGGCGCATGATCAACAAGGGCGGTCAAATGGCCGATGGCATTGCTCGGATCGCCCGCCGCAATGGCGTTGCGGCCCCGCTCCAGCAGCAGATCCAGAGAATCAGAGCCAGAGCGCGACCATTCCCGCCAGATCTGGCTTTCGGTTTCTTCCCAGTTTTCATTGTCTTCTGCGGCCAATTGATCGAATAGTAGATCCAGATCCGAGTCATCCGCTGTGACCGGAAGCGCCAGCAGCATTGCCAACGCAAATGCCGCAACGGCATATTTGAGAAATTGGATTGAATTGATCATAACAGAATCAAGTTTAGCTTGTTGTTCAGGAAAAGCGAGGTTCCTGACATCACATTTCGGAGGTTTCACCATGAGCGACATTATCACAGCGGCCGTAGCGGCCCTGAACGAAAAAATCGAAGGCTTTGACAGCACAGCCAAATTCGAGATCGAAGGCGAAGGCGCGATCGTGATCGACAGCGACGGCGCCCGCGCCTCTGACGACGACGCAGATGTCACGCTCTCTGCCGATGCAGAAACCTTTCAAGCCATCCTGGACGGCGATCTGGATGCGACAGCGGCCTTTATGCAGGGCAAGCTGGCGATGGATGGCGACATGGGTGTTGCGATGAAACTTGGCGCGGCTCTGAGCTAAGCCGGATGGAGCCCGCCCCGCTGTATCACGACGTTGCCCAAGGCCCCGAAACCGGAAGCGCCTATTGGGTCACCACAGCAGATGGCGTGCGTCTTCGGTTGGCCATCTCTCCGGAGGGGGAAAACGGGACGGTTTTGCTGTTTCCCGGCCGCACCGAATACATCGAAAAATATGGCCGCGCGGCTGCAGAATTTGCAGCCCGCGATTTTGCCTCTGTGATCATTGACTGGCGCGGTCAGGGCCTGTCGGACCGCCTGACCAAGGATCGCGCGACGGGGCATGTTGGCGATTTCGCCGATTACCAACTGGACGTCACCGCCGCCATCAATACCGCGGATGCGTTGAACCTGCCCAAACCCTATTACCTGTTGGGCCACTCCATGGGCGGCTGTATCGGGCTTCGGTCCCTGCAAAACGGCCTCCCTGTTGCGGCGGCAGGCTTCACCGGCCCGATGTGGGGCATCGTGATTGATCCTCTCCAGCGTCCTGTCGCGACCTCCCTTGCCTGGCTTAGCGACAAACTGTCCTTTGCACATATCCGCGCGCCGGGAACGGGGGCGGAAACCTATGTTTCCAAGGAACCTTTTGACGACAACCAACTGACCACCGACCCCGAAATGTTTGCCTATATGAAAGCACAAACAGATTCCTATCCGCATCTGGCCTTGGGCGGGCCTTCGCTGGGCTGGCTGCATCAGGCGCTGAGCGAATGTAAGGCTTTGATGGCGATGAAACCGCCTGCTGTGCCGACCCTGACCTTTGTTGGCACCAATGAACGTATCGTGGACCGCAAAGCCATTTCAGATTTCAAAAAACACTGGCCCAACGGCAGGCTCGAAATTATCGAAGGGGCCGAGCATGAGGCGATGATGGAAACGCCCGAAATCCGCAATAAGGTCTTTGACGATCTTGCCGCGCATTTCAAACAGCATCGCAGCTAAATCCGCTGCTCACAGTGTTGCTCTAGCCTTCCTCGACAAATTCCAGCAAATCCCCGGGTTGGCAGTCCAAGGCCGCGCAGATCGCCTGTAATGTGCTAAACCGCACACCGCGGGCACGCCCTGATCGCAAAACCGAAAGATTTTGCTCCGATATTCCGATTCTGGACGCAAGTTCTTTTGAGGTCATTTTGTTTTTGGCCAGAACCACATCAAGCCGGACAATAATCGGCATGCTAAATGACCTCTTGGTGATCACGCCATAGGGCCGACCCCAAGGATAGCGCTTGTGCAAGGAAACCGGCAAACAGGGCCGCAAGAAGCGTGGACAACTGGCCGGTGCCTAATGAAATCGACAAAGCCCGCTCTCCTTCTGGGAAGTGCCACGTAATCACCAGAACGGCAAGGGTATGCGCAATCATGCCGATCCCGACAATAATCCAGAGACAGCGCGCAAGGCGGCGCGCAATTTTCGCCGCCTCTTCAAAATCAATCTGGGCCAGACCGTTAAAGATCATCCGCGCCAACCAGCTTGCCCGACACCATAGAACCAACGGCATGACAATGATGACGCCAAGCGTAATCGTTTGCCAAGGGCGCAGAATGACAGCACCAAATCCGGCGGCTTGTCCCACCCAATCCCCAAATTTTTGAGGTTCCAACACTATCCAGCCCATCAGGGTGACCGATACGGCCCCCAAAAAGACAAACAGCACCCAAAGGCAACCGCTCAGCATTCTGGCGTGTTTCTGCATATTACTGGCTTCCAAAATATTCATATTTACCGCCCACTAATTAATGTTAAACAATAATTACTACATCTTTTTCATAGAATCAACTTCTGGAGTAAAAATGTTCAAATCAACTTGCGCCATATTTTGTGCACTCTTGCTTGTTGGCTGCTCTGCCACTTTGCCTCGATCCAGTTCCACCATGCCCGATATTGACGTGCTCTCAATTGACCCTGACGACATTGTGCTCGCCGTAGCGCAACCTTCAGCCGTGCGATATTATGCCGGTGGTGCCACTCTTTCATTGGGATTTGCCCCGATGGACCTTGAATTGCCCTCTGTCGAAACCACTCTGGACCTGAGAGCCCAGCAGAGCGGTGTCATCCCACGTGCGCCGAAGCAGGGTGAATCCCTCTACCTCTTCGCCCTTACGCCAGAGGCAGTGCAGGATTTTCGCCTATTCCAAGATGAAATCCGCAGCCAGAAAGCAATAGGCATCAAAGGAAAGGGGACAATGCAAATGACCCTAAAAGCCAGCTGTGTCGCGGGGCACCTGGACGAGGAATTCCGTCAGACCATTTGGTTAACATTGGACGCCAATGCCGACGTGCGCCGCCTAACCCAAAATGAAAACCTGTGGAAAATGCTCCCCCCGGATGCCGCCAAACGCGCAAAACTCAGCCTGCCCGCGTGTTAAACGCCGTGCCAATGCCCACGTTCACGGCATTGGCACTTTCTTGGTGGGCGGGGATCACAGAACCCACGCCGATGGTAGCCCCCCATCAGATAATTCCCGAAAAGAACGCCTATCGGCTTGAAGCCCGCCCCCATCGCGCCCTATCTCTTAGCCAACACATAGATAAGAGGTTGCCATGAAGCTGACGTTCCCCGCCCCTGTTTTTGACGCCAACGCGCAAACCGGCGACAACACCTTCGGGGATTTGCCCGAATGGAGCCTTGATGATCTTTATGCCGGAGAGGACGCGCCCGAATTGACCCGCGACATGGGCTGGCTTGAAAAAGCCTGCGCCGATTTCGCCGCGACCTATCAGGGCAAGCTTGCCGATCTGGACGCCCAAGGCTTGCTGGACTGCGTTCACGCCTATGAAAAAATCGACTTGATCGCCGGGCGCATCATGTCTTTTGCGGGTCTGCGTTACTACCAGATCACCACTGATGCCGAACGCGCCAAATTCATGGCTGATTGTCAGGACAAGATCACCAATTTCACCACGCCGCTGGTGTTCTACACGCTCGAAATTAACCGGATTGACGACGAAAAACTTCAGGCGATGTTTGCCGAAAACGCGGATTTGAACCGCTATAAGCCGATCTTTGACCGCCTACGGGCGATGAAGCCGCATCAGCTGTCTGACGAGCTGGAGCATTTCCTCCATGATCAATCCACCGTCGGGGCTGCGGCATGGAACCGTCTGTTTGACGAAACCATTGCAGGGCTGATGTTTGAGGTCGATGGCGAAAGCCTGAACCTTGAATCCACCCTGAATTTCCTGACCGATCAGGACCGTAGCAAACGCGAGGCCGCCGCGCGCGCCGTGGCAGAGGTGCTGGGCGAGAACATCAAAACCTTTGCCCGTGTGCACAATACTCTGGCCAAAGAGAAAGAGATCGAAGACCGCTGGCGCAAGATGCCAAGCCCGCAAGCAGGGCGTCATTTGGCCAACCACGTTGAACCCGAAGTGGTCGAAGCCCTGCGCGATGCTGTTGTCGCTGCCTATCCCAAACTCTCGCACCGCTATTATGCGCTGAAAGCGAAATGGCTGGGGCTGGACACCATGGAAGTCTGGGACCGCAATGCCCCCCTGCCCGTCGAAGATACCAAAACCGTAGATTGGGAAGACGCCAAAAATGTGGTGCTAGAGGCCTATGGCGATTTTGATCCGCGCATGGCCGAACTGGCCAAACCGTTTTTCACCGAAGGCTGGATCGATGCAGCCGTGAAACCCGGCAAGGCCCCAGGCGCTTTTGCTCATCCCACGGTCACCAATGTGCACCCCTATGTGATGCTGAACTACATGGGAAAACCGCGCGACGTGATGACTTTGGCTCATGAGTTGGGCCATGGCGTGCACCAGGTGCTGGCAGCCGAACAGGGAGAGCTGTTGGCTTCGACCCCGCTGACATTGGCCGAAACCGCTTCTGTCTTTGGCGAAATGCTCACTTTCCGCAAAATGCTGGACGGAGCGAAAACCAAGGAAGAGCGCAAAACCATGCTGGCGGGCAAGGTTGAGGACATGATCAACACCGTCGTGCGCCAGATCGCGTTCTATGATTTCGAATGCAAACTCCACGCCGCCCGCGCCGAGGGCGAGCTAACGCCGGATGATATCAACGCCCTCTGGATGAGCGTTCAGGCCGAAAGCCTTGGGCCGGTGTTTGACTATATGGAAGGGTACGAAAGCTTCTGGGCCTATATCCCGCATTTTGTGCATTCCCCATTCTATGTTTATGCCTATGCCTTTGGCGACGGTCTGGTGAACGCGCTTTATGCGGTCTACCAAGAAGGCGATGCCGATTTCCAAGAGAAGTATTTCGACATGCTCAAGGCAGGCGGTTCCAAACATCACAGCGAACTGCTGGCGCCCTTTGGTCTGGATGCGTCTGACCCGAAATTCTGGGACAAGGGCCTGTCGATGATTTCCAGTATGATCGATGAGCTGGAAGCCATGGAAGACTAAAGAAAAAGGGGCCTTCGGGCCCCTTTTTTTGTGCTGCTACAGCGTGTGTGCCGGCCCGGCGCCGGTTGCCTGTAAAAACTCGATCCAATCCCGTGCACCTTGCTCTTTCCCTTGCCTTGTTGAACTGCCCCGCCGATAACGGGCCATGTTCAAAGACCGCGCTATCGTTTTTATCCTGATCACCTTGATGATCGATGCCATCGGAATCGGGATCGTCTTTCCGATCATGCCCGATTTGATGGCCCGCGTGGGTGCGGGCGATACCGGACAAGGGGCATTCTGGGGCGGGATTTTGATGGCCGCCTATGCGGGAGCGCTGTTTTTATGCGGCCCGATTGTCGGTAGCCTGTCCGATGCCGTCGGGCGCAGACCGATACTGATTGCCGCCCTTGTCATGCTGGCGCTGGATTACGTCATCATGGCGCTGGCGGGGAACTTCTGGCTTTTGCTTTTGGGGCGCACGCTGGCCGGATTGGCAGGGGCGACCTATATCACCGCCACCGCCTATATCGCCGATATATCGAAACCTGCCGAAAAAGCCCGCAATTTCGGGTTGATCGGCGCTGCCTTTGGCATCGGCTTTGTTTTGGGACCAGCCATTGGCGGGATTGCCGCCGAAATCAGCCTTTCCGCCCCGTTCTGGATCGCTGCCTTTCTTTCTGCCGGTAACGCCTTGTTCGGCTATTTTGTGCTGCCGGAAAGCCTGAAGCCCGAGAAACGCCGCCCCTTCGGGAAACGAGACCTGAACCCGTTTAAATCGATCTATGATGCCTTTCGCATGCCCGGCCTCGCGGTGCCGCTGATCTGTATCCTGATCTTTGAATTTGCCAATATGGTCTACCCGACCCTATGGGCCTTTTGGACCCGCGAGGTCTTTGATTGGCCGACGCTTTATATTGGCCTGTCCCTTGCCGCCTATGGCGTGTTGCTGGCCCTTGTGCAGGGCGGGTTGATGCCGGTGCTGATCCGCTTCTTCGGGGATTTCCGAACCCTGTTGCTGGGCATGACGTCGGCCCTGATCGGGATGATCGGCTTTGGCTTTACCGGCTCTGTCACAGCGTTGGTTGTGTTTCTTTTATTGGCCGCCCTGTCGGACCTTGTGCCTGCCTTGATGACGGCGATGGCCTCCAATCAGGTGGATGAGGATCGCCAAGGCCTTGTGCAGGGGGTGATTGCGTCTTTGTCTTCGGTTGCCGCCATTGCCGCGCCGATTGTGATGACCAGCCTGTTTCAGGCCTCAGTAGATGCAGAAGGGCGGTATTTTCCGGGCACGCCATTCCTCTTTGCCGCCCTGTTGGTTCTGTTGATGTTCCCGCTTGTATTGCGCCTGCGGGGCCATGCGTCTGTCTAATGGCACGGCCTTGACCCCGATCCGGGTTGAACCGATAAATCACAGGTTTTTTCTCTTCATTCTCCCATTGTTGCCGTATATTCGCCTTGTCCTAGCTCGAATGCGCCGCCATGGTTAAGACAGGAGGACTCAATGAGCAAACCTGTGATCATTCTGGATACCTACGGGCAAAGCGTTTCCGATCTGTTTTCTGATGACGATCTCGGGGCACTACGCGCCGAGTTTGAGGTCGTCTGGGGCAAGGATGAACCAATCCCTGCGGATGTAATGGCCGCCGCCCTACCCGAAACGGTTGCGCTGATCTCGGCGGCACCACAGATCACACAGGCAACATTGGATATGGCCCCGCAGTTAAAGGCCGTCATCGAGGTAACGGGCGAATTCCCCGAAGGTATCGACTACGCCGCCTGTGCAGCGCGCGATGTCGAGGTCCTGTCATCGGCTCCCGGATATAACCGCGCCATGGCCGAAATGGTTCTGGCGATGGCGCTCTCGGGCGCGCGCGGGCTGGTGGCAGAGCATGAATTGTTCCGCAATGACCGCGAAAGCTGGCGGGCCGATCATCCGCAACGCGATTTCAGTCTGTTCGATGCGGATATCGGTTTTGTCGGTTTCGGGGCGTTGGGATGTGAGATACTGCGTCTTCTGCGCCCGTTTAATCCGGTGGTGCGGGCCTATGATCCAAAACTAAGGGCAGAAAAAGCCAAGCTTGAAGGCATCGAGGTTGTGTCTCTTGCAGATGTGTTAAGCCAAAGCAAATGCGTGATTGTGACCGCCCCGCCAACTGCCGAAAACGAAAAAATGATCAATGCGCGGGAATTGTCGCGCATGGCCGATGGCAGCCTGTTGATCCTGATCAGCCGCGCGCATCTGGTGGATTTTGATGCCCTTCTGCGCGATACCGCTTTTGGCCGGATTCGCGCCGCGATTGATGTTTTTCCGCAAGAGCCCGTGGATAAAAAAGCCCAGATGCGGCTGAACCCGAACCTGATCCTCTCTCCGCATCGGGGGGCGGCGATCAAAAACGGACGGCATCCGGTGGGGGCGATGATCCTGTCAGACCTGAAGGCCCTGCACGCTGGTGAAGCGCCGTCAAAGCTGGTGCGCGCCAAGGGTCAGGATATGTCGGTGATGGCCGCCATTGGAAAACCCACCTCGCCCGCGCCGGACACGGAAAGTCCCCGCTAACAAGCAAGGGCAGCTTTTACAGAGGCCTGCCCCTCAAATGGTCCCAGATCACGGGGGGATGGTTGCCCATTCTGAAAACCGGTGGCGACAATGCGCCGCCAATCACCCGAAGCGGTGATCAGCTCTGGCGGGGCACCCGCACAGCGCCGGACACCGCCGGTGATAAAGTCTTCGCCGATGCGATGATTGCTCAGACCTTTTAGCGTGCCCACCTCAGTAAGCCTCGCCTGTTCATAGCGCCAGATCCGCAGCGTTTTTGCCAGATGGGGGCGGTCAATATAGGCGATTTCAACCCAGCCGTCCCCGTCCAGATCTGCCGCCCCGATGGGCGCCAACCACCGATTGGCAGTGCCAATATAGGGGGTCGCCGTGATCAGCCCGTCAGCGTTGTAAATTGCCAGCCGGGCCCCGCGCTTCTGGTGGCTTTCAACGGTGATGACTTCGGGCAGATCATCCCCGTCCAGATCCGCCAGACGGGGGGCGATGTCTTCAAACACGCGTACCTCGGGCAGCGTCAGGCGGTGGCGGTTGCCATCGGCCAGTTCCAACACCAGCGCGCCATATTCGATGTCATCGCCGAGCACGCCATGGGCATAGCGCGTGGTCGGATCGTCATAGCGCGCCGCAACAATCGCGGATTGCGCCAACGCCATTCCGCCGCTTGCTGTCGATAAAATCGCCAGCACGGCACAGCATAGAACCGGCTGCAAAAACCGCCACCCTCGCCGCTGTGCCCGCGCCGCCATCAGATTTGCTTTTCGGGCATTTTGACCACAAGACCATCCAGATCATCCGTAACTTTGATCTGGCAGGTCAGACGCGACAGGGCCGGATCGGGCTCATAGGCGAAATCCAGCATGTCTTCTTCCATGGCGTCTTTGGCAGGGATTTTTTCGGCCCATGCCGCATCCACATAAACGTGGCAGGTCGAGCAAGCACAGGCGCCACCACAGTCGGCCTCGATACCGGGAATGTTGTTATCCCGCGCACCCTCCATCACGGTCAGCCCGTTGGCCACCTCTACCTCATGGCTGGTGCCGTTGTGCTCTACATAGGTAATCTTCGCCATTTCACAGTCCCATTCTGTATCAGTCCCTGCTCAATTAGTCGTGCTGCCTCGCTGTTGCCAGAGGCAATTGCACTGAAAACACACCGCACTTGCATTCTATGGCGAATGTTCTATTTTTGTTCTCATGCATTATGCCCCCTATGACACTTGGCCCAGACCACCGGCCTGCCTGCCCCACGAGCGGCTGAACGATCCGCCCAACGGCGCTTTGGTCTGCGTGGCCGGTCTGGTGATTGTGCGCCAACGCCCCGGCACGGCCAACGGGGTTATTTTTCTGACACTGGAGGATGAGACAGGCATCTCTAATATTGTGGTCTGGCGCAAGATCTATGAGCGCGACCGCCGCGCGGTGATCGCCGGTCGGCTGCTGCGCGTCACCGGACGCATTCAGCGCGATAATGGCGTGGTGCATGTGGTGGCAGATCGGGTGGAGGATATATCTGCAATGCTGGATACGCTTTTGCACCCCGAGGATCCGCAAACGGCCGCCAAGTAATCATTCCCAGCCCTGCCAATGCCCGCTACACTGCCCCAAAAAAGGCAGAGGCGACGCAGGATGACCACACGCCCCCCCATTGCAAGTTTCTGGACAGGATCGGACCTGTCCTTTGTAGAGCAGCTGGTTCTGCGCTCCTATCTGGATGCCGGACATGCGGTGACGCTTTATACCATCGGTCCGGTCGGCAATATCCCGACAGAGGTCACCGTGCGGGATGCTGCGGCGCTCTGCCCACCACCCTTTGACATAACCGATAATGACCGCACCCGCGTCGCGGTCTATTCCGATCTGCTGCGGCTGTATCTGATCCGCGATCACGGGTTTATCTGGGTTGATATGGACGCCTATTGTTGCCGCCCTCTGGACATGGAAACCCGCCATATCTTTGGCGACAACGGACGCGGTCGTATCCTGACCGGCGTTCTGGGTCTGCCGCCCGACAGCCCCAGCCTAAGCGCGCTGCTTGGTTTTCTGACCACCCCGAACCCGCTGATCCCGTGGCGCGGGTCAGAATACCGCGCAGTGCGGGCCAAAGCACTGGCAGAGGGCAAAACATGGACAATTGCCGATCTGCCCTGGGGGGTTACGGGGCCAAAGGGGTTAAGCTATTTTCTGAAGCAGAATGATGAATCCCGTCACGCCCTGCCCCAACAGGCCTTTTATCCGCTGATGAAAAATGATCTGAAACAGTTGTGGCGCTCCGAATATACGCCAGAGACCATAGAACCCGCCGGCTGTTACTCGGTGCATCTTTTCGGGGTGACACGCAAAGTGCTTGCCCAGTATTTCAACGGCCTGCCGCCAGCTGGGGGCTATATCGACATGATCTGCCAACGCCATGGCATCACCCCCACTGACGCGCCGGTGCCGCTGCTGGACTGGATGAAACCCTAGCCCCGACACCTGAGCTGCCCCCCCTGACCTTACCCGACGAATGGAACCCCTTTTGCCCCTGCCCCGCCTCCCCTTGTCAGCCCTTGCCCTTTGCCTGCTGCTTGCGGGCTGTATTGATCCGCAACGCCAAACCCCTGAAGTGGCCAGCCTGGACAAAGACGGGCTGATCCCGACGCAATTGGAAGCCCCGAGCGAAAAGCAACAAGAAGACTCGTGCTGGGCGCAGGATACCCAACCGGCGATCATCCAGACCGTGACCAATCAAGTGCTGATCCAGCCTGCGACCTATGATGATGACGACACGCTGCTGACCCGTGCGGTCTATGGCACTGAAACCAAACAGGACATCCTGCGCATGCGGGCCGAAGCCTGGTTTCAGACCACCTGCCCCGAGTTCATCGATCAGGCCTATACTGCCACCCTGCAACGCGCCCTGACTGTACGCGGCTATTACAAGGGCACCATCACCGGCGAAATGAACGCTGAGACCCGCACCGCCATCAAAGACTACCAAACCCAACGCGGGCTAGAGAGCGAAATGCTGTCGCTGGCGGCGGCAAAGCAATTGGGTGTGGCGGCCTATGGGCGTCCGAAGGTAAAACAGACCGAGGCAACGCTAAAACCGGCAGTCGCGGGTACAGACAATCCGACCACGCCCGAGGAAGCGGTTGAAAACAGCCCCGAAGATTGAGCAATAACATGGCCTAAGGCCAGTCTAGCTGGACTCAGCCCACAGGCAGGACATGGCGGTCGATGAGATCAATCACTGAGGCAATGCGCGCGAATTTATCCCGCCCACGACGATACATCAGCCAAAGATCGTGGTGATGCTTCTGAGCAAGATCAACAATTCGCACCTCCTGTCGCCGCGCAAAAGCATCCACACTCGATTTTGGAAGAATGCTATATCCCACCCCTTCGGCAACAGGAGTCAAAATCTGCCCGATCTGATTGACTGAAGTTCGAACCCGTAGCCGCTCTGCTCCTTGATACGCGGCGGGAAAATTAGGGCCCAACAGCGCTTCTGCATATTCATTGCCATCCGGATGTCCGACAAATCCCAATGTATTCAGCGCTTCTAGCGTCTGGGTGTCGGTTTGTTGGGACTTTGGCACCACGAGGCACAGTTCCTCGCGCATCAGGAACTGGGTTTCCAGCTGATAATGTACGGGCTTGCCTGCCACAATTCCCAGATCCAAGGCTCCGCCGAGTACGTCTCGCAGGATATTGCCTTGCGGTGATGCAGTCAGCCGCAGAGTCAGCTCGGGCGCATCTCGCAGTCGGCGCAAAAGAATCGGATAAAACCACATGGCAAAGCTGCCGGAACATCCAATCCTGACCTCTCCGACATCAGGATTATCGCGTTGCAACATTTCTTTCAGAGCCCGCTCTTGCGCCCGACGCGCCTGCCCGACTTTTAACACCGCTTCGCCTGCGGGGGTTGGCGTGAAGGACTTTCCGTCCTGTACAATCAACGGCACCCCGACCTGCGCTTCGAGTTTGCGAAGATGTTGAGAGACGCCGGGTTGGGTCATTCCCAAGGCTTCTGCCGACCGTGTGAAATGGCCGGTTTCACAAAGTGTCGTAAAGGTTTCAAGCCAAGTGGCGTTCAGCATAAATCATTCCGATACGTTATCATAAATATACATATCAATAATTTCCAAAAAGACCAACGAAACGCTACCTTTAGGCTAACAAAACGAAAGGAAACGCTATGCTACCTACTCCCCGCAGCTTCTCTCATATTGGCCTCTCGGTTCCCAACCTAGACAAGGCCGTGGAATTCTACCGCGATATCATGGGCTTCTATGTCATTATGAACCCAACAGAAATTATCGAAGACGACAGCGATATCGGGCAGATGTGTAGCGATGTCTTTGGCAAAGGTTGGGGTAAAATCCGCATTGCCCATTTGGCAACCGCCGACCGTATCGGCTTTGAACTGTTCGAATTTGAAGGCAACCATGCCCCCAAAGATAATCTGGATTACCGCCAGCACGGTACATTCCATTTTGCCATTCAGGATCCAAACCTCGAGGATCTGCTTGCCAAAATCGTCGCCGCAGGCGGCAAGCAACGCATGCCGGTCAGGGAATATTTTCCCGATGAAAAACCGTATCGCATGGTTTACGTCGAAGACCCCTTTGGGATCGTCTTTGAACTCTACAGCCATAGCTATGAGCTAACCTATTCCGCTGGCGCCTATACCTAAACGATAGGCCCCCTGCTGCGGGTAGATCACAACCATGCCCGCCTGCTTTTAGTTGGCTCCACACAAAAAGAGCGCCTCAAAGGGCGCTCTTTTCTTTCGTAGGATGGAAAGCGCTTATTCCAGTGACAGCGCCACAAAGCGTGGATCACCGGCGCGGCGCACCAAAAGCAGCAAGGATTTGCGACCCGCATCTTCGGCTTCGGCGATACGCTCGTTCAGATCATCGACGCTGGCGATTTTCTGCTGTCCGGCCTCGGTGATGACATCCCCTGCCCGCAGACCTTTTTCAAAGGCTTCGGCAGTTTCGTCCACATCGGTGACCACCAGCCCCTTGATCCCGCTGCCCAGTTCAAGCTGCTCGCGCAGCTCATCGGTCATTTCTGACAGGGTCAAACCAAGGATTTCTTCCTCGATAGGCTCATCCGCTGGGGCAGAGGCGGGAATGGTGCCTTCGGCAGTTTCCCGACGGCCCAGCGTGACCGAGAGGGACACTTCTTCGCCTTCGCGATAGACCATCACGTCAACGGCTTTGCCCACGGCGGTATTGCCGACTTCGCGCACCAACTCGCGGGTGTCATCGACCTTGTTTCCATCAAAGGACAGGATCACGTCACCGGCGTTCAGGCCGGCCTCAGCCGCAGGGCCTTCGGGTACATCCGTGATCAAAGCGCCAACCGGTTTATCCAGCCCCAAGGCTTCGGCAACATCTTCGGTCACGTCCTGAATGCGCACACCCAACCAACCACGACGGGTTTCGCCGAATTCCTGCAGTTGCGCGACGACGCGTTCAACCACGGCAGAGGACATGGCAAAGCCGATCCCGATAGAGCCGCCATTGGGCGACAGAATTGCTGTGTTCACGCCGATCACTTCGCCGTCCATATTGAACAAAGGTCCGCCGGAGTTGCCTCGATTGATCGCTGCATCTGTTTGGATGTAGTCGTCATAGGTGCCCGAAAGTTCACGGTTGCGGGCTGATACAATCCCAGCAGAAACAGAGAAACCCTGCCCCAGCGGATTGCCCATCGCCATGACCCAATCGCCCACACGCGCCACATCGCTATCGCCAAAGCTGACAAAATCCAGAGGATCATCGCTTTCGACTTTCAGCAGGGCAATATCTGTATTGGGGTCGGTGCCGATGACTTTGGCAGGCAGCTCGCCGCCTTCGAAAAACTCGATCAGAATTTCATCCGCACCCTCGATCACGTGGTTGTTGGTGACGATGAACCCGTCCGCAGAGATCACGAAACCGGAACCAAGCGCCTGACTGCGGCGGGGCCGTTGTTGATTATCACCACGCTCACCGAATTCACGGAAGAAATCCTCAAACGGGGAGCCTTCGGGCACAATCGGCCCCGGTCCGGCCGAAGCCGCAACGGTGGTGGAGGTGGTGATGTTAACAACGGCGGGGCTGATCTCTTCTGCCAGATCGGCAAAGCTGTCGGGCGCGCCTTTGGCCTGTGCCGACAGGGTTTGCGCCAGAACCAGCGCCACCCCCAGAACAAAAAGCCAAAGCTGGCGGGGCAATGTCACAACCGGTGAGGGCACAACCTGTGCATCACGCGGATACGTGGAATGAAGTGAAGACACTTTTTACTCCTTTTCAAAGAGGACAACGCCGATGCGTCGTCAAATCCTTGTGCAAGTATGTCGTTCCTTTTGGCAGCAATACAACACTACGCGACGTCGCTTTTTTTCACATAGACGTGATAAAAGAGTAACACCCGCCCCCGAACAAACTACGTCGCAGGCGACTGAATTATAATTCTGGGGCCTTAGCTGGCGCGGCTGAACTGAATGACCGGCAAATACTCAAGATTGGCCTCTGGTCTATCCTGCCCCCCGTCAATGTCGCCCTTTGAATGCAAAAGCTGGCGACGTCGCGCAGTGAACCAGTCAAAGCTCTCTTCTTCGAGACGACTGATATCGGCATCCAACCGGATTTCCGAAATATGCGCTTCCATGCCCTGCAATCGGGCCAGAATGGACAGTTCGGTCAGTTTGTTCTGGTTCAAACGTCGGTACTTATGGGCCGTCAGATAATCCGTCATGCGATCTTCTTGCAGATGGGTCTCTTCGGCGGTTTTACACAGATAAAGATCATCCGATTTCACCGCATATTGATTCAGACAGGCGTTTTCAAAACTAAGCTGCGCTTCGGTCAGGTTGAAACTGGTGGCGTTTTCAACTTCTAGAGCCGCCGGATCAATTTCGATGCCCTCGGTGGTTTTGATCACAGGGGGCACCTCACGTGGATCACGGGGCAGATCGCCCTGAAGTGCGGTAAAACGGTCGACACGAAACAGCGGTTTATGCTCGGCAAGGCGGGGGATCAGACGGCTTTGCGTGCGCAGGAACTGTTTCAGCACGCTGCCGCCGGTCCAGCGCTGGATAAAACAATTTCCATAAAGGCGACGCATCAAAAGGATGGCATCTGCTTCGCCGACATCGGCGATCAGGGCCTGAATGTCGCGATACTTAGCGTCCAGATTCAGGTATTGGTCCGGCTCAATCCAGAGCATCCAATCCGCATCCTGCACCTTGGGATGATCCAGCCCTTGTTGTTGCAGGCTATGGGATTTGTCCGCTGGTTCTGTCGCGGCGATATGGGTGACATGCCCCAAAGCATCCAACCGGTCCAGCAAAGCGCAGGTGCTATCGTCGCTGTTTTCCGAAAAAACCAGAATATCCCGAAAGCCAAGCTGGCGGTGATAGGCGACCCATTCAACTAGAAACAAACCCTCATTGCGCATAGAGGTCACCAAAGTGACCCTATCGCGACCCTTCTCGCGTACCATGTCTGCCTCAATATTTATTCGTTTTTTTAGTCTTGTTTTATTCAAATTGCGGCAGAAGGCAGCGTCAGACAAGCCCTTCAATGTTGCAGAGGGGGGCTCGTGACCCATTCGCAACTATAAGGCGGGTTAGATTTCCTACCTGAGGCTCAGCAGGATTACACCGATTGTCACCGCCAGAAGGCCGATCAAGCGGCGGGTGTCACGGGGGGTTTGGGCGATCAGCTTGATGATCTCATCCAAACGCGAAGGGGCCAGTGCAAACACCAGCCCCTCTAGGATCAAAACAAGCCCGAGGGCCAGTAAGATGGTATCAATCAATTGCTACCATCCGTTTTGAAATAGTCGAAGAAATCACCATCCGGCGACATCACCACCGAGGAATTACCCGACTGGAAGGCGCGCTGGTAAGCTTCGAGCGAACGGTAGAAGTCAAAGAACTCCCGATCTGCGCCATAGGCCAGTGCAAAGATGCCGTTACGCTCGGCATCAGCTTCACCGCGAACGATCTCGCTTTGACGCTGCGCATCGGATACCAGCTCGACCACGGTCCGGTCGGCTTGCGCCCGAATACGCTGCGCGGCTTCTTCACCACGCGCGATCTCGTCTGCTGCTTCCCGTTCCCGCTCTGCGCGCATCCGGTTGAAAGTGGCTTCAAGGTTGGCTTGTGGCAGATCGGTCCGTTTCAACCGCACATCGATGACTTCCAGACCCAGAGCGCGGGCCTCGGAAATTGCCGAGTTGCGAATGCGCAGCATCAGCGTCGCCCGATCCGACGACAGGATGTCATTGCTGCTCACCGAACCCAGTACTTCGCGGGTTTCAGCGCGCAAGATAGAATCCAGTCGCGATTCAGCGGCCGGAATACCTCCGACACCAACAGCTTCGCGGAACTGGCGCACATCGGCAATCCGGTAACGTGCGAAGGCGTCAACAACCAGACGACGGTCATCCAGAGGTGTAACCTCCAGCGGGCCGACTTCGCGGCTCAGAATTCGGTCATCATATTTGACCACTTCCTGAATCAGGGGAATTTTGAACGAAAGCCCCGGGTCTTCTTTGACATCGACCACACGGCCGAATTGCAGGACAAGACCTTTTTCGCGCTCGTCCACGATAAAGATCGACGACAAGAGCGCAGCCACGATAACAATGGCAACAGGGATCAAAAAGGTAGATTTACGCATTAGTTTGACCCTCCATCTGTCGATCGTCGCAATTCGTTAAGCGGCAGATAGGGTACAACACCGCTCCCGCCTTCGCCATTATCGTCCAGAATAACCTTGTCGACGCGTCCAAGCACTTCTTCCATGGTTTCCAGATACAGACGTTTGCGCGTCACTTCAGGGGCTTTGGCATATTCTGTCAGAACCGCTGTAAAGCGGCTGGCTTCACCTTCAGCCTCGTTCACAACGCGGGCACGATAGCCTTCGGCCTCTTCCAGAACCTGTGCAGCTTCACCACGCGCGCCCGCGACAACGCGGTTGGCATAGGCATCAGCTTGTTTCTCAAGCCTGTCGCGTTCCTGACCTGCAGATTGCACGTCACGGAAGGCATCCTTAACCGGCTCGGGCGGATCGGCACCATCAAAGTTGACCCGAATGATGTTTACGCCAGAATCATAACTGTCCAACGTGCTTTGAGTCAGCTGTTTCAGATTGTCAGCAATGATCCCACGATCCCGGTTCAGGATCGGTGCCAGTTCCGACTGGGCAATGATCTCGCGCATAGCCGATTCAGACACCGCCTGAATGGTCTGCTGTGGATCGCGCAGGTTAAACAGGTATTTGGCCGGATCATTGATGTTCCAAACAACCTGGAAATCGATATCGACGATGTTTTCATCACCGGTCAGCATCAAGCCGCTATCAGCACCCCGTGAACCAGCACCGATTTCTTCGGTTTGCTCGACACTTACGGGGATCACTTCGGCAGAGACCAAGGGCCAAGGTGCAAAGTTCAGACCCGGTTCACCCGTCGCCGAGTATTTACCAAGGAACAATTCGACGGATTTGGATTGCGCCGGAACCGTATAAAACGACGCATAGCCCCACAAACCCAGTGCTGCCACGGCGATCAAGCCGATGGTGCCGCGGGTCAGTTTGGGGCCTTCGCCACCGCCGGTGCCATTGGGCCGGCCGCTTTTGCCACCGCCCCCACCAAGCAGCACCCGAAGTTGCTCTTGGCCCTTTTTTACAAGTTCATCTACGTCAGGTATCTGCGGATCGTTCTGTCCGGGGCGACGTCCAGGGTCATTGTTGCCACGATTGTCATCGCCGCCACCATTTCCACTGTTGTTGCCGCTTCCCCCCCAGGGTCCGCCGTTATTTCCAGCCATTAAAGGTCCTTACCTCAAGTGTTTGACACGAAGTCTGTGCCATAAATGTGCCCGAACGCGCGGAAATCAAGCCGTGCGTGTCGGTGTTTTCATTGTGACCAGCTCCTCGGACATGGTCGGATGTACCGCTACAGTGCGGTCAAAATCTTCTTTTGTTGCGCCCATCTTGATCGCAACGGCTGCCAGTTGGATCATCTCGCCAGCCTGCGGGGCGACGATGTGACACCCCAAAACCTTGCGGCTCTCTTGGCTGACAATCAGCTTCATTAACACACGGTTGTCACGACCTGCAAACAACGACTGCATGGGGCGGAAAGAAGCCGCATAAACCTCGATCGGTTCCTGCTCTGCGGCGGCCTCTTCAGACAGGCCGACGGTGCCCAGTTCGGGCTGGGTGAATACAGCGCTGGCCACCAGTTCGTGATCGGGTTTGGTTGGGCGTCCGTGGAAAACGGTTTCGACAAAAGCCGCCCCTTCGCGGATCGCCACAGGGGTCAGGTTGATCCGGTCGGTGACATCACCAACGGCATAGATCGACGGCACTGATGTCTGCGAATAGTCATCCACGACAATATTGCCGTTGCGCCCAAGTTCAACGCCCAGCGCCTCCAGGCCCAAACCGGTAGAATTCGGCGTACGGCCCGTGGCATAGATCACCTGATCATAGCAGCGCTCACCGCCGTTGCTGTCCTTGACCCAGATGCCGGCGTCGCGCTTTTCGATCGCCAGCACATCGGTGCCCACATGCAGATTAACGCCTCCGGTCTTCATCTCTTCGGCGACATGGCCGCGGGCCTCATCATCAAAGCCGCGCAACACCTGTGCGCCGCGATAGAATTGCGTTACCTCAAGGCCCAGACCATTCAGGATGCAGGCAAATTCACAGGCAATAAACCCGCCGCCAACGATCAGCACGGATTTTGGCATCGCATCCCAGAGGAAAATCTCGTTAGAGGTAATGGTATGTTCGATCCCCGGCATCTCGGGCTTGAACGGGGTACCGCCGGTGGCAATCAGGATATGCTTGGCCGTGACGGTTTCACCCGTGGACAGGCTTACGGTATGGGCGTCCTTCAGGGTGGCGCGGGCATTAAAAACCTCGACACCCGCGTTGGACAGCACATTGCCATAGATTTTCTCGAGCCGGTCCAGCTCGGCGCGCAGTTTCGGATGAAAGGTATCCCAGTCATGAGCGCCTTCCTGAACGTCCCAGCCATAGGCGCGCGCATCTTCGAATTGCTCTTTATAGCTGGAAGCAAAAACCATCAGTTTCTTCGGCACACACCCCCGAATGACACAGGTGCCGCCCAAACGGTATTCCTCGGCTAGGGCCACTTTGGCGCCTGCCTCGCTTGAGGCCAGACGCGCAGCCCGCACACCGCCAGAGCCACCACCAATAACAAATAGATCATAGTCGAAGGTCATTCGTTTTCCTTACCCGCGCAAATTACAAATCAGAGAACATGTTTTCATCGTCGATGAAATCCAGATGATCCTCTTCGATTGTGCCTGCATTTATGTCGCGCACCTCGACTTTGCCATCCCCAAAGCCGATCACAACCGCGTCACAAATGTCGATAAACAATCCGTTTTCCACCACACCGGGGATCTGGTTGATCACCAATGACATCTGCCGCGGATTGCCGATGCGTTTTAGATGCAGATCAACGATGTAGTTGCCCTCATCGGTGATATAGGGCGTGTCCCCATTCAGCCGCAGCGTTGTGGTTTGGCCCAGCACATCCAGCCCGACCAGGGTTTCCTCGACCAGCGCTTTGGTGGTCTGCCAGCCAAAGGGCACCACCTCCACCGGCAAGGGAAAGGCACCCAGCGTATCAACCTGTTTGGAGATATCGGCAATCACTACCATTTGGTCACTCGCCGTGGCGACGATCTTTTCTTGTAACAAGGCACCGCCGCCGCCTTTGATCAGGTTCAGGTTGCCGTCATATTCATCGGCCCCGTCGATGGTGATGTCGAGCCATTTTGCTTCGTCCAGCGACACCACTTTGATCCCGACCTCGCGGGCCAGATCAGCGGTGCGCGATGAGGTGGGCACACCGGTAATCCGCAGCCCCTCTTTTTCGATAAGATCCCCCAGACAACGCACCAGCCATGCCGCCGTCGAGCCAGTGCCCAGACCAACCCGCATCCCGTCCTCGACAAAATCAGTTGCCCGCTTCGCCGCCACGAATTTGGCCTTATCAATCGGGGAGAGGTTGTTGGTCATCGCAGCGACTCCTTGAATGTGTCCTTGACCTTATAAGGAGCCAATCGCTTGGCTGCGAGTAAGAATTAGCGAAATTGCCCCTTTGTTCAGGCCGGTTTTGCGCCTTTACCCTGGTTTTTGCCAAGAATACGACAGGCGCAGGAAGAAGCGGACCACTGACGCGCTGAATCTGGCTGGGCGGAGGGGGCGAAATCGATGCCCAAACACCGGCTTTGACGAGAATTGCTGAAAGCCGTCGCTTTGCGCATATAGATGGGGCGGCGAGCAGGTTAGGCTGCCGATACATCAATGGGGAATGTGCATGTTTCTGTCAGTTTTTGATATGTTCAAAGTCGGGGTTGGTCCGTCTTCATCGCATACGATGGGGCCGATGGTGGCAGCGGCAGCCTTTTTGGACCTGCTGCGCCAAAGCCCGTTTCAGGCCCACGGCTTGCGCGCCTCTTTGCATGGGTCCTTGGCCTTTACCGGTGTCGGTCATGCCACCGATCGCGCCACCATCCTTGGTCTGGCGGGGTTTGAACCTGCGACCTATGACGCCAAGGCGGCAGAGGTCACCCTTGCGCGCATCAAAGCCGAAGGGAGGGTGTATCCCGACGGGCTAACGCCCCTGCAGTTTGTACCGGATCAAGATCTGACCTTTGACTATGGTGCACCACTGCCCGGTCATGCCAACGGGATGATCCTGATGGCCACGGACGCCCAAGGTGACGTTATTCTTCAAGAAACCTATTATTCGGTCGGCGGGGGTTTTGTGATGACCGAAGCCGAGCTGGCTGCAGGCAAAGATACCGATGACGGTGCCCCTGTCCCCTACCCGTTCAAATCGGCCAATGAAATGCTGCAGATGTGCCGTGACACCGGCAAATCCATTGCCGCGCTGAAACGCGCCAATGAACTGTCCCGTATCAGCGCCGAAGAACTGGATAATGGCATTGCCCGTCTTTGGGCGGTCATGAACGACTGCATCACCCGTGGCCTGACCTCCGAAGGCATTCTGCCCGGTGGGCTGAACGTCAAGCGCCGCGCCAAATCCATTCATGATGCACTTCTTGCGGAACGGGGGCTGAATCTCTCGCCTCCCCATACCATCAACGACTGGATGAGCGCCTATGCCATGGCGGTCAACGAAGAGAACGCCGCCGGGGGGCAGGTAGTGACCGCGCCGACCAACGGGGCGGCCGGGGTGTTACCGGCAACCATCCGCTATTGGCTGGATCACGTACCGGGGGCGACACGCACACGCATCCCCGAATTCCTGCTGACAGCGGCGGCCATCGGCGGTCTGGTAAAACACAACGCCTCGATTTCAGGGGCTGAATGCGGCTGTCAGGCCGAGGTCGGCTCTGCCTCTGCCATGGCGGCGGCGGGGTTATGTGCGGTGATGGGAGGATCGCCCCAGCATGTCGAAAACGCCGCCGAAATCGCGCTGGAGCATCATCTTGGCATGACTTGCGATCCGATAAAGGGGTTGGTGCAAATCCCCTGTATCGAGCGCAACGGATTGGGCTGTATCAAAGCGGTGTCTGCGGCCTCGCTGGCGCTGCGCGGCACCGGAGATCATTTTGTCCCGCTGGACTCCGCCATCGAAACCATGCGCCAGACTGGCGCTGATATGCATGAAAAATACAAGGAAACCTCGCTCGGGGGGTTGGCGGTGAATGTACCGAACTGCTGAACGGTTGTTCAGCTTACCAACACCGGCCAAAGTGACGCGATCAGCAAGAGGGCCATTGTCCAGTTGAACAGTCGCAGCCGCGCCGGATTGCGCAGCACGCGGCGCATTTGCTGCCCCAGAACCGTCCAGCTGCTGATGCAGGGGATGTTCACCGCACCAAAGGCCAGCGCCACGGTCAACACTGCCAAAGGAGAGCCACTGCCCGCATAAACGGTCGTCGCGGTCAGGGCCATCGCCCAGGCTTTGGGGTTAACCCACTGAAACCCTGCCGCTTGTAAAAACGTCAAAGGGCGCGCTTCTGAGGCCACCGCTTCTGACGGCGGGGCGGCATGGGCGATCTTCCACGCCAGCCAGAGCATATAGGCCACACTCAACACCTTAAGGATGGTGTGGCTGACGGGATAGGTGTTGAAAATCTGCGCTATGCCAAACCCGACCATGGCAATCATGACGGTAAAGCCGATCCCGACCCCCAGCATATGTGGCACGCTTCGGCCAAAACCGAAATTGGCCCCCGAGGTCATCAGCATCAGGTTATTCGGCCCCGGCGTGATCGAGGAAACAAAAGCAAAGCCACAAAGGGCGAGGAGAAGCTCATAGGTCATGTCGGCAATTATTCATTAATAACACCGGTATTAAATTGCTTTTCTCTCCGAAATTCGCAAATATTCGCAACATATGAGCAAGATTGATCAAATAAGTCAGAAAATATTGCAAGAACTGACACGGGATGGCCGGATCAGTAACCTTGATCTGGCTGATAAGGTCGGGCTGTCGCCGTCTGCCTGTTTACGCAGGGTTCAGGCGCTGGAGCGCGACGGGGTGATCACCGGCTACCGCGCGACCCTCAATCCGGCGGCGATGGGTGCAGGGTTTGTGGCCTATGTCGGGGTCGGATTGAATAATCACGCCAAGGCCAGCCAAGAGGCCTTTGAGCGCGCCATCTCCCGAGCGCCGCAAGTTCGCGAATGTCATAACATCACTGGCACCATTGAATATCTGCTGCGGGTCGAGGTCGCGGATCTGGCGGCCTATAAAACCTTCCACACCGATATTCTGGGTACCTTGCCGCAGGTGGCCGCCATTACATCCTATGTGGTCATGGGCTCCCCCAAGGACGAGCGCCGTTAATTCACTCCCCTGACTGTTGGATCAAAGACCGACGCAATTGCGCTTGTCCGCTGCGCAGCCTAGGGTCGCGCCATGACCCAGGACAGGCCGGTGATCGGCATTCTTTTTATGCTCGGATTCTGTGTGCTTGCCCCGATGGGCGATGCGCTGGCAAAGATATTGGGCGAACGGCTGGCGGTGGTTGAACTGGCTTTCCTGCGGTTTGCCTTTCAATTTGTCCTGTTGTTGCCGCTGGTTTTGCTGGCGGGGGTACGCCTGCCAGTCGGGTTTTGGCTCTGGGGCATGACCGCGTTGCGCACCTTCTTTCATATCCTCGGGCTAAGCTTCATGTTTTTGTCGCTACGCTATTTGCCCTTGGCAGAAGCCGTCGCCATCGCCTTTGTCATGCCCTTTATCATGCTGCTTTTGGGCAAATATGTCTTGGGCGAAGAGGTTGGCCCCCGTCGCCTTATTGCCTGTCTGGTGGGGTTCATCGGCACGCTTTTGGTGGTGCAGCCGAGCTTTGCAGAGGTCGGCGCGCCGGCGCTGCTGCCCTTGGGGGTGGCGGTTTTCTTTGCCCTGTTCATGCTGGTCACCCGCCGGATTGCCAAGGAAATCGACGCCATCGCCCTGCAAACCCTGTCTGGCGGCATGGCGGTGGTAATGCTTTTGCCCTTGGTGATCCTGCTAGAGGGCACCTCTGCGCTGGCCCCGTGGACCATGGCTGGCAGTGATGTGCTGCTAATTGTGTTAATGGGCTGTCTGGCAACAATCGCCCATCTGTTTATGACATGGTCCTTACGTTTTGCCCCTTCAGCCACACTTGCGCCGATGCAATATCTGGAAATCCCCGTGGCCACGCTGATTGGCTGGCTTGTCTTTAAAGACCTGCCCAACGGTCTGGCCGCCCTTGGTATTGTCGTAACAATGTCGGCGGGGCTTTACATTATTCTGCGAGAGCAGTCCCAGCAGCGCAGAGCCGCGCAATCACCTGATTCAGCGCCGCAAGGGGCAAAATGATCAGCATCTGATCGCCATCAAACTGCAAATCCACCGGCCCCGTCACCCGGTTAGAGGTGCCAATCCGCCCGTCCGGCGCAAAATCAATCCCCTCTATCGGCCATGCCAACCCGCGTGATCGTCCCGACAGTTGCCCCATTGGAAACAACGACAAACGGCTATCCAGCGGTAAATCCAAGGCCATGCGCCGCGGTGCGCGAAATATGATGTCCGCATCCCCAATCAGAATGACCGGTGCCCCCCTATGCCGCACGATTGCGTTAAACACCGCCAATTCATGATCCAGCCGCCCGCCGGTAAAGCCCAGCGCCAGTATCAGCGGCGCCTGAATATGCCGCAGCGCCTTTTCGAAATCGGTCGTGTCCTGTTCAGCAACCCGGTGCAGCACCCCGGTGGGCAGGGCTGCGATTGTTTCCGCGCTAAGCGAATCCATATCCCCGATGACCGCGTCCGGCACATGCCCCGCCGCAAGCGCCAATGCCGCCCCCCCGTCCGCCGCCCAGAGCCGTGGTGCGGTCTGCAGATAGCGGGTGACTCGTTCCGGAGGTGTCGGCGCGCCGCCTAACAGCAATACAATTGCGCTATCAGCATCAATTGATGATTTATTGCCATTAATGTTGCAAAAATTGGAACTGTTCACATTATCGCCCTTAAATTACACTGGAATTATCCCAGTTCCGATCCGTTCCGCGCCTTTTGCGCCGGTAAACACAGTGTTGCCGAATTAGAGAAAGCGAGCAATCCAATGGTTGGTGCGAGTAAAATTTTAACAGTCTCTTATGGAACCTTCTCCTGCACGCTGGAGGGGTTTGACGATTCTTTTGATACGATGAAAGCGATTGCCGAGTATTTTCGGGATCTTTCTTCAGAAGACCGCTATTTCGGGGCCGAGCCCCCCACCCCTGATGCAGAGATGCTGGCGCGGATTGCCGAGAAAGAAGTAAACCGCCGGGTAGAGGCCCGCATTACCGACAACAATGTAGTGCTGCGTCCGTCCGAACCTGCCGCTCTGGAGCAAAAGACGCCGGCCCCTGCCGCCTTTAGCCCCGATGCACAGCCCGACGCATCCCCGCTACGCAAAGCCACCCCTGCCCCGGCTGCCAAACCGATGGCTGCCAAACCACTCTCTGCTGGACTGGCCGCAGGAGACGCCGCCGTCGATGCCGATAGCATCGCCGCCAAACTGCAACGCATCCGCGCCGTGGTTGCCCAGAATAAGGCCGGTGCGTCTGAACGTCTGTTTGCGGAAGACGAACAGGTCGGCGAACTGGCTGAAGAATTCGTTCAAGACGCCGAGATCGCCAACCCGACACCGGTTGATGATCCCGAGCTTGCAGAAGCAGCCGCCGCAGACGATGCCGATCTGGCCTATGACGATGAGGAATATGACGCCCTCTCGGCCCTTGAAAACATCGAGCAAGCCCCACAAGAGGCCAATTCTGATGTGGATGCGCAGGGCGAAGAAGAGGCCGCCGATGACGCCATTTACGACGAAGACAGCGTCGCAGAATATGAAGATGATGAGGCGCAGGCAGAGGATGACACCGATGCCATCCTGAACGCCCTTCTGGATCAGCCCGAAATCGAGACCGCCGAAACTGATAGCGATGAAGCGCTGGCGATTGAGGTTGAGGCAGAAGCTGAGGCAGAAGACGACGTAATTGCCGAAGATGAAGACGCCATGCTAGCCCGCTTGAGCGGTTCTTTCGACACGACAGGTGCCGAAGAAGAAGACACATCCGAAGCAGAGGCCACAGAATCCACCGTTGCCTTTGACGAAGACGAAGATGACGCTGCGCTGTTCACCTCCTTTGAAGATGAAGAAGAGCGGGACGCCGAAATCGCCGCCTCTGACGATGTCGAAGACGAAGCAGTTTCTCTTGATGCTGAGATCGACACTGCCGAGGACAGCATCGAAGTCGCCGCACTGGCAGAAGAAACTGCGCTAGAAGAAGACGTCTTTGATGCCCAAGAGGACGATACCGCAGAGGAAGACGAGGCCCCCACTTTGGCCATGGCTGCGGCCGCCCGTGCCCGTGCCCGCGTCATCAAGATGAAGACAGCCGATGTGGAAGACGCCATCGCTGCCGGCACACTGACGCCGCTCGAGCTTGAGGAAGAAGAAGATGCGCCCGAGGTAGAGCCTGCCGAAACCGCCGCGCATCTGTTGGAAGATGACAGCACACTGTCGCGCGAAGAAGAAGAGGATCTGGCCGCCGAACTGGCCCATGTTGAGGCTGAAGAGCGTGGCCCCGTACGGCCTGCACGGGTGAAACCCCGCCGTGCGGTTATCGCCTCTGAAGGGCATGATGAAGCGGTTGAACGTCTGCTGGAAGAAACCAACAGCAAGCTTGAAGAAAGCGAAGGCGCGCGTCGCCGGTCCGGGTTTGCCCATCTGAAAGCCGCCGTTGCTGCCACCGTCGCGGATCGCAAATTCCTAGGGGGTAAAAGCCAGCCCAAAGAGGACACTGAACCCTATCGCGAGGATCTTGCCGCTGCGGTCAAGCCAAGCAAGCCGACATCCGGCGGCAGCCCGCGCCGCGAGCAGGCCCCTGCGCCACTGATGCTGGTATCCGAACAGCGCGTTGACACGCCCTCGCCCAAACGCGGGCAGATGACGGCTGTTGAGGTTGACACAACTGCCGTATCGGGCAATCTCGCGCTGCAACCAACCGAAGAGGTAGCGCTGGAAACATACACGCTGGCCGGAGCCGAACGCATTCTGTCGGACAGCACCAGCTTTGAAGACTTTGCAAAAGAACTGGGCGCCTCCGAGTTGCCCGATCTTTTGGAAGCGGCAGCGGCTTATGTCGCCTATGTCGAAGGGCGTCCGCAGTTTTCGCGGCCCCACCTGATGGGCATTATGTCCAAAGCGCAGCAGGCCGAAGGCTTCAGCCGCGAAGAAGAACTACAGTCTTTCGGGCAATTACTGCGCGAAGGCCGACTACAAAAAGTGCAAAGGGGGCAGTTTACCGTTGCAAGTTCCTGCAAATACCGCCCCGAACAAAGATACGGACACGAGTAACCATCTGGCGAACATTCTGAAACCACTCGCTCAGACTGTAACGAGTAAAGAAAGGGGAGGCATATTATGCCTCCCCTTTTTTCATGTATCGGGGCGCTGCCCCGAACCCCGGGATATTTAGGTCAAACTGAAATCAGGGCTGATCCTGATCCTGTGGCGGTGCATCAGGATCGGCCTGCCCGATGCCTTTGAATACGGCCTTGAACGGGATCGCCCAGATGATCCCCAGCACCACATAGACAAAAAATTCCACCAGCAAGGAGGGGCGTTCCAGCCAATTGACCACCGAAATCGCCACGACGATATAGGCAGGCAGGCCCACCAGCAGGATCAAAAGCGCCAACCGGCGGCGGGTTTTATAGCGCAGGGCCATCAGTCTTCGAACGGGTCGGTGACGAGAATGGTGTCCTCGCGCTCGGGGCTAGTGGAGAGCATCGCAACCGGGCAGCCGATAAGCTCTTCGACGCGGCGCACGTATTTAATCGCATTGGCCGGAAGTTCGGCCCAGCTGCGCGCGCCTTCGGTGCTTTCGCTCCAGCCCGGCATTTCCTCGTAGATCGGTGTGCAACGGGCTTGTTGATCGGCGGCGGTGGGCAAATAATCCAGACGATTACCGTCCAATTCATAACCGGTGCAGATTTTCAGCGTTTCAAAGCCGTCCAGCACGTCGAGTTTGGTCAGGGAAATCCCGTTCACACCAGATGTCGCACAGGTCTGGCGCACCAGACAGGCATCAAACCAACCGCAGCGGCGTTTGCGCCCTGTGGTGGTGCCAAATTCATGGCCGCGCTCGCCCAGACGTTGACCGTCCGCATCATCCAGTTCGGTTGGAAACGGGCCTTCGCCGACGCGGGTGGTATAGGCTTTGACGATCCCCAGCACAAAATCGATGCTGCCCGGCCCGATACCGGTGCCGGTGGCCGCCTGCCCTGCGATCACATTTGAGGAGGTCACAAAAGGATAGGTGCCAAAGTCGATATCCAGCAACGCGCCTTGTGCGCCTTCGAACAGGATGCGCTTGCCGTTTTTGCGTTTCTCGTTCAGCACTTTCCAGACCGGTGCGGCGAAAGGCAGGATCTGGGGCGCGATTTCAGAGAGTTTGGCCAGCAAGGCGTCACGGTCCACCGCCTCAATGCCCAATCCTTTGCGCAGGGCGTTGTGATGCTCCAGCGCGCGATCCACGCGGGCCGACAGGGTGGCCGGATCGGCCAGATCGGCCACGCGGATCGAACGACGACCGACTTTATCTTCATAGGCGGGCCCGATGCCCCGACCGGTTGTGCCGATTTTGGTACCTTTGGAAGCGGCCTCTTCGCGGGCGCGGTCCAACTCACCGTGGATCGGTAGAATCAGCGGCGTGTTTTCCGCGATCATCAACGTTTCGGGGCTGATCTCGACACCCTGTTCACGCACGGTGGCGATTTCGCCCATCAGGTGCCACGGATCCAGCACGACGCCATTGCCGATCACCGAGAGCTTCCCCCCACGCACCACACCAGAGGGCAAGGCGTGCAATTTGTACACTTTGCCGTCGATAACCAGAGTATGACCCGCATTATGGCCGCCCTGAAAACGGGCGATGACATCAGCGCGTTCGCTGAGCCAGTCCACAATCTTGCCTTTACCTTCATCGCCCCACTGAGCGCCTACGACAACCACGTTGGCCATGCCAAAATCCACTTCACGTCGGAAAAAACCCGTCTTCCTATAGCGCTCAAGGCAATTGGGCGAAACCGAAAAACACATCCCCCCATGGCAAACTGTGGCAACAATTCGCAGCGGGACGCAAAACTGTCCTCAAAAAGGACAAAAAGCCTAGATATGCACTATATCAAATATGTCGTTAATTATGTGGTGCTATGCCCAATCAAGTGAAAACATATCCGAGAGACTGGTTTGATATCGAACCTGCGACCTTTGCTGATTTGGGCGCAATGATCTATCTATCCGCCCTGACGCAGACCCATCAGGCACGCACCCTTGCGCAGGCGGTTTCGACCTATGAGCCGCCCTTAAGGCTCAACCAGTATAAAATTTTTCGTCAGAACGGTTACCCGCGCGCCTTTGTGACCTATGCCGCGCTTTCCCCAGCGGCAGAGCGAAAATATGCGCTGGAGCAACGCCCGCTGAGTGCGGCTGACTATACATCGGGGACATCGTTTTGGATTGTTGATCTTGTCTCGCCCTTTGGACAAATCGCCCAAATCCGTAATATTCTAAAAGAAACCCTGCCCTTTGACAGAATGCGCGCCAACCGGCTGGATGCAGATATGCACAATCCCCGGATCGTTGAATGGACGCGGGCGCCGGATAAATCCGTTGGCATCAAAGTGTATCGAAAGCGCGAATTCGAAAGTTTGCTTAAGGCAGAGGCGCTGAAAAATGGTTAGTATCCCCGGCCCTCCCTCCACAGATCCGTCATTTGATGCCCCACAGGCGATTATTTCCGGTGATACCGAAGGCGACATCGGCCCCGATAATCTGTTGCCGCTCGACTTCGGGTTGCTGGATGTTACGGTCACGATCCCCAATGACAGCTGGGAAATTGTCGATCAGACGTGGAGTATTTCCGACGACCCTGACAACGGTGTTGCCACAATTACGCAAGGCGGGCTTTGGATATACACGGTTGATCAAGCCTATTATGACAGCCTCGACTTTGGCGAAGTGGTTACCGATCAATTCACCGTGTTGATTCTTGTTGATGCCCTGAATCCGAGCGGGAACCCACAAGTAGCCGTTGACACACAGGTCATCACCATCACGATTGAAGGGGTGTGTTTTGTCGATGGTACCCAAATTTTGACACCCACCGGGGAAACTGCCATTGAAAACCTCTCTATTGGGCAACGGGTTGAAACTCTGGATCACGGGCCGGTTCCGATTAAATGGATTGAGTCTCAGGAAATAACGCCAGCAGAGATTACAGCGAATCCGAACCTCGCACCTGTAAAGATCAAGGCTGGCGCATTGGGGCGCGGGCTGCCGCAGCGTGATTTGATGGTCTCTCAGGAACACCGCATCCTTATCAGCGGGGCCAAAGCAGAATTGCTTTTTGGCGAGACCGAAGTCCTCGTGGCAGCCAAGGAACTACTGGCCTGGCCCGGCATCGATCTTTGTCAGCCCACGCGCAGCATTGCCTATTTCCATATCCTGCTCGAGAATCATGAAATTCTTTTTGCCGAGGGGGCGCTGGCCGAAAGCCTGTTTTTAGGAAACGAGAGCCTCTGTACGTTGGGACCTGAAGCTCTGCGTGAGCTTTCGGCTATTTTTCCGCAGCCCGCGCGGGGCAGAGCGTCACAATTCGGGACTGCAGCCCGGCGTTTGCTCTGTGGTTATGAAGCAAAAACATTACTCGCCTCGTAATCCTCGGGCAAATCGCAGGAAATGGGGTTGCGGGTCGCGGTGCGAGCGCATAGATACCCACATCGATAGAAACAGCGGTGCCCGTCCATGGAAAATGTCGTCCTAGTCATCCATCTGATCCTCGCTCTGTGCCTGATTGGCGCAGTGCTTTTGCAGCGATCCGAAGGGGGCGGCCTTGGTGTGGGCGGCGGCGGTGGTGCCGGTGGCGGTGCCATGACCGGCCGTGCAGCTGCAACAGCCATGGGTCGCGTGACCTGGTTGCTGGCCATTGCTTTCATCGCAACATCCATCACCCTAACCGTCATCGCAGCCAAAAATTCAGCCGATAGCTCGGTACTGGATCGTTTGGGTGTGCCAACACCGGCGGCAGAAGAAACCATTCCGGCCCTGCCAGGGGCGTCTGATCTTTTGCCCCCAACGTCAAGCGACGCACCGGCCACGCCACCGCGCGCTGACTAACGACGAAAACCACAACATTTGACTTTGGGGGCGCGGCCCCCAACAGCATCTTGCGGTGATATTGCCAAATCGGTGCGAATCCGTTATGGCTTAAATCCCGTGATGCTGTGGATTTTTTGGGGTCCAGTCAGCAAGACACAAACGCTTTAATTCACGGGAGCGCCTGACGCATGGCACGATATATCTTTATCACGGGTGGTGTTGTTTCTTCGCTGGGCAAGGGCCTGGCGTCCGCAGCTTTGGGTGCTCTCCTACAAGCGCGTGGCTACACTGTTCGCCTGCGCAAGCTTGACCCCTATCTGAACGTTGACCCCGGCACCATGAGCCCGTTTGAACATGGCGAAGTATTTGTCACCGACGATGGCGCGGAAACCGATCTTGATCTGGGCCATTACGAACGGTTCACCGGCGTTTCTGCGCGCAAAACGGATTCGGTGTCCTCTGGTCGGGTCTATTCCACCGTGCTGGAAAAAGAACGCCGTGGTGATTATCTGGGCAAAACCATTCAGGTGATCCCCCATGTTACCAATGAGATCAAAGAATTCATCGATATTGGGGATGATGAGGTCGATTTCATGCTTTGTGAAATTGGCGGCACCGTCGGCGACATCGAGGGCCTACCTTTTTTTGAAGCGATCCGGCAGTTTTCTCAGGACAAGCCGCGCGGCCAGTGCATCTTCATGCATTTGACCTTGCTGCCCTATATTGCCGCCTCGGGCGAGCTGAAGACAAAACCAACCCAACACTCTGTGAAAGAACTGCGCTCTATCGGCATCGCGCCGGATGTGCTGGTCTGCCGGTCCGAAGGCCCGATCCCGAAAAAAGAACGCGAAAAGCTGGCGCTATTCTGTAATGTGCGCCCTGATAGTGTGATTGCGGCGCAGGATCTGAAATCCATCTATGAGGCCCCGCTGGCCTATCACCGTGAAGGCATGGATCAGGCTGTGCTGGATGCTTTTGGCATCGCCCCTGCCCCGCGCCCCGATTTGCGGCGGTGGGAAGATGTCTATGACCGGACGTACAACCCCGAAGGCGAAGTCAAAGTTGCCATTGTTGGCAAATATACCCAGCTTGAAGACGCTTATAAGTCGATCAAAGAGGCGTTGACCCACGGCGGCATGGCCAATCGGGTCAAGGTCAATGTCGAGTGGGTGGATGCGGAAATCTTCGACACCGAAGAGGCCGCGCCTTATTTGCAGGGCTTCCATGCGATCCTTGTGCCCGGCGGTTTCGGCGAACGCGGCACCGAAGGCAAAATCAAAGCAGCGCAATTCGCCCGTGAACGCAATATTCCCTATCTGGGAATCTGTCTTGGCATGCAAATGGCCGTGATCGAAGCCGCCCGCAATGTCGCCAATCTGGCCAACGCCGGTTCCGAAGAATTTGACCACGAAGCCGGCGGCAAACGTTTTACCCCTGTTGTTTATCACCTCAAAGAATGGGTGCAGGGCAACCATGTGGTAGAGCGCAAAGTCGGTGACGACAAAGGCGGCACCATGCGTCTTGGGTCCTATACCGCAAAACTGAGCGAAGGCTCCAAAGTGGCCGAAATCTATGGCAGTACCACGATCGAGGAACGCCATCGCCACCGCTATGAGGTCGACACCGCCTACCGCGCAAAGCTCGAAGACTGCGGACTTAGCTTTTCGGGCATGTCGCCCGATGGGAAGCTGCCAGAAATCGTCGAATGGCGTGATCATCCGTGGTTTATCGGGGTGCAATTCCATCCCGAGCTGAAATCCAAACCCTTTGAGCCGCACCCGCTGTTCAAGGATTTCATCCGCGCTGCAAAAGAAACCTCGAGACTCGTTTAACCCATTATCATTGCTAAGGAATACCCAATGGCCAAAGGATACTGGATCGTCCATGTCGATGTGAGTGACCCGGAAGCCTATGAGGCATACCGCGCGGCCATTGCCGCGGCCTTTGCAAAATATGGCGGGAAATTTCTGGTGCGCGGCGGCGACAGCCAACAGCTCGAAGGCGCGCTGCGCAGCCGTTCGGTGATTGTCGAATTCGGCGATTATGCAACGGCGCAGGCCTGTTACCAAAGTGCTGAATATCAGACGGCCAAAGCCCTGCGCCTTGCTGCGTCAGAGGCTGATCTGGTGATCGTCGAAGGAATCGACAGCGCGCTTTAGCAGTTAAAAGTCGAGGCTGATCCGGCGGGTTAGTCCGATTTCAAACTTGATATTGTCATCGCTGCCCTGTTGAACAATCGGCGAATCTCCGGCGTCACCAAGGAATTTGTTGTAGGTCAGGATCCCCTCCATCCCCCAACGATCGTTGAAATCGTAACGTGCGCTAACTTCGAGACCGGCCTCTACAAGGCCACCGTCGGGATCATAGGCAGCCAAACCGCTGGCCACAGATTCCGCCGCGGAGACGCCAAAATAGGTATCCGTGTAGCGATCACTGCCCAATGTCAAACGCGGACCAACAGTCAGGGTCCAGCCTTCGGCAGGCCGCATGATATAATCGGCCCCTAATTCTCCGACAAAGGCATGGTGGCCCAAAATTCCATATCGCGCGACACCGTAAAACCGGTAGTCCTCTGCTTCATAGCCCGCACCCAGACCAAATTCCCAAGCCCAATCCAGATCATTCAGACCGGTAAGTTCAGCATAATCAGCTGATTCCCGTGCAGGAATATAACGCGCAGATCCCCGCAGGCCCCAGCCGCGACCAAAACCAACCGATTGGCCGGACGCATACTGCAGCCCATTGGGAAACCGCACAAAATCAAAACGAAAGCCAACATCGGGCGAAAGCTCGATATCATCGGACCCAAAGTAGGGGCTGGCGGCCTGCCCCCCCAAACGCATGGTAAAAACCAGATCGGGGTTCGGGGCATCCAGATAGCCGCCCTCATCCAAAAGACCGGGGGAAGCGGCGTCCTGTGCCACCGCCATGGGCGCCGCAGAAAGCAGCGCAACATAACAAGCCGTCTTGGCACATAATTCGGCGCGTTTCAGCGGTTCCATCCCATACTCCTGAGGGCGCAAACATCAATGATGCGGAGTCGATTCTCTTCGTTCAACAGTAAGGGCTTTCTGAAAGAACTCAAATTTATTCGCGACTTATGGCAATTTTTGCCAGTCACTCTTTTGCGAGTATTGCCAAGCCAAACCCGACAGTTATGATCGCGCCCATGTTTGAAAAACTTCTCTCGAAACTTCACGCCAAAGACAGCGGCCCCCTGCCCGATACGGATGCGCGTCAGGCGCTTGGCGCCCTGCTGGTGCGGATTGCAAAATCCGATGACCATTACGCCTTTGAGGAAATCAGCCAGATCGACCGCATTTTGGCGAAACGATATGGTCTGTCCGGGGTTGCAGCGGCCAAGCTGCGCCATGAGTGTGAAATTCTCGAGACCCAAGCGCCGGACACAGACGCCTTTGCGATTTCGATCAAGGAAAAAGTGCCCTACGCAGAGCGTTCTGCCATTGTCGAATCCCTTTGGAATGTGGTGATGGCCGATGGCATAGAACGCCCCGAAGAAGACAGGATACTGGATCACACCGCCGCCATTCTGGGGGTCGAAACCACTGATCTGAAACCGACACCGCCCGCCCGTTAGCCAAACCCGCCTTTTGACGGGCCTCGTTTTTGTAAGGATTTCTCATGTTTGGTTCTCTCCTGAACCGTCTGACGGCCACAGAGCCGGAACAACTCAATGATCAGGACGCGCGGCTGTCGCTAACGGCGCTTCTGGTGCGCATTGCCCGTTCGGATGGCGATTATGCACAGGCCGAAATCGATCAGATCGACCGCGTGCTCACCCACCGCTACGGTCTGTCCGCCTTTGAGGCCACGGACCTGCGTAAACAGGCCGAGCAGCTTGAATCCGAGGCCCCCGATACGGTGCGCTTTACCCGCGCCATCAAAGACGCCGTGCCCTATGAGGCCCGCGCCGACGTGATAGAGGCGCTTTGGGCAGTTGTTTTGGCCGATGGGGAACGCGACACTGCAGAAAACTCGATCATGCGCATGGCGGCGAATTTTCTGGGGGTCAATGATCGCGATAGCGCCTTGGCGCGGCAAAGGGTTGAAGCCGGCTAAAACATCCCCACGTTGCTGGCCGCCCCTGTCGCAGCTTTGTCCCATTGGCGGTTAAGCTGCCCTGCCCTGTGTCCCGATCCCAAGCAGTCTGCGTCATGCCGTAGCGTCACCTTACGTTTGCACATTGCATTCAGGATCGTTTTGCGTCCTACTACTCACTTGTAATAATGATCGACCGAGCTCGCGTGACCCAAACAGACCCACCCGTCATCGAAATCCGCAATTTGCACAAGCAATACGGAAATCTGGAAGTCCTGAAAGGCGTGGATATCACCGCGCATAAAGGCGATGTTGTCTCGCTCATCGGTTCCTCTGGTTCTGGTAAATCGACGCTTTTGCGCTGTGCCAATCTGCTTGAGGACAGCCAGCAGGGCGACATCCTTTTTGAAGGTGAAAGCGTGCACTGGAGGGGGCAAGGCCTGAGCCGTCAGCCTGCCGATAAGGCGCAGGTCATTCGCATCCGTACCAACCTGTCGATGGTGTTTCAGCAGTTCAACCTCTGGTCCCACATGAGCATTTTGCAGAATGTGATGGAAGCACCGGTCACCGTGCTGAATCGGGACAAGGCCGAAGTCGAAAAATCCGCCCGCGCGTATCTTGACCAAGTGGGCATCGGCGACAAATGCGATGTTTATCCCGCCCAGCTTTCGGGAGGCCAGCAGCAGCGGGCCGCGATTGCGCGGGCGTTGTGTATGGAGCCACGGGCGCTGTTGTTTGACGAGCCGACCTCTGCGCTTGATCCGGAACTGGAACAGGAAGTGGTCCGCGTGATCAAGGATCTGGCCCGCGAGGGGCGCACCATGATCATCGTGACCCATGATATGCGCCTTGCGGCAGATGTATCAGACCATGTGGTCTTTCTGCACAAGGGCAAAATCGAAGAGCAAGGCCCACCGGCCACGCTCTTTGGTTCACCAAAAACCGAACGACTTCAACAATTTCTCAGCGCAACCACGTCTGCGCTGTGATCAACCGGGAGACTAAAAAAATGAAAAAACTTATCCTCGCAACCACTGCACTGGCCATGTCCGCCAGCATCGCGGCCGCCGCCGATGTTGTGCGTATGGGCACCGAAGGCGCCTATGAGCCTTGGAACTTTGTCAACGACAAGGGTGAGATCGACGGCTTTGAACGCGATCTGGGCGATGAACTCTGCGCCCGTGCCGAGTTGACCTGTGAATGGGTTAAAAACGACTGGGATTCGATCATCCCGAACCTTGTGTCCGGCAACTACGACACCATCATCGCGGGCATGTCCATCACCGATGAGCGTGAAGAAGTCATTGATTTCACACAAGCTTACACACCACCAGATCCCTCCACCTATGTTGCGCTTTCTGCGGATGTCGATCTGGGCAGCGCGGTTGTAGCCGCACAGGCGTCGACCATTCAGGCCGCTTTTGTCGCCGAACAAGGCTGGACGCTGGTTGAATTTTCGACACCGGAAGAAACAGTCGCTGCCGTGCGCAATGGTGAAGCAGATGCGGTTCTGGCCGATGACAGCTTTATCAACACGGTTGCCGGCATGGACGGTCTTGTCAAACTGGACCGCGAAGAAGCCATCGGCGGCGGTGTGGGCATGGGCCTGCGTGAATCCGACGGTGAGCTGCGCGCCAAATTCGATGCGGCAATCCAGTCGATGAAGGACGACGGTTCTTTGAATGAGCTGATCGCCAAATGGCAGGTTTCCTCTCAGTGGTAAGCCCGCTGGTTTAAAATTGATCAGGTCCGCCCCGGCGGGCCTGATTGCGTATGATGCGCGGGCAGCTTTGCCCGCCCCTTTCTAAGGCTCAGACAGTCCGGTTATGTTCTCCTACTGCGCAGATCCCTCAACCCTTGAAGGCCTTAAATGGCTGAGCTGCTATCTGACGACCGGTAAACATTTTGGGTTCTACCTGTCTTTTCTGACCGTGTTGGGGCTGCTGGCGATCACTGCCCCCACGGCATTGGCCTTTGGCTTTGCGGGTGCCGCAGCGGCGCGCTCGCGTATTGCACCTGTTCGCTGGATCGGCAAAACCTATACCGCCATCGTGCGCGGCGTTCCCGACATCGCGTTTTTTCTGTTTTTTGTCATTGCCTTGGATCAGGGTTTTGAATGGCTGCGCCACAAGATCAAATGCCCCGATTGGGAAGACCCCATCCGGCAGGGCAGTGATTTTGTTGTTTGTCAGGCCGCAAAGCTGCCCCTGTCCTCGGCCCCGCAATGGCTGCATGAAACCTATGGGTTTTTCCTTGCGGTTCTGACCTTTGCCATCGTTTTCGGGGCCTTTGCTGCCAATGTGCTGTTTGGCGCCATGCGAGCTGTCCCCCGTGCGCAAATGGAAACCGCCGAGGCCTATGGCATGAGCCACCGCCAGACCTTCTGGCGCATTCTGGTACCGCAGATGTGGGTCTATGCGCTGCCCGGTCTAAGCAACCTCTGGATGGTGCTGATCAAGGCCACGCCGCTGCTGTTTCTGCTCGGGGTCGAAGACATCGTCTATTGGGCGCGGGAATTGGGCGGCACCAAGAATGCCCGCTTTACCGATTACCCCCATGGTGACTGGCGCATCTGGTATTTCTCGTTCCTCTTGGTGTTTTACCTCGCCTTTACCCGCGTCTCTGAGATTGTTCTGGATAAAATCATGCAACGCCTGACCCACGGCCAAGCCACCACGGCTGGCGAAGCGCAGCGGAAGGCCGCCTCATGAGCGATTGCATTCAAACCATTCAGGATTATGCCTTCCGCTCTATCGGCTATGGGGAACGCCTGCTGCCCAAAGGCGACTATACCCTGTGCGAGCATTTCACCCTGATCGGCTCGGGCATGATCTGGAACGTCTACTTTGCCGTGATGGCGCTCTTGCTGGGGTTCTTTTTCGCCACCGCTCTGGCGCTTGGCAAAGCTTCGCCGCGGCGTTGGCTGCGCAAGCCTTCGGAATGGTTCATCTTCCTGTTCCGTGGCTCGCCGCTGTTCATCCAGTTCTTCTTTGCCTATTTCCTGTTTCTCAGCCTGAAACAGGCCAGCCCGCTGTTTGACGGGCTGACAGCAGCCTCTGTCGGGGCGCTGATCGTGCTGTTTCTGAATACTTCTGCCTATTCCGCTGAAATCTTTTACGGTGCGCTACAGTCCATCCCCAAGGGCGATGTAGAGGCCGCAGACGCCTACGGCATTACCGGTGTAACGCGGTTCCGGCGGATCATCTGGCCGACCATGCTGCGCCTGGCTTGGCCCGCCTACACAAATGAGGCGATTTTTCTGTCCCACGCCACAACGCTGGTGTTCTTTTCGGCCTTTCCAGCCTGGCAACAAAAGGGCGACGCTTTGTACTATGCAAGCTATTTCGCCGACAAGACCTTTAACCCCTTTGTGCCCTATCCGATTCTGGCGATGTATTTCATCATCTTCACGCTGATGATTGTCGGGCTGTTCGGGGCCATCAACAAACGGCTGAACCGGCACCTGCCACAAGAGGCGCGACCAAAGTTGCGGCTGCGCCCCCAGATCATTCGCTAAAGATCAGCAGTCGTCGCCGCGCGGATCCGCATCACATGCCGCCCGTTGGCAATAGCCTTTGAAATTCCAGTAAAGCACTTCGCCCTTGCTGTTCAGCACAGGAAAGCGCAAGCATTCAGGGTAATCAGGGTGCGGTTCAACCGGGCCGTTGGTGTTGGCAATGGCCGTTGTCGCAAGGGTCAAGCACAGCACCAGTGCCGATGTTCCAGTTGCAATTTTTTGAATCATCATGGGTTTTCCAATCTTATAAGTGATCTGGATTTAATTATGGGTCTACCAACTTATTCGTCCAATATGGCTCTTGTTGCAATGGCTAAGCGCGCTTAGCTTGGCGTCATATCAAGGAGCCCCCAACCCACATGGCCCAAACGAAACCTGACTGGTTATCCCACATCCCCGACGCCGCGCAGCAGTATATTGCAGGGCATCGACTGGATGAAATTGAATGTATCATTGGCGATTTGCCCGGTATTGCCCGCGGCAAGGCCATGCCCGCCAATAAATTCGCAGGGCAGAAGAATTTCTTTCTGCCCAACTCTATTTTTTTCCAGACCCTGACCGGCAGCTGGGCCGAAGCCGCCGATGACAAAATAGGCTTTACCGAGCCGGATATGGTGCTGGTGCCCGATTATTCCACCACTTCTGCCGCGCCCTGGACGGCGGACTGGACCCTGCAGATCATCCATGATGCGCAGGATCAAAAGGGCGATCCCGTGCCCACCTCTCCGCGTAATGTGCTAAAGCGGGTCGTTGATCTGTATCACGCCCAAGGCTGGGATCCGGTTGTGGCCCCAGAGATGGAGTTTTATCTGGTCGCGCGCAATCTTGATCCGGCCAAACCCATTGAACCGATGCTGGGTCGTTCTGGCAGGCCAGCGGCGGCGCGTCAGGCCTATTCCATGAGTGCCGTGGACGAATATGGCCCCGTCATTGACGATATCTACGATTTTGCCGAACATCAGGGATTGGAAATCGACGGCATCACCCAAGAAGGCGGAGCCGGACAGGTGGAAATTAACCTGCGCCATGGCGATCCGGTAAAACTGGCCGATGAAGTTTTCTTTTTCAAACGTCTGATCCGCGAAGCTGCCCTGCGCCATGATTGCTTTGCCACCTTTATGGCCAAGCCGATCGAGGGCGAGCCCGGCAGTGCCATGCATATTCACCATTCGATCGTCGATCGCGCCACCGGTCAGAATATCTTTTCCGGCCCGCAAGGCGGGGAAACCGATGCGTTTTACCACTTTATCGGTGGGCTGCAAAAACACCTGCCCAGCGTGATTGCCGTGCTTGCGCCCTATGTGAACAGCTACCGGCGCTACGTCAAAGACCATGCCGCTCCGATCAACCTGTCTTGGGCGCGCGACAACCGCACCACAGGCATTCGCATTCCGATCTCCGGTCCCGAAAGCCGACGGGTAGAAAACCGGCTGGCGGGGATGGATTGCAACCCCTATCTGGGCATCGCTGCCAGTCTGGCCTGCGGCTACCTAGGTCTGATGGAAGGCCAACGCCCCGACGCGCAGTTCAAGGGTGACGCCTATGACGGTAAGGAAGACATCCCCAAGGGGCTCTATGATGCGCTGGACCTGTTTGACGCCGCCAGCGAAATGCATGCGGTGCTGGGAGAGGAATTCGCGCGGGTTTATTCAATTGTGAAAAAGGCCGAATACGAGGAATTCCTACAGGTTATTTCCCCTTGGGAGCGGGAGCATCTGCTGACCAATGTCTAACGCAGGGTGCTGCTCCATCAAATGAGCATCGGACTGCCCAACCTGCATAGAAACCGGCAGGTTTCCTATCCGGCTTTCCATGTCGGCAGCTTAAGGGTAGTTTTGGGGATACGTCATTCATACGGTAGTCACAGTCACCAGTTTTAACCTGTTTCAAACGCAACCCTAGAAAAAGACCGAGAGAATGCAGGCCCCAAATCTTTATGACTCCGACACCATACCCGCCGAAGCGCTCGCCGAAATTGAACGGATGTTCAGCAACGGCGATCTGTTCCGCTATACCTCTCAGAGCTCTCCGGTAGCCCTGCTGGAACAGGAATTTGCCGCGATGATCGGCAGCAAATACGCCCTTGCGGTGTCTTCCTGCTCTGCTGCGCTGTTTTTATCGCTCAAGGCGCTGGACCTGCCGCGCGATGCGCGCGTTCTCATTCCGGCCTTTACCTTTGCTGCTGTGCCCTCGGCGGTGCTCCATGCCGATTGCCTGCCGGTTCTGGTCGAGGTCGGAACCGATTACCGCATAGATATGGCCGACTTTGAGGCCAAGCTGACCCAAGGCGCCGATGCCATTCTAATCAGCCATATGCGCGGCCATACCTCTGATATGGATGCGATTCTCAAACGGGCAAGGGCGCTAAATATTCCGGTTGTCGAGGACGCCGCCCATTCGCTGGGCACCACCTGGCATGAGCAAAATATCGGCACCTTGGGGCAGATCGGGTGCTTTTCCTTTCAGTCTTATAAAATGATCAACGCCGGTGAAGGTGGGATTATGGTCAGCGATGATCCCGACCTGATGGCGCGCGCGGTGATCATGTCGGGCGCCTATGAGCACAACTGGAAAAAACACACCATGCTGCAGGGGGCTTTTCAGAAATGGCAAAACCGTCTGCCGCTCTATAATACCCGTCTGTCCAACCTCTCGGCAGCGGTGATCCGTCCGCAATTGCCAGTCCTTGCCCACCGTGTGCAAAAGGGGCGTGCGGGGCATGACCATATCGCCGAACAGCTGGATGATATCCGCTGCATTTCAGTGCCAACGCCCCTGCCCCCTGAAGTGCGCGCACCGGATTCCATCCAATTCAATTTGATCGATTTGTCAGACCAACAGGTTCAGGCCTTTGTCGAGTCAGCGGCCTCCGACGGCATTCAGGTTCAGGTTTTCGGGACGACAAAAGACAACGCGCGCGCGTTCTGGAATTGGCAGTTTCTGGCCGAGACCCCCGACCTGCCCCGGACAAGGGCGATGCTGATGCGTGCCTGTGACGTGCGTCTGCCGACCCGACTAAGCCGCGCAGAGTTGGGCTATATCGCCGAATCACTCCGGCGAGCGGCGGCGGTTGCGATGCGCAAACAGGCTGCTTAACGCCGATAATCATGGTGACATTGGGAAAGGCCGTAACAGTCGGCCCTTCCGAAAATTAGTCTTTCAGCTTGGATAGCTTTTGCTGCAGATCGGCCAATTGTTTTTTAATTTCTGCCAAATCATCAGAAGCTGTGGAGTCTTCGGATTCGGGTTCTGTCCCGCCCTCGGGCCATTGGCCGGTCATCGCCTTCAAAAATGCCGCTTGCTGCGCACGCATTGCATCGTATCCGGGCATGCGCTGCATCGGATTCGGAATGGTGTTCAGGTTCTCCATCATTTTGGATTGACCATCCCGCAGCATATCAAATGACATCGCCAGAAAATCGGGAACCACGCTCTGGGCCTGACTGGTGTAACTGCGGACAAGGTCGGTTAATACGTTGATTGGCAACACATTTTCGCCGCGCCCTTCATGTTCTGCAATGATCTGAAGGAAGTATTGCCGTGTCAGATCATCCCCGCTTTTAAGGTCGATAATCTGCACTTCGCGCCCCTCGCGAATAAAACCCGCAATGTCTTCAAGCGTCACATAGTCGCTTGTTTCGGTGTTATACAGCCGCCGGCTGGCATAACGTTTTATCAATAGAGGCTTGCCTGAGTCCGCCACGTTGTTCCCTTCCTTCTGCAGTGCAGAGAGCCTAGGACAATAAGCCGGAAATGCAAACAAAAGAAAAGGCAGACCCCGAAGGATCTGCCTTTTGCGGTCACACCGGTTGGGAGGAGCCGGGTGCAATCACAGGGATTTATTTATTTAGCAGCCGCTTTAGAAGTGGCCGCTTTTGTCGCTTTGGTAACTTCTTCAGTAGCTTTTTTAACGGCAGCAGACGCATCTTCAGAGAAGTCTTTGCCGGAAGCCAGCATCAGCTCAACTGTTTCCATTTGCACTTTTTTCGCAACTTCAGCGAAAGCAGCCATGTTTTCAGTGGCTGTTTCAGCGGAAGCAGATGCGAAATCTGTCATCGCTTTGCCATAGTCAGCAACTTCGGTTTTGGCAGCGGAAACGTCGCTCAGACGCGCGATGGTGTCTTTGGTCCACTTGGAGGAAATCTCTGCAGATTTATCAGCAGCTTCCAGTGCAACTTTGGACAGTTTTTCGCCCATTTCTGTAGAAGTTTTATAGGCTTCTTCAACGGCTTTTGTGTCGACCGGGAATGCAGCCATCATGTCTTGCATGATCTTGGTGAAATCTTGTGTCTTAGTCATGTGTCTTACTCCGTTAGACCAGGGCCGTTCATCGCGATGGTCTTTCAAATTTCTATAAATTCAACATAGACGCTGCAGCGCAGCATTTCAAGGATTTTTCTGCACTGCGGCATTATGGGTTTCGCATTTGCACAATAGGCTGATTTTCTTTGCATTTTTGTGACACATTTTTCATCAACCCCATATAAAAAAGGCCCGCCGGACGGCAGGCCTTTCCCAATTTCAACGGATGATTCCGCCAATAATCTTATTTTTTGCCTTTAGCAGCTTTGGTTGCAGTGACAGTTGCCTTCTGCATCGCAGCTTGGGCATCTTCACCCATTTCTTTACCGGCAGACATCAGAAGCTCAACCGTTTCCAGCTGAACCTTTTTCAGGATTTCAGCAAAAGCAGTCATGTTTTCGGTTGTTGTTTCAGCCGAGGATGCCGCGAAATCGCTAACCACTTTGCCGACTTCGGCAGGGTCGGTTTTGGCTGTGCTTACAGCGCCCAATTTGGCCAATGTGTCTTTGGTCCATTTGGTTTGCAGCTCGGCAGATTGCTCGGCAGCAGCCAAGGAAATCTTAGACATTTTTTCAGCCAGGGCGGCCGTGGATTTGAACGACTCTTCAACAGCAGAAGTGTCAACGTTCAAGGAAGACAAAGCATCTTGAAAGGCTTTGGTAAAATCATTTGGCGTGTTCATGTGATCTCTCCTGATCAAAAATTGGTGGCATAGCTTACTGCCTGCTGAACTCTATATTATTGCTGCTTCGCAGCATTTCAAGGTTTTTTATGCTGCAATGCAGCATAAATATCTAAGCCGCTGTTTTATATCTCTATTTAGGCAGGACATATGTCCCCGGTGCAGGGCCAAGAACCTTGTGCTTTGGGCCCCCAGGTGCGCGCGCATCGGTTTTAGCGCCGGATTTCTTGCGAAGCCACTGATCCCACGTCGGCCACCAAGTGCCTTTATGAAAGCTTGCATCGGCCTGCCAATCCTCTGGCGTCCCTTTGGGGGTACCCCCTGTATAATGCCCGTATTTCTGTTTGCTCGGCGGGTTTACGATCCCCGCGATATGACCGGATTCAGACAGGATAAAGGTTTTAGAGCGTGATCCGAATTGCTTGACCCCGTTGAAACTGGTTTTCCAAGCGGCAATGTGATCGGTCTCACAGGCAATGGCACAGACCGGCACGGACACTTCTTTGATATTCAGGGTTTCGCCGCAGATATTAAAGCCGCCATCGGCAAATTCATTGCGCTGACAAAGCCCGCGCAGGTACTCAACCGCCATCCGTCCGGGCAAATTGGTAGAATCGCCGTTCCAATACAGCAAATCAAAGGCTGGCGGGGCCTCTCCGAGCATGTAGCTGCGGATGGCGGGCGAATAGATCAGATCGTTGGAACGCAAATACGAGAATGTGCGCGACATATAGTATGAGTCCAGAATACCGCTTTTATTGCATTCCGCCTCGATCCCATCGACAAAACCGTCATCCAGAAATACGCCCACTTCCCCCTGATCCGAGAAATCAGTAAGCGTGGTGAAGAAGGTCGCGGACTTAACAGATGTATCACCGCGTTTTTTCATCAGCGCCAAGGTCAGCGACAGGGTTGTGCCGGCGATACAATAGCCCAAAGCATTGATCTGTTTCTCACCGGTGATCTCTTTGACCTGCTCTATCGCCGTCAAATAGCCTTTTTCGATGTAGTCACTCAGCCCGACATCGGCATAGCTTTGATCAGGATTGACCCAGCTTACGACAAACAGCGTATACCCCTGATCGACAATCCATTTGATCAGCGAGTTCTTCTCTTTCAGGTCAAGAATATAGAACTTGTTGATCCAGGGAGGGAAAATGACCAGAGGCGTTTTGTACACCTTTTCTGTCGTCGGTGTATATTGTACCAACTCGAACATTTCATTGCGGAACACCACCGAACCTTCTGTGGTGCCAAGGTTCTCGCCGACGGTAAAGGCATCTTTATCCGCCAAAGTTACCAACAGATCACCGCGGTTGGCCTCTATGTCGCGCACCAGATTCTCCAGCCCGTCAACAAGCGACTGTCCTTCGGTTGCGACCGCCTTTTCAAGCGCATCCGGATTGGTCCCCAGAAAATTCGTCGGGGCCATCATGTCCAGTATCTGTTGTGAAAAATAGGACAGACGCTGCTTGTCTTTGGGTTCCAGCCCTTCAATTTCAGAGACCGTTTTGGCCACGGCTTCTGCCGTCATCTGATATTGCTGCTTGATATAATTGAAATACGGATGGGTCTGCCAAAGCTCGTTGGAAAAACGACGGTCTTTGGGTAGATCATCACTCGGGGCCGCCAGCTTGCCAGAACTCAGCATCTGTTGGGCCTCAACATAGTGTTTAAGCGCTTTGCCCCAGTAGGCCACCTGATGCTCTATAATCTTGGACGGATTATTGACCATCTCTCCCATATAGGCCGCAGCCGCTTTGACATAAAGCTCCTGACCGGGGCCCTGCAAGCTGGGGTCTACGTTACGCGCTTGCGACAAGGCGGAAACGAGGCGCTGGGAAAGTTCCTCTATTTTGGCCAAATTTTCATTCATCCGACCCAGGTCAGCCAAATTTTCTGTGACCTTATCGTCATCTTCAGATGTCATCTATTAATCTTCCCAATTGAAATTGCCGCAGGTGCACAATAGACTGCGCGTAACCCTGCGTCAAAGCGGCGAATTGAACCGGCAAATTCCGGTGGAGGACGAAACAATGCGGTACATGGCAACCTACGACCTGATGGAAACGGTCCGGAACACGAACCAATGGATGGGCGCGTCGGCGCTGGCATTGGCGTCTTACCCGGTCACCGGACTTGTTGCGAACCCGATGTTCCAATGGCTTGCAGGTTGGGGCGAAGTTACCGAACGCACTTTTGCCCGGATGGTCGCCAAACCGGATTGGGGTATTCAATCGGTTCCCTGCGAAGACGGCCGCGACCATCTGGTCCGCGTCGACATTGAGGTTGCCCGCCCCTTCGGTGATTTGATCCATTTCAACGTCCTTGGCCGCGAAGAAAAGAAACGCAAAGTCCTGCTGGTCGCACCGATGTCCGGCCACTACGCCACATTGCTGCGTTCTACTGTAAACAGCCTTTTGCCCGATTGCGAAGTCTACATTACAGATTGGCACAATGCGCGCGACATTCCGGTCTCCGCTGGCAAGTTCGATATTGAAGATTACACACTCTATCTTGTCGATTTCATGAAGCATCTGGGCAGCGATCTGCATGTCATCGCTGTTTGCCAACCTGCGCCGCTGACCTTGGCGGCTACGGCCTATCTTGCGGCAGAAAATCCCGAGGCCCAACCACGCTCCCTGACCCTGATCGGTGGGCCGATTGATCCCAATGCTGCCTCAACCGATGTGACTGATTTCGGCCACCGGGTAACCATGGGTGTGCTCGAGGAAATGGCGATTCAGCGGGTCGGCTTTAAATATGCCGGTGCCGGTCGCATGGTGTATCCGGGGCTGTTGCAGCTCTCGTCCTTTATGTCGATGAACAGCGAAACCCACAGCAAAGCCTTTACCGACCAGATCCAGCGCGCCGCGCGGGGCGAAGCAAGTGATCATGACCGTCATAACCGGTTTTATGATGAATATCTGGCGGTTATGGATATGCCAGCTGAATTCTATCTCTCTACTGTAGAGCGTATCTTTAAGCATGGCGAACTGGCGGCGAACGCTTTTGTAGTGGACGGCGTCAAAGTTGACATCGGCGCCATCACAAATGTTGCGGTTAAAACCGTCGAGGGGGCCAAGGACGACATCACCGCTCCGGGTCAATGCGTGGCCGCCTTGGACATGCTGACAGGGCTGGATGACAGCAAAAAGGCCAGCCACGTCGAACCGGATGCTGGTCACTATGGTATTTTTGCGGGCCGCAGCTGGCGCGACAATATCCGTCCGCTGGTCCTTGATTTCATCGATTCCAATTCCGGTGAAACGCCGCCCAAGGAAAAAACAAGCGCTAAGCCTGCACCACAGAAAACCGCTCTGAAGGCTGTTTGAACCACACAAAAATCTGGACGGGGCAGGAACCACCGACTGCGGGCTCCCTGCCCCGCCCGCCAGACTGGTATTCCAGTTTGAAAAAGCCGATAAAGAAGGTGTTTCATACAGTCGGAAGCCGAACCTTTGTCCAAAACTATTAATCCCGAGGTAATCGGCGTCGCCCTGATCGGGGCCGGTATGATTGCCAAAACCCATGTTGCAGCGCTTTCGGCCCTTCAGGACCAGCTGCAACTTTGTCAGATCATTTCCCGCGATCCCGATAAAGCGCGCTATTTAGCCGACTATTATGACGGCCTACCCCCAGTGTTCTCTACAGATTTGGCCGCCGTTGCCGAAGACCCGAATATAGCCATGGCGATCGTCGCGACCCCGCCAAGTGTGCGCAAGGGCGTGATCGAGGTTCTGGCCAACTCAGGCACCCATATTCTGTTGGAAAAACCCCTTGCGCGTACCTTGCCCGAAGCCCGCGAGGTCGTGGACATCTGCACCCGCGCAGGCGTCACTCTGGGCGTATTATTTCAACACAGAATGCGCGCACCATCCATCGCCGCTGCCCGACATGTCGCCAGTGGTGTTCTGGGTAAACTCGGTCTTGTTGAAATCTCTGTCCCGCTTTGGCGCGATCAATCCTACTACAATGAACTGGGTCGGGGCACCTATGCCCGAGATGGTGGCGGCGTCATGATTACCAACGCCGTGCACTCGCTGGACCTGACCCTAAGCCTCACCGGCCCGATCAGGCGCGTTCAAGCGATGACGGCAACGACCTCTCTGCACCAAATGGAGGCGGAAGATTTTGCCATGGCGGGGCTACACTTTGACTGTGGGGCGGTGGGTTCTTTTGTTTCCAGCACCGCAATGTACCCCCATCGCACCGAAGTCATCCGGCTGCATTTTGAACATGGCAGTCTGAAAATCGATAAGAATGCACTGGAAATCACCTGGCGTGACGGGCGAGTCGATATTGAGGGGAAGACAGATAGCCCGAAACAGCAGACTCCGCTTTCCGGTGGCAACTATGAATGGCATCAAGCTGTGATCACGGATTTTGCTGCTGCTCTGCGTGATGGGCGCAAACCAATGGTAACGGGAGAGGAAGCGCTAGCCTCTCACCGGATCATTGAGGCGATCGAGACTTCCTCCAAAACGGGGCGGGCTATAGATATCCCTGCACCGATGCGTTTCTGACTGCCAGCCGGACAAATCCTCGATTTTGTGATAAAAGGAGGGGTCAATCACAGGAACGGAGATGCAAAATGATCATGCGCATATTTCAAGTTGTTGTGCGGCCCGGCAAGGAAGCGGCCTTCGCCAACTTCTTTCATAACACCGCAATTCCACTGATGCAGGGCACCAAAGGAATCGTCAATGTACTGCCCGGTGCGCCGCGTGCGGAAAGCCCCAGAGAGTTTAGTTTTGTCATGATCTGGGAGAGTTTGGAGGCGCTGAAAGCCTTTGCTGGCGAGGATTACGCCAGTCCGCATATTGATCCCGCCGAAGCCGAACTGGTCGAAAGCCGGTCCATCAAGCACTATGATCTGGTGGCGCCTTAAACCACGCCCACATGCTCTGCACGATTGGGAAAAGGGTTATTCTTGGCGCAGCCGACTTAAAGTGACGGGGGTCATGCCAAGGTAGGACGCAATCAGCCGGTGGGGAAAAGCTGCCTCATAGGTGGGGAACCGTCTGCGAAACCAAGCAAGCCGCTCTGCACCGCCAAGGGCTGCCAGACACCATTCCCGTTCGCTTTTCAGGCCAAGCTCATGGCGCAAGATCCCATTCGCCCAGGATCGAATGCTCTGGGAGCAAAGCATCAATTCGGTCAGGGTTTCACTATTCATATGAGCAAATGTTGCGTCGGCTGTGGCTTCAATCGTGACCAAGGATTCGCCCGCCCCGCTGCGCGCAATATTGGGCGTCACAACACAAGGGGCAACATAGAAACCAACGCAGATTTCCTGTCCGTCAGGATCAGAGATGCAACTGACCAACCGACCGGTCAACAGAATAATTTCCGTATCTGCCGGATCCCCCTGTCGCAAAACGGCCTGCCCTTTTCGGAGCGGCTTAAGCGTCCAGCATTCGCACAGCTGTTCCAGATCCTGCACCGCTGCCTTTGGCCCAAGAGAGCGCCTCAGAAACGTCGACAGATCCATGCGCGGCACCTCTTATCAAATGATAATGTAAAACATCTCGTCAAAGGGCATGTATCGCATGACTTTAGGAGATTTGAAAATGAAGATAGAGAACTGGTCCGCAAACCCCGCAAAATGCGCAATACTCTTTGGCGCGGCGAGCGCCGCAGTATACCTGATAATGATCAACACCACGCTTGCGCATCTAACGAGCATATCCGGCCTTAAACCCTTGGATTTACGCCCATTCGGATATGCCACAGATGAGGTAACAACCTTGTTTAAGGCCCTCGGCGAGGACGGTCGCCGCATATATCTTCATCGCCAGATTATGCTGGATACCGCCTATCCGGCACTGCTGGCGATGTGCTTGATTTCACTGTTTCGGTGGCTGGGGCAAAGCCTGCCCTTCCAACGGTTTATACCAATTGGGATCAATGCCTCACTGGGGACTGCGCTATTTGATTATGCGGAGAACTTGGGGATCGCGGTCATGCTTCTAAATTGGCCGGACGCAAATCCCGTGTTAGCCCGCCTCACCAGTCTTGCCACCGTGTCAAAATCTGTCTTGACCACAGTTGCACTCTCTCTGCTGATGTTCACCGCACTTTATTGGGCCTGTCGTCAAATCAAGATAGGCGCGCTTCGGTGGCGGCTTCGTTCTTAGTGCAGCATGAGCGGCGCCTGCAGCCAATCCCCTAGGGCCTCTGTGGTGGCTTCGGGTTGTTCCAGCGGCAATAAATGTCCGGCATGGGGAATGGTGCGCAGGCGACCATGGGGCATCAGGGCGGCCATGACTTCGTGACGATGCACCGGACACAGGGTGTCATCCTCTCCGCAGAGCGCCATCGCAGGCAGTTTGGCCATGCGCAGGGTTTTCTGTTGATCAGGGCGGCGTTGCAGCGCACGGGTCTGGTTGACAAAAACATCGCATCCCAGTTTCAACCCCATTGCTTTATAAATATTTAAAACCCGATCGCGATTGCTGCCCGGAGACAGGTAATCGGGTTTCATCTCTCCTTCCAGCGCCTCTTCAAGGCGACCCAAGCGGGCGGCCATGATCATCGGTTCGCGATCCGCCGCCATAGAGGGGGATTCGGCCAAGGGGCTGGTATCGATCAGGGCAATTCGGGTGATGCGCTCCGGCGCGGCTTTCAGAATTTCCATCGCCACCATGCCGCCCAAACAATGACCGGCCAAAGCAAATTTTTGCGGCGCACTTTGCAGGATAAAGGCGGCCATATCTGCGGTTGTCTGGCCAGCGGTCACACTACAGACCATAACGCACCGGTCTTGGGACAGGGTTGCGATCTGATGCCCGAACAAACGCGCATCACACATCATTCCAGGTATCAACAAAAGGGGCTCGTTCATCCCGACCTCATGCGTTTATTATTGGTTACATGAAGGGTGAACCAGAACTGACTGATCTCAAACACAGAATTTGGATGTGATTGCTCAAATACAGAAAGGTGTGGCGGGTTTGTCGCGACAGTTTTCATAAACTAGTGGACACCCCGACAATGGCCACAACATCTGGTTCCATCCGAAAAGGCTGGGCGGCTTTAGCCGATGCCGTTCCATTGAAACGCGCCGTCTGCGCCGAGCTTTGAAAACGGGTTAAAGGCAATTTCCCAGACATGGCCATCCGGATCGGCGAAATAGCCGTGGTGCCCGCCCCAAAACACGTCCGCCGCGGCTTTCAGTATTTTTGCGCCTGCGGCCTCGGCCTGCGTCAAAATCTGCGCAACCTCCTCTTTGTTGCGCACATTATGGGCCAGCGTAATACCGGAAAACCCGCCGATATTGTTGACATCCATTCCCCATTCTTCGGCCAGAGCCTCTTTGGGATAAAGGCCAAGGGTCTGGCTGATCAGATCAAAGGCAACAACCCCATCAGGGCTGTCCACACGGTTCCAGCCAAGGGCCGTATAAAATGCCGCTGCCCGCGCCAGATCGCTGACCCCGAGTGTGATCAAGCTCACTCTTTGTTCCATGTGCTCTCCTTGGGCGGAATGGCCCGCCCTAGGGCAATGTTTTTGCCCACTCCAGTATCGCCGCAACCGTTGGCGCAGTTGCATTCGGGGACATGATATCGCCTGCAATCACATGATGATAGCGATCACCCCCTTCGCCCGGTTGAATGAACTGTTTTTGCATTGGGCCGCCCCAGAGACCGGCAACCTCTTCTGTGATGTCAGGACGCACAACGCTGTCCTCCGGCGAGAACAGGAACAAGGCCGCCACCTCCACATCGCGATAATCCATTTGGGCTGCTTTCTGCACCGCCGCGGCCATCGGCAGCACCGCGCGTGTCGGATAGGTCGTCGTCCAATAGGCGGCGTGCTGCTCGTTTTGGGGTTCAAAGCTGCGTTCCGCCCCCCCTACAGCCTCGATCCAGTAGCGGGCGGCGGGAAAGGTCAGCAAAGGGGCCAGCGGATTGGCAATGCCAAAATTCGGTGAGACAAAAACAAGGCCCTTGACCTGTGCCATTGCCACCGGGTCAAATGCCGAAAGCGCGGCAAATGTCCCGCCAGTAGAGGTGGTGATCACGATCACTTCGTCGCCGATGGCCCGCCCGATGGCCAAGGCCTCGGCAGTGTCGGTCAACCAGTCCTGAACCGTTGGTTCTGCCATCGCGTCCCCGTCCCGCCCATGGCCCGACAACCGCGTAAAATACAGATTTGCCCCCAACTCCGCCGCCACCTGATCCGGTACGGGGCGAATTTCTTCGGAACTGGCGGAAAATCCGTGAATATATACCACAGAGATCGCTGATTTCTGTTCGGGCTCGCCTGTCCAGATCACCCGCTTTTCGACGCCCGTACGAATGTCATCAAACTGCGCCTCCGCACCTTCCAGATAGGGAGAGACCCCATCCGCCAGAACAGCAGCATCAAATTCGACCCGTTCGGGCACCGGCTCATAAGGGCCAAGGGCGATGAGCAGCCCTACGAGAAGAGCCGTTACTGCAAGAACGCGACCCAGCCATTTTCCAAACTGCCGCATCAGGCCGCACCCACGGCGCGTTGCAGGACTTTTTCGATGGTTTTTTCAATCAATATCAAACAGGGCGGCGTTGAAAAGCTGTGGTCTTCGCCTTTCACAAGTGTCAGCCGCATGTCATCACAGCTTGCATGGTCCATCAGTCGCAGCGCGGTTTCGGTCGAGACCGCGGCGTCCGCCGTCCCCTGTAAACAGCGCACCGCAAAGGGCAACACCAGTGGGCTGCGCAACACCAACTGGTCGCGCCCGTCCTCGATCAGCTTTTTCGTGATTATATAGGGCTCACCATAGTCCGACGGCACGGCGATTTGCCCGCGCTCCATCACTTGGGCGCGTTGTTCTTCGTTAAAGGTGGCCCAATACCCATCCTCGGTAAAATCCGGCGCTGCCGCAATGGTGACCACCCCGCCAATCCGGCTAAGACGTTTGCTCAGCAGCAGCGAAATCCATCCCCCCATCGAAGACCCCACCAACACCTGCGGCCCTTCGGTCAGGGTTTCAATTGCAGCCTGCGCATCCTCTGCCCACTCCCCGATGCAGCCGTCTTCAAAGGCGCCATCGCTTTGGCCATGGCCCGAATAATCAAACCGCAAAAAACTGCGCCCCTGCGCCTCTGCCCAGTTTTGCAGATGAACCGCTTTGCTGCCTTCCATGTCGGATTTGAACCCGCCCAGAAACACCACTCCGGGCCCGCGCCCCTGATGCTGGTGATAGGCAAGGCGACGACCGCTGGCTGTGGTCAGGAATTTAGGGCTGGGCATAGGGGGCTCCTCTGTTTGCCTGTAAAACTCTGCACATTACGACGGCCTTGGGCAATCGTCCTTGGCATTGGTTGACGTATGGTTAAACTGCGCGCAAATACAAAGGAATTCCCATGCCCGCGCCACATATTCTGAATCTGCACCATGTCTCGATCATGGCCGATGATCTGGACGTCGCCACCGGTTTTTACAGCCAGACCCTCGGCTTAGCGCCCCTTCCGCTGCCCGATGCCTCGCTGATTGGAAAAATCGCATGGTTCGATCTGGGAAACGGGCGCGCCTTGCATGTGATCAAGGGCAAAGCTGCGCCGGATGGATTGTCGCATTTTGCCCTGCACATCGGGAGCGTCCAAGACTGGCGCGCCCATCTTGACGCGCTATCGATTGCCTATACGGCTGCCGATGTCGATTTACCGGGCAAGGGGCGCATTTTCACCAAAGACCCATTTGGCAATGCGATAGAGCTAACCGAGTAGCGCCACCTTTGAACAAGGGCGGCGCGCAACGCTTGACTTGCCCCGCCTCTGCCGTCAAAACCCGCATCGAAACCATAACCCGCAACCGGGCGTTCCGTGGGCGCCAAACTGACGAGGAGGCCAAAAAATGGCTCAAGTCTCTCTTACTTTTCCCGATGGCAATGCGCGCGAATATGCAGCAGGTGTTACCCCTGCCGAAGTCGCTGCCTCGATTTCAACATCCCTTGGTAAAAAAGCCATCTCTGCGACCGTCAACGGCGCGCATTGGGATTTGCAATGGCCGATTGATGCGGATGCCTCAATTGCCATCAACACCCTGAAAGATGCCGAACCGGCGCTGGAATTGATCCGCCACGACTGCGCCCATATCATGGCCCGCGCGGTGCAAGAGATTTGGCCGGACGTCAAAGTTACCATTGGCCCCGTCATCAAAGACGGCTGGTACTATGACTTTGATCGCAAAGAGCCGTTCACACCCGAAGACCTTGGCACCATCGAAAAGAAGATGAAAGAGATCATCAACAAACGCGATGCCGTGCGCACAGAGGTCTGGGACCGCCCCCGCGCGATCAAGCATTATGAAGATAACAACGAGCCGTATAAGGTAGAGCTGATCGACGCCATTCCGGGCGATGAGCCACTGCGCATGTATTGGCACGGCGATTGGCAAGACCTCTGCCGTGGACCGCATTTGCAGCACACCGGTCAGGTGCCGGGTGATGCGTTCAAGCTGATGTCCATTGCCGGTGCCTATTGGCGCGGGGATAGTGATCGCGCCATGTTGCAGCGGATTTACGGGGTGGCTTTCCAGAATAAGGAAGGGCTGAAAAAGCATCTGCACATGCTTGAAGAAGCCGCCAAGCGCGACCACCGTAAGCTCGGCAAGGAGATGAACCTCTTTCACATGCAAGAAGAGGCGCCAGGTCAAATTTTCTGGCATCCCAACGGCTGGAAAGTCTACACAACCCTGCAGGACTACATGCGCCGCAAACAAAACACCGGCGGCTATGTCGAAGTGAACACCCCGCAAGTGGTGGACCGCAAACTGTGGGAAGCCTCGGGGCACTGGGACAAATATCAGGAAAACATGTTCATCGTCGAAGTTGACGAGGACCATGCCCGCGAAAAGGCCGTAAATGCCCTAAAGCCGATGAACTGCCCTTGTCATGTGCAGATCTTTAACCAAGGCCTGAAATCCTATCGCGACCTGCCTTTGCGCATGGCTGAATTCGGCTCTTGTGCGCGCTATGAACCCTCGGGAGCACTGCACGGCATCATGCGTGTACGTGGTTTTACGCAGGATGACGGGCATATCTTCTGTGCCGCCGACCAAATCACCAGCGAAACCAAAACCTTCATCGACTTCCTGTCAGAGGTCTATGCCGATCTTGGTTTCCATGACTGGACCATCAAGCTTTCGACCCGCCCTGAAAAACGGATCGGTTCTGATGAAGCATGGGATTACGCCGAAAAGGCGCTTGGCGATGCCTGTAATGCAGCTGGATATGAGTTTGACATCCTCGAAGGCGAAGGCGCGTTTTACGGGCCAAAGCTGGAGTTCACCCTCACCGATGCGATTGGTCGGGATTGGCAATGTGGCACGCTGCAGGTTGACCCGAACCTGCCAGAACGTCTGGACGCCAGCTATATCGGGGCGGATGGCGAAAAGCATCGCCCGATCATGTTGCACCGCGCCACGCTGGGGTCGTTTGAGCGCTTCATCGGTATCCTGATTGAAGAACACGCCGGTAAGCTGCCGTTCTGGCTGGCTCCCCGTCAGGTGGTGGTTGCCTCTATTGTGTCGGATGCCAATGATTACGTGCAGGAAGTCGTGGATGCGTTGAAAGCCGCCGGTGTGCGGGCCGAGGCCGATATCCGCAATGAAAAGATCAATTATAAGGTGCGCGAGCATTCCTTGGCCAAAGTCCCGGCGATTCTGGCGATTGGTATGAAAGAAGTCGAAGAGCGCACGGTATCTGTCCGCCGTTTGGGTGAGAAACAAACTTCTGTGCAGCCATTGCAAGAGGTTGTTGCCAATCTCGCCCAAGAGGCCACGGCCCCGGATTTGCTCTGACCCTTCGGCAAAAGTGCCATGCTCCCAAAAGCCTCCGCCCTGCGCGGGGGCTTTTTTTATCGCAACCCTCTTATGTCAGAAGCATTTTGAGGCCTTCATCGTCATTTTTAGCCTGACGTTTGCCGACGAACCCGTGATCACCCCAGTAAGATTTGCACAGGGGGACCCCTGTTTGGGGGGATTTATGTTACATTTTGCGGAGACTTCTTGGAATTTTTCGCAATAATGGCAAGATAATTGAAAGAAATGGGTGATTATCCTTCACAGACCGTCACGCGGCTGTGAATGACGCCGATGTGAGTAGCCTGTGTAGGCTGCGTTCCGGTATCTCTTATCGTGTCGCAGATAAGCGGCACTTGAAAACAGTTTACAAAGAGGAAGCTCTTACAATGTCCAACCACGTTAAAGCTCTTGCCGTCGCCGGCGCCGTTGCAGCAGCCCTGACCGCAACTACAACAACCGTTGCGCACGCCGCTGACAAAGAGAAATGTTTCGGTGTTTCCATGGCTGGTAAAAACGACTGCGCCGCTGGCCCAGGCACAACCTGTGCGGGTACATCAACAGTAGACTACCAAGGTAACGCTTGGACTCTGGTTGATGCTGGCACATGTGAATCCATGGAAGTTCCTGGTGACCGTATGGGTTCGCTCGAAGCTCTGGATCGTGACCTGCCTGCATAAACGAACCTTCCCTGTGCCTTCGCCGATCCGGCGGGGGCACAGCCTTTTCCCTGATAATATCTCTCAGGACTGCCCTATGCTTGACGCAACACCCCGCCGTTTTGACGCCCTGCCAAATCGCCCCGGCGTTGGCTACAAGCCCCAGCATTATTCCGACATTCTGGAAAATCCGGCCCCGGTTGCGTGGCTGGAAATTCATGCCGAAAACTACATGGGCGACGGCGGTCGTCCTCTGGCCCAACTGCGTCACCTTGCAGAACGCTTTGCGATCTCGGTGCATGGCGTTGGGCTTTCCATCGGCGGCGAAGCCTCACTTGACACCGATCACCTTGCCCGCCTCAAGCATTTGAACGACTGGCTACAACCTGCCAGTTTTTCCGAACATCTTGCATGGTCCACCCACGACAGCCACTTTTTGAACGATCTGTTGCCCCTGCCCTATACGCAGGAAACGCTGGATCGAGTTGTTCGGCACATTGATCAGGTACAGGAAACCGTCGGGCGCAAGATGCTTCTGGAAAATCCCTCTACCTATCTGGCCTTTGAAGAAACCCAGATGTTAGAGGTGGATTTTCTGGCCGAAATCGCCGAGCGCACCGGCTGTGGTCTGCTGTTTGACGTCAACAACGTCTTTGTTTCGGCGACCAATCAGAAGACCGATCCCTATTCCTATATCGACGCCTTTCCCCTGCATCTGGTCGGTGAAATTCACCTTGGCGGCCATGATGAAGACACCGACGAACACGGCGCGCCCCTGCTGATTGACAGCCATGGCCGCGAAGTTGTTGATCCGGTCTGGGAGATGTATCGCTACACCATCGAAAAAGGCGGGTTGAAGCCGAGCCTGATCGAATGGGACAATGACGTGCCCGACTGGCCACTTCTGGCGGCAGAGGCAACGCGCGCGGCTGACATTTTGGACAGTGCCTTGGTAGGCGCTGAAAAATGAGTGTTGGCCAAACCCCGTTTACCGAGGCCATCCTTGATCCCGAACGGGCGGTGCCTGATGGACTGATTGATCCTGCAGGACGGCCCGCGGGCAAACGTTTTGCCGTTTATCGCAACAATGTGGTGGTCAGCCTGACCGAGGCCCTTGGCACCGCGTTTCCGGTTATCAAAAAGCTGCTCGGGGATCAATTTTTCAACGCCATGGCTGGCGTATATCTGCGCCAATTCCCACCATCCAGCCCGTTGATGATGTTTTATGGCCAGGACATGCCCGCCTTTCTGGAAACATTTGAACCAGTGCAGCACCTTGGCTATTTGCCCGATGTGGCGCGGCTCGAACTGGCCATGCGTCATGCCTATCATGCTGCTGATAAGTCCGCTATTGCGCCAGAGACCTTTCAATCCCTCCCGCCGGACCGGTTAATGGCCGCCACCCTTGGATTTGCCCCGGCGGTTCATCTGATCCGCTCGCGCTGGCCGGTTGCTGGAATCTGGCAGTTTAATATGATCGATGATGCGCCAAAACCTCCGCAAAACGGTGAAAACGCCTTGATCACCCGCCCCGATTTTGACCCGATACTGACCGCCCTGCCCGCCGGTGGTGGCGTTTATGTCTCGGCCCTGATGGCGGGGCGCAGTTTCGGTCAGGCACTGGATGACGCAAACGCGGCAACAGCGGCATTTGATCTCAGCACAACCCTTGGTATCCTGATCTCAGGTGCCGCAATTACAGAAATCGTCGAAGGATAACCGCCATGAACCCACTTGTTGCCATCTATAACGGCGTATTCGGCTGGGTCGAACGCCTGCTAGAGCCATGGTTTCTGCCCACATTGGCCCGTTTTACCTTTGCCGCGACCCTGCTGATCTATTTCTGGAACTCTGCCTTATCGAAACTTGGTGACGGGATTTTCGGGTTTCTCTTTCCGTCTGCCGGTGCCTATGTGCAGATTTTCCCCAAAGCGATGGAGGCGGTCACCTATGACGTCAGCCAGATGTCGATTTTTCAATGGGCGGTCGTCGTGGCAGGCACTTGGGCAGAGTTTATTCTTCCTCTGCTGATCGTACTCGGGCTGCTGACCCGCCTGTCTGCAATCGGCATGATCGGCTTTGTCATCGTGCAAAGCCTGACCGATCTTTATGGCCATGGCGGCATCGAACATCCCGAAACCATCGGGGCGTGGTTTGACCGTCTGCCCGATGGGGCCATCTTGGATCAACGTCTGTTCTGGATCACCATTCTTGCGATATTGGTCGTCAAAGGAGCTGGTCCGCTGTCGCTTGACCGTTTCCTGATTGAACGCCCAAGAGGCTAAGCCCTCCGTCAACACCGGATACGGCGCATCGCAGGCGGTCCTGTCGCCTGCGGCTCGGACTTGTGCCTAAGGTCCTTAATCCGAAGTACGACGCGCGGCAGCAAATACAATCAGCCCCCTAACCAAGAAGGGCTGATTGAACATCCGTTTTCCATCCCAGATACAACGCGCCTGCGGTCTCAATCACCGGGCGTTTCATCAATGTGGGATGTGCTGTCAGAAGTGCGGAGGGTGTTTGCGCGCGCGCTTCTTCAGAGAGCCCACGCCAGGTCGTTGATCGCTGGTTGATCAATTTTTCACCAAATGCGGTTAGAAATCGGTCCAGTGTTTCAGGGTCAAGAGGCTGCTCGCGTACATCGACAAAGGTGACGCTTAACCCCTCATTTTCTATTTTTTTCAGCGCCTTACGACATGTGTCGCAGTTTTTAATTCCATAAAGCCGCACGTCATCCCCCTGTTACACAGTTACAATAGGCCAAGAATGCATTCAGATCACTAAGCCTTTTCTTGCCTTTTACGACATTCGTGCCAACATTCAACGGAGGACCAGTCAGTTTCGGTAAACGGTATTGGAAAGCTTATTGTCTGACTGTCCGGGTTTCAGCCCTCCCAATTATCGGCTGAATGAAGATTGAATATTATAAGGAGAAGCGGCATGCCAAGCGGCACCGTGAAATGGTTTAACACGACAAAGGGCTATGGTTTCATCGCCCCGGAAGATGGTGGCAAGGATGTATTCGTCCATATTTCCGCTGTAGAACGCTCCGGTCTGACCGGGTTAGCAGACAACCAGAAGGTCGAATACGAGCTTCAGGAAGGCCGGGATGGTCGTGAACTTGCGGCCATGATCCAGCCTGTTGACTAACACCACCAGCTGAGACCTACCGCGCGCCGAAGCACCGCCCTTTCTTTTGAGCGGGGCCCCTTTGGCCGGTTCGCCAGTGGCGCAAATAAATGAGGCCCGTGCGGTGCTGCTGCGCGGGGCAAGCGCTTTCGCTGCGCCGGAAAGCCACAGCCCGTTGCTGCCGCGCTTGGGGCACTTTACGCTGTGCGCTGTCTCCAGTAATGATCAATGCGGGTGACAAGGGGCTAACATGCGTATTCTCATAACAAATGACGATGGAATAAACGCGCCGGGGTTGCGGGTTCTCCATGCCATCGCATCAGAGGTCGCTGGCCCGACAGGTGAAGTCTGGACCGTGGCCCCTGCGTTTGAACAATCCGGCGTTGGCCATTGTATTTCCTATACCCACCCCACGATGATTGCGGAACTGGGGACACGCCGCTTTGCCGCCGAAGGCTCTCCGGCGGATTGTGTGCTTGCCGGGCTGTATGATGTCATGGCTGATGCCCGCCCCGATCTTGTGCTGTCGGGGGTTAATCGCGGCAATAATGCCGCCGAAAATACCCTGTATTCCGGCACCATCGGTGGCGCGATGGAAGCCGCCCTGCAAGGGCTACCGGCAATCGCGCTGTCGCAGTTTTTCGGCCCCGAGAACGCATCTCTGGATGATCCTTTTGAGGCAGCCCTAAACCACGGCGCAGAGGTGGTGCGCAGAATTCTGGCCCAGCACACCGAAGACGCGCAGCCTTATAAGCAATTTTACAATGTGAACTTTCCCCCTGTACCCGCCGCACAGGTAAAAGGGATGCGCGCAGCAGCCCAAGGCCGTCGACAAGAGACGAATTTTTCGGTGCAGGCAGCGCAATCTCCCTCTGGACGCAAATTTCTATGGATTAAAGGGGGGCCACAGCACACCCCGACAGCCGAGGGGACCGATGCGGCGCTTAATCTTGCGGGCTATATTTCGGTCACCCCGATGCGCGCCGACCTAACTGATCACACCGCCCTATCCGGCTTGGCGAAGGCTTTGACTGAATGAGCAACGCCGAACGCAAAATGCAATTCATGTTTGCCCTGCGCTCTGCCGGTGTGACCGACAGCCGGGTGATGCATGCGATGGAGAAAATCGATCGCGGGCCGTTTGTGCGGGGCATTTTCGCCGAGCGCGCCTATGAGGACACGCCACTTCCGATCACCTGCGGACAGACCATCAGCCAGCCTTCGGTCGTGGCGCGAATGACCCAGGCGCTGAATGTGCAACCGCGCGATAAGGTGCTCGAGGTGGGGACCGGCTCCGGCTATCAGGCCGCGATTCTAAGCCAGCTTGCCCGTCGCATTTATACGGTGGACCGCTTTAAAAGTCTGGTGAACGAGGCGCAGGCGCTGTTTCAGCGTCTGGATTTACACAATATCACCGCCATTCATGGCGATGGCAGCTATGGTTTGCCCGATCAGGCCCCGTTTGATCGCATTCTCGTGACTGCCGCGGCCGAAGATCCCCCCGGCCCCCTCTTGGCGCAGCTGCGCGAGGGCGGTATTATGGTGGTACCTGTCGGCCAGTCCGACACCGTCCAGAGCCTGATAAAGGTCACACGGACGCCCTCAGGTTACGAGTATGAAGAACTGAACTCCGTGCGGTTTGTGCCGCTGTTAGAGGGGCTAGGCAAAGAATGATCCAGTTGAGGAAACGAGCAATGGCAAAACGCCAGAAATCCTATCTACGCCCCCTTCTTGGCGGCACTGCGCTATTGGCTCTTGTCGCCTGTGACGGGGATTACGATTTGCGTAATTCCATCGGAGGCAGCACCCTTGATACATCAGAGGCTGCCCGTCAGGCGACCGAGCCGCGACCGCAGCCCGACAGCCGGGGCATCATTTCTTATCCGAATTATCAGGTTGCCGTGGCAAAGCGGGATGACACCGTTGGAGATGTTGCGCGGCGCGTCGGCGTTGATGCGACGGCTTTGGCCCAATACAACGGCATTTCCCCCGATGTTGGCCTGCGCGAGGGCGAGGTTCTGGCTCTGCCCAATCGTGTTGCTGAACCGTCACCGTCAACCGGCGCCATTGCGACCGGCCCGATCCAACCCGCTGGCCAGATCGACGTGACCACATTGGCCGGGGATGCGATCACCCGCGCAGAGACAACCGGATCAACGGCGGCAAGCACCCCAAGCCCCGCACCCGCCTCTGCACCTGTGGTGCAGACCGGCGATGAACCCGTCCGCCATAAGGTTGCCCGTGGCGAAACCGCCTATTCCGTGGCACGGTTGTATAATGTTTCGGTGCGCGCGCTTGCCGACTGGAACGGGCTCGGCACCGATCTGGCCATCCGAGAGGGCCAATTCCTGTTGATCCCTGTGGCCGCCGAAGTCTCGGCTCCGATCTCTGCCACCGCCGTGACGACTGTGCCCGGACAGGGCTCTCCGACACCGGAACCCCCCAGCGCCGCACAACCATTGCCGGAAAAAGACGAAACACCCGAAGCGCCCAAAGAGACACCAAGCTCGCCGGATTTGGGCAGCGGGGCCACCGCCGCCAGTGCAACAGCCGCCCTATCCTATCCGACCAGCGGCAGTATTATCCGTCCCTATGCCAAAGGCAAAAATGAGGGGATCGACATTGGCGCAAACGCTGGCAGCCCGGTCAAAGCTGCAAAGGATGGCGTCGTTGCCGCGATCACACAGGACACCAATAACGTCAATATCGTGGTGCTGAAACATGCCGACAACCTGCTGACGGTCTATGCAAGCGTCGACAGTGTTTCGGTGAAAAAGGGCGATAAAGTCAGCCGCAACCAGCAAATCGCCAAAGTGCGGGCGGGCGATCCAAGCTTCTTGCACTTTGAAGTGCGCAAAGGCCTTGAGAGCGTCGACCCCGTAGATTTCTTGCAATAAAATTGAGCCCCTTGCGATGCGCGAGGGGCGCGAAACACGTTAACAACGCACCGCAAGATACTGTCTTTAAATGAATATGCGCGGACGGCCTATAAGCCGGATTTTGTCCAGGGGTTGCCCCCTTGGATGACCATTCATCTAGACGATCCGTTACCGAACCGCCTCTAGCTGCCAACCCGGATCTGCTCGGGGCAAAACACCCCTGTGACTGACGCCACGCGCGATCCCTATTTGGCATTGCTCCCGGTGGGGCTTGCCGTGCCAGCGATGTTGCCACCGCCGCGGTGGGCTCTTACCCCACCGTTTCACCCTGACCCACCCGTGGTATCGGTTGCCCGACCCGCCAATGGGCGGTCTGTTTTCTGTGGCGCTATCCCTCGGGTTTCCCCGGCCGGGCGTTACCCGGCACCGTCGTTTTGTGGAGTCCGGACTTTCCTCGCCTTTGTTACCAAAGCCGCAGCCATCCAGCCATCCGCGCACCGCGGACTTAGGTCAGCACGGACGGTGCGTCAACCGGATATCGTCGGGCAAGGTCTTGCGCCACCGCCAGATCCGCCGCGCAAAGTGCTCCCTTGCGCCAAGGTGCAAAACGCAGGCGAAAAGCCGAGAGCAAAAGATCAGCCGCCGCCTGCTCGATCGGATAGCCAAGCCGGTGGACTGCTGCACCGAAACGGGCTGACGTAACCGGCCCGCTACAGGCCTGCGCATCACTCCAGATCGCCAGCCCCTGCAAGGCCAACCGGCGCCAGTCAAACCGCGCGCCGGGATCAAATTTACGCGTCGGGGCAAAATCGGAATGGCCGAGTACACCGGCAGGCCCAATATCCCAACGCGCCATGACACCCTTCAGCAAAATCTCCAGACAGAGCATTTGGGGTTCGGAAAAAGGCTGTGCCCCTGTATTGGCCAGTTCAATCCCGATTGAACGACTGTTCACATCACCGCGTCCCCCCCATTCACCGGCACCAGCGTGCCAAGCACGATCTGCTTCTGGCACCATCTGAAAACAGCGTCCGTCCTCAGCTATCAGATAATGGGCGGAAACCTCATATTGCGGATCACAGAGCCGCGCCAAGGCCGCCTCAGCGCTCTGCATGGCTGTGTAGTGGATAACGATCAGTTCCGGCGTCAAACCCTCCCGACGCGGCCCGAAATTCGGCGACGGATGAGGGAGAACCGGCACAGGCTTACCCGCCAAGGGCGGCACGAAACGGGGCCGGATTCCAGTAACAGGCAAAACCGTCGCCATCAGGATCGATGTCATGACGATCTTTTTGCGGCCCCCCCGAACCAAGGAGCTTCTGTTGTGCTTCTTCGTCGTTGCGGTATTTAGCACAGTTTTTTGCCAACTTTTCCGCCGAGACAGACCCATCACGCGGATAGAGTGATTGCCCCACCGCATTGGTGGTGGCCAGCGCAAAAGCCACGATATTGGTCGAACCTTCGGTATAGACCGCCGGTGCAGCAGGGGCAGCGGCAGGTGTCGACGCAACCGTCGCCACAGTAGAAGCAGGCGGGGCAGAAGTGGATGCGGCCGCCGGTACTGATAACGCGCTCAGTGGTGCGCCGGATTGGGCCGCGCCCAGGCTCTCTTCTGAAACAGCCCCCGTTTGCGGCAAAGGATCGCCGCCGGTCAGGGCGGCTTCGCGCTCTGCACGCTCCCGTTCATAGGCGGCGTAATCGTTAAACCCGACCCCCGCAGCCGAATTGGGCACGGTTGGCGCACAGGCCGTCAGCCCCATCAGAACCAAGGTTACTCCCAGAATGCGCATGATGTTCCCCGTCTGCCCGCTCTTGTTTTGCGTTAGGCTACCACCATTTCGCGGGTTTGGCTACGAAACCGGCGGACTGCTCCAGCACATAGGCTGTGTTGAGCAATTCGCCTTCTTCCCAAGGACGCCCGATCAATTGCAGCCCCAACGGCAGCCCCTGTTTGTCGGTACCGGTCGGCACCGCAATACCGGGCAAGCCTGCCAGATTCACCGTCACGGTAAACACATCGTTCAGATACATTTTTACCGGATCGGCATCCTTCATTTCGCCCAGACCAAAGGCCGACGAGGGAGTCGCCGGTGTCAGGATTGCATCCACACCAGCGGCGAACACATCCTCAAAATCCTTTTTGATCAACGTCCGCACGCGACGGGCGCGGTTGTAATAGGCGTCATAGAAGCCCGCGGACAATACATAGGTCCCGACCATGATACGACGCTGCACTTCCGGTCCAAAACCTTCGGCGCGGGTTTTTTCATACATCTCGGTGATGCCATCGCCCTGCGCCAGTTTCGCGCGGTGTCCAAATCGCACCCCGTCATAGCGCGCCAGATTGGAGGACGCCTCGGCGGGCGCAATCACGTAATAGGCTGGCAGGGCGTATTTTGTGTGCGGCAGGGAAATATCAACAACCTCCGCGCCCGCATCGCGCAGCATCTCCGCCCCGTCGTCCCAAAGCTTGGCGATTTCTGTGGGCATGCCATCCATGCGGTATTCTTTTGGAATCCCGATTTTCTTGCCACGAATATCGCCTGTCAGAGCCGCTTCAAAATTTGGCACCGCCAAATCGACGCTGGTGCTGTCTTTGGCGTCATGGCCACACATGGCTTCGAGCATGATCGCCGCATCGCGCACGTCTTTGGTCATCGGACCAGCCTGATCCAGAGAGCTGGCAAAGGCCACAACACCCCAGCGCGAGCAGCGCCCGTAGGTGGGTTTAATACCGGTGATACCGGTAAAAGCCGCAGGTTGGCGGATCGAACCGCCGGTGTCCGTACCAGTCGCCGCCAGACAAAGATCGGCAGCCACAGCCGCAGCAGATCCCCCCGAAGAGCCGCCCGGTGTCAGCGCCGCCGCATCATTGCCCCGCCGCCACGGGTTGATCGCATTCCCATAGGTCGAGGTTTCATTGGAGCTGCCCATGGCGAATTCATCCATGTTCAGCTTGCCAAGCATAACTGATCCCGCATCCCACAATTGCTGCGTGATGGTGCTTTCATACTCGGGTTTGAAACCTTCAAGAATGGCCGAAGCCGCCTGCGACGGCACTGCTTTTGTGCAGAACAAATCCTTGATGCCCAGCGGAATGCCACACATATCCGGCGCTTCACCTGCCTTGATCCGCTGATCGGCAGCCTTGGCCTGTTCAAGGGCAATCTCGGGGGTGTTATGTACAAAGGCGTTCAACGCCCCCGCGCCTTCGATTTCAGTTAGGCAAGCCTGTGTCAGCTCCACCGATGTGATTTCACCGGCGCGCAGCTTATCACGCCCTTGCGCGATGGTAAGTTTGTTAAGATCAGACATTATTCCACCACCTTGGGCACTGCAAAAAAGCCCTCGCGCGCGTCTGGCGCATTTGCCAGGATTTTATCTTGCTGATTGCCGTCAGTCACTTCATCCACACGACGTTTCAGACGCATCGGCGTGACCGAAGTCATGGGTTCGACCCCATCAACGTCTACTTCGTTCAGCTCTTCGATAAAGCCGAGGATCGTGTTAAATTCGGCGGCCAGTGCGGGCAGCGCCTCTTCTTCGACTTTGATGCGGGCCAGTTTGGCCACGCGGGCGGCGGTTTCCGTGTCAATCGACATGGGGGTCCCCTTGCTGTTCATCAGGCAATTTTCTGACAGTAGCCTTTAGACAACCCCGTGCCTAGCTGCAAGGCTGACGCGTGAGAATTGGCCGGAATAAACGCACAATAGGTCGCACATTCATTTTGACCAAAATATCCCCGCCGGAGACAAGAATACTTTTATGCCTCCGGCGGGGATATTTGGATCAAGTGAAGCCGGGGAATTAGCGCAGAGCCTTAAAAAATGCCTTTAAAAGCGCTTCGCTTTCGCCCGCTGCGATCCCGTCATAGATTTCAGGGCAGTGATGCGCCTGTTCATGTGTAAAAATGCGGGGCCCCTGCGCCACACCGCCGGATTTCGCATCCCCCGCCCCGTAATACAGCCGCGCAATGCGGGCGGCTGAAATCGCCATAGCGCACATCGGGCATGGCTCTAGGGTGACGTAAAGATCATGACCGGAAAGTCGCTCCACTCCCAGTTCGGCGCAGCGCTGGCGGATGACAAGGATTTCCGCGTGAGCCGTTGGATCGGCAGTTTCGCGCGTTTGGTTGCCCGCGCGTGCGACAATCTCGCCATGGGCATCCACAAGTACAGCACCCACAGGCACTTCTCCGCGAGCAGCGGCAGCGCGGGCTTCTTGCAAGGCTTCGGACATATAACTACGAAAAGGGCTCATGGCGTTGTTTTGCCTGTCCGCGCACAGCTTGCCAAGCGGCTTTCTATTTCCCGTAAAGCGCTGTAAGCCATCAACATGAGTGAAGAGATAAAAAAAGGCGATCGCATCGCCAAGGTTCTGGCCCGATCAGGTGTTGCGTCACGCCGCGAGGCCGAGCGCATGATCGAGGCTGGCCGCATATCGGTAAATGGCAAGATCATTACCAGCCCGGCGCTGAATGTGACGGCGGCGGATAAGATTAAAGTCGATGATGTGGAACTGGCAGAGCCGGAGCCCACACGCATCTGGCTCTACTACAAACCCCTTGGCCTGATCACGACAAACCGGGATGACAAAGGGCGCGAAACCGTCTTCGACAACCTGCCGGAGGGCATGCCCAACGTCATGAGCGTCGGGCGGCTTGATATCAACTCCGAGGGGCTATTGCTGCTCACCAATGACGGCGAGATTAAGCGTAAACTGGAATTGCCCGCCACCGGATGGGTGCGCAAATACCGTGTGCGGGTGCGCGGCTATCCGAAGGATGAAACCTTTGATCCGCTGCGCAAGGGAATCGTTGCCGATGGCGAAAAATTTCAACCGATGACGGTATCGCTGGACCGCCAGCAAGGGGCGAATGCCTGGCTGACCGTGTCGCTGCGCGAAGGTAAAAACCGTGAAATCCGCCGCGCCATGGGGGAAATTGGTCTGGATGTGAACCGTTTGTTACGGGTCAGTTACGGACCGTTCCGATTGGGTGATCTGAAACCCGGAGAAGTCGAGGAAATAAAGGCCCGAGTGGTGCGCGATCAGCTAGGGTTGGCGAAAACCGAAAGCCAAAAACCCAAACCGCGACCACAGCGCAGCCGCAAAACCACGCGCACCGCGCCCAACCGGCGCAGCTGATCCCGGCAGATATTCCCCGTTTCGTGCTAAAACAGTGGTAACACTGTCATCTCCCCTTATATAAAATGGGAAACACGGGACCAAAGAGCGGAGGATTTATGTCAGGTAGCGGATTGCAGAAGGTTTCTTTTTTGCTTTTGGTCGGCCTAATCGCCTATGTCTCTGTCACAGGAGGGGCATAACGTGGCCCAGAAATTCGGGGGCCAGTTCAGCCCCGGCGACCACCAGCAAACAAGGTCTGAGGACACGCCGCGCAATCCCTATCAGGGCAAGCGCCGCAGCCGGACCGGCGGGCGGGTCAATCTGTTGTTTTTCGCCCCTCTGCCGTTGGCTTTGCGGGCCTTTACCGCTCCGCCCACGATCATGGCGACAAGTCTTGCCGCCTTTGCTTTGTTGATCCTTGCGGCTTGGTTAACCCGCGAAGGATTGATCGCGCAGGAGGCCTATGATTCGCGCAAAGTCTCTCGCAAACCAGCGATACCGCGAAAAATCCTCGGGTCTTTGCTGACGGGGGCAGGTCTTGGGCTGGCCGGACTGGCATGGCACGACCCGATAGCGGCGGCGCTTTTTGCGGTGATTGGCACCGTTGTTCATTCCTTAAGTTTTGGTCTTGATCCGCTCAAGGATAAAGGCACCGCGGGCGTCGACATGTATCAGACCGATCGTGTTGCCCATGCGGTTAATGAGGCCGAAACCCACCTTAAAACCATGACTGAGGCCATTAGTTCTGTTGGGGATCGCAAACTTCAGGCCCGCGTTGATGCCTTTCAGGCGACCGCCCGCCGCATGTTTCGCACCGTCGAAGAAGATCCGCGTGATCTAACTGCGGCGCGCAAATATCTGGGTGTCTATTTGAAGGGGGCCAGCGATGCATCGGTCAAATTCGCAGACCTGTATGGGCGTACGCGCGATGCCAAAGCCCGAGCCGATTATGAACAGCTTTTGGATGATCTGGAAAAGAACTTCACAGCCCGTACCGAAAAGTTGTTGCTCGACAATAAATCCGATCTGGATATTGAGATTGAAGTTTTGCGCGAACGATTGCAACGTGACGGCATCGCTTGAAGGTCGCAGGCGATTGAGTCACGATTATACCCGAATTTCAGGCCCCATTTTGAGCCTGAAAATTAAGAAGGAAACCTAGATGTCCGAGAATGCACAGCAAAAGGCCACAGAGGCCCTCGCCGAGGTTGAAAAAGCCACCGCAGTGATTTTGCCCGAACCTGCGACCGATATCGTGCCCCTGGCGCAAGCCGATGCACAGGCCGCAGAAGGTATTCGCACCCGCATGGGTGAGCTGGACATGACCGACACCGGATCGATCATCAATTTCGGCTCTGCTGCGCAGGCCGAATTGCAGGAAATCAGTCAGGCGATGCTGGCCGATGTGAAAAACAAGGATGTCGGCCCTGCCGGGGATTCCCTGCGCAATATTGTCTCCACCATTCGCGGCTTTTCGGTCGCAGAACTGGATCCCAACCGCAAGCAATCCTGGTGGGACAAGCTGCTGGGACGGGCCACGCCGATGGCCAAATTTGTTGCCAAATATGAAGATGTGCAAACCCAGATCGACAACATCACCGAAGATTTGCTCGAACACGAGCATACTCTTTTGAAAGATGTGAAATCGCTGGACCTGCTCTATGAAAAAACCCTGAATTTCTATGACGAGCTGGCGCTGTATATCGTCGCCGGTGAAGAAAAACTGAAAGAACTCGACGGCACCACCATTCCGGCCAAAGAAAAAGATGTCGAAGCGGCGGCGGAAAATGATCAGGTCATGGTCGCTCAGGAACTGCGCGATCTGCGCGCCGCGCGTGATGATCTGGAACGTCGGGTGCATGATTTGAAGCTGACCCGTCAAGTGACGATGCAGTCCTTGCCCTCGATCCGTCTGGTGCAGGAAAACGATAAATCCCTGATCACCAAGATCAATTCTACCTTGGTCAATACGGTGCCGCTCTGGGAAACCCAGCTTGCGCAATCCGTGACGATCCAACGCTCCTCCGAAGCGGCCAAGGCAGTGAAGGATGCCAATGATCTGACCAATGAGCTGTTGACCTCTAACGCCAAAAACCTGCGTCAGGCCAATCAGACCATACGTCAGGAAATGGAGCGCGGCGTCTTTGACATCGAAGCCGTTAAAACAGCCAATGCCGAGTTGATCGCCACGATCAACGAAAGCCTTGCGATTGCCGATGAAGGCAAAGCTAAACGCGCGGCTGCCGAAGTCGAACTGACCAATATGGAGCATGAGCTGCGCGATACATTGGCCTCGGCCAGTGCGCGCAAGGACGGCCCCGGCAGCAATGCCGGCGAATCGGTTCCAAGCTCTTGATGTTGAGGGGGTTTCTTCCTTTTCGCGCGGGTCTTTGTGCGGGCCTGTGTGCCTGTGTCGCCGCATTTGGATTGGGGGCCTGTAATTCGGTGACGACCGCCCCCGTGACCCGCGCCAATGTTGATATCCCCCCGACAGCCGCTGCCGGTGATCCGCGCACCCGCGCGTATTATGCCGGGCTGCAGAACGAACAGCTGCAATCCGGCCGCCTGCGCAAGGATCAAGGTCTGAATATACGCTATGACCGGCTCGATCTGGTGAATGACTTTACCAACATCGCGCTGGCCTCGGAATATGATCCGGCCTTTGGATCGATGAGCGGGCGCAGTCAAAGCCTGCCGCTGAACCGCTGGCCGGGGCCGGTGCGCATCAATCTGGAACATGGGCCCAGCGTGGACACCACCCAGCGGGCGAAAAACCAGCAATGGGTTTCGAACTACAGCCAAAAGCTGAAACGAGCGACGCGTCATCCGGTTTCCATGGCCAAAACCGGTGGCAATTTTCATGTGTTGGTCATGACAGAGGCCGAACGCAAGGCTGCTGGTCCGCGCATTCAGCAACTTGCTCCCGGAATCAGCCGGGCATCGTTAAACGCGCTGACCAGCCCGCGCCGCACGCATCTGTGTCTTGTGGTCACCCTGAGCCCGGGCGGGGCTGGCATTATGAATGCCATCGCCATGGTGCCCGCCGAACTTCCTGATCTGCTCCGCCATTCCTGCTTTCAGGAAGAAATCGCTCAAGGCCTTGGGCTGCCCAACGACAGCCCGACCGCCCGCCCTTCGTTGTTTAACGACGATAAGGAATTTGCTTTCCTGACGCAGCATGACGAATATCTGCTGCGCATCCTTTATGATCCACGCCTGAAACTGGGGATGAACGCCGCACAAGCCCGCCCCATCGTCGACCGGATCGCCTGGGATATGAAACCCCGCTAGAAATTCACTAAAGGACCGTTTTCATGAGTATTTTCGACTTTCTTTCCGGCCAGTTCATTGATGTCATCCATTATACGGATGACACCCGCGACACGTTGGTCTGGCGGTTTGAACGCGAAGGCCATGAGATAAAATACGGTGCAAAACTCACCGTGCGCGAGGGCCAGTCCGCGGTTTTCATCCATGAAGGCCAGCTGGCCGATGTGTTCTCGCCCGGGCTTTATATGCTCGAAACGAATAACATGCCGATCATGACCAGCCTGCAGCACTGGGATCACGGTTTTAAATCGCCGTTCAAATCGGAAATCTACTACGTCAATACCACCCGGTTCACCGATCTGAAATGGGGCACTAAAAACCCGATTATCATCCGCGACCCCGAATTCGGACCCGTGCGGTTGCGCGCCTTTGGCACATATACGATGCGGGTCACGGACCCGGGAAAATTCATGGTCGAAATCGTCGGTACAGACGGTGAGTTCACCACCGATGAAATCAGCTACCAAATCCGCAATATCATCGTGCAAGAGGCCAGCCGCGTGTTGGCCGCTTCGGGTATTCCGGTGCTGGATATGGCCGCCAATACCGCCGATCTGGGCAAGCTTGTCGCCGCCCAAATCTCGGAAACGCTCGCTGCCTACGGGCTGACCATGCCGGAACTCTACATCGAGAACATCTCTCTGCCCCCGGCTGTCGAAGCAGCGCTGGACAAGCGTACCTCAATGGGGTTGGCGGGGGATCTTGGCAAATTCACCCAATATTCCGCCGCCGAGGCGATGACCGCTGCCGCCAACAACCCCAATGGCGGCGGTGGCATGGGGGCCGGTCTTGGCATGGGAATGGGCATGGCAATGGCGGGCCAGATGGCCAATCAGGGCCCGTGGGGCACACGCCCCGAAGCGGCAAGCCCTGCGCCCCCCCCGCCGCCGGTCGAAAAAGTCTGGCATCTGGCTGTGAACGGCGCGACCACGGGTCCCTTTTCCAAAGCCGATCTCGGGCGTATGGCAAGCGAGGGAAAGCTGACGCGTCAAACCCATGTCTGGACTCCAGGTCAGGATGGCTGGTTGGTGGCCGATGATGTGCCGGAACTGGCGCAGCTCTTTACCATCTTGCCCCCACCCCCACCGCCCCCCGCCTAAGCGGGGCGGCAAGGGTTGGCACACCCCGTTTCGCCGACCCGCGGCATTTGAAACTCTTCCTATTTGTGTAAAAGTTTGACCCCATGAGCCAAGCCGACGAACACCGATTCCCCTGCCCCAATTGCGGGGCCGACTACCGTTTTGATCCGGCACACGGCACGCTGTCTTGCGACCATTGTGGCAACACTGAAAAGATCGAAGGCACCGGACGGCAGCAAAGCGCCATCAAAGAGCTTGATTTCAGACAAGCACTCCAGTCGCTTTTACCCGCTGCCGAGATCGAGGAAACGCGCGTCATCACCTGCAGCAGCTGCGGCGCTCAGGTCGAGTTTTCCGAAGAAACCCACGCGGCTGAATGCCCGTTTTGCGCCACCCCCGTCGTCACCGGCACCGGCACCCATCGCCATATCAAACCCAAGGCATTGTTGCCATTTCAAATCGAGGAACGCGCCGCCCATGCCGAAATGAACAACTGGCTCGGGCGATTGTGGTTTGCCCCTAATGGGTTAAGAGAATATGCCCGAAAAGGGCGGAAATTACAGGGTATTTACGTGCCCTACTGGACCTATGACGCCGATACAAACAGCCAGTATTCCGGTCAGCGCGGGACCTATTACTATGTCACCCGCACGGTGCGCGTGGACGGCAAAACCCAACAGCGTCAAGAACGTAAAATCCGCTGGTCCTCTGCGTCGGGTCGGGTAGCGCGCTTTTTTGATGACGTACTTGTTCTGGCGTCCCATTCCCTGCCCAAATCCTACACAGATGCGCTGGAACCTTGGGATCTGTCGCTGCTGGAACCCTATCAAGTTGAATATCTTGCGGGCATGCGGGCCGAAGGCTATCAGGTTGCGCTGGACGAAGGCTTTCACGAAGCCCGCGCAAAGATGGACCGTATCATCGAGCGGGATGTCAAATTCGACATTGGCGGCGACGTGCAACGCATTCAACGTCTAGACACACAAGTTGCGGATGTGACCTTCAAACACATCCTGCTACCGGTCTGGATGGCGGCCTATAAATACCGTGGAAAAACCTATCGTTTCGTGGTCAACGGGCAATCAGGACGGGTGCAGGGAGAACGCCCCTACTCCGCCTGGAAGATTGCGTTTGCGGCGTTGTTTGCGCTAACTGCTGCATTAATTATCGGCTATTTGGCCGCTCAGAACGGATAGGAAAAGAGGATAAAATGGTTATTTGCTGCGGAGAATCCCTGATTGATATGCTGCCACGCGAAAGCCGCGCGGGCGAGGCAAGCTATGCCCCCTATGCTGGTGGGGCGGTGTTTAATACTGCTATCGCTTTGGCACGGCTTGGTGGACGTTCCGAATTTCTATCCGGACTATCCACCGATTTATTTGGCGAGATTTTGACAGCATCCTTGACACAAAGCGGCGTCGATTTCAGCCGCTCTATTCGATCAGATCGCCCGACCACTCTGGCCTTTGTCACCTTGGTCAACGGACAAGCCCGTTATGCGTTTTATGATGAAAACACCGCTGGCCGGATGTTTGATATTGCTGACATGCCGCAACAACCTGATCTGCAGCAGGCGCATTTTTTCGGCGGCATCAGCCTTGTTTCCGAACCTTGTGCAAGCAGTTACGAGGCACTTTTAACGCAGGTTGCACCCTCTGTGGCGACCATGATTGATCCCAATATCCGCCCCGGTTTTATCAACGATGAACCTGCCTACCGTGCCCGCATCGAACGGATGATGGCGCTCTCGGATGTGGTAAAACTTTCGGATGAGGATTTGCACTGGTTACGCGGCAGCGGTGATCTGGAAACCTTGGCACAGGAATTAATCGCAGCAGGCAGTAAACTGGTCTGCATCACGGAAGGCGCCAAAGGTGCCCGTGGTGTCTGGTCCAAAGGAAGCTGTTTTGTCCCGGCAACCGCTGTCAAAGTAGCAGATACGGTTGGCGCAGGTGATACATTCAACGCCGGTGTTTTGGCCAATCTGGAGCGCGCGGGACTTTTGTCAAAACCCGCCCTCTCCGAGCTATCGCAGAGCCAGGTGGAAGACGCCTTGCGCCTGGGTGTGCAAGCGGCAGCTGTCACGGTTTCGCGGGCGGGGGCAAACCCGCCGTGGGCAGCGGAGCTTTCATGAGAGCCTTATTGCAGCGGGTCACTCAAGCGGCGGTAACCGTCGAGGGTAAAACTGTTGGAGAATGCGGTGCAGGTCTGCTGATTTTGGTCTGCGCCATGCAGGATGACACCGAAAGGCAAGCCGACACCCTTGCCCGTAAGATCAGTAAACTCCGGATCTTCGCTGATGATGACGGCCGGATGAACCGCTCCGTTCTGGATGTCGGCGGCGCGGCTTTGGTCGTCAGCCAGTTCACCCTTGCCGCCGATACCAAGAGCGGAAACCGTCCCGGGTTCTCTGCGGCGGCGGCGCCCGAGATCGGCAAGGTGTTGTATGAAAATTTCGCCTGTCATCTGCGCGAGTGCGGGATGCCGGTGGAAACTGGTATTTTCGGTGCCCAAATGTCCGTAACGCTGACAAATGACGGCCCCGTCACCCTTTGGCTAGATACCGAAGCGTGATTTGGGGATATACTTTCACCAACACTAATGCACCCCTGGCGGACCATCATTGACCGAGCCTGCAGCCTCCCGCCCCTTTGGTGGTTCTAACTCGCCAAGGCTTTCGGAAAATACGGTAAAGCATGCTTTCCCCTTATGTTTGGAAGCATAGAGTGCAATATCGGCGTCATGCAACATCGCCTCTGCATTCGGGGACGGATAAAAATCGGATATCGTGGTGCCGATACTGCCTGAAATCCGGCAGGTCTGACCATTGAACTGGGTAGGTTCTTCCAATCCTCGAATAATCCGCGTGGCGATCTTATTCAGGCGAGACAAGTCCGTAAGCCCGGCGAATACCAGCACAAACTCATCCCCGCCGACCCGAGCGGCCAAATCTTCGGCACGGGTTGCTGCAAGCAAGACTTTGGCCACCTGTAACAGCACCTGATCACCCGCTGCATGGCCAAGCGTATCATTGATATCTTTGAAATAATCTAAATCCAGATGCATCAGCCCGAAAGGAATGCCCTGCCCGATCAACCGTGCCAGAACCACATCCATGGCACGGCGGTTTTTCAGACCAGTCAACGTGTCGGTATAAGCTTTTTCTTCTGCCGCTACACGGGCCCCTTGCAGGCGGAGTGTAAGCTTGTTCAGCTCTCCCATGACGGCGGATTTCGCCTCAATCAGATAAAGCATTTCGACGGTTAAATCCGTCGGCGCAAAATCCGCATCCGTCAAATCAAACTGGCGCACCGCCTCAACAACACCGATTCCAAAGGTCAGGTTCAAAAGCGCGCCACCATCTTCTAAGGGTACGGCATGGCCCTTGAAGGCCGGGGCTTCAACGCCCAATGCGGTTAAATGCAACCGGTCCTGTCCTGTATTTAGAAGGGCCGCAAAACTGCCAATATTGCGCGGGCGGTCAATGCGGAATACGTCAAACAACGACTGGCCAAGCGGTGCCCCATAGGGCCACAAACAATGCAGGGTTGGTCCGACATGGCGGATCAAGCCCTCGCAATCCAGCATCAAATGCATAGGCATCAACCGATCCAGCCCCGTCGAGGAAATACTAGCAGGGCGAAAGGCGTTCATGAGGCTGCCCCATGGGCCAGTGAAAACCGCCGACCCGTCGCATGTTCTGCGTTCAAAAGTTGAACTGTGACCACCATATCGCCCTTTTCTGAATGCATTTCTTCTAGAAGAACAAGCGCGCCATAATCATCCGCCAGCGCACGCAATACCCCAACCAGTACATGCCCCATCCCCGCCTGTGCCTCTGTGCAAAGCAGCTGATATTCTTGCTCGCCTTCGGTGCGGAGTTCCAGTTTCGGCATTTCCAGATCCGGCACGGCCAGTTTCACCCTGCCCTGCAGCTCATCCAAGGAATAGAGAAATTCGCGAAAATTTACCCCGCCATAACGCAACAGCCGCCGAACCACCTCTGTGCGCGGGCTGGTCACAAGAAACGTACCCAAATCCTCAAGGATTTCGGGTTCAGGCCGCATGAGTTTTCGGGCGGCCGCGGTGACGAGCGCGGTCGTCAGCCCATCCTCATAAGGCAACATCGCCTCAAACCGGCCATCGGGAACCTCAACCTCTTGGGCGAGATCCTCCCATAGTTTGCTACCGTGCCTGTCGGACAGATAGAGCTGCAACGAACAATTGATCAGGCCATGCATTTGCGATCCTTTAGACTGCCTGCGGACAGCCTAGAGGCAAAGCGTTAATGAATTCCTGATCCCCTATCAGAAATCTGTAGGCGCACCGCCTTCCGCCTTACGGCGGGCCACAAAATCCGACAATTCATCGCGAATCGCGGCATCCATTGGCGGGGCCTCGAACTCGTTCAGAATGGATTTATAGATCCGGTGCGCGCGTTCGGCCGTCCATTCCGACCCATCCAGACGCCATCCTTCGTAATTGCGCCAATCGCTTAGGAACGGTTGGTAAAACGCCGTTTCATACCGGTCTTGTGTATGCTGAATGCCAAAGAAATGGCCTTCATTTCCAACGTCCTTGATCGCATCAAAAGCGATGTCATCAACGCCCGTCGCAAAGGTTTCCGGTTCAAAATAGCGTTGAATTTGCTGGATAACTTCGCAATCCATCACAAATTTCTCTGGGCTGGCGATCAGCCCACCTTCAAGCCAACCTGCCGCGTGATAGACCATATTGGTGCCGGACTGCACGGCGGACCACAACGAATTGGAGGTTTCCCACATCGACTGCCCATCCGGCACATTCGCCGCACAAACGCCAGAGCCGCGCATCGGCAACCCGTAGAACCGCGCCATTTGCCCTGTCATCTGAGTGGCCCGCATATATTCCGGTGTGCCAAAAGCAGGCGCGCCGGTTTTCATGTCAACATTCGAGGTAAACGTGCCAATCACACAGGGGGCGCCCGGGCGAATATACTGCGCCAATGCAATCACACAAAGCGCCTCTGCGAGGGATTGCGCCACCGCCCCTGCCATGGTCACCGGTGCCATTGCTCCGGCCAGCGTAAACGGCGTAACCACCGTCGCCTGCCCGCGCCGCACACACCGCATATAACCATCCAGCATCGGCTCATCGTGCTTCAATGGTGAGGTCGAATTGATGTTGGTATACATATGCGGCTTGGCTTCAAAAGCCTCCTGCGTCAGACCTGCCGCAATGCGCACCATTTCCATCACATCTTCGACCCGCTCTTTGCCAAGACTATAAGCGTGGGAGACTTTGTCGGTAAGGGTCAGCTTGTCAAAAAGCACATCCAGATGCCGCACCGAGGCATGTACATCGACAGGTTCTACCGGATAGCCGCCAGCGATATGGATGCAATTAAAGTATTGAGTCAGTTTTAGCAGATTCTGACATTTCTCACGCGTACCGGGGATTTTTCCGGTTTCCATATCCCAGTAATTCGGTGGCGAGGACACATTGACGAAGACCATATTCTTACCGCCAATCGGCAGCTCGCGGGCTGGATTGCGCGGGGTGATGGTGAATTGAGAGGGCGCTTTGGCAACCATCTCCATGACAAAATCGCGCCCCATGCGCACATTTTGCCCCCGGATGGTACAACCCGCTTCCCGCAGGATTTCCAGCGCTTCGGCGTTCAGAAATTCGATCCCGATTTCTTCGAGGATACGCATCGCCCCGTCATGGATCGCCGCCACGCCCTCGGGGCCAAGCGGTTCTGTGGGGGCATCACAGTTTAATGGAATGCGCCAGTCCATCTGCGCGATTGCAGCTGTGCCACCACGCCGTGCATTGCCTGCGCGGCCACCGGCGCGTCGGCGCCTCTGAGTCGTCTCCGTCATCACAATTCCCTTCTCGCTACGGGAATGTTGCGCCGTTCATCGCGGGCAATAATGTCGGTTTGCGACAGAAACTGTCGTAACTGCCTTTAGCTTTTCAGCAATTCAGTCTGTCGCCTCTTTTGATCGGATTCAAGCCATGCTGGAATCAGGCCGACATGGGACAGAACAACATCCGCCAAAGGCGCCAGCGCCGCCGCTTGGGCCAAACCGGTTAGCACGCCCATGGTGCGCATTCCGGCCGCGCGGCCTGCCAATAAATCGTGACGGCTATCTCCGACCATTAGGATATCGGTGGGTAAAATCCCAACCGCATCCGCAAATGCCAACAGCATCCCGGCGTCCGGTTTTGCACCAAAACCGCTGTCAAATCCGGCAATGAAATCAAACCGCTCTTCAATCCCAGCCGCCAAAAGATGCGCACGCGCCGGTGCTTCGGCGTCATTGGTTGCAACCCCCAATTTATAGCCAGCGCCACGAAGTTCATCCAAAAGCGGCACAAGCGCGGTGGCTTCTGACATTGGGGCCGTGCTGGCGGCCTCATTCATCAAATTCACAAGGGATTGCACCGAATGCCCCGACACAAAAGGCAATAACAGCGCGGCGATTTCTTGCGGTGTTCCAGCAATTACGGGGCTGCCGGGGGCGAAATCACCGGTCTGACGATCATAGCCGATGGCCTGCGCCATCGCCTGCGCCACCGTGTCCCTATTTTGCGCCAAAGCCACCAACAGCCCATCGGTCCAAGCCCCCCAAGTGGCCTTGAAATCAAACAAGGTACCGTCCTTGTCAAAAAGAATTGCTTTAATGTCTGACATGATTCCCTGGCCCTTTACGCCGAAAATGGACGGAGCGCGCGACAGGATCAATAGCCTATAGGCGTAAACGGATTGACACCCACCGCTCGATATTTACCACTGTCCATCATGTGCGAAACAAAAAACTATAACCTTCACAACGCGCTGGGGTATCAACTGAGCCTCACGGCGCGCATGATCGAAAAACGCTTTGAAGACCGGATAAAACCGTTACACGTGTCGCGATTGCAATGGTGTGTGCTACTGGCCTGCGGGGTAGAAAAACTGCGCAGCCCCTCTGACATTGCTCAATTTATCGGGGTCGACCGGACGGCCATTTCGCGTGCCCTGCGCCAGATGGAGAAAAACGGCTTTCTAAATCGGGAATCCGGCAAATCGGACCGCCGCACCACCGACGTCGTGCTCACCGAAAAAGGACAGGACACGCTGGCGGCGGTCAATAAAATCGCCCAGGAAAATTCAGCGCATTTTCTGGCCAAGATTAACGAGGACGACCGCCATCTGCTCTCATCCTTAATGGAAAACCTGCGCCACGGTGAAGAACAGAACGTGCCCGGTCTGTAAGGGCTTTGGGGATTGTTAGGTCCAATGGACCTGCTCGGCCCCTGGTAAGGACTGTCGCGCTTGCATCGGCGTATCATAGGGCAGACCGGCAGCGTCGCAAAATGCAATCACCCAAGTGTCATCCATCAGAATAAAATCCAAAGTCGAGGCCAGAAACGCAGGATCTTCGGCCTGATCGCGCAGATCCTCAAGCGCCGCACCGGACGCGCCCAAAAACACTGGCAATACCTCTGTTTCCCCGGCAAGCCAGCCCAGCGCCTTGATTGCGATTGTCAAAGCCTGTTCAGAATTCATTGCTTTTTACCTCTGATCGAAAGGAGTTGTTAACCAAAGCAATAGAGTCTCGGGAGGCAATCAGCAATCACTGCGAAAGGTTTTGGAATGGCAAAACGTCTTTTACTGCTGAACGGCGCAACGGCGCAGGTTGACCGCTTGCGCAGCTGCCTGTCGGCGGCCGGCTATGATATTATCCGCCTTTCCGGCGACTATTTGACCGACGAACGGGTCCGCGAATGTGGCATTGATCTGTCGCTGATCCTGATCGAGGATCAAAAATGTCTGGCCGCACTGGCGAAATCCTTGCGGCGGATGCGCGGTCCGGCGCCGCCGTGGATCGCTGTCAATCTGGGGGCCTCAGAGCTTGGGATTGGCGCACTTAAGGCGGGGGCTCAGGATTGTATTCCGCTTCAGGCCCCGCCGCGATATCTGTTGGCGCGGATCGACAATCTTTTGGCTCAGCCCCTAACCGAACGGGCAATAGGTGCACCGACCGGCTTTCACGAGGCCGCACCGGTTTTTGCCCATCCTGCCCGATTGTATCTCTGGCAGGCAACGGTCAATGATGCGGCAGCGGATTGGGTGCGCGATCTGACGCGAATTGCTTCTGTGCAAGCAGTACAGGCATGGGCGGATGTCCCTGCGGGGGGCTTATCGGTCTTTGGACCGCGCTATCTGGAGCGGCCCGTAATGCGATCGAATTCATCCAGTGCCGCACGGTTTGTCATGTTTACCCATGATATTGCCTCGGTACACGTCAGTGCGGCGCTTCAGGATGGCGCTAGGGATATCATCCCGATTACGGCCTCCGATCAGGAACGAGCGTTCAGAGTACAGCGGGCCTTGTTTGCTGCCGCCCAACCCGTCATCGCCTGAGCCCGCTTACGGGCGCTTGTTGCCGCCGCGCGGCCCCTTGCGGAACTGCTCTTCTAATGTGTCGGCCATTTTCTGGCGCTGCTCTGGTGTCATTTTTGCCAGATAAGCAACAAAAGCCTCCTGACCGATCAACAACTGCTGCCGGCGGGCCGCTTCGGTCGCCTCTAATGCTTTGGCCACCGCGACAGTATCAAACGGCTCTGCGCGCAAGGCCACCAGAAGCGTGTCGTTCAATTGGCGCAAGGCACGGCGGTCCGGTCGTTTGCCGGTTTTGATTTTCTCTCGCAAGCTCGCCCGAAATCCTGCCTGTTCATCCGCTGGAATGGCCGCAAACAGTGCACTCGCCCCAAGGTCTTTAACCCGCGGTGGACCTGCGCGCCGCTCATCGGGGGCAAAATGTGCACCGACCAAAGCCATGACGATCAATACATTCAAGCTCAGAGACACCACCAGCAAAAGACGGCTGCGCTTTGACATCCCACTTTTCGGCGGCAAGGAATGCTGAGGGGTTTGTTCTGTCATCTTGTTATTCCTCGGCCACTTGCAGTTCGAAAGTCGGAAGGTAATCCGATACATAAGCGGTTTCTTCGCTGCCCGATAGATAGCCGCTTGTCAGGGCACTAACACCTGTCGGGGTGGCGATCCCGATCCAGAGACCGGCAACTGCCGCGGTGCTGACACCGGCGATGGCGCTCCAGCCGCCGACCACCGCCAGAACACTTGCCCACACCCCCAATCGCTGCGGCGCAGTGGCAGATGCGACGGGCGCATCAAGCGCCAACTGGGCGTCGGCATCACCAGCAATCCGCATCATCAGATCAACCGATGGGTCTGTGTGCTGCGTCTGTGCCGCGTCAAAAAACAGATCAAGATCAAGGTCGTTACGATCAGCCATTGTCAATCCCCAGTGCTTCGCGCTGGCCCGCCAATGCGGCGGCCAACGCCCGTTTTCCCCGTGCCGTCAGGCTTTCAACAGCCTCAACACTTATTTCCATTATCTCGGCGATTTCAGGGTTCGCCAACCCCTCGAGGTGGCGCAGGGCCACCGCTTCTCTTTGACGCTCCGGCAAGTCCGCCAATGCGTGGCTCAGGGCCTTTGCCCGTTCTGCCTGCTGCATCTGCTGCACGACCTGAGGCGCCTCATCCATGGGTTCATCAATATCATCCAGGGCCGCGCCGCGCCGTTTACGCAGGCGGTCCGTACACAGATTGGCAACCACCCGATACAACCAGGTCGAGACCTTTGCCTCCCCCTGCCGCCAGTCCGCTGCGATTTTCCACAGCTTTAGCATCGCCTCTTGGGCCACATCTTCAGCTTCTGCACGATCAGACAAAACACGAGTCGCATAGCCCATCACACGCGGGGTCATCCGCACCGTCAAAGCCCGCGCGGCAGCCCGATCGCCGTTGGCGTATAGAACCAGCAAAGCTTCGTCAGAAACATCATCTAAGGCGTCAAAAGGCATTTCCATATCCGGCGTTAGCTATCCCGTTCCGCAGAAGGACGCAAATGTTGGAGCCCGAGAGGTCAGGCTCCAACCAATCTTTTCGGCGATTATGTTTCGTCGCCGGTTTTGCCTTCGCCACGCTTGCCCTCGCCGCGTTTGCCTTCACCACGCTTGCCTTTGCGGTCTTTCATCTTTTCCTTGGCGGCGGCGAATTCCTCGGCAGAGACCTCGCCATCACCATCGCTGTCCATATGCTCCAGCATACGTTCGCCGCGCTTTGTATTGCTCAGTTCTTCGGCGGACAGGCTGCCGTCTTCATCTGCATCCAGATGCGCGATCATTTTACCGGCGCGTTTCTGGGCGCGCTCGGCCTGATCGGCAGACGCATGGGCGGCGAGCTCTTCTGCCGAAATCTTGCCATCACTATCGGTATCCATCGCTGCAAACCGTGCCGCGTGCTGTGCGGCCAGATCGTCGGCTGTGATTTTGCCGTCGCCATTCACATCCAGTTGTTCAAAGGTCATTTTTTCACCGCCATTGTGACGGGGACCTTTTTTGGCTTCTGCCTGCGTTGCTGCCGCGAAAGTGGTGGCCACGACGGCCAATGCTGCGACACCTGCGATCAATTGAGTACGTTTCATTTGCTTATTTTCCTCATTACAGTCTTGTGTCATGCGACGGTGTGTTGTCGCAATCACAGGGTAAAACGGGCAGGCCAGCAAATTCCGTCGACTAAAACTTAAAAAAGTTTTGCGACATCCCGCCGCAAGGACATTTGGTCAACTGACAAACCTACGAAAGTCGGGTTTATCTACACGTCTGATTTTGAGACAGAGGACACCTGTTGCATGACGATTGAGACGCAAAACCTATCCGAACGCCCCGCCCGCCCGGCCATGCTGCGCGGCTGGCGTCGAAAGTGCCCAAAATGTGGCGCCGGTGATCTGTTTGACGGGTTCCTCAAGGTGCGTGACGATTGCCCCGTCTGCCACGAAGAGTTCCACCACCAGCGCGCCGATGACGGCCCTGCCTATCTGACGATTCTGATCGTCGGACATATTCTGGGCTTTGCCATTCATATCTCCTTTACCCAATTGCGCCCCGATCCTTTGGTGTTGGCCTCAGTATTGTCAGTCCTAAGCGTCGCCCTTGCTTTATATCTGCTGCCGCGCATCAAGGGGGCTTTTGTCGGTTTACAATGGGCCAAGCGCATGCATGGATTTGGACTGAGAGAGAAACTGCAATCCCAGGAGGGCTGATTGAACCACCCCGACATCCGTGACGCCGCAACGGTCATCGTTCTGCGCGATCGGGACACAGCGCCTAAGGTCCTGATGGGGCAACGAGGGGCACGTGCCGCCTTTATGCCGAATAAATTTGTCTTTCCCGGCGGTGCCGTGGATCGCAGCGATTTTTCTGTGCCGCTTCAGGGGCGGCTAAAGCCCGCCTGTGAAAAATGTCTGGCCGTGGATACCGACCCTGATTTAATCCCTGCCCTTGCCGCTGCTGCCATCCGGGAGCTTTGGGAGGAAACCGGACAATTTGTCGGGCGCAGAGGGGTCTGGCCAGATGCACCGGCAGATTGGCAGGCCTTTGGCGCGCAAAACCTTTTGCCGGATATTGATCCGCTGACCTTTTTCTTTCGGGCGATTACGCCACCGGGCCGCCCACGCCGCTTTGATGCTCGGTTTTTTCTGATGGATGCCGTCCATCTCGCCAGCGATCCCGATGATTTCACTCAAGCCTGTGATGAGCTTTCCCATCTGCAATGGATTGCGCTGGAAAACGTGCGGGAGTTTGATTTGCCCTTCATCACCGAAGTTGTACTGGCAGAAGTGGGCAAATTCGCCCGATCCGGTCAGCTCCCTGAAACCGTTCCGTTTTTCCGCAATGATGACGAAGAAGCGCTGTTTCTGCAGCTTTATGGCTAGGCCGATTATTTCAGCAGGATCAGCAACAGGATGCTCAGGCAAAGCAAGACCATCGCCAGAATCTCTCGGCCGGTGGTCTTTTCCTTGAAAATGAAGACCGTCGCCAGAAAGCTGAAAATCAACTCGACCTGCCCCAAGGCCTTGACGTAAGCGGCATTTTGCAGGGTAAAGGCGGTGAACCAGCCCAAAGACCCCAGCATGGATGTAACGCCGACAAGGGTGCCGATCCGCCAATTGCGCAGGACCTTGCCGATTTCGCCCTTTTCGCGCCACGACAGCCAAAGCGCCATGGCCACCGTTTGCGATGCGGTGACGCAAGACAGGGTAAAACAAGAGCGCAAAAAGAAATCCAGATCCCCTAAGGACAGCGATGCCCCGCGATAGCCGACGGCGGAAAAGGCAAACAGGATGCCTGACAACACCCCCAACCCCGAGGCGCGATTAAAAAATCGCCCGATACCGGAAACACCGCTCCCTTTTGGGGGATCAGACAGCAAAACCACGGCGACAAAGCCGACCACCATAGCCAAGAGAGCGCCGGTGCTGATGGTTTCCCCCAATACGAGAAAGCCTACCATGGCGGTTTGCAAGACTTCGGTTTTCTTGAAGGTAATGCCTACCGCGAAATTGCGCTCTGAAAACAGCGCGACAACGCACATGGTTGCCAGAATCTGAGAGAGCGCCCCGATCAGGGCAAATATCCAGAACCTGCCGCTTGTTTGCGGCAAGCTATGATCGCCAAGGCTGACATAGCCCCATAGCAGCACCGCCACCAAAGGGGCAGAATACAAAAACCGTGCAAAGGTTGCCCCGCCGGTCGACAGACGGGTTGCCTTCAAGTGCTTTTGCAACATGAAGCGAAAATTTTGCGCCAGTGCCGCGCCGATGGTGATCGGTATCCAGAGTTCCATGGGCGATGACCTTGCAGATCAGCCCCCTACTGTCCAGCAAGTATCAGAAAAATCGTAAAAAACCGGGATCGTAAGGGCGTTTTCCCTAGTGCAAACCCGTTCTGCGCCCCCAAGCAACGCGAGACCAGAGGCGTTCATAGATCAAATAGCTGACAAACCCGATACCGGTATTGATCAGGGCCATCTTCCCCCCCGTCGCCAGCGATCCGGTCAGCAAAAATCCAACACCAAACATGGTGCAGAGGCCAAGAATTTGCCAAAGAAGCGCTTTGATCAGACTGCGTTGTCCGGTTTCCATACTGTCCCCAAATCGGTTGCTTTGGAAATTTCCTATGCGGTTGAACTGATTTGGGGTATTCCACATTTGCACTGCATTTTTTCAATAATGGTGATTATTTCCTTCAATGATGAAAAAATTGGACAAACGGGATCGCGCGGCATTGTTTCGAGATAGGCTTTCTGGTGCCATGGCCGAAAAGGGTCTGAACCGGAGCACGCTATCCCGCCAAATCGGGGTGGATCGCTCTACCATCTCACAAATCCTGACATCAGAGGTGGCCCGCCTGCCAAATGCGCAGGTCGCCGCAGAATGCGCTACGGCCCTTGGGGTCTCTGCCGATTGGCTGTTGGGGCTTAGCAACCACCCCGAAAGTGCAAGCGACATGATGGCCTCAGCCCTGCGTATGACCGAAGCCCCGCGGGCCATGGTGGATGCGCAAATCTTTGCATGGCACCAAGAGGCCGCTGGCTATAAAATCCGCCATGTGCCAGCCACCCTGCCCGACATGCTGAAATCATCCGAGATGCTGGCCTGGGAATATCAGCTGCAACTGGGGCGCACGACCGAGCAGGCCATCGGCGCCACCGAAGACCGGCTGGCCTGGATGCGGCAGGCACAATCCGACTATGAAATCGCGCTGCCGCTGCATGAACTGCGCAGCTTTGCCAAGGCAGAGGGGTATTACAGCGGTTTGCCCGCAGAAATCCGTTTGCGGCAAATCGATCGCATGCTGGACATTTACGACCAGCTCTACCCGACGCTGCGGATTGTCTTGTTTGACGCACGCCGGTTGTTTTCAGCCCCGATCACTGTGTTCGGGCCGCTGTTGGCGGTGATCTATCTGGGGCGCAATTATATTGCATTTCGCGATGCCGACAGGGTGCAGGCGATCACGCGGCATTTTGATTGGCTGGTGCGCGAGGCCGAAATCTCGTCGCGCGATGTACCGGCGGAATTGCGGCGTCTGAAATCAATGATCTAGGCGCCGCAGCGCATTACATCGGCATCGGATGCTGGCGATGGGCGGCGTTGATTTCAGCAAGCACTTCGTCTGACAGGGTGACATCAACCGACCCCAAAGCCGTTTTCAGCTGTGCCTCGGTGGTGGCCCCGAAAATCGGGATGGTTTTGAACGGACGTGTCAAACACCAAGCAATCGCCATTTGCGCCGGGTCCAGCCCGTGTTTCTGCGCGATGGCAACATAGGCATCGACGGCGGGCCACATGCGCGCGGTGACCCGCCCGCCCAATTCGGCCCCATAGGTGCGGCGCGACCCTTTTGGTATAACCGTGCCGCCCTTGTATTTATCGGTCAGCAGCCCCGTACCCAGCGGGGAAAACGCCAGCAAAGTGACGTCCTCATTCACGCAGGTCTCTGCAAGATCGCTGTCAAACTGGCGGCAGATCAGTGAATATTCGTTCTGGATCGTCTGCATACGCGGCGCGCCCAACCGCTCTGCCTGCGTCACCCATTGCGTGGTGCCCCAAGCCGATTCATTGGACAAGCCGAACTCGCGCACCTTGCCAGCTTTTTGAAGCGCCTTCATGGCCTCAAGCACATCGGCAATATTATCGAGAGTTTCAGCACGGTTCTGGACCGTTGGATCATAGTCCCAAATCTGACGGAAATGATAAGAGCCACGGTTGGGCCAATGCAGTTGATACAGATCTATCACGTCGGTCTGGAGGCGCTGCAAAGACAGCTCTACGCAGTCATGCATCGACTGGCCGGTAATCGGCTCACCGGGGCGCACAAAACGCTCGTTCAGGCCGGAATGTTTGGTGGCAATCACCACCTCATCGCGCCGCCCGCTCTTGGCGACCCATGCGCCGATGATGGTTTCTGTCACCCCGACGGTTTCGGCAGAGACCGGATTGACCGGATACATTTCGGCCGTATCGATAAAGTTGACCCCGTGATCCAGAGCCATATCGATTTGCCCATGGCCCTCGTCTTGGGTGTTCTGGGTGCCCCAAGTCATAGAGCCGAGGCACAGCTCGGATACTTTCAAATCGCTTTGACCAAGTGTTAACTGACGCATTCCATGATCCTTTTGTACCGGCTTTGATCCCAGCGAAACCTAGCGGCTTATGTCCGGAGCGCAACCCTTGGACGGTAGAAAATCCGCGTCAAAACAATTGAGAACAAAATGGGAACATGCTATTCTGATTCCCATGTCGACAACGCTTTTACCCCGCACCTCCCGCCCGGCTGTGAAGGGCGCGCCTTTCATCGGGGCGCTGACCCTTACGCCAATGCGGGTGCATGAATTTTGCGGCAATGCCCGACAGACGCTGGCCATGGCGCTGATTGCCGCCCATGAGGGGCCGGTGTTCTGGATACAGCCCGGCTGGCTGCCAGAACGGCTGCATGGGGATGGCATTCGCGCCTTTAGCGACCCCGGACGGATCAGCTTTATCACAGTGCGCCGGCCCGAGGATTTGCTGTGGTGCAGCGAGGAGGCCCTGCGCAGCGGGGCGGTGCCGCTGGTCATCGCCGATTTGCCCGGCCCGCCCCCGCTCACCCCGGTGCGACGTTTACATCTGGCCTGTGAAACCGGCGCCATGCACCGCCGCCTGCGCCCGTTGGGCGTGTTGCTGACCCCCGGTGACGGGGGCGCACAGGGGGTCGAAAGCCGGTGGTCCCTACAGGCCGATCATCACCCCGCCCGGGCCCGCTGGCGGCTGACCCGCAGCCGTGCGCGTACCGCACCGGTCAAAAGCTGGCGTGTCCAGCAGGATGGCCAAACCTTTCACCTGCAAGACCCATAACGCAAACGTCACCGGACAGGCGGGGAAAAAGCGCTATAACCACTCCATGCGCCTATTAATCTCTCTCCTGTTTTATGGCCTAAGCCTGACGGCCCCCATGGCAGAACCGCAACCCTATGATTTACAAACGGAACTGTCAGACGTTGGCTTTACCTATCGGCTGAACGCAGACCGGCAACGCGGCTCCATGCCGGTGCAAACTGCGGATATTCGCATTGATTTTGACCGGCTGTCGCGCTCCTCGGTGACGGTTACCTTGAATGCCGAAGCCGCAAAAACCGGTTTTCCATTTGTCGCCGATGCCCTGCGGTCCCGCAGCGTATTGGACACAGCAAATCATCCGACCTTGCGTTTTGTCAGCACAGATGTGTCCGGCACTACCGCCAATGCCAAGCTGACCGGAAACCTGACCATTCGTGGCGTGACCAAACCCGTCACCCTGACAGCGCGTTTGTACCGGCAACGCGGCCAAGCGGCGGGAGATCTAAGCAAGCTGACGATCCTGCTCAGCGGGACGGTCAGTCGCAGCGCCTTTGGGGCGGGGGGATTTTCCGAATTTGTTCAGGACGATATCGGGCTCAACATCCGGGCGCGGATCACCCGGGCCGACTAATCCGCCCGCCCCGCAACCATAGTCAGCAAAAGCGACATCAAGCGTCGAATTTGCAAAAGCAACCCCATGGACCGCCCTGCAAACTGGGGTGAAACCAAAGGTCCGGTCTGCCCCATGCGCACGCTTATCTCATTCGCGGCTTTGCTGCTGTCAGTTGTTCTTTTACAGCTTTCAACAGGCGGGGTTGGCCCTTTGGACGCGCTGTCGGGGCTGGCGCTTGGTTTTACCCCGACCGAGGTCGGCTTTCTGGGGTCTGCGCATTTTCTCGGCTTCCTGATCGGCTGCTGGTGGGCACCAAGATTACTGGGCACCGTGGGCCATTCGCGCGCTTTCTCTGCCTTTGCGGCCGCCGGCGCGATTGGTCTGCTGAGCCATATGATCATCACGACACCCTTGGCCTGGGCGATAATGCGGGTGGCCTCGGGCCTTTGTGTGGCGGGGTGTTACACCATCGTCGAAAGCTGGATGAACGCCAAAGTCACCAATGAAACCCGTGGTCGGGTGATGGGCGGATATCGCGTTGTCGACATGGGGGCCTCCCTTGTGGCCCAAACCCTAATTGCGTTTTTGGAGCCGGCGCATTTCGTTTCTTACAACCTTTTGGCCATATTATGCTGCGCCGCCCTTATCCCGCTCACCCTGACCACAGCCCAGCAACCAGAGGTGCCAGAGGCCCCGCGCCTGCGCCCGATGTTGGCGATCCACAAATCGCCACTGGCCGCCGCAGGCGTCGTAGTGGCGGGATTAACCAGCGCGGCGTTCCGGATGGTGGGGCCGATTTACGGACAAGAAGTCGGCCTGCGTGCCGATCAGATCGGCCTGTTTCTGGCAGCCTTTGTCGCGGGGGGCGCGCTGGCCCAATATCCGGCCGGATGGCTTGCAGATAAATTTGACCGCCGCTGGGTGCTGATTTTTCTTTCGGTGGCGGCAATCCTATCCTCTGGGCTAACGGTGTTTGCCGGGACCGGCGGCATCGCCATGGTCATGACAACTGCGGTGATTTTCGGATTCACCACCTTTCCGATCTTTTCGGTTTCCGCCGCCCATGCCCATGATTTCGCCAATAGTTCAGAGCGGGTAGAGCTGTCTGCCGCCTTGATGTTCCTTTTTGCCACCGGCGCGATCGCCAGCCCGATGATTTCTTCTGCCCTTATCGGGGGCTTTGGCCCCTCTGCACTATTTATCTTTATCGCCGCTGCTCACCTTGTTCTGGTGATTTTCGGCCTGTCGCGGATGCGCGCCCGCCCCACCAATCCCGAGCGCACCCCCTATGTCTACGCCCCGCGCACCACTTTTACGATTGGGCGGCTTCTTGGCGGCGCACGGGACAAGCGCTAGCCATCCCGCGTGGCTTGGGCTAAAGCAGGGCCAAACAACCAAAAGGGCTCCTCTTTATGGCACGGATTCTGATCACCTCCGCGATTCCCTATATCAACGGGATCAAGCATTTGGGTAACCTCGTCGGCAGCCAATTGCCGGCAGATTTATACGCGCGATACATGCGTCAGCGCGGCCATGAGGTAATGTTCATCTGTGCCACCGACGAGCACGGCACCCCGGCGGAACTTGCAGCCGCCAAAGCCGGGCAACCCGTCGAAGAGTTCTGCACCGAAATGCATGCGGTTCAAGCCGGAATTGCCGATGGTTTTCGCCTGTCATTTGATCATTTCGGGCGCTCTTCTTCGGAACGCAACCAGAAACTGACCCAGCATTTTGCCGGTAAACTTGCCGAAAATGGTTTGATCGAAGAAGTCAGTGAAAAGCAGGTCTACTCCAATGCCGACGGACGTTTTTTGCCAGACCGCTACATCGAGGGCACCTGCCCCAACTGCGGCTATGACAAAGCCCGCGGCGATCAGTGCGAAAACTGCACAAAGCAGCTTGATCCAACCGATCTGATTGAACCGCACAGCGCGATTTCGGGCTCTACCGATCTGGAAGTGCGCGAAACCAAGCACCTGTATCTGCGCCAGTCCGCCCTGCGGGACGATTTGGACGCCTGGATCAACAGCAAATCCGACTGGCCGATCCTGACGACTTCGATTGCAAAAAAGTGGCTGCATGATGGAGACGGGCTGCAGGATCGCGGCATCACACGCGACCTGAAATGGGGTGTGCCGGTTAAAAAAGGCACCGAAAACTGGCCCGGCATGGAGGGCAAGGTCTTTTATGTTTGGTTCGATGCACCGATCGAATACATTGCGGGCACAGCGGAATGGGCCGATGCAAACGGCAAAACTGATGCGGATTGGCAGCGCTGGTGGCGCACTGATCTGGGGGCTGATGACGTCACTTATGTTCAGTTCATGGGAAAGGATAATGTCCCGTTCCATACCCTGTCTTTCCCGGCCACGATCAAAGGTTCGGGTGAGCCTTGGAAGCTGGTGGATTATATCAAATCTTTCAACTACCTGAATTATGATGGTGGGCAATTCTCAACCTCGCAAGGCCGCGGGATCTTTATGGATCAGGCGCTTGAGATCTTGCCAAGCGATTACTGGCGCTGGTGGTTGCTCAGCCATGCGCCGGAAAACTCTGATAGTGAATTCACATGGCAAAATTTCCAAAGTTCGGTGAATAAGGATCTTGCCGATGTTTTGGGGAATTTTGTGTCCCGAGTCACCAAGTTCTGTCGCGCAAAATTCGGCGAAACTATTCCTTCTGGCGGGGAATATGGGGCTGCAGAGGCGGCCCTTATTGATGAACTCAACCGACGGACCCGTGCTTATGAGGGGCATATGGAGGCCATGGAGGTACGCAAAGCCGCCAATGAGCTGCGCGCGATCTGGGTGGTTGGCAACGAATACCTGCAAGCCGCCGCACCATGGGCGACCTTCAAAACAGACCCGGATGCGGCTGCTGCCGTTATTCGCCTGTCGCTGAACCTGATCCGCGTCTACGCAGTTCTTTCTGCCCCTTTTGTGCCAGATGCGGCGCAAAACATGCTATCCGCCCTGCAAACCGATAACCAGGAGTGGCCCGACGATATGGAAGCCGCTCTTGCCGCTTTGCCGGAAGGCCATGCGTTCCAGGTGCCGGATGTTATGTTCCGCAAAATAACGGATGCTGAGCGCGAAGACTGGCAAAGCCGGTTTGCGGGACAACGCAGTTAACCCCAACGGCCTCTCTACAAAGAAAAACCTGCCCAACGGCAGGTTTTTTTCGCGCGTCGACCGGTAGTTAAACTAGCCCCCACATTTTTTGGCCCATATCACCACCCGCCTGTTCCTGGGATCAGTTCCAGCCATATCAGGTAAGGGTTCAGCCTCTCCCATTGCGTCCACCTCTATTGGATGGGCCGTTGCCGGGAGCATTTTGCGCAATTTTTCCCGTACATATTCCGCGCGTTTTTTGGAGACATTCATATTTGCTTGTTCTGCACCAACGGTATCCGAATGGCCCACGAGTTTAAGGCAGGTATCCGACATCATCGAGGTCTGCAAAACGGCTGCCAATGCCTCTAAACGAGTGGCGGACTCAGGCATCAGTTGCGTCGAGCCAGATCGAAAAAAAAGCGCATCCGTTTCAAGGTTCAAGGCCGTATTTGCAGCGCCTTGCATCACCGTCTGCGACTGCGCCACAACAGGACCATGCAAACTTGCACCCCATAGGCTTACGACGAAGAAGACAGCAAATGAAATAGGTCGAGCGCTCATAAAAACCTCCAGTTCTCCTTCATCGACTAGCACATCTTTTCCTAACAATTGGTGAAGACAAAAATTTAAAAACCTCCCAGAAATCGTTGATCCATTTACCCTTTTTTTCCGACTCGCCTGCAAAGTTTAGCGAGAAGATGTTTGGATATAGGGCGATTATGACCAACGAACGAAAAGACTGGCTAGATGCGCTTCGCTTGGTGGCGGGGCTCTCTATGGTTGGCCTACACGCCTCATCAGATGCCCGTGGCCAACCCTATCCGGACGCCGAAATATCGGAAAAAATCCTGCCTCTGTTTATTCGCACAGTTTTGTATACGGCGCGCACGGAACTCTTTATCCTGATCTCTGCCTTTCTTCTTATTCTCGCCCTGCAAAACCGTCCGCGCAGTTACGGCGCAACCATAAAACAGCAGGGCCGCCGGCTGCTTTTACCCTTCCTCTTCTGGAGCATTTTTTACGCTTTCTGGAGCCTGCTGAAAGCTCAGCATTTCGGCTACCTTCCCTCAATGCTCGACAACATCAGCACGCCAGCGGTTTGGGCTGAATACATGCTCTTGGGTACCTCGAAATACCACATGCATTTTCTGCCGACGCTCTTTGCGATCTTGTTGTTCTATCCGCTCTTTCGCTATTCCGTTAACCGTTCCTGGCTCGGATTGACCATCATTGCCGCCCTCGCGTTCAAACGAGAAGCAGACATATACCTGTGGTCCGATCAACAGAACAATCCGGCCTTCCCCTACTTATTGCAGAGCGTGAAAATTCTTAGCTATGTTGGGTATGGCATGATTGCCGGATCATTTCTGGGCCTCTGCCAGAAATACACTGAACGAGACTATCCGCGCTGGTTATTGCCCAGCGTCCTGATTTTGGGTGGTTGTTTTTTTTCAATCAAGATCTGGCATATGAATCTGGTTCTGGAAACGGGCACTTGGGCTCGTGGGTATGCAATCACCTTTTGGGCAGATTTCCTCATGCCCGCCATTCTATTTCTGGTGGTTATGCTCGTGCCAAAACTCTTTCATCATCCCTTTTTGTCAAAGATCGCCCCGATGAGTTTTGGCATCTATCTGTGCCATCCTCTGTTTCTGGATTTGGCAGAAATCCACAATAGACGATACATCCTCAGCCCAAGCCAAAGCTTCCTGATTGAGGCAATGTTCGCGCTTATCGCTACGAGCCTCTTTGTGCTTGCCTTGTCACGCATCAACTCGCTGGCATGGACAGTCGGTCTTGGCCCCTTCCCAAAGTTTCACACGCGCAAGATTTGGCCCGCTTCATCGGAGAAAATACATGTTTGAAATCGCTCGGAATCAGCGTCACACACTCATCGTGAACGTTATACAAAAGCGTTTATCTACCGGGCTATTTTGCTCTTTTGAACGATTTCTCAATGCTCAGCTTGGGCAGAAAAATCCAATTATCCTATTTGATTTCTCCAATGCCAAAAGCATCAACTTTTCTGCAACGGCTGAACTCCTTGAAATCTACCGTGCCTACAATGCGATAATTGATATCGCCTTTTGCGCCCTTCCAGAACTTCCTGCGTTTTCTGAAAGTTCCTATTCCCTTGCACAGTTGCTTCCACTTTACAGTTCTACGGATGCCGCCTTGAAGTCCGATGAATTTTCGATTGCACAAATGAGATCGTTGCATGGCATTGTTCTTGCTGGTGACTCGCCGCAAAACATCCTGCCTTCCTTTCCCCCGACCCTCCTACCCATTATGGGGCACAGCTTGTTGCAACATAATCTGCAACACTTAGAAAAATCTGGCATACGGGATGTTACCGTAGAGACAGGGCAATTCGGCACAGCCATCCGACGCCACCTTCAATTGGAAATTGATAGCTCTGGCTCTCACATTGGGTTTTATAACAGCCCGACGTCACTCTCTGCTTCGATCTGGGGAAAGCCGATGCATCGGCTGTCAGAATTGCAAAATACGCTTTCGGTCTTTCGCCGTGATACCATTGTTATGCTCGGGCATGCCTTACCAAACACCGAAATTCTATCAACCTATCACGCGCACCAAAGCTCAGATGCCGATATTACGCTAGTAGTTCCGCCCCCTAAAGAAATGAACAATCAGCGGGGTTTCTTGCAGCAAGACTGCGTGACTTGCTTATTGATCAAAGGCGGGGCGCTTGATGGTCCCCCTCTGCCAGACATTGGGTTTTCTTACAGGGAATTGAGTCACTTTTTCTCTCGGCGGGGCCAAAAAGTGCACACCGTCTACGCTACTAGCGAAACCGGTATTGTGTCCTCGCTCAAGGCTTATATCGGGGTTCTGTCCGCCGCCTTAGCCGGGCGCTATCCACTACTACGACTAAAGGAGTTTGAACCCCAGGGATTTCAGTGGCGTCATCCGGAGGCCGAGGTTTCGCCTGATCTCATGGTAGAGGGCGCATGTTACATTGGGCCGGGAGTCAAGATCGCTTCGGGCGTGAAAATTATCGGGCCAGCATCCATCGAAAGCGGCTGCCAGATCGGGCGCGGGGCGCGTGTCGAGCATAGCGTGTTGTCAGAAGCACATCACACGCCGGCGCATGCATTGAGACGAGACGTCTTTGCATCGATGGACAAAATCATCCCCTTGCATCGCTCCAAAGTTCCCACATCTGCCGCAGATATTTTGAACCAACAAGCGCGGAACCCTTTGTCGAAACATATGCGGGCATCATGATGGATTCTTTATACTTTAAGGCGTTTGAGGACTGCACACCACCAGCCTCTGTCCCATTAACAAGAACGCGGGAACGAATTTGGCATTTTTTTGCTGCCCTTAGTCTTGGTCTTGGGCTTTGGTACTGTCAGTGGCGCTGGACGCATACTTTGAACCCTGAGGCGATTACCTTTTCAATCGTCGTGGCACTGGCGGAAACACTGGCTTTCATTGGCTGCATACTCTTTTACTTCGATATTTGGCGGCAAGATGATACGATCGCCTTAGCCCCCCCAAAAACACGCGCACAAGCAGGACTATCAGGCACTGGGCCAATCCTGCTGGATATTTACATTACAACATTGGATGAAACTGCCGATTTGCTTGAGTTCACGATTGCGGACGCCCTCTCGGCGGTGGTTCCAGATGGTTGGGTACGACAGGTTCACCTTTTAGATGATGGAAACCGGACCGAAATTGCCGGTTTAGCCAAACGATATAACATCGGATATTTTGCGAGGGGGTCAAAAACCGGTTTCAAAGCCGGAAACCTTCGCCATGCATTGCTCAGAACCGAAGGTGACTTCTTCCTGATTTGCGACGCCGACACTCGAATCTTCAAAGAGTTTTTCCTCAACTCGCTTGGATATTTCCGCGATTCCACAGTTGCTTGGGTGCAAACCCCTCATTGGTTTTATGACATTCCGGATGGGCGCAAAGTAGATGATAATTCTGGTTCAGGTTCGGGTTTGCCGACATTCATTCAACGTATCGTTCGAAACGAGAAGGCAAAAGATCCCTTTATGTCCGATCCCGGGCTGTTCTTTGATGTTATTCAGAGACGCAGAAACAGGAATAACGCCTCTTTTTGCTGTGGGGCCGCGTCAATACATCGGAGAGAAGCCGTTTTTTCCGTCGCGCTTCATGACTATTCCAAACACCTTTTAGATACGAAACTTCCCGTATCAAAGGCACATCGTCAGCTCGCCTTGGCCGCCCATGATCTACAACCGTTTCGCTACCATGTTTCAGAAGATATCTATACTTCGATCCAAAGCCAGTCGGTAAAGAATTCAAAGTGGAAATCAGTATATCACCCCAACATTGAAAGCAAAATGCTTAGTCCTTGGGGTATGCAATCCTGGGCAAGTCAGCGTCAAAAATATGCCGGTGGCAGTCTGAATATATTCATTCGAGACAATGTCCTATTCAAGCGCGGCCTACCACTGCTGAGCAAACTGCACTACGGCGCAACATTTTGGTCTTACTTGTCAAGCACGTGGCTATTGATATTGCTTTGCGCTCCGGCCCTTACCTTGTTCTCAGGATCTGCACCGATTTCAGCCCCATCGCATGCGTTTTTTCTGCATTTGGTGCCGTTTCTAATCGCCAACGAAATTGCCCTGATCGTTGGATGTTTTGGTTATGATATCAACAAAGGACGAAAACTGGCGATCGCCTGCATTCCCATTACGTTAAAAGCCTTGTGGTTGGCGTTGCACGGTCAAAAAATCAACTTTAATGCCACCCCCAAAATCCCATTGCTCTCCGGTGCAACTCGTATCGTAAAAACACATTTGCTTTTGATCGGTGCGACTGGGTTTGCCATCATCTTCGCTTGTTATGGCTATGCCCGCGGGTGGTCCAATATCTCGCTGACCTTTCTGGTTCTCAATGGTTTCTGGGGGCTTTGGAATATTTACACACTCTGGGCCGCTCCACGCGCTGCGTTTTGGCACGCCCCGACAGCCACAAAAGGAGATGTCCTGTAATGGTCAATTCTGCACTGAAGCAATATCGACCCAATTTTTACTTTTTGATCGGCTTAATTGCCGCCGCCGGGATCGCGTATTATAGCGAAACTGCAACCTCAGCTGCGACCTTTCATAGTCCTCCTATTAGTGAACGGCTCACTGATATCGCGCTTGTTCCACTTGCGGCACAACGCCCTGCCACGATTAACGAGCATGAAGCCGCCCAAATCGCGTGGCAGTATTTTAAACACAACACAAACCCTGAAACAGGACTGGTCAATTCAGTGGACGGGTTTCAATCTACAACAATGTGGGAAGTAGGCGGATATTTATTTGCCTTGATAGCCGCTGAACGTTTACAGATTATAGCCCAAAAAGAGTTTCAATCACGCCTCGGAAGCGTCATTGAATCTTTGCAAAAAATGCCCCTTTTTGACGAGCGACTTCCTAACAAAGCCTATCATACAAGCACGCTTGCAATGGTCACCTACCAAAACGAAACAACCGATGTAGGTTTGGGCTGGTCTGCATTGGACATGGCTCGTTTACTTTTATCTCTGCAAGCAGTCCGTGAACTACATCCCGATTTTCGGAAGGATATCGCCATTTTGATTGCTAACTGGGATTTGGACGCACTAACGATGAATGATCGCCTCGCAGGAGCAGATCGCTTAACAAGCGATGAAAGCATTCGCATCGTACAGGAAGGGCGCATTGGCTATGAACAATATGGTGCAAGATCCCTTATGCGCTTAGGCATGAATGCCGCAAAATCTGCATCGTCTCTGGCGACAATGGAATGGATTGAGGTAGGTGGCGTGGATATTCCGTCCGACCGCCGAACTATTGAGGAATACGGCGCAATTAATCCAACCCTAAGCGAGCCCTATCTTTTGATGGGCTTAGAAATGGGCTGGGATGATGAAAGCCACTTTTTCGCCAGCCAGATCTATAAAGCTATGGAGAAGCGCTATAATGAATTGGGTATTTTGACTGTATTATCGGAAGATCATATCGATCAATCGCCGCATTTTCTATATGGATCAATAGTATCCAATGGTACCGCATGGGAAGTCGTTGATGAACATGGAACCGCTTTTAATGAATTTAGAACGGTTTCCCTAAAGGCTAGCTTTGCATGGGATGCTCTTTTCGGCACTGAATACACAGATTTTGCGACCTCTACTGTGGAAAGCTCAGGTATGCGCGAAAAGGGATGGATCGCAGGTCTATATGAAATGGATCAGCGACCGAACGAGATTCTCACGCTTAACACCAATGCCGTCGTTCTTGAGGCACTCTATTATAGAAAGTTTGGTCCGTTCCTATCGCCCTACAACTAGGAACTTGGAAGTAAAGCCGTCGCGGCGTGAAATGGCCTAATTAGCTGAAGAGCCCTAAGGTTTTTAGACGGTTTTCTTGTTCATTTAGAAGCAAAGAGACAGTGATGTCGGGGACTAGATTTACCGATGATTTCAAGCGCAACACCAGCGGAATATGTTAACCGATCAAACGCGTGTCTGACGTCAGCGCCTATGGGTCGTGACCTGCTCCCATGGAACCCGCTAATTTTTGGTTAGCTCTGTTCAGGTTTTGGTTTTCCAGTGACCGGTTAACATATTTCGCCGATGTCAGGCCGGCGAGGCAGGAATGCAGGCTGTGGTGGTTGAAGCCATTGCGCCATGCCGCCACCGAAGCACGGGCATGGCGCAGGTTGTCGAATACGCGTTCATTGAAACATTCGTCTCGCTTCATGTCGAGGATGCTTTCGACGACCCCATTTTGAATTGGCTTGCCTGGCGCGATGTAGTGCCCGTGGACCTTCCAGCCTTCCTGCCACTTCAGAACGGCGTTGCTGGTCGATTCTGTGCCGATGTCGCTGACCACCATGCAGGAGTAGCCACACAGTTCGGCGATCCGATCCAGTTCACAGGCCACACGTCCCCCTGAGAGCGATGTATCGACAACAAATGCAACACATTAACTCCTGAAGTCATCGATCACGTTTGGAATGTGGAACCTGCGGCCACACGACTGGCTGTCGGACAAGAAGCCCAGCGACCACCGCTGGTTAGGCCCCCGTGGCATCGCCATAGGTGTTTTGGTGCCCACTGCGCGCTTGCAACCGCCACGTTTACGAACGGTTAATCCTTCTTCGCGGCAGATCCGATACAGCTTCTTCCAGTTGACCTGCCAGCCCTCACGAATGAGCAAGATGTGCAACCGACGAAATCCACAGCGTCGGTATTCAGAAGACAGCTCCTTCAGCCGACAGCGCAGCTAGCGCACCCATTAGAAAATTTCGAAATCCAGATGGCTAAGCACGGCATTGTTTTCGAAGGTGGCAAACAATTTCTTCGCTGCATTGCCCGAGCCATCGGGATCAAACCACAATTGTCCTGAGGCCACGTCAAATATGAACCTGTCCTCTCCATCCAACGCCGTCACCCCGAAAACAAGTTGACCCTCTGCAAGTCCGCCTGCAGAGATCCCCCCGAACAACGCACCTTTGATCTTTAGAACATCACCCTCATCCTCTGAATTTGTATTGAAATCAATGATCCGGTCAACATTTGAAGCGCTGATCGCACGGTCGAAAACAAATGTGTCAGCGCCTGCCTGCCCCTTTAACGTATCCCGGCCACCGCGCCCGACAATCACGTTATCGAAGGGGTTACCGACAATCGTATTGTCCAGATCATTACCGATCCCATTCACACCGGCCACACCTTGCCCTTCGTCGTTGCGTAATGTTTGCAGAAACAAACGTTCGACATTGGCATCCAGAGCGTAGGCACGGAAGGCTTTCACCGTGTCAAAACCCTGCCCTACAAGCTCTATGGCCGCATCGCCGGGAGCGCGAATCAGATAGGTATCGTTCCCCGTACCGCCGATCAGCCGATCCACGTTTTTACCACCATCCAATATGTTGTTTTCAGCGTTGCCGGTGATGGTGTTGGACAGGCCGTTCCCCGCCCCAAGAACCGCGTCCTCCACCAACTCTAGATCCTCTATATGGCGACGTCCCATTCGGAAATCCACGCTGGAAACAACCGTATCGTGCCCGTCCCATTTGCGGCTTTCCACCACACGGTCGCCGCTATCATCCACATATATGACATCAGATCCCGGTCCGCCGTTCAGATAATCAGCACCCTCTCCGCCGTCCAACACATCATCACCGGAAGCGCCAAACAGCGTATCAGCCCCCCCTTCTCCGAAGAGCCTGTCATTATCCTGACCGCCGTCCAAAAGATCGGCGGCCTTCCCGCCCATAAGAAAATCCCGGCCATTTTCACCATGCAACTCACCTTGCCACGTGCCAAGCTTAAGAACGTCGCCAAATCCGGTCCCGACGCGAATCTGCGGCTCAGTGTTCTCGACTGTTTCGAAATCGACCTTGGTCCGCATCCCACCGGGCATTGCAACGATAACCCAGACGCCGCCGTATTCGGCAACACCCAGCGTGTTCAAATCCTTATTCAAAAGGTAGCTCTGGGCATGGGCGTTTGCGCGAAATGCCGCAAGGACTGCCTCGGGTTCGGTTTCATCGGAGACAACGGCAAACGCCACCGCATTAGAGATGTTCGGAACCAAAAGCGAAACTGCAAATTCGGCATCAATGTCTTCCAAGCCATCAACGAAAGCTTTTCCGTTGCTCCATGCCGCGTCCCATTCCTGCGGCCGGATCAACGCCTCGACTTCCGGTGCTTCAGACATATTATGCACCAAATCCATGGCCTTCCGATGCGCGATTGCGTTCAGATATTGATCCAGGTGATGACGCAGCTCGGAATCGCGACGCAATGAGATAATGGCCTCGAAAACCGCATCCTCCTCAGGGCTGAGGGCATCGCCGGACATGGAAAGCAATTCGGTTTCAAAAACCCCGCGCCGGATATCCAGACGTTCAAGGCGCGCGTTTCCGCCGCCGAGCAGATCTGCAACCGCGACCGCGGATGCATCCTCATTCGGAAGATAGCCCGCTGCCGCCCCTTCGAGCAAAAAGTGGACATAGGCCGTGGCCATCTTTCCGCTGGCAACCGCCTCTGCAGCATCAGCATAGGTTCCAAGATACCAATCTTCATCAAAAACCGTTGCGACGATGGGTTCTTGACTTCGCGAAACAGACTCATTTTCATTGGATTGCGCAATGAGCGTTGGCTCGATCTCAGTATCCCAAAACTCGCCCGCGGCTTCTTGTACTTCTTCGCTCAGGACAAAACTATAGACCAACCCTGTCGTAAAGCCGCCGACGGGCCCTGTAACACCCGCGGTAATTCCCCCGAATAGCACCCCGATCCCAGCCCCGGCTTGCGCGCCGCCAAAGACCGCCAACAAACCGGCAATCAAATCCGTTGCCTGTATAAAAGTTTCCCGCGCCGGATCGTCAGCATCCAAAACATTGTCGATGCGGAAAAAGATATCCAACAGCACCGCCGCCGGCCCAAGCCCCTTGGCCAGTCCCTTGTAGAATGATGCCGCTTTGTCCGAATTGGAAATGCCAGCACGTACGATATCATTCGCAAGCTCTAACGCATCCACAGAAGACAGCTTCAGCAGGCTTTCCCCCAGATCGAGACCTGCCTGCTCTGCGCGGGCGCGTTCCACGCTGGTATTGTCGAAGACGCTGGAGACATGCAGGTGATAGGGCTGATCAAAGTCATAGCCAACCACATCCTGCACTTCTATTTCATGGTAACCCTTTTTTACTTCCAGCGTGTGTTCGACAAACTGGTTGCGCTGATTATCCATCGTGATCGTAAACACCACACGACTGGCCTGGGTGGCGGTAAATCCGAAGAGATCAACCTGATCGTCCGGCCCCAAACTATCGCTTATGACCGTTCCGTGGGCCTTTTCGATCAGGCCAAGATCGAGAAATCCGCTTCGGTCCTCGCTTGCCTCATCCAGCAGAACCAAATCCGGCGGGACCAGTTCAAATGGGTCGCCAAATTCCAGATTATCGATCCCAAATCCGGCGGGCTCGGCGCGCGTTGAATGGACCACAACGTGCGAAATTCCGAAATCTGTGGCCATCAGTTCGATCGTATTGAAGCCTTCGGACTCCGCCACCTCATAGAAAATCAGCGTACCGTTTGCATTATAGGCCAGAATATCGACTGATCCCGGATTATCGATATTGCCTACATCAAAGGTTAACATCTCCACGGGGCGATCAAAGCGGAACGCGATTGGACCGCCGAAACTAAAGGCAGAACCAGAGAGGGAGGGACTATCTGGATTGGCTGTATCATCCTTGGTAGCACCAAAGGTATACAGCGTGTTGTTCAAGGACTCATAGAAGGGATCAACCGTCCCCAGAGGATGTTCGTCAAATGTCACTCTGGGCATGTCAATTCACCTTTTAGCTTAAACAAAAAAGGATAAAATTGAACGGCAGCCAGCGCCCAAAATGATCCGGGAACCCCATCAGACTATGCCCGAACCGCTTCAAAAGCAAACTCCGGCTGATGAGAAGGGCCAGAGACCGAAGAGACCGTCTTATTGCACCTTTCCTCTAGGCTAATCCACGCTATGATAATGCGGAGACTTTTAGTAATTGAGCCAGAGCGATTTCATGAGACAGTTTGACGTTATCGTGGTCGGATCCGGCCCTGCGGGCAGCGCGGCAGCCGTGATGGCCCGCGCCAAGGGGCTGAGCGTCGCCATTGTCGATAAGGCCAATTTCCCCCGCAAAAAGCTCTGCGGCGGCTTGATCACCGGACGTAGCGAAAAGGCTTTGGCACGGATTTTTGGCGCGGATGTGCACAGTGAGCTATTCCTGAAAGCCACGGAAATGCGGTTTCGTGCCAAGGGTAAAATACTGGCAGATCTGAACGACGGACCACCGGTGCACTTGACCATGCGCTGGGATTTTGATGCCTGGCTACATGAAAAAGCCGTCACCGCAGGCAGCACTCCGTATTTGGGCAACGGTTTTGCCAGCCTGAATGAGGACGAGACAACCATCACCCTGAAAGATGGTACAACGCTCTCTTACGGCGTGCTGATCGCGGCAGACGGGGTGAACAGTGCCGTCGCGCGGGCAATGTTTGGTCGGCCCTTTGATCCGGAAACCATCGGCTTTGGGCTAGAGGTCGAAGCGCCGCCGGCCCTCCATGAATATGTAGAGGTTGACTTGGACGCGGCGGTCTGGGGCTATGGCTGGGCCTTTCCCAAACACCACTCCACCACCATTGGCGTGGGCGGCATCAACAGCCGGAATGACGATATGAAAGCCCATATGGCGGCCTATCTGACACGCTGCGGCCAAGACCCCGACGCCAAGCCCTACAAGGGCCAGTTCTTGCCCTTTGGCGATTACCGCAAAGAACCTGGACGGGGCGCGATCCTGTTTTGCGGCGATGCCGCCGGTCTGGTTGATCCGATTACGGGCGAGGGCATCGCCTTGGCGATGGAAAGCGGCGCGATGGCGGCGGAATCAGCCGCAACCGCCCTTGCCGATAAGGCAGCAGACTCTGCCTATGGTCTGTATCTAAACGCCCTGCGCCCGATGCACCAATCCCTGCGCGAAGCCCGCCTATGGCGCCGCCTTATGTTTCCAAAGGCCATGCGCGAGGTCTTCCTCTCCGCCTTTGCGCGCGGCACATCCTTGCAGGGTAAATACCTGCGTCTATTGGCCGGTGAAATCGAATACCGCGACCTGCGGCTGATGTTCCTGCGCAAAGCCCCCAAAGCCGCGTTCCGCGCACTTGGGCGCAAGCTGAATCCCGTTGCGCGCAAGGCTTCATCTTAAGATGAAGGGGCTGGCGGGTATACTGATCGCCCTGATGCTGCCCGCTGCCCCTGCCACGGCGCAATCTGCCGAGGAAATCCGTTTTGCCAAGGCCTGGCTGAACAGCCTGCAGCAGCGTTCATTTCAGGCAAATCGTGAATATTGTGGCTATATGGGGCGCACTACTGATGGGCGTTTTGCCGCCACCCGCGCCCGGAAAGGCAAGGAAGACAGCTGTTTTGTGCGCTGGAACAGCAAGATCGATATTTTTGCCAGCTACCACACCCATGGCGGGTTCGATCCGGATCACTACAATGAAATCCCGTCAACTGATGACCTGCGTGGCGATCACGCCGATGGTGTGAACGGCTATGTCGCAACGCCGGGCGGGCGATTGTGGTTCATTGACGGAGAACGCCTCACCGCGCGTCAGATTTGCGGCCTTGGGTGCCTGCAACAGGACCCCGATTTCATCGCCGGTATCGATGGCAATATCCCGGATGTTCTGCGCTATTCCGATATCGAGCGGATTGAAAACCGCTAAAGCTACGCGGTCTCTGCCAGAACCTCATTTGCAAGGGCCGTGATCTCATCAAAGGCGGCATTGCTGCGCGACTTTTCTATAACGCCCAACCCTTCGCCCAAAGCTTCGGCAAAGGTTACACGATTGCCGATCACGGTGGCGGCTTTGGTACCGGCCATGTCATCCAGCTTGCCCGAGACTTCTGCCGTCAACTTGGCACGGGCCGCCGCGCGGTTCATCACCAAAAGCACCGGTTTATCTTCGCGCGCCGACATCTCCAGAATGCTTTCGGTGGCCCAGATGTCCACCTGACTGGTAGCAATCGGCACGATCACCAGATCAGACGCCCGCAAGGTTGGGCGCAAATCGGCGTCAATCTTGGGGGGCGTGTCAATGATCACAACGTCATGATTGTCGGCCAGTTTTCCAACCTCATAGGAAACGCCCCAAGCTGACGCGGTGCCAAAGCTCATCCCTGCAGCCTCAGGTCCCATACGTTCAAGGCGGGTCATGAACCAGCGCCCAAGAGAGCCCTGCGGATCGGTATCCAGCACCGCAACGCTTTTTCCCATTTTGCTAAAGGCCACTGCAAGATTGGCCGCCAGCGTGGTTTTGCCACTGCCGCCCTTCTGCTGTGCAATCGAAAGGATCAGACCCGTCATACATACTCCTGTGGCTTTGCACTCTGCGCGATGCTGCATCTGCAAACAACCGCTGCAATGCCCGAACTGCGCATAGCTCATTCCGATCCGCGAATCGACGCGACATGATGCGCATTGATTAAAAAATAAGCAGGCGACGCAATTCTCCTGCGCCGCCCTGCCCTTAACCCCGTTGCCGCTGGAGACCCCTCGCGCGCGCGCCTACATCAGGTCCATGAGCCGCAAATTATCCATTACCCTTGTCGACGCTGACCCGAACCGTGCACGGATGATCGTGGATGGCCTGTGCGAAACCGGCGACTATGACATCACCGTTTTGGGCGATGACACGGGCCTTGCCCGCAAGCTTGCCGCACAAATGCCCGACCTTGTCCTGATCGACATCGCCAACCCCAGCCGCGACCGGCTGGAACAGCTGAGCCTTGCCAGCGGCGCGACCGCGCGTCCGGTGGCGATGTTTGTCGATCGCTCAGACCCCGAAATGACCAAAGCCGCAATCGAAGCAGGGCTATCGGCCTATGTGGTGGATGGGCTGAAAAAGGAACGCATCAAACCTGTCATTGATGCGGCGATCACGCGGTTTAACGTTTTATCGCAAATGCGCAGCGAGCTTGAGGCCGCCAAAGCTGCCCTTGCCGAACGCAAGACCATTGACCGCGCCAAAGGTCTTTTGATCGAGGCCCGTGGCATTTCCGAAGATGATGCCTATGCGCTTTTGCGCAAAACCGCGATGGATCAGGGCAAACGGATTGTCGACGTGGCGCAGGCGCTTGTCACCGCGGCGGAGTTGTTAAAATGAAGCCTCATCTGCATGTCGGGTTCATCCCTTTGGTCGATTGCGCGCCGCTTGTCGTTGCCCGCGAACTGGGTTTTGCCGACCGCGAAGGCATTGAGCTTACGCTGGTGAAACAGCCCTCTTGGTCGGCGATCCGTGATATGTTGGCGCTGGGTCACATCGAGGCCGCGCAGATGCTATCACCGATGCCGATTGCGATGTCGCTGGGTCTGGGCGGGCTTCCGGCGCGGGTCGACGCTTTGATGGTACTGTCGGTAAACGGCAATAATATGGGGGTTTCGCCCTCTATTGCGGCGCGAATGCGAGCGGCGGGATGGGACGGAGATTTCCAGACCCCCTTTGAAACCGGTCAACACCTGCTAAAGGCAACCGGCGGAAAGCTCCGGCTTGGCGTGCCCTTTCCTTTCGCGATGCACACAGAGCTGACTTACCACTGGCTGGGCAGTTTTGGCATTGATGCCAGAAATGCACTGGAGCTGCGGATCGTGCCGCCACCGCAAATGGCCGATGCCATTGCCGCCGATGAAATCGACGCCTTTTGTGTGGGAGAGCCCTGGGGGTCGATCGCGGTGGAAAACCGGGTGGCAGAGCTGGTGTTGCCCGGCAATGCGATCTGGGCCTTTGCGCCGGAAAAAGTGCTTTCGGTCCGCCATGACTGGGCAGAGGACAACCCCGACCTGACCCGTCGGCTGATGCGGGCGGTCTATGCGGCCTGCCAGTGGCTCAGCGAATTCTCCAACCGGCTGGTCGCCGCCGAAATACTGGCAAAGCCGGCTTATCTGGATTTGCGCGCCGATGTGATTGACCGGGCGCTGAGCGGGGCGATCCTGCCCAGTCGCGGACAGATGGAGAGCAAAGTCGACAATTTCCTGTGCTTTCACGATGGCGCGGCGAATTTCCCGTGGCGTTCTCAGGCTGCGTGGATTGCCACCCGCATTGCCGCCCGAGAAGGCATTGAACGCAGCACTGCGCTGACCGTCGCGCGGGCCTGTTTTCGCAGCGATCTCTATCGCGAATATCTGGGTGGCTTCGGTGTTGATCTACCCGGTGCCTCTGAAAAACTCGAAGGGGCCATGCCCCGCCCCACCCCCGTCGCCTCGATGCAGGGAGAGATGATTCTAGGGCCTGATGCCTTCTTTGATGGTCAGGTTTTCGACTTTGGCCGCTAATTTCGCCCAAAAAAAAGGCAATCCAAGTACGCCCCCCCTTAACCCCATCGAATAACTGCTTCCGCTCTCGCCGCGCCGCAGCACCCCGCCTATAAAAAATCCATAGCGCCGAACAAAGATGTTCACCGCGCACCTCCCAGAGCAACGCCGCTCGATCTGTTCGCCCCCGTATCTTCCCCGGGCTGCGAACATATCGTGCGGCTTTTTTTATTCCTCCGCCCCTCCTCTCGGGCACCAACGACAAAGGACTGCCATTTTATGAAACGCGCTCTCTCCCTTGCCATCGCAGCCAGCATCGCTGCAACGACCCCTGCTCTGGCAGAGCTTCTGGATGTTGAAAAAGACGAATTGACCCTCGGCTTCATCAAACTGACAGACATGGCCCCCCTCGCGATTGCCTATGAGAACGGCTATTTCGAAGACGAAGGCCTGTTTGTAACGCTGGAGCCGCAGGCGAACTGGAAAGTCTTGCTGGACCGCGTGATCGACGGTCAGCTGGACGGCGCGCATATGCTGGCCGGTCAGCCCTTGGCCGCAACCATCGGCTACGGCACCAAAGCCCATATCGTCACCCCGTTTTCGATGGATCTGAACGGCAACGGCATCACTGTCGCCAATGAAATCTGGGAGCAAATGCTGCCCCATATCCCGAAAATGGACGATGGCCGCCCGCAGCACCCGATTTCTGCCAGCGCGCTGAAGCCTGTGGTTGAAGCCTATGCCGACGAAGGCAAGCCTTTCAACATGGGGATGGTTTTCCCGGTGTCCACTCACAATTATGAGTTGCGTTACTGGTTGGCTGCCGGTGGGATCGAACCTGGGTATTATTCCCCAGAGAATATTTCCGGCCAGATTGCGGCTGATGTGCTGCTTTCCGTCACCCCGCCACCGCAAATGCCTGCGACGCTCGAAGCTGGAACCATCTACGGCTATTGCGTGGGTGAACCTTGGAACCAAGCCGCCGTCTTCAAAGGCATCGGCGTTCCGGTGATCACCGATTACGAACTGTGGAAAAACAACCCGGAAAAAGTATTCGGTCTGTCGGCAGAATTTGTCGAAGAAAACCCCAATACCACGCTGGCCCTGACCAAGGCGCTGATCCGCGCGGCAATCTGGCTGGATGAAAACGACAATGCCAACCGTGAAGAGGCCGTCGAAATTCTGGCCCGTTCCGAATATGTGGGTGCGGATTACGAAGTGATTGCCAACTCCATGACCGGCACTTTCGAATATGAAAAAGGCGACAAACGCGCGGTGCCCGACTTTAACGTTTTCTTCCGCTACAACGCCACCTACCCGTTCTATTCCGATGCCATCTGGTATCTGACACAGATGCGTCGTTGGGGTCAGATCCCCGAAGCCAAAACCGACGCGTGGTATGACGAAGTAGCAAAAGATGTCTATAAACCAGCGCTTTATCTGGAAGCCGCCCGCCACCTTGTCGAAGAAGGTCTGGCTGATGAGGCCGACTTCCCTTGGGACAGCGATGGCTACAAAGCGCCAACCCCTGCCGAAGACATCATTGATGGCATCGCCTACGACGGCAAAGCGCCAAACGCCTATCTCGACACTTTGCCAATTGGCCTGAAAGGCGCGCAAACCGTCGTCGGTAACGAAGTTCAGGGCTAAGCCCCGCTTCTCCTATACGCCCTGCGCCGCCCAATGGTGGCGCAGGATTTTCCCTCACCAGCCCACCCGCCAGTAAAGGACACGGAACATGACAACCGTCGATCCAGATTTCGCCGCCGCACAGGCCAAAGCCGAACGCCAAGCCCGCCTTTTCACCCGCATCAACAAGGCCGATGGCTGGTTCAAGGTGCTTGGTCTGTCGTTCATGACACCCATCCTGAAAGCCCTCGCTGGAGACAATCCACGTGCGCAAATGAAGCAAATCTGGCTGCTGTTGGGCGTGCCGATCCTGTCGATCCTGATCTTCCTGATGGTCTGGTCCACTTTGGCCCCAAAGGTGCAAACCTCCCTCGGTGCCATCCCCGGCCCCGCTGCCGTTTGGGAACAGGCACTCAACCTGAACGAAGATGCCAAACGCGAAAAAGAAAAAGAGGCAGCGTTTTATGTCCGTCAGGACGAGCGCAACGCCAAGCTTATCGCTGCGGGTAAAGAAGATAAGGTCAAAGAGCGCACATACACCGGCGCGCCGACCTATTACCAGCAAATCTGGACCTCGATCAAAACCGTGTTTTTCGGCTTTTTGCTGGCCACGGCTATCGCTGTGCCTCTTGGTATTGCCGCCGGTCTGTCGCCTGCCGCCAATGCGGCCATCAACCCGATGATCCAGATCTTTAAACCTGTATCGCCGCTGGCCTGGTTGCCGATTGTCACCATGGTGGTATCCGCCCTTTACACGACCAATGACGGCATGTTCACGAAGAGCTTCCTGAACTCTGCCATCACCGTGACGCTCTGCTCGCTCTGGCCCACGCTGATCAATACCTCTTTGGGTGTCGCAAGCATCGACAAAGACCTTGTGAACGTTTCCAAGGTTCTGAAAATGAACACCTATACCAAGATCACCAAGCTGGTGCTGCCCTCTGCCCTGCCGCTGATCTTTACCGGTTTGCGCCTGTCGCTCGGTGTCGGCTGGATGGTGCTGATCGCCGCTGAAATGCTGGCCCAGAACCCCGGTCTTGGCAAATTCGTCTGGGATGAATTCCAGAACGGCTCTTCCCAATCGCTGGCGAAAATCATGGTGGCTGTCTTTACCATCGGGATTATCGGCTTCCTTCTGGACCGTCTGATGTACGCCATCCAGTCGATGTTCACCTTCTCAAATAACCGGTGATCGATATGGGTATTCTTGAATTCAAAAGCGTTAACAAAGGTTTCGGTGAGGGCACTGCCCACACCGAGGTTCTGAAAAACATCGATCTTGATGTCAAAGAGGGCGAATTCCTTGTCCTCCTCGGTTTTTCCGGCTCCGGTAAAACCACGTTGATTAACCTCATGGCTGGGCTGGAAATGCCCACCAGTGGCGAGGTCACCTTCAAAGGGAAACAGATCACAGGTCCCGGCCCCGAACGTGGTGTGATCTTTCAAAACTATTCACTGATGCCGTGGCTGACGGTGGCGGGCAATGTCGGCCTTGCTGTCGATACGATGTTCCCCGATCTGAGCAAAAAAGAACGCAGTGAAAAGGTTGCCCATTACGTTCAAATGGTTGGTCTAGGGCATGCAATGAGCCGCCGCCCCGCCGAGCTTTCGGGTGGGATGCGTCAACGCGTCAATGTTGCCCGCGCTTTGGCGATGGATCCTGAAATGTTGCTGCTGGATGAACCTCTGTCGGCACTGGATGCGCTGACCCGCGCCAATCTGGCCGATGAGATCGTCAACATCTGGAACGTAGACAAAAAGACCTGCGTGCTGATCACAAATGATGTGGACGAAGCCATTCTAATGGGCGATCGCATCATTGCGCTAAACCCCGATGGGACGTTGGGCACAGAATTCGAAGTCAACATCCCGCGCCCCCGCGATCGCATGGCGATGAATGATGATGTGGTGTTCAAAAGCCTGCGCGCCGAGGTCACCAAATACCTGATGGATGCCGGTATTGAGTCAAAGGTCGAAGGTACGCGCGTTCTGCCGGATGTCACCCCGATCCATGGGGTGCCCGCCGCTGTTGCCAAGGCACAGGAAGGCATGATCGACCGAAACTTCCTTGATTTCAGCCAGTTGCACAAAGTCTATCCAACCCCCAAAGGCCCCTTGACCGTGGTCGAAGATTTTAACCTCAAGATGAACCGTGGCGAATTCATCTCTTTGATCGGTCATTCGGGCTGCGGGAAATCCACTGTTCTGACCATGGCCGCCGGTCTGAATGACATCTCAAAAGGTGCGATCCGTCTGGATGGTCGCCACGTCGAAGGGGCGGACCCTGAACGCGCGGTTGTGTTCCAGTCGCCGAACCTGTTCCCCTGGCTCACCGCCCGTGAAAACGTCGCCATTGGTGTGGACAAAGTCTATCCGCGCGCCAGTCAGGCCGAGCGTCAGGATGTGGTGGAATATTATCTGGAGCGTGTCGGCATGGCTGATGCGATGAACCGCCCTGCCAGTTCGATGTCCAACGGGATGAAGCAACGGGTCGGCATTGCCCGCGCCTTTGCGCTGTCGCCTAAACTGCTGCTGCTGGATGAACCTTTCGGCATGCTCGACAGCCTGACCCGCTGGGAATTGCAAGAAGTGTTAATGGAGGTCTGGGACCGCACCAAAGTGACAGCAGTTTGCGTGACTCATGATGTGGATGAAGCCGTTCTGCTGGCGGACCGCGTGGTCATGATGACCAATGGACCGCAGGCCACCATCGGTAAAATCGTTGATGTCGATCTGCCGCGCCCGCGCACCCGTAAGGCGCTGCTAGAGCACCCTGACTACTATCACTATCGCGCAGAGGTTCTTGATTTTCTTGAAGAATACGAACATGGCGCAACCTCTAAAAAGGACGCTGCATAATGTCCCAGAAACTTGTAATTATTGGCGCGGGCATGGCTTCGGGCCGCGCATTGGAAGAGCTGATAAAGCTTGATCCCACCGCCTATGACGTCACCTTGTTCAACGCTGAACCCCGTGGCAACTATAACCGGATCATGCTGTCTCCGGTGCTCTCGGGTGACAAAAGTTTTGACGAAATCATCACCCATACCGCCGAATGGTATGAAGAAAACGGCGTCACCTGCCGCTTTGGCGAAAAAGTCGCCAAAGTGGATCGCGACCGTAAGGTGGTGATTGCCGAAAACGGCGACGAAGTGCCTTATGACAAGCTGATGTTTGGCACCGGCTCCAATCCCTTTATCATCCCGCTGCCCGGACATGATCTGGACGGGGTGATCGCCTATCGCGATCTTGAAGATACGAACACCATGATCGCATTGGGTGAAAAGCCTGATGCAAAGGCTGTGGTGATCGGCGGCGGCCTGCTTGGGCTGGAGGCCGCCGCCGGACTGGCTTTGCGCGGGGTCGATGTGACTGTCGTGCATATCATGGGCCATCTGATGGAACGCCAGCTGGACGAAGCGGCAGGCTATCTGCTGCGCAAGGCGCTGGTCGACAAAGGCATTACGGTGCGCTGCTCTGCCAACTCCAAGGAAATTCTGGGCGAGGACGGCAAAGTCAAAGCCCTGCTGCTGGATGACGGCACCGAACTGCCCTGTGATCTGCTGGTCATGGCGGTGGGCATTCGGCCCAACACTGTGTTGGCCAAAGAGTCCGGTGTGATGGTCGGCAAAGGCATCTTTGTCGATGATCAGATGATCACATCGGATGAGGACATCGTCGCGGTTGGCGAATGTGTTGAACATAACGGCGCGATCTTCGGCCTTGTGGCGCCGCTCTATGACCAAGCCAAAGTTGTAGCCAAAACGCTGGTCAGCCAAGAGGCCACCTTCGTTCAGAAGGAAATCTCTACCAAACTGAAGGTCACAGGTTGTGATCTGTTTTCTGCCGGTGATTTTGCCGACGGGGAAGACCGCGAAGACATCGTGTTCCGCGACCCTGCCCGTGGTGTCTATAAACGCCTTGTGCTTAAGGACAATAAAATCCTTGGCGCGGTGATGTATGGCGATACCGCCGATAGCAACTGGTTCTTTGGCCTGATCAAAGACGGCGAAGACATTTCAGAAATGCGCGATACGCTGATCTTTGGGCCCGCCTTTCAGGGGAGTGCCCCCCTGGACCCTATGGCGGCCGTTGCAGCCTTACCGGATGACGCAGAAATCTGCGGCTGCAACGGCATTTCCAAAGGCGATATCGTAGCTGCGATCAACGCAGGTGCGCATACGCTGGACGCTGTCAAAGCGACCTCCAAGGCGGCTTCCTCCTGCGGAAGCTGCGCCGGTCTGGTGACCGATCTTTTGGGGGTAACTTTGGGCGATGGCTTTAAACTGCCAGAAAAGGAAGTGGTCTGTAAATGTACCGACCTGTCCCATGATGATGTGCGCAAGCTGATCATCGCCAAGAGCCTGAAATCCATCCCGCAAGCCATGCAGGAGCTGGACTGGAAAACCTCTTGCGGCTGTCACGTCTGCCGCCCTGCCCTGAACTATTACATGGTTTGCGCATGGCCCGACAGCTATGAAGATGACGGCAAAAGCCGCTTCATCAATGAACGGGTTCACGCCAATATCCAGAAAGACGGCACCTATTCTGTGGTGCCTCGGATGCTGGGCGGGATCACCAACCCCAAAGAACTGCGCGCCATCGCTGATGCGGCGGATAAATACAACATCCCTACCGTGAAGGTCACCGGTGGTCAGCGTATCGATTTGCTCGGGGTCAAAAAAGAAGACCTGCCCGCCATCTGGTATGATCTGGGCGAGGCCGGCATGATGTCTGGTCAAGCCTATGCCAAAGGCCTGCGCACGGTGAAAACTTGTGTCGGGACGGATCATTGCCGCTTTGGCACCCAAGACAGCACCGGCCTTGGCATCAAGATCGAAGAGGCCATGTGGGGTGCTTGGTCGCCGCATAAGTTCAAGCTCGCCGTCACCGGCTGCCCGCGCAATTGCGCCGAAGCAACCTGTAAGGATTTGGGCATTATTTGCGTGGATTCCGGGTATCAGATTCTTGTCGGCGGGGCTGCCGGTCTGGATCTGCTCGAAGCCCAGCTTCTGGTGCAAGTACCGACCGAGGAAGAAGCCATCGAGATTTCCTGTGCCTTCTACCAGTTGTACCGTGAGGGGGCACAATATCTGCACCGTCCGTATAAATGGATCAAAAAGGTCGGTCTGGACTGGGTCAAAGAACAAGTCGTTGACGATCTGGACAACCGCAAAGCACTGGCAGACCGGTTCCACTTTTCACAGCAGTTCTATCAAGTCGACCCATGGGCCGAACGCGCCAAAAAGGGCAAGGACGCCCATGAATTTGCACCAATGGCCGATTTCACAAAGGTAGCAGCAGAATGAGCAATTTCATCGACATTGGAAGTATTGACGACATCCCTGCCCGTGGTGCGCGCCTTGTGCGCACCCACAATGGCGACATTGCGATCTTTCGCACCGCTGCGGATGCTTTGTTTGCCGTAGACGACTATCTACCGGGCAAAGCCGGTCCTCTGTCCAACGGTATCCAGCACGACAACAAGGTCACCGATCCGATGTATAATTGGGTCTTTGATCTGGCCTCCGGTCAGGCCTTGGGCGCCGATGAAGGCGCAGTTCAGACCTATCCGGTCAAATGCGAAGGCGGGCGCGTTCTTCTGGCGGCTTCTGCTGTCAGCGGCGCCGTCGCAGCCGAATGAGCAGCACCTGCACCACCTGCCCCTATTGTGGTGTGGGCTGCGGTGTCATCGCGCAAAGCGACGGCACCGTTTCGGGCGATGAAAGCCATCCGGCCAATTTTGGGCGGTTGTGTTCAAAAGGCTCTGCTCTTGGCGAAACCATCGATCTGGAGGGCCGTCTACTGCATCCACAGATCAACGGACAAGCCGCAAGCTGGGAAGAATCCCTTGATCTGGTGGCGCAGAAATTTGGTCAGGCCATTGCCGAACACGGGCCGGACTCGGTTGCTTTTTATGTCTCTGGCCAAATCCTGACCGAAGATTATTATGTCGCCAATAAGCTGATGAAGGGCTACATTGGATCGGCCAACATCGACACGAATTCAAGACTTTGCATGGCCTCCTCTGTGGCGGGGCATAAACGCGCCTTTGGCAGCGATACCGTCCCCGGCACCTATGAAGATTTAGAAGAAGCCGACGTTCTGGTGCTGGTGGGCAGTAACCTCGCATGGTGCCATCCGGTATTGTATCAACGCGTCGTCGCCGCAAAAGCTGCACGCCCCGAGATGCGCGTGATCAATGTTGATCCGCGGCGCACCGCCACCAGCGATCTGGCCGATTTGCATCTGGCGATCCGCCCTGATGGCGACGCGGCATTGTTTAACGGCTTGCTCACTGAAATCGCCACCCGCGATGCAGTAAACCACGCCTATGTCGACGCTCATGTTACGGGCTTTGAGGCCAGCCTTGCCGCCGCCCAGAGCTGCGATCCGTCGGAAAGCGGGCTCAGCGCCGAAGAATTGCGCGCCTTTTACGATCTGTGGATCGGCTCTGAAAAAGTCGTGACCGTCTATTCCCAAGGCGTCAATCAATCCGCCTGCGGTACCGATAAGGTCAACGCCATTCTGAACTGCCACCTTGCCACGGGTCGCATTGGTCGTGCGGGGATGGGGCCGTTTTCGGTGACCGGTCAGCCCAATGCCATGGGCGGGCGCGAAGTCGGCGGGCTTGCGAATATGCTTGCCTGTCATCTGGATCTGGAAAACGCCGCCCATCGCGATGCCGTACAAGCCGCGTGGAACAGCCCGACCATGGCCGAGAAACCCGGATTGAAAGCGGTTGATCTGTTTCAGGCCTGCGCCGATGGAAAGATCAAAGCCTTGTGGATCATGTCCACCAACCCCGCCGTCAGCCTGCCCGATGCCAATGGCGTGGCCGAAGCGATCCGCAATGTGCCCTTTACCGTCTCCAGCGACATGATGGTTGAAACCGACACCAACGCCTGTTGCGATGTGCTGCTGCCTGCTGCGGGCTGGGGTGAAAAATCCGGCACGGTCACCAATTCCGAACGCCGTATCAGCCGTCAGCGCCCATTCTTACCCGTGCCCGCCGAAGCCTGCGCCGATTGGTCGATGATGTGTGACGTGGCCAAACGGATGGGGTTTAATGGCTTTGATTACCCATCAGAGGCCGCGATTTTCCGTGAATATGCCGCCCTTTCCCAAGTCGCCGCCGATTTTGGCCGCGACTTCGATATTACCGGCCTGTCTGATCTATCTGATGCTGATTACGACGCGCTGAAACCTGTGCAATGGCCGGTGCCCAAAGGCAAAGCCAGCGGCGGGCGTTTCTTTGCCGAAGGTGGTTTTTATCACGCCGATGGCAAAGCCAAGATGCTGCCCATCGCCCTGCCCGTTCAAAACGCAAACGAAACCTATCCTCTGCGCCTGAACACCGGCCGCATTCGCGACCAATGGCATACGATGACGCGCAGTGGTAAAGCCGCGCGCCTGTCGCAACATCTGGCCGAGCCTTTTGTTGAAATCCACCCAGAGGACGCCGTGGCCTATGGCATCCGCGACGCCGAACTGGTGGAGGTTACAAGCCCCACCGGCACCAGCATCCTGCGCGCCCTGCTGACCCATCGTGTGCAACCTGGTGCGTTGTTTGCGCCGATGCACTGGACCAACAGCTTTTCCGCCCCGGGGCGCGCCAATGCCGCAGTTCCATCCGAAACTGATCCTGTCTCAGGCCAACCCGCCCTAAAAGGCGGTGCCGTGCAGATAGCCCGCTTTGACGCCAAATGGTTCGGCTTTGCCGTATCCGTCAACACCATGCGCCCCGCCCGCCCCTATTGGGCTGTAGCCAAAGCCGCAAACGGCTGGCGCGCCGAAGTCGCGGGCTGTAAAATCCCTCAAAACTGGGAAGCCGAAGCCCGCGCCATTCTTGGCCTGACAGGTGGCGATGCCACCCTGTTCGAGGACCCCGCCAGTGGCAGCGCCCGCGTCGCGATCACAGAAAACGGTGTTCTGACGGGGCTGTTCTTTGCCGCCCCAACACCGGTGGCGGTCTCGCGCCAATATGTGACTGGCCTCTTGGGAACAGAACAATCCCCACTGCAGGCCCTAGCGGGCCGGGCCGGTGCGGATCGCCCCGATCCCGGCGCAACCGTTTGCTCGTGCTTTGAGGTTGGGGTAAACACCCTCAAGCTTGCCATCGAGGATGGGGCGACATCAGTCGCCGCTCTTGGGGATCGCACCTGCGCCGGTACCAATTGCGGCTCTTGCAAACCCGAGCTTCAGGCGCTGATTGACGCCAGTTTGCAAAAGGTAGCCGCTGAATGAGCCTTGGACCTTACGTCCGCATATTAGGGAGAGGCCCGGGCCGCTCCCGCAACCTCACCCAAGAAGAAGCCCGCGCGGCCTTCGCGATGATCCTTGCAGGCGAGGCCGCCCCCGAGGCGGTAGGTGCCTTGCTGATGCTGATGCGGTTTCGCGGAGAAAACGGGGCCGAAGTCGCCGGTTTTGTGCAAGCGCTGCGCGATACGCTAACCGGTTGGTCGGACGTACCCGCCGCCCTTGACTGGCCCACCTATGCCGCTGGCCGCAGCCGGGGTCTGCCTTGGTTTCTGGCGGCAGCCAAACTGGTGGCTTCTGCTGGTGTGCCGGTGCTGATGCACGGCTGGAACTCACACCAGAACCCTGTGGCCTCTGTGCGTAACGCCCTGCCATTACTGGATATTCCCAGCGTCGGAACACCCGCATCCGCCCGTCAGGCGATTGCCGGTCACGGGATCGCCTACGTGCCGTTGGAACAGCTTTCAACACGTGCACTTGAAGTTCTGATGTTGCGCGACGTGCTGAACCTGCGCTCTGCAGTCAATACGACTTTGCGGGTTCTAAACCCGAGCCACGCGCCCGCTACCGTGCAGGGAGTGTTCCACCCGCCCTATCGTGCCTTGCAACAGGATGCCGGACAGTTGCTAGGTCAAAACGCCCTTTCGGTGATCAAAGGCGGCGGCGGTGAATTTGAACGCCACCCTGCCAAGGATGTCGCGATTTATGGTCTGCGCGATGGCCAAATCTGGGAAGACAGCGCCACTGCCCTGACCGATGTCGCCACCCGACTGGCCGAAGGCCCCGAGGCCAGCAATCCGGCCGATCTGCGCGCGATCTGGCAGGGTGAAAAGACCGATGCTTTCGCAGAATCGATCATTACCGGCACCACCGCCCTTGCCCTGCATACCGCTGGCAAAACCGAAACGCTGGCGCAGGCCGATGATCTTGCCCGCGGCCTCTGGACCAGCCGAAAACCCCTTTCTTAGGAGCCATCACCATGAAAGCCTTTCCCATGTTCTTGCGCACAACCGGGCGCACCATCACCATTCTCGGCGGCGGGGAACAGGCGGCTCAGAAAACACGTCTGGCGCTAAAAACCGACGCCCGCATCGTTGTGGCCAGCGCCACCGCTTTGGAACCGGAGCTTCAGGCGCTTTATGAGGATAAGCGAATTGAGCGGCACGACGGCCCGATCCATGCCGATCTGTTCCAACCCACGGGGCTTAGCTTTATCGCCACGGGCTGCAAAGGCGCTGATGCCGCACTGCAGGCCATCGCCAAAGATGCCGGCGCGCTGGTCAATGTCGTGGACCAACCCGATCTTTGCGATGCGATCACCCCGTCGATTGTGGACCGCGATCCGGTGGTGGTGGCCATCGGTACCGAAGGCACCGCCCCCGTGCTGGCACGGCAGATAAAAACAAAGGTCGAGGAAATGCTGGAACCGCGCCTAGGGGGATTGGCTGCCCTTGCCGGACGGCTGCGCGCTGCAGCTTCCCAACAGCTTTCACCGGCGCAACGGCGCACACTCTGGCGTTGGGTCTTTTCTGGTGATCCCCGCCGCGCCTATATGGCGGACCGTGAACGCGACGCAGCTCAAATGATCAAAACCGCGATCCAGACCCGCAGCATTCCCGCCAATACCTTGCCGATGCTGTCGCTGGTCTCAACCGGCAACGCAGGGCGCGATATGCTTACCCTGCGCGCGGTCCAGCGCCTGCAAGAAGCCGATGTTATCTTCTGCGATCCCCTTGATGATCCCGACACCCTAGAGCTTGCCCGCCGCGATGCCGTCCGCGAGGCCGCCAGCCCGATGGCCCCAAAACTTGCACAGCAAATTCGCGCGGCCTGCGCCGCCGGTGAACGGGTGGTTTGGCTTACCTCTACCAATCTGGCAAAGGATGCCCGCGCCCATCAGGTTATTGAAGAATTGCACGCCAGCGGCCAGAACGCCGACGTGATCCACGGCATCTTTACATCATGTGACAACACCACCTTTGCCGCCTCTGCCTAAAAAAGAACCCCAACCAAATCGGTCGGGGCCCCTTCATTTTGATAAAAATATCCCCGCCGGAGGCATCTCACAGCGCCTCCAGCGCGGTTTTGGCGTTTTTTACTCCGCCGCTTCCAGATAGTCCTCAAGCGGAGGACAGGTGCAAATCAGATTGCGGTCGCCAAAGACATTATCCACCCGGCCCACAGGTGGCCAGTATTTGTCGACCTTGAAAGAACCGGGCGGGAAACAGCCTTGTTCGCGGCTATAGGGCCGGTCCCAGTCCCCGACCAATGACGCCACCGTATGGGGCGCATGTTTCAGCGGGTTGTTCTCCGCATCCATCGAGCCACCCTCAATCGCAGCGATTTCACTTCGGATCGACTGCATTGCATCGATAAAGCGGTCAAGTTCGGCCTTGGTTTCGCTTTCCGTTGGTTCCACCATCAAGGTGCCCGCCACAGGCCAGCTCATGGTCGGGGCGTGAAAGCCGCTGTCCATCAAGCGCTTGGCAATGTCATCCACGGTGACATGGGCGCTTTCGGCAAAGGGGCGCGTGTCCAGAATGCACTCATGGGCCACACGACCCTTGCCGCCTTTGAACAGCACATCATAGCTGCCCTGCAAACGCGCCGCGATGTAGTTGGCGTTCAGGATCGCAACCTTTGTGGCCTGCGTCAGCCCGGCACCGCCCATCATCAGCACATAGGCCCATGAAATTGGCAGGATAGAGGCCGAGCCATAAGGCGCGGCCGAGACCGGTCCGGTTTGCCCGCCGGTTTGCGGATGACCCGGCAGATAGGGGGCTAGATGGGCTTTGACGCCAATCGGACCCATGCCGGGGCCACCACCACCATGGGGAATGCAGAAAGTTTTATGCAGGTTCAAATGGCTGACGTCGCTGCCGATTTCGCCGGGGTTGGCCAGACCAACCATCGCGTTCAAATTCGCCCCGTCCAGATAAACCTGCCCGCCATGTTCATGGGTGATATCGCAGACCTCTTTCACAGTCTCTTCAAACACCCCATGGGTCGAGGGATAGGTGATCATACAGGCGGCGAGCTTGTCACCAGCGGCTTCGGCTTTGGCACGAAAATCGATCAGATCGATATCGCCGTTCTCAGCCGATTTAACCACCACCACCTTCATACCCGCCATCTGGGCCGAGGCCGGATTGGTCCCATGGGCCGAGACCGGAATAAGGCAGATGTTGCGATGCCCCTGACCGTTGGCCGTATGGTAGGCCGCGATGGTCAACAGGCCCGCATATTCGCCCTGTGCGCCGGAATTCGGCTGCATAGACATGGCGTCATAGCCGGTGATTTCACAGAGTTTCGCCGACAGATCTTCTAGCATGATCTTATAGCCCTTAGCCTGTTTGACCGGTGCAAAGGGGTGCATCGTGCCAAATTCGGGCCATGTGATCGGCATCATCTCCGCCGCCGCATTCAGCTTCATCGTGCAAGACCCCAGCGGAATCATCGAGCGGTCCAGCGCCAGATCACGATCCGCCAAACGGCGCATATAACGCATCATTTCGGCTTCGGCACGGTTCATGTGGAAAATCGGATGGGTCAGGTAATCGCTTTCGCGCAGCAGGCTGTCAGGGAATTGTACCGCCAGCTCCGAAGTGGTTTTGCGATCCGTACCCAACCACTGCGGGGCATCACGATCAACACCAAAGGCTTTCCACACGGATTCGATCACTGACGCATCCACGACCTCATCCACCGAAATCCCGATACGGGTCTGATCCACGGCGCGCAGGTTAACCCCTTCGGCCACGGCATTTTTCATGATCGCCTTCTGAAAAGCCCCGACTTCCACAGTAAACGTATCAAAGAAGGACTCGGTCTCTACCGTGAAACCGGCATCGCGCAGACCTTCGGCCAGCGTCGCCGCATTGAAATGCACCATTTCCGCGATAGAGCGTAGCCCCTTGGGCCCGTGGAACACCGCATAAAACGATGCCATAACCGCCAAAAGCGCCTGCGCGGTACAGACGTTAGAGGTGGCTTTCTCGCGGCGAATGTGTTGCTCGCGGGTTTGCAGCGACAGGCGATAGGCAGGCCCGCCCTGCGCATCCACCGACACGCCGACAATCCGGCCCGGCATGTTGCGTTTGAACGCATCCTTACAGGACATAAAGGCCGCATGCGGGCCGCCATAGCCCATCGGAACGCCGAACCTTTGGGCAGATCCGACGGCAATATCAGCCCCCATCGCGCCGGGTTCTTTGATCATCGTCAGCGCCAAAAGATCGGTCGCGACGATCCCGATGGCTTTGTTTTCATGCAGCGCGGTCATTTCATCGGTGAAATCACGCAGATGCCCATAGGTCCCCGGATATTGGAAAATCGCCCCAAAGACTTCTGTGGCGTTCAGATCATCGGGGGTGCCGATGATGACCTCGATCCCCAAGGGGGCGGCACGAGTTTGCATCACCGCGATATTCTGCGGATGGCAGTTTTCATCCACAAAAAACGCTTTGGATTTGGATTTGCTGACCCGCTCGGCCATGGTCATGGCTTCGGCACAGGCGGTGGCTTCATCCAGAAGCGAGGCATTGGCGACCTCGAGACCGGTCAGATCGGCAACCATGGTCTGGAAATTCAACAAGGCCTCTAGGCGGCCCTGTGCGATTTCTGGCTGATAGGGGGTATAGGCCGTATACCACGCCGGATTTTCCAGAATATTGCGCTGGATGGCGGGGGGCGTGACGGTGCCGTAATACCCCTGCCCGATCAGGCTGGTCATGATTTTGTTTTTACCAGCCACTTTGCGCATTTTCTGCAGCAAAGCATGTTCTGTCATCGGGTCCCAGTCGAGCGGATTGGCCTGACGAATGCTTTCGGGTATCGTCTGGTCGATCAGCTCGTTCAAAGAGGATACACCAATCACTTTGAGCATTTCGGTCATTTCTTCGGGCGAAGGACCGATATGGCGGCGGTTGGCAAAATCGTAGGAATTATAACCGGTTGGGGTATAGGGCATTGCGGAGCTCCGATCAGCCGATAAAGGCTTTATAGGCGGCTTCATCCATCAAATCGTCCAGCACGGACAAATCTTCGACGGACATTTTGAACATCCAGGCGTCGCCCATCGGGTCATCATTGACCTTGGAAGGCTCATCCACCAGCGGTTCGTTCACTTCGACAATCTCACCGTCCAAAGGCGCCAGAACATCAGAGGCGGCCTTGACGGATTCGATCACCACGATCTCATCGTCTTTGGTGACAGTGGTGCCGACTTCGGGAAGTTCGATAAAAACAATATCGCCCAACTGCTCGGAGGCGTGATCGGTGATGCCAACCACAACAACATTATCTTCAACGCGTAGCCATTCGTGTTCTTCAGTAAATTTCATCAGTCTGGTTCCCTGTTAACGTTTGTAAGTGGAAGGGCGGAAAGGCATGTCGGCAATGGTCGCCGGCAGCCGTTTGCCACGCACCTCGGCATAGACCGTTGTGCCTGTCGTGGCGAATTCTGTTGGCACATATCCCATGGACATCGGGCCTTGGATCGAGGGGCCAAAAGCGCCAGAGGTAATCGTGCCGATCGGGGTTTCGCTGGTTTCGTCGGCAAAAACTGCAGTACCTGCCCGCATCGGTGCGCGCCCTTGCGGCAACAACCCGACACGGCGGCGCGAAGCCCCGTTATCCAGTTCGGTCAGAATGCGATCCGCACCCGGAAAGCCGCCAGCCCGATCCCCGCCAGTACGGCGGATTTTCTGAACCGCCCATTCAAGCGCTGCCTCGGCCGGTGATGTGGTTCTGTCGATGTCATTGCCATAGAGGCAAAGCCCCGCCTCAAGCCGCAGGGAATCCCGCGCGCCAAGGCCGATGGGCTCTACCCCGTCTTGAGCCAGTAAAAAGCGGGCAAACGCGACGGCCTGATCGTTCAATACCGAAATCTCGTAGCCATCTTCACCAGTATAGCCTGACCGGCTGATCCAGAGCGGGCCATAATCGGTGTCGGCCACCAGAACATCCATAAATTTCATATCCGCCGCAGCGGGCAGCAAGGCCGATAGGGCAGCTTCGGCTGCTGGACCCTGAAGCGCCAGAAGCGCGCGGTCTTCAATCACCTCGATCTCGCAGTCGCCGCCGATTGTACTTTGCATATGGGCGATATCGGCCTCTTTGCAGGCCGCGTTGACCACCAGAAACAGATGATCCCCACGATTGGCGACCATCAGATCGTCCAGAATGCCGCCGTCCTCATTGGTGAACAGCGCATACCGCTGCCGCCCCTCTTTGAGCGCCAGAATGGAGACCGGCACGATGGTTTCAAGTGCCGCCGCGGCCTGATTCCCATGCAAAAGCACCTGCCCCATGTGGCTAACGTCAAACAGCCCTGCCGCAGCCCGCGTGTGCAGGTGTTCTTTCATCACCCCCAGCGGATATTGCACCGGCATCGAATACCCGGCGAAAGGCACCATCTTGGCCCCCAGCTCGACATGTAGGTCATGAAATACGGTTTGCTTCAGATCGCCCATAGATGTTCCCTTCTATAGCCGGTGCAAAATTCGTCCGGCATCATTCAACGAAGCGTACGCTCCGCCCTTGATGCCCCCTCTGTCCTTGCGCCTGAGATCGTTATCCCTTCGGCGGGCCTTGTGGGCCACTCTCCAGAGTTTTTCGTCATCCCTGCGGTTCTTGCTGCCTGAGAGTTTACCGGGGCGGTTGCTCCTTCGGCACTGTGGAACCAGATTCTCCCACAGAGACGGGCATAGGATTACGATACCCCGCTGGTTCTGGCAAGGGGTTGCATTCAACGGTATCCCGAGAATGATAGCTCCCATGACAAATGCTTATTTCTTCGGCTACGGCTCACTGGTTAATCAGGCAACACACGGCTATCCCGATGTGTCGGCAGCAAAAATCACCGGCTGGCAACGTCATTGGCGGCAAATCGATCCCTTCCCGCGGGCCATTTTAACAGCTGTTCCCGCCCCGCAAAGTCAGCTTTTCGGGCTTTTGGCGCGGGTGCCGGATAATGATTGGGCCGCCCTAGATCAACGCGAAGGGGCCTATGATCGCACTTTGCTTTCCGCTGCTGAAAAGGACGTCAGCTTTGCCGAACACGCGGTGGCGATTTACGAAATTCCGGAAGGCAAACATCCCGCCCCAGCTGCCCTGCGCCCGATTGCGCTCAGCTATCTGGATGTGGTGGTGCAGGGCTATTTGCAGGTGTTTGGTGAAAGTGGTGTGGCGGATTTCTTTGCCACGACAACCGGATGGGACGCGCAAATCCTGAATGACCGCGCCACGCCGATGTATCCGCGTGCGCAGCGGCTTTCAAAGACCGAAACGGCGCTGGTTGATCACTATATTGCCCGCCTAACGGCGTAGATTAAACAAGGACTGCAACCGCGCCTGCCGCTGAAACGTCTGAGGGGCGGGTACATCTGTGGTAGCCTGTTTCGCCATTACCCGCAGCGCCAGCACATAGGCCAACACCGCGAACAAGATCCCTCCAGCCGCCTGACCGATCAAAACCCCTTGCGGGCCCCAGTAATGCGCAAAGAGGATCACAAAAGGCACTGTGCCAATGGTATGGCGTCCCCAATTGACCCATGTCGAATAGAACGGATGCCCCAGATTATTAAACGACGCATTGGCGACAAACAAAACACCGTTGAAAAAATAGGCCAGCGCCAAGGGCCCACAAAACAGATAGACCAATTCACGGGTCAAACCTGTGGCGCTGAACAAGTCGGCGATGGGGCCGCGCAGGAAAAACAACACCACCGCGACGGCCACGACAAAACAGGCGGTAAACAGCATGGCATCGCGAAAGGCCCCGCGCACACGGTCATGTTGGCGCGCCCCTGCGTTCTGTCCGATAATCGGGCCAACCGCGCCAGACAGCGCAAAGATCACCGCAAAGGCCAAGGGTGTCAGACGTCCGACAATCGCCATGCCCGCCACCGCTTGCTCGCCATAGTCGGCCATCGCGCGGGTGACATAGGCGGCGCTGAACGGCGTTGCCATCTGGGTCAGGATTGCGGGCAATGCAATGGTGAAAACCGGTTTAAAATCAGCACATAAACCGCCAAAATTAACCCTGCTAAAACCGCCGTAATGACGCAGGACAGGGATCAATCCCGCCACGCACATGGCTATCCGTGCGGCAACACTGGCCAAAGCGGCCCCTTCAAGCCCGAGGCCGAGCGTAAAAATGAAAATCGGATCAAGCACCGCATTCACCCCGCCCCCCCAAAGCGTGACAAACATTGCCCGACGCGCATCCCCATGGCCGCGCAGGATTGCACTTGCCACCATGCCGGTCAGCATCAAAGGCATCGACGGAATGATGATCTGCAAATAAGAGATCGCAAGTTCTTGCGTATGGCCCTTTGCCCCGACCCATCCGGTCAGAATGTCCAGATTAAACCAGACAGTCATCGCCAAGAGGACGCCCATGAGCAGACCAAAAAACAGCGTATGCGTGGCTTTGGAGCGCGCCAGATCCGGTTCGCCCTGCCCCAAGGATCGCGCCACCAAAGCACCCGCCGCGATGGACATGCCAATGCCCAGTGAGGTGGTGAAAAACAGGATTGCTCCGGCGTAGCCTATGGCGGCAGCCAGTTCAGACTCACCCAGCATAGAGATGAAAATCATGTCGACAAAATCGACAAAAAACACCGCCATCAGCCCAACAGAGGCGGTGAAGCTCATCACCGCCACATGTTTAAACAGACTACCTTGCAGAAATTTTGCTTGCTCGTTGGCCATGTTATCCCCCGTCCAGATGGGCAACCTTACGCAAGTTGCGCGTAAAGGGAACGCTCAAAAATGCACAGGGGCTGCGCAGGTTAGCCCTTGGCGCGGATCACCTGCAACAAAGGCAGCACCGCGCCCATATCTGGCCCATGGCTTTGACCAGTCAGCGCTTTGCGCAAAGGCATAAAAAGCCCGCGCCCTTTGCGACCGGTTGCGGCTTTAACTTCGGCGGTCCATTTGCCCCATGTTTCAGAGTCGTAAGGCCCGTCTGGCAAAAGCGCCATGGCTTCGGCGACAAACTCCGCATCCTCTTCGGCGATCACCGGTTCTGCGCCTTCGGAAAACAAAGTCCACCAAGCGTTAAGATCATCCAATACTGTGATATTTTCGCGGGTTACGGCCCAGAATTGCTCTGCCAGTTCGCCGGGCACACCCAGTTTGGCAATCCGCTCTTTAACCGAGTCAAAAGAGCGCGCGGCATTGATACGGGCCGTCAGCGGGAACAGGTCCTGCACGTCAAATTTCGTCGGAGCGGCGCCAAATTTGGATAGATCAAACCCTTCGACCAATTCGTCCATCGAGCTGCGCAATTCAATCGGATCAGACGATCCAAGCCGCGCCATCAAGGACAAAAGCGCCATCGGCTCGACCCCTTGTTCACGCAAATCACGCAACGCCAATGTCCCCAGACGTTTTGACAGGGCCTCGCCTTGAGGACCGGTCAGCAAGGAGTGATGCGCAAAGCTGGGCACAGTGCCACCCAAGGCTTCGATAATCTGGATTTGAGTGGCGGTATTGGTCACATGGTCAGAGCCGCGCACCACATCGGTGATGCCAAAATCAACGTCATCGCACACCGAGGCCAACGTATAGAGAAACTGACCATCGCCGCGGATCAGCACCGGATCAGACACCGAAGCCGCGTCTATCGACAGTTCGCCCAGAATACCGTCGGTCCATTCAATGCGCGATTGGTCCAGCAGGAACCGCCAATGGCCCGCACGTTCAACCCGCAAGGCGGCTTTTTCTTTATCGCTAAGCGCAAGGGCCGAACGGTCATAGACCGGCGGCTTACCCATATTCAATTGTTTCTTGCGCTTCAGATCCAACTCTGTCGGCGTTTCAAAGCATTCATAAAAACGCCCCATGTCGCGCAATTCCTGCGCCGCGGCCTCGTAGCGTTCCAGACGATCGGATTGTTTTTCAACACGGTCCCACGTCAGCCCCAGCCATTCGAGGTCTTCTTTGATGGCATCGGCATAGGCCTCAGAACTGCGCTCGGGGTCTGTGTCGTCCAGACGTAGAATGAACTGCCCGCCAGCTTTACGCGCGATCAGATAATTGAACAGCGCGGTACGCAGGTTACCAACGTGGATATAGCCGGTGGGGCTGGGCGCGAAACGGGTGGTGGTCATGGTGATTACCTAAGCAAAACTGCAGTTGCCCTCTCATACGCGGGCAAAGGCAAAAGGCCAAGGCCTGCGCGACCCAACGTCAGAGAGGATTTTGCCGCAGCAAAACGCTATCAAACCGATAACAACCGGTTCGGGGATGAAAATGAGCGATAATTACCTTTTGGCCCTCTATGAAAAAATGCTGCGATTTCCGATGGGCCGGCAGATTTTTTCCGCCTATAGCGCCCGTCGTGCGCCCTATTTCACCACCATCAGACCCTTGGTCCAAAAAGTCGAACCCAACCGCTGCGATATTTTTATCAAAAAGCGGCGAGCGGTTGAGAACCATATTGGCACGGTCCATGTTATCGCCATTACCAACGGGCTGGAGATGGCCATGGGGTTCATGGCTGAAGCCTCTATTCCAAAGAATTTACGTTGGATTCCCAAGGGGATGACGCTAGACTACACGGCGAAAGCCGAAACAGATATCACCTGCACCGCCAGTGTTGATGCGGATGGCTGGAAACCGGGTGAATTGCTGGTCCGGGTAGAGGCCCGCGATACCAACGGCACAATCGTGGTGCGCGGCACAATTACGGTTTGGGTGTCTGAAAAACCGTCAAAACAACAAATCGTGACATAAAAACGATTTTTTTTACTCGCCTTCTGGCAGATGTATACTAACTTCCTCTTGTCACTATCTCATAGCCATCAAGAGGATCTCCTATGTCATCCGTTCAGCTTACCCGCCGCGCCGCGATTTTAACCGGAGCCGCCGTGCCCCTTCTTGCCGGTCTTGCGCCAAGCACTGCGCGCGCCGCCGCAGAGATGAAAGGGGCCGGTCGAGGCAGTGCTTTCGCCCGCATGAAACTCGGAGGGTTTGAAGTCACCACGCTTCTGGACGGGAATCGCACCGTCGAAAAACCCAATGAAATCTTTGGCTTGAACGCTTCTGCTGAAGAGTTCGCGTCAGTTTCCGAACAAAATTTCATTCCGACGGACAAATCGCAGTTTTTCTTTACCCCAACCGTGGTCAATACCGGCTCTGAACTGGTTTTGTTTGACACCGGTCTGGGTCAGGGCGGGATCGCAAGCGCGTTGGCCGAAGCGGGCTACAGCACGGATGACATTGATGTGGTTGTCTTAACCCATATGCACCCCGACCACATCGGCGGCATGATGACCGACGGGGCAGCCACGTTCAAAAATGCACGCTATGTGACCGGCGCTGTTGAATATGATTTCTGGTCAAAGGCCGATGAAGGCAACCGTGTCGGGGACATGGTGAAAGCCAATGTGACCCCAATGGCCGAAAAAATGAGCTTTCTGGACGATGGTGGCAGCGTTGCCTCGGGCATCACTGCCATGGCCGCCTTTGGGCATACGCCGGGACATATGACCTATATGCTGGAAAGCGACGGGCAACAGATGTTGCTGATGGCCGATCTGGCAAATCACTACGTCTGGTCGCTGGGGTATCCAGATTGGGAGGTGCGTTTTGATATGGACAAATCCGCCGCCGCCGCAAGTCGTCGCAAGGTTTTTGATATGCTCGCCGCCGATAAGACGCCCTTTATCGGGTATCACATGCCCTTTCCGGCGGTTGGATATGCCGAAACCCGTGACAATGGTTACCGCTATGTGCCAGCAAGCTACCAACTGATTATGGATTGATCCTAGCGCGGCGGGGTCACCATCCCCGCCGTCGCCCTGAAGAACTGCAGAATTTCGCGCGCCAGATCGATATCACACATGCCCGATGTGCAGGGCGCATGATTGCCGCCCCAACCGGGCCAGTCGTGGCCCCCGCCGACGGCTGTCAGAACCGCAACCGGTGCGCCATCGGATAAAGGCAGATAATCGGCGCGAACCGTCATGGTTTTATCACCCCCCTCTCCAGCACCAAGATCGGGGTAAAGGCTTTCGATCCGGCGGGGTTGGGTGCGGTTGAAGTCGGCCAGCCAACGCTCTGTAAGATCAATCTGCGAGGTCATATCAAATGTACCGCGCCCATTTTCTGTTTGATTGAACAACACACAGCGCAGCGCCATGAAAATCGATGGTGGTTTTGCGCAGCGCGGATGATCCCTTAAGGCAATCGCAACATTTTCAATCGGATAGGCAAATTTATCTGACGTGCCCATGTGAAATAAAAAGGGTCGTTTACTATCAAAATTCGGCGAAAACACATGGCCAATAACTTTTTGTGCGCCGTCTTGCACCGCCGCTTCTTTGGCGCGGCTCATGCCCATACCAACGGCAGCAAACCCCTTAAATCGCGTGGCAATCGGAAGCGTCAGATACAATTGATAGACAAACCCCGCACCAGCAGAAAACCCGGTCGCATACCACCCTTGAATCTTTGCCCCTACCTCTACCTCCGCCATGAGGGCCTGTATGAAATCAAGGTCGGAATAGCCATCCCCCCCCGCACAGCCGTAGGGTTTTGCCATTTCTTCCCAGTTTTGCGCCTGAAAACCGATCTGTCGCCAAATGGTGGAACAGGTCCCGTCGCTGCCGGTTTCCTTAGCATCCGGAATGATCAAAATCAGCCCTTGTTCGGTATAACCACGCCACAGGTTCACCATGGCATTGGCATCAGCCCCTGCCCCGTGAAACGCCATCAGGGCCGGGAGATCGCCGCCCTGATCCGGAACATGTTTACAGTAGTGGCGCGGGGCCCCCTTCACGATGATTTCACAGGCGTGAAATGCCGTCGATGCGCAACTGAATTCGCGCGCATCCGGGGCGGCGCAGGCCAACGCCCCCATGGTCGAACAGAGATAGAAACCGAGAACCAGAAAAAACCGCATGTCGCCCCTTTGCCAAGCCTGCGCTCAGCAAAACCGACGAATACGAATTTCAGGTTAACGCAGGCGCGCTTTTACCGGCCATATGCTGTTTAAATCCCGTAGACCCACGGTAATCAACTCTTGCAGGACCGAAAGATCAACGTCGGACAGCTTGTTGATATACAAGCAAGATTTACCAAGGCTGTGCTTGCCAAGGCGGGCAAGAATACCGGAATAATCCTGATAGCCCGGCATAATATATATGGATAATTTTGCCTTGCGCGGGGCAAAACCGGTGGCCAGAGACTCGCCTTCGCGCCCCGATGCATAGCGGTAACGATAGCCCCCATAGCCGACAATACTGCTGCCCCAGATCACCGGTTCAAACCCCGAAGCTTTGCGAAACACCTCATCCAACCGCCGCGCCTCTACGGCGCGCTTTTCCGGCAAGATCCCCTGCAGGAAATGATCAAATTCAAGATCGGTCGGACCGGATTTATTGGCAGCCATGGCACTCTCCGCTGTTGGCACAACAAAGAATAGCACAGCCAGCCGTAGAATTCAGCTTGGATCGCGCCAGCGGTTCACAATCGGATAGCGCCGGTCCAGCCAGAAACTCCGTTTGGTCAAACGGGTGCCGGGTGCAGACTGAAAGCGTTTATATTCAGAGATATAGATCAGATGCTCGACCTTTTTCACCACGGCACGATCATAGCCGGCGTCGACAATTTCAGCCACGGATTCTTCTTCGTCGATCAACCGTGTCAGGATCGCATCCAGCACCTCATAGGGCGGCAGGCTGTCTTCGTCCTTTTGATCTTCGCGCAATTCGGCACTCGGGGGCTTGTCGATGATGCTCTCCGGAATGACAGCGCCCTTGGGCCCCTTCATCCAATCGCGGTGATTGGTATTGCGCCAGCGGCATGTCTCAAACACGCGGGTTTTGTACAAATCCTTGATCGGATTATAGCCGCCGTTCATATCCCCGTAGATCGTCGCATAGCCCACGGCGACTTCGGATTTATTCCCTGTTGTCAGCAACATAGAGCCAAATTTATTCGACATTGCCATCAACAAAAGCCCCCGCAGGCGCGACTGGATATTTTCTTCGGTGACATCGGCCTCGCGCCCCGCGAACAAGGGTGCAAGCGTCTCGGTCACCGCCGCGCGCGACTGCGCAATCGGGACAAAATCATAGGTACAGCCCAGATTTTCAGCAATCTCTTTGGCATCATCCAGCGAGCCCTGAGAGGTGTATTCAGACGGCAGCATCACGCAACGTACATTCTCTGCGCCCAGCGCATCGGTGGCGATGGTCGCCACAATGGCGGAATCAATCCCGCCCGACAGGCCCAGAATGACCTTGCCGAAACCGGTTTTCCCGCAGTAATCGCGCAAGGATTCAACCATGCAACGGTAGTCTTGTTCCCATGCATCGGGCTGATCGGCCTTTGTTGCAGGGCGTGCACGCCAACCGTCAACCGTGCGTTCAAAATCAACAAGCGCCAGATCTTCATCAAAGGCGGGCAACAGATGGGTCAACTCTCCACCCGGGTTCAGCACAAAGCTCGCCCCATCAAAGACCTGATCATCCTGACCGCCGACCATATTCAGATAGACCAGCGGCAAACCGGTTTCCAACACCCGCGACACCATATGGTTCAGGCGGGTTTCCAGTTTGTTGCGATAATACGGGGAGCCATTGGGCACGACTAAAATCTCTGCACCGGTTTCCGCCAGTGTCTCGGCAACATCTTCATGCCAGGAATCTTCGCAAATGGGCGAGCCAATGCGTACCCCGCCGACGTTATATGGCCCGGCCAAAGGAGCCGATTCATACAGGCGAACCTCGTCAAAGACGGTTTCATTGGGCAAATGATGCTTTAACGCCCGATGCACAACCTTGCCCGCAGACAGGATATGATAGGCATTGAACAGCTCTACTCCCTCAAACCATGGCCCGCCAATTCCGATGGTCGGCCCATCGGCACAATCAGCCGCAAGTTGCTCTATCTGTTGCAGCGCATCTTGCCAGAAGGCAGGCTTCATGATCAAATCTTGCGTATTATAGCCGGTGATGAACATCTCCGGCAGGGCCAGCATATCTGCACCGGCCTCTTTGGCCTTGCGCCATGCCTCTTTGGCCTTTGCCGCATTAGCAGAGAGATCCCCCACTGTCGGGTTCAATTGTGCGATCATCAGGCGAAATTGATCGGCCATAAGGTGCCCTTTCCAAGTCGTTGCCCCTGTCTTAGCAGACTGGTCGGCAAGGGAAAGCCGGTTTGCTGCAAAACCCGTTGTATCGCTGCCGCCGCTCTATTACGCTCTTGCCAACAGCAGGGCCACAGGGCCGCATTCCGTTTTTACATAGGGGCTTTTCGTGCAGAAAATCAGGGCAGCAAAATCGGTTGTTTACGGGCTTGTCACGACGGTTGGTGTCGCAGCACTTCTTGCAGGTCAGGCGCTGGCTCAAAACGAAGGCCCCGTTGTCACCAAGCAATATGAAGATGGCGGCGTCTATGAAGGCGCGTTTAAAAACGGCAAACAACACGGTCAGGGCAGTTATGTGCTGCCCAATGGCTATGAATACAGTGGCACGTGGGTTGACGGTGAGATCAAGGGTCAGGGGACTGCTAAATTCCCCAATGGCTCAATCTATGTCGGTGAGTTTGCCAATGGCAAACCCGAAGGTATGGGCAAAATCACCTTTGCCGATGGCGGCACCTATGAGGGTGAATGGCTGGACGGCAAAATCAACGGGTCCGGTACCGCGACCTATGCCAATGGCGTGAGCTATACTGGCGCGTTTCGCAACGCTCTGCACCACGGGGTCGGCACCATGCAAAGCCCCAACGGATATATCTATGAGGGCGACTGGGTTGACGGCGTCAAACAAGGCAGCGGTAAAATCACTTACCCAGACGGCGCAATCTATGTTGGCGCGATGATGGCGGGCAAACGCGAAGGCTCGGGTCGGCTGACCATGGCGGACGGGCTGATCTATGACGGCGACTGGCTGGACGGGCAGATCGACGGAACGGGCACGCTGATCCAATCCAACGGCGATGTCTATCAGGGCGCGCTGGTCTCGGGGCAGCGTCACGGTACGGGTAAGGTCACCTATGCCAACGGCGATGTTTACGAAGGTGCATTCCTGAATGACAAACGCCACGGACAGGGCAGCTTTACCGGCGCGGATGGCTATCGCTATGTCGGCGGCTGGACCGAGGGCCGCATTGAGGGCATCGGCGAAGTCACCTATCCCGATGGTTCCGTTTATACCGGCAGCTTTAAGAACGATGTCGCCGATGGTGAGGGTAAAATCACGTACCCCGATGGCAACACTTATGAAGGGGCATGGAAAGTCGGTGTGATCGATGGCATCGGTGTGGCGCGCTATACCAATGGTCTGGTCTATGAGGGCGAATTTGCCAATGCCAAGAACCACGGCAAAGGCGTAATGACCTATCCGGACGGCTACCGCTATGAAGGCGACTGGTTTGAAGGCCAGCGCCACGGGCAAGGCGTTGCGAGCTATGCCGATGGCACGGTCTATACCGGTGGTTTTCTCGCCGGTCAGCGCGACGGCGAAGGCTCCATCCAAATGCCGGACGGGTTTAGCTACACCGGCCAATGGCGCGCCGGTGAAATCGACGGCAAAGGCATGGCCCGCTATGCCAATGGCGATGTCTATGACGGCATGTTCAAGTCCGGCAAGCGCCAAGGGGATGGCATAATGACCTTTGCAACCGGTCAAACCCAAAACGGCACTTGGGAGGGCGGCGCCTTCACCGAGGGTGAGACCACGCAACCGGCAACCGAGTAATTCCCGACACGATCACCAAGGCACCTCTGCACCGGACCAATCATAAAACCCGCCTGACTGTTCGGGGGTTAACCCGTCCATCACCCGCAGCAGATTTTGCGCGGCCTCTTCTGCGGGGACGGCGGCATGGCGTCCGCGATAGGCTTGGGTAAAATCGGTGGCCACCGTGCCCGGATGCAGGCTGCAAATCACCGCCTGTTTGTGGCTGCGGGCAATTTCAATCGCCGCCGTATGCATCAGCTGGTTCAGCGCGGCCTTTGACGCCCGATAGGAGTACCAGCCCCCCAGCCGGTTATCCCCGATTGATCCCACGCGGGCAGATAGGGCGGCAAAAACCGATGGCCGGTCGCGCGGCAAAAAGCGCAGCACATGTTTCAAAACCAGCATCGGCCCCGTAGCATTAACCGCAAACTGCGCGGCCAAAGCTTCTGGCGTTATGGCCGGTATGGCTTTTTCCGGCCCCGAAGCCTGACCAGACAACACACCTGTGGCACAGATCACCTGTTCAAACGGCCCCTCAAGCGGCGCAAAGGCGCGCGCTATGCTGGGTTCATCGGTCACATCCAACCCGCTGCTGCCCCGCGACAGCCCGACTACCCTGTCGCCGCGCGCCTCATAGGCCCGCTGCAACGCCGCCCCGATTCCACCGGAAGCCCCGATGATTAAGACCTGTCTGGACATAACACCTCTCTTTTGCTGCTGCTTCAGAAGTATACCGGCACGGCCTTGCGTCAATTTTTGCACCTGAAAGACAATACGCTCTTTTCTTTCCGTGGCGTCTGCGTATTATCGCGGCCATGATCGCAGATGCACATATCAGCCCCTTTGCTTCGGCCCCCTTGGCCGATGCTGCGCTGTTGCTTGCAGATGATCTACTCCTTAGCCGCCTCTGAGCGTGCCGGTTTGGTGCACCTGCTCAGAGGATTAATGCGCGCACCTTTCCCCTTGGCTAAGTGAATTAGAGAAAGACACATCATGACAGATAAGAGCAAACAGGATCAGGTCCTGATTTTTGACACCACCCTGCGGGATGGCGAGCAAAGCCCCGGCGCAACCATGACTCACGCCGAAAAGCTGGAAATTGCCAGCCTGCTGGACGAAATGGGCGTCGATATTATCGAAGCCGGTTTCCCGATTGCCTCCGAAGGCGATTTCCGCGCGGTGAGCGAAATTGCCCAGCGGTCCAAAAACGCGGTCATCTGCGGGCTGTCCCGTGCGCAATACGGCGATATTGATCGCTGCTGGGAGGCGGTGAAACACGCCGCCCGCCCGCGCATCCACACTTTTATTGGCACCTCGCCCCTGCACCGGGCGATTCCGAACCTGACACAAGACGAAATGGTCGAGCGCATCCATGACACGGTCAGCCATGCCCGCAATCTGTGTGACAATGTGCAATGGTCGCCGATGGATGCTACCCGCACCGAACATGACTACCTGTGCCGCGTTGTTGAGGTCGCCATCAAAGCCGGTGCCACCACCATCAACATCCCTGACACTGTCGGCTATACCGCCCCACGCGAAAGTGCCGATCTGATCCGCATGCTGATCGAAAAGGTCCCGGGTGCGGATGAAATCATCTTTGCCACCCATTGCCACAATGATCTGGGCATGGCGACGGCGAACTCTCTGGCAGCGGTCGAGGCAGGCGCGCGTCAGATCGAGTGCACCATCAACGGCCTGGGCGAACGGGCTGGCAATACCGCACTGGAAGAGGTCGTCATGGCCCTGAAAGTGCGTAATGACATCATGCCTTTCCGCACCGGTATCACCACCGAAAAGCTGATGCATATCTCTCGGCGCGTGGCGACGGTCTCGGGTTTCGCGGTGCAATACAACAAGGCCATCGTCGGCAAGAACGCCTTTGCCCATGAAAGCGGCATCCATCAGGACGGCATGCTGAAAAACGCCGAGACTTTTGAAATCATGCGCCCCGAGGATATCGGCCTGTCGGAAACCAATCTGGTGATGGGCAAACATTCGGGTCGGGCCGCCCTGCGCGCCAAGCTGCAGGAACTGGGCTATGAGCTGGCCGACAATCAGCTGAAGGATGTGTTTGTGCGCTTCAAAGCGCTGGCGGATCGCAAAAAGGAAATCTTTGAGGATGACCTGCTGGCGCTGATGCGTGATACAGAATCCGATGCCAGCCATGACCGCATTCAGGTGAAATTCCTGCGCGTGATCTGCGGCACAGAAGCCCCGCAATCTGCCGATCTGACCCTGTCCATCGACGGTGTTGATCAGCAGACAACCGCACAGGGCGACGGTCCGGTAGATGCGGCCTTTAACGCGGTCAAAGAGCTGTTCCCGCATGAGGCTCGTCTGCAACTGTATCAGGTGCATGCAGTGACCGAGGGCACCGATGCGCAAGCCACCGTCAGCGTACGCATGGAAGAAGACGGCAAAATCGCGACCGGTCAATCAGCGGATACCGATACGGTTGTCGCCTCGACCAAAGCCTATGTGAACGCGCTGAACCGTCTGCTGGTGCGACGCGAAAAATCCAAGCCGGGTGAGGACATCAAAACCGTTTCCTATACCGACGCCACCTAAGAGACTCACCTGTTGAAAGGTGAATACCAGACGGCTCCCGAATGACCGCGGGGGCCGTTTTTCTGTGGCGGCATGACATTTTGGCAAATGACGTTACGCGGGATCGGGGCAAGCCGAATTCCGAGCCAAACCCCCATAACGTTCGATATTCATAATATTATTGGCAAAATTTGCAAATTTTGCGCCTGAAATGTTGTGAAAAGATAAGCCGGCAAATATGCGCTGAGGCCTCTGTTCCTAGGGTTCCAACCGTGCAGGGATGCGCCTATAAAAGCATCCGGCCTCCTATGCAGCGACTCGGGGGGCTTTTGCTTATTTGAACACGGGAAGACCCACACGATGCTAGGCTTAGGCAGTTTGTTTTCGTCCGATATGGCGATTGACCTCGGAACGGCGAATACGCTGGTCTATGTAAAAGGGCGCGGGATCATCCTGAACGAGCCCTCGGTTGTGGCCTACCACGTCAAAGATGGGCGCAAGCAGGTTCTGGCGGTCGGCGAAGACGCCAAGCTGATGCTGGGCCGGACCCCGGGCAGCATTGAGGCCATCCGCCCGATGCGCGAAGGGGTGATTGCCGATTTTGATGTGGCCGAAGAAATGATCAAACATTTCATTCGCAAGGTCCATAAACGCACGACTTTCTCAAAGCCCAAAATCATCGTCTGTGTGCCCCATGGCGCAACGCCTGTTGAAAAGCGCGCGATCCGTCAATCGGTGCTTTCCGCTGGCGCGCGCCGCGCCGGCCTTATTGCCGAACCAATTGCAGCCGCCATTGGTGCGGGCATGCCGATCACTGATCCCACCGGCAACATGGTGGTCGACATCGGTGGCGGGACCACCGAGGTTGCGGTGCTTTCCTTGGGTGACATCGTCTATGCGCGCTCGGTGCGCGTCGGGGGCGACCGCATGGACGAAGCGATTATCAGCTATCTGCGCCGCCAGCAAAACCTCCTGATCGGGGAGGCAACTTCTGAACGGATCAAGACCTCTATCGGCACCGCCCGCATGCCCGATGACGGGCGCGGGGCGGCGATGCAAATCCGCGGGCGCGACCTTTTGAATGGTGTGCCCAAAGAAATCGAGATCAATCAGGCGCAGGTCGCCGAAGCGCTGAGCGAGCCGGTCCAGCAAATCTGCGAAGCGGTGATGACCGCCCTCGAAGCCACCCCGCCCGATCTGGCTGCCGACATTGTTGATCGTGGTGTGATGCTGACCGGCGGCGGGGCGCTGCTGGGAGAGTTGGATCTGGCTCTGCGCGAGCAAACCGGCCTTGCTATTTCGGTGGCTGACGAATCCTTGAACTGTGTGGCTCTTGGCACTGGCAAAGCGCTGGAATATGAAAAACAGCTGCGTCATGTGATAGACTACGACAGCTAAATCGGGCGCCTGACGCCCCGGAGACCAATCGGTGGCTTACGAGCGAAACAACAGCAATGACTACATCAACCCGATCCGGCGTTTGCTGATCGGGGTTTTGCTCTTTGTGCTGATCGCCTTTTTTGCCGTTTGGCGTATTGACAGTCCGCGTGTTGAACGGTTTCGCGCCCAAATCACCGATCAGGTGGTACCCAGTTTCGAATGGGCGCTGGCGCCGGTGACTTTTCTGGGCGATGTGTTTAATGATTTCCGCTCCTATCAACGTATCTATGAGCAAAATCAAGAACTGCGGCGCGAGCTTCAGCAGATGAAAGCCTGGAAAGAAGCCGCCCTACAACTGGAACAACGCAACGCCAAGCTGCTGGATCTGAACAAAGTACGTCTTGACCCGAAACTGACCTATGTCACCGGCGTAGTGCTGGCCGATAGCGGCAGCCCATTCCGCCAGTCCGTTCTGGTCAATGTCGGGGCGCGTGATGGCATTCAGGACGGGTGGGCGACCATGGATGGCATCGGTCTTGTTGGGCGGATTTCGGGAGTCGGCAACAACACAGCCCGCGTGATCCTGCTGACCGATTCCAACAGCCGCATTCCTGTAACCATACAACCTTCTGGCCAGCGGGCCATGCTCTCGGGCGATAACTCTGCCTTGCCGCCGATTGATTTTATCGAAAGCCCCGAACTGGTGCGCCCCGGTGATCGGGTGGTGTCTTCCGGCGATGGCGGGGTATTTCCGGCGGGTCTCTTGATCGGCCATGTTGCCCAAGGCACGGACCGTCGCCTGCGGGTCCGGCTGGCGGCAGATTACGAACGGCTGGAATTCCTGCGGGTCTTGCGCAGCCGCGTCGTGCCCGCGCTGAGCGATCCCGGCGGTCTGTTGGCCCCGCTCGCCCCGCCCGTGGCACAGGAACCTGTCGCCGAAGACACACCCGCCACCGAGGGAACCGGTGCAAATGGGTAGTCCGATTTTCTCAAGCCGTTTGGCCTATCGACTGTTCTATCTGGGCTTTGCGGTTGCGGTGCTGTTTACGCTGTTGCTGCCGTTGCAAACAACGCCGCGCGGTTGGGCCGCCCCCGATTTTCTGATGGCACTGACCTTTGCATGGGTCTTGCGCCGTCCTGACTATGTACCGGCGACGATGATCGCGTTGGTCATGCTGCTGATGGATTTTTTGTTGCAACGGCCACCAGGATTACAGGCCGGTTTAATATTGATCGGGTCAGAGTTCCTGCGCAGCCGGATGATCCTGAACCGCGAGCTTCCGTTTCTGGTCGAATGGGCCTTGGTGGCAAGCGTCGTTTTTGGCATCGCCCTCTTGGAGCGGATCATTCTTATGCTGGTTTTGCTTGATCCGCCGTCGCTGGGCCTTAGTTTTGTACAAGCCATCGCCACAGTGGCTGCCTATCCGCTGATCGTGCTGTTCAGCACCCATATCTTGGGCATCAGCAAGGCCAGCCGCGGCGATGTGGATCCGAAAGGAAGGCTCGTATGAAGCGCCAACCCAAAGATACAGCCGAAAGCAACCGCCGCATTACGCGGCGCGGTTTGGTTGTCGGGGCGGTGCAGCTTGGTTTTGTGGGTCTGTTGGGCATGCGCATGCGGCAGTTGCAAATCGAGGAATCGGATCAATACCGCCTTTTGGCAGAGGAAAACCGGATCAACATCCGGCTACTCCCCCCGCCGCGTGGATTGATCCACGACCGCAACGGCGAAACCATCGCCGAGAACACCCAGAATTACCGTATCGTCATGGTGCGCGAGGATGCAGGCGATGTCGACGAGGTCATCGCCCGACTGCAAGAATTGGTCTATCTGGACCCCAGTAATCTGGAACGCGCGCGTAAGGAAATCAAACGGCGCAGTCCTTTTGTGCCGGTGACCATCACCGATCAGATCACTTGGGAGGAGCTATCGCGTGTTGCCGTGAATAGCCCCGCTTTGCCGGGGATTACGCCAGACGTCGGTCTGTCGCGCCGCTATCCGATGCGCGATGATTATGCCCATATCGTCGGCTATGTCGGGCCGGTGTCGGACTACGACCTCAGCCGGATTGACGATCAGGATCCGCTGCTGCAAATTCCGAAATTCCAGATCGGCAAATCCGGCATTGAAAACAAGATGGAAAAAACCCTGCGCGGCAGTGCCGGGGCCAAACAGATTGAGGTCAATGCCGTCGGTCGGGTGATGCGCGAACTGGGGCGGCGCGAAGGTGATCCAGGCGGCAACCTGCGCCTGACCGTTGACAGCCGATTGCAGAACTATGTGCAGGCGCGCCTGGGCGAAGAAAGTGCGGCCGCCGTGGTGGTCGACACAAGGACCGGTGACATTCTGGCGGCAGGCTCGACCCCGTCCTTTGATCCGAATAAATTTGTGCGCGGAATCTCTGTCAAAGATTACGGCGAGTTGACCGGCAATAAATACCGTCCCTTGGCCAATAAATCGGTCCAGGGCACCTACCCGCCCGGATCAACTTTTAAAATGGTGGTGGCCTTGGCCGCGCTGGAGGCAGGCGCCGTCGGCCCAGAGGAAACCGTCTATTGTCCGGGTCATATGGAACTGGGCAACCGTCGCTTTCACTGTTGGAAACGAGGCGGTCACGGTCAGGTTGATCTGAACAAATCGCTCGAGCAGTCTTGCGACGTTTACTACTATGATCTCTCTCTGCGCATCGGTGTCGATAAGATCACCGAAATGGCAAATAAGCTTGGCCTTGGGGTGCGTCCTGATATTCCGATGTCCGCCGTTGCCGAAGGGCTAACCCCGACGCGGGCATGGAAACAAGAGGTGAAGGGACAATCCTGGCTCAAGGGCGATACGCTCAACGCCTCGATCGGTCAGGGGTTTGTTCTGGCCTCGCCTTTGCAACTGGCGGTGATGTCTGCGCGTATTGCCACGGGGCGCGCAATTACCCCGCGTCTGATCAAGGCCGTTGATGATGTAGAAGAGCCCATCCGGGGCGGCGAGGATCTAGGAATATCGGCAGAAACCCTGCGGATCGTTCGGCAGGGCATGTATAATGTCTCGAACAACCGGCGCGGCACGGCCTACAAAACCCGTATCGTTGAAGATGCCATGCGCATGGCTGGTAAAACCGGCACCTCTCAGGTGCGTAACATTACGGCAGCCGAGCGCGCGCGCGGAGTGACACGAAACGCCGATCTGCCGTGGGAGCGGCGCGACCATGCGCTTTATGTCTCCTATGCGCCCTATAATGATCCGCACATTGCGGTGTCGGTGGTAGTGGAACATGGCGGTGGCGGCTCCACTGCCGCAGCGCCAATCGCGCGCGATATTGTCTTGCAAGCCCTGTACAACGGCACCCCCGCGCTGTCTGCCTATCCGCAAAAGGATCGTGGACGGATTGAAACCCAACAGGAAAAACTAAAGCTGCATGACTTTGATGCCCCGGACGAAGGGCAAAACCGCGCATGAGTTATCTTGAGTCCAACGTCAAAACCGTGCCCACAGGGCTGCGCAAGATCCTGTATCTGAACTGGCCGGTGATCCTGTTGCTGGCGGCGGTGTGCAGTGTCGGCTTTCTAATGTTGTATTCGGTGGCCGGTGGATCGCTGAGTCCGTGGTCCGAACCACAAATGAAGCGCTTTGGCCTTGGTGTGTTTGTGATGTTTGCCATCGCCATGGTGCCGATCTGGTTCTGGCGCAACATGGCAGGGCTGGCCTATGCGATTTCACTGCTCTTGTTGCTTTACGTTGAATTTTTCGGTGATCTGCGCATGGGCGCGCAGCGCTGGATTGATTTCGGCTTTATGCGGCTGCAGCCTTCGGAACTGATGAAGATCACTCTGGTGATGATGCTGGCGGCCTATTACGACTGGCTCGACATTAAAAAAGTGTCGCGCCCGATTTATGTGATCATCCCGGTCATCCTGATGATCCTGCCCACCGCCCTTGTGCTGCGGCAACCCGATCTGGGCACGTCGGTGCTCTTGCTTACGGGTGGGGCGACGGTAATGTTTCTTGCTGGGGTCAGTTGGTACTATTTCGCCGGTGTTATTGCGCTGGTGGTGGGTATTGTGACAGCCGTATTCCAGTTTCGCGGCACACCTTATCAATTCCTGAAAGACTACCAGTACCGCCGTATCGATACTTTTCTGGACCCCTCGAGTGATCCGCTTGGGGCGGGCTATCACATCACCCAGTCCAAAATTGCCCTTGGCTCTGGCGGCTGGACGGGGCGCGGGTTCATGCAGGGCACGCAAAGCCGGTTGAATTTCCTGCCCGAGAAGCACACCGACTTTATCTTTACCACATTGGCCGAGGAGTTCGGCTTTGTCGGCGCGATCACCCTGCTGATCCTCTATACGCTGATCCTGCTATTCTGCGCGGTCTCGGCCTTTTCAAATAAGGACCGTTTTGCGTCCCTGCTGACCCTTGGGATCGCGACGACCTTCTTTCTGTTCTTTGCAGTGAACATGTCCATGGTCATGGGGCTGGCCCCTGTGGTCGGAGTCCCGCTGCCGCTGGTGTCCTATGGCGGCTCTGCCATGCTGGTGCTGCTGGCCGCCTTCGGCCTGATGCAAAGCGCCCATGTGCACCGCCCTCGCTAAATATCTGATATCCAAACGGCAAAGGAGCCGAATATGTCTGTGTTTCACCTCGCTCTTAATGTGAACGACCTTGATGAAACCCGTCGCTTTTACGGCGATGTTTTGGGCTGCACCGAAGGACGCAGCACCGACAGCTGGGTCGATTTCGACTTTTTCGGACATCAGCTTTCGCTGCATCTGGGCACGCCTTTCGCTACCGCCAATACCGGTAAGGTCGGCGATCATATGGTCGCGATGCCGCATTTTGGTGTGGTGCTGGATAAACCCGACTGGGACAAGATGGTCGCGCGCCTGACGGAGGCCGGTATCGATTTTGAACTGGCCCCGGTCACCCGTTTTCCTGGCACCGCTGGCGAGCAAAGCACCATGTTCTTTCGGGACCCTTGTGGCAACCCGATCGAGATCAAGGGTTTCGCTTCTACAGATGGGATTTTTGCAGGTTGATCAATGTTCTATTCGCCGCCCTAGATGTTCGGTGGGACAGCTATGAAGCGCCTTTGCGCGCCGCCTTTGCCGCAAAGGGGCTGCAGGTCCATCTGCACCGCGATCAAAGCGATCCGGCGGCGGTGGATTATATCATTTACGCCCCGAACGGCCCGCTGCAGGATTTCACCCCCTATGTGAACACCAAGGCGGTGCTCAGCCTCTGGGCCGGTGTGGAAAAGCTGATGGCAAATGCGACGCTGACCCAACCAACGACACGCATGGTTGATGCCGGATTAAGCGAAGGTATGGTGGAATGGGTCACCGGTCACGTTTTGCGGCACCATCTTGGCATGGACGCGCAGCTGTCTGCTCAGAATGGCGACTGGACCCCCGTCATCCCGCCACTGGCGCGCCATCGCGCCGTGGGAATATTGGGGATGGGGGCCTTGGGGCAGGCCTGCGCCGAAGCCCTGCGCGATCTGAATTTCAACGTATCAGGCTGGAGCAGAACGCCAAAATCGGTGGACGGTATCACCTGTTGTTACGGGGCTGAGGGTCTTGAAACGATCCTGTCGACCTCGGAAATTCTGGTGTTGTTGCTGCCCCAGACCGCGGCCACAGAAAACACCTTGAACGCAGACACGCTTGCACAACTGCCAAAAGGGGCGGTGATCCTGAACCCCGGTCGCGGACCATTGATAGAGGATCAGGCTTTGCTCGATGCCTTAGACAGCGGCCATATTGCACAGGCCACATTGGATGTGTTCCGCATAGAACCCTTGCCAAGAGATCACCCGTTTTGGGCCCATCCCAAGCTCACGGTGACCCCGCATATCGCTTCCGAAACGCGACCCGAAACCGCGTCCCTCGAAATAGCCGAAAACATCTGGCGCAGTGAAACCGGCAAGCCCTTGTTGCATCTGGTGAACCGCGAGATCGGCTATTAACGCAGGCGCGGCGGTTTGTCGGGATTTGTGCCCGGTGCGTTGGGGGTTAGACCTTCAGGCAGATCAAAGCGCAAGCCGACCCGCGCCAGCGTTGCGCAGATCGCGGCAGAGGCCGTTACGAAGGTCACGTCAATCTCTCCGGCTTCGATCCCGCAGAAGGTCAGGCTTTCGTTGACGGCCTGCGCCAGCGCGTTTTCTGCACCGGGGGTGGCATCAACAAAGGCCAGCATATGAGAACGGCGCCCGCTGGCATAGGTGACACCGGCCAGATAGGCGACTTTGGCCAAGCCCTGCGCCGTGGACAGTTTGGTATCCAGCGCCACAACAAAACGTTCAGGCAGTCCGGTGGGCGGGCTGATTTCTTCGGGTGACTCCGTGGTTTCTGTTGGTGCATGGGTCAGGGTTTGCAGCAGCCAGTCCACCGCATCCGCTGGCACCAGAAAAGACGATGGTGCGACCTCAAGGTTGACCCCAAGCCCAAAGCCCTGCCCCGCAATCATCTGACAAAGCGCACGCCCCGAAAGCCCCGCATAGGGGCTTTGGCCACCGGCAAATTCGGCCAGACGTTCTTCGCGATCAAAGATCAGAATGAACGTGCCTTGTGGAATTTCAAAAATGCGCGGGGCGATGGTGTCACCTTCGGATTCCTGTTCCAGAAGCACAAAGACCTCGCTGTCAGCCAGACGTTCGTAAAACCGCAAGCGTGCCGCATCGTCTTCGGGGGCGGCGATCATTGCGGCATGGGCAGTATCAAGCGGGGTCATCAATCTGGCTCCTGACGGCGGCGCGCAGGGCGGGCAACAGCTCTGCTTCAAACCACGGGTTTTTCTTCAGCCATGCTGTATTGCGCCAAGACGGATGGGGCAAGGCAAAGACGGCGGGCGCAAGGTCGCGCCATGCGCGGACGGTTTCGGTGACCCCTGCCTTATGGGCCGGACCGAGATGGTATTTCTGCGCATAGCCCCCGACAAGAATGGTCAGTCGGATGTTTTTTAGCCCGCCAAGAACCGGCGCACGCCAAGTTGCGGCACAGCGTTTCGGGGGCGGCAGGTCATGGTTTTTAGCATTATAGCCGGGAAAGCAAAAAGCCATGGGAACAATCGCCACGGTATGGCGGTCATAAAAACTGGTTTCACTCAGCCCCAGCCAGTCGCGCAATCGATCACCCGACGGGTCGGTAAAGGGCTTGCCGGACTGATGCACCCGCAAACCCGGTGCCTGACCGGCAATCAGAATACGGGCCCTGTCACCAAACCAGAGCACAGGACGCGGCGCATGGGCCGTGCGGGTGGCGGCAAAATCATCCGCGCAAAGACGGCAACGGGCGATCTCGGAAGCAAGTTCTTTGACTGACATTCCAAACACATAGCCCAAAGCGATCTGGCAGCCTAGAAAAACCAGCTTGATTCATTTCGATAATTCTAGAAATATAGAATCATGTCACAGATTGATTCCCTTCCCCTCCCGCTTGAAGTGGCCGCATCGCGTTTTGCCGCCCTTGGTTCCGAACAACGGCTGAATGTCCTGCGCTGCCTCGTGCGCGCCGGAGAAGACGGGCTGAGCATCGGTACCTTAGGAGAGCGATCCGGCGTCAGCGGTTCAACCCTGACACATCATATGAAAATCCTGACCCAAGCCGGTCTGGTGCGTCAGGCCAAACAGGGCCGCTCGATCATTTGCATCGGTGCGGCCTATGACGAGGTCAAAAACCTCTCGGCTTTTTTATTGTCTGAATGCTGCGCCGATTGCGACAGCCCTGAGAAGGATCACCCCCATGGCTAATGTTCACACCGACGGGCCTGCCCCGATTGTATCGCTTTGGAAGCGGCTGGACAAAGCGTTGCTGTGCATTTTGCTGGTGCCAGTTCTTTTAGCGATTTTTGACCCCGCGCAGTTACGCCCAACTGTGAGCTTTGCCACGCAAGCCATTCTGCATACAGGGATCTTCATTGTCTTCGCCGTGCTGGCGGTTGCCTACCTAAAGGCAACAGGGGCCGAATCCCTTCTGGCCAAAGCCTTTGAAGGCAAAGAGACCCGCATGATCCTCTTTGGGGCCGCACTTGGCGGGCTGTCACCCTTCTGTTCCTGCGAGGTCATCCCCTTTATCGCCGCGATGCTCGCGGTCGGCGCCCCCCTATCTGCGGTTATGGCCTTTTGGCTGGCCTCGCCCTTGATGGATCCGGCGATGTTTCTGATTACCTCCGGCACGCTCGGGTTTGATTTTGCACTGGCAAAAACGCTCTCGGCCATCGGGCTAGGGCTTATGGGGGGATTTATCGTTATGGGGTTTGCCAAGGGGCCGGTCTTTGCCGATCCCTTGCGTGACCGCCCCGCCCCTAAAAGCTGCTGTGGCTCGGACAAACCCTTTGCAGGCAAACCGGAATGGGCTTTCTGGCGCGACAGCCATCGGCGCGGCGTTTTCAAGGAAACTGCCGTGGAAAACGCGCTGTTCCTCGGAAAATGGCTGCTGCTGGCCTATCTGATCGAAGCCTTGATGCTGCATTATATTCCTGCCGAAGCTATTGCGGCGGTGCTGGGCGGGGACGGCCTGCGTCCGATCGTACTGGGCGCGCTGGTCGGGGCACCGGCCTATCTGAACGGCTATGCGGCGGTGCCGCTTGTAGATGCGCTGCTGGCCCAAGGCATGAGCAACGGCGCGGCGATGTCTTTTGTGATTGCCGGTGGTGTCAGTTGTATTCCGGCGGCAATTGCAGTCTGGGCCTTGGTCAAACCTCGGGTATTTTACGCCTATCTGACCATCGCCATGCTGGGCGCCATGATCTTTGGCAGTCTCTGGGGCATGATCGCGTGAATTTGTAACAATGGCTTGCTCTGCTAAGTTTCTCGTTTAAACCTGAAGGCGCGACGGGAAATTTAGGGGAGCACCACGTGTATCGTGTCTGGAATTTTGTAACCAACTATTCAATTTTGCTGATTTCTGGGGCCATTATCGCCCTGTTTTGGGCAAATATCAGTCCCCATAGCTATCATGATTTTGTTGAATTCGTTCTGATTGACGACTTTTTTATCGGCCATGCCCACGCCGATGAGCACGGCCACATCCATCGCACGCTCACCTTGCACTACCTTGTAAATGACGTGCTTATGGCGCTGTTTTTTGCCATTGCCGCCAAAGAGGTATGGGAAGCCATCATTCTTGAAAACGGCTCTTTGCGCGGTAAAAAAGCCGCCACACCGCTGTTTGCGACGGCGGGCGGCATGTTTGGCCCGATTGCCGTTTATTTGGGTATCGCTGCCTTTTTAGGCTCTGATACGCTATCGGCGGTAAGCCGTGGCTGGGCGATCCCAACAGCAACGGACATCGCTTTTTCCTATCTGGTCGGGCGTATGGTGTTTGGCGCGGGCCATCCGGCGGTGCGTTTTCTGTTGCTTCTGGCGATTGCAGATGATGCGGCGGGCCTGATCATTCTGGCGGTGTTTTATCCTTCGGGTGAATTGGCACCGGAGTGGTTGCTGCTGTCGGTCTTTTCTGCCGTGGCGGTGTTTGTGCTTGCAAACTGGCTGCCCCGCCGCCTCGATCGCGGGGATCAGCTGCGTACAAAATCCACGTGGGTCCGCAAAAATCTTTCGTTTTGGCCCTACCTGATGGCCGGTGCCTTTAGCTGGTATGGTTTTCAGCAAGCAGGGCTTCACCCCTCTCTCGGGCTGTTGCCAATTGTTCCCGCTCTTCCCCATGCGGATCGGGCTTTTGGTATCTTTGCCGAAGCGGAAACCCATCTGCATGACCTGCTTAACGACGTTGAACACGCCCTAAAGCATCCGGTCGAAATCATTCTATTTTTCTTCGGCTTGCTGAATGCAGGGGTCGAATTCTCTGCGATCAGCGCGCCGACTTGGCTGGTCTTGGCGGGTCTGATGATCGGTAAACCCTTTGGCGTGCTGCTCTTTGGCTGGATCGCGGCCAAGCCGCTTGGGCTGGGATTGCCGGACGGCATGCGAGTGATAGACTTGTTTGTGATTGGCTGTGTGGCGGCGATTGGCTTTACGGTGGCGCTGTTTATCGCCTCTGTCGCCTTTGATGCCGGACCGGTGCGCGATGCGGCGAAAATGGGTGCTTTGTTCAGCTTTGGGGCGGCCATCGTCTCTATTATCGCCGGCAAACTGACTAGGGTGCAAAAACAACACCTTTGAACTTAATGCTGGCCCTAACGGGCCGCACAGATTCCTGTTTCCGCGCAAGGCTCGGCCCCTGTCGCGGAAACAGGTGTTCATTTTCGAATTCTTACTGCATAATATAATAAAAGCGGCGCATAAGCTGCCGTTAATAAGTGTTCGTTAGAAACACTGGTGTAGAGGCGTATTAGGGCGTTCCCATGCTCGAGTTTGAAAATGTAAGTAAATCCTTTTGGACCGGCACCCAATACAAGGTCATTCTTGATCAGGTGTCCTTTCGTGTGGACCTTGGGCGCTCTCTGGGCATTCTGGCGCCCAACGGCACCGGGAAAACCACGCTGATCAATATGATGGCCGGATTGGAAAAACCCGATGAGGGGGAAATCCGCAGAGGGTGTAAAATCTCTTTTCCGTTGGGGTTTATGGGCGGTGTGGATACCAAACTCTCGGCGATGGAAAACTCCCGCTATATTGCGCGTCTCTACGGGCTTGATCCCGATTATGTCGAAGCCTTCTGCAAATGGCTTTGCGGGTTGGAAGAATACTTTATGATGCCGGTCGGCACCTATAGCTCCGGGATGCGGGCGCGGTTCAGCTTTGCGCTGCTGCTGGCGTTGGATTTTGACATGTATCTGATTGATGAAGGCATGCCCGGCACCACGGATGTGGAATTCAACCGCAAGGCCGGCAGCATCCTGCGGGATCGCCTGCGCACCGCGACGATTGTGATCGTCTCGCATCAGGCGGAAACGCTGAAACAATATTGCCGCTCTGCGGCGGTTTTACGGAATGGCCAGTTACATATGTTTGATACCCTAGACGAGGCGAGGAGGCTCTATGACTACGAAGCCTAAAGCGAAGAAATTCCGCATTCGCCGCACCGATACCGGCAAGCCGGTCAATCAGGCTGGCTCTCCGCAGGAGGCCGCCAATAGCGGACCAACAGCCGATGTCGCCTCTGCGCGGGAGGTCTCGACAGAACAGGAAATTGCCGCAATTCGCAAAGAGGGTCTAACCGGGCGTCAGCTGCGTATGGCGCGGCGTGTGGCGCAGAAACACGGGCTGGCCCCGACATCAGATTTTGACGCGGTGCGCCTGCTGCGCTCTCAAGGAATTGACCCCTTTCAGCGCACAACGGCGCTTGATCTGGTCACCCAGAACAATGGTGGCACTGCGGCGGGCAAGAGCACCCTGCCCCAGACGGTGCCCCAATCGCCACAAAACCTACCCACCCCGGAACTCGCACCGCAAGAATCCCGTGAGCGGGAAATCCTTGAAATCCAGCGTGATATCGCCCGCAGACGGCGCCGCAAACTTGGCCTGCTCATGTCGCGGTTGGCCTTTTTTGTACTGCTGCCAACCTTTATCGTCGGGTATTACTATTACAACATCGCCTCCCCGATGTATGAAACCCAATCGCAGTTCATCATCCAAAAGACCGAAGGACAGGGTTCTTCTTCTTTGGGGAGCCTGTTTGCCGGGACCGGTTTCGCCGCCTCTGAGGATTCGATTGCTGTGCAAAGCTATCTTGAATCCCGCGATTCGATGATCCGACTTGATCAGGACATGGGTTTCAAACAGCATTTCAGCGCCCCCTCTATTGACCCGATCCAGCGGCTGACCCCCGGCGCCACCAATGAAGAGGCCTATAAGCTTTATAAAAGCCGCGTACAGCTGGGTTATGATCCGACCGAAGGTCTGATCAAAATGACCGTTGTTGCGGCAGATCCCAACGTGAGTCTAGCCTATTCGGAAACACTTTTGGGCTATGCCGAGCAACGTATTGACCAGCTGACCCAGCGCCTGCGCGAGGATCAGATGAAAGATTCGCGCGAAAGCTATGAGCAAGCCGAGCTGGCCATGCGCGAGGCGCAGCTTAGGGTGATCGAACTGCAAGAGCTGTATAACGTCATCAGCGGTGATCTGGAGGTCACGCTCTTGACCACGCAGATCACCACATTGGAATCTGAACTAACGCAACAACGGCTGAACATGTTGGACCTCAAGGCAAACGAACGCCCCAATCCGGCAAAGGTGCAACCAATTGAGCGCAAGATTGCCAATCTGGAATCGGAAATTTCAAACCTGCGCCGTCAACTGACCGAAGGGCGTGACGGGCAAGAATCGATAGCGCGGATCAGCAGTGAACTGGCCGTGGCTGAAACCGATCTAAGCACCCGCACCCTGCTGCTGCAACAAGCGCTCCAGCAATTGGAAACCGCACGCGTAGAGGCCAACCGTCAGGTGCGCTATGTGTCCCAAAGTGTCAGCCCCGTCGCCCCGGATGAGGCCACCTATCCACGCAAGTTCGAAAACACCTTACTGGCATTTTTGATCTTCTCAGGGATCTATCTGATGATTTCGCTGACTGCGTCGGTTCTTCGCGATCAGATTTCATCCTGAACCCTTCCCCGATCCGGTTTCAACATCGGATCGGGAACGCCCCATTTTGGGAATTTTCCGGATAAGCATCAGGCATTGCAGAGCTTAAGAACCATCTACAGTCCCCCTTCAGATGGCCCCCACCCAAAGGTCTTCTGCCGTGTAAAAAAAAATGCGCCCGTGGCGAAGATTTTTGCCTTTCCCCCCTTGCGCAGCATGCGCTCTGACAGTAATTACGCCTCCACAGTTGGGGTGTAGCCAAGTGGTAAGGCAACGCTTTTTGGTAGCGTGTACCGTAGGTTCGAATCCTACCACCCCAGCCAGCTTTCTTATAAGTATCTGAGTTATAAGAATCACCCGCTTTGGGCTGCGCTGGATATTCCCCACGGCATCACATCTTTTCTTCACTGTCCGTTGTCAGAGTTTTTGGAACCACAGGCGGCCCAAACTAAGAGAGCGTTTGCCTCATCTGGTTGGTTTGATTCTGCGGCGCGTTGGCTGTGATGCAAGCGTCGCGTTTGGAGCGTCCTTTGTTTGATCCTTTCCCTTTCTTCCAGAATGGCTTTGTCCCGCCCGCAGTAGACAGAGGTGGTCGGGGGATTTCGGACCAGTGGCTAAGGTGGATCGCATGATGAAAGAAGTGATCCAAAATGAAGCAACGCAAGAACCATTCGCCTGAATTCAAAGCCAAGGTTGCGCTTGAAGCGATCCGCGAGGAGATGACACTGGCGGAACTGTCCAAGAAATACGGCGTGCATCCGACCCAGATCGGGACTTGGAAACGCGCAGCGATAGAAAATATGACGACAGCATTTACGCGCCAGGGTTCAGCCCTGAGCAAGTAAGTGCCGCCGAAGTGGACAAGCTGCATTCATAGATCGGTCAGTTGGTCCTGGAACGAGATTTTTTGGTCGATGCCTCGCAGCAGTTGCTCGGAACGCGAGGCAAAAAACGGTGAACAAAAATCACAAGCTGAGCATGCGTCGGCAGTGTGCGTTACTGACGTTGTCGCGGTCCAATTTGTACTATGAGCCGAAGGGCGAAAGTGCTGAGAACTTGCGGTTCATGGAAATCATCGACAAGCAGTTTCTGGAAACGCCGTGGTACGGATCGCGGCAGATGGCGCGTTACATGAAGCGCAACAACCACCAATGTGGCCGCCATCGGGGCCATCGTTTGATGCACCTCATGCGTTTGGTCCCAATCTATCAGGAACCAAACACCAGTAAGAAACATCCTCAGCACAAGATTTGGCCATATCTGCTGCGCAACGCGGTGATTGACCGCCCGAACCAGGTCTGGTGCGCAGATATTACCTACATCCCGATGCGCCGTGGGTTTCCATATCTCGTGGCGATCATGGACTGGTACAGTCGCAAAGTACTGGCGTGGCGGCTATCAAATAGCATGGACGCGGAGTGCTGCGTTGAGACCCTAAAAGAGTCCTTGGCCAAGCACGGCACGCCAGAAATCTTCAACAGCGATCAAGGTAGTCAGTTCACCAGCGGTGCTTGGATCGACGTACTGATCGATGCAAAGGTCAAGATCAGCATGGATGGGAAAGGTGAGGTGCCCCTAGTTTCCTAGACACCAGCCGTTTCCAGTTTGCGCTGTCTGTGTTCGAAGTCAACGGGCGACAGCATGCCGTTGTTCGTGTGCTTGCGTTTGGGATTGTAGAACAGCTCTATGTATTCAAAGATATCGCGTCTGGCTTGATCCCTTGTCCGATACCTATGGCGCCTGATCTTCTCACGCTTCAAGAGCTGAAAGAAGCTCTCGGCCACCGCATTGTCATGGCAGTTACCGCGACGGCTCATGGAGTGTTCCAAATTGTGTTCGCGCAAGAAAGCAGCCCATTCTCGACTGGTGAATTGCGCGCCTTGGTCTGATCTGAGTGGATCAGAAGCCCCGGCCTAGGCTTGCGCCGCCAGATAGCCATCAGCAACGCCTGCACGGCGAGCTCTGAAGTCTGGCGTGACTGAACAGCCCAACCGACAACGCGCCGCGAGAAGAGATCAATGACAACGCAGAGATAAGCGAACCCCTCATGTGTACGCAGATACGTGATATCCGTCACCCAAGCGCGATCTGGCGTCTCGATGGTGAACTGCGGATCCAAGGTGTTGTCCACGACGATCGAGGGCTTGCCACCATAAATACCCGGCTTCTTCTTGTACCCGATCTGTGCCTGAATGCCTGAAAGACGGGCCAGTCGCGCAACGCGGTTCTCTGACACTGCTTCGCCCATGTCGATCAGATCGTCGTGAATCTTGCGATACCCGTAGACCTTACCGCTGTCTTTCCATGCCTTCTTCACCAGCACCGTCTGACGTTGATCATTCAGCGCACGTTGGCTTAACGGTTCTTTAACCCATGCGTAGAAACCGCTTGGATGAACGCTGAGCATTCTGCAGAGAACGCGGACAGGATGCTGCTGACGATGCGCGTCGATAAACGCGTACCTCACTTTGCATCCCTGGCGAAGTACGCGGTGGCCTATTTTAGCATGTCACGCTCCTCGGTGACGCGCGCCAGCTCCTTCTTGAGCCGTCTGACTTCAGCATCGTGATCCGTCTGCCGCTGAGGCTTCGAGAATTGCGCCATCCAAGTGTACAGTGACTTGGTGCTGACCCCGAGCCTCTCGGCCACCTCCTTGACCGGATAACCTCGCTCCGTGACCTGTGCCACAGCGTCGATCTAGAACTCATCTGAATAGCGAATTTGCCCTGACATTTGCGTCATCCTTTGCTTCCAAAATTACCAAGCAAAGCGTCTACAAATCTAGGGGAACCTCAAAGCTACAAATCTAGGGGCTATTCAAAAACTTAAAATAGGCTGCGAGTGTTAAGTACTCGTCAAGTTCAAAAACCTTATAATTTTCTTCAATCTCATTTGCATTTTTTGCATCCTTGTGGATCTCTAACTCTGATGACGGGGACAACTGTTGCTCCAGATCTGCTAATATTTGATCTACTTCCTGGGTACGAAAAATATCTTCTTCGCGAACAACTAACCTATTGTCATCTATTGGAAATGAGGCGTCCGCATCGAATAGATTAAACGGCTGATCAGTTCCCTGCTGAGTTGCCAATTCCACAATCTTCTCTACTTCAACCTCTGACAGGCCAAACTTGATCAAGAGAAACTGTCTAAGCTGACTAATATCGCCGTTGCGCACTTCTTCGTCTTGTCCCACGTAAGTTTGCAAGCCTATTTTTATGCCACCCGCTACATCTGCGGATGATGTCAGGGCGTCAAAGTTATCAACAGTTTCTAATTCACGCAGACTCTCTTCCAAACGTGAAACTCGTTCAATGAGGGCGCCTTCCACACCAAGAGGCGCACTCAACTGTGGCTGTTGAAGCGTATTAATCGCAACTGGAGGCTGTGCCATCGCTGCAACGGGCGATTCTCCACCGTCGCCAGCAAGCAGGTTTCGCAACTCTGTGAGTTCTGATTTGACAGCAGCCAATTCTGCGGATTGGTTGTTCCTTTGTTGTTCCCCAAAATCACTTAGGGTTTTTGTCTCTTTGCTCAAATCCACGCCTTCTATTCTTTGGGGCTTGGGCATCGGGGAATTCCAGGTAGTTGGTTGGGTCACATTTCCCGGCGTATCCGCGCGTGAATTCGGGACCGGCCAACCGCGAGGTAAAATACTATAATCCTGCCGCGCTGCAATCCAACGCAAATACGTTGATGAAGCCGAGAAACCAACGAGGGACACCCGTTCAAACTCTTCCCCACCTCGCCGGACAATCAATTCGCCCCCGGCGAGCAAAAGGGCCTCAAACCGGTTGTCGAGCGGTTGCAATATACTTTCCGGCAATTCAATCTCAGAAACGCCCTCTGCCAGATAGAACCTGTCACCTTCGGCAATGCCTTCTATCTTCAACTGTAATTGACCACGTGCGTTGAGGAATATGTTGAGATCCCCTTTTCGCGCGAGGCAATTGTACGTGCGGGGACGACAAATAACTTCGAAAACATCGACATCCAGCCTGGGAACCGGGGAAAAGCGCGCATATCCATCTGGGTCAAAACGGAAATAGACACCTTCAACCAACCCTTCCTGGAAGGTTGGCCAACCAAAACTTCCACGAAGACTTTGGCTGGCCTCTTGTGCTCCGATTGAAAACAAAATTGAGGTATCCAAAATCGCGTTTTCGGAATCGAACTTTTCCTCTACAGATGCAGCTTGTGGAATTGCGACAGACGGTACGGAAACGGCCAAAGTAAAAAATGCGGCTTTAAGACTGGAATGGGCACGAATTCTCATTAGAAATCCTCCTCGGGTTGAACAGAATGGCGAAGTGCTGGCAGCCACGTCTCTTCCCTAGGCGGATCGGGATACTGTCGACGCTCGCGAATATCTTGGTCTCTGAAGGCTGTATACCAAACCTCCGTTTCCCCTGTGTATGGCGTCAGAATGGTGCCCTGCACCTTGTGCAATAACGCGGCGAGAATAATTCCGTTATTGTTTGCAGTAAAAATCTCAATCTTGCCCTGCCCGCGTTCATAGAGCCCTTCATACATCCCGTTTTCAGGGTCATAGAGTTCGATTACGGCTTCAAACAATCTATCTGTATAATCCGTATCCCACAGGGCCCAAAGCCCCATCGCGGCTTTTGAAGCAATGGCTGCATGATCTGGAGAAAAATCACCTCTTGGGGTTACAGTATTCCAAGGGTATCCATCCGAAAAAATCGTGTCATACGTAAAATACGGGGGTCCCTTTACATTGTGCTCGGATCGGGCGGTCATAAACCCAGTTTCACGCCATCTGTTTTCTTGAACCTGATAAATCCGGTCAGCAAACTCTGCACGCCACCCATCGGAATGCAGTCTTTCAAGTGAGGAATTATCATGCGGTAGATCGAAGCCAAGCTCCAACCCATCCTGGAGGTAGGATTCGGTTACGACATAGTTCTGCGAGTGGAAAATTCGCGGATCACGTCCATCATATGGTACCTGAACGCCAAAAATTGAAGCTGTCAGAAACGGCTCTGCCCGGTGGGCCAACACGGGTCGAAAACCCCAGAGAGCAAATCCCTTTGCCGCATACTCTTCATAGCCGAGCCTACCCTCTTGTGCATAAACGGTTTCGCCGGTTTCCTTGTCTACATACGCACCAACAAGTAGTCCGTCCTTATCAATCACATTCCTGAAATCCCATTTAAGAAGAACAGAGTCGATGGTGTTGCCCAGATATGGGTATCGATTCTTCAGTATTCGCATCCAAACGAGAAACCGTCCGATATCAAGCGCCGAGAACCCAATCTCGCCGGGCTTATTCGTATAGTCGACCTGTTCACCAGTGCGTGTATGATAAACCTTATTTGGCATCTCCCCGCGAAACAATTTGAGCTTTTTTACTGTTGTCAGCAGACGAAAAATTCGTTCATCAAAGGCGGGTTTCTCAATGATGCACAGCTCATAAGCGGCAACTAGACCACTTATATAAGAAGCCGTGTCCCAAAGCGTGGTTGAGGGAAAGTTACCAACACTGTTAGCAAGTCCCGTCGACTCTTGTGTAAACTTTTCGAAATAGTGCCATGCAACTTTGGCAGCGCGCAATTCACGTTCTGTTAGAAACCCCCGGCGTGCCTGATAGGTTCGGACATATTCATTGTGTCGCGTATACCCGGGCACCAGATTTTCCCCGAGCGGCAGCGTCTCAAAATAGTCTGGTTCCATGTCACACATTCTTGGGGGGGCGACACGCATCGGTTCGCCCCGGATCAAACTGGTTGTGTGCGCTGGCACATTACCACGCATAAGAGCGGGTATCTTATCCAGGGCACTTCCCGCGATAATTGGCACAACTTCTTCTTCGTGGTGAAGGAGGAGTGCCTTTGCGCGATTGCCTATAAACAAACCAGTTACCGCCAAAATCACAAACGATAAAATCAATATCCAAATGCTGTAACCAATTGATATTTTTGACTTATGACGTAATGACATAGAGGAAAACCCTTCAAAGATGGTTCCGAAACTTGTCAATAGTAGAACGCGACATCCTTAACAGGCAGATAATCCAACCCGAATTTTCAAAACAATTTTAGGAATTCGTTTCTGAGAGTGATTTGTTGTAATCCAAACAGAAAATTTACCAATTCCCGATATCGCTGTGTCGACACCGCCATTGAACGGAGCCGGAGACATGCCACAGCCCACAGACAAAAGTGCGACCGAAGACAGGACCATTTTAACAGCTCATCGTGATGGCTTTGCGCCATCGACAATGCCAATAGCGGATCGTACGATACCAACATGGATGTCGTTTGTTGCATTTACATTTTCCGCCACTACTGGAATTTGCTGGCTGGCCATTGCCCTTCTATCTGTGTTTTTTCAAGACATCGTCACTGAGCAGGGCAACAGCCATATGGCGAAAGTACTGGTGGTAGCAGGGCTTTTCCCCGTCCTTGGGTTGATCATTATCGATATCGCACAGGCCGCCGCATTGTCAGGTTTCAAATATGCGCGCACACTTAGTGAAATCAGAGCCAAAGGCATTTTGGGCGGCCTTCTTGTGCTGGTTTTGATGGTCGTACATCCGGCTCTTATTCTGCCTGCAGCGCTCGGTACATTGTTTGCAGTGACTTATAATATCCTCGTCGACAAACGCAGAGTGGCGGAGCCGTCGTGGAGTTTTTCAGCGCCAGAAGCAGCATCTGTTTTGGCAGGACGTGACTTTTTCGGACTAAGTCTTGCCCTTGAAAAAGCCGTTGAGCAGTACCGTTTTTCCTCATCCCTCTTGATCGGCGCGGCAATGACGACGGTTTTTGCCCTCGCCGTATCCAGCTGGCTCGCCGCAAATGAGGTCCTCGCAACTTCGGCAACTCTGGCAGTGGTCATCTTGTCGGTATGGGCGATGCATTCTATTTCCCGTTATCTCGAATATAGAAAAGCCTATAAATCGCGAAATTCACGCGACAAAGCCCAGATCGAAAGGCTGCCTCCTCCCGAAACAGATGAAGACAGTATTGGCCCGCAAGGTTTATCCGTTCACCAACTCTCCATAAGTACAAAGGAGGGAACCCATCTTCTAAAGTCGGTTAGCATTTCTATCGCTCCCGGAAATGTGACAGGGATAATCGGTAGCTCTGCCTCTGGAAAATCTCTCCTCTTAAGGGCGATTTGTAGTCCCTTTGATTTGGAGGGCCTAAGAGTTAAGGGACACGTCACCTACAACGAAGAACACCTTTGGTCTCGCAGTCGAAATAAGATCGATCTGCCCTGTGTTTATCTACCTTCAACGCCCCTCCTCTTGCGCGCTTCCGGACACGACAATTTAACTTGTTATAATGCCGAAGTGGCAAAGGACCGCGTACAAAGAGTCACTGAACAAATGGTGTATTCGACCGATATTGCCGATCGGATCATCAAAGCCCCAGACGCTAGAACACTGTCAATGACGGACCAGAAGGCACTTGGGTTTGCGAGAGGTTTTTTAATGAACCCTGGTCTGTATCTTATGGATCGACCAGAAGATGGTGCGTCCAAAGGGCTAATTGCAGCATTGGTTGAACAAATTCGCTCTGAAAGGCGCGCCGGACGGAGCTTTGTGATCGCAACGGATGAACGTAGTCTGCTAGAACTGTGTGATCAAATCATCGTCATGGAAAATGGTCGTGTTATCGACATGGGCCCCGCTACAGATATCCGCCTACGAATGTCAGAAGGCTGGGCCCGCTTTGTCACCAAAAACACGCTGGAATCAGAGGATGCACTGCATTTATGGCTACGTTCACATTTCCGCCGAAAGGGTGATGAAGCAAATCGGCGCAAAGTTTGCATTGTTGCAAGCGAACTTCTCGCGCTTTGCGCGGCAAGCCAGCACGGCACGGAATTGCAAGATGTCACGTATGACTTCAAGCATTTCAAAGGATATTGCCAGCTGGAATTAACCGATAGTTTTCAACCCGTCAGCAATGCACAGCTGGCTCATGCGCAGTCTCAACTGGACCAATCCGGTGACAAACTTAACCGCGATCCTATCAGTGAAATTCTACGGCACAGCCTCAATTTTGATCAACGGCAAGGTTCGCAAAGTCGCACGATTTCAGTCCAGATCCAGACGTATGATCCCCGCTTGGCCTCAAAATCCGCAACTGCTGCACCGCAGATCAAATAGAGGGGGAAGCTCATGCCTCGCGCACCTTTAGGACTTCATAGACTGCTGCTGTGCCTCCTCATTCCGTCAACAGTATTGTTGCTTTTTTTCATAGGATTTAGGTCTCTTAAGGAAGCACCTGTGCGTGATTTGAAAAGCTATAGTGGTTCTCTTTCATCAGTCATGAACGCTACTCCGATCTCTCTCCCACCGGGTGTGCAAATGAAAAGCCTGTTTGCAACCGAAGGAGACACTGTGTCGAAAGGCCAAACCATAGGTATTATCGACATGGTGGCCTTGGAGCGGACAATAGATGAAAGAAAGGAGGGACTACTTGCAAAGCAATCTTTAAGAGACTGTTTGACTGTTGTTTTAACCGAGGCGAGCCAGAAGGCTGATATTGCGCAACCGAATACACCCACAGTATCGGCGCCTCTGACGAAATCGATCCCGGCGGAATGCTCGGATATCCGTACAGCGATAAATAACCGTGACATAACTTTCTCTGAAAAAAAGGCGATCCTCAATAAGCGGATTGGCATTATGAAAAGCAAACAAGCCGTATTGTTTCAGGCTGTCAGAAACCATGCTACTGAAACTGATCTTGCCGAAGCGATGGCGATCCGCTCGCTAGAAAATGCGATGACAATTACATCTCTGCAACAGGCAATAGCAGATTTGGCGCACGAGTATCGCGAGACCACGTCCCAAATTCACAAAAGGCACAGGGATAAAATCGCGAGCCTAACGGAAGAAATATTGATACAAGAAGAAGGCCTGTTGGCGCTGCAAAAGATACAGAACAATCCATTGCTCCGTGCTCCGGCCTCCGGAACTGCCCACCTGGTTCAAACAGATGAACCCAACGACAAATTTACTGGTCCTCCCAGACAAATTCTAGAAATCGTTGAAAAGGGGCCACCGGAAATTAGGGTCACCTTCCTTATTGCTGAAAACGATGCCGCCGAAACTCCTATTGGAAGCCGTGTTCAGATCAGACCGTTGGGCGCGACAAGGCGACAGCTGTCACTCACTGGCAAGGTTACCGGTTATTATACGCACACCTCTTTGCCTGACACTGATCCACAAATCAGTGCAGAAGTTGCGCTTTCTGCCGATAGTAAGCAGCGCCTCATTGCCAATATGAACCAACATAGCCATTCACCCCCAAAGGCGGCGATCATCCTTCACGTTAACAAAGCGCCAAAACCGTTGGGCGAAATCCTTAAACAACATGAGCTTGTCCTGCCCATTTTGGAAAAAACAGCACAACTTCGGCATCAGCTTTTGGAACGTTTCAGCAGACTCCCTGTTGAGGATCAAACCATACCTGCCCTGTCTGATGTCCGCCCAATTGAAGGGGCTGGATAACATTTTGCAATTCTGTGCCACCCTAATCCCAAACCAACCAATTCAACTTTGGGCATCATGATGATTTGGAGCGCTGAAACAGCAACGACATTACGCCAAGGGCCGCAGAGGCGACCATCAATAAGACGGATACCGCATTCAGGACAGGCGTTGATCCCTGTTTAAGCTTGTCGAACATCGTAATTGTCAAAGGAGAGTCTGATCCAACCAACATCAGCGTTGTGTTGAAGTTTTCAAAGCTCATCAGCACGGCGACCACCGCCGAAGCCACAATCGCGGGTAATAAAAACGGGAGGGTAATCTGGCGAATCGCGCCGGCTTTGCTAGCACCCAGATTTAAGGCGGCTTCTTCAAGGCTCGGGTCGAATTTCTGCAGCCGTGCAGAGATGACCAGCGTAGCAAATGTTGTGATAAAGGAAAACTGACCCAAAATAACCAAAATCAACCCCGGGCGCAGCCCGTCAAACCACAATCCGGTGGCATCCTCCAAAGTGTTTGCAACCGAGCTTGAAAACACAAGGATCGAAATGCCCAAAATCACGCCCGGAATAATCAACGGCAATAGCATAAGCACATAGAGCAGAGATTTACCCCTGAAATCGTGCCGCACAAACAAAAACGCATTGCAGGTGCCAACCGCGACAGACAGCGCAGAAACCCAGACAGCAACGAAGGCAGAGGTTCCAATAGAGCGAAGAATGGAGCGTTCGTTAAACACGCCGATAAAGGGCGCATCTTTGCCAAAAAACCAGGCCCAGGTGAAACCCTCCCAAGGCAACGCAGGAAAGACGCTATCATTGAAGGCGAAGACGCAGACAACCGCGAGCGGTAGCCCGAGGTAAATGAAAAAGACTGCAACATAGGCGCGATAGCAGAACTTAGTGAAAACGGATTGGGGAATGCTCGGTATCATGCGCGCCCCATGGTTTCTGACAAAGAACGGCCGGAAAGTTTCAGGCCAAAAAAGACAACCAGCGAGGAAAGCGCGAGCAGCAGAAACCCGAATGCAGAGCCGAGTTCCCAGTTAAAACGGGTGATAAATTGCGTGTAAATCATTCCGGTAAACCAAAGGCTGTCTTTGCCACCCAGCAGGATCGGGGTCAGGTAATTGCCCAGCGACAACATGAAAACCACGATACAGCCTGACACAATGCCCGGCATGGCGTGGGGGATGACGATCTCCCGCAGGATCGATGTGCTGGTCCCACCCAGATCATACCCGGCCTCAATCAGGCTATCGTCCAAACTGTCCAGAGTCGTTACCAAAGGCACAACCATAAACAGGATTGAGGTGTAGACGAGCCCAACCATGATCGCCGCATCGTTATACAGCATTTCGACCGGACCGCTGACCAATCCCAAAGATTGCAGCAGGTTTGAAAAGACACCGGTTTCGCGCAGCAAAATCATCCAGCCAAAGGTGCGCACCAGCTCTGACACCCAGAACGGTATCATGCACATCAGAAACAGCGTCGTTTTGGTCCGCCCCTTGGTCAGTTTGGCGATGTAATATGCAATTGGAAACCCAAGGATCAGGGTCAATGCCGTTGCAAGGATCGACATGATCGCCGTGCGGGCAAAGGTGCGCCAGTAAAGCGGTTCGCTAAAAAAGGCGGCATAATTTCCGACCCCTAATTCATATTCCCGCGGCCCGATTTTTTCGCTGATCGAAACGACAAAAAGCCCCACATGTGGCAGGATAATCAACACAGTTAACCAGAGCAGGATTGGCGCAAGGAGCAAGTAAAACCCTAAACGGGAGGCATCTGATGACATCACCCCTCCTCCGCATTGGCATAGCAGCGTGCCTGAGTTGGCTGCCATCGGGTGCAGACCGCATCGCCCTTGCGTAGGGACGCAAAACTGCCTGTTTGCGGCAAAGCCACCTTTAGCATTGCGCCATCCGATCCCTTAACCGTCACCGTGCTATTGGCCCCGTTAAACAAGACGGCAACCACTTCACCGTGATCAATATTCGCCCCGCCCTCTGGCGGGGTATCCGCAGGTAAGAGATCAATGGCCTCTGGCCGCACATAGATATCCGCCTTCTGCCCTTGCGACAGAGCAGAGGCTCCAGCCTCAAGCCGCAGGATCTTTCCCCCGTCTGTGCGCAGCATCTGATGCTCCGCAGCGTCCCCTTCGTACCGAGCCGAAACCTTATTGGCATCGCCAACAAATCCGGCCACAAACGCCGTGGCGGGCGCATGATATACCTCATGGGGAGAGCCGATCTGCTCAAATCGACCATGGTTCATCACCGCAATATTGTCGCTCATAACCAAGGCTTCAGACTGGTCATGAGTAATATAAACAAAGGTGGTGTTGAACTCGGCCTGAAGGGTTTTCAATTCCACTTTCATATGTTCGCGCAGCTTCAAATCCAGCGCGCCCAAAGGTTCATCCAGTAACAGCACATCGGGTTCCAGAACCATGCACCGCGCAATGGCGACCCGTTGCTTCTGACCGCCGGATAGTTGATCAATGCGGCGCTGCCCGACATCGGGCAAACCGACCCGGGCCAAGACCTGCTCTACGCGGGTTTTAATCTCGGATCTGGACACACCCCGCTGGCGCAAACCAAAGCCGACATTATCGCCAATATTCATCGTCGGGAACAAGGCAAGATGTTGAAAAACCATCGACACCGGTCGCTTGTTCGGCGGCACCCCGATCATCGAACGCCCCTTGATCAACAGATCGCCCCCCGAGGGGGATTGAAAGCCTGCGATCATCCGCAACAACGTTGTTTTACCACAGCCCGAGGGGCCGAGGATCGAAAAGAACGACCCTTGCGGCACGTCAAAACTCACATGGTCAACGGCGCGAAAATCGTCAAAATCCTTAACAAGATCACGACATTCAAGGTCTGGGCTGCTGGTGTTCAAAATACGTCCTCACAAGATAAAAAAGGGCACAGCAAGGTGCCCTTTTCTGTCATTTCCATCGGGGCTTATTTCGCCGCGTTAATGCGGTCAAGCGTTGCGCCTTCGAGCGCTTCCAGACCAGCAGGCACCGGTGGATACCATTTGATGTTGTCGATCGCGGCCTGATCAAAACTGCCTTGGTAGCGGGCTTTCAATTCAGCGCTGACACCGGCGTCACCATCTACGGCGGCCGTAAAGTTCCCGGCTGTATTGGTGATCATCGCGGCGATTTCGGGCTGCATGACAAAGTTGATCCAATCATAGGCGGCGTCATCCGCACGGCCACGCGCAGGCAATACAAACGTATCAATCCAACCCAGCGCACCGGCCTTTGGGGCCACAAACGTGATATCGGCGTTGTCGGCGTTCAGCTGCCAGCCGCCTGTATCCCAAGCCATCGAGGCTACAACCTCACCGGAGCGCAGCAGGTTTTTGATCTCGTCACCACCGTCCCAATAGGTTTTCACATTGGATTTACATTCTGTCAGGGTTGCCTCGACTTGATCCAGAATGCCCTGATAGGCGTCCGTATCACCATAGGCCGAAAACGGATCAAGCCCCATAGAATAGGCAAAACCGATCAAGGTCGGACGTTTCAGGCGATAGGAAACCTTACCGGCGACGGCCTCACCGCAAAGGTCCATGTAATCCGTAACATCCGGTGCCATGGCGGTGTTCACAACAAGACCGCTAGTGCCCCACACATGGGGCAGACCGTACACATCGCCTTCATAAGTGGTGTTGTCTGCCGTCGCGCTCAGCATCGAAGGGATGAACAAATCGGCGGAAACGCGGGACATATCGATCGGTTTGTAAATGCCGAATTCTTCCTGCGCACTTGTGATCCGGTCCTGACTAGGCTGTGCCAGATCAAAGCCCCCGCCATTGGTGGCGCGCAGTTTCGCGATCATTTCTTCGTTGTTCGAAGTCGTTACTTCAACAGTATGACCGGTCTCTGCCTCGAATTTGGCGATGACATCTTCCGGCGCATACCCCCCCCAAGTCAGCAGGCGCAATGTGTCAGCCTGCGCGATTGGCGCGGTCAGGGCGGTGGCTGCCAGAATAGATACGAGCAGTGATTTTTTCATGGTTATCCCCTTGTTGGATTTATTGATCTTTTTGTAATGACCGAATTTTTGTAACAGCATTAAGTCAGGTAATGCGCATACTGCAAATATTTATCCTTTTGGTCAAATTTTTTCCGCCAACGTAATGATGCCCTTTCAGGCAACACAGACCGCACACGCCTCAATTGTATTACCGTCTGCCTTTTGATGAAGAAATGATCTAACGTGTCAAAATATATCTGAACGGAGCCCGCAATGTCCGAAGACAAATCACATGTGGAAAAGGTTTTAAGTGCCGCGCATTCGCCTTCGGCGGCAGCGCTGTCGCAAGTTGCGGCAAGCTGGAATCGCTCTGTCCGTAAGCATGGGCTGGACCCGGATGAACGCCGAGCGCCCGAGCGCATCGAACAGGCCAGCCTGACGGATCGACGGGCTGCGCTCGAGAAATTCCTGATGGTTTCTGCGCCGCGACTGGATGCGCTGTTTTCGCTGGTCGGGCAATCGGGCTGTGCGGTTTTGCTGACCGATGCCGATGGGGTTGTGCTGGATCAGCGGATCTCTGACGCCGATACAAAAACCTTCGAAAGCTGGGGGCTTTGCGCCGGTGCCGACTGGAGCGAGGCGCGCGAAGGCACCAACGGTATTGGCACCTGCCTGACCGAACGCCGCAGCGTCATCATTCATCAGGGCGAGCATTTTTACGCCCGCAATACCGGCATGAGCTGTATCGACGCACCGATTTTTGGGGCCGATGGTCAGATCGTGGCGGCGCTTGATGTCTCTTCTGCCCGCGCAGATCAGACCGAAGGATTTAACCGCTTGATCGGCGCGCAGGTCGCCCAAACGGCCCGCGCGATTGAAGAAGCCAATTTCCGCGCCGCCTATACAGCCGCCCGCATTATCGTGACCGAAAGCGAAGACCCAGAGGCTGCAACCCTATTGGCCGTGGATGATCACGATCTTGTCGTCGGGGCCACGCGGGGCGCCCGGCGCGCTTTTGGTCTGGATGAGATCGGGCCGCTCTCGCCACTGCCTGCCTCTGATATTCTGGGACGCGAAGAAGGGCCCACAGGGTTTCAGCGGGCCGAACGCACCGCCGTGATTCGGGCGTTGGCGCGGGCGAATGGCAATGTTTCTGCTGCCGCGCGCCACCTTGGCGTCGGGCGGGCGACGCTTTATCGACGGATGAAACGGTTGGGGCTGGACGAAACCTAGCCGCACCTGTCTCAGGATTGAGACAGGTTTGACGATCTTTCGTTGTCGGGAGGGCTGACCTTGCGGCAGCCCGTCGCCAATCTCCTTTTTGATCCGGGTGGAGGACCCGGTGATCAGAGGAGGAACCACTATGAAAGATCTCGCATTTACAGAGGCAGGCACCTACACGTCGCCCTTCAAAACCAAATATGACAACTATATCGGCGGTAAATTTGTCCCGCCGGTCAATGGGCGGTATTTTGAAAATGTCACCCCGATCACCAATGAAAAGATCAACGACATCGCCCGATCCGACGCGGCAGATGTGGAACTGGCGCTGGATGCCGCCCATGCTGCCAAGGGCGATTGGGGCCGTACATCAACCACCGAACGCGCCAATCTGCTGCTGAAAGTGGCCGATGCAATCGAGGCAAACCTTGATTTGCTGGCGCAGGCCGAAACATGGGACAACGGCAAGCCGATCCGTGAAACAACCGCCGCCGACATCCCGCTATCAGCCGACCATTTCCGCTATTTCGCCAGTGTGCTGCGCGGGCAAGAAGGCTCGATGAGCGAGATTGACGCCGATACCGTCGCCTATCATTACCACGAACCCCTTGGTGTGGTCGGTCAGATCATCCCGTGGAATTTCTCGATCCTGATGGCGGCGTGGAAGCTGGCACCGGCCTTGGCTGCAGGCAATTGCATTGTCATGAAACCTGCCGAGCAAACACCGGCGGCGATCATGGTTCTGGCTGAAATCCTGAATGATCTGTTGCCTGCCGGTGTTTTGAACATCGTCAACGGTTATGGCGTAGAGGTCGGCGCGGCGCTGGCCACATCAACGCGTATCGCCAAAATCGCCTTTACCGGCTCTACGGCAACGGGTCGAACAATCATGAAGGCAGCCACCGAAAACCTGATTCCGGTGACGCTGGAACTGGGCGGCAAAAGCCCAAATGTATTTTTCGCCGATATCATGCGCGAGGATGATGCGTTTTTTGACAAAGCCATCGAAGGCTTTGTTCTCTTTGCCTTTAATCAGGGCGAGGTCTGCACCTGCCCGTCACGCGCCCTGATCCAGGAAGACATCTATGACGCCTTTATGGAGCGGGTCATCGAGCGGGTGAAAGCCATCAAACATGGCGATCCGCGCGATCCTGAAACCATGGTCGGCGCACAGGCCAGCAAGGCCCAGCAGGAAAAGATTCTGTCCTATTTCACCATTGGCCGTGAAGAAGGTGCAGAGGTGCTTGTGGGCGGTGAAGCCGCTGCTTTTCAGGGTGAGTTGGCGGGGGGGAACTATATCCAGCCGACGATCTTGAAGGGTCATAACAAGATGCGGGTTTTCCAAGAGGAAATCTTTGGACCGGTGGTTTCTGTGACCACCTTCAAGGACGAAGCCGAGGCCTTGGCGATTGCAAATGACACGATGTACGGCCTTGGTGCCGGTGTCTGGTCACGCGATATGAACACCTGTTATCGCATGGGCCGCGCCATCGAGGCCGGTCGGGTCTGGGTCAACAACTACCACGCTTATCCGGCTCATGCCGCCTTTGGGGGGTATAAACAGTCCGGCATTGGCCGCGAGAACCACAAAATGATGTTGGATCACTACCAGCAGACCAAAAACCTGCTGGTCAGCTATAACCCCAACAAATTGGGTTTCTTCTAAACACGGATTTGCCCCTGCGGTTTTCGCGCAGGGGCATCTTGGCTGTTCATATCGTTTCCAAAAGACCGCCCGACCCTACGGTTTTCAGCGTTACGCCATACGCTGTCTCAACCCGTCAAACCCGACCGCCAGGATCAGAACAACACCGCGGGTGACATCTTGCCAGAAGCTGGTCACATTCATCAGGGTCAGCCCGTTGTTCAACGTACCAAGGATCAACACCGCAACAAGCGTGCCCCAGACAGACCCGCGCCCGCCCTGCAGCGAGGTGCCCCCAAGAATAATCGCCGCAATCACTGTCAGCAGATGGGGCCCCGCCGCGTTCGGTGCTGCCGCCCCCAACATCGCGGCCAGCACAGTACCGGCAATCGCGCCGGATACAGCGGACATCACATACAAAATGATCTGGCTGCGATCCACAGGAAGGCCGATCAGACGGCTCGCATCCGGATTACCACCCACCGCAAAAGCATAGCGCCCGAAATGGGTTTTCTGCATCAAAAGCCACAGTCCGATATAGACGGCCAACATCAAAAGCGCCGGCACAGGGATACCCATCAGCCGGTCCTGCCCGATCCAGTTGAACCCGTCGACAAAAAGCGGCTTGGTCAGGCCTCCGGTCAGGATCAAAGAAACGCCGGTGACAATCGACATTGTCGCCAAGGTCACGATCAACGGGTTCAGCCGAAGGTAGGTTGCCAGTATCCCGTTAATTAACCCCACAACAGCGGCAACCGCCACCGCCGCCAGTACCGCAAACCAGACCGGCACACCCGCCGCATGTAAAAGTGCGATGATCACCCCTGTCAGTCCGGCGACCGCCGCGACGGACAGATCAAGACCGCCCGCGATGATCAAAGGGGTGCCCGCCGCGGCCATAAGTCCGATCAAAGCAATGTTCGAGCTGATCGACGTCATATTGCGCAGGGTCATGAAATACGGTGACAGGAATGAGAACATCACCAGCAAAAGCACGTAGAAAACCAACAAGATCAAGACCGTGGTGCCGACACCGGAGCCTCCAAAAAGACGCTTCATAAGACCTTGGGATTGCGTTGTATTGGACATGATTTCAGCTTCTTTTATGAATTGGTTTCAGACTGGGCAGAGGCGGACATCAAGTCACCCGGCGTTGCGCCAGCCCCGAATTCTGCGATGATCCGCCCCCGATCAATCACCATGCATCGGTCCGAAAGGCCGGCAATTTCCTCGACGTCCGACGACAGTACAAGGATCGCCAATCCGTCACGGGCGAAGGCCACCAGCTGGCGGTAGATATCTTTGCGCGCGCCGACATCGACGCCGCGCGTGGGTTCTTCCAGGATCAAAACCTTGACCTTCGGGTTCAACCAACGGGCCACGCAGACCTTTTGCTGATTGCCGCCGGACAGAAAACGAATGGCCTGTTCCGGACCGGCGGTTTTGATCCCGAGCTTGTCGATCCATTTGGCGGTATGCGCGGTTTCCGCCGCGGGCGAGGTAACAAAGCCGTTGCCAAAATCAGTCTGAAACGCCGCGACGAGATTTTCCCGCACGCTCATATCGGACATGATACCGTCGGTTTTGCGTTCTGCGGTGACAAAGCCGATGCCAGCCTCTTTGCCCTTGAGGGGGGACAGCGGTGTATAGGGTTCATCACGCAGCGTCAGGGTGCCCGCCGGTGGGCGCCCTTCGGCCCCGAAAATCAGCCTTCCCAGAACCTCGACGCCCGAGCCGATCAACCCGAACACCCCCATGATTTCACCTGCGCGCAGCTCAAAGCTCACATCTTCGACTTTGCCGGGCAGCGTCAGCCTCTTGGTGGTCAAAACCACAGGGGATTGCGCAGGCAACGGCGGTCTGTCTTCAAACATCGAACCCGCCACCTTGCCCAGCATGGAATTTACCACAGCGGTGACGTCGGCGGTTTTCGGATCGAACTCACCGGCGTTCAGACCATCGCGCAACACCACGATACGGTCGGAAATCTCAAACACTTCCTTAAGGTAGTGCGAAATATAAACAATTGATGTGCCGCGTTCTTTCAGACGGCGCAGAATGGTGAAAATCTGTTCGCTTTCATGCTCTGAGAGCGACGCGGTGGGCTCATCCATCACCAGAATATCGGCCTGCCCTTCCAAAGCGCGGGCAATCTCGATAATGCGGCGCTCTGCCACCGGCAAATCATTCACCAACGTTTGTGGATCAAGATGCCCAAAGCCCAGATCCTCGAGCACCAAAACCGCGCGATGCGCCATGTCGGCCCAGTTCACCGCGCCTTTGCTCTCGGCCGAGATGCAGATATTTTCTGCGATGGTTAGCTCTGGAAACACAGAGATTTCCTGCGGCAAAAACCGGATACCCACGCGCGCCGCATCCCGCGGGCTGTGGAAATCGGTGGTCTTGTCATTGACGCGAATCTCACCGGCATTTTTGGTGTAATTCGCCGTCAGAATTTTCATTAGCGTGGATTTCCCAGCCCCGTTTGAGCCCAAGAGTGCGACGATTTCGCCGGGCATGACGGTCATGGAAACACCGTTAAGAACCTGAACCGGGCCAAAGCTTTTGTAAATGTCCTGCATATGCAAGCGGGGAAGAGCGGCAGCCATACTTCATCCTTTCGTGTCGCTCGATGATAGCACACGCAAAAGTTAACAAAACCGCGCGACACTGCTGCCGCGCGGCATTTTGTAGGGTTTAGATTAGTTTAAAGGGATCAGGTTGTGCACATCGGCTAGCGATGGATCCTGACGCAGGTCTTCAAGATGCGCAAGGAAACCGGCTTCGGGGAAGCTATAGTCAATCACTTCCACATCCTGACAGGCAACCTCTGAGTTGAATTCGCAGATATTTGCCGGGGTCACCATTGCGTGGTTGATCAACACGGCATCTGGCAGATCAGCCCCCGCCAATGAGGCCAGTGCAATCGGGATGAGCGAGTTGCCATAGCGTTCAGGGAAAGAGCCAACCGCCGCAACAAAATCACTTTCGCTTGCTAGCGTTTCACCTTCGTCGCCGCCCAAACCGACAACCGTAATCATATCGCGGTCATCCTGTTGTGCGGCACGCAAAATGCCTGTGACCGCCTGATCATTAATGGCCGTGCCCATGATCGGCACGCCTTCCGGTATCCGGCTCAGCAAGTTTTTGGTCTGGGTAAAGCTTTCTTCCAAAGTGTTTTTGCTGTCAAAAGTCAGTATCTGATCTTCGGGGAAGTCAGGCAGCGCCGCCTTGAAGCCAGCGATCTGACCGCCGGTCCGCATCGCCGGGATCGGGCCGGACTGCGGCAGCTCCCCTTCGATGAAGTAGCCGTTCATCACTGCTTCCATGCCGTGACGCGCCACTGCGGCCTGGGCTAGATAGGACCCGCCCATGAAACCGGCCCGAGGGTTGTTAACCCCAAAGAACCCGGCCCCTGGCATCGGGATATCGATAGCGACAACCGGAATGCCTTCTTGGTTCATCTTGTTCATGATCACGGCACCAAATTCGGCATCGGTCTGGAATTCGATGACAAAATCGACGTTCCGGGTAATAAAGCTTTCGGCGTTGGTCAGGGCGGTCGCGCCGTCCAGACGGTTATCCGCGACAACAACTTCGATACCGGCGGCTTCGGCGTTTTCGAGGATGCTTTGCTCGACCAGCGCGCAGAACGGGATATCGCGTTGCAGGTTTGCAAAGCCGATAACATAGCTTTCGCCATTCCGTGGTGGTGTGGCTTCCATGGCCGCCTGAACCATCGCAATGAGGTCCTCCGCCGCAAACATGGAACCGTCATGGGTTGCCGGATCATAGCCCATAAATTCCGCCTGAGCCGGTACGGCGCCCATCAACGCCAGCGCGGTTGCTGCAGACATAAGCAGTTTGTTCATTTCAGTTTCCTCCCTTGATTTTAACGTGACCCGAGGTGGTGCTCGGGCTTCTCCCTGCTTAAGTATTACCTCTCGCCAACGTAAAATTTGGCCAAATAGATATGATTTTTGACTAGTTTACCATTCCAGAAATGATGCTACACTATCACGGCTTTATTGGTGGAAAACCCTTTATTATACTGTAAATAAATGGGTATTTCGATGAACGCTGGCCTGCAGGCCATGCACGGGGATATGAAAAACGCACCGAAAGATTGATATGCCATACGCCGACGTCGACAATTACTTTAGCTATATCCCCGAAAGCCGGTTGTGCCATGCTTTAGGCTGCACCCTACAGTCGGTAGGCTTCACCCGCGTAGGCAAAAATACCCCCTACCCTGCGCGCACCCATCCCGAAGACCACCTGTTTGACCGGCAAAAGGGCCGAATTCTGCAAGCCTATCAAATCGTATATATCTCTGAAGGGCGCGGTCGGGCCGAGCTTGGCCGGCAAGAAGGCATAAAGGACATTCCCGCAGGCAGCGTGTTCATCTTATTCCCGAATGTCTGGCACCGCTATGCGCCCGAGCTTTCTGTGGGTTGGACCGAACATTGGGTTGAATGCAAGGGTACGGCTTTTGACATGGCGCTCAATGCCGGTCTTCTTGATCCAAGACGGCCGATCTTTCGCCGCCCCGACATTCCGGCGATCGAGGCGAGTTTTGCCGAAATTCATGCACTGGCGTCAGAGGATGCGGTGGGCAATCAGGCGGTCCTATCGATGTTGGGATTAAAGCTGTTGGCGATCCTTGCCGGTCCCCGCAACGCCGCCGAAACCAGCACAAACCGTCTGGTGAATACCGTGCGCATGATGTTGCTGGAAAGCTGTACGGACAATCGCCCGATGGAGAATATCGCAGAGGCGCTGAATGTCAGCTATTCCAACCTGCGCCGGACTTTCCGCGTGCATACAGGCATGTCGATGAAGGAATATCAGACAGAAATGCGCCTGCTCAAGGCAAAGGATCTTTTGGATAATACGGACCTGCCGATCAAGGCCATCGGCGGGCAGCTTGGTTATAGCTCCGCCTTCCATTTTTCCAACCAGTTTCGGAAAATTGTGGGGTGCCCGCCAACAGACTGGCGGGCACGCCCTGGTGTTGGGCGGGAGGAAAGCCCTAGCACACCCGAATAACCTCAAGCCCCAGCAGTGCTCCCAGTTTTTCGATCCGGTTCGCAATATGGCCGACTCCAATCGCGCAGTGATGCGCGGGAGCAGCTGCATTCCAGTTCTCGACAAACTGCCGCGCCCCGATGGGGAACCGGTAGCAGCTGTTGGTATTGCCGATCTCAAGCGTGGTTCCGGGCAAAGATGCCCCTTCGGCCACCAGCAAAGACACTTTTCCGCCGATTTCCAGAACCGACAGGCAGGTGATCGGTCCATGTTTAACGCTCATCTCAACGCTGACACCGGCGCCGACCTTGCCGTGATAGACCTCAAGCGGACGCACTTTGGTTTTGCCCTCGGCGATTTTCGTATGCCCCGGACCATCATGCCCCATCAGAACAAGGTCCTCATTAAAATCCATGCAGTAATATTCGGTGAAAGAACCGCCGACACCAAAGCTGTCCATGATTTTCATCGCTTGCGCGTTCTTCACCTCGTATTCACCGGCCACTGGCACACCCGAGGCGGTCAGCATCGAACAGCCCAGTATGACAGAGGTGATGATGTCTTCATGCACGGTGCCGGGGGTGGATTCGTAGTAATAGGCCATCGAGCCAAGGCCATGGCGATCGACCATTTCAAACAGGGCCGCCGCAGTGGTCGCGGCGCGGTGTAATTCGGCCTCGCTACAGTCGGGCTGTATGTCAAATTCTTCTTTAATACGCGCCAGTGCTACCGCAACCTGCGCCTCGGAGAGCGCGCCGCGGATGGCGGCCAATTCGTCAATCTCGACAATTTCGATGATCGTGCCAAAGGCTGCGGACTGCAGGGCCATATCAGAATAGATGTCCAGCATACCGTTGTAGTAGCGCCCCATCACGCCAAGCTTGTTATGGGCCATCACATGGGACACACGCGCGGCCTCGATCCAGTCTTCGATCTCGGCATCGACATGGGCGTCGTCTTCGAGCACGCCGGTCACCTGATGAAAATCAATGCCCGCCCGCGTGAAGACATTGGCAATTTCGGGCACCGGACAGGAGGCGCAATGGGCCAGCCATTCGCCAGTCATTTTTGTGCGATCCCCAAGGGCGTTGAAGGCTTTATAATCAATCGAGGCAACAGGTTGCAGGTTTAGGATGATCACTGGCACACCTGCCCGCCGCACCACAGGCAGCACCGTCGATGACAGCGCATAGGTGGTCACATAGAGGAAAATCACATCCACATCGGCGGCGCGGAAATCATGTCCGGCCTGCACGGCTTTTTCAGGGGTATCGATCAGCCCAAGGTTCACCACATCAACGTCGTCGCGCTCCAGCTTGGCTTGCACCACATCAACATAGGACTTCAGGCGCGCCTCTAGCCCGTCGAATTGCGACCAATAGGCCTCCAGTCCGATGCCAAACAAACCGACTTTCAAAGATGTTTTGGCAATCTTGCCCATGGTGATATTCCTCCCGTTATGACGCTGTCATGGCACGCGCCCCCCCCCGGTTTTGCGCCGTACCAACGTGCTGTTTTACCGAGAATAGAACAGCTCTCCGGTGATAAGGTGACCAGCCGCATTCAATTTCTGATCACTTCAATTCGCCGTTTTCACGGGGTGCGCGCAGTCATTTCCAAACAAGCCAAGACCCGATGCACGGCGGGTAAGAGGTATTTCAAATGGGGAAATCTGCGGGCTCAGGGAAGAGACTGGTGGTTGATTTCAGGGCTGTGATTGCAATCGGGCCCCACTGTAGCCCTGATCATAAGGGGTCAAAGACCGACGAAAACAGCCGCATTATTGATAGGTTTGCGACCCGCTACATCCAAATTCTGTGCAAAAAGCCAACTTCGGGCGCTGCTTTGACTGTGTTCTCAGAAACAGCCATGGGCGCCAAGACCGCATATATCGAACCAGGTTCACCCAGCGAGACCGGCTATTGTGAAAGCTTCAACGCACGAATGAGGGATGAGTGCTTTACGGTGAAGTCTTCGACTCGCTTAAAGAAGCACAAATCCTGATCGAACGATGGAGGAAACACGACAACACCAAGCGGCCCCACAGTGCTTCGGGCTTGGCTGATATTACCAATCGATATCGGCACAGGGTGAGGGAAATCACGAAAACACCCAAGCGCAGTCGAAGTCATGAAAATTGGCTTACGGCCAGAACGCCATTATTAGTAAAAATAGACCTTTTCTGCGGACATCTCATAGCCGACTTCAACCGGCGCCTCGCCGTCGGAAAACCCGATGTTTTGCACCGATAATTCAGCGTTCATTTTGCCTTCGATCCAAACCGGCGTGAATAAACCGGAGATCTCGATTCCGTCCGGATAGGACACATGCACCATCTGGTTGGCGGGCGGTGGCGGTGTGTGGATACACGCCCCAGCATAGGGCACGAGCAAAAACGATGTTACTTTCTGCCCATCATATTCCAGCGGCAGCACAAAGCCAGGCAGTCGGATTTCCGTCCCGATCAGCTCATTATTGATGGCAATCGCTTGCGCACGGCGTTGCTGCATGATGTCTTCGCGTTGCTGGAAAAGCCAATCCACGTCCAGCCCCTGTCCGGCAAGCTGAGTACGCAGACGATCCGCATCCGTCGCTGTGACGGAGCCTCTCGATTTATCCTCTGACAGCTCATAGCGCAGGATCATCCGCAGCGAGTCCATTTGGTCGGACGATAGGGCAGCAAAAGGGTCTTCAATTTCGGTCTGAGGTGGCGCAAGCTCTGCCCAGCTGATCTCGGATTGCTCTGCGGCGGCGGCAAAACCGAACAGCGTTAACACAGCTGCCTGTGCCATTAATGATGTCGGCTTAAAGCCCATTCCACGTACTCCCATTCTGTCACTTTTGCCTAACCGCATAAAAGATCAATCAACATAACCGTGATAACGCGCTGTTTCGCGCAGGAATAGCACCACTGCAAAATAGTGCCATTTTTTGCGCTTCATTTTAATCGATCAGGTCCGGATGGAAAACGAAAAATCCTTTGAGACGGCTGGCGATGCAACGGTCAATAGAGCCAGCCCCCCTCACCCTACCATTGTGCGGGGTGCAGACCAGATTAAAAGGCTGCCCACCGCAATGAACCAGACAATTGCGCCAAGACCAAAAACAGCCCCCGCCAGATCACCCAAAGCCGGTATCATTGTGCTGATGCCAGCCAAACCGACCAAAACGCCCAATCCAGCTGACAACCTGCCAAAGATACCCCCCCGCCATGCACCAAGGCTGACCGTGCCGATCCAGACCGCACCAGCAATTTCATTGCCGCCGCCAAGACCCAGTTCGACCGCGTGTAAGACCTCCCACAGGTGTTCTGCCTGTTCCGGCGCGCTATCGGCCAAAAGCGCAACCCGCTCTACTGTGACATTCGCGATCATGCCCGCGCCTAGAACCAGCGTTGACCACATCAAGCCGAAGCCAAGGCTCACAGGGGCCCAAAGGCCGGATACCCCCTGAAGCTGCGTCGACAAGGCCACCACCAGAACCGCCAGAGCCAGCGCATTCAGGATATAGATCACCGTATGCCATAAAATCATGATCCCCTGGTTGGCGCTGATGAAGCTGACAACCATAGTGGCTGACACATCCGAGGTTCCGAACCCCAAGGGGGCCATCACCGTTACCAGCAAGGCGAAGCCGAAAAGATAGGTGCCCGCACAGACATATGCGGCAAAGCCGCCGATAGAGTGTAAGTTCATGCTATTTTACTTTCTTTGGAAAGGGATGAATGCGCGCCTTGGCGGTCTTCTCAACCTCGGCGCTGAAATGATCAATTAAACGATGGGTGCCATGGCGCTCTGCGACCATATTTAAAGCCATGGCAGAAAGGAAAAACTGCGCCGGTCCATGACGGCTGCGCGGTGTTAACCAAGGCAGCAGCATCAGTGCAGCGCGGCGCAGGCTGTCGGGCACATGTGTGATACGGCTTGGCGTCTTATGCGCCGCAAAGGCCAGCTCGGCGATCTCTTGCTGGCTGAATACATCCGGCCCGCCGATATCAAGCCACGGTTTTTGCGCCTCTGTTGCCCTTGCCGTTGCATGGGCCAGATCGGCCCCGTGAATAGGGTTTATTTGAGTGCTGCCATCGCCAAACAACCAGACCCGTCCGGCGCGTACCATCGACAGAACATCCCCCATGTCGGAAAAATATCCCGACGGTGCGATGATGGTCGCTGCTAACGGGCTGTCCAAAAGCACTGACACAAAGGCGGATTTAGCGGCGACCAATGGTACATCTGGCATTTGCTCTGCATTCAAAACGTGCACATAGGCAAATCGTGCCACCTGTGCCCGTTCGGCCTCTCGCAGCAGGTTCAGATTGGCCTGATAATCCACCTCCCAATAGCCGAAACCATCGGTTTGGCGGGTGATCCCGAGGGCAGAAACAACAAGGTCGGTGCCGGACAGAACCCCCGACAAGGTTTCGGGCACCGTGGCCAGAGCCTCAATCAACTGGTCAGCGCACAGCGATCCGGCGCGCTCGGCGTCGCGGACCAAGGCTGTCACATACCAGCCGCGCCGTTGGTATTCGGCACAAAGGTAGCGGCCCAAATATCCGGTCGCCCCGGCAATAAATACGGTTTTCATCTTCTTATCCTTTGCCTTTATAAAAAGGCCACACACAGCGCTGCCAACAACATCACAGTGATCACAGGGGTCCACAGCAGGCGTTCGGGGCGTGAGGGGCTGAAGGCATTGGCAATTAGGGTCAGGATGGTCAGCATCAGCGCCGCCCCAAAAGCACCCTTGGGCAGGGTACTCGACAGAACCCCACCCTTTGCCAGCACGATCCCCGCCATCAGAACCAATAAACCGCCCTGCACAACAGCAAGCCCCCGCCAGATCGGCGGCAGTACACCAGGATGCAGACCGCCATTGGCAAAACGGCCAAGTGGTGCACCAAGCGTCAGCGCAATTTGCATTGCAATCGGGAGCGCCGCACAGGCGGCATAGATTTTGGCAGCAATCAGCGGGGTCATCTATTTTTCTCTTTCCTGAATTTCACTGGTTCACCCTGTCCATTGGCCGAACATGGGTATGGCATTCATCCGCGCAGCAGGCTTATCCGCGGGAGCACTCGGGCTGGTACGCACGCCTGACGGTGCGGGTCGCGCAGCTCCCCCTGTTAAAAGTTGGTGCAACGCGGCAAAGCGGTTAAGGCGATAATGGATGATATCACTCTTCCGGCCATGCGACCTGCATTGGTTATCCGACAACCGCATGGCCCCGTCCTTTCAAGCACTCAATGATAATCGCTTCGCGTCGGTCACTGACATCAACAGCACCCGCTACTCCGCCAGCAAGACTCCCCGCCACAGCGCCGCCCAAAGCATCCTCGCCATCGGCCTCTGCCAGGATTGCGCCAACACCGGCACCAATGGCGCTCGCTCCAAGGGTTTGCTGTCCGAATTGCTTGCCCGCCAACGTTTGGCAGGCAGACAGATCGCTTTGAAACGCCGCGTTCGGCGCCCCATCCAGCACCGGCGTGTAACCATCGCCGCTATCGGTACAGGCGGCCAAAAGCCCCGCCCCTACAAAGGTTATACCCGTCATTACTCTCATCTATCTGACCCTTCTTGTCACTATGATGAGACAGCAGATAGGCGCTGCACCGCCAGAGCGGCATGACCGCTGGTATCAGCGGTTTGATCCTTTGTAACAGAATGCCGCTTACGCCACCTGATTGAGGTAGGCAGTCGGGCTATGGCCGGTCCAGCGCTTGAAGGCCCGCACAAATGAAGAGGCTTCCGAGAACCCCAGAAGATAAGCCGTTTCATTCACGGTGACCTTTTGCGCACTCAGATAATCCATCGCCATACGCTTGCGCAGATCATCATGGATCTCGCCAAAGGTCAGACCTTCTTCTTTCAGGCGACGATACAGGGTCTGACGGCTCATCCCGACATCCCGCGCCACGCGGTCCATGGAAATGCTCCCCTCATGCAGGCACGGCAATATCTGCGCCTCGACCATGCCGCGCACCGTGGTGGTGGCCTTGAGTTCGGACAGCAGCGCATCTGCATGGCGGGTGAATATCCCGAAGGCATAGGCATGGCCGGCCTGGAATGCTGTCTCGGTCGACACCCAGACCGGATCAAGCCGGAGCGCATTGCGGCCTGCGCCAAAACGCACAGGAATGCGGAACAGCTCCGGATAGGCATCGACATGGGGCGGCGCTGGATAGGTGACCTCCAGATCAAGCGCAAAGGTCAGATCGGGAAAGGTGCTGCGGAATTCGCTGATGAAGCGCGCAAAAGAGGCTTCGGTGCCAAGATAGTCCGCATCCGGCAAGACCAGATGATCCACAATCCAAAGGCCTTGTGCGGTGTGCAGCAGTTCAAACCGCGCCGCCTCTTGGGGCAGGGGCACATCGGCCATCAGCCGGATATAGCGGTTCAACTGATCAATGGAATGAGCCAGTGATTTAGAGGTATGAACGATTTGCCCCACCACAGAAATAGTCTGCAAATCAGAGTCAAACGTGTGCCGCAACAAAAGCGCCGTATCGCCTGTTTGCCGGATGCCGGCGGCGATTAAGGCGTGATAGGCAGCAATTGGAATGCGATTGTCCTGATCCAACAGATCGGATTCTGTCAGCCCACTGTCCTTTAACAAGTCGGCGCGCATCGCGCCGTGGCGGGTAGCAAAATCGGCAAAGGCAGCCGCAAACCCGGCGGCCATCGTAGGGGTGCTCATCGTTAAATACCGGTCTGACAAGAAATACTGAAAAGCGCTTGAGCGGCTAGAATATCTGCATCATTTTGTAAACCGCAAGCGCTTGGCCGCAAAACTTTGGCCGTTCAGGGGTTATCTGACGTCACGCCACCACCCTTAAGGCGTTACGGCTGCAAAGCCGAGGGCGAACATCAACAGCGAAATCGCGCCCCCCCATGCTGCGACGACGCGCAAGGCAATCGCGACCCACTCCTGCGTAAAACGCTCACGAAGCCCACGGGTGATCCCCCAAAGGTACAAAAGGCCAATATTGGCGCCAACTATCGAACCGGACATGGTGAAAAAGCGGTCGCGGGCCGGACCGGCGTCCGGAATTGAGGCCTCCCCGATGAGAAACCCGCCAATTGCCGTCAATACAATCGCAAGCGCGGCGATTTTACCCGGTGCAAGCGCCGCAAACGCAAAGGTGCAAAAGGCTAGCGCAAACAGAGCGGTATCGAGGTTGACGCTGCTTTGCCCCAGCAAAAGCCCGACCAGGCTGGCAAGCGCAAAGCTTCCCAGAAGCCATTGCACCTTTTTGACAGAAAAGGCCCCAACCAGCAGCCCGAGACCGATCATCATCAGGGCTTGGGGTGGAGTGGAAAACGGATGTAACAGCCCGATGTAGAACCCTTTTATCCCCGGCACCGGACTATGGGCCGCAACTGGCCCGGCCCAAAATACAAGCAAAAAGATGGCCGCAGACCACGCCCGACGCATTCTCAGGCGATCCCGAGCAGGAAAGCCACACCCGCCAGAGAGATCACTCCCCCAGCTCCGCGGACAGCAATCCGCCCTTGGGGCCATTTGACCAAGAGGCCAAAGCCGATGCCGATCAGATGCAACACACCGGTCGAAATCACAAAGCCGGTCGCATAGGCAAAAGCATTCACCGTCGCGGGCAATTCGACCCCATGGGCGTATCCATGAAAGACCGCAAACACCCCGACAATAAGCGACGCCACCCAAACCGGTGGTTTGACCGCAAAGACGATCATCAAGCCAAGCACGACAGCAGAGAGGGCAATGCCGGTTTCAACTCCGGGAAGAGGAATGCCCAGAATACCCGCAACCGCGCCCAGCGCCATCACAAGCGGAAAAACCACGGGTAGTACCCAGATCGCAGGCTTGCCCAGAAAGGCCCCCCAAAGGCCCACTGCCACCATCGCGGCGACGTGGTCCCAGCCCAGAATAGGATGGGCAAACCCCGCCACAAATCCCCCCCCGTAACCGGTGCCGGAATGGGCAAATGCCACCCCTGTGGCCCCGAGATACAGAAGGCTAAAGGTAAGAACCGAAATCGTTTTTCGATGCGTCATCGTTCAACCCCGTCCAAAAGCGCTATCGCCCGATTAGGTAATGACATATCCAACATCACGCAATGCGGTTTCCCTGAAAGATACGGCGCATGTCACGTTTCGCCGGATGCGCCTGCCCTTCCGATTGTGAAGCCCGAACGGCTCTATCCGCCCACCGGCACCCTTATCCGAGCCCTGGGGACAGTCCCCTGCGTCAGGGGGGGCGACCATTTCTATGTGTTCAACAGCGGGCTGCGCTGTTGAACAGGCAAAGCTGTTGGATCAGCGCGCCCCCAAGCGACGCGCTGACAAGGGCTTTTAAAGGAAGCCTTCTGAGCCCAGGAATTCGATCCCCGCTGTGGTGCCATCGCTATAGGCAATGCACTGCCAAGGCGCGCGGTCAGAGCCGACACCAACCCGCACCAACGTGCCGGCTTCGGAAAACTCTGATCCGAGCAGAACAACATCCGGATTGTTGGTCGTGGCCGTTACATCGCGCAAACAGACCTGTTCAGCGGCTGTCGGCGTGCCAGAGGCGCTTGTGCCGTCTGTGGATTCCACGCAGCCCGCCAAAGCCAGTAAGATAGGTGTGCCCAAAAGCAATTTCTTCATATGATAATCCTCCAATGGATGATCCGGCCCGAACAAGGCTGGGCCGACGCATTAAAATGATATTGCCCATCAACGTTAGCGGCTAACAGGTTCACTTTGCAAACTTTTTCAGCCATTCCACAGACGGCATACGGGGTGCACATCGCGTAATACTTGTGACAAAAAGCCGGGCATTCCTACCCGGCTTTGTCTCATTTCATGCGGCGATGGGCTTAGCCCTTGCCTTTCCACGGCACAAGAATCCGCTCGGCCCAGCGCATCAGCATATCGATGCCAAAGCCGATCACACCGATCAGGATGATCCCCAAAATAACGATATCCGTATTCTGGAAACGCGAGGCCACCATGATCATCATCCCGGCCCCCTGTTCGGCTGCGACAAGCTCAGCGGCCACAACTGTGCCCCAGCACACCCCCATCGCCACACGGGCGCCGGTAAAGATTTCCGGCAGGGAATTCGGAATAATCACATAGCGCATCAATTGCCATTTGCTGGCCCCCAAGGAATAGGCCGCATGCACTTTGGAAATATTCACCCCCGACACACCGGAACGCGCCGCAATGGCCATAATCCAGAGCGCGGCAAGAAACAGCAGAATTACCTTACCGCTTTCCCCAATGCCAAACCAGATGATCACCAGAGGGATCAGCGCAAGCGGCGGTACCGGACGCATGAATTCAACGATCGGATCAAACCAGCCTCGAAACCAGTTGCTCAGGCCCATGGCATAGCCCAAGGGGATTCCGATAATCGCACCGAGCAAAAAGCCAGCCACCACCCGGAACAGGGAATAGCCCAGATGTTGCCAGAGCGTAAAACCCCGAAATCCTTCGCTGATGACCTTGCCTGTACGCTCCCACACCGCTTCGGGGGGCGGCAAGTATAAAGGTTCCATTTGCCACCCGCGGCTGGGGGCAAAATTTGGCGTGCCTTTGTCCGTCAGGGTAACGGTGCCATCCGCTGTTTTCACCGTTTCGCCGCGCGCTATTGGTTGGCCGTTGATCGCAACGACACTTGCGCCGTCACTTTTGGTGAAATCATCATTGGCATCCACCCGGATCAATCCGGTGCGCCACTGGGCAATGCCCGCAACGTCGTTTTTGGCAAAGCCATCCCCGAGTTCGACCTCGGGCAGTTCCGGTTTTTCTTCGCGCGGGTGCACGATCACCGTCACTGTTGCATCATCGCGTTGGCCGTTTGCCTCTGCGGTATAGGTAAATTCGGTAGTGCCCAGAAAGGGGCCCGGTGCCTGCAGAAATTTAGGCAGCAATCCTGATCCGGTGAACATGCCCCAAATCAGAAACAGCGTCAGGATCGAGATGATCCCGGCCCAGCGGTTGGGACGCACTGCACTTTCATCCCCGAAGGTCACGGTTTTCAGAGAGGTGTAATCTTTTACCGTGGCGTGATGCACCAGTTTCGTAACGATAAAATAGGACGCGACAAAGATGCCGACATAGATGGCGAGTACAAAAAAACCGGTCATGCTGTTTCCTCTGTACGGCCCATGATTTCTTCTTCCATGTCCCAGATCATCGACAAAATCTCATCCCGTTTGACGCCAAAATCGGGGTGTTTTTTTACCTCTCGCAGGTCGGCATCGACCCCCTGTTCAGCAAAGGGCAAACGGTATTCCTTGTGGATACGCCCCGGTCGCGGGGCCATGACGATCAATCGCTCGCCCAGCAAAAGCGCCTCTTCGACCGAGTGGGTGATCAGGATGATGGTTTTGCCTGTCTCTTTCCACAGCTTGAGCACAAGGCTTTGCATCTTTTCGCGGGTCAGCGCATCCAGTGCCCCCAAGGGTTCATCCATCAGGATAACATCCGGATCATTCGCCAGACATCGGGCCAGTGCGACGCGCTGCTGCATCCCGCCAGAAAGCTCGTATACGGCCTTTTCCTTGAAATCCTGCAGCCCGACAACATCCAGAAGATGATCCACAATTTCCCGTTTCTCAGCCGATGGCATGCCCTTCATGGAAGGCCCGAAACCGACGTTTTCGCGGACCGACATCCATTCAAACAAAGCACCCTTCTGAAACACCATGCCCCGTTCGGCATCCGGCCCGCTGATCTCATGCCCATTCAGGATCAGCTTTCCGCTGGTTTGCGCCAGAAATCCTGCAACGATGTTCAACAGCGTGGTTTTTCCGCAGCCCGATGGGCCCAGCACGCTCATCAGCTCGCCTGCTTTCAGGTCGAGCGAGACATCTTGCAATGCTTGCACCGCGCCGCCATTTGGCAGCTCAAAGCGCATAGACAGGTTTTGTATGGATAGTCCGGACATTTTTGGATTCCCCTGGAAAGTCGGATTTATTCAATGTGGAAGCTGTTTTATTGTTCCACTTATGCATAACCCGGCGCAAGGTTGCGCCGGGTTAACGTGTTTATAAAGGGGATTACATGCCCTGCGCGGCCTTAAGCGGGCCTGTATTGACCGCACCCGAATAATCATCCAGCGCACTATCGATGGAACCCGCGTCAACAAAGACGTCCGCGACACCTTTCATGAACGGAGCCGCATTGGCACCAAACCACGCATCGCCCAACTGTTCATCAATAGAAGGGAAGGTGAAGCCCGCGATGGCAGAACGTGCCGCATCTACGCCCATGCCGGATTGCTCGGCAATCACGGCCAGCATTTCATCGCTGCCACTTTCATTCCATTCGGCATTCAGATCAGCCGTGACTTTCAGGAATTTGGCAACCACATCACCATGCTCGGCAACATAGGCCGCAGGGGCTGAGGTCACATCAAACACCAGAATACCAAGCTCGGTCTTTTCGGCACCGGTCAACAGGATATTGCCGTGCTCTTTCATGCTGGTCAGGCCACCACCGTAACCACAGGCGAAATCAACAGCGCCCTGCCCCAAGGCATTGGCACCTTCGGGTGGCGGCATATCAACGACGGACAGGCTATCCAGCGGAACGCCGAAATGGTCCATCTGGCGCAAGAAACCGTAATGCGCCGCTGTGCCAAGCGGCACCGCCACTTTTTTACCGGCCAGCTCGCCTGCGGACATTTTGTCGATCTCCAGATCGGCGCGCACCACACAGTTATCATTGTCAGAATAGGAAACCGCCACATCGACGACCTGCAAATCCTGTCCACCAGAAGTCGCGACTACAAAGGGCGGCACCCCTTGGGACACCGACAGCTGCACATCGCCAGACGCCATCGCCGCAGACATGGCTGTACCGGTTTCAAAGGACACCCAGTTTACTTTCATACCCAGTGCTTCATCATAGGCACCCGAGGCTTTGCCAACCAGAAATGGCATGGGCCATTCAAGAAAATAGGCCACGGTGATCTCTTCGTGGCCATCGGCGACAACGGCATGCGATGTCGACATAAATGCAAGTCCAGCGGCTGCACCCATCATTACTGTCTTAAGTTTCATTCTTTACTCCCTTGGCGTTTTCGTCCTGCTTTCGTATTTCAGAACTTTTTTTTTACATAACGAGAGTAGGGGGGGAATCGAATTTCAGTCAACTTTTTTCTGTGGCGTGCCAGCGCACAGCCCTTCCGGTGCGCCGGTTCTTAGCGGGCAAAACCACAGAGGCCAAAACAAGCCACCGACCAAAGCCGCGCCTGTCAATCCATCGGTTGACCATCGACTGCCGTCTGCCATCTTCAGTATGCAGCGGCTTTTCCGCCAAGTAAGGGTTTGGTGGGGCGGAAAGAAGCGCCCTTAAATTGCAGGGCAATGGCCACTCTAACTTTGTCAGGTTCAGCGTGATCGGGGGATACAACCGAGAAAACCCGGCATGACCCGCCCCGACCAAAAAAACGGCAGAACGCATTTTGAATCCGCACCGCTATGATCCGAGGCGCACGGAAATCGGTGGCACGCAAACACCAACCCCTTCGTTTCAACGTACTGTTATGATTCTAATGGTAAACGCGTTGTCACCGCGTGCAAGGGGATGAGAAGCTGCATTTACAGCAATTGATTGGGGATAAAGGGTTGCAGAAAAACTCGCCAAAACGCGCCGGGCTAAACCTCTGCGCCCCGCAGGCTTTCAACATCGGGGCGCACTCCGCCGATCAAGTTGGTCACCCGATCCGCAGAAGCGATCAACTCGCCGGACCAGCCTTCCATTTCCGACATCGGGTGTTGTGATTGCACGCACCAGATATTCAGAACCGCAATCGGTTCCGCCTGATAATTAAAGATCGGGGCAGAGATGCCGCAGAAATATTCGTACTCCTCGCGATCATTTTGGCCAAATCCGGTTTGACGCACATGTTCCAAAGCCGATTTAAACGTCGCGGCATCAGTAATCGTGCGTTTGGTGTATTGTTCAAATTCATGATCGCTCAGTTTTGCATCGATCACCTTATCGGGCAAAAACGCCAGAAGCGCCTTACCGGATGCCGAGCAATGAAACGGCTCGCGCATGCCCTGGCGCTGGGTCGGGCCGGTTGTGGTGTTAGATTCCAGCAGCCTCAGGTACACCACCTCATGACCGCTGGGCACCCCGATAGTCACATTGCCCCCGAAAAGCCCATGGAGCCGGAGCATTTCATCCAGCGCCACGGCCTGAATATCATATCCACTATGGGCATTGCGCACGAGATCAAAGACCTTGGGACCCAGCAAATAGACTTTGCGTTGCCGATCAACCTGAACCAGTTTCTCTTCCACACAGATGGCCAGCAACCGATGGATCGTGCTTTTATTCATCCCGCTGGCGGTGACCAAATCGGAAAAAGTCATCGGCTTTCGCGACACGCTGATGATGGTCAAAAGACTTAGGACTTTGGAAAGGATGGAACTCTTCATACTCTTTCCATTAGTTTGTTCTGAAATTCGAAACAAGTGTTTCGTTTGGCCGACCTGATGGGTGTGCGTGCATCGTGCATCGCCTGTGTACCTATCACAGCCAGCCAAAGGACCCGCACAGCCAAAAGGCCAAAGCGGTATAGTTTTATCGTTGTTTCAATCCCTTACTTGGGGTCGTTTACAACGCCGATAAACTCGCGCCATTCGCCTTTGCTCATGCCAGAGGTTTCCTGAGACACCTCTTCCCCCTTCAGCATCCGGCGCACGCAATCGATGGCCTTCCCCGAAAGCGTCGCCCCGCCCATGCGGTAATCCTCAAAGGCGCCAAAGGCATAGGGCACCCAATCGGCCACAATTTTGCAAATCTCATCGGCGTAGACGCGGATTTCATATTGCGCATGGGAATCCGCCCGTAACCGCAAGAAGTGGAACAGATTGTGCAAATCTACCTTCCAATACCATTGCGTATAGATATTGGCTGGTAGGTTCATGCGGGCCAGTTCGCGGGCAAGCCCCGCCTGCCCTTCATCGCTGATCATCTGTTCATAATGATCATAGGCGCGGTTGGAATCCGCCTTCAGGATTTCAAGAACACGGGCGGCTTCCTCGCCTTGCAAGGTCTCCCCGCGCCCTTGATTATTGATCACCGATTGTGCCGCCAGCTGATCGGCCTCGGGGATATAAAACTCCCGATCCAAAATCGAATAGCGCGCCGAATATTCATTTACATTGGCCGTCCGGTGCCGAATCCACTGGCGCGCCACAAAGACCGGCAGTTTAACGTGCAGCTTGATCTCGCACATCTCAAACGGCGTCGAATGCCAGTGGCGCATCAAATAGCGGATCAAGCCTTCGTCGTTTGAAACCGCTTTTGTCCCCTTACCATAGGAAACCCGCGCGGCTTGGGTGATGGCATTATCATCGCCCATATAATCCACAACCCGTACAAACCCGTGATCCAAAACCGGATAGGCCGTGTAAAGATGCTTTTCCATCCCCTCTGAAACCGCCCGCAACGTCGGCCGCGGCGTGGCGCGGAGGTCTTCGATTTCTTGGCGTTGTTCGGGTGTCAGCGGCATGGCAGTTCCTTCAGCGTTGCGAGTCGTAAGGCACTATATCTTGATGCCCTTCAGGATAGCCACACAAGACACAGCACACCCTAAGGATCAATATGACACAGTGTTTAAGTTTTCCAGCATTCTTTTTGCGCACCGTTGACTTGGTTTAAAAACACATTCTACCTACCCGTTAAACGAGCAGAAAAACACCAACAAAAAACGACGAGATTAGACATGCACCGACTGTTAATTCCGGCTATGGCCCTATGTATTACCGCCTGCTCCGGCGGCTCGGATGAGTCCATTGAAGCCGGAGGTACTGATCCAATTTCGACGGTCGGCAATCATAATGCGGCAACTATAGAAGGGGTATCATGGCGCGACTACATTTTAGCAGCGCCCGAGGGCCCAAACGACTCGATCAAACGCTTTGATACCTTTAATGGCGATCTTGCAGACCCCAAAGCTTATCTCGAAACTGTTTCCTATGACCCGACAACGGACACGTTCACCGTCGCGGATTTGCCGTTTGATGGTAATGGCACATACGATCGGGATGATGTTGTTGCCTCGCTCAATGGTTTCAACGTCTATGAAAATAACAACGTAACAGAACGGCGCGCCTATAAGGCTCTTCATGGCAACAGCAAATCGGGCAAAACAAATATCTCTATCGTTAAAACAGGGAGCTACAGCGACATTGGTTTTGGCGGCTTTATTTACGAAAGAGACGGCTCAGTGACGTTGCCGATTTCTGGTCAGGCCACATTCACCGGAAATTACGCAGGCACGCGTGTTTTTGACGGCGCAACCGGACAGCAGTATACGACCGGATCAGCCTTTCTTGAGGTCGATTTCAACACAATCAACCGTGACGAAGCGGTTGAGGGGATTATCTTTGACCGTCAAGTTTTTGATTTAGATGGCAACCTCGTTAACCTAGTCGATGGCGATGACGTTGCCTACGCCCTGCCAACACTGGTTCTAGAAAACGGCTTTTTGACCGAGGCTGGCGAAACAACCGGCGGCGTTGTAAGTACATTAGATGGGAGCGATTTCGAATCTGGCAATTACTACGCCGTGCTCGCCGGGGATAACGCCGAAGAGATCGCCGGTATTATATTGATCACGTCAACCGACCCTTCATCCTCGGTTACTATTGAGGAAACTGGCGGTTTCTTCGCTTACGACTGATGCCGCAGTTACGATCCCTTACGTGGCTAATTCTCGCCGGTGTGCTCAGCATTCAACCGGTGAGCGCCCAGACAAGCCTGCGTATATCGGGGGAGGACGGCGCAAAAGCGGCTTTTACCTTGCTGTACAACGGATATCCTACGCAAGCCCGCGATCTGGCGCGCGCGATCCTTGAACGCGCGCCGCAGGATGTGCTGGCCGAAATCGCCCTGTCGCGGTCCGAGCGGGTCTTGGGCAATTTTGACGCGGCGATACAGGCTGGAAAACGAGCGTTCAGTTTAGCCGAGACGGACGAAACCCGCTTTGCCGCCGCTCTCGTGACGGCGCAGGCCTATTCTTCAGACAGCAAACGAACGCGGGCGATGTTCTGGCTGCGTCGCGCGGCTGAAATCGCACCGGATGAGGCCCGCAAAGCCCAAGCCTTACGCGATTTTCGCTATGTGCGGGGCCGTAATCCGCTAGCCACCACGCTCAGCTTTACAGCACAGCCTTCTTCCAACGTGAACAACGGCTCCAAATCCGATACGTTAGTAATCGATGGGCTGCCTTTTGCGATCAGCGGCGATGCCCGCGCGCTTTCCGGTGTTGAATACCGGTTGGCGGGCAGAACCGCCTTTACCAAGCAGCTGGATGAAAACCGGTTACTTCGCTTTGGGGTGCGTTTTGAGACCCGCCAATATACCCTTTCAAATGAAGCCAAGGCACAGGCTCCCGATCTGGACGCCAGTGATCTTGCCTATAGCGAACTGGAGTTCAGCGTTGGGCATACATGGCGGCAGGGACTGGGCAAATCGCTCACCGATTTGAGCTTTGACATCGGGCGGACCTGGTACGGGGGTGATCCGCTCAGCAATTACCTGCGCGCATCCGTGCAACACCGCCAGGGCCTGACCAAATCGGTTACAGGCATCTACAACCTGTCCGCCACCAAACAAATGCGCGAAGATTCCGCCACCAATGATTCAACCGAAATTTTGGGCCGCGGTAGTTGGGTGCATGTAACGGATACCGGTTCGGTTTTTGGCTGGTCCCTTGGCCTCAGAGATTCAAAATCCGACTCTGCCACCCTCTCCCATGATGCTATTTTGCTGGGAATGTCCTATCAACCCAAAGCCGAAATCCTCGGAACACGCGCGGTATTTTCGCTGGATATGGAAAAGCGTGATTATGACAAACCGCTGTTTGGCGTCTTGCGCAACGATAACCGGCTGCAAGCCAACGTATCGATCCTGATACAACAATTCGACTATTATGGGTTCGCACCGACCCTGAATATCAACTACTCTCAGACCCACTCCAATATTTCGCTCTACGACGCAGAGGAATTGGGCGTCAGCCTCGGGATTAAATCGACTTTTTGATGCACAACAGATTGTATGAACGTTTTGATGCACAGCTAAGCCAGCCGCTGCGCCGCCTTTTACCCACCTGGCTAGCCGAAGGGTTGATCCTGATCGCCAAGCTGTTCTGGGCGATGCTTTTTGGCATTCTGTTTTTGCTTGCGCTCATTGTAACCCGTGCGATCTGGCAACCGGATTGGGCGTTGAACCGCTATGACGCACTCTTGATCTATGCCCTGAGCGTGCAGGCGCTGATGCTCTTGAGCGGGGCCGAAAGCTGGGATGAGGCAAAGGTCATTTTCCTGTTCCATGTGACCGGCACCACGATGGAGATTTTCAAAGTCAACGCCGGCAGTTGGAGCTATCCCCATGATGCGGTGATGATGGTCAAAGGTGTGCCGTTGTTTACCGGTTTCATGTATGCGTCTGTCGGCTCTACTATTGCGCGGATGATCCATTTATTCCGGATGAAGTTTGCCCCCTATCCGCCCTATGGGCTTACGCTTTTGCTGGCCGTGGCGATCTATGGCAATTTTTATGCCCATCATTATCTGCCCGATATCCGCAATATCCTGTTCATTGCAACGCTGGTGCTGTTCTGGCGCACCCGCATGTGGCTGGTGGTTTCGGACAAGCCCTACTGGATTCCCCTGCCTGTGGCGATTTTTCTGGCCAGTTTTGCCCTTTGGGTGGCGGAAAACGTCGGCACCATGAGCAATACCTGGACCTATGCCGGACAAGAGCCTTGGCAGCTGGTTTCCATGGCGAAAATGGGCAGCTGGTATCTGTTGCTGTATGTTTCTTTCGTGACCGTAACCTTCGTGTTTCGCGACATGTTGATAAAAACCCCCTTGCAGCGCGATGCAATGACGGGTTCTTTGGTCGCCAAATCCTAGGGCAATCCTTGCCCGGTATCCGCAAGGGAGAGGGAAATGGGACTGAAATATCTACATACAATGGTACGGGTCAAAGACCTTGAGGCCAGCATGGACTTTTACGCATTGCTGGGCCTGAAAGAAACGCGGCGCCACGACAATGACGGGGGCCGCTTTTCGTTGATTTTTATGGCTCCGGAAGGCCAAGAGGAATGCCCGGTAGAGCTGACCTATAATTGGGACGGAGACGATGGCTTGCCCAGCGACGGTCGCCATTTTGGCCATCTCGCCTATGAGGTCGATGATATTTACGCCACCTGCCAGCATCTGATGGACAATGGCGTGGTGATCAACCGCCCACCGCGCGATGGGCGGATGGCCTTTGTGCGTTCTCCGGATAATATCTCGATCGAACTGCTGCAAAAGGGTGAGTCCAAAGCACCGGCAGAGCCTTGGGCGAGCATGGGAAATACCGGTCATTGGTAAGCCCACTGCTGAAAACAATCCTTTTCAGTCTGGTATTGGGCATGGGGGGCGGTACAAGTGCCGCCGCCCAACCCTGCCGACAAGCGTTGGCCCTTGGGCTGGATGTGTCAGGTTCTGTCGATCAGGCGGAATATCAATTGCAAATGCAAGGTGTGGCAGGGGCGCTGCGGGACCCTTCGGTTCAAGAGGCGCTGCTGCAGACACCAGAAATTCCGGTTTTTCTGCTGGTCTTTGAATGGAGCGGTGCCAGATATCAGCGTGTTTTAGTCGATTGGCGCGCCCTTTCAGATGCGTCTGCTATTGCTGAAACCTCCGAAATCCTGATGCAGCAATCCGACCGACCACCCCCCGGCACCACTGGAATTGGCGCAGCCATGGCCGCCGCCGGTGACTACTTTGACCAAGTGCCCAGCTGTTGGCGCAGGACGCTGGATCTATCCGGCGATGGGCAAAACAACGACTGGCCCCCACCCGAGACCGCCCGTCAATCGGCGGATCTGTCGGATGTAACCATTAACGGGCTGGTCATCGGCGACACAGAAACCGGGAGCACCCGCTCCGGCAGTGCCGATTTCGGATCTTTGGTTACGTATTACCAGTCCCAAGTTATCAAAGGCCCCGATGCTTTTGTCGAAATCGCCTTGGGATTTGAAGATTTCCAAGCCGCGATGACCCGCAAATTGATTCGTGAATTAGAGGTCCTTGTTATCGGTAGCCTCACCGTTCGCACCCCGAAAAGCAGAACCGGTTTAACTGCCCGCACCACTGCGCGCGATGTGGCGCAGCGCTAATAGATGTATCGGATCTGATCGCCCCAATACCGCTCCACCCGACGCAACGAAATATTGATGCTTTCGATACCATCCGGCCCCAATACCCCTTTTGATTGCAACCCATCGGCATGGCGCGCGAACAGGCGCCCCACGATATCGCGGATTTCACGCCCTTTGTCCGTCAGGCGCACCCGCACCGATCGCCGATCTACCTCACAGCGTTGATGGTGCATAAACCCCATTTCGACCAGTTTTTTCAGGTTATACGACACATTGGAGCCTTGGTAATAACCCCGGCTTTTCAACTCGCCTGCCGTGACTTCATTTTCACCGATGTTGAACAGTAAAAGCGCCTGCACAGCGTTGATCTCAAGGATGCCAACCCGCTCAAACTCATCCTTGATGACATCCAGTAAAAGGCGATGAAGCCTTTCCACCAAGGCGAGCGCCTCAAGGTAACCTGTTATAAATCCCTGTGATCCGGGTACATCCACACTGTTGTGCATCGTCATAATTCTCTCCGCCGCTTGCTGCGTTAGCGAAGAGAATCACCGCAAAAAACCAACATTGCGTTAATCGCGGAAAAATCTGTTCAAAACCTTTAAAAACTTGCTGTTTCACCGCGCGCGTGGCGTGAAATAATCGTCATCAGGTCCAGATATTCGATCGGAGTCGGGGTCTGGCCAACCAACCAGCTGAGCAAATCCTGGTCGTTTTCCGACAACAGCCGATCATAAAGCAGCAGATCATCCTCTTGCAGATGAACGAGTTCCGTATCCGAAAACGGCCCCAGAACGATGTCCATTTCCTTCATGCCGCGTCGCCACGACCGCATTTGCATTCGCTTGATGCGGGCTTCCTGTGTTTCCACCATCAGACGTCATCCTTCAGCGTGGCCCGCAGCCGTTTTTCCATTTGCCCCAATCGGTCCGCGGTCTGGCTCATACTGACTTTGATCTTACGGATTTCCGACAGCAAATCTGCCACATCAGCCGGTAGTTCAGCCTGATCCGCCGGTCCGTTCAGCCCGTCGCCTTCGCCGGTCAACAACCACGACATGGAGACATTCAACATGCCCGCCAGCAATTGCAGCTTGTTGGCGCGCGGCTCTTCCAGATCATCCTCCCAGACACGGATGGTCTTCAGCTTGACCCCAAGGCGTTTAGAAAGATCGGCCTGACTCATGCCCATCGCTTCGCGCGCACCAGCGACACGATCTCCGAAGGTTGCACTTTCGGCACCGAACCAACTGTCTTCTGCTTGCGACAGGTCTGTCATTGATCTCTCCATTGCTCAAAGGCCGCTTGATTGGCCGTTAGGCGCACCCTAAGACATGACAGGCCAGATTCAAACCGGAGCACGCAATGACATTCCTTTCCGCGACACTTGACCGCGTTAAACCTTCGCCCACGATTGCGGTCACAACCAAAGCCGCTGAGCTGAAAGCGCAGGGGCATGACATCATTGGTCTGGGCGCCGGAGAGCCGGATTTCGACACGCCGGAAAACATCAAGGACGCCGCCCGCGCCGCGATTGCAGCGGGCAAGACCAAATACACCGCCCCTGATGGTATCGCGGAATTGAAACAGGCGATTTGCGACAAATTCCAGCGCGACAACGGGCTGAGCTATACCCCGGCACAGGTCTCGGTTTCGGGGGGCGGCAAACAGGTGCTCTATAATGCTTTGATGGCGACGATGAATCCGGGCGACGAGGTGATTGTACCGGCCCCCTACTGGGTAAGCTATCCAGATATGGTGCTCTTGGCTGGTGGCACACCGGTGGTGGTCGAAGCCGGGATCGAAACCGGTTTCAAAATGACCCCCGCACAGCTTGAGGCCGCGATCACGCCCAAAACCAAATGGCTGATCTTTAATTCCCCCTCCAACCCGACCGGAGCAGGCTATAGCCGGGATGAATTGAAAGCCCTGACCGATGTGCTTGTTCGTCATCCCCATGTCTGGGTGATGACCGATGACATGTATGAACATCTGGCCTTTGGTGATTTCGAATTCTGCACCCCTGCCGAAGTTGAACCGGCCCTCTATGAACGCACCCTGACGGTAAATGGCGTGTCCAAAGCCTATGCGATGACCGGCTGGCGCATCGGATATGCCGCCGGCCCTGTTGCGCTGATTGCCGCCATGCGCAAAATCCAGAGCCAATCGACCTCTAACCCCTGCACGATTAGCCAATGGGCCGCCGTCGAAGCCCTGAACGGCCCACAGGATTACATCCCTGCAAACAACAAGATGTTCATGCGTCGCCGTGATCTGGTGGTCTCGATGTTGAACGAGGCCAAAGGCATCAACTGCCCAACACCGGACGGGGCCTTTTATGTCTACCCGTCCATTGCCGATTGTATTGGTAAAACCTCGAAGGCGGGCACGCTGATCGACACAGATGAGGCCTTTGCCTCTGCCCTGCTGGAAGAAACCGGCGTTGCGGTGGTTTTTGGCGCGGCCTTCGGGCTTTCGCCAAACTTCCGGGTAAGCTACGCTACCTCGGATACGGCCCTGAAAGAGGCTTGTGAACGGATTCAGCGGTTCTGCGCAGGGTTGAAGTAAGAGGTATATATGTCGGCAGAGTTACCCGAATACTACTTTCGCATTCGCGAAAACGGCGCAACGGTTTTTAAAGTAGATACTGAAAACCGCCAGCGCCGGATCGAGATGAACCAGATCGCCATGGCGCATGTGAAAAACGGGCAAATCAAGCCGCAGGGCAGCTATCAGCTGACCGACAAAGACACCGAGGTCATCACCGACTGGATCATTGAGCGGCGTAAACTGCTGGCCAAGCGCGATATCGACGATATCCTGCGGGCGGTGGACTATCTGAACACCACAACCCATTGGGTGCAATCCAAAGCCGAGGACGATGACCTCGAAGCGGTCACAGACCCGCTCCTGCTGGCCATGCACGATCTGCGCTCGGTGCTGGTCCAGAAAAAAGCCGATCGGCTGATGAAGCGCAATTCCTAGACCATTCACCCCGCGTAGCCTTGTGTTGATCCGGTTTTGACATCAGGTCAGATATGCGGGGCTTTAGCTGCTCCCGGCGGGGTTGTGCGCAGATCCGGCAAGGTCTTTTTCCAGAACCGCAGATGCAGCAAGACCGCCGCAATCGCCAACCCGATCACCAGCCCGAACCAGATGCCCTCTGTGCCATAGCCCAGCGGGAAGCCCAGGATATAGCTGGCCGACATGCCCACACCCCAATAGCTAAAGGCGGCGATGATCATCGGGGATCTGGTATCTTGAACCCCGCGCAGCAGGCCAAGCCCGATCACCTGAGCGCCATCCACCAGCTGGAACAGCCCCGAAATCAGCAGCAAGGTTGAGGCCATCGGAATAATCAAACTGCGGTCCGGATTATCCGGCGACAGGAACAGACCGGTGATTTCTTCGGGAAAGGTGAAAAACACCACGACAGTGATCAGCGAAAAGATCAGCGACAGGACAAAAACCGTCATCCCGCCCCGCGCCAGATCGTCAATTTCCTTGCGCCCGAGGGCACGGCCTGCGCGGATGGTGGCGGCATTGGACAGGCCCAGATGCACCAGAAAGGTTGCCGAGGAAACCTGCAAGGCGATCCCGTGGGCGGCCACTTCTTTGGTCCCGATCCAGCCCACCATTACCGCCGCTGCCGAAAACAGACCGACCTCGGCCAGCAATGTCACCGATATCGGCCAGCCCAGCTTGAACACCCGCTGCAAGGCCTCTGAGTCGCGCCGCCAGATGCGTTGAAACAGGGAAAACCGGCGAAAACTCGGGGCCAGCCAGACATAGGTCCCAAAGGCGACAAAGGCCGTTATTTGCGAGATCAACGACGCTAGTGCGGCGCCGTTGACGCCCATTTCGGGCGCGCCGAGATTGCCAAAGATCAGCACCCAGTTGAGAAACCCGTTAAGCACCGCCGTACAGACCGACGCCCAAAGGATAAACTGCGTGCGCTCAAGCCCCGATAGAAAGCTCTTGAAAACCATGGTCAAAAGGGCGGGGAAAATCGCGAATCCGACAAGCCGCAGATAGCCTTTGCCATATTCCGAAAGCGTTTCGCCTTGCCCCAAAGCCAGCAGAAGCTGACCGGAATACCAGAACAGCGGCAAAACCAGAAAGCCGTAAAACACCGAAAGCCACATGCCCATGCGTGAAGCGCGGCGCACCTCTTGGTCGTCATCATTTTCAGACGCTTCCGCCACCATCGGCATGACGGCCATGGCAAAACCACTGCCAAAAATGAAGATGACAAAATACAATGTCGAGGCCAGAACAACCGCCGCCAGTTCCTCGATTCCGTACCAGCCCATCATGATGGTATCCGTCACCCCGATCGCAAGATTGGCGAGGTGAGAGCCGATCAAGGGCATACCAAGGACAAGGATTGCACGCAGGTGCTCTGGGATGGGGCGTATATTGCTCATCAATCCCCATTAGGCGAGTTGATGAAACACGGCAAGGATCATCTTGCCGTGCACCGGTAACCTTGCAAGAAGGCCTGTTGCTTATAAAAGACTATTCGCTTTTGCTGCGGCTGTCGGGATGCAGGGCGCGGCCAAGGATATGTTCGTTTTTATGCACCACATGACCTGCGGCCCCGACAATAAGCGGATCAGGATGACCAACGATTTCATCATCGCGGTCCGGATAGTCCAGGGTCGACAGGAAATGCCGCATACAATTGATCCGCGCCCGTTTCTTGTCGTTGGACTTGATAATCGTCCACGGCGCATCCGCGGTATCAGAGTAAAAGAACATCGCCTCTTTGGCCTCTGTGTAATCATCCCATTTATCCAGAGAGGCCAAATCAACCGGCGACAGCTTCCAGCGCTTTAGCGGATCGTCGCGACGGGATTCAAACCGGCGGAGCTGTTCATCACGAGTGACCGAGAACCAGTATTTATACAGCCGGATTCCCGAGCGCACCAACATACGCTCAAATTCCGGCGTCTGGCGCATGAACTCCAGATATTCTGTCGGATCACAGAAATTCATCACCCGTTCCACACCGGCCCGATTATACCAGCTGCGGTCATAAAAAACCATTTCGCCCTTGGTCGGCAGCTCTTGGATATAACGCTGGAAAAACCACTGACCACGTTCCTGATCCGAAGGTTTATTCAACGCCACCACACGGGCCTCTCGCGGGTTCAAATGCTCCATAAAGCGTTTGATGGTGCCGCCCTTGCCCGCCGCATCCCGACCTTCGAACAACAGCACAAATTTCTGGCCGGTTTCAGTAGCCCAATGCTGCACCTTTAGCAATTCCGCCTGCAACTGGGCTTTTTGCGCCTCGTAATCGCTCCGCGACATTTTGAGTTCATAGGGGTATTCACCGGTTTCAAACACGTTCTGGCGCTGGCCTTCCGGTTTCTGAACGGCTTCGGTTTTCACCTCGGTTAGTTTTGCGGTCGTCCCTTGCATAAAGCGCTGTCCTCTTTGTTGCGAATTCAGCTTGAAACTTACAACCATCTGTCGGCTACCGCTTTGACGCATATCAAGGGTCTGAAACATCGCTTCAGGCCTCTAAATCGGCGTTTCCAAAGAAGTCTTGCCCGTGGACGGCTGAACAGATAGGGTGGATTCGGTGGCAATTCGGGAATGGAGTGAGTGCCAAACCCACCTGATGTTGGGCCTTTTTATTATCCCCAAGCGGTTCTGCATCGGGCGTTGTCCACCGGTTTTTTCGATACGTATTGATCCCCAACGTGGAAAAACCTCTTCTATTACCCAGACGGGAGCTGTCGAAAGCCGGTTCCCGTCTATTTCGGGAATAGCCCCCCTTACCAATCCAAGCAGCCCTCTTTACGCCGTCCGCGCATCCAACATCGCCTGCCCTTCGGAATACAGCCGGTGAAATTGCTGCATTGCATTTGGCCAACAGCACGATAAATTTCAGACAAAACTCCTCAGAGGATCCGATGTCCAAACCCGTTTCCAGCATTAGAAATCTTGGCCCGGCTTCGGATGCCTCTTTTGCACGCGCAGGGATTACCTCAGCGGAGGCGCTGATCGACATGGGCCCTGATGAAGCTTACCGCCGGTTATTAATCGCAGGCTCGCGGCCGCATTTCATCGGATACTATGCGATGGTCATGGGGCTGCAGGGTCGCCCATGGAATGATTGTAAGGGAAAGGAAAAAGAGGCGCTGCGTCTGCGCTTTGATGCCATCAAAGCCAAAGCTGGCCCAAATCCGCTGGCCGGGATCGAAAAAATCCTCGATGAAATCGGCGTCATCGAACGCCCCTGACACAGGGTGTCAGCAGAGGTCTGCTTACCGCCTTGAACAGGCGCAGAAATTGCGCTCAATATGCCAAAATCTAAAGGCACGGAGCCACAATGGAACCCTTCAAGAACCTGATGTCACCAGAATTGGTGGGGCATATCGGCTATCATTTGAACCGCCATATGGACGGCTTTGATGCCCAGCGTTTTGCCAGCCCGATTGTGGCGCAACTACCTGACCTTGAATTGAAACAACGGGCCGCGTTGATCGCGGACCATGTTCACGCCGCCCTGCCCGCCTCTTTCCCGGAGCGACGCCGCATCCTGACCGCCTGCCTGCACCCCAATGACCATGACAGTGCCATGCGCGACAGCGGGCCCGAGGGGCTGTGCGGCTGGGGGATATATCCGCTGACCATGGTGGTGGGGCAGCATGATCTGGCGCATTTTGACGAAGCACTTGCCTTGTTGCGCGAAATGACCAAACGCGGCACGGCAGAATTTGATGTGCGCCCCTTTATTGCCGCTGACCCCGACCGCGCGCTGCGGACCATCGCAAGCTGGGCTCGTGACCCGAATATGCATGTGCGCAGACTGGTCTCTGAAGGTACGCGCCCACGCCTGCCTTGGGGGATGCGCCTGCAGGCCTTGGTCGCCAACCCGACGCCGCTGCTGCCGATCCTAATGGCTTTGCGCGATGATCCAGAGGAATACGTGCGCCGCTCTGTGGCCAATAACCTGAATGATATTGCCAAGGACCACCCCGATACGATCGCCACGCTTGCCCAAGATTGGATGCAGGGGGCAGACCATAACCGCGAAAGGCTGCTGCGCCACGCCTGCCGCACCTTGATCAAACAGGGCCACGCCGAAGCGCTGGCGGCGTTTGGGGTCAAGCCCCCTCAAATCGAAGTCTCTGCCAATATCATCAATACACCGCAGGTGCAGTTCGGCAGCGATCTGGTTTTTGAAAGCCGCATTATTTCTACCGCTGAGAGCGATCAAAAACTCATCATCGATTACGTCGTCCAGTTTCGCAAAGCCAATGGCAGCCTTGCCCCGAAAGTGTTCAAGCTAAAGCAGGTCACACTGGCGGCAGGCCAGAGCCTGCATATCGAACGCCGACACGCCATCCGCCCGATCACAACCCGCGTCTATCATGCGGGCCAGCAAACCGTTGCGCTTCGGATCAACGGCCAAGACTATCCTGCTGCCGCCTTTGATCTGGTGATGGACTAAAAGCGCCACCGCATCACTTTGGACGCTGTTGGCGCGTTAGCTGTCTTGACGCCACGGCGGTGTTTTCTTGGCAAAAAACGCTTCAATTCCATCCCGCGTCTCTGTGGTTTCCCAACAATCGGCCAAAGCGCCTGCCGTCCGCTTTGCCGCTGTGATGGGATTCACACCCGCCAAGGACAAACACAGCGCCTTGGCTTGCGCCACCGCCCCCGGCGCGCATTGCAGCAACGCCAGAACCTCGGCCTCTACTGCATCGGGCAAGTCATCCAGCGGGCAGATATGCGCCACCAATCCGGCCCGATAGAGCAAATCCGCTGTAAAGGGTTTGGAATTGAAAAACACTTGTCGGGCAAAGGATTGCCCCAACCGCGCCACCACAAACGGGCCAATCGTCGCCGGAATCAACCCCAGTCGCGTTTCGGTCAGGGCAAAGCGCGTGTCTTCTGCCGCGACAATGATATCGCAAACCGACAGTAGCCCCACGCCGCCCCCATAGACGGCACCATGGACCTGTGCGACCACCGGTTTGGGCAGGTTGTTCCACGCCCCCAGCATCGCCGCAAGCGCCTCTGCCTGCGCCATCTTTCCGGTGCGATCCTTGGCCATGGTCTCTTTCATCCAGCCAAGATCGCCCCCTGCGCAAAAGGACTTGCCCGCTCCGGCCAACACCACAACGCGCACTGTTTGCGCCTGCCCCAGATGCTGCGCCATCTGCGTGAGCTCTTTGATCATCAGCGCATTCAGCGCGTTGTGCTTCTCGGGCCGCTGCAGCGTCACAAAAGCCACTCCCCGCGCATCAATGGTCAGATCAATGGTTTCTGTGCTCATGGGATTTCCTTTTCTGCCGCATCCGCTGCGATTTGCGCAACCAGCGCCTCTGCCTTTAACAGTTGCGCGCGTGCCAGACCGGTTTCAAACCCCGCCCCCGTCAGCGCATCATACACGGCCAGTGTCGACACATTGCCCTGCGCACCAGGGGCATAGGGGCACCCGCCAAGGCCGCCAATGGCGCTATCAAAAACACGGAGGCCCTGCGCCACAGCAGCCTGCACATTGGCAATCGCATTGCCACGGGTGTCATGAAAATGACCCGCAAGCTTGGCGGTCGGCACGGCCTTAGCCACCGCTTTTATCATCGCTGCGACAGAGGCAGGTGTGCCTGCACCAATGGTATCGCCCAGCGAGACCTCATAGCAGCCCATATCCAACAAACCTCTGGCAACGCGCTGCACCGCCAGCGGATCAATTGCCCCTTCATAAGGGCAGGCAATCACACAAGAGACATAGCCGCGCACCGGCAGATCATTGCGCTTGGCCTCAGCCATGACCGCATGAAACCGTGCCAGACTTTCATCAACAGAGCAGTTGATATTCTTCTGGCTAAAGCTTTCCGACGCCGATCCAAAAATCGCCACCTCATCCGCTTTCGCGTCAACTGCGCCCTGCAAGCCTTTGATGTTGGGCGTTAAAGCGGCATAATCTACACCGGCCTTGCGGGTAATCCCGCGCATGACCTCGGCAGCATCGGCCAATTGCGGCACCCATTTTGGCGAGACAAAACTTGTGGCTTCAATCTTTTGGAAACCGGCTTGGGACAGGCAGTCGATCAGCGCAATCTTGGCCGATGTCGGGATCAACACCGTTTCATTCTGCAAGCCGTCTCTGGGGCCAACCTCATATATCTGAATGCGTTCTGTCATCGCTCCCCCGCGGATTGCCAGCTGCTACGCTCAGCCCAAAGGTGACCGCCCGCGCGCCCTATTGCAAGAGCTCCGCCGCGAAAACAAATAGGGCCACCCGAGGGAACGGGCAGCCCAGTATTTCAGCATGACATCAGGCTTTAGCCGAGCGCGCTATCACAGCGGCCACAGGTGCCCTCATGTTTATGAGTCCCGACATCCGGCAGGATCTTCCAGCAACGCTGGCATTTTGCGCCGTCGGCCTTTTCAAAGACAACGCCGACCCCGTCCACTTCGGGCATGCGGAAGGCCTCATCGGGGCTTGCATCTTGTGTCAGGGACAGCCCCGAAGTGATGCAGATATCCTCAAACGGTACCGATTGAAGCGCCGCCAGAACGTCAGCATCGGCCACATGCACCACCGGTGCCGCCTCAAGCGACGCCCCAATGACTTTTTCGGTCCGCTGGATTTCCAACGCGGCCGTGACAACGCGGCGCACTTTGCGCACATTGGCCCATTTCGCCGCCAGTTCCGCATCCAGCCAGTCGCTTGGTGTGTCGGGGAAATCGGTCAAATGCACAGAGCTGTCATCGCCGGGGAAGCGCTCCAGCCAGACCTCTTCCATGGTGAACACAAGGATCGGCGCCAGCCATGTGGTCAGACGACGGTGCAGAATATCCAGCACCGTGCGCGCCGCACGGCGGTTAACGGTATCGCCATCGCAATACAGCGCATCCTTGCGAATGTCGAAATAGAAGGCCGACAGATCGACCGTGGCAAAGGTAAAGACCGCCTGCCAAACCGCGTTGAAATCAAACTCGGCATAGCCCTTGCGCACCTGTGCATCCAGTTCCGCGACCCGATGGAGCACCAAGCGTTCCAGCTCTGGCATATCCGCCGGCGCAACCCGATCCGCTTCGGTGAAATCGGACAAAGACCCCAACATGAAACGCATGGTATTGCGCAACCGGCGATAGCTATCGGCTACCCCTTTCAGGATTTCCGGCCCGATCCGCTGATCCGAGGTGTAATCGGTCTGCGCCACCCAAAGACGCAGGATATCCGCACCATATTGCTGCACGATTTTTTCGGGCACAATGGTATTGCCGAGCGATTTGGACATCTTGTTGCCCTTCGCATCCAGCGTAAACCCGTGGGTCACCACATTGCGATAAGGCGCGCGGCCCTTGGTGCCACAGGCCTGCAACATCGAGGAATGGAACCAACCACGGTGCTGGTCGGTGCCTTCCATATAGACATCAGCAATGCCGTCCTTTGTGCCATCTTCACGGTCCCGCAGCACAAAGGCATGGGTGGAGCCGGAATCAAACCACACATCCAACACATCAAAGACCTGCTCATAGGCATCCGCATCATGATCGCCGCCAAGGAAACGCTCTTTTGCGCCCTCGGCATACCATGCATCGGCCCCTTCGACTTCAAACGCTTCCGAAATCCGCGCATTCACCGCCGGATCGCGCAGCAAGAAATCGGCATCTGTGGGTAATGCGCCTTTTTTGACAAAACAGGTCAGAGGTACGCCCCAGGCCCGCTGACGGGACAAAACCCAGTCGGGACGGGATTCGATCATAGAATACAAGCGGTTGCGGCCAGTTTGCGGCCACCATTTGACCAGCTCGTCAATGCTACGCAGCGCACGTTCACGGATCGAGGTGCCATAGGTGTCCTGCCCGTCGCCAACCGCCTTATCGACACTGGCAAACCACTGTGGGGTATTGCGGAAGATCACCGGTGCTTTGGAGCGCCAGCTGTGCGGATAGCTGTGTTTAACACGTCCTCGCGCAATGATGCCGCCCGCCTCGACCAGCTTGGCGATCACGGCAGGGTTGGCTTTGCCCTCTTTGCCCTTGCGGTTGAACACTTCAAGTCCGGCAAAGAACGGCACATGGGGCAGGAATTCGGACTCTTCACCCACATTATGGGTCATCCGGTCGATCCAGTTGCGTTTGACAAAGACCTCATAGTCATCGGCCCCGTGCGAAGGCGCGGTGTGTACAAAACCCGTTCCCGCATCATCGGTGACGTGATCGCCATCCAGCATCGGAACCTCATAGTCCCAGAAGCCATCTGCCCCGTCGATGCCGTTAAAGGGGTGCTCACATACCAGCTGCGCCAGATCATCTGCCGTTACATCGGCAACGCGCGTGTACATGTCTGGCGTCAAGCGCGCCGCTGTGAACACTTGTTCAGCCAGCGCGTCTGCCAACAGGAATTTTTCACCAACATTGACCCAGCATTCTTCGGGCCGGTCAGTAGCCTCATAGACGCCATAGCTGATTTTCGGATTATAACAGATCGCTTTATTGGACGGAATCGTCCAAGGAGTCGTCGTCCAGATCACCGGACGCGCATCTTTCAGCGCCTCGGGACCTTGGGTGATTTTGAACGGCACCCAGATCGTGTGGCTTTGGTGGTCGTGGTATTCGATCTCGGCCTCAGCCAGCGCGGTTTTTTCAACCGGCGACCACATCACGGGTTTGGACCCCTGATAAAGCGTACCGTTCATCAGGAATTTCATGAACTCCTCGGCGATGACAGCCTCGGCGTGGAAGTTCATTGTCAAATAGGGATCATCCCAATTGCCGGTGATGCCAAGGCGTTTAAATTCCTCGCGCTGGATATCCACCCAGCCCTCGGCAAACTTGCGGCATTCCTGACGAAAATCAACGACATCAACGTCGTCTTTGTCTTTGCCCTTTTGGCGGTATTGTTCCTCGATTTTCCACTCGATGGGCAATCCGTGGCAATCCCAACCCGGCACATAGCGCGCGTCAAACCCCATCATCTGATGGGAGCGCACGATCATGTCCTTGATGGTTTTGTTCAACGCATGACCGATGTGCAAATGACCATTCGCATAGGGCGGGCCGTCATGCAGGGTAAAAGGCGTGCGATCCGCCTTTTCGCGCAAACGGTCATAAACCCCGATCTGCGCCCAGCGTTCCAGCCAGCCGGGCTCGCGTTTGGGCAGACCGGCGCGCATGGGAAAATCGGTTTTAGGGAGATTCAGAGTGGTTTTGTAATCAACGGTTTCGGCGCTCATTGTCCGGATATCCTGTTTGACAAAGAAGGAAGGGATCAGTTTCAAAGTCGGCGTGGAAGGGTCTCCATACACCTTTGCCCGGCGTCTCTTGCTTCAGAGCGCCGGGGATATAATTCGAATAATGATCGCCAGATAGGTCATTTCAACTGCAGCTTATAGGACCATGACAGAGGCAGGACAAGCACCTAGCACAAAGGGGGATCGGGGCGCTGCCCCCGCCACCCTGTCGGGTGGCTCCCCCGGGATATTTAGGATCAAAATGAAAGCCTCACTTTGTTCCTGAAATATCCCCGCCGGAGGCATAAAATCTGGTGCGCAGCGCCCCGCGGGATCAGAGTTGCTCCATAACCTCGTCAGAGGCTTCAAAGTTGGCGGTAACGCGTTGCACGTCATCGTCATCTTCCAGCGCATCAATCAGCTTCATCAGCTTTTGCATGCCCTCAAGATCCAGCTCGGTCGAGGTTGTGGGCTTCCAAATCAGCTTGGTGGAGTCAGATTCCCCTAATTCGGCCTCAAGAGCGGTAGACACATCGTTCAGGTCAGTATCGGCGCAATAAATCGAATGGCCCTCTTCAGAGCTTTCAACATCCTCGGCACCGGCCTCAATCGCAGCCATCATCACCGTATCCGCATCGCCAACGGCAGCCGGATAGGTGACCTCTCCCTTGCGTTCAAACATGAAAGAGACCGAACCGGTCTCACCAAGGTTGCCACCATTTTTGGAAAACGTCGAGCGCACGGTCGAGGCCGTCCGATTGCGGTTGTCGGTCATCGTCTCGACAATCACCGCCACGCCGTTAGGGCCATAGCCTTCGTAGCGGATCTCATCGTAGTTTTCCGCATCTCCGCCCTGGGATTTCTTGATCGCGCGATCAATCACATCCTTGGGCACGGATTGCGATTTAGCCTCTTTCACCGCAAGGCGCAGGCGCGGGTTATTGTCGGGGTCCGGGTCGCCCATTTTTGCCGCAACGGTGATTTCTTTTGCCAGTTTCGAAAACAGTTTTGATCGAGCCTTATCCTGCCGCCCTTTGCGGTGCTGGATATTGGCCCATTTGGAATGGCCTGCCATCGGTATTCTCCAACCTGTGTCTGTGCTTTGGGCCTCTATATGACAAGGCAAAGCCAACCTGCAAGGCCAGCGCGCGCTAGAGAGGCCAGATCAGGGGAATCAAAGCCGAAACCAGCATGCCCATCGTGAGATTAAGCGGAATACCGACCTTCAGGAAGTCGGTGAACTTATACCCGCCCGGACCATAGACCATCATATTGGTCTGATACCCGATGGGGGTGGCAAAGCTCGCCGAGGCGGCAACCATAACTGCAATCACCAAGGGGCGCGGATCAATACCCATGGCTTGGGCCAGACCAATCGCAATCGGGGTCACGACAACTGCCACGGCATTATTGGACACCAGTTCGGTCAGTACCGAGGTCAACAGATAAATCGCCCAAATAATCAAGAAGGGCGGCAACTGCGCCAGGGCCGGCGCAATGCCATTTACAATCAGGCTGACAGCCCCTGAATTCTCCAGAGCGACACCAATAGCCAGCATCGAAAAGATCAGCGCCAAGAGCCGACCGTCGATAAAGGAAAAGGCTTCCTCGGCATCAATGCACCCGGTTAGCAACACGACGGCCACAGCAACAATCGACAGGGCCAGAATGGGGGCCAGCCCCAGACCGGCAAGGGCGACGATCCCGACGAGCGCGGCCAACGCGATGGGGGCATGGCTGCGCCGAAATGCACGTTCAGACGGTTTGGAAATATCCACCAATCCCATATCGCTGGCAAGGCGTTGAATATCTTCCGGGGCCCCTTCCACCAGCAAAGTATCCCCCACGCGCACCACCAGATCATCCAACTGCCGCCCGATGTTCTGGTTTCGGCGATGCACTGCCAACGGATAAACCCCGTAGCGGCGGCGCAAACGCAGACTACCAAGGGAGCGGCCAATCATCCGGCAACCGGGTGTAATAAGCACTTCGACGGTAGAGGTCTGCACGGAAGACAACTTGTCTACCATTGCCACGTCTTTTGATTTCTGCAAGCCGAGCAGCTCAGTCATTTCGGTCCGCAAAACCACGCGGTCCCCTGCCTGAAGCGACACAGATTTCAGATCCCGCCGCAAAGATGCATCCCCGCGCAAGACATCGACCAACCGCACCCCGTCGCGTTTGAACAAATCGACCTGCGTCACAGATTGCCCAATCAGTGCAGACTCTTCGGGCACAGCCACTTCAGTGAAAAACTTCATCTTGGCCCGCGTGGACAGCAGGTTTGCCATCGAAGAGCGTTCTGGCAGCAGCTTTGGCCCGAGAAAATAGAGATACAACATCCCGTAAGCAACGACGGCAAGACCCAAAGGCGTAACCTCAAAAATCGAGAAGGCCTCCAGCCCCTGCGCGCGGGCGACGCCATCCACTAACAGGTTGGTCGAGGTCCCGATCAAGGTCAGCGTGCCGCCCATAATCGCGGCATAAGACAACGGAATCAGCAGCTTGGAGGCCGTGACTCCCAAACGATTGGCCAGCTGCACAAAAACCGGGATCATCACCACCACGACCGGTGTATTCGACACCACAGCCGAGGCTACAACAACGAATGAAATCAGCGCACCAACTGCGGTTTTCGGGCGTTTATCGGCATTGCGTTCGGCTATCTGAGTAAACCAGTCCAAGGCACCGGTGCGCACCAGTGCCCCCATGATGATGAACATACAGGCAATCGTCCAAGGGGCGGGGTTTGAGAGCACCACCAGCGCATCCTGATACGGCAGCACGCCCAGCACCAAAAGGCTGGCAACACCGCCGATCGCCACAACCTCTGTCGGGAATTTCTCACTCAGAAACAGCGCGAACATCACCGCAACCACGGCAAGGCTGATCATGGCTTGAATGAATGGGGAAAACGCAAAGAGGGTCATATTGATCTAAGCTCTAATAAACTATGCTTCTTTTCCCCTACTGCATCCGCCACAGCAAGCTTTTCCGCACGACCGGACCGTTATTTCCAGCGACACTTGCAGGAAAGCAAAATCCGAAGGCAACCCTAGGGTGTGGATTGCTCTAGCCGCCCGCCCACGCGGATCATCTTTACGCGGGTGGCTTTGCCGGTGCGGTCGTCAGTTTCCGTATAAAGCCCCGACAGCGTGGCCTCGCCTGTGGCAGGGGTAAACCGCCCCTTGCCCATGCCGGTGACAAAGCGGCGCAGGGGCTCTGCCGGTTCCATACCGATCACCGAGTTATAATCCCCGCACATGCCAGCATCGCCCTGAAACGCTGTGCCTTTGGGCAGGATTTGCGCATCACCAGTTGGCACATGGGTGTGGGTGCCAACGCAGACACTGACCTTGCCATCCACCCAATGCCCCATCCCCATCTTTTCCGACGTCGCCTCGCAGTGGACATCCAGCAGGCTGGCCTGCGCCAAGCCGCCGAGCGGATGCGCCTTCAGGACCTGTTCAACAGCCGAGAACGGATCATCAAAGGGGCGTTTCATAAAGACCTGCCCCAGCACCTGCGCGACCAAAATCTTACGCCCGCCTGTTGCCTTGAACAGCCGTGCCCCTTTGCCAGGCGCGGCTTTGGAAAAATTCAACGGGCGGATAATACGGGGTTCCTGCTCGATGAACGTCAGCATATCGCGCTGATCAAAGGCGTGATCGCCAAGCGTGATACAATCCGCACCGGCCTCCAGTATTTCCTTGGCATGGGCCGGTGAGAGACCATTCCCGCTGGTGGCATTTTCGCCATTAACCACAATAAAATCGAGTCCCCAATCCTGACGGAGTTTCGGCAGTTGGGACTTTATGGCGGCCCGACCACTACGACCGACCACATCACCTAGGAAAAGTATCTTCATATGGCCTTGCTAGGACGGGATGTCCTGTTTCACAAGCTTAGAATCGCAGAACACCCGCATCTGTCACAATCGCATCAAGCGGTTGATCGGTCGGCTCTAGCGGAAGCGCCTCTGCCTGCTGCGCGTTATAGGCAAAGCCGATGGCGGTCACAGGGCCCCGTTGGCGCAAACCTTCAAGGGTGCGATCATAAAACCCGCCGCCATACCCCAAACGCCCGCCGTTGCGATCAAACGCCAGCAAAGGCACGATCAGAACATCTGGAATGATTTCCGTTTCAATGGCCGGAATCTGCGCACCGAAGGCCCCTTCTTTCATCTCGCACTCTGGCTGCCACTGATGAAATACCAAAGGCTGATTTGCACTAAGGATCACCGGCACGCCAACGCGGCCGCGATGGGCTGCCATGACCGGACGCGGATCAACTTCGGTGCGGATCGGCATATAGCCCGACAGCGTGGAGTCAGCATATGGGGCAAGGAATGCGGCCAGATTTTGCTGCGCGGCGGCATCCAGCCCCGCCCCATGCGCCTGTTTGCGCCGCTCAAAGGCGGCTTTGCGGGCAGCGGCTTTGATCACTGTCAAATCAGCCATGCTCATAACAGCACCCATTGCGCCAGTTTCAGGAATGCAAAAAATCCAACCACATCTGTGACGGTTGTTACCAAGGGAGCGGACGCCAGCGCCGGATCAAGCTTCACCCGTTCCAGCAGGACAGGAATAACGATCCCCGCGCAGCCCGCCACCACCAGATTGAGCCACATCGCCACCATCAGAACGAGCCCTAAGGCAGCGGAATCAAACCACAAATACCCAATGACGCCCATTAAGGAGCCATAAACCATCCCGTTCAAAAAGCCGACGCCCGTTTCGCGCAAGATAACCCGTTTGGCATTGGCGACGGTTAAATCCCGCGTCGCCATAGCGCGCACCGCAACCGCCAGCGCCTGTGTGCCCGCATTGCCCCCCATCGAGGCCACAATCGGCATGACGATGGCCAAAGCCACGATCTGATCCACCACATCGGCGAAATAGGCAATCACCATCGACGCCAAAATGGCCGTGACCAGATTGACAAAAAGCCAACCCAGCCGCTGTTTTGTGGTTTCCAGAATGCTGTCCGACAGGCTGCTCTCACCGCCAACACCGGCCATCAACAACATGTCTTCTTCGTGTTCTTCATCCAGGACGATCATCGCATCATCAATAGTGATCACCCCGATGAGCCGCTCGTTCGCATCCACAACCGGCATCGAAATCAGGTGATACTGGTTGAATAAATAGGCGACGTCTTCTTCGGGGACGGTGGCCTCGACCACGCGAAAGCTCTCCTCCATCAAATCCGACAGCGGCCTGTTGCGCGCGGATGCCAGAATGACCCCGAGCGTCACATACCCCACGGGTTTAAGTTTCGGATCGACAACAATGACGTGATAAAACTGGCTGGGGAGTTCTTCGGCGTTTCGGAAATAGTCAATCGCATCGCCGACGGTCCAATGCTCCGGCGCCATGACAACTTCGCGCTGCATCAAGCGACCGGCAGAATCCTCGGGAAAGGACATCGACTGCTGAACAACAACCCGATCGGCGTCATCCAACGCCTCCATCACCGCTTCGGCCTGCTCCTCTTCCAGATCTTCGATCAGGTCGACCACATCGTCGGATTCCAGATCGCGCACCGCTTCGGCCAACTCATGCGGCTCCAGCTGCTCGATCACCTCATCGCGCAGGGCTTCGTCAAGCTCCGACAGCACATCGCCATCTATCCCGCCCATCAGCTCCAGCAATTCGGACCGGTCCGACGCGCCAAGCTGTTCGATCAAATCGGCGATGTCAGCGGGGTGCAAATCCAGTAGCGCATCATCCAACGCCATCTTGTCCTGCGCAAGGACAGCAGATTTGATCGCGGCCATCACACTATCGGTGAGCCCTTGATTTTCCTCGGCGCGCTCTTCCTGATCATTGATGGTGTTGAGTTCGTCGGCCATAAATCCCCCGAGTCAGCGGTCCGCCCGCTTCCTCCGTTTAGACAAAACTGTTTCAATTAAACAGAGGCAAAGAGCGATTTACCCCGCCCGCTCGCAGACCTAACATAGCCCCAACCACAATGAGGCCGTTGAACCATGACCAAGCTCCTTTTGGGCCAGACGCTGCACTATACCGCCGATCCTTTTGCCGCCGGAGTGGGTGCTGCCACCTGCCATCACCGCCATGGGGCGGTCTGTATCGACAAGGACCAGATCACAGAGGTCGGCCCCGCAGACGCGATGCGCGCCGCCTATCCACAGGCCGAGGTGATTGATTACGGCAATCGGCTTATTACAGCAGGTTTTGTCGATGCCCATGTGCATTTCCCGCAAACCGCCATGATTGCCAGCTGGGGCAAGCGGCTGATTGACTGGCTCAACAGCTATACTTTCCCCGAAGAGATGAAATTCGGCGATCCGGCCTATGCGGCGCTGATTGCCGAACGCTATTTTGATCTGATGCTGGATCACGGGACCACCAGCTGCGCGTCATTTGCCACCATCCACCCCGAAAGTGTTGATGCGTTCTTCAGTGCGGCTCAAGCGCGGAACCTGCGCGTCGTCACGGGTAAAACCTGTATGGATCGCAACGCGCCTGACGGTTTGCGCGATTCCCCCCAGTCAGCCTACGATCAGTCAAAGGCTTTGGCCGATAAATGGCACGGTGTGGATCGGCTCGGCTATGCGATTACCCCACGGTTTTCGCCAACCTCCACCCCCGCACAACTCGACGCCCTTGGCGCGCTCTGGGCAGAGCGGCCAAATTTGCTGATGCAAACCCACCTGTCCGAACAGACCGATGAAATCGAATGGGTCAAATCGCTTTATCCCGATTGCCGCGATTATCTGGACACCTATGAAAAATTCGGATTGCTCGGGAAAAAGGGCCTCTATGGCCATGCGATCTATCTGCAGCCCCGCGAAAAAGACCGGCTGCGCGAAATGGACGCCGCCCTGATCCACTGCCCGACCTCCAACACCTTTATCGGCTCTGGTATTTTCGACATGTCAGGGTTGACGGCGGCGGGGCATCGAGTGGGACTTGCCACGGATACTGGCGGCGGATCGTCCTTTTCAATGCTGCGCACTATGGCCGCTGCCTATGAAATCGGACAGCTGAACGGCAGCCCACTCCATGCTGCAGAACTCTATTGGCTGGCCACACAAGGCTCCGCCCGCGCCCTGCGCTTAGAGGATAAAATCGGCAATCTTGCCAAAGGCATGGAGGCCGATCTTATTGTGGTTGATCTGGCTTCGACTCCGGCAATTTCCCAGCGGGTCAACAGGGCCGAGGATTTTTGGGAAAGCCTGTTCCCCACCATCATGATGGGCGATGACCGCGCGATCCATGCGGTTTGGATCGCTGGTAAGGAACGCCTGCGTTAAGCCTTTCAGTTTGACCCAAATATCCCGGGGGAGACGCCTCAGGCGGCGGGGGCAGCGCCCCCTTTTTTCCTGCTAGGCCATCAATCCTTTGACCAACCGGTTCTGCTGCTCCACCACTTTGGGCAAATCGATGGTTGTGAGATTCCCGCCGGACACGACCTGTCGCCCTTCGACAAATAGATCACGCACCTGCATCGGTCCGGCCAGCAAAAGCGCCACCGGATCCCAACTGCCGGCGGACTCAATGCCCGAGACATCCCAAATCGCGATATCGGCGCGTTTTCCGTGCGCCAGTGATCCACAATCAGTCCGCCCCAAAACCTGCGCCCCGCCCAGAGTTGCGATCTCCAGCATTTCGCGCGCACTCATCGCATCTGCCCCGCTGATCACCCGTTGCAACAACATGGCCTGGCGGGCTTCGGCGATCAGATTACTACCGTCGTTGGAGGCAGAACCATCGACACCCAGCGCTACCGGCACACCGGCATCGCGCATCGCCCGCACCGGTGCAACACCAGACCCCAGACGACAATTCGAACAGGGACAATGGGCAACGCCGGTCTTTGATTTCGCAAACAGATCAATCTCTTGCCCATCAAGTTTTACGCAATGGGCATGCCAGACATCATCCCCCGTCCAACCCAGATCTTCGGCGTATTGACCGGGACGGCAGCCGAATTTCTCAAGTGAATAGGCGATGTCTTCGTCGTTCTCCGCCAGATGGGTGTGCAGCATGACCCCTTTGTCACGCGCCAACAGTGCGGCCTCGCGCATCAGATCCCGACTGACCGAGAACGGCGAACAAGGCGCCAGCCCTACCCGCACCATCGCGCCCTCGGAGGCATCGTGAAAAGCATCCACCACGCGGATGCAGTCTTCCAGAATATCGGCTTCACGCTCCACCAAGCTGTCGGGCGGCAAGCCGCCCTCACTTTCGCCAATCGACATTGCCCCGCGGGTCGGATGAAACCGCAACCCCACTTCCCCCGCCGCCTCAATGGTATCCTCAAGCCGCGCGCCATTGGGGTACAGGTACAGGTGATCAGAGGTCAACGTGCACCCCGAGAGCGCCAGCTCGGCCAGCCCGACCTGAGCCGAAATATTCATATGCTCCGGCCCGAAACGCGCCCAGATCGGGTAAAGCGTCTGCAGCCAGCCAAACAACAGCGCGTTCTGCGCAGCGGGTACTGCCCGCGTTAAAGTCTGGTAAAGATGGTGATGGGTATTGACCAATCCCGGTGTGACCACACAGTCCGTAGCGATCAGGATTTGCGCGTCTTCTGCAACGATCCCCTGCCCGATAGCGGCGATCTTGCCGTTTTCGATCAGGATATCGGCACCGGCCAGTTCACGCCGCTGGGCGTCCATCGTGACAATCGTATCAGCATTCCGAATGAGGGTTCTAGACATGGTTTCCCACCCCTTTTGTAGCCCCCTTCGGACCAAAGAAAGCCGGTCTCTGGTAGAAGGAAGCAAAGGATCCAGAACCTACGCCCAGATTAACGGAGCCATGCACCCCGATGCAAGGCTCAGCGTGCAAATGGTTTTAGAAGGGCAAGGGCAGAGGCGTGAATTTGAGCATTCGCCGCCGCAATGGCCTGCCCGCCGTGATGGGCCGGTCCTCCCGCCCAGTCGGTGACAATCCCGCCAGCCGCCTGTACCACGCCAATCGGACCCTGAATGTCATAGGCGTTCAAACCGGCCTCGATCACCAGATCCACCTGTCCCGACGCCACCAGCGCATAGGCGTAACAATCCATGCCATAACGCGTAAGCTGCGCCTTTTGGGCGACGGCCTCAAATCCGGCCCGATCCTGCGCGGTGCCGACCTCAGGAAAGGTGGTGAAAACAATCGCCTTTTCCAGTGCGGTATTTGATTTGGTCCAAAGCGCCACACGTCCCTGCGGCCCTTCACAATAGGCCTCTCCGAACCCGCCAAAAAACCGCTCTCCGATATAGGGCTGATCGATGATCCCCAGCGCCGGACCGGTTTCCCCGCCCACGGCAATCAGAACGCCCCACGTGGGGGTGCCGGAAATAAAGCCGCGCGTGCCATCGATCGGATCAAGCACCCACGTCAGCCCGGAGCTGCCGGCGGTACTGCCGTATTCCTCTCCGAGGATCGCATCATCGGGACGGCGCTCGGCCAATACAGCGCGCATGGCGCGCTCTGCGGCGCGGTCTGCCTCGGTGACCGGATCATAGCCGGATTGATCCTTGTTATCAGCCCCCAGCCCCTGCGCCCGAAAATGCGGCAGAATTGCCGCCCGTGCGGCATCGGCCATCAGATGCGCGGTTGTTGTCAGGGCGGATCGGGTGTCGGGATCGATATCGGACATGAAAAAGCCTGTGCATTAGGATGCACAGGCCGTAGCGTGTCGCCTAATTGCGGGTCAAGCCCGAAGGGGCCGCCGCCTTAAGCCGCGTCCGAAAGAACACGGGCGAGGTCAAACAAACGACGCCGTTGGTTTTCAGGAATAGCGTAGTAAGAACGCACAAGTTCCAAAGCTTCTTTGTCGGCCAAAATATCGCCCTGCACGGCGTTTTTGGCTTTTTTGCCCGCTTTTTCGTCTTCTTCCAATCCTTCAAAGAAGAAGCTGATCGGCACGTCCATCGTTTCAGAAATATCCCAAAGGCGCGATGCGCTGACGCGATTCATACCTGTTTCGTATTTCTGGATTTGCTGAAATTTAATTCCAACTTTTTCAGCAAGTTGTTGCTGAGTCATCCCCACCATCCAACGACGGTGACGAATGCGCTTCCCAACATGCACATCTACCGGATGTTTCATTGTGTTCGTCCTATCACAATATGAGTTATTCCGCCCCGAGTGAGGGCGGCTAAAAATAAGCGGACCGCCCGAGACTGCCATCCCCAGCATTCTCAAAACGTCGCTCGTCCCTGATAATTATCCGAAATGCCCAAAAATTCCACAAAAAACCAGCGCAACGTGTCTTGCGCCGCTGATGGCAGGGTGGGATCATGACGCTTGGAACCGTAAAAAAAACTTTATACCCACTTCAAAAACCAGAACGGTGAATAGATGAAAGCCTTTCAAATTCAGGGACCTAGTCAGACAGCCCTTGTCGACGTCCCGCGCCCGACCCCTCTGGCGGATCACGTTCTCGTTAAAATTGAAGCCTGCGCATTAAATTTTGCCGATACCCTAATGGTTGAAGGAAAATATCAGGAAAAGCCGGATTACCCTTTTTCACCAGGGCTGGAATGCGCCGGAACCGTAGAATCTTTGGGCGAAAATGTACAAGGTTTTGCAATCGGAGATCGTGTTGCATGTTTTGGCGGGCTCGGCGGTCTGGCGCAGTTTGGCAGCTTTGCGCAAGAGCTCTGCACAAAACTCCCTGACGGAATGTCCTTTGACCATGCGGCGGCGTTTCAAATCGCCTATGGCACCTCTTTGTCTGCGCTGTCACATCGAGCGCATCTCTCTGCCGGAGAGACCCTGCTGGTGACCGGTGCCGCGGGTGGGGTTGGCCTGACCGCGATCGAAGTTGGTAAACAACTTGGCGCGCGGGTCATCGCCTCTGCGCGCGGGGCGGCCAAACTGGAGATTGCCAAACAGGCCGGTGCCGATCACGTCATTGATTCTGACACCGAGGACCTTTTGTCCGTTGTAAAATCCCTTGGCGGGGCGGATGTGGTCTATGAAACCATTGGCGGCGATCTGTTCAAACAGGCGCTGCGCAGCCTGAACCCAGAGGGCCGGATGATTCCCATCGGCTTTGCCGGTGGCGAAGTCCCGCAAATTCCCGCCAACTACCTGCTGGTAAAAAACCTGACGGTCATAGGTCTGTATTGGGGCGGCTACCGGAAATTCGCTCCCCTTGTGATGTCTCAGACCATGCAGGTGCTATCGCAATGGTATGAAGAGGGCAAATTGCACCCGCATATCAGCCACAGCCTACCGCTTGAGGAAACCGAAACCGCCCTGAACCTGCTGCGCAGTCGTCAATCCACCGGCAAGGTGATTGTGCGCCCTTGGGGATAAAAGCACCGGCTTTGACATGAGGTTAGACTCTGGTTTGGACTCTGTGCGCGCGAATCTGCTAAGTCTGGCGCGTCAGTAAAGGAATGCGTGATGTCGACGTTTGAATATAAAGTTGTACCTGCCCCCTCAAAGGGCACAAAGGCCAAGGGTCTGAAGACCACCGGAGAGCGTTTTGCCCAAGCCTTGATGGACATCATGAACAGTCAGGGGCGCGAAGGCTGGGAATATATTCGTGCTGATACCCTGCCGGTCGAAGAAAGATCCGGCTTGACCGGCAAAAGTACGACCTATCAAAACATGCTGGTTTTCCGCCGCACCAAAGACAGCCTCAGCCCAGATAAACCCGCCCAGATTACCCAGATCGCGCCGCCGCAGCTGCCCGAAAAGACACCTCCACTTTCAGTGGATGATCCGTCCCAGATTGCGGACACACTGACCCCTTCTCCGAAGCTTGACCCGATTTCCGAACCGACAGAAGGCGCCTCGCCCGCCATCGGTCCGGCAAAAGCCAGCGGGTAATCAAGAGTCACTCTCAGGCGGCAATCTCAAGGGCAAGCGCATGGATTCGGGCGATGATGTCATCCCCGATTGCGTTATGCACGGCTCGATGACGCGCCAAACGGGTCATATCGGCAAAAACAGGTGCAGAGATTCGCACCCTGTAGTGGCTTTGCCCGCCTTCCTGAAAACCCGCATGGCCACGATGTTGCTCACTTTCATCGAGTATTTCTAGGGTATTGGGCGAAAACTCGGCTGTTAAGCGCTGATGAATTTGATCTGCAATGTTCATTTCGGCGTTTTTCCTCTTTTCGCGCTGGCAGCAAAACCTTAAACTGCCCGCCTCGAGTAGAAAAGGTAGCCGCAATGAGCAAGAGCGATCCCTTCGGTTTTGACATGTCCGTGTCAAAAGACAAAAAGAAACGCACCCGTGGCCGCCGTGGCATGTCCGGGGCGTTTGAAACTTCGACCCGTCAGTGCGAAATGCCGGGGTGCGAGGAGAGTGGCCAATACCGCGCGCCGAAATCCCCTGATCACTTGGACCAATATGTCTGGTTCTGCAAAGATCACGTGCGCGAATATAATTTGAAGTGGAATTTCTTTAACGGCGCAACCGAAGAAGAGATGGACGAACAGATCAGCAAAGATCGCGTCTGGGAACGAGAGACCAAACCGCTGGGCAAAAAGACCATTGAACAGCGGGCGTGGGAACGGTTGGGCATTGATGACGCCCATCAGGTTCTTGGGGAAAATGCTACACAGAATCCGGGTCGCAAGGCTGTGGGCCGTCGTCTGCCGCCCACTGAACGTCGCGCGATTGAAATTCTGGAAGCCAAGGACACGATGACCAAAACAGAAGTCCGCAAGCAGTATAAATCCCTGATCAAAGTATTGCATCCGGATATGAACGGCGGCGATCGCAGTCAGGAAGAACAGCTGCAAGAAGTGGTCTGGGCCTGGGATCAAATCAAGGACAGCCGCAGTTTCAAGGACTGATCCTTCCCCAATCGAAATTCAAAAGGGCGGGTTTCTCCGCCCTTTTTCATGTCTGGCATACCGCACCAGCGCTGCCGCTGCCTTGTTTCAGGCCAGTTGCACAAGAATGGCCAAACCAATCCGCCCTTCCCCTTGCACCTTCCGCCATTTTCATGCACCACACGGGGGATGAAAACGCGCCCGGTTTCGGGCAGGACGATGGATGATCTACAATGACAAACGGTATCTTGGAAGTTGACACAAAACCGACTGAGGAAATTTCAGTTCGGGAGGTCTTTGGCATTGATACCGACATGATGGTCAGGGGCTTTGCCGACCGTACCGAGCGGGTGCCAGAACTGGATTCGACCTATAAATTCGACCCAGACACGACTTTGGCGATTTTGGCGGGCTTTGGCTATAACCGCCGGGTAATGATCCAAGGGTATCACGGCACTGGTAAATCCACCCATATCGAACAAGTCGCCAGCCGCCTGAACTGGCCTGCTGTGCGCGTCAATCTTGATAGCCACATCAGCCGGATCGACCTGATCGGCAAAGACGCCATCAAGCTTAAAGATGGTATGCAGGTCACCGAATTTCAGGAAGGCATTCTGCCTTGGGCGCTGCGCAACCCCTGCGCCATCGTCTTTGACGAATATGACGCAGGTCGTGCGGATGTAATGTTTGTGATTCAGCGTGTGCTGGAAACCGACGGCAAGCTGACCCTGCTGGACCAGAACAAAGTCATCACTCCGCACCCGTATTTCCGCCTGTTTGCGACCGCCAATACCGTGGGTCTGGGGGACACAACCGGCCTTTATCACGGTACCCAACAGATCAACCAAGGCCAGATGGACCGTTGGTCGCTTGTCGCCACGCTGAACTACCTCAGCCATGACGCCGAAACCAATATCGTGATCGCGAAAAACCCGGTCTACAACACAGAATCCGGCCGCAAGACCATCAGCCAGATGGTCACCGTCGCCGATCTGACCCGGACCGCCTTTATGAACGGGGATCTGTCCACCGTGATGAGCCCGCGGACGGTAATCGCATGGGCACAAAACGCACAGATTTTCCGCGATGTCGGCTATGCGTTCCGCCTGTCCTTCTTGAACAAATGCGACGAGCTAGAGCGTCAGACCGTAGCAGAATTCTATCAGCGCTGCTTTGACGAAGAACTGCCGGAGAGCGCTGCCAGCATGAGCCTTGGCTAAGCCACGAAAAAATCAGATTGTTTTCGGGGCTGCCTTCGGGCGGCCCCTTTCATTTGGAATCGGTCACAGTTTAATAAAGTTTTTAAACTGCACGCTTGATAGGCATAAAAATCAGCACTAAGCTCACTTTATGAGCGATTTAAAAAGAATACGCGCAGCCTGTTTCGCCTCTTTTCTGGCGATCCTTGCCGGTATTCCCGCCCATGCCACACAAGATATCCCTGATCAGCAACTCAGCTTTTTTGCCAGCTGCGCCGGACGGCTGTCTGCAACCATGGAGCATCAGTGGATGTTTGACGGGCCGGGCTCGGAAACAACCGAACGCCAGCGCAATGCCGTGGTTGATATTTTGGAAACCATGATCCCCAAAGGTCAGGGCCGCGCCGTCCTGGCCCTGCGGATCGAGGCAAAAATGGCCCATGCTGCCCTGTTAACACGGGCCACCTTCAGCACCGAACCGCAGGATGCAAAATGGGCGCTGCGCACCGCAGAACGGCTGACATCCGACTGCAAATCCTTTCTGCTTAGCTAAGGAAAACCACCCTCGCCCCACTGGTCAACCGCGTGGATAAAAGCTAGATTGGCGCGAATACTTCCCGTGCAAGGCTGGCCGCATGAAACCTTCTGATAATCCTGCTGATCCGTTCAAAAAAGCGCTGGCAGAGGCAACCAAAGTCCTCGCCGATGATCCGGAGCTTTCGGTTACCTATTCGGTTGATCCGTCAGGGAAAACCGCCGATACAGTGCGCCTGCCGCAAGTGACCCGCCGAATGAGCCGCCAAGAAGTTCTGCTGGCCCGTGGTACCGCCGATGCATTAGCGCTGCGCCATAAATTCCACGATGCCGCCACCCACAGCCGCTATCTGCCCGAAGGCCAAATGGCCCAAGAGCTTTATAACGCGATGGAAAATGCCCGCTGCGAGGCCGTTGGCGCACGGGACATGCCGGGCACCCTGACCAATATCGACGCGCAAATCGCCAATGATGCCGAACGCAAAGGCTATGTCGATGCCAAGGCGCAAAGCGATGTACCGCTGTCCGTTGCGGCAGGCTATCTGATCCGGCAATTGGCGACGGGTCGTGACCTGCCCCCGGGCGCCGAAAACGCCATGGCCCTGTGGCGCGGCTATATCGAGCAACAGGCCGGCGGCACGCTGGACTCTCTTGAAAACGCGCTGTCGGATCAGTCCGATTTTGCCAAATTTGCCCGCCAGATCATCAGCGATCTGGGCTATGGTGATCAATTGGGTGACGATCCGGACAGCGAGGATGATCAGTCGGACGAAGACGCCGAACAAAACCCTGAAGAGGACGAAAACCCTGATGCGCAGGGGCAGGATGAGTCTGATCAGCAAGAAGAAGAGGCTTCTCCCGAGCGCTCTCAGGAAGAACAGCAGGATTCCTCGCAGGCGCAGGTCTCCATGGATGACATGGCTGACATGGAGCTTGGGGATGAGACCGAGATGCCGGACGGCGATGCGCCGATGGATCCCCCGCCGCCAACACCGGTTTCGGACGCCGATCCCAATTACGAGGTCTTCCTGACTGAATTTGACGAGGAAATCGCCGCCGAAGAACTGGCCGAGGCGGCCGAATTGGAACGGCTACGCGCCTATCTGGATCAGCAGCTTGAACCGCTCAAGGGGGCCGTATCGCGTTTGGCCAATAAATTGCAGCGGCGTCTGCAAGCGCAACAAAACCGCAGCTGGGAATTTGACCTCGAAGAAGGCACGCTGGATGCCGGTCGGCTGGCCCGAGTGGTGGCCAACCCGACCACGCCGCTGAGCTTTAAACAAGAACAAGATACCGAATTTCGCGATACCGTGGTGACGCTGTTGCTGGATAACTCCGGCTCGATGCGTGGACGGCCGATTTCGATTGCCGCGATCTGTGCCGATGTTCTGGCGCGCACGTTGGAGCGCTGTCAGGTCAAGGTCGAGATTCTCGGTTTTACCACGCGCGCCTGGAAAGGCGGGCTGAGCCGTGAAAAATGGCTGGCCGATGGGCGTCCACAGCAACCCGGCCGCCTGAATGATCTGCGCCACATCATCTATAAACAGGCCGATGCCCCGATGCGGCGCACCCGCAGCAATCTGGGTCTGATGATGAAAGAAGGGCTGCTGAAGGAAAACATCGATGGCGAAGCACTAGAATGGGCCCACCGCCGCATGGTGCACCGTCCCGAGGCGCGCAAAATTCTGATGGTGATCAGCGATGGCGCACCGGTGGATGATTCCACTCTTTCTGTGAACCCCGCCAATTATCTGGAAAAACACCTGCGCGATGTGATTGCGATGGTCGAGCGCCGCAAACAGGTAGAATTGCTTGCCATTGGTATCGGGCATGACGTGACCCGCTACTATGAGCGCGCGGTGACGATTACAGATGTCGAACAATTGGCCGGTGCGATGACCGAACAGTTGGCAGCGCTTTTTGACACAGACCCACGGGCGCGCGCGCGGTTTTCAGGCATAAGGAAAGCAGGGTAACCCCCTGCTTTTTATGCTGTTTCTCTACCTTCCTATCTCAGCCCGAACCAGTATTTTCACCCTCGAACGCCCAATCCGTCAGCCAATGCATAATTGTCTAAATCCAACCTCAGTCCCTTTTGGCGATCTACTCCCTTAATCCATCCCAGCCCACGATCAGGAGCGCGTATGTTTCAGACTTTCGATGCCCCAACCCGTCCGGACCAAGGCCCGCCCCGTCTTGCCGCCTTGCGCAATGTTCTGCGCCAAGAAGGCCTGCACGGCTTTATCGTGCCGCGCACCGATATGTATCAAGGCGAATATGTCGCCCCCTGCGATGAGCGACTGGCATGGTTGACGGGGTTTACCGGTTCCGCCGGATTTTGCGCGGTCTTGCAAGATATCGCAGGTGTGTTCATTGACGGGCGTTATCGGGTTCAGGTGACGCAACAGGTCGATCCGACAGCCTTTACGCCAGTGCCCTGGCCGGAAACCAAACTCGGCCCTTGGCTGGTTGAAAACCTGCCAGACGGGGGAAAACTCGGGTTTGATCCATGGTTGCACACCAAAGCCGAGATCGACACGCTTAAGGCCGCAACGGAATCGCGCGGGATCGAGCTTGTCGTCACCGACAATCTGATTGACCGGATCTGGACAGATCGTCCCACCCCGCCACGAGGCAAGGTCGCGCCCTACCCGATTGAATATGCAGGGGAAACATCCGAAGCAAAATGCGCGCGTTTGGCCGATGATCTGCTGCGCAAAGGGATACGCACTTCGATTATCACCCTGCCTGACAGTATTTGCTGGCTGCTGAATATTCGCGGCAGTGACATTGCGCGCAACCCGGTTGCGCAGGGATTTGCCTTCCTGCATTCGGATGGCCGTGTTGCTTTGTTCATGGATCCGGATAAAACCGCTGACATCGACGATCATTTTGGGCCGATGGTGTCGCAATACCCGCTGGAGGCTTTTTCCGGCGCGATGATGACCCTGACCGGTCAGGTGGCGCTCGATCCGAAAACCGCCCCTGTGGCCATCACCCGACTGCTGCGTGACACTGATGTTGAAATCGTCCATCAGGATGATCCTTGCATTCTGCCCAAGGCGATCAAGAATGCGGTCGAAATCAATGGGACCAAAGCCGCGCATCTGCGCGATGCCGTGGCCATGGTACAGTTTCTGGCATGGCTTGATCAAAACGCGCCTTCTGGCGACTTGACCGAAATCGATGTTGTCAAACAGCTAGAGGCTTTTCGCAGTGGTTCCAATGCGTTGCGCGAAATCAGCTTTGATACGATTTCCGGAGCTGGCCCCAATGGCGCAGTGGTGCATTACCGGGTCTCTGAAGACACCAATCGCCGCATCACCCCGGGGGATTTGCTGCTGGTGGATTCAGGCGGGCAGTATCTGGACGGCACCACCGATATCACCCGCACCATCGCGACGGGCAGCGTCACCGGTGATCAGAAGGCCTGTTTCACCCGCGTCCTGCAGGGCATGATTGCCATGTCGCGGTTACGGTTTCCCCGCGGGCTGGCAGGGCGCGATATCGACGCCATCGCCCGCTATCCACTGTGGCTGGACGGGCGTGATTATGATCATGGCACAGGTCACGGGGTGGGGGTTTATCTGTCGGTCCACGAAGGCCCGCAGCGTCTAGCCCGCACCGGAGAGGTGGCGTTGGAACCGGGCATGATCCTGTCTAACGAACCGGGCTATTACCGCGAGGGTGCCTTTGGCATCCGTCTGGAAAACCTGATTGTGGTACAGGACGCGCCTGCCTTGGGGGATAACCGGGACCAGCTGTGCTTTGAAACGCTGACATGGGTGCCCATCGACACGCGTCTTATTGATCTGGACCTTTTGGGTCCGGCTGAAAAAGACTGGATCAACGGCTATCATGCCGAGGTTCTTGCCCTGATCGGACCGCGTCTGGAAGCAGAAACCTTGTCATGGTTACGTCACACATGTGCGCCTATCTGACACTTACGGGCACACCGATAAGACGGTAGGGTCTCTAAAATTGATTCTCTGAGCTTTCTTCATCAAAGGGGTAAAACCATGGCTGACTATATCACGATCACCGCTGCGGCCGGGACTTGGGTCGTTCGGGCCGGTGGTGCCGTTTTGGGCGAAACCAATGGCGCATTGGCGCTGAAAGAAGGCGACTACCCCGAGGTCATCTATTTCCCGCGCGATGACATCGCGATGGCGTTCCTTGAATCCAGCCCGACCAAGACCCATTGTCCCCATAAGGGCGATGCCAGTTATTTCTCGATCCACACCAAAAGCACGATCATCGAAGATGCCGGTTGGAGCTATGAGGCCCCCAATGAAGCGGTCGCCAAGATCGAAGGTTATCTGGCTTTCTACGGCAATAAGGTCACGGTCGAGCAGCTTTAAGCCGCCCTTTCAACAACAGATTTCGGCACCCCTGCGGGTGCCGTTTTTCGTTTCAGGAATGCTCTTCCGCTGCGGTCGCCGCCAAGGCTCGATTATAGGCGCGCAGGGCATCCACATGGTGCAAAACCCCACGCAACTCGGGGGGTGTGCCCTCTCTTGTCAGGCGCACCACCGGAATGAACACCGCCCCCGTTGTATCAAAAAGCGGCAAGGCGGCCTCCAGCGTGGCGTTTTCGTGGAAATAGATTCCTTGTTCAACCATGGACCAACATTGCTCTGCAGTTGGAGATTGATCCGCCGAAAGCGCCCGCATCCCCTGTGTGACCCCGCAGGTCGCCAGCAAATAGGCCTGTGGCCCCGCCGCCAGATGCACACCTTTCTTTTCCAACTGTGTCAAAAAGAAAGAGCGATCCACAAGACGGCTGGCAAGGGCTGTGGACAATGATACCGCAACCATAACAGCCAAACCGGTTTGCCAGTCCCCTGTCAGTTCAAAGACGATCAGCGTCGTAGAGATCGGCGCCCCCAGCACTGCTGCCGCCACGGCCCCCATGCCCGCCAGCGCATAGAGCGTCTCGGAGCCCGAAACATCCGGCAGGATTCCTGTGGCCACATGGCCAAAGGCCAATCCGGTAAGTGCTCCGACCATCAAGGCCGGAGAAAACACCCCGCCCCCCATGCGACCCGCCATGGTGATGCTTACGGCCAAAGCCTTTATGATGACAAAAACGACTGCTGTGCCAAATAGCAGATTGCCCGTCAGGGCGGCCATCGTCGTTTCATAGCCCACACCAATGATATGCGGAAAGTAGATAGCGATTGCCCCGAGCATCGCACCGGAAATCGCCGGGCGCAGAAAACTTGGGATGTGTAGGCGCTGCTGGATGTGGCTGCCGATGCGGTCTGCAAAAAAGATCGATTTCATCAGCATGACCGCAACCAAACCACAAAGCAGCCCCAGCAGCAAAAAGGCAGGCAATTCAACGTAAAAGCCCAAGGCGTTGACGTCGGGCAATTCAAATTCTGTGACATCGCCAAACCAGAGCCGGCTCACCACTGTCCCCGCGACAGAAGCGATAACAATGGGCGCAAAAGCATGCACCGCAAAATGCCGCAGCACCACCTCGAGCGCAAAGAGCGCCCCCGCAATTGGCGTGTTAAAAGACGCTGAAACCGCCGCCGCAACGGCACAGCCCAAAAGATCACGCCCCGTCATGCCGCTGGCGTTTATCCTTTTAGATACCCATGTCGCCGCGATTGCCGCCAGATGCACCACCGGCCCTTCACGCCCCGTAGAGCCTCCCGTTGATAAGGTAATCAAAGAGGCAAAGGCCGACGCGATTCCAGCTTTGGTTTCAACCCGCCCACGATAGAGCGCCGCGCCCTCGATCACATCCGCCACTGACCGCACCCGACCATCCGGCGTAAACCGGTTTAGAATGATGCCAACGATCAAACCGCCGATGATCGGAATGGTCAGTACCACATACCATGGCAGTCCCCCCGCCAAGGAATGCAGCCCGTTAACATCATCCGCGCCATAAAACGCCGTTTGCAAAGCTGCAATCGACAATCGAAATGCGACAGCCACCGCCCCCCCCGCGATGCCCACCATTAAGGCGATAAACCAGAACTGGACTTCGCTCGGCCCTTTTTGACGCATGATGTTCAGGCCAGATTTCCATTGATCCCCTTTACGGGCAAACCACTGGGAAACGGGGCCATCGGCAGAGGGCATGGGCGCTAACCTGCTTTCGCTCGGGCGAGAGGCCTGCTTGCCCGGACCGCCCGACTGGCCTAGGCTTTCGACTGGCAGCGCTTAAAAAGGGACCACCAGATGGGCATTGACGCAGCACTTACCGCGCTCTCTTCACTCCTAGGCGATCGGCTCAGCCGTTCCAAGTCCGATCTTGCGCTGCATAGCCGTAGCGAAACGCATTTTAACAACTTGTTACCGGATGCCATCGCTTACCCGAAGACCACCGATGAGGTCAGCGCGATTTTAACGATATGCCATGCCGAAAATTGTCCGGTCACCGCTTGGGGCACGGGCACCTCGCTTGAGGGGCATGCCTTGGCGCTGCATGGTGGGCTAAGTCTTGATCTGCGCTTGATGGATCAGGTGCTTGCGGTCCACGCCGAAGACATGGACGCCGTCGTTCAACCCGGTGTCACCCGACAGGCGCTGAACACCGAATTACGGGCGACGGGGCTGTTTTTTCCCGTCGATCCGGGGGCGAACGCCTCACTGGGGGGGATGGCTGCAACACGGGCCAGCGGCACAACGGCGGTGCGCTATGGCACCATGCGCGACAACGTGATGGGGCTGGAAGTCGTGCTGGCCGACGGGCGGATCATCCGCACTGGCACACGGGCGCAAAAATCCTCGGCGGGCTATGATTTGACCGCCCTTATGGTTGGTTCCGAAGGAACCTTGGGTATTATCACCGAACTGACCTTGAAACTGCGCGGCCAGCCCGAGGCCACCGCCGCCGCAATCTGTGCCTTTGAAACCGTCGATTCAGCGGTGCAGGCAGTAATGAGCACCATTCAATGCGGCATCCCCATGGCCCGTATCGAATTTGTCGATAGCAGCACCGCGCGGGCGTTTAACCTCTATGCCAATCGGGACATGCCCGAAAAACCGCATTTGATGGTAGAATTCCATGGCTCTGAAACCGCAGTGGCTGAAGATGCCGCACGTCTGGGCGAGGTTATCGCCGATTTTGGCGGCAGTGATTTTCAATGGTCGGCAAAAACCGAGGATCGCAACGCGCTTTGGGCGCTGCGCCATGATGCCTATTATGCCTGCCTCGGCCTGCGCCCCGGTGCGACGGCGGTTGTGACCGATGTCTGCGTGCCGATTTCGCGCCTGGCGCAAGCGGTAGAAGAAACCCGCGCCGATATTGCCGAATGCCCGCTGGAGGGGCCTATACTGGGTCATGTCGGGGATGGGAATTTTCACGCCATCCTGCTTGTAGAGCCCGACAACAGCGCCGAATTGCAAGAGGCCCTGCGCCTGTCCGCGCGGATGACGGATCGCGCCCTTGCCCTTGGTGGCACCGTGAGCGGAGAACATGGGATCGGCTTAGGCAAACTGGACTATTTGCCCCTAGAACACGGGGATGCCTGGTCAGTAATGGGGGATATCAAAGGCGCGCTGGACCCCAAGAACATCCTGAACCCCGGCAAAATGGTTAAACGCAATTAACCTGCCAGCAGGGATTGCGCGGCGGCTTTGGCTTCATCAGTGATGCGGTCGCCAGAAATCATACGGGCAATTTCATCAACGCGGGCGGTTTCATCCAGCGGCACCACACGCGACAGGGTTTGACCGGCTTTCACCGATTTTTCCACCCGCCAATGATGGCTGCCCAAGGCCGCCACTTGCGGGGAATGGGTCACCACCAACACCTGCCCCTGTGCGGCCAGCGCATGCAGCCGACGCCCAACTGCATCCGCTGTGGCCCCGCCGACACCGCGGTCGATTTCGTCAAAGATCATCGTGCGTTGGGCCGCGTCTTGGGTCAGGCAGACCTTGAGCGCCAAAAGAAAGCGCGACAATTCCCCCCCCGACGCAATCTTGTTGATCGGGCCAGAAGGTGCTCCCGGGTTGGTGGCCACAGTAAAAGCCACACGATCCACCCCATCCGGTCCGGCCTCGGAGGGTGCAACTTCGGTCACAAAGACCGCACGCTCCATTTTCAGCGGCGCAAGTTCGGCGCCCATGGCCTTGTCTAGCCGTTTGGCCGCGTTTTGCCGTTTTTGCGTCAAAGCCGCTGCTTTCGCGGCATAATCGGCCTCTGCCGCCTGCAGATCGTGCTGCAGTTGCTCCAGCATCTCTCCGCCCTGTTCGATTCGTGAAAGCCGCGCACGCAGCCCTTCGGCAAAACTGCCAAGCTCATCCGCCAGAACATTGTGTTTACGTGCCAATCCACGAATGGCGAACAGACGTTCCTCAACTCTTTCCAGCTCGAACGGGTCAAAATCAATCGTGCCCAGAAAACTCTCAACCGCTTGTTGCGCTTCTCCGAGTTCGGTCAAGGCACGGCTTAGCGCCTCTATTGCCGGATCAAGCCCGCCCTCGGTTTGTGCCGCAGCGCCCTCCAGCCAGCGGGAAGCATTGGACATCATGCCCTCTGCCCCATCATAGCCAAGAGCCTGATTGGCTTGCTCAATCTCCACCCTGATCTTTTCGCCTGCCTGCATCTGGCGACGACGGCCATCGAGAATGGCCTCTTCTCCGGCTTCAGGAGACAGCGCATCCATTTCTTCAACCGCGTGACGCAGATACTCTTCTTCGGCTTTTGCCTCAGCGATCTCTGCTTCTGCCGCGGCCAATGATTTCCGGATGTTCTGCAAGTCCCGCCATGCGGTGCGCAGCAGTAGCTGCGGCTTTGAATGTCCGCCAAAACTGTCCAGCAGAATGCGATGGCTGCGTTGGTTCAGCAGACCCTTGTCATCATTCTGACCATGCAGTTCCAACAGGGTTTCAGACAATTGCCGTAAGACGTCACCTGAACACCGTCGGTCATTCACCCAAGCGGTTTTGCGCCCGTCCTTGGTATTGATCCGCCGCAGGATAAGCTCGTCGGAATGGCCAAAACCGGCCTCCTCCAGAACTTTTTGGGCCGGATGATCCGGGCTTAGATCAAAGACCGCTGTCACCTCCCCCTGCTCGGCACCGGCCCGCACAAGCTCTGCCCGTCCACGCCAGCCCAACACAAAACCAAGAGAGTCAAGCAAAATGGATTTGCCCGCACCGGTTTCACCGGTCAGCACATTCAGACCGGGTTGGAAGCTGAGCGCCAACCGGTCGATGATCAACATGTCCCGAATATCCAATGCCCGAAGCATCAGCCCATACCCCCAGCGATGATCAGAGCCATTCGCCCTTGATCGTCTGACGGTAAATACTGCCCAGCCAACCAGAACTAAACAGACCCGGCTCCACGCCCTGGGCGGTCAGCAATTCATAGCTGTCCTGATACCATTCCGAGGATTGGAAGTTATGCCCAAGGATCGCCCCGGCGGTTTGCGCCTCGCCGATCAGCCCCAATGAGAGGTAGGATTCAACCAGCCGGTGCAGCGCCTCTGGCGTGTGGGTCGTGGTCTGGAATTGCTCTACTACAACACGGAAACGGGCAATCGCAGCAGAATAATGCGCGCGCTTCAGATAATAACGCCCGACTTCCATTTCCTTGGCGGCCAAATGGTCAAAGGCCAGATCAAATTTCAGAATCGCAGAGCGTGCGTATTCGCTGTCCGGATAGCGTTCGATCACCGCGCGCAGGGCCTGCAGCGCCTGAAAGGTCAGCCCCTGATCACGGCCGATGGCGTCGATCTGGTCATAGTAGCTTAGAGCGAGAAGATATTGCGCATAGGCGGCATCCTCATCGGCAGGATAGAAATCTATATAGCGCTGCGCGGAGGCACGGCTGTTCTCATAGTCGCGGTCCTGATGATAGGCAAAAGCCTGCATGATCAAACCGCGTTTGGCCCAATCAGAATAGGGATACAGGCGTTCAACCTCTCCGAATAGGACTGCGGCCTCCTCGGGGTTTTTGGCGGCCAGATCAAATTCAGCCTGTTTGTAAATCTGTTCGGCAGAAAGACCTTCAACATCGATCTCTTCACGCTCATCACCGCTACACGCGGCCAATAGGCCGAGCGACAAGAGAACTGCTGCTGTTTTTGCCCGAGACCTGACGCGAGTCATTAAGCCCCTACCTCATACGCTATGTGCCGGAGACAATTGCGATCTCCAATTCTTAAAAGTTCCTAACACAGAAATTTGTCAGGCAAAATGACTTTGAGGTGCTTTTTGCCGACTTAACTGTGCGGCGGCACATCAGAGGCATGAACCCCGACACCCGGAAGGCGCGCAGCCATGGATTCGTCGCAGGTTACAATGCGATAAGCCGATGGATCCGCGAATAAAACCCGCAGCAATTTGTTGGTCAGCATATGCCCGGCACGATGGCCAACATAGCGGCCCAAAATCGGTGCCCCGGCCAGCGCCAGATCACCCAAAGCATCCAGCATCTTGTGGCGCACGGCTTCGTCTTCGTGGCGCAAACCACCCGGCGTCAACACCGCCGCGCCATCCACGACTACAGCATTTTCGATTGAGCCGCCAAGGGCCAGCCCGTTGGCATGCATCATATCAATGTCGGATTGACGACAAAAAGTACGGCTGTCGCAAAGCTCGCGGACAAAGGCCCCATTGGCCATGTTCAAAGCTTTGTCCTGACGACCAATGGCCTGATCATCAAATTCAATGTGGAAATCGATGTTAAAGGTTTCGGACGGCTCCAGACGGGCAAAGGCGATGCCTTCGCGGTATTCGACGGGGCGCAGAATTTCGATGGCGCGCACGGGCGCATCCAGCTTGCGAATGCCCGCTTTCAAAAGACCTTTGACAAATTGCGCAGAGCTTCCGTCCAGCACCGGCACTTCGAGGCCGTCGATTTCGATCAGCGCATTCTGGATGCCACAACCAGCAAGGGCGGCCATGATATGTTCGATGGTTTGCACAGAAGCCCCGCAAGGGCTATCGATGCGCGTACAGAGGCGGGCCTCTCCGACAGAGTCCCAACGGGCCGCAATCAGGGGTTCATTGGCAAGATCCGTGCGGCGAAACCAGATGCCATATTCGGCAGAAGCCGGATGGACAACCATGCGCGCGGGCTTACCGGCGTGAAGACCGACGCCTTTGAATGTCACTGCTGATTTTACCGTTGTCTGCAAGGGGTCACCTGTATGTGGCATCGGATAAATGGGGTTAACCGCTCCGATGACATTGAGGTAGAGATCAACGCGCAAAGTCACAACTCAATCATTGCAACACTCTGAAACATGGCGATTCAGGATGCGCGGATTGTTGCGCAGCGCCGGAAATTCACCTGCTAAGCCGTTGTTAAAAAATAAAAAGGGCCAGCGAAATGCTGGCCCCTCTTACAAAATTGTTACCTAAGGTCAGTTCGCTTGACGGCGCAGGAAGGCTGGAATTTCGATACGTTCCTGATCTGGATCGGCTTCGTTTTCTTCTTCGTAGGATTGGACCGGCGGTTGACGGCGTGTCGCTTGCTGTGGTCCGGCCTCTGCGCCTTCGTTGTGCCCTGTCATGCGATTGATCAGGCTGTTGATGCCAAAACGCGGCTTTTCTTGACCCGCCGGTTCAGCTGCACGCGGCTGCGCTTGAGGGGCGCGCTGCGCCGGATCAATGCGCACCGGTTGCTGTTCCGGAGTCTTTGAAACAGCGGCCCGAAGTCGCGCCAGTGCTTCTGGCGACGGGGTGCCAGGGGCCGGGGCACGCGGTGCAACAAAATCCTGAACGTGCTGCTCGTCATCATAGTATTCTGCGCGGGGGGCAGCGGGCGCCGGCTGCTGCACACGCGGCTGGTAGGCCGGTGGCGGCAGATCATCAGTGGCATCTTCTTCAAACAGGTCTTCGACCTGCTCTTCGGCTGCAAATTGCTGGCTTGGCAGGTCACCAAACAGCGTTGGCTCTTCAACAGCGGGCTGTGCGGGTTGAACCGATGCGTGGACTGGCGCGGCAGCGACGGGGGCCTCTTCCTGAACAACCTCTTCAGCTTTTGCCAAAGGTTCGGCCATCCGACGGCGCGGCAACGGCATGTCATCCACGCGGTCACTGGCATCGATGCCTGTCGCCACGACGGAAACGCGCATACCGCCTTCCATGGCCGGATCAAGGGTCGAGCCGACGATGATGTTGGCGTCTGGGTCAACCTCTTCGCGGATGCGATTGGCGGCTTCGTCCAGTTCGAACAGGGTCAGATCATGAGCACCCGTGATGTTGATCAACACGCCGCGCGCACCGCGCAGGCTGATTTCATCCAGCAGCGGGTTAGCGATGGCTTTTTCAGCCGCCTGCACTGCGCGGTCTTCGCCGGTGGCCTCGCCTGTGCCCATCATCGCCTTGCCCATTTCGTCCATGACAGCGCGGACATCAGCAAAGTCGAGGTTAATCAACCCCGGGCGGACCATCAGGTCGGTTACGCCTTTAACACCTTGATACAGCACATCGTCGGCCATGCTAAAGGCTTCGGTAAAGGTGGTCTTTTCATTGGCCAGGCGGAACAGGTTCTGGTTGGGAATGATGATCAACGTGTCGACCACCTTCTGCAGCGCCTCTACGCCCTCTTCGGCCTGACGCATACGTTTTGCGCCTTCGAACTGGAAGGGTTTAGTCACAACACCAACGGTCAGAACACCCAGCTCACGGGCGGCTTGTGCGATAATCGGTGCAGCACCGGTACCGGTGCCCCCGCCCATGCCTGCCGTGATAAAGCACATATGCGCGCCAGCAAGGTGATCCACGATCTCTTCGATTGTTTCTTCGGCGGCGGCAGCCCCAACAGACGGGCGCGCCCCTGCGCCCAGCCCTTCGGTGGCTTTCACACCCATCTGGATGCGGGCAGAAGACTGGTTCTGCTGCAATGCCTGCGCGTCTGTGTTCGCGACAACGAACTCCACACCGTCAAGCTGCTTTTCGATCATGTTGTTGACGGCATTGCCGCCTGCCCCACCAACGCCGAATACGGTAATTCGGGGCTTCAACTCTTCATGCTCTGGCATGGTGAGATTCAATGTCATGCTATGTCCGCCTGTCTGTAAATTGGGACCGGTTGATCCGGCGTTTATGCCTATTCTTCCACAATTCTATCCCCAGAATGCAGAAACGTCACCAAAAAAACGCAGTTTTGGCGCTAAATATAGCAGTAAATGTAGGATGGTCAGCGGGATTTCGCCAAAAACACGAGATATTGCGGTTACCAGTTATCCCTAAACCATTTCACCGCCCGTTTCAAAGATCGCGCCGGATATCGGTCGTTTGGAATTTCAAAGTCCCACCATTCATCCTGCGGATGCGCCGCAAAAAGGCACAGCCCCACTGCGGAGGAAAATGCAGACCCCGTCGCCGCCTGCGGCAAGCCCTGAACCCGCAGCGGTCGCCCAAGGCGTACCTGCTGGCCCAAAATCTTTGACGCCAGACCATCAAGGCCCGGAATCTGGCTGCTACCGCCGGTCAAAACGATCTGCTGGCTTGGCAGATGCTCAAACCCTGCGGCGTCCAACCGCGCCCGGACATCTTCGAGGATTTCCTCGACGCGCGGACGCATGATCCCGATGAGTTCAGAGCGGCTAACGGTGCGGCGATCACGTTCCCAGTCACCGCAATCGCTGCCGATATCAATAATGTCACGATCATCCATACCGGTTGCCACGACCCCGCCGTGCACCGATTTGATCCGCTCCGCCTGTGCCAGAGGCACCTGCAAACCTTTGGAAATATCCGAGGTAATCGCATCCCCGCCCAGTCGCACGCTATCGGCGTAAATCATGTGTTTCTTGATAAAGATCGATACGCCGGTGCTGCCGCCACCAAGATCAACGCAGGCCGCGCCAAGCTCCTGCTCATCCTCGACCAGGGAAGAAATACCCGACACATAGGCAGAAGAGGCCAGTCCGGCCAGCTCAAGATCACAGCGTTTGATGCAGTGCAAAACCGTTTGCAACGACGCCGCATCCACCGTCAGCAGATGCATATCCGTGGCCAGTCGGTTTCCGACCTGACCGCGTGGATCGCTTAGCCCGGTTCTGTGATCGAGCGCAAAATTCACCGGCTGAGCGTGCAAAACTTCGCGGCCCTCGCCAATATCGGGGATATCACAGGCAGAGAGTACCCGTGCCACATCCTGCTCGGTAACCACATCATCCTGCAGATCAATCGCCCCATCCAGACCATAGGATCGGGGTCGCGCGCCAGACAGGCAAGCAATCACATGGTCAACACGCACATTGGCCATTTTCTGCGCACCCTGAACCGCGGTGCGGATGGCGCGTTCTGTTTCTTGCAGGGTCTCGATCTCACCAAAGCGCACGCCGCGCGACCGCGTGGTCCCGACACCAATGACCTTAAAGCTGGATTGCCCCGCCATAGAGCCGACACCCTCGGCCTCGCCAAATTGATCCGGCCCGTCAAATCGCAGCACCAAACAGGCAATCTTAGAGGTGCCAATATCCAGAATAGCGATCACACCGCGCTGCATGGCAGCTTGCCGCATGTTTCTCATACCGCGCTGTTGTGCATAAAGATCCATCATGGCTCTCCTCTTTGCTGTTGGGTCAATTTTGCCTCGTTCAATTGGTCCATCGCCGTTGCTGACATGCGCAGGGTTGGGCGGTTTTTATTCCGCATATCAATGGCAACAAGGTCACGGGCCAATAGGTCTTGAATTTTGTTCAGCGCCATCACCCGTTCCAGCGCTTCTACCGGGTTTTCTTCGGGCAACAGAATGCGCTGCTCTCGGTCCAGCACCACATCCCAGCGCCGCTCTCCCATGCGCACCAAGCCGCGCAACCGGTCTTTGATCGGGGCGGCAGCGTCCAGAATGGCGATGGCCTCGGGCACAGATTTATGGGCGCCATCCCCAGCCAGAAGCGGCAAGTCAGGCCGCTGGGCGCGGGCAACAAGAGGCGCAACGCGATGCCCTGTGCGGTCCAAAATTTCAATGGCATCCCGACCGCGCCACACCACAACTGGCACCCGCTCGCTGACTTCGACCTGCAAAATACCGCCCGGGCGCACGCGCAGCTTGGCATCGGCCACGGCATCCAACCCTTGAATGGTCTGGCGCATGGCTTCCAAATCAAGATCAAACGACGTCACCGGAAAATCGATTGGCATAACTTCGCGGATGTCTTCGCTGACTTCTCGTGAGGCCCCGTCAATGGCCATGAGATTGACCATAAACTCAGGGCGCGTTTCGATCGAATTGCGAATATCCGCCACCCAAAGCGTCACGGCATAGCGGCGATCCTGCCCGGCGAAATAAACCGTAAAACTGAGCCCGACCATCAGGATCGGCAACCAAACCATGGTGAATTTCCGAAACGAGGGGGTCAGCCAAAGCCGCTGCAAGCGATAGGCCGCGCGACTAGGGGCCGGATCGCTCTTCACCTGCGGTTCCGGCGGTACATAATCGTATTCAAAACCCGGTGCCGGATGCTGCTGATCTACCGGTTGCATGACGCATCCTCCACCATCCAACGGCAGATATCACCGTAGCTCATGCCCAGCTGGGCGGCCTGTTCGGGCACCAGAGAGGTTGGCGTCATCCCCGGCTGCGTATTGGTTTCCAGCAGGATCAAGCCCTCAAGCCCGCGCCGGTCATCCCAGCGAAAATCAGTCCGGCTAACCCCGCGACACCCCAAAGCGGTATGGGCGCGCAAAGCATAATCCATACAGGCGTCAAAAATGTCCTGCGGCACCTCGGCGGGTAGAATATGGTGAGAGCCACCAGTTTTATACTTGGCGTCATAGTCATACCAACCATCGACCACGATATCGGTAACAGTCAGCGCCCGGTCCCCGACCACTGTTGTGGTCAACTCGCGGCCCGGCGCGAAGGTTTCAACCATCACAATCTCGGGCATGTCATCGGCCAGCTGCGGCGGGCTGTTGGCATCCTGATCGACGATGTAAATGCCGACAGAGCTGCCTTCGTTATTGGGTTTCACCACATAGGGCGGCAAAAGCACATGGGTGGCGGAAACATCGGCTTTATTGGCCAGAATGCTTTCGACCACGGGCAAGCCAGCGGCTTTGAAAATCTCTTTGCTGCGGGTTTTATCCATTGCCTGCGCGGAGGCCAGAACACCAGAATGGGTATAGGGAATTTGCAGCCACTCAAGCAAACCCTGCACACAGCCGTCCTCTCCCCAACGGCCATGCAAACCGTTGAAGACTACGTCCGGTTTCAGCGTGACAAGCTGATGGGCAAGGTCGCGCCCAGCGTCAATTTCGACGACATTGAATCCTTCGTCCCGCAGGGCAGCAGCGCATTCGCGCCCGGATGACAAAGACACCTCCCGCTCTGCGGAAGGTCCACCCATTAAAACCGCCACTGTCGGGGATGTCCTGCTCGACATACCCACTCTGTGCCTCGTACCGCAGGCCTTTTTGGCCCATTTTTGTAGTTATTTTTCAGCCGCCGGTTCACCGACACGCTTGATTTCCCATTCTAGCGTCAAACCACTCTTTTGGAAAACCTTTTTTCGAACCAATTCGCCTAAGTTTTCCAAATCTGCGGCGGTTGCGCCACCAGTATTGACCAGAAAATTGGAATGCATCGGCGACATTTGCGCCGCGCCGACCATGGCGCCGCGCATACCGGCGTCATCTATAACCTTCCAGGCCTTCAGGTCATGTACGTCATCTGCCGCCCCCGTAGAGCTAAAACCGGCTGGATTGCGAAAGGTCGATCCGGCAGTGCGATCCTTGGTGGGCTGGGTTGCGTCACGTTTGGCCAGTTGGGTTTCCATGCGTTCAGCAAGGATATCCGGCGCTTCGGGCACGCCCTCAAAGGTAGCCTCGACCAAGACCCAGCCGTCGGGCAATGTGCTCTGGCGATAGGCAAACTTAAGATCTTCAGCGGTTAGCGTCACCGCCTCCCCCGCCCGCGTCAATGCGCGGGCCGATACAAAGTGATCCGCGACATAGGAACCATAACAGCCCGCATTCATCCGCACCGCCCCACCTATGGCGCCGGGAATGGTGCGCAGAAACGTAAGATCCACGCCAGCTTCGGCGGCTTTGCGCGCCACATGGGCATCCAGCGCCGCCACTCCAGCGGTCACACGGGTGCCGTCAACCGAAATCTGGTTAAAGCCGCGCCCCATACGGATCACCGCCGCCCGCAAGCCCCCGTCCCGCACGATCAGGTTGCTGCCCACCCCCATGGGGAACACCGGGATCGCAGGATCAAGCGCTTTCAGAAAGGCGGCCAAGTCGGCCTCATCGGCGGGTTGAAAAAACAGATCCGCCGGTCCACCGACCCGCAACCATGTCAGCGTATCAAGCGGGCGATCCCGCGTGAGCGCACCACGGACTTCTGGTAGATCGTTCATGAAATGCCGCGGCGGAACAGCGGGCGCAGACGCACCACCCAGAGCCACGTCAGATAGCGACCCACAGGACCCGCCGAGAGGATAAAAAGCGCAAGCGAGCTGGCATAAGAGGCAAAGCCGACATAGCCAAGATATTCGACGTTGCGTTTTTCAAGCTCTTTGGCGTGCTGACCACCATGGGTCACCGCATCCACCACGCTGGAAATCAGCGCGGTTTTCCAATGCCAGAATGCCTGTGCGCCCCGCAAAGCCTGCGCGCTACAGCGATGGCAGAGGCCTGCCAAAAACTGCATCAGACGCTGAACGCCGAAGGTCACATAGAACAAACTGAAAAGGACATGCTTCATCGTTGCAGTCTCTCTCGACAAAAAGGTTATTCAGGGGCGGAGCGAAATTGCGACTTTATCCACCGCCCTAAATATAAGAGCGGCCAGCGCAGGGTGGAAGCCCCTGCGGCAAAAACGAGCAACCCGATCCACGGGCCGGTCTCATAGGTCACATATCCGAGTAAAGGAACCCCTAATGCGATCAAAACATAGGCCGCTGGCCAGTGATTATGTTTGCTCGGGAACATCGCAATTACATTGGCTGCAAGCACCCACAAACAGGCAAGTGTCAGAGATAACGTCATGAATCCGCTCCTAGGTTGCCGCCGCGCAGACGCCCGACGTAGTAGATCAGAGGGCGGCGAAACATCGATAGAACCGCCAAAACACCCAGCAAACACAGCCAGATTCCGTGCTGAACCGCGACAAAAGCCAACATCGGCAGGGCCAAAATCAAAACAGTCAAGCCGGGAATAAACTGCATCCGCATCGGCAGCAGCGCGATTAAAGTCGCTGCAAGCACCCACAGACTGGCCAGAAACAGTGACAGGCTCATGACGTTATCCCGCAATTGCTTCCCATGCAGCTCTCCTTATGCGTCGGCCTTGGCCATCCGGCCCGGCAGCGCATTGGCCCAAGCCGAAATTGTCCCCGCCCCAAGGCAGACCACAATATCTCCGGGTTTGGTTTGCTCGCGCACCAGACGTTCCAGATCGGCCTCATCTGTGACGGCACGGGCGTGGCGATGGCCATGGGCGATCAGTCCGGCCACCAGATCATCGCGCATGGCGCCTTCGATCGGGTCTTCACCAGCGGCAAAAACATCCGAAATCCCCACCACATCGGCTTCGTTGAAACAGCTGCAAAAATCCTCAAACAAAGAGGACAGACGCGAATAGCGGTGCGGCTGATGCACTGCGATCACCCGACCATCGCTGGCCTGACGCGCGGCCTTTAACACGGCCTCTATCTCAACGGGGTGGTGCCCGTAATCGTCAATGATCGTCACGCCATTCACTTCACCGACCCGGGTAAAGCGGCGGTTCACACCGGCAAAGTTGGCCAGAGCATTGCGAATTTCGGATTTTTTCATGCCCAGATGCCGCGCCACGGCGATGCCAGAAAGCGCGTTAGATACGTTGTGATCGCCAGGCATCGGCAAGGTCAGCCCCTCGATTTTGTCGTCTTCGGGCTGCAGCAAGACATCAAAATGCGCCACCCCGCCCTTATAGGTCAGATTGACCGCCCGCACATCGGCTTGCGCGTTAAACCCGTAAGTTACCACACGGCGGTCCCGGATGCGACCCACAAGGGCCTGCACTTCGGGATGATCGGTGCAGCACACCGCCAAGCCGTAGAACGGAATATTAGAAACAAACTGATAGAACCCGTCGCGCAGGGTATCAAAGTCGCCCCAATGCTCCATATGTTCAGGGTCGATATTGGTGACAATGGCGATGGTCGCGGGCAAACGGTTAAAAGTACCGTCGCTTTCATCGGCCTCGACCACCATCCACTCGCCCTGCCCCATGCGTGCATTGGAGCCATAGGCATGGATGATGCCGCCGTTGATCACCGTGGGATCAATGCCACCGGCGTCCAGCAGCGTCGCCACCATGGTTGTTGTCGTGGTTTTGCCATGGGTGCCGCCAATGGCAATATTGGATTTCAATCGCATCAATTCCGCCAGCATCTCGGCGCGACGCACTACAGGCAGCCCCTTCAGGCGCGCGGTATCCAGTTCGGGATTGCCCGGTTTGATCGCCGAGGAAATCACCACCACTTCGGCGTCTTCCAGATTTTCGGCTTTTTGGCCGATGAAAACCTTTGCCCCGAGCGTTTCCAGCCGCTCGGTGATCTTGCTGGATTTCAGATCGGACCCCTGCACCTGATAGCCATGGTTCAACAGCACTTCGGCGATGCCGGACATGCCGATGCCGCCAATACCGACAAAATGGATGGCGCCAAGCTCAAGCGGGAGTTTTGTTACTGCGTTCATTTCGATTGCCCTTTCGCGGCGAGCGCTTCGACCATTTCCACCAGACGTTCGGTGGCATCAGGCCGCCCCTGTCCAAGGGCCGTGATCGACATTTGCGTCGCGGCACGGGGGGTCGCCAGAATTTCGCCTATTTGCGCCGAGAGCGCGGCAGGTTCAAGCTCTGTTTCGGGTATCAGCACCGCAGCGCCAGCCTCAACCAATCCGCGCGCGTTGGCGGTTTGGTGATCATTGGTGGCCGCCGCAAAAGGCACAAGAATAGCGGGACGCCCGATCACGGAAATATCCGCCACAGAGGAAGCGCCAGACCGGCTGATCACCAGTTGCGCATCCGCCATTCGGTCGGGAATATCGTCAAAGAAGGTCTGCACATATGCGTTGATGCCCTGCGCTGCATAGAATTGCTCTACATCCGTAAGGTCTTCGGCCCGCGCCTGATGAGAGACGCGCAAATGCTGTCGCAGATGATCGGGCAGCTGGGCAATGGCGGCAGGCACAACTTCGGATAAGACCCGCGCCCCCTGAGAGCCGCCAATCACAAGGATCGACATCGGGTGATCGCCGGGCGGAATATAAGGCGCGCCCGCCCGGGCCAGAACCGCAGCCCGCACGGGGTTGCCAGTATAGACGCCTTCGACCTTTGGCGGTAGTTCGGTTGGCCAGATGCCACAGGCAAAGGCATCCACCTTAGTGGCGAATTTGCGGTTCACCAGACCGGGATAGCCGTTTTGCTCGTGGATCATCCGCGGCAGTTTCATCAGCCATGCCGCAGCAATTGCCGGAAACGACGGGTAGCCACCAAAGCCGACCACCACAGAAGGCGGGTCCTTGCGCAGCTTGGACATCGCATCCAACACGCCGCGCGCCAGCTTGAACGGCACACCGGCTTTGGCCAGCAGCCCGCCGCGCGCGAAGGTTGCCGAACTCAGCACCTCGATATCCACTGCATTCGGAAAGCCGCCGGTATAGCGCGCGCCCCGTGCATCAGTTGACAGTTTGACCCGCCAGCCCTGCGCCAACATCGCTTCGGCAAGGGCCTGAGCGGGGAACATGTGGCCGCCGGTCCCACCAGCGGCAATCACAAGAAGTGGCGCGCTCACGACCCGTGTCCCCGACGCAGGAAGTGATCGCCAATTTCACCTTGGGGTCGTGTGCGGGTCAGGGCCAGCAACATGCCAACGGCAATGCCACCTGCAATCAGGGATGACCCCCCATATGAGACAAAAGGCAACGTCATACCTTTGGAGGGTAACAGCCGTACCGCCACGCCGATATTGATCATGGCTTGCACGCCAAACATGCAGGCAAGTCCGGTACCGGCCAGCCGGATAAACGTATCACGCTCGCGCATCAGACGCAGCAAGGAGCGCACAGTGATCGTGCCATAAAGCGCGATGATACAAATCACCAAAATCAGCCCGTATTCTTCGGCGGCCACGGCAATGATAAAATCCGTATGGGCATCGGGCAGAGACCATTTGACTTGGCCCTCGCCCACACCGACGCCAAAGAATCCGCCTTCGCGGATCGCATTGGTCGCATAGCCCATCTGGGTCGTCGGATCGATCTCGGGGTTTAGAAAACCGTCGATGCGGCGGGCAAAATGTTCAGAGCTGTTATAGGCCACCATGCCGAACAGGACGACTCCGATGGCCATGACAATCAGCAGGATCATCGGCGCTCCGGCGACAAAATACATCACACCCCAACCAAACAGGATCAGCGCAGATTGCCCGAAGTCCGGCTGCATGGCCAAAAGGCCCACAATCGCAATCACCAGCGCAAAGGAGATCGATTTTCCCTGCGGGCCGTTGATTTCCTGACTGGCGGCCATCAACCAGGCCGACATGATCATAAACACCGGTTTCAGAAACTCAGAGGGCTGAACCGAGGCAAAGCCCAGCGAATACCAACGCACAGCACCTTTGCCAAAATCCGTACCCAGAAAGGGCAACATCAGCAAAGCCGCAAAAGCCGCAAAAAACCCGAGCACACCCAACCGGCGCACCATGACTGGGCTGAGCATCGAGGTCAGCATCATCACCGCCAGTGCCATGCCGCCAAAAATCATCTGGCGCTGCACATAGTGGAACTGATCCAACCCGTTGCGCGCGGCCAAAGGCGGCGAGGCCGCAAGGCCCAGCAGGATACCAATACCGAATAAAAGGAGAATGCAGGACATCGACCATTTGTCGACCGTCCGCCACCACCGTGGAAGAATAGGTTCACCATCGGTTGCTGGAACCGATCCATACACCATTTCCGTCATAGGAAACCGCCCAATACTGCCTCTGCCATCGCCCGTTTGCCGGGTCTGTGGCAAACTGTAACCTGATTTGCGGTTTCACGCTAGTATGCAGTCAATATTCTGCGTAGAATTTGATGCTATAGAAGAAACGTGACGCGCCTGCCCGTAAATGGCCCGTCAGTCAGAGAGGGTGGATGATCAGAAAAACCACGAAAGATACAGTTGAACGCGGCATCAATACGCTCATCTATCCTATCGCAGAGTTTTTCTCTCCCCATCTTATTTTTCACGACACCAAAAACAAATTGAAACACGGTCTGCATGCGCCGAAACGGTTTCAGATCCTTTATGTGAATCCGGCCAAGATCACCGGCATGATCCGCAATAAAAAGAAGGGCACCTTGCGACGTGACAGTGGCACCGTTCTAGAGGGCGATTGGGATCTGGATCCGATGGACCTTGCCGAGATGCCAAAGGCGCGCTATCTGCGCCGCCATTTTGTCGAAAACCTATCCTAGGAAGAGGCAGGGGCCTATGCCTATCTGCAGGACCAGATGGCAATGCATGGTCATGGCGATGGTATCCGCACCACAGAAGGCATGATTGCGCGCTACGCCAAGCTCGACATCGCCTTTGAAGACATGCGCAACAGTGGCCAGCTAAAAACCCGCAAACAGCTTAAAGGCGGCGCGCTTCGCGAAAAACGCGGCACTTTGGTTCATATCGGGCGCGATGGCGCACTGATCTTTGGGGGGGAGGCAATCATCGTCTGGTGATGAGCCAAATTCTGTGCCTACCGCGTATTCCGACCCAGATCGGAACCGTTCACGCGGAGGCGCTTCGCAACGGTGCCTGGGCGCAAGTGCGTTCGGCGGTATCTCAGGTACCCCAACGTTAGGTTTTTAGCGCCTGCACCGCCGCGACAAAAGCATCCCCGCGTTTTTCGAAATTCGGAAATTGATCAAAGCTTGCCGCTGCCGGGGCTAAAAGAACGGTATCGCCTGCTTCTGCCTCCCGCGCCGCCGAGGCCACGGCCTGCGCCATGGTTTCGCTGATTTCATAGGGCGTCTCGCCCAGCTGCAGGGCAAAATCACGGGCAGAAAACCCGATCAGATAGGCTTTGCGCACCGAGGGCAAAGCCCCCGCAAGGGATTCAATCCCGCCGTCCTTGCCCAGCCCACCGGCAATCCAGCGGATGTTCTTAAAGGCCTGAAGCGCTTTTTCAGCACTGTCGACATTGGTGGCTTTACTGTCGTTCACATAGGTCACGCCGGCGATCTCTGCGACGATCTGCGAGCGATGCGGCAGCCCTTCAAAGCTGGCGAAAGCCTGTTCGATTAAACGTGGTGCAACCCCCAGCGCGCGACATGCGGCATAGGCACAGCAAGCGTTCTGATGGTTATGCGCCCCGGGCAATCCCTTCATCGGACGCAGATCAATCGAGCCGATCTGCCGCCCTTTGCGCATTTCCGACAGGAAACCTTTACGCGCCACGACCGACCAACCGCTCCCGGCCAGTTTCTGTTCGGTGGACACCCGAATGACCCGATCATCCGCCCCGCCTTGGGAAATCTGGTTGCACAGGTAGCGCCCTTCATCCTCATCCACCCCGATGACCGCACGATCCGGCCCACCCTCGGCAAAGAGGCGGCGTTTGGCGGCGAAATAGCCGCCCATGCCATGATGGCGATCCAGATGATCGGGCGACAGGTTGGTGAATACGGCAATATCGGGGGTCAGCGCGCGGGCTAAATCGGTTTGATAGCTGGACAGTTCCAGCACAACGATGGCCCCGTCCTGTGGCGGATCAATGTCCAGCACCCCGCGCCCGATGTTGCCCGCCAGTTGCGCGGATTTACCCGCCACGGTTAGAATATGATGGATCAGCGCCGAGGTTGTTGATTTCCCGTTGCTGCCCGTCACCGCGATCACGCGGGGCGCATTGTCAAAATCATCCCAGTCGCGCGTGGCGAGCGAGCGAAAAAACAGCCCGATGTCATTATCCACCGGCACGCCCATTTCCCAAGCTTTGGCGATGTGGCGGTTAGGCTCGGGATAAAGATGCGGAATTCCGGGCGAAGTGATCAGCGCAGCGACCCCTTCCCAGCATTGATCGCGGCCTAAATCCTCGCAGGCAAAGCCTTCGACTTCAGCCGCAGCGCGGGCTTCGGCGCTATCGTCCCAGCAAATCGGGATCGCCCCACCCGCCTGCAACGCACGCGCCGTAGCCAATCCGGACCGCCCCAACCCCAGAACGGCGACTCTTTGATTTTCAAAGCCTTGAACGGGGATCATGACAGCCTCTTGGTTTAGGTTAGCGCAGTTTCAACGTCGCCAGACCGATCAGCGCCAGGATCAGGGAAATGATCCAGAAGCGAATGACGATCTGGCTTTCCGCCCAGCCGCGTTTTTCAAAGTGGTGATGGATCGGGGCCATCAAAAAGACCCGCTTACCGGTCATTTTGAAATACACGACTTGAATGATCACCGACAGGGTTTCCACCACGAACAGCCCGCCAACGATGCCCAGCACCAATTCGTGTTTTGTGGCAATCGCAATCGCGCCCAGCGCGCCGCCCAAAGCCAAAGACCCAGTGTCGCCCATGAAAACGGCGGCAGGTGGCGCGTTATACCAGAGAAAACCAAGACCGCCGCCGATCAAACCGGCGCAGAAGATCAGGATTTCGCCCGTGCCCGGCACGTAATGCACATCCAGATAGTCGGTAAAATCGACCCGCCCGACCGCGTAGGCAATCGCCCCCAAAGTTGCGGCGGCAATCATCACCGGCATGATCGCCAACCCATCCAGACCATCGGTCAGGTTCACGGAATTGGCCGCGCCAACGATGACAAAGATACTGAAAGGAACAAAAAACAGACCCAGGTTCAGCAGCAGGTCTTTGAAGATCGGAAAGGCCAGTTGGTTGGCCAGCGCTTCGGGGTGGAACGCACTGGTCCAGAGGGCCGCGATCAAGCCGATCGCGCAGCCCAGCAGCAGGCGGATCTTGCCCGGAACCCCCTTGGGGTTATTATGGGCAACTTTCTGATAATCATCGACAAAGCCAATGGCCCCATAGGAAATCGTCACAAAGAGGATCATCCAGATATAGGGGTTGTCCCAGCGCGCCCAAAGCAGGGTCGACAGGATCACCGCGCCAAGGATCAGCACGCCGCCCATGGTGGGGGTGCCTTGCTTGGTTTCCAGATGGCTGGCGGGCCCGTCTTCGCGGATCGGCTGGCCGTTGCGTTGTTTTGCCTTCAGCAAGTTGATCAGCGGCTGGCCAAAAACGAACCCGAAAATCAGCGCGGTGAAAAAAGCACCACCGGCGCGCAGGGTGATATAGCGGAACAGGTTGAAAACATCCCCGCCATCAGAAAACTCGGTCAGCCAATATAGCACTGCAGATCGTCCCTTAACTCTCTTGTCGGCCATGTCGGCCTAATATGATCGGCCTAGCGGCCCAATTTCCGGATCGCGCTGGCAATCCGTGACACATACGACCCTTTGGAGCCTTTTACCAATACCACGTCCCCCGCATCGAGCAGTTGATGCGCCCGCGCCACAAGCGCATCTGCGGTTTCGGCGTATTCACCGCGCTTTTCAGGCGGCAGTGCCTGCCATAGATGTTGCATTCGGGGACCGGCACAATGGATCAGGTTCAACTCTGCGATGGCCGGATGGGTGGAGAACCCTTGGTGGATAGCGATTTCATCGGGGCCCAGCTCCAGCATATCGCCCAGAATGGCGATGCGGCGGCCTTTGCCGATTTTGCCCACGCCATTGACCGGAACCGATGCGGCGAGCACTTCCAAGGCGGCGGCCAGCGACACCGGATTGGCGTTAAAGGCATCATCAATCAATTCAATCGACATGGCGGCTTCGGCACTATCGAGCTGAATAACCTCTTTGTTGCCGCGCCCTGCGGGGGGCGCCCAATGCGCCAGATCGCTGGCGGCAAGGCCAATATCTGCGCCCAGCGCGTCCACCACGGCCAACACGCCTAGCGCGTTCAAGGCAAAATGCGGCGCAGGTTGCGAAAGCTTAAACAGGACCTCCTGCCCTTTTGCATTGGCTTTCATCACCGTGGCATTGGCTGAAAGGCTTAGCTGTTCCAGCCGGTAATCACTGCCCGGCGTTTTGCCAAAGGTCACCGGCGTGCCGCCAGAGTCCTTTGCCGCCGCGGCCAGAATTGGCGTTGTTTCCAGATCATTATTATAAATCGCCACACCACCCGGTTTGAGCGCCGAAAAGATGCTGGCTTTTTCAGTGGCAATGCCTTCGATATTCTTGAAAGCGGCCATATGCGCAGCGGCCACTGTGGTAATCAGCGCCACATCGGGCGTTGCCAGCGTCGTCAAAGGGGCGATTTCTCCCGGGTTGCTCATGCCGATTTCGACCACCGCGAATTCCGTGTCCTGCGGCATCTGAGCCAGCGTGATCGGCACCCCCCAGTGATTGTTGAAGCTCTTTTCCGCCGCATGGGTCCTGCCCTGCCGCTGCAACACCGTGCGCAGCATTTCCTTGGTCGAGGTTTTGCCCACCGATCCGGTAATGCCGACGACCTTGGCGTTGCTACGGGCCCGTGCCGCGCGGCCCAGATCTTCGAGTGCCCCCACAACATCCGTGACAATCAACAAGGGCGCATCCTGCGCAACGCCCTCGGGATGGTGGCTGACCAGAGCCGCCCCTGCGCCTTTTTCTAAAGCCTGCGCCACAAAATCATGGCCGTCGCGCACATCTTTCAGGGCAACAAATAGCTCTCCGGCTTCAAGGCTGCGGGTGTCAATCGATAGCCCCGTCACCGACCAGTCGCCAATCGCGGTACCACCGGTGGCGGCGGCGGCCTCAGCTGCGGTCCAAAGCGGAGCTTCCATCACAAACGTCCTTCCAGCGCGGCCACCGCCACGCTTGCATGTTCAACATCATCAAAGGGCAGCACATCATCGCCGATGATCTGCCCGGTTTCATGGCCCTTGCCCGCAATCAACAAAGCATCACCGGGCTGCAGCGCATCCACGGCGCGCAAAATGGCTTCGGCGCGATCCCCGACTTCTGTCGCGTCCGGACAGCCTGCCATGACCATGGCGCGAATGCTGGCCGGGTCTTCGCTGCGCGGATTGTCATCGGTGACAAAAACCACATCTGAATGCGCTGCGGCGGCCGCCCCCATCAGGTGACGCTTGCCGGTATCGCGATCCCCGCCCGCGCCGATCACAGCGATCAACCGCCCCATCACATGGGGACGCATCGCCTGCAGGGCTGTGGCAACAGCATCCGGCGTATGGGCATAATCCACAAAAACCGCCGCCCCGTTTTCACGGGTCGCGGCCAGCTCCATGCGCCCGCGCACCGTGCCCAGATGGGGCAAACTGTCAAAAACCTCTTCGGCTTTTACGCCACAGGCAATCACCAGCCCTGCGGCCAGCAACACGTTTTCTGCTTGAAACCCCCCGATCAAGCCCAAGCGCACTGAACGAGCGTTCCCGCGATAGGTAAACAGCACCTCTTGGCCCGTGGCATCGTAGCGTTGGCCTGTAATTCTGATGTCGGAAATTTTCGCCCGCCCGACCCGCAGCAAGTTCTGGCCCCGCGACACGGCAATCTCGGCCACCTCTTCGCTTTTGGCGTCATCCATATTCAGCACCGCCATCCCGCCCTCGGAGAGCACGCGCTCAAACAGACCCATCTTGGCGTTGAAATAGTCTTCAAAACTGGCGTGATAATCCAGGTGATCCTGCGTGAAATTGGTAAACCCCGCCGCCAGAATCCGCACCCCGTCCAGACGCCGCTGCGCCAATCCGTGGGACGACGCCTCCATTGCCGCATGGGTCACACCCGCGTGCGCGCATTCTGCCAAGGTCCGATGCAGAGTAATCGGTTCGGGCGTGGTGTGATGCAACGGCGCTTGATAGCTGCCTTCGACGCCGGTGGTGCCAAGGTTCACTGCCGAGAGACCCAGCTCCTGCCAGATTTGGCGACAAAAGGTCGAAACCGAAGTTTTGCCATTGGTGCCGGTGACGGCAATCATATGGGCGGGCTGATCCTCAAACCACAGGGCAGCCGCATAGGAGAGCGCCAGACGCGGGTCTTCGGTGACCACGAGTGCAACACCGGAGGACGCCAGCACATCGGTGGCGATCTCGGCCCCCTCGCGGTCGGTCAATATGGCAGCGGCATCCATACGCAGCGCGTATTGGATAAAATCGCCGCCATGGGTTTTTGTACCGGGAAGAGCCGCGAAAAGATGGCCCGGTTTGACCTGACGGCTATCCACCGACAGTCCGGTTATCGCGGCTTCTTGACCGCCTTTTGCCGTAAGACCGAGGGCGGCCAATGATTTTGTCTTTTCCGGCTCTGCCATGCCCGTGGCCCCTGTCTGATCGGTGTTAGTGACTGGCGAGTGTTACCGTGGATTTGGGCAGCTGTGCAACGTCTGGTCGCACCCCAAGAAGCGGGGCTGTCCGGCGGATCAATTCTGCCGCCACCGGTACGGCCGTCCAGCCAGCGGTGCGGCGCTCTTCGCCGAGGACAAAAGTCGAAGGCTCATCCAGCGTCAGGATTACCACATATTTGGGATCGTCGGTCGGAAAGACCGACGCGAAGGTCGCGATAACCCTGTCTTTATGGTAACCGCCGCCGTTTTCTTTTGGCTTGTCCGCCGTGCCGGTCTTGCCGCCCACACGGTAGCCTTCAACCTCACCAAAACTCGCTGTGCCGCGCACAACCACCTGCCGGATCATGTCGCGTAGCATGGCGGAAGTTTGCTCACTGATCACCCGTTCACCGCGCTGCGGTCCCTCTTGGCGCAGAATCGTCGGTGTGATCCGCGTGCCCCCATTCAGAACCGTCGCATAGGCCGCCGCCAGATGCAGCGGGCTGGCCGACAGACCATGGCCATAGGAAATCGTCATGGTCGAAATATCGGACCAGTTTTTCGGCAACAACGGACGCGCGCTTGGCCCTTCGACCAGTTCAACCTCGGTTGGCTCAAAGAAGCCCAGTTGCTTCATGAATTTCTTTTGTCGTTCGGTGCCCAGCATCATCGCCACGCGGGCGGTGCCAATATTAGAGGATTTAACAATCACATCCGTCACAGACAGTTCAGGACCGTAGTTTTTAAAATCGCGAATACGGTGTTTGCCCCAGGTCATCGGCCCCTTGGTTTCCACCATGGTCGACGGGTTAACCAAACGCTCCTCGATGGCTTGTCCAATGGCAAAAATCTTAAAGGTAGAGCCCAGCTCATACAGCCCCTGCACCGCACGGTTAAACAGCGGACTATCCGAGGGCGCACCTTCGACGGCGGGTCGTGGGCGGTTGTTCGGATCAAAATCCGGCAAGGACGACATGGCCATGATTTCACCGGTATGCGCATCCAGAATAATGCCGGTTGCGCCTTTGGCATTCATCAATTTCATACCGCCATACAGCACATGGCGCATCGCCGCCTGAACCGTTAGATCAATCGACAACTCCAGCGGCGCACCCTGATTGACCGGATCGCGCAGATAGTCGTCAAATATCTTTTCAACACCGGCGACACCAACCACCTCGGCAGAATGCACGCCCTCACGGCCAAAGGATGCCCCGCCCATGATGTGAGCGGCCAGTTTGCCATTGGGATACAGCCGCATTTCGCGCGGACCAAACAAGAGCCCCGGATCGCCAATGTCATGCACCGCTTGCATTTGCTCGGGGCTGATTTTCTTTTTCACCCAAAGGAATTTACGTTTGCCGGAAAAATCCTTGATCAAACGCTCTTCCTTAAGGTCAGGAAAGATTTTGATCAGCTCCTTGGCCGAACGTTCCTTGTCGATCATGATTTGCGGCTGCGCATAGAGCGAATGGGTCGACAGGTTTGTCGCCAGCACCCGTCCGTTGCGATCCACAATATCAGAGCGCTGCGCCAGAATTTCCGACCCCGAGGCCGCCGCGCGGGGCTCGCTCGGGTCAATTGAGGCAATATGGCCCATGCGCAGACCAATAATCAGAAAGGCCATCACAAAAAAGCCGCTGAGCACCAAAAGCCGTCCCTCGGCCCGTTGGCGTGAATTATCCCGCATCACCTCATGACGCTGACGGATGTTTTCCTTTTCAATCGCGTCGGGATTTTCGCCCTTGGCGCGGGCATCCAGAATGCGGGCCAAAGGGCGCAGAGGCGTGCGGGTCATGGGTGCTGCTCCTGTGTGCCAGAAACTTCGATGGGATTAAGGATGGGCAGCAGATCGGGTTGCGGATAGCTAACCTGATCGGCGCGACCAAAATGTTCTGGCTGCAATTCCATCAGCCCCAGCGTTTCAAAGTTCAACGCCGCCAGTTCGCGCAGCCGGTCCGGACGGTTCAGATAGGCCCATTCGGCCTTGAGGATCGCCAGACGCTCGCGCTTGGCGGCGATTTTGCGTTGAAGCTTTGCCACATCTTTAAGGGTTTGTTGTGTCGCGTAGTTTTCCTGATAGGCGTTAAACGCCAGTGCCATGACCACAAGTGCTGTCAGACAATACAGAATCGTTCGCATTACCGTCTTCCCTTTGCGTTTTTCTTATATCCCGGCATGCCCAAGGCACCACGATCCACTGGCCCTGCGGGGGCTTCGGTGCGGATACCGACACGCAGCTTGGCCGAACGGGAACGCGGGTTTTCCGCCAGTTCCTGATCATCCGGCCCGGTAGCGCGGCGAATTTTCAACTTAAATCGAGGGGCCTCGGCCTCGGTTTCGGGGGCATAGCGGTTGGCCCGCCCACCACCACCGGAACGCGCGGTGAAAAACCGTTTAACAACGCGGTCTTCGAGCGAATGAAAGGTCACGACAGCCAGTTGCCCGCCGGGTTTTAGTGCCCGTTCGGCGGCTTCCAGACCTTCGACCAACTGGCCGAATTCGTCATTCACATGAATGCGGATCGCCTGAAAACTGCGGGTTGCGGGGTGGCTTTGGCCCGGTTTTGGGCGTGGTAGACAGCTTTCGATGACCGCCGCCAGTTGCAATGTGGTCTCAAACGGCGCTTCTGCACGTTCGCGCAGGATCGCGCGGGCAATGCGGCGTGAAGCACGCTCTTCGCCATAATGGTACAAAACATCCGCGATTTCTTCTTCGCTCGCAGTATTCACAAAATCTGCCGCTGACGGTCCGGACTGGCTCATGCGCATGTCGAGCGGACCGTCTTTGTTAAAGGAAAACCCGCGTTCCGCCAGATCAAGCTGCATGGATGAAACACCCAGATCCAACACCACCCCGTCCAGCAGATCGGTGTGATAGCTGTCCATTTCCGAGAATGTGCCCTCGACCAGCTTCAGCCGTTCACCAAAATCATCGGCCCAGCTTGCGGCCATGTCAAAAACCATCGGGTCGCGATCCACGCCCAGCACCAGATCGGCACCGGCCTCCAGCAAGCCACGGGTATAGCCGCCAGCCCCGAAGGTGCCATCGAGCCATACTCCAGAGACAGGCGCGACCGCTGTAAGAAGCGGCCGTAACAGAACTGGAATATGCGGGTCTTTTGAAGGGGGCTGCGGCGTTGTCACCATTTATCTCCCCTCGTCCCCGTCCAGATAAATAGAGGGGTCGATATTTGGATCGAAGTCCTCATCGCCATCAAGAGCAGCGTAGACTTCTTCTTCATAGGTTTCGGGTTTCCAGATCTCAAAGGTGTCGCCATTGCCCGCAAAGGTGGCGGCAGACTCGATCCCGATTTTGTCGCGCTGCGCCTTGGGCAGGACAAGCCGTCCTGTTTCGTCGATCGTGGTTTCCAGCGATTGCGTCAGATACAGTCGTTGCAAGGCGCGGCGGCGGTTGGAGCCACGGGGCAAAGCTTCGATCTTATCCTCGACCTGCGCCATGGCATTAATGCTGAAGCACTCTAGCTGTTTGCGGGTGGGGCCACCATATACAACGATCACCCGTGGGGCATCGCCGCTTTTCCATTCAGGGTCATTGGCTTCCAGAACACGGCGAAACGGGGCAGGAATGGACATCCTACCCTTCGTATCCACCTTATTCAGGTGTTCGCCTCTGAACCTCATCGCCACTGTCCCTGCGGCTCCTATTGTCTCTCGGGGATCGGAAATCGATCTCCTGAAATGGAAACGGCGGATCGAGCTGCTGCCACTGCTCTGATCCGCCGCCCTCGTCCCATCACTGGGTATGTCCAACTGCGCGTGCCACCTGGGGGGATGTCTGCTCGCTCACGCGTCGGATCTCTTCGTTAGATGAAATCGGGTGCCTGTATGAAACCTGACTTGGTGCCTACCGGGGTCTTTAGCGCCCCTTTGTATTGCCCGTCCTCATCGTGGTTACAGGATTGCCATGGGAAATCATGGCACGCAACACTTTTTTTCGGCACGAACGTGTAATGCAGTCAATATTCCTTGCGAAAATCACACCTATTTTGGTCAATTTCCACCGAATATGTCCACGAAATAGGAATCATCCACCATATATAGTGACAAATCTGGTGTCCCAAATTTTCCCATTTTTTTTCACATTTGCAGATTCAATTGAATGATGTTGCCCTTAAAGCAACGATTCCGCCGCTTTTTCGCCACAATTCCCATAGAGCAATCAGAGAATATTGGATAAAACCTGACGCAATCTTGAAAAATGGCAAAAAGAAAGGGCGCCCCGACAGGAGCACCCAACCAGTCCCATGACTTCCCATGGAGAATTTCGAGATGCTTTAGGCCATGCCGCCCGCAATCAGTCCTTTGGCCAATTGCGCATAGGCGTCCGACATCGGCCCCTCTTGTGATGCAATCGGCGCGCCCGCATCGCCGGCCAGACGGGTATCCAGATCCAGTGGAAGCTCGCCAAGGAAGGGAATGCCCAGTTTATCCGCCTCGGCCCTGACCCCGCCATGGCCAAACAAATGCGCCTCATGCCCGCATTGCGGACATATATATGCTGACATGTTTTCGATCAGACCCAAAACCGGCGTCTTGAGCTTGTCAAACATGTCCAGCGCCTTGCGCGCATCCAACAGCGCGACATCCTGCGGCGTAGAGACAACAATGGCGCCGGTCAGCTCTGTCTTTTGGCACAGCGTCAGCTGTACATCGCCTGTGCCCGGCGGCAGATCAACAAGCAGAACGTCCAGCTCTCCCCATTCCACTTGCCCCAACATCTGCTGCAAGGCCCCCATCAACATCGGCCCCCGCCACACTACCGCCTGATCCGCATCGACCATAAAGCCAATCGACATAATCGTGACCCCATGTGCATTAAGCGGGATGATGGTTTTGCCATCCGGCGATGCAGGGCGCTTATTGACCCCCATCATGCGCGGCTGTGAGGGACCGTATATATCTGCATCCAGCAGGCCGACCCGCCGACCCTGCCGCGCCAGTGCCACAGCCAGATTGCTGGACACTGTCGATTTACCCACGCCGCCCTTACCGGAGCCAATCGCCAGAATACGGTCAACACCCGATACTTTCAGCGGGCCGGCCTGCGGTTTCGGATGGCCGCCGACCTTTAAAGATGGCGGCGCATCGGATGCGGGGGCTTTTGCCGCCCCCCCATGAGCGGTCAGCACCGCTGAGACGCGCGCAACACCGGGCAGCGCCTGCACGGCGGCTTCGGCCTGATTGCGCGACTCAACCAGCGTATTGGCTTGTTCGGAATCAGCTGCTTCGATGACAAAACTCACCGAGTCGCCCTGAATCGTGAGCGCCCGAACCAGATCTTGAGAGACGAGATCGCCCCCTCCAGAAATGGTGACGCTACGGAGGGCCTTGACAATATCTTCCCGACTGATCGGCATTTTTGTGTCCTTTTCAAGTTTCGCTGCATTAGTTGTGCCTTTGTGCACAAAGAGCAAGGGGGCTATTAATTCGCTGCCTAAAATAAGATCGGTTTGTGAAAAAATAGGTCAACGTTACGTATGCATTCGCTGCATAGCGGCTTTGAACCAATGGCCCATTGTGCATCTGCAGCATTCGCTTATCTTAATCCTTGTTAGCGCAATCGAGCACTAACGAGCAAAACGAAAAGAGACGAACCATGGCAGTAGCATCAAACATCACATCCGTGAACACTGGCGCCTTTGATCGCATCGCAGCGATGTACCGTGGCATTGGTGAGCGGTTCGCACAGTACAAAGTGTACCGTGAGACATTTTCGGAGCTGGCAAACCTGTCCGATCGCGAGTTGAGCGACCTGGGACTGTACCGCGCCGACATTAAACGTTTGGCAATCGAAGCCGCGTATAAAAACTAAGAATTCAGTTTAGGGCCCCGCTCCTCCTCCCTAGGGCGTCCTAATACAAAGCGGTGACATCTACTCCTCCTCCCGGATGTCACCGCTCAAAAATACGGAGCCATGCGCTCCAGACATGCGACGGGTCTCGCTCCTCCTCCCTAGAGGCCCTTAGCAATCATCGGTGGCACCCTCTCCTCCTCCCTGGGTGTCACCGACAAAATTACGGGGCCAAGTGCCCCAGTCATGCGACGGGTTCCGCTCCTCCTCCCTAGGGGCCCTTAGCAATCATCGGTGGCACCCTCTCCTCCTCCCTGGGTGTCACCGACAAAATTACGGGGCCATGTGCTCCAGACATGCGACGGGTCTCGCTCCTCCTCCCTAGAGACCCCTAGCTTTCTTCGGTGGCACCCTCTCCTCCTCCCTGGGTGTCACCGATCCAGTTTCGTCTGGGGCGTTCGGCGGCTCCGACATTAAATCGCCAGATCCGCTCCTCCTCCCTAGGGTCTGACGACAATGGCGACGGTTTCCCACCTTCTCCCGGGGGACCGTCGCCCTAAAATACAGGGCATCTGTCCTGACGCGCATACGCCGGACCCTTCTCCTCCTCCCTAGGGTCCTGTCGTAGAAAAGCGGTGGCATCCTCTCCTCCTCCCTGGATGCCACCGCACCAGATTTACCGGCGCAAGCCGGACACGACATACGACGGTCTCTCTCCTCCCTTTGGGACCACGTAAAAGAGCGGCGGGGCTCTCCTCCTCCCTGTCCTGCCGCTCCAAAAATGCGCCTTCCGGGGCAACCAGATCCGCCAGCCGCTCCTCCTCCCTAGGCTGGTGAGACCAAGAACGGCGTTGCTCACTCCTCCCGAGCGACGCCGTTTTGTTTGTGGCCACACCTCACCGGAACAAAAAAAGGGCCGCTAAGGCGGCCCCTGTTAAAGGTAGGAAATACGAAAGAGGGTCCTGCCCGAGGTCTATTCCCCGCTAAAGGGCGGAAGCTCGATCAGGACATCGCGCAGCCGTTCGAGGGCATCGCGATAGGTCAAGGCATGATTGAAATAGCCCTGCCGCAAGAAAAGATCGGTTTGCACGATCGCAACCGGGTTATTCATCATAAACGTATGGGTCACCGGTAGGACAATATGGTCTTGCATGCCGTTCAGACGCGTCGATTTTACAGAGACTTTACCGTCGTTCGGCCCGTCTATAATCGAAGAATACAGCGGATTTAGCGTGCGATCCCCAGCAATGATCCCCACCTCAAAAGCAGGCTTGCCCAAGGAATTGGGAACAGAGTCCTCACTCGTACCCAATTGTAGCCCCGCGGGGCCATTCAGCCACTCAAAAGGCTCCAGATCGCCAAACGCATCCACCAGTTCCGAACCCTGATTAGGTGGCCCAAGCATCACCACACGGCCCATATTTTCAGGCTGATTATCACGCAGCCACGCGCGAACCAGAATGCCCCCCATTGAATGGGTCACAAAATGGGTTTTGCGCTTGCCGCATTTGGCGACGGCTTTTGGCACAGCGGTATTAACCAAGGTCTGGATCGGAGCATCGGTTGAGGGGTAGCCGTCATTCACGGTTTCATAGCCCATGGCCTGAAGCGCTTTTTCCATCACCACCATAGAGGTGTCCCCACGGGCCAACCCGTGGAGCAAAACAACACATTCGGCCTGAGCAGCAGCTGGCATAAGACTCATCGCTAGGATCAAGGGTTTTATCATACCCTCAAACTAGTGCTGCCGGATTAAAATTGCGAGAACCCTCTGTCGTTTTTCAAGCGATCAGCAAAAGCTTACCGCCGCGTTGGTTTCAGTGAAAGCACCACGCCCGCACAGACCAGGGCAGCGGCGATGAAAAAGCGTGTACTGGCGGCTTCGCCCAAAAAGACCATGCCCCCCGCCATTGCAATCAGCGGCACCGTCAACTGGGAAATCGCTGCCATACTGGCGTCCAGACGCGGTAAAACCGCATACCAAAGCGCATAACCCAGCCCCGAGGTAATGGCACCAGAGGCAATCGCCAGCATCACCCCACTGCTCTGAACCAGCAAAGGTCCGGTCAAAAACAGCGGCACAAGCGTCAGCGGCGCGGCATAGGCAAAATTGCGGGCGGTGGTTGCCAAGGGGTCCCGTGCAGATTGCCCGCGCAGGGAATAAATCCCCCAACCAATGGCGGCCGGAATCATCAAGGCCGCCCCCAGCAGCGGCGGGGTTTGGGCATTGCCCGGCCAGAGCAAATAGACCAGCCCGCCAAAGGCCAGACACGCCCCGAGCCAGCGCCCCAGCGGTATCGTTTCTTTGCGCCACAGCGCTCCGGCAAACATGGTCACCTGCACCCCGCCAAACAGGATCAACGCGCCGATCCCCGCATCCAGCGTCACATAGGCAAAGGAAAACCCAACCATATAGGTCAAAAGCGCCAGCACCGCCCAGACATCAGGCTTTTGGCGCAAAGACGCCCCGCCGGATTTCACCATGACCAACAGGCAAAGCGTCACCGCCCCCGCAACCGTCCGGATCAGCGCAAAGCTCGCCGGATCAATATCCCCGCCGGTCAGCGCCAGCCGGTTCAGCACCGAGTTACCGGCAAAGGCCAGCATCGTCAGCACAGTCAGGGCGAGTACACGCATCAGTGCCTCCCTTTGGTCAACGCGCAAACTGCGTCAGCGGAACAGGCAATAATCTTTGGCGCGGGGTATTGGTCAGGACGAATCTGCATCGCTAGGGCTTAGCATGGGTTTAGCGGGCGGGCATCTGCTCAATCGGGTCATCCACATGGGCGGGCAGCTTATACAGCACATAAATCGCTGCACATTTTAGTGAACAAGGCAAAAGCGCGTAACAAATGGTCAAGACCCACAGTGCTTCGGGGGAATTCGGCCCACCGGGCACAAATCCGGCCCCGTCCAAGACCGGCAGCACAAGGGCCGCCACAAGGGCCAGCGATGCTTTGGCGGCAAAGGCCCAAAGGCCAAAGGACAGACCTTCGGGCAAATCTTTGCGGTCCACCGTTGCGGCGAACAATGCAGGCAGCAACACCATATCCGCCCCCAGCGCCACGCCCGAAGCCAGACAGATCACGGCAAACCACATCCCCTGCCCTTCGGACAGCAATGCCACGCCAAGAAAGCTGAGGATCGACAGGATCATCGCCGGCAGCATCACCGGCCGTGCGCCAAAACGTTGCCCCAACAGCGACCACAACGGCGCCGAGGCACCGGCGGCAGCAAAGAACAGCAATAAGAATGGCCCAGCCCTATCCCCCAGTTGCAGGCGGTCCTCGACAAAGAACAAAAACAGCGTCGATGTCGCCGCCACTGGCATCGCGTTCAAAAACCCGAGCACCAACAAAGAGCGCACCGGTCCCTGACGCAATGCCATTCGCAGCCCCTCGGTGTCGGGCTGTTTACGCGTCATCGGTGCCCTGCCCTTTGACCAAAGCGGCTGCATCGCCATTGCTGCGATCAGGACCATCCCCGCATAAAGCAACGCAAAATCGCGATAAGCGCTGTGCTCGCGCCCTATAGCCTGCAGTAAGCTCGGCAGGGTTGTGGCGATCAGAATACCGAACACAGTTCCGGCTTCGCGCCCCCCCGCCAGCCGGTAATGCGCCGTTGATCCCTGCCCTGCCATCAGCCGCACACCCTGACCGTAATACAACACGGTCAGTAGGCTAAAGCTGGTGAAGATCACGATTAACGTTAGCGTCAGCCAGACGGCGGGCGGCATCGGTGGGGGCACCACAGCAAACAGCGCGACAAAGCCTCCGCCAAGACCAATTGCGCCAAAGGCGGCCAACAGCGGGCGGTTTGTGGATTGGCGGTCCGATAGCCAGCCCAAAAGCGGGTCCTGTGCAAAGTCCAGTATGCGGATGAACAGCAGTATCGCCCCAAGGGTGCCAAGGGAAACCCCAAGCTGGGTCGTCGCAAACCGCGGCAGGTGGATGTAAATCGGAATACCGGCCGCGGCCAGAATGACCGCAAATCCGGCATAGCGCAGCGACATCAGCCCCGCCCGCGCAACTGCCGCGACAATGCTGGGTCGCGGGCCTGGTCCGACAGCCAGATGGCCATGATACGATCACGAATATCCGGATGCGACAGGGTGCAGCGCAGCGCGCCATTGCGCCAGAACTCAACCGCATCCGATCCGCGCGGGATTGCGCTGTACCGGTCGCCATTTCCGACAGTTTGAAAACAACTGTTCAGTTTTGCTTCGATGGTTTTGTGATCGTCTTTCCGACCCTCGATCCGGCGCATTTCGCGCAGGGTTGCGCTGATCAGCGTGCCGCCCCGGATGTTGCGTTTATAATCCAGTACCAACCCATAGGGTTGATCCGCCTGATACTGACGCCCTCCGGCTGTATAAAGCGCAGCCCGATATAGCTCTGCCCCGAACAGGGTAAAGCTGGCGGTCCCTACCGGTTTTGCAGCCTGCACCCGCGCTTCGATTTCAGCAGGGGCAGCGCGGCCCGTGGCAACTGTCAGGCACAGTAGAACAAGCACACAGGCGCAAAGCTTCAGGAAATTCCGATGCGTAGAAAGATAGGACATATTTGCGCCGCCTTCAGTGAGAGTATTGTTCAAAGATACGCATCACAGGCCGTGGTGGATCACTTCTGTCGGGCTACCGCAGTCGGAAGCCCGCGCCAAAGCAGCGGCAAGACAGGCTTCAGGCTAGTCCGAAAAGCACAGTTTGTTGCCGTCAAGGTCTCTGACATAGGCAGAATAGCGCGGCCCCCGTGGACCCGGTTCCCCTTCGCATGTCCCGCCCAGCTCAAGCGCCAAGCCATGCAGTCTGTTGACCTCGTCATGGGTCCCAACGCTGAACCCAACCATGGTTCCGTTGCCCTGCGTCGCGGGCATTGCATCAAAGGGGATGGCGGCGGCAAAAGCAAAATCCGCCCCCATCCAATAGGTCATGCGTTCCGAGGGTGACAGGCTTTGCAATTCCGACTGCGCAAACAGGGCATCATAGAAAGCCTTGGCGGCAGTCATGTCGTTGGTGCCGACAACATAGTAGTTCATCTTCATGGGGTATCTCCGGTGGCCAATGGTTTGCCGCTTACGGGGGGCGGCAACAGAATCTTTTTCAGGATGCAATGATCTACGTCGCATCCCTTAACCATGGTCCTACCGGTTAATATGACATTATATGTCACATTTGTTTGCAGCGCAGGCAAAATACGACAGGGCGCGGCAAAGGGGCCGGGCCGACATTATGCCAACAAAAAAGGGGCCGCGAAACCGCGACCCCTTCTTAATCAGCACGTGCTGGTTGGCTTACATCATGCCGCCCATGCCACCCATGCCGCCCATGTCAGGCATGCCGCCACCGGCACCACCGTCTTTGGATGGCTTGTCAGCGATCATGGCTTCGGTTGTGATCAACAGACCCGCAATGGAAGCCGCATCTTCAAGCGCAGTCCGTGTTACTTTGGCCGGATCGATCACGCCGAATTTGAACATGTCGCCATATTCTTCGGTCTGAGCGTTAAAGCCGAAAGTCACGTCTTCGCTTTCGCGGATTTTGCCTGCAACAACCGCACCGTCTACACCGGCGTTTTCTGCGATCTGACGCAGAGGTGCTTCGAGCGCGCGACGTACGATGGCGATACCAGCGTTTTGATCGGCGTTTTCACCTGTCAGGTCGATCAGTGCTTTACCGGCCTGAACCAGCGCAACACCACCGCCAACGATGACACCTTCCTGAACCGCAGCACGAGTCGCGTTCAGCGCGTCATCGACACGGTCTTTACGCTCTTTTACTTCGATTTCAGTCATGCCGCCAACGCGGATCACAGCAACACCGCCTGCCAATTTGGCAACACGCTCTTGCAGTTTTTCACGATCGTAGTCGGATGTGGTTTCTTCGATCTGAGCGCGGATCTGAGCAACGCGTGCTTCGATCTCTGCTTTTTCGCCAGAACCATCAACAACAGTCGTTTCGTCTTTGGTGATGGTGACTTTCTTGGCAGTGCCGAGCATGTCCATAGTGACATTCTCAAGCTTCATGCCCAGATCTTCGGAGATCACTTGACCGCCTGTCAGGATCGCGATGTCCTGCAGCATGGCTTTACGACGGTCGCCGAAGCCAGGTGCTTTAACAGCAGCGATTTTCAGACCACCGCGCAGTTTGTTCACAACCAGAGTTGCCAGGGCTTCGCCTTCGACATCTTCAGCAATGATAAGCAAAGGCTTCTGGGACTGGATCACAGATTCCAGCAAAGGAACCATGGGCTGCAAGGAAGAGAGTTTTTTCTCGTGCAGCAGGATCATGCAGTCTTCGAGGTCCGCGATCATTTTGTCAGGGTTGGTGACAAAGTAAGGGGACAGGAAGCCACGGTCGAATTGCATACCTTCGACAACATCGGTTTCTGTTTCCAGACCTTTGTTTTCCTCGACGGTGATCACACCTTCGTTGCCAACTTTTTGCATCGCATCAGCGATTTGACGGCCGATTTCAGCTTCGCCGTTGGCAGAGATTGTACCAACTTGTGCAACTTCGTCGGAATCTGCAACAGGGCGTGCAGAGGCACGGATCGCTGCAACAACGTTAGAGGTTGCCAGATCGATGCCGCGCTTCAGGTCCATTGGGTTCAGGCCAGCAGCAACCTGCTTCATGCCTTCACGGACGATGGCTTGGGCCAGAACAGTCGCGGTTGTTGTACCGTCGCCTGCTTCGTCGTTGGTGCGGGAAGCAACTTCCTTCACCATTTGCGCGCCCATGTTTTCGAACTTGTCTTCCAGTTCGACTTCTTTGGCAACGGTCACACCGTCTTTGGTGATACGCGGTGCGCCAAAGGATTTGTCGATCACAACGTTACGGCCTTTGGGGCCCAGGGTCACTTTGACAGCGTCAGCAAGTACGTTGACACCGTTCAGCATGCGCGTGCGTGCATCGGTATCGAATTTGACGTCTTTAGCCATTTGGATTGCTCCTAAATTCTAACTTGTAGGGGACGACGATCAGGCAATGATGCCCATGATGTCGGATTCTTTCATGATCAGCAGCTCTTCACCGTCAAGGGTGACTTCTGTGCCGGACCATTTGCCAAAGAGGATCTTGTCGCCTGCTTTGACGTCCATTGCGATGCGATCGCCGTCGTCATCTTTGGCGCCAGCGCCAACAGAGACTACCAGCCCTTCAGCCGGCTTTTCTTTTGCGCTGTCAGGAATGATCAGCCCGCCAGCGGTTTTCTCGTCGCTCTCAACGCGACGAACCAGTACACGGTCGTGAAGTGGTGTAAATGCCATCTCGAAAAATTTCCTCGTTCCGAGTTTTCTCCCAATGTTATCACTCGACTTGTTTGAGTGCTAACGGAATGGAAATAGGATTTGTCCCATACGGAGTCAACACCACCCCACCTATTTTTTTGCCCACAAAAAGCGCAATGCCGATGCACCTGCGCCCTTGAAGCGTTCTGCCTTTGACAGAGAAGGGAAACTCGGGCATTTATGATTAACCACTGTGTCGTAACGAGTTTTTGGAAAGAACAATGAAAAAACCGAAAGACGTCACCGAGGGAGCCCCCACCGAAATGAAAGAAGAAGCGATCAGAGTTCCGTTCGTGCAAAAGCTGCTGCACCTGTCTGACAGCAGCGCCATTCTATCCGCGACGGATGAGATCTTTAACCACGTCGATACCAATGATGTGATGTGGTCCGGTGAGGGCGAGCGGCGCGTAGAGGTCAATTTCCTCTTTAAGCAGCCGTTTTTGGATGTACCGGTGATTTCCTTAGCACTCTCTGGCATTGACGCCGATCAGGCGCGCAACCTGCGGTTCAACCTTCAGAGCGAAAACGTTTCTTCTACGGGATTTACGGCGGTGTTCCTGACCTGGGAAGACACCCATATTGCCCGCGCCTCTATCACATGGACGGCGATTGGCCCGATTGCGCCACCACGTAGCGGGCGGAGCAGCCAGCAAGGCCGCGGGCAGAACTAAGGCCAGAACATCCCATTGTGTCAGTTTTGCACGGGAACGGGATCGACGTTTTCGCGCGCCTGTGCGGCGGCCTCTCCGGTGTCGGTTATCCCATACAGACCGCGCGAAATACGCGCAAACCAACCATAGTGATTGGCCGCCATAATGGCCGTTGCCCGCGCAACCCCGGTGGCCTTGGCAATCTCGCGCCCTGCAGAAGGTCCGTTAAGCAGCAAATAGTGCGCGACCTTTTCTGCATCCTGACGATAGGCCGTGACAATCGCCCCACGGGTGCCGCCTGTGCTGGGGTCACCGTCCCGGCGGGAAAACTCGCGCAGCAAACGGTTCAGGCGGTGTTTTGATTTGCGCGGCTTATAAGGGGCGGGATCAAGATGGGCCTCAACAAAACCGTCCTGCAACCGCACCGTCAACAGGCCCAACCCCAACCGGCGGCAGAGGGATGTATTGGCCTTAAGGGCGGTCAAAAAACGGCGTCCTTTGCCCCGAGGCACGGCAATATAAACCGTATCGCTCATCGACTGGCGGGCGATCCCCTGATGAAACAGCGCCAAAGAAAACGCGGTTTTCATCTCGATCAGAACCGGTGGCTCCTCTCCGCGCACCGCCATGACATCCACCGACCCGATTTCGCCTTTGACCGTATAGCCCTGCCCCTCCAGAAAGCTCTTTATCGGCGCATAAAGCTCTGTTTCCGAAAGGTTTGCCATCTCTGTTCAATCCTCTGTCTGGGGCCGGAGCCCGGCTTGAAAATCGCCCCGCGTCTCTCTATATATAAGGGTGCAGGGACGCCTGTGACGGTGGCCGTCCAGCGCCCTGTTTATCTTTAAAACAGGATTGGACAGATTATGACCATTGCAACTCTCACGACCTTTTTTGGCTGGTGTACAGTCCTGAATTTCGGATTCCTGCTTTTTGCAACAATCGCCGTGACGCTGTTTCGCGAACCGGCCATGCGCCTCCACGCCAAGCTGACAGGGGTGGCAGAGGCAGAGCTGCCAAAACGCTACTTCGACTATCTGGCCAACTACAAACTTCTAGCGCTGACGCTTAGTTTTGTGCCGTGGCTGGCACTGACGATAATGGCGCCTTAAGGCACCTGCAGCGTTTCAAGATAGGCAACAAGATCCACAAGAATGGCCGGTGTCGGGGTTTCGATCCCGTCGCCGGAATCATACAGAACCATGTCCCCTTCTTCCAAAATCTCGCCGAAGGCGGGCATCAGGCTGGCGTGATTGCCTTCGCGGAAATAGCCGTCGATCGTTGACATGACTTCTGCTTCTGGAAAGGTACCGCCGTTTCGGGCTGAAATCCCGGTTAGATCGGGCACATCTTTGGGCAGACTGGCGGCCATCGGCCCTGTGCCATCCCCTTTGGCCCCGTGGCATTGTGCGCAATATTGTTCATAGGTGCTGCGCCCGACCTCGACGGGTGGCATCGCACAAGCGGCAACCACCAAAGCGGCACCCGCCACAGTCATTGATGTTCTGATCATCATGCTCTCCTCAGTATTTTTGCCCATCATACGCTGGGTGCTGCGCCTATGTCATTACCGCATATCAACTATGTTGACCCGCGACACCTGTACCCGTGACAAGCACCCGAATGCCGCCTATAAAGCGCGCAAAATCAATCCAATTTTCCATGAGAAGCGAACCCTCCTATGACGATCAAAGTTTTCGGCCATAAATCCCCTGACACCGATTCCACCGGCTCCCCTATTTTGTGGGCGTGGTACCTCAATGAAGTCAAAGGCCAACCAGCCGAGGCCTTTCTGCTAGGTGAACCCAACACCGAAGCTGCCTTTGTTCTGAACCGCTGGGACCTGCCAAAGCCGCAGATCATTGCCGATGTCACCGCCGAAGACACATGCGTTATTGTTGACACCAACAACATCGCAGAGCTGCCCGCCTCGATCAATGACGCCAATGTTGTGCAAATCATCGACCACCACATGCTGCAAGGCGGGCTGGTCACCAAAAAGCCAATCGACATCACCATCCGTCCGCTGGCCTGTACCGCGACCATCATGATGGACCTGATCGGCGATGACGCCGCCAAAATGCCCGCTTGGGCCAAAGGCGCAGCACTGTCTTGCATCCTGTCGGACACTTTGGAATTCCGCTCCCCCACAACCACGGACCACGACAAGGCTGTGGCTGAAAAACTGGCCGCTGATCTGGGCATCGACATGGCCGAATATGCGGCTGAGTTGTTTGAAGCTAAATCTGATGTTTCTGCCTTCTCCGACGCTGAACTTCTGCGGATGGATTCCAAAGAATATGCGCTGGACGGGACAAAATTCCGCGTATCGGTTCTGGAAACCACCGCGCCGAAAATCGTGCTGGACCGCAAAGCCAGCCTGATGGCAACCATGGATACCGTCGCTGCCGAAGATGGTGTCGATCAGGTGTTGCTCTTCGTTGTCGACATCCTCAACGAAGAAGCCACCCTGCTGGTGCCAAATGCGCTGACCAAAACCGTTGCCGAGAAAAGCTTTGGCGCAACAGTTGACGGTGACGCCGTGGTCCTGCCCGGCATCATGAGCCGCAAAAAGCAGATCATTCCAAACCTCAAAGTCTGATCGGACTTCCTGCATTCCATTCGAAAAGAGGCGCCCCCGTGGCGCCTCTTTTTATGTGCACCCTGCCCTATGGTCCCGCCCCGCCGCTTGGTGTAGGCCTAAGGCAAATCTGTTTGCTTCATAAAGGTCGCCATGTCCCGCATTATCAATTCGCTCTCCGATATTTCGCAAAACTATGACGCGCTTTTTGTGGATCTTTGGGGCTGTATGCACAACGGGCTAACCCCGTTCACAGACGCAATCAAGGCGATGCAGACCTATCGCGCCGGGGGCGGCAAAGTCGTCTTTGTCACCAACGCCCCGCGTCACCGCGCTGCCGTGGCAACACAACTTGCCAAAATCGGCGTGCCAGAAGATTGCTGGGATTCTATCGCAACTTCAGGCGATTCCGCCCGTGCTGCGATGTATCGCGGCATCGTTGGCTCTAAGGTCTATTTCATTGGCGACGCCGATACAGATAAGAACTTCTTTGATCCACTCGACATCATCGACGATCCGGTGGAAATCACCACTGTCCCCCTGTCGCAGGCCGAAGGCATCGTCTGTACAGGTCCGTTTGATTCCCTTGCAAACCCCGCCGTTAATCGCCCCGATTTTCTGGTCGCCAAACAGCGCGGGCTGAAATTGCTCTGTGCCAATCCCGATATCGTCGTGGATCGCGGTGAAACCCGTGAATGGTGTGCCGGTGCGCTGGCGCAGCTTTATACCGAGATGGGCGGCGAAAGCCTCTATTTCGGCAAACCCCATCCACCGATCTATGATCTTGCCCGACGCCGGCTGGCGGCCCTTGGAACCGATGTGCCGGACAGCCGCATTCTCTGCATTGGCGATGGCATCCATACCGATGTTCAAGGTGCGCTTGGCGAAGATCTAGACAGCCTGTTCATTACCGGCGGCCTTGCCGCCGATGAAACCGGCACCGTCACCACACCGGATGCGCAAAAGCTTTCGCAGTTTCTGACCGATCAACAATTGGAGCCGACCTATTCCATCGGTTTCCTGCGATAGCCAGCACTCACCGCGCAAGAAAATTCCGCCACCGATCCGATGTTTGTTTTATAATTACAAACAGGATTGCGCCACATCCCATTCTCGGCTATGCTGCACTGCAGTATAACTGGGAAACGTGACAATGTTGGACAATTTGCCCCGAGGCACCATTTGCATCGAAGACCTTGAAATAGGCATGGTCCGGTCGCTGCGCAAAACGGTGACCGATCGCGACATCGAACTCTTTGCCGAGGTCTCGACCGATCGCAATCCCGTGCATCTGGATGATGCCTATGCGCAGGACACCATATTTGAAGGCCGCATTGCCCATGGCATGCTGACCGCTGGCCTGATTTCCGCCGTCATCGGAGAGCAACTCCCCGGTCATGGCACGGTCTATCTTGGACAGTCGCTGCGGTTTCTGGCCCCTGTGCGCCCCGGCGATACTGTTTTGGCAGAAGTCGAAGTCCTTGACATCGACCATGCCAAACGGCGGGTCAAACTGGACACCCGTTGCCTGATCGACGGCAAACCGGTGCTTAAGGGCGAAGCCAGCGTTCTTGCCCCCAGCCGCAAGTTCGACTGAACGGCCAAACGCCCCCGCAGATCGGGGCAAACACCCCACGCCACTATAAAATTCGTGATCTTAGGGTCATTCAAACGCGGATCATCTTGCGCGCCAAACATTCTAAGGCTAGGCCAAGATCATGCGCATTGTCAGAGATTATCAATACACCGAACCGGCCGAACGCGGCGCCATTGCCGCCATCGGAAATTTTGATGGCGTGCATATCGGCCATCAAACCGTCATCGAGCGCACAAAGGCGCTCGCAGCAGCGGCCGGCGCACCCGCCGCCATTCTGACCTTTGAGCCCCACCCCCGTGATTTTTTCGCCCCCGAGGCCCCGCCTTTCCGGCTGATGAATGCGGCCTCTAAAGCCCACCGTCTGGAAAAGCTCAACCTCGACATTCTCTACGAACTCAGCTTCAACACAGCCCTCTCGACCCTGACCGCAGAAGCCTTTGCCAAACAGGTACTGGCAGAGGGCTTGGGCCTCAAAGGGGTCGTGGTCGGAGCTGATTTCTGCTTTGGCAGAGGGCGCAGCGGGACGGTTGCGGATCTGAAACGGTATGGCGCGCAATACGGTTTTGCCGTCCATGTCATCGATCTGGTGCAAACAGAAAACGCCGAAGTCAGCTCGACCAACATCCGCACAGCACTGGCAGAGGGGCGCCCCGAAGAGGCTGCCCATATGCTGGGCCACCTACACCGGATCGAAGGCAAGGTCATTCGCGGCGATCAACGGGGCCGTGAGTTGGGCTACCCGACAGCCAATATGTCAATCGACGGGCTGCATCCGCCAAAATTCGGCGTCTATGCGGTGCGGGTTGATGTTCTGGATGGCCCCCATAGTGGCAGCTATATCGGCGCTTCTTCGGTTGGGGTGCGGCCGATGTTTGGCATCAACACCCCCAATATCGAAACCTTTCTGTTTGATTTCAAAGGTGATCTTTACGGCAGCGCACTTTCGGTTGCGCTGGTACAATACCTGCGCCCCGAGGCCAAATTTGACTCCCTGCAGGCACTGATCGATCAAATGGAAATAGATTGCAAAAAAGCCCGCCAGATTTTGCAGGGTCACTAACCGCTACTTTGTTCCAGAAATATCCCCGCCTGAGGCATCCTTCTCTTTTTGCTTCCCGCGCGCCACACAAGGGAGCCGACCATGAACGACCCAATCCAACGCAAAGGTCTGCGCCCCAAATTCTGGGAACGCCACGATTTGCGCCAACTAACCCCCACCGAATGGGAAGCCCTTTGTGACGGTTGTGGGAAATGCTGTCTCAATAAACTCGAAGATGCCGACACCGGCGAAGTCGCCCTGACTCGCGTCGCTTGCCGACTGCTTGATGATGAAACCTGCCGCTGCGCGCAATATGACATCCGCAAACAGTTTGTGCCCGAATGTGTGGTGCTGACCCCGGATACCCTCCCCGAGATTGCCTATTGGATGCCCACAACTTGCGCCTACCGGTTGCTGAACGATGGCAAACCGCTTCCTGAATGGCACCCGCTGATCACCGGAACGCCAGAGTCGGTGCATGAGGCCGGTGTGTCGGTACGCGGCTGGACGGTGCCGGAATTTGAAATTCCCGAAGAAGACTGGGAAGACCACATCATCGAGGAGCCGACCTGATGGATTTTGCCTCTGACAATACCGCGCCTGTCCACCCGGCCGTGATGCACGCTTTGCAACAGGCCAACGCCGGTCATATGGCTTCCTATGGCGCTGACGCCCTGATGCAAGAGGTCACAGAGCAGATCCGCAACATCTTTGAAGCGCCCGACGCAAAGGTGTTTCTGGTCGCCACGGGCACGGCCGCCAATGCCCTGATCCTGTCGACGCTAGCCGCGCCCTACAGCACGATTTTCTGCGCCCGACATGCCCATATCCAAGAGGATGAATGCAACGCACCGGAATTTTACACCGGTGGAGCCAAGCTGACACTGTTGCCCGGAGAGGACGCTAAGATTGATCCTGACGGCTTGCGCCGCGCCCTTGACGCCGAGGAAAACCGCTTCCCCCACGGGCCGACCTATGGCGCCTTGTCGCTGACACAGGCCACCGAACGGGGGGCCAATTATACCGTCGCCGAAATCAGCGCCCTCTGTGCGCTGGCCAAAGACGCCGCGATGCCGGTGCATATGGATGGCGCGCGCTTTGCCAATGCGCTGGTGAAACTGGGCTGCAGCCCGGCTGAAATGACATGGAAAGCCGGTGTGACCGCCCTAAGTTTCGGCGGCACCAAAAACGGGCTGATGGGGGTAGAGGCCGTGGTGTTCTTTGATCCGCACCATGCGCAGGATTTTGAGCTGCGGCGCAAACGCGGAGGGCATCTGTTTTCCAAGAACCGGTTTCTATCCGCTCAAATGCTGGCCTATCTGACCGACGATCTCTGGCTCACCCTTGCAACCAAGGCCAATACCCGCATGGCGCGGCTTGCTGCCGGGCTTGCGGACAATCCTGCCGTGACCCTCTTGCATCCTGCCGATGTGAATATGGCCTTTGCCCAATGGTCCGATAGCACCGATCAGCACCTGCAACACAACGGGGCGCAGTACAGCCATATCCATCTGGCAGAGACCCCAAAAGGTCATGTCACCGCGCGCATGGTCACCGACTGGTCAACGACAGATGCAGAAATCGACGGTTTTCTGGCCGCGCTCAAAGGATGAACCCCGACGCGGCCAGCCCTGATTATGCTGACAGCGCGACCAGATGTGCATCCAGATCGTCAAGCCTGTCCTGCCCCCAGAACCGTTCATCGCCCACGACATAAAACGGCGCACCAAATGCGCCCGCCGCGACTGCGTCGTCCAGATTGCGGGCATAGGTTTCCGCCCCGACCAGAAGACCTGAATGGGCCAGCGCCGGATCAAAACCTGCCGCCTTCAGGCAGCTTTCGATGACGTCATCCTGTGCAATATCTTTATCCTCGGCCCAGACTGCGCGCGTAAACCCGTGGGCCAAAGCCCCCAAATCCCCGCCTCCGGCCTTTTGGGCGGCGATAAACGCATAGGAAGACGGCGCTGGATTGGTCGGGAAATGAGCTGGCTTCATATTAAAGGGCAACCCGCTTTTGGCGGCTTGGCGGCGCATTTCCTGCAGGCGGTATTCCTGCCGCGACGGGTGCCGATCCTTGGGCGGCTGCCCGCCGGTGCGCCCGAACAACCCCATCAGATCAAGAGGTTTATAATTGATATCCGCCCCCCGGCGTGCGGCAATTTTCTCTAGCCGCAAGCCTGCCAGATAGGTAAACGGCGAAAATGTCGCGAAGTAGTAGTCAATCGTGGTCATCATGCATTCCTTATGCGGCCAGAGAACTTTGCAAGAGCCTAGAGGGGTGGTAAGCGGTGTCAACGCGCCGAATCTGAAAAACCCATCTGAAATACCCCTGCTCTGACGAAAGAAAGCTGCTGCCATGCCCACCCTTACTGAGCCAAAACTGATCTCTGGTAACGCAAACCCCCCCCTTGCCAAAGCCGTCGCCCGCCGCATGTCCATGCATCGCGGCATGAGCGTTGGTCTGGTCGATGCGCGGGTAGAGCGTTTTAACGACGGCGAGATATTTGTCGAAGTTTTCGAAAATGTGCGTGGCGAGGATATGTTTATTATCCAGCCGACCTCCAATCCGGCCAATGACAATCTGATGGAACTGCTGATCATTGCCGATGCGCTGCGCCGCTCGTCTGCGGGCCGTATCACCGCTGTGATCCCCTATTTCGGCTATGCCCGTCAGGACCGCCGGATGAAAGCCCGCACACCGATTTCGGCAAAGCTGGTTGCCAATCTGTTGACCGAAGCCGGGGTAGAGCGGGTTTTGACCATGGATCTCCATGCCACGCAGATTCAGGGCTTCTTTGATATTCCGGTGGATAACCTTTACGCCGCGCCGATCTTTGCGCTCGACATCATGCATCACTTCAAAGACCGCATGGATGAATTGATGGTGGTCTCGCCGGATGTGGGCGGCGTTGCCCGCGCCCGCGAGCTGGCCAAGCGCATCAACTCCCCTCTGTCGATCGTGGACAAACGCCGCGAGAAGGCTGGTGAAGTTGCGGAAATGACCGTCATCGGTGATGTCACAGACAAAGTCTGCCTGATCGTGGATGACCTTTGCGACACGGCGGGCACGCTGTGCAAAGCGGCTGATCTTTTGATCGAGAAAGGCGCAAAAGAAGTGCACAGCTATATCTCGCACGGCGTTCTTTCCGGCCCTGCCGTGCCGCGGATTACTTCTTCGAGTATGAAAAGCCTGGTGATTACAGACACGATCCAAGCCACAGAAGCGGTTAAGAACGCAGAAAACATCCGCATCGTGCCCACCGCGCCGATCTTTGCCCAAGCAATTCTGAACACTTGGAATGGTACCTCGGTATCTTCCCTGTTTGAACTGGACACGCTGGGGCCGATCTATGAAGGTCTTTATTCCGGTCAATAATACAAAAATGGCTCCGCATTCGCGGAGCCGTCTATTTCTGAATAAGCGGGCTGTGCCGGTTTTAAACCGCCCCTATTCAACATCCCAATCATCATCATCCTGCATTTCGCCAAAGGCGATCCAATCGGCACGCGCGCGCGCGACGCGGGTGTCCCCCCATGTGCGAAACACGATGGCAAACCCCTCTCGGTTCACCATTTCCGCAGAAATATCCGCGCGTTGGTTGGTATCCTTGTCAAAATCCCACATCGAAATCGACACATGCACCAGCGGTTTTCGCGAGAAAGGGTGATCAAACGTGACGATCTGACGGAATTCGCGCGCGCCCGTTCCGGTCCACATAATGCCGTCATGCTGGTAGTCTGAAAACAGGTTTGTCGAGCCCTGCTCCACACCAATATTGTGCGTCTGAAATTTATTCATTGGTCTTCATTGCTTAGTACTTCCTCTGCGATACGGGAGAAACGTGCAAAAACAAAGGGCAAAATGTGAAAAGACCCCGCCGAGGCGAGGTCTTTTCGATGTCAAATAAGGCAAGAAAAGCCAGATCAGTCCATTGCATCCATAAGAGCAACCAGATCAGACACGAATTTCTCGGCCCCGTCTTTCTCTTCGGCGGCGACGGATTCCACTTTGGCGCGCGCCTCAGACAGAACATCTTCCAGATCGGATTTGCTTACGTCAGACCCGGCGTGGGCCCGCTCTGCAATTACCGATACGGAATCAGCCGTAACCTCAACAAATCCCCCCACCACGACGAAGTCTTTTTCGCCGTCGGCAGATTGCACCCGGACAACGCCCGGACGCAGCGAGGTAATGACCGGGCTGTGGCCCGGCATGGCGGTCATGTCGCCATCTGCCCCTGGGATCTGCACTTCTTTCGCCGCGAACGAAGCAAGGCTCCGTTCGGGCGATACCAGATCAAATTGCATGGTGTCAGCCATGTGTTAGGCCTCCTTCCAGCTTAGGCGGCTTCTGCAGCCATTTTCTCGGCTTTTGCGATCACTTCGTCGATGCCGCCAACCATATAGAAGGCTGCTTCAGGCAAGTGATCGTATTCGCCAGCCACAACGGCTTTGAACGAAGCAATCGTATCTTCCAGCGGAACCTGTTTACCGTCCGCACCGGTGAACACTTTCGCAACGTCAAACGGCTGGGACAAGAAGCGCTCTAGTTTACGCGCCCGGGCCACGGCCAGTTTGTCGTCCTCGGACAGCTCGTCCATGCCAAGAATGGCGATGATGTCTTGCAGCGATTTGTAACGCTGAAGAACTTGCTGAACGTCGGTTGCGACTTTGTAGTGCTCTTCACCGATGATCAGCGGATCAAGCAGACGAGAGGAGGAACCAAGTGGGTCAACCGCAGGGTAGATGCCTTTTTCCGAGATCGAACGGTCAAGAACCGTGGTCGCATCAAGGTGGGCAAAGGAGGTTGCTGGTGCAGGGTCGGTAAGGTCATCCGCAGGCACGTAAACGGCCTGAACCGATGTGATCGAACCGGATTTTGTGGAGGAGATGCGTTCCTGCATCGCGCCCATGTCGGTTGCCAGTGTCGGCTGGTAGCCCACAGCGGAAGGAATACGACCCAAAAGCGCGGACACCTCGGAACCAGCCTGTGTAAAGCGGAAGATGTTGTCCACGAAGAACAAAACGTCCGAACCGGATTCATCGCGGAACTGCTCGGCCAAAGTCAGACCGGACAGGGCAACACGCATACGCGCACCGGGAGGCTCGTTCATCTGACCGTAAACCAGCGCGATTTTAGATTCGTTCAGGTTATCAGGCACGATAACGTTGGATTCGATCATCTCGTGGTAAAGGTCGTTACCTTCACGTGTACGCTCGCCAACACCCGCAAACACGGACAGACCAGAGTGCACTTTCGCGATGTTGTTGATCAATTCCATGATCAAAACGGTTTTACCCACACCCGCACCGCCGAACAGACCGATTTTACCACCTTTGGTGTAAGGGGCCAAAAGGTCGATCACTTTGATGCCTGTTACCAGGATCTCTGTTTCGGTGGACTGCTGGTCAAACGCAGGCGCTTCGCCGTGGATCGCACGGGTTGCGGTTGCGTTTACAGGGCCCTGCTCGTCAACGGGCTCGCCCACAACGTTCAGGATACGGCCCAGTGTCGCGTTCCCAACAGGCACCGAAATCGGCTCGCCTTTGTCGGTTACGGTCTGACCACGAACAAGACCTTCGGTCGCGTCCATAGCAATGGTACGTACTGTGTTCTCACCCAAGTGTTGGGCGACTTCCAGGATCAAGTTTTTACCGTTGTTGTCTGTCTCAAGGGCGTTCAGGATCTGAGGCAGTTCATCCTCAAACTGAACGTCGACAACGGCGCCGATGATCTGGGTCACTTTGCCTTTAGCGTTGGCCATGTGAATTTCTCCGGTTCCTTAAAGCGCTTCTGCGCCTGAAATGATTTCGATAAGCTCGCTGGTGATCACAGCCTGACGGGAGCGGTTATACTCGATTGTCAGACGGTCGATCATCTCGCCCGCGTTCCGTGTTGCGTTGTCCATTGCAGACATTCGTGCACCCTGCTCGGATGCGCCGTTCTCTAGGAGAGCGGTGAAAATCTGGGTGGCAACACCCCGCGGCAACAAATCAGCCAGAATGGCTTCTTCGCTGGGCTCATAGTCGTAAAGCGTGCTCGCTTCCGCGGTCTCTTCGAAAGAGGCCGGGACGATCTGCTGCGCAGTGGGCACCTGACTGATCACGCTTTCGAAACGATTGTAGAAAATCGTCGCCACGTCGAACTCACCACCGTCAAAGCGCTTCAGAATGCCACCGGCAATCTCTGCTGCATTGGTATAACCAACACGTTTGACTTCAGTCAGATCCACATGGTCGATCATCAAATCGCCGAATTCACGCTTCAGCTGGTCGCGTCCCTTTTTGCCGACTGTCAGAATTTTGACAGTCTTGCCTTTGGCCTGCAGCGTTTCCGCGTGCTGACGTGCCAGCTTGGCAATAGAGGAGTTGAACCCGCCACAGAGACCACGCTCGGCAGTCAGAACCACCAGAAGGTGGACCTGATCCGAACCGGTTCCCGAAAGCAGCTTCGGTGCACTATCTGAACCGCCGGCAGCCGCCGCCAATCCACCCAGAACGGCACTCATCCGCTCTGCATAAGGCCGTCCTGCTTCCGCAGCCTCCTGGGCACGGCGGAGTTTAGCCGCCGCAACCATTTGCATGGCCTTTGTGATCTTCCGAGTGTTTTTAACACTCTCGATCCTGTTTTTTAGGTCCTTTAGGCTTGGCATATGCTCTTTCCTTAAGGGCTAATTAAGCGAAATCTGCTGCGAACTCGTCGAGCGCCGCTGCGATCTTATCGGCCAGCTCACCTTTAACCTTACGGTCGTTGTTGGTGATGTCGGCCAGAAGGTCAGCGTGTTTCTGACGCAGGTGGTTCAGCAGACCAGCTTCAAAGCGGCCCACTTCGGAAACCGCGATTTTGTCGAGGTAGCCTTTGGTGCCTGCGTAGATCACACATACGATTTCAGCATTGGTCAGCGGTGCGTACTGAGGCTGTTTCATCAGCTCGGTCAAACGAGCACCGCGGTTCAGCAGGGCCTGTGTCGACGCATCCAGATCGGAACCGAACTGCGCAAAGGCAGCCATTTCGCGATACTGGGCCAATTCCAGTTTAACCGGACCAGCAACAGATTTCATCGCATCCGTCTGAGCAGAAGAGCCCACACGCGATACCGACAGACCTGTGTTCACAGCTGGGCGGATACCTTGGAAGAACAATTCTGTTTCCAGGAAGATCTGACCGTCGGTGATCGAAATCACGTTGGTTGGAATAAACGCGGAAACGTCCCCACCTTGGGTTTCGATGATCGGCAGCGCGGTCAAGGAACCGGAACCGTTGTCTTCGTTCAGCTTCGCGGAACGTTCCAGCAAACGGGAGTGCAGATAGAAAACGTCACCAGGATAAGCTTCACGGCCGGGTGGACGACGCAGCAGCAGGGACATCTGACGATAAGACACAGCCTGTTTGGACAAGTCATCATAGATGATCAGCGCATGACGGCCGTTGTCACGGAAGTGCTCGGCCATCGCGGTTGCGGCATAGGGAGCCAGGAACTGCATAGGCGCAGGATCGGAAGCAGTCGCAGCGACAACGATCGAATAGTCAATCGCGCCGGTTTCTTCCAGTTTACGCACCAACTGTGCCACGGTGGACCGTTTTTGGCCGATCGCAACATAGATACAATACAATTTTTTGCCTTCGTCGTCGCCAGCGGCTTCGTTGTAGGACTTCTGGTTCAGAATGGTATCCAGCGCGATGGCTGTTTTACCGGTCTGACGGTCACCAATGATCAGCTCACGCTGGCCACGGCCAACGGGGATCATCGCGTCAACAGATTTCAGACCTGTTGCCATTGGTTCGTGAACCGATTTACGCGGGATAATGCCTGGCGCTTTGGAGTCAGCAACCAAACGCTTGGAAGCGTTGATCGGACCTTTGCCGTCGATTGGGTTACCCAGACCGTCAACAACGCGACCCAGCAGCTCGTCACCAGCAGGAACGTCCACAATGGAGTTGGTCCGCTTAACGACGTCGCCTTCTTTGATGTCACGGTCAGAACCGAAGATAACAACACCAACGTTGTCCGATTCAAGGTTCAAGGCCATGCCCTGAATTCCACCGGGGAATTCGACCATTTCGCCCGCCTGGACGTTGTCGAGCCCGTAAACGCGCGCAATACCGTCACCAACGGAAAGCACACGGCCCACTTCAGCAACTTCGGCTTCTTGCCCGAAGTTTTTAATCTGGTCCTTAAGGATCGCAGAAATTTCGGCAGCTTGGATGCCCATTATCCGACCTCTTTCATAGCATTCTGGAGCTTACTGAGCTTCGAGCTGATCGAGGTATCGATCATCCGGGAGCCCACTTTAACGACGAGACCGCCAATGAGAGAGTCATCAACGGCAACATTCAAATTCACATCTTTTCCGACGGAAGCCTTAAGCGCCTTGGACAGGCCCTCTTCTTGGGCTTTTGTCAGCTTCTTGGCAGAAACCACATCGGCAGTCACTTCGCCTTTTTCTTCGGCAATCAGACCCTTGAGTTGGGTCAGAAACTGCGGAAGGACAAAAAGGCGGCGTTTGGTTGCCAAAAGACGCAGCACGTTCCGCATATTCCGACGCAAACCCATTTTTGTAGCGATTGCGCCGATAGCCTGTTCTTGGGCCTCGCGGCTGTACAGCGGCGAATGGATCAGATCGCGCAATTCGGCGCTTTCTGACAGTGCGGTTTCCAGATCAGCCACATTGGCCTCAAACTCTGGAATTTTTTTGGCCTCTTTGGCCAAGTCAAACGCGGCAGTTGCATACCGTAATGCAATGCCGGAGGAGATCGAAGCTGGTTCGGACACGTCCACCCTTCCGATGTCTGAGCCCTGTCATTACCGAAGAAGCAATTACAGGGCAGGCTAAGGAGCGCGCATGTTCACATACACGTTAAAATCGGAGGCGGTGTAGCAGAGGTTATCTCACCTCGCAACAGCGTTGAGCCTCCGAATGGCCTCTGAAAACGCTTTAAAAAGCTAACGAGCGCAAACTTTGGCAAGAAGCGCGGCCAATTGTCCCAATTTTATGCGGCAGCGCGGCATCCGGATCGAATCTTATCGCGCCTCGGCCAAAGCGCGGTAAATCAGATCGGCTCCACACCGGGTTGGGCCAGCCCATCCAAAAGCCGCAGCGGGCGTTTTACGGCACTTGGCAGATTTGGCCGGCTAGGCTGAAACATCTGCTTGGAAGCTTCGACCATCACTACCCCACCAGCCAGCGCCGGAGAGACCCGCCGTCCGGTGCTTTCCCAGACCCGCCCTGTGCGCAGCCAGAACCGTTTGTGTGAGGGTGGTGCAAACAGCGCCGCAACATGGCGCTCGGGCTCAAAGGAATGTTGCTTAAGCTGTGTTTCCAGTTGCCCCAGTGAATAGGGACGCCCGTAGCCAAAAGGGGTGATGTCGCGGCGCGCCCAAAGCCCTGCCCGGTTAGGCACAATGATGATCATCCGCCCGCCGGGCCCCAGCACGCGCCAGCATTCTTTCAGAACTTCCGAAGGATGATCACTAGTCTCAAGCCCGTGCATCAGCACCAGCTTGTCGACCGAGCCGGTATCCACAGGCCAGCGGGTCTCTTCACAAAGAGCGGCAACGTTTTTCATCCCAGCAGGCCAGCTCATCACGCCCTGTGGTCCCGGCATCAAGGCCATCACCCGCCGCGACTGCGCCAAATAGGGCCGCAAAAGCGGCACCGCAAAGCCAAAGCCAACCACAGTTTGCCCTTTTGCTTCGGGCCATAACCCCTGAACCTGATCGCGCACGGCTTTTTGCGCCACCCGCCCAAGAGCGCTGCGATAGTAGAAGTTCTTTAGGTCAAGCACGTCCAAGTGCATTGCAAGGGGCCTCAGGATCGGCAACAATTAACCGGAAGACTACACAGTTGAACCGGAAACGCCATGCCCCTTGAGATCATCACCGTTCCCTGCCTGTCGGATAACTACGCCTTTATCCTGCACAACGCGGAAACCGGCGAAACAGCCCTTGTGGATGCACCAGAAGCCGACCCGATCCGTATGGCACTGGATGAACGCGGCTGGTCGCTGGATTACATCCTACTGACCCATCATCACTGGGATCATGTAGATGGCGTGCCCGAGTTGATCAGCGCCTATGGCGCCAGAGTCATCGGCAATGCAGCCGATTCAGATCGCCTGCCCCGCCTTGATGTTTCGGTCTATGCGGCCGAAGAGACCTCTCTTCTGGGTACGCGGGTCAAGATTTTTGATGTCTCCGGCCATACCATCGGCCATATCGCCTTTTATCTGCCCGATGAAAAGGCGCTGTTTACCGCCGATAGCCTAATGGCAATGGGCTGCGGACGGCTGTTTGAAGGCACACCGGAAATGATGCTGGCCAGCCTGACCCCCCTGATGGCGCTGCCCGATGATATCACTATCTATTCCGGCCATGAATATACCGCCCATAACGCCCGCTTTGCCCTGACGATCGAACCGGATAATGCAGACCTTCAACGCCGCATGGCAGAGATAGAGACCCTGCGGGCCGATGATCTACCAACGGTGCCCAGCCTTTTAGGTGCCGAAAAAGCCAGCAATCCGTTTTTACGGTGCCATCTGGGCTCGGTGAAAGCCGGTGTTGGCATGGCCGAGGCGGATGATGTCGCCGTCTTTACCGAGGTCCGCAACCGGCGCAACAGCTTCTGAGCTCTCCCAGAGGCGCTCTGACGGGCATTTTCTCCAAAGCCGACACCGGTTTTGGGGTCGCGGACATGTTTTTCAAAAATTCGCTCATTTCTTAGGGGGACAGTAACTTGTTGCGGTAAAAACTGTCACAAATGCGAAACTTTGAAAATTAATCCTTGAAGACTTGGAAAGAAACCCGAAGTCTAACAAGGAAGGGGCAGTGCTCATCCGGGCGCCTCAGACCCCACAGGCAAGAAAGGAAAGTGTAATGCCGTCATTTTCCAAATCCCTTGAGTCGGCGATCCATAACGCTCTGGCCCTCGCGAATGCGCGTCGCCACGAACTTGCAACATTGGAACATCTGCTGCTGGCCCTGACGGAGGAACAAGACGCAATCAAGGTCATGCAGGCGTGTAACGTCGATCTGACAGAATTGCGCACCGCTCTTGAGGAATTCATCGATGACGATCTGTCGACGCTGATCACCGATGTCGAGGGCTCCGAAGCCGTGCCAACCGCCGCGTTTCAGCGCGTGATACAGCGCGCCGCCATCCACGTGCAGTCCTCGGGCCGCACCGAAGTAACCGGCGCCAATGTTTTGGTGGCGATCTTTGCGGAACGCGAATCCAACGCCGCCTATTTCCTGCAAGAGCAGGAAATGACCCGTTATGACGCGGTGAATTACATCGCCCATGGCGTTGCCAAGAACCCCGAATTCGGAGAGGCCCGCCCGATTACCGGTGCCGATGACGAAGAAGAGTTCAGCGCACAGGTCGAAGATGTGGCCGAGAAAAAAGAGACCGCCCTAGATAAATATTGTGTGGACCTGAACGAAAAGGCCCGTGAGGGCGACGTTGATCCGCTGATCGGGCGCGAACATGAGGTGGAGCGTTGCATTCAGGTGCTGTGCCGCCGCCGTAAGAACAACCCCATTCTGGTGGGCGATCCCGGTGTCGGTAAAACCGCCATTGCCGAAGGGCTGGCGCGCAAGATTGTGCAGGGTGAAACACCGGAAATTCTGGCCTCTGCCACGATCTATTCGCTGGACATGGGCGCGCTTCTGGCGGGCACACGCTATCGCGGTGATTTTGAGGAACGGCTGAAAGCTGTGATGACCGAAATGGAAGAGCACCCCGATGCGGTTCTCTTTATTGATGAAATTCATACGGTTATCGGCGCGGGCGCGACATCAGGCGGGGCGATGGATGCCTCTAACTTGCTGAAGCCTGCGTTGCAGGGCGGCAAGCTGCGCTGCATGGGCTCCACCACCTATAAAGAGTTCCGCCAGCATTTCGAAAAAGACCGCGCCCTGTCGCGCCGGTTTCAGAAAATTGATGTCAGCGAACCCAGTGTCGAGGATTCTGTCAAAATCCTGCGTGGGCTCAAACCCTATTTTGAAGAGCATCACGACATTCGCTACACGGCGGATGCGATCCGCACGGCTGTTGAACTGGCCGCGCGCTATATCACAGACCGCAAATTGCCGGATAAGGCCATTGACGTCATCGATGAGGCCGGTGCAGCCCAGCATCTGGTGCCTGAAAGCAAGCGCCGCAAAACCATCGGCGCCAAAGAGATTGAGGCCGTGATTGCCAAAATCGCCCGTATCCCGCCAAAAAATGTCTCCAAGGATGACGCTGAGGTGCTCAAGGATCTGGATAGCACGTTGAAACGTGTGGTCTTTGGTCAGGATGATGCGATCGAAGCACTCTCCAGCGCGATTAAACTGGCGCGCGCTGGTCTACGAGAGCCGGAAAAACCCATCGGGAACTACTTGTTTGCCGGGCCCACCGGGGTGGGTAAAACCGAAGTTGCGAACCAGCTTGCCAGCAGTCTGGGCGTCGAAATCCTGCGTTTTGATATGTCCGAATACATGGAAAAACACGCGGTTTCCCGTCTGATCGGCGCGCCTCCGGGCTATGTCGGTTTTGATCAGGGCGGGCTCTTGACCGATGGCGTTGATCAGCACCCACATTGTGTGCTGCTTCTCGATGAAATCGAAAAGGCCCATCCGGATGTCTATAACATCCTTTTGCAGGTGATGGATCACGGCCAGTTGACCGACCATAACGGCCGTACGGTGGATTTCCGCAATGTGATCCTGATTATGACCTCTAATGCCGGGGCAAGTGAGCAAGCCAAAGCCGCCATCGGTTTCGGTCGTGATCGGCGCGAAGGCGAAGACACCGCCGCGATTGAACGCACCTTTACGCCGGAGTTCCGCAACCGTCTGGATGCGGTGGTCTCTTTTGCGCCACTGGGCAAAGACGTCATCCTGCAAGTGGTTGAGAAATTTGTGCTGCAACTAGAAGCCCAGCTTCTGGACCGCAATGTCACGATCGAGCTGACCAAACCGGCGGCCGAGTGGCTGGCCAAGGAAGGCTATGACGACAAGATGGGCGCGCGCCCCTTGGGTCGCGTCATACAGGAGCACATCAAGAAACCGCTGGCCGAGGAATTGCTGTTCGGCAAGCTTGCCAAGGGCGGCAATGTCAAAGTTGCGGTGAAAGATGGTAAAATCGACCTATTGATCGAGAAGCCGCAAACGCGCCAGCTTTCAACGAAGAAGCCGCCCCTTCTTACCGCAGAATAACAATGTGGCGATCCGCTCCGATCCTTTTTCTCTCCCTCGCGACACCCGTCGCGGGGGAGATTTCGTTTGGGCAACCGCTTAATTGCACATTGGGTCAGGATTGCTACATCCAGAATTACGTTGATCTGGACCCAAGCCCCGCGGCCAAGGACTTTACCTGCGGCCCGCTAAGCTATGACGGCCACAAGGGCACGGACTTCGGCTTAAGCTCGGACAATGCAATGATTCTGGGGGTTGATGTGCTGGCGGCGGCGGATGGTGTTGTCACCGGAGTACGTGATTCAATGCCCGATATTCGCAGCAACGCCGAAAATGCGCCCGATCTTCAGGGAAAGGATTGCGGCAATGGGGTTGTTCTGTCCCATGGGGATGGCTGGGAAACCCAATATTGCCACATGAAGCTGGGCAGTATCACTGTCAAAACCGGGCAATCGGTTTCAAAAGGCACGACACTGGGGCAAGTCGGTTTAAGCGGCCGCACCGAATTTCCGCATCTGCACCTTTCTGTGCGCAAGGATGGCGCGGTGGTGCCGCCCTTTGCGCCACAAGCGCAGGCCTGTGGCGCAGCGCCCGCCGATACACTCTGGTCGGACCCGATCACCTATGTGCCCGTGGGGTTAATCTCAATTGGATTCAGTGATCGCCTTCCCGACTTCGCTGAAGTCCAGTCTGGCACCGCCGATACCCCGCAATTGCCCGCCACCTCCCCTGCCCTTGTGCTCTGGGCGCTGGGATTCGGGACCGGTAGGACCGATGAATTGCGTTTTGAGATCAGCGGGCCGGATGGGCCGTTTCACCGTGCGACTGCAGACTTTGAAAAACCTCAAGCCCAAGCCTTTCGCGCCACGGGCCGCCGCATCAGCGCGCCGCTGACAGCAGGTCTCTATACGGGCACGGTAACCCTGCTGCGACACGGTGTTGATGTTGAAACCCGCCATATCGCCGTCACCGTAGAATAATCGCTAAGATATAATCACCGAAGATCGAAACGAAAAAAGCCACGCGCGAAGCGTGGCCTTTTAGAAATCCGTGGTCAAATCAGGCTTACTTGATTTTGCCTTCTTTGTACTCAACGTGCTTCCGAATAACCGGATCGTATTTGTTTACAACCATTTTTTCGGTCATTGTGCGAGCATTTTTCTTGGTCACATAAAAGTGGCCCGTGCCCGCGGTTGAGTTCAGGCGGATTTTAATCGTGGTCGGCTTCGCCATTGTATTGCTCCTGCGCGGGGCGGAGATGCCGCCCGTGAAATCCTAGAAGCCGCCTTTTACCCTCTGTGCAACCGGAGTCAACCAGAAAGCCCAGGGGTTTTTCATTTTCCCCAAGCGGCCCGTTTAGAAACCGCCTTACCCGGCGCTTTCTTCGAGTTTAATGCCGCGTCGTCCGGCCAGATCTGTGAAATACTGCCATGCGACCCGCCCCGAACGACTGCCGCGTGTAGCCTGCCATTCAATTGCTTCCGCCCACAGGGTCTTTTCGTCGATTTCGATGCCATGGGCCGCACAATAGCCGCGAATCATATCGAGGTATTCATCCTGCGAACAGGGATGAAAGCCGAGCCACAGTCCGAACCGGTCCGACAATGAGACTTTTTCTTCGGTCGCCTCCGATGGCGAAATCGCGCTAGAGCGTTCATTTTCGATCATGTCCCGCGGCATCAAATGACGCCGGTTCGAGGTCGCATAGAACACCACGTTCTCGGGACGCCCCTCAATGCCACCATCCAGAACCGCTTTCAGCGACTTGTAATGCTGGTCATCATGGGAGAACGATAAATCATCGCAGAACAGGATAAACCGCGCCTTCGTCTGGCGCAGCAGCGTCAGAAGTCGACCAATCGAGGGCAGGTCTTCTCGCTGGACTTCAACGATCTTAAGCGGCAATCCCTGACGCAGCACTTCGGCATGGACGGCCTTGACCAAGGACGACTTCCCCATCCCGCGTGATCCCCACAACAGGGCGTTATTCGCGGGCAGACCCTTGGCAAACTGCAAGGTGTTCTCCAGCAGCGTATCGCGCGATCGATTGACCCCGATCAGCAGGGACAGATCCACACGGTTCACATGGGGCACAGGGGTTAGCCCGTCCGGTGCCACATGCCAGACAAAGGCGTCTGCGGCGTCAAAATCGGGGCTGTCTGCGGGGGCCGGATAGCGCCGTTCCAAAGCCTCTGCAATTCGGATCAATGCAGCGTCATTCATCAGGGTGATCTCCGTGGATGTCCTCGTCCCACAGCCCTTCGGCCTTCATTTTGGCTTCACGCTTTTTCTCAACCCGTTTCACCAGTTGAATCGAGATTTCATACAGTCCGTAGACAACAACAAACAAAATGACCTGAGTGATCACATCCGGCGGCGTAACCAAAGCCGCCAAGAGCAGAATGCCTACCACGGCATATTTGCGCACATCCCCTAGCCCGCGGGCGGACACCAGACCGGCGGTCCCCATCAGGGTCAGCAAGACAGGCAATTGGAAACACAGGCCAAAAGCGACGATGAACTTGATTGTCAGGTTCAGATATTCCTGCGCAGAGCCTTGGAAAACGACGCTCGGGCTTTGCGGGCCGGTTGCCGTGGCTAGGGCCTCACCCTCATTTCCGAACTGCTGAAACCCAAGAAAGAAGTCATAGGCCAGCGGGGTGACGACATAGAATGCAAAGCTCGCCCCCAGCGCGAACATAAACGGTGAGGCAATCAGAAAGGGCAGAAAGGCACCCTTTTCTGATTTATACAGCCCCGGCGCCACAAAGCGCCACATCTGCATGCCAATATAGGGAAAGGCGAGGATAAACCCACCCAGAAGCGAGATTTTGATCGCGACAAAGAAGCCCTCTTGCGGGCTGATAAAGATCAGGGCGCAATCCTGACCGGTTTGCGCCAACACCTTGCACAGCGGTGCCGTCAGAAGGTTAAAGATCGGGGTGGCGACGGTAAAACAAATCACCATACCGATGATAAAGGCAACGACCGAATGGATCAGTCGATTGCGCAATTCGGTCAGGTGTTCGATCAACGGGGCAGCAGAATCCTCGAGTTCGTCAGTGCTCATTTTCCATCTTCCGGCTTGGCGTCCGCATTGTCCTGCACCGCCGCTTCTTGTTGGGCTGCCGCTTCGGCTTCCCGCTCAAGCCGCTCTGTCGCTTTACGCGCCGAGGCTTCCTGAATTTTGCGGGCTTTTTCAGCGCGTTCTTCGGTCATTTTGGCCGTGGCAGGCCCCAAATCGGCAGGATCGGATTTTGCGTTATCCTCCGGCGACCAGTTTTCAAACTTGGTAGCGGCTTCTTGCAAACGGTCCAGACCCATCGATTTGGCCGAAGTTGCCTTACGCAGATCAGAGGCCACGTCCTTGACTCCGGCCTCATCCGCCGCATCGTTCATCGCCTTCTGGAAATCGCGCGCCATGGCACGCGCCTTACCGGTAAAGCGGCCCAACGTGCGAAACATCATCGGCAGGTCTTTGGGACCCACAACAATCAACGCGACGATACCGATCAGCAAAAGCTCGGTCCAACCTAGATCAAACATAAAACGTCTTCCCCATCAGGGTGAGAGCCGATCAGGCTTTGTCTTTTTCTTTTTCGTCTTCGGGCGTTACGTCCCGTGCAACGTCTGCGGTGTTTTCAAGCTCTTCTGTGCCCTCGGCAACGCCTTTTTTGAAAGAGGTGATCCCCTTGCCGACTTCTCCCATCAGGGACGAAATTTTACCGCGTCCAAACAGGACCAGAACCACGACGGCGATCAAAAGAAGACCGGGCAAACCAATGTTGTTGAGCATGTGCTTTCTCCAACTGTGGAAGAAGGACCAGCGCCTCCTTCGCAAATAATGACCCCATAGGCCTATCCGTTTCCAGACAGAGTTAAAATACCCAAAATGACGGATTTTGCCATATTTTTAAGGCCCATGGGCTACCCCTTGCCCCTCCACACCTGACAGATTAATGTCAGTTGAGATAGTGCATCCCCTGCATTCCTCAATGAAATAAGGCGATTGCCCGTGTTCCCAGCCCATCCCCCCTTTGCTTCGCCGGTACCGCATGAATCGAATCAACACCAAGGGGACGCCTTGAAATGGTAAAGGGGCGCAAAGCGGTGGCCGGACGGATGGACCGACTTTTGGAAATCATTCAGATCCTGCGCGATGGCCAACACCACCGCGCGGAAGATATCGCGAAACATTTTGGCGTTTCCCTGCGCACGATCTATCGCGACATGGACCGCATGGCAGCCTCCGGCCTCCCCGTAGAGGGCACGCGGGGCGAAGGCTATCGGATGGCAGACCCGATCAGCCTGCCGCCACTGACACTCACCACACAGGAGCTGGAGGCGCTGCAATTAGGGCTGGCCATCGTCAGCGACACGGCGGATCGGGAATTGCAGTCCGGGGCGCGCAGCCTTGCGCGCCGGATCGAGAGCATCACACCGGAAAACCGCGCCTCTCTGCCGGATGGCTGGACCGACGCCCTCTATCCCTTTGCCGAAACCGGCCTGCCCTCGGAACACATGCCGATCTTGCGCCAAGCCATCCGACAAAAACGCAAAATCTGGCTGGTGTATAAAGATCAGAACAACCGCCCCAACCAGCGGATGATCCGCCCGTTGCAACTGGAATACTGGGGACGGGTCTGGTCCTGCCTGGCGTGGTGCGAAACCAGCAAAGCCTTTGACAGCTTTCGAGTGGCGCGCATGCAATCCGCTGAACTCACCTCGGCCCGATTTCGCGACGAAGAGGGCAAAACCTTCAAAGATTATCTTGCCGCCCTTAAACACCCGCCGCCTTAGGTTCTTTTCATTTTGACATAAATATCCCAGGGTCCGAGGCAGCGCCCCGGCTTAACGCTCTGGTGCACAGGCCTGAAATTCAGCGCTGAGAGGCAAACAGGAAACAGCGTTCACGCCGGACGGTTAACCACAAAGGCGTTCCGGGCTTGGGCAAAAACACCGACGGCACCGTGGCCTTCAGAATCGATCCGTCAAAGTCCATTTTGAACTCGACCAGGCTCTCGCGCCCCATAAATCTGGCCCGCGACACCTGTGCCCGCGCCGGCGTGCCCGCCAAGGGAGTGGGGTTTGGCCCGCGCCCCTGACGGTCAAAGTCGATATTCAGATGCTGAGGCCGGAATACGATATCCACCGCACTGCCATCGGGATAGCCCGGCGCAAGAAACTGCCCAAAGGGTGTTTGGGTCAAAGCCCCCTGCACCACCCCTTGAATGACATTCACATCCGAGAAAAACGCCGCCGCCGCGCGATCAACGGGGGCGTTATAAATATTATAGGGCGCGCCTTGCTGCACGATTTTGCCATCCCGCATCAGGGCGATTTCATCGGCCATGCGCATGGCTTCATCCGGCTCATGGGTGACCAGCAAAACCGCCGCGCCTTCCTCTTTCAGGACCGCGAGGGTTTCATCGCGGATATCATCGCGCAGCCGGTTGTCGAGGCCGGAAAACGGTTCGTCCATCAGCATGATCTTGGGGCGCGGCGCCAGCGCACGTGCGAGGGCCACGCGCTGCTGCTCACCACCAGATAGTTGATGCGGATGCTCGTTTTTGAAATGCAACAGCCCAACCCGCCGCAGCAGCTCATCCACGCGGGCCATTTTGTCGCCCTTGCGTCCCTTCAAGCCGAAGGCCACGTTTTCGGCGATCGTCAGATGGGGAAACAGGGCAAAGTCCTGAAACATCAACCCGATGCTGCGGGCTTCGGGCGGGGCGCGGAAAACCGTGTCACACACCAGTTTCCCATCGACGTAAATTTCGCCAGAGTCCTGCATGTCAACCCCCGCCGTCACCCGCAGGGTGGTGGATTTTCCACAGCCGGAGGGCCCCAACAGACAGGTCACCTGCCCCGGCATCACTTGCAAAGAAACATCATCCACCACCGCACGCCCGCCAAAGCTGCGCCGGATGTTGCGGATGTCCAATCTGGGTGTGTTGCCTGTCACGCCATCGCTCTTTTCGATATCCGATCAAAAAGATCGGGCTTTGACAGACCAGTTATCAGCCCTGTTCGATCTCGACAAGTCTTGCGGCGCGATAACTGCCAAAGAGCACCGCGGCAAATCCGACGGTCAGAACAACGATGCAAATCACCAGAAGCTGTTCATATTTATGCCCCTCGGGCAGCATTGCCGCCACCAGTGGCACATCCCGCAGAAAATAGGCCAGTGCCCCCAGCATCGACGCTGCAAAGGCCACGACATAAGACCAGCGCGGCACCACCCGTCCCCACACCAGCGCAACAAGCAGAACAGGAGTCAGAAACATCGACGCCGTTCCGCTGACCGCCACCGCATCAAACAGGGATTTATTGCCCCAAAGCGTCAAAAGCACGCCCAGCACCACAAAGCCAACCATGATGATGCGCCCGTTGCCTACCGAGCGTGGCAAAAGCCGAAGCTCGTCGATGCACAACCGGGCGGCGGAAGACAAAGCACTATCCAATGTCGACAGCGCCGAAACCAGCAGAGAAATCATCAAAGCGGCAAAAACCCACGGCGGGAACATCCCCGCCCATGTGCCAATCAGCTCGCCCTGATATTCGGCCCCGATCAGACCGGCTTGAATACCAAACATGCCAAACCCGAAAATGCAGACCACCGACAGGAAAAACGCGTAAATGAACGATCGTTTTGTGGTCTTGGAGTCGGCCAGAAACCCGCGATCCATCATTACCGGATCATGGGCCGGATAGGAAAACACCTGCAAAAATGCCACCAGCAATAGAATCCAGCCATTGGTGCTGCCCGCAGTGCCTTGAGCACGCAGAATTTCGCCAAAATCAAACCCAGAACTTCCCAGCAGGGCCATCAGCGCGGCACCGAAAACAACCAGAAAGACCGACATTTGCAAAACATCCGTGCGCAGCGATGCCCGCAAGCCGCCAAGAGCGGAATAGGCCAGCGCCACCACCGACACGGTCAGGATCGAGATCGTGGAGACCCCAGCGACATCAGGCAAAACGGCGGCAAAAATCAGCCCGACCACCAGGAGATTGGCAAACACCTCGCTCAACAGACGCAACCCGATCACCGCGTTATAACAGCCTGTTCCCAAGGCACCGAACTGCTGCTTCAACCAGTCCTGCACGCTGCGCGCGCCCGTGGCGCGCAACCGCGCCACAATGAACCCGCCGGTCAGGAACGAGCCGTAATAGGCCGTATAAGCCAAGGTGCCCGCAAAGCCGTAAAAATACCCAAGGACCGCCGCGTTCATCAAAGAGCGCGCAAAAATCCAGGTTGTGACTTGTGACAACACAAGCGTCCACAAACCCGGGGCAAGATGATCCTGATCGCGCCCGTCAAAAAATCCGTCAACGCCGACGCGTCTTGGCGCAAGCGCAAGGCTCCCGGCGATGAGAAATCCGGCAATAGCAATGACGGTTATGGCCTGCATGTGGTACACCCTGTTTCTTGTAAGTTGGGCGATGCTGACCACAGTTTTCAGCTAAAGACGATTGAAAAACTGGTGCTTAACGGAATTGTGAGAGGAGGTGAGCGCCCCCTCTCGGAACCGTGTTACAGGGTGGCGTTGATGGCTCCGCCATCATGCAGCACGTTTTGCCCGACAATAAATCCGGCGTTTTGCGAGCAAAGATAAGCGCAGGTCGCCCCGAATTCGGCAGCCGTACCATAGCGCCCTACCGGAATCGTTGCCGACCGTTTGGCGATGGCTTCTTCCATCGAAATGCCTTGCTGCTTTACCACAGCCCCATCCAAAGAAATCGCGCGATCTGTGGCATGAATACCGGGCAGCAGGTTGTTGATCGTCACACCGGACCCGGCCACCTGACGCGAGGTGCCCGCGACATATCCGGTCAATCCGGCACGGGCGGCGTTGGACAGGCCCAAAACCGGAATCGGCGATTTGACCGACCCGCTGGTGATATTGACGATGCGGCCCCAGCCTTTGTCCATCATCTGTGGCAGAAGCGCCTTGATCAGCGCAATCGGCGACAGCATGTTACCATCCAGTGCTTTGATGAAATCTTCACGGTCCCAATCGCTCCAGAGACCGGGGGGCGGCCCACCGGCATTAGTCACAAGGATATCCACATCCGCAGCTTCGGCCAAAACTTTGGCGCGCCCTTCTTCGGTCGTGACATCGGCGGCAACGGCCGTCACCTTCACCCCGTATTTCGACCGAATTTCCGCCGCTGTAGCGTCAAGTACATCGGCTGTCCGTGCATTGATGACAAGATCAACACCCTCTGCAGCCAGGGCTTCGGCGCATCCACGCCCCAAGCCCTTTGAAGACGCACACACCAATGCTTTCTTTCCTGAAATGCCAAGATCCATTCGCCTATATCCCCTTTTTATGGTTCGCAAGAATCGCGTCGGGCTAACCATGTCCTAAGTTCACATGATTCGAAAGCGCTCCAGACTAATCGCGAAATAGCGTACATTCTTTGACAATCGACCCATTGTTCATTGTTTCGAAACAACGGCCCCCTCATAACGCGATATTCTGTGCTTCATTTGACCGGGAAAGAATTAACTAATACATTTGCTTGTGCAATAACCACTCCGGTCGATACAAGGCAATTGGACCTGCCAAACTGTCGGTCATAGATACACATCATTAGGATACTTTAATCGCCATGCTTCACAGCCGCGCCGATGAATTGCTGCCTAAGCAAATTCTGTCTGTGTATACCGCAGACAACTTTCGGGCCGTGGATGGGGCAAATATGGGCGATGGCTTCTGCGACGGGAGCGAACTTGTCCTTGATGATACCTATGTGCTGTCCGAAGGGGCGGAAAAGCAAAACCTGTCTGTCTCGACCTCCAATGAGGGGCCCTTTGTCATCGTCAAAGGCTCTGAAATTGGGGTGACATCCCATCAGGTTTATCTAGACAGCACCGTCACCTTGATGGCGCCGGACGGTACCACGCTCGAACTGCTGGTCTTGGCTGAGGTTGATCCTGCCGAAGGCTATCTGGCCGCAATTTACCTTTTGCCCTTTGCGCCGCTGCACCCCAAGACCGACTATCGCGTTGTCGGCATAGAAGATGACACCGCCAAGGCCCGGTTTGCCGAAGTTGCCTGCGTCAGCTTTACCCGCGGCACCCATATTACCATGTCGGACGGGCGGCAGCGCCCGATTGAGGAATTGGCGATTGGCGACAGCATTCTGACCCGTGATGATGGCCCTCAAACCATTCGCTGGATCGGCCAGACCACGGTACGGGCGGTCGGAGAATTCGCGCCGATTGTGGTCTGCAAAGGTGTGCTCAATAATGAAAATGACCTTGTAGTCAGTGCAAACCACCGGTTGTTCATCTATCAACGCCATGATGAGATCGGTCTTGGGCGCTCCGAAGTCCTGGTGAAAGCCCGCCATCTGGTGAACGGCGACACGGTATACCGGCAGGACGGTGGATTTGTTGACTATTTCCAGATCCTTTTTGATCGGCATCAGATCATCTATGCCGAAGGCATCGCCGCCGAAAGCCTGTTGCTCGACCCGCGCACCACACCGGCCCTGCCCAAAGAGCTGACCCACCGCCTGTCCAACGTCATTCCAAGCCACGCAGATGGCCCGCATAAAAATTTCGAAGTGCAAAAGGCGTTCCTGACCGGAAATGCCGTCGAAAACCTGCGCCGCGCGTCTGACAGATGAGCCAGCCCGCCGATCAGGAGCAGGATGCAGCCGATATCCTGTTTTTCCCGCCCTTGCTGTCGATCCTGACCCCGCTGCTGGCGATTATTCTACACTTTCTATGGCCGCTTTCCATCCTCCCCCCTATCGGCGGAATCAGCCTTCTGTTGGGTCTGTTGATCATGTCGGCCTCTGGTGCTTTGGCCATCAGCGCCTCGCGCAGCTTTACCAAGGCGGGCACCGATGTGAATCCCAAAACCGCAACCACATCTATCGTGCGCGCGGGCCCTTTTCGCTTTAGCCGCAACCCGATGTATCTGGGGATGATCCTGCTGCAAATCGGGCTGGGTCTGACTTTTTCGCTGGATTGGGCGCTGCTTTTGACCCCCTTGCTTGCTCTGGCACTGCATTTTGGCGTCGTTTTGCGCGAAGAGGCCTATCTAAGCCGAAAATTCGGCGCACCCTATGTTGAATATATGCAGCAGGTCCGGCGCTGGTTCTAGGCAACGCGCCTTATTGCCCTTTGCCCCGCCGCAGCCTATATCCGCCCCATGTTAGACAGAGCCTCAAATAAACCCGAGCTGCCGCCCGAAATCGCCCGTCGGCGGACCTTTGCGATTATTTCGCACCCGGATGCGGGCAAAACAACCCTGACGGAAAAATTTCTGCTTTATGGGGGTGCGATCCAGATGGCCGGACAAGTCCGCGCCAAGGGCGAAGCCCGCCGGACCCGTTCGGATTTCATGAAGATGGAACAGGATCGCGGGATTTCGGTCTCTGCCTCGGCCATGTCCTTTGATTTCCATAACTTCCGCTTCAATTTGGTGGACACCCCGGGTCACAGCGACTTTTCCGAAGATACCTATCGCACCCTGACCGCTGTGGATGCTGCGGTGATGGTGATTGACGGGGCCAAAGGGGTGGAAAGCCAGACGCAGAAACTCTTTGAAGTCTGCCGCCTGCGCGATCTGCCGATTCTGACCTTCTGTAACAAGATGGACCGCGAAAGCCGCGACACCTTTGAGATCATCGACGAGATTCAGGAAAATCTGGCGATTGATGTCACACCGGCGAGCTGGCCCATCGGGGTGGGGCGCGATTTTATTGGCTGCTATGACATCTTGCGCGACCGGCTGGAACTGATGGACCGCGCTGACCGTAACAAAGTGGCGGAAAGCGTTGAAATCAACGGATTGGATGATCCGAAACTGGCCGAACATGTGCCTGCGGATCTGCTGGAAAAATTCCTTGAAGACATTGAAATGGCCAAGGAATTGCTGCCGCCGCTTGATCCGCAAGCGCTGCTGGATGGTACGCTGACGCCGATTTGGTTCGGCTCAGCGATCAACTCCTTTGGGGTCAAGGAGCTGATGGAAGGCATCGCCTCTTTTGGGCCGGAACCACAGGTACAATCGGCCGAGCCACGCAAAATCTCGCCCGATGAAAAAAAGGTCTCGGGGTTTGTCTTTAAGGTTCAGGCCAATATGGACCCGAAACACCGCGACCGCGTGGCCTTTGTCCGTATGGCCTCGGGCCATTTCAAACGCGGCATGAAGCTGAACCATGTGCGCACCAAAAAACCCATGGCGATCTCCAATCCAGTGTTGTTTCTGGCCTCTGACCGCGAATTGGCCGAGGAAGCCTGGGCCGGCGATATCATTGGCATCCCGAACCACGGCCAGTTGCGCATTGGCGATACACTAACCGAGGGCGAAGCCCTGCGCGTCACCGGTATTCCGTCCTTTGCGCCCGAACTGTTGCAATCCGTGCGCGCGGGCGATCCGATGAAAGCCAAGCACCTTGAAAAGGCGCTGATGCAGTTTGCAGAAGAAGGCGCTGCCAAGGTCTTTAAACCTTCGATCGGGTCGGGCTTTATTGTTGGTGTTGTCGGCGCATTGCAATTTGAGGTGCTCGCCAGCCGCATTGAGCTGGAATACGGGTTGCCGGTGCGGTTTGAGCCGTCGCAATTTACCTCTGCCCGTTGGGTCCATGGTGACAAAACTGCGGTCGACAAATTTGCAAACGTCAACAAACAGCATATGGCCAGCGACAACGATGGGGACCTAGTCTATCTGACGCGGTTGCAATGGGACATTGACCGCGTGGAACGCGATTATCCGGGTGTCACGCTAAGCGCCACCAAAGAGATGCAGACCTAAAACCGGACTGTGGATAACACTGTGTGCAAAATTCACGCTGCGTCGCCGTATTGGTGACGTAGCGTTAACACACATATTTACCTCTGGCAGCACCTGGACACCTTCCTGCCCTTTGCAGCAGCTCAGATGAAGATACAGCAGCCAAACGGGTTCTGCCTGTCGCCAGAGCCGCAGGAACCAGCTCGACCAATCCATGGACCTGTAAGTCATTGATAAAAATAAATTCCTTCAAATGATTCAACACGGCGCGCCAAGAAAACCCTATACCGGATCTGCCTAAATCGGCACGCTTGCCGCACTCCTATGAGAATTGCCGCCATAAATGGCCGTTTCCCCCCGTCTGCATTGACGTTTTGCACTTTTTTCAGTAGGGAAAGGCCCAGTTGACGGGCCCATGTGCATAACAATCTCTCTGCTGATCGCAGACAGGGGGACGGGACCGAAATCGCATACGGCAAAGAAACGCCGTAGAACACGGATACGAATGACAAAATTTGCCGATCTGAAGCTTGATCCCAAAGTCCTGAAAGCAGTTGAATCTGCGGGCTATGAAACACCGACGCCCATTCAGGCAGGGGCCATTCCCCCCGCCCTTGAAGGGAAAGATGTGTTGGGGATTGCGCAGACCGGAACGGGTAAAACCGCTTCCTTCACCCTGCCGATGATTTCCATGCTCTCCAAGGGCCGCGCCCGTGCGCGGATGCCGCGCTCGCTGGTGCTGGCTCCAACCCGCGAGCTGGCCGCGCAGGTTGCCGAAAACTTCGACATCTATGCCAAGAACACCAAACTGACCAAAGCGCTGCTGATTGGCGGCGTCAGCTTCAAAGAACAGGACGCGCTGATCGATCGCGGTGTCGATGTTCTGATTGCGACCCCGGGCCGACTTCTCGACCATTTCGAACGTGGCAAACTGCTGTTGACCGGCGTGCAGATCATGGTTGTCGACGAAGCTGACCGCATGTTGGACATGGGCTTTATTCCCGATATCGAGCGGATCTTCTCGCTCACCCCCTTTACCCGCCAGACACTGTTTTTCTCGGCCACGATGGCACCGGAAATCGAACGCATCACCAATACGTTCCTCTCCGCTCCTGCCAAAGTCGAAGTGGCCCGCGCCGCGACAACTGGTGAGAACATCCAACAGGGTGTGGTGATGTATAAAGCCAGCCGCAAAGACCGGCAGGCCAAAGAAAAACGCGAAGTTCTGCGCGCGCTGATCGAACAAGAAGGCGAAGCCTGCTCTAACGCCATCGTGTTCTGCAACCGCAAAACCGACGTTGATATTGTCGCTAAATCGCTGAAAAAGCACGGCTATAACGCCGAGCCGATCCACGGCGATCTGGATCAAAGCAAACGCATGGAGGTCCTGTCGGGCTTTCGCGATGGGGACATCCGTTTCCTTTGCGCCTCTGACGTGGCCGCACGGGGGCTGGATATCCCGAATGTGTCCCATGTGTTCAACTTCGATGTGCCCTCCCACGCAGAGGATTACGTGCACCGCATCGGCCGCACGGGTCGTGCTGGGCGTAAGGGCAAAGCCTTTATGATCTGTGTGCCGCAAGACGAAAAGAACATGGCCGACATCGAGCGTCTGGTGAATAACGAAATCCCGCGCGTCGACTCGCCTTATGCGCCCGAGGCTCCAAAAGCGCGGGATAGCAAACCCACATCCGGCAAAAGCAGCCGCGCACCGAAAAAATCCGAACCGGCGAAACCCGCTGAAAAGGCCAAAACCGATGCGCCGGCAGAGCGTACAGAAGCGCCAAAATCAACCCGAAGCACCTCGCGGAAAACGACCCCGCGCCAAGACAACACCGCCAACCGCACCAAAGGCGGACAGGTTATTGGCATGGGCGATCATCTGCCAAGCTTCATCGCGCTCAGCTTTGAAGAGCGGCGCGAAGCGGGCTAATCCGGCCTGCTCTTTTCAATTTGATTAAAATATCCCGGGGGAGGCCACCTTCTGGTGGCCGGGGGCAGCGCCCCCATCCCGTTGGCCAAAAAAAAGCGGGCCCGTCAAATTGACTGGGCCCGTTTTTTTGTCTGGGCCCGCGTTCAGCAAGGCCCGCAGCCATTAAGACAGACGGCTGATAACAACGGTGACTTCTGGCTTTTTACCGATCTCGTCATTGGCCGTACGCCGAAGCACTTTACGCAGTTCTTCTTCGATTTTTGCATCATCACGCAGGGTTTTGTCGCCCATCCGCATCAAAAGCTGACTCAGATCCCCCTCTAGGACATCAATCAGCGGCGCACCGGAACGGCCCAATTCTGGCAGACCCATGGTTTCGACCCAAGGATCACCCAAAGGCTCGTCGTCCTCATCGATGACGATGGTGACCAATGCATGCCCGTTCAGCGCCATGCGAATCCGGTCCCGCACAACCCCGTCCATCGCACCGATTTTGACTTTGCCATCCAGATAGGTCCGGCCGGTTTCGATATATTCCACCGCTTGTGGCACATCGCCGGTCAAATCCACCATCGTGCCGTTCACCGCCACAATAGAGGCCAGCCCAGCGGCTTTGCCCAGCTTGGCGTGTTGGCGCAAATGACGGTGTTCCCCATGCATCGGGATCAGCATATCCGGCTTGATAATGCCATGAACGGTCTGCAAATCCGGCCCGTTGGCATGGCCGGACACGTGATAAAGGCCACCATGGTCGTCGACCACATCAACCCCCATTTCCGAATAGGCATTCATGATACGGATCACACCGCGTTCATTGCCCGGAATGGTTTTCGAGGAAAACAGGAAGGTATCCCCTTCTTTCATCGACAGGCCAAGGTATTTCCCACGGCTCAGCTGGGCCGAGGCCGCGCGGCGTTCCCCTTGAGAGCCTGTCACCAGGAGCATCAGGTTTTCGCGTGGAATGCTGGCAGCGTCTTCTGCCGGAATAGTGGTGGGAAAATCGGTCAACACACCGGTTTCCTGACCCGCTGTCACCATCCGGCGCATGGCCCGCCCCAGCAGCACCACCGATCGCCCTGCGGCCTGACCGGCGTCGGCCAAGGCTTTAACCCGCGCGATATTAGAGGCAAAAGTGGTTGCTACCACCATACCGCTGGCGTCCTTGACGAATTTCGTCAACTCCGGCGCAACCGAAGCCTCAGAACGGCCCGGTAGCGGGGAAAATACATTGGTGGAATCACAGACCAGCGCCTTAACCCCCTCGGAGGCAATTTCAGCCCACAGCTTCGGGTCAAACGGTTCCCCTACCATCGGGGTTTCATCCAGTTTGAAATCACCGGTATGCACGATCCGGCCCGCCGGGCTATCGATGATCAGACCAGAGCTTTCGGGGATCGAATGGGACACCGGCAGATAGGACACGCTAAACGGTCCGGCTTTGATTACTTCGGGGTAGGCCCCGACAGTGCGGATTTCTTCCTCGGGCTGGCCTTGATCGGCCATTTTGTGTTTGGCATGCCACGCGGTAAACTTACGGGCATAAATCGGCACGTTCAGACGCGAATACAGATGGCCGACGCCACCGACATGGTCTTCGTGTGCGTGGGTAATGAATACAGCATCCAGCCGATCCACCCGTTCGACGATCCAGCTGATATCGGGCATGATCAGATCAACACCCGGCGTGCTGTCCATATCCGGAAAAGTCACGCCTAGATCCACAAGGATGAACCGCTCCTTGCCCTTGGGGCCATAGCCGTACAGATAGCAGTTCATGCCAATCTCTCCGGCGCCGCCAAGAGGAAGATATATTAGACGGTTCTTGCTCATATGTTACCTAAGCCTTTGTTATATTTGTGGATGACGGTCAGGCCGTGCATCGTCAGATCGTCTTCGAAGTGATCAAACAGGGCATGCCCCTGTTGAAACAAGGGCGCCAGACCACCGGTAGAGACCACTTTCATCGGGCGCCCTCTTTCCGCTTTGATCCGGTCACATACGCCATTCACCAGCCCAACGTAACCCCAGAAAACGCCGGATTGCATACAGGCCACGGTATTGGTGCCGATCACCCGTTCCGGTTTTGTTACGTCAACATTCGGCAGGGCGGCGGCGGCTTCGTGCAAGGCTTGCAGCGACAGGTTCACCCCCGGTGAAATCACCCCGCCGATATAGGCCCCATCCGTATCAACCACATCAAAGGTTGTTGCGGTGCCAAAATCGACCACGATCAAATCACCGCCATATTTGTCAAATCCGGCAACCGTGTTCACCAACCGGTCCGGCCCGACCTGCGTGCCTTCGTCGACCCGAACATCCACTGGTAAAGCACAGCCCTGTTTGCCCACCACGACGGGGCGGCAATTGTAATAGCGATCCGCAAAGACCCGCAGATTGAACACCACACGCGGCACCGTCGAGGAAATGATGACCTCGGTAATCTCCACATCGATTTTCTGAAAATTCATCAAGGTCGACAGCCAGACGTAATACTGATCGGCGGTGCGCTGATGCTCGGTCGAGGTGCGCCATGTCGCTAGAAAGGTCTTGCCGTCCCAAATTGAGAACACCGTATTGGTGTTACCGCAATCAATACAAAGAAGCATGGCCGTCTCCGTTACTCAGTTTTTTGCCGTCAGAAGAACACTTCCGCAGCCGGAATCGCAAGGCGTGTATGGGCGGTGCGTAGAATCAGATTGCCGTCATCATCCAGCGTTTCAAAGGTCCCGGTATGGCTATCGCGGATGGTTCTGGCGGTAATGACCTCTCCGAGTCGGGCGGCGCGGGACAGCCAGGCCTCGCGGATCGGCGCAAACCCATAGGTTACGAACTGCGCCTCCCAGTGGGCATAGGCATGAGCCAGCAGATCCAGAAATTCTTCGGGGGTGACATGGGCGCCGGTTTCGCTTTGCAGATTGACCGGCGCAAAGGCACCGGCTTCAACCTGATCGCGATCAGGCGCGGCAACAAGATTAACGCCAATACCGATACAGAGATGTGCCACGCCGGTGTTCTGCCCGATGCTTTCCAGCAAAATACCCGCGACCTTGCCACCATTGAGCAGCACGTCGTTTGGCCATTTCAAGGCAAAACTCTGGGGGCGTCCCGTGGCATCTGCAAAGGCATCCCAAAGTGCAAGGGAAGCCACAAAAGAGCGCAGTGCCACGCGGTCAGGGGTTTCATGCGGGCGCATGATATAAGTGGCGCTGAAATTACCGGCTGGCGCCTGCCAAGCGCGGCCCCGACGGCCACGTCCTGCAGTTTGCTTTAGCGCCAGTATCCATTCCGGCCCCGATAGGTCGGGCGCAATGCGCGCCGCCTCGGCGTTGGTGCTGTCGATCTCGGCCAGCACACGCCGGCCAACACCTTCTGGCCAGCGCTTAATTGACAAGTGAATCCGCCGCCAGCGCAGCCGCGCCTTCGATGCCGAACAGGTTAAAGACACCAAGCACCATGACGGCGGCAGAGCCCATCAAAAAGACCCAGAGGATGACAGAACCATTCTTGTCCAGCCCTTCGCCCTCGTCGCCGAAATACATGTAATACACGATGCGCAGGTAGTAGAAGGCCCCGATCACCGAGGCGATCACACCGGCAACCGCCAGCCATGTCATGCCCGCGTCAACCGCAGCAGTCAGCACCGCCAGTTTCCCGAAGAAGCCAACCATTGGCGGTACACCCGCCAAGGAGAACATCAGCACAAGCAGCGCCAAGGCCCCTGTGCTATCGGTTTTGGAATACATGCCAAGCGATTTGATGTCGCGCACGGGGCGGCCATCTTTTTCCATGCCGATGATAAAGGCAAAGGTCCCGACATTCATCGTCACATAGATCGCCATATAGATCAGCATCGCCTCGACACCAGCCGCAGTCCCTGCGGCAAGCCCCATCAGGGCAAAGCCCATATGGGCAATCGAAGAATAGGCCATCAGACGTTTAATATTGGTTTGACCAATGGCGGCAATCGCGCCGAGGAACATCGACAGCACAGACAGTAACGCAATGATTTGCGACCAGTCAGAAACAGCGCCGCCAAAGGCATCATGTACCACACGCGCAAACAGTGCCATCGCCGCCACTTTGGGCGCAGTTGCAAAGAATGCTGTCACAGGCGTGGGCGAACCTTCATAAACATCCGGTGTCCACATGTGGAAGGGCACGGCAGAGACTTTGAAGGCCAGCCCGGCGGCGATAAAGGACAGACCGAACAGTAGGCCAAAGGACAGATGCCCCTCGGTAGCGGTCTGGACGATGCCACTGAACAGCGTGGTGCCTGCAAAACCATAGGTCAGCGACGCCCCATAAAGAAGCATGCCCGAGGACAGTGCGCCCAGCACAAAATACTTCAGACCGGCCTCGGTGGATTTCACCGAATCCCGACGCAGCGATGCCACCACATAAAGCGACAACGATTGCAGCTCGAGCCCCATATAGAGCGCGATCAGATCACCAGCAGAGACCATCATCATCATGCCGACCACAGCCAGCGTGATCAGGACCGGATATTCGAACCGCAGCAGGTCGCGCTTGCTCATGTAGCCTTCGCTCATCAACAGGATGGCAGCGGCAGAAAGCAGGATAATCACCTTGGCAAAACGGGCAAAACCATCGTCGTTGAACATCCCGTTAAAGGCGGTTTGGGCATCGCCTGCAGTCAATCCGATCCAAAGCGCGATCAGGACAAAAACGGCGGAAGTGGACCAGACCAGAACACGCGCCAGCTTGTCTTTGCCGGTGTAAACCGCAAACAGCAGCGCACCCATGGCATATAGCGCCAAGAGAACTTCTGGAAGGACGACGGAGAAATCAGCGGAGATCATCATTCCACCCTTAATGTTGGACGGGGGCCGCAGCGGCCGCCATGGTCGAGCCATCGTCGATGGCATGATTGTAGTTTTCTACCAATGCACCCACCGAAGGCCCGATGATATCGGTTACAAGGCTCGGATAGACGCCCAGCAGCAAGGTCATGAACACCAGTGGCGCAAAGATCGCCCGTTCACGTTTGCTCATGTCGGTGATGGATTTGAGGCTTTCCTTGATCAGATCGCCCATCACCACGCGGCGATAGAGCCACAGCCCGTAGGCCGCTGACAGGATCACGCCGGTGGTGGCAAACATCGCAACCCATGTATTGGCTTGGAAGGCCCCCATCAGGGTCAGGAATTCACCGACGAAACCCGATGTCCCTGGCAGGCCGACATTGGCCATAGAGAAGAACATAAAGATCATCGCATAAGCAGGCATCCGGTTCACAAGGCCGCCATAGGCGTCGATCTCGCGGGTATGCATCCGGTCATAGATCACCCCGACACAGAGGAACAGCGCGCCCGAGATAAAGCCGTGGCTGATCATCTGGAAAATCGCCCCGTCCAGACCTTGCTGGTTGGCCGAGAAAATCCCCATGGTGACATAGCCCATATGGGCCACCGAAGAATAGGCGATCAGCTTTTTCATATCGTTCTGCACCAGCGCCACAAGCGAGGTGTAGACAATGGCAATCGCTGACAGCCAGAGCACAAAGGTGCCCATCAGATCAGAGGCAATCGGGAACATCGGCAAGCTAAAGCGCAAGAAGCCGTAGCCGCCCATTTTCAACAGGATTGCCGCCAGCACAACAGAACCGGCTGTCGGTGCCTGTACGTGGGCATCCGGCAACCATGTGTGCACCGGCCACATCGGCATTTTCACCGCAAATGACGCAAAGAAAGCAATCCAGAGCAGCGACTGCATACCGCCAATAATCTGCCAGCCAAAGACATCTAACGTGTCAGAGGCAAAATCATGGGTCAGCAGTGTCGGAATATCCGAGGTGCCCGCGTCCATAAACATGGCGATCATCGCCACCAGCATCAGCACAGAGCCGATGAAGGTATAGAGAAAGAATTTGAACGCTGCGTAAATCCGGTTCATGCCGCCCCAGATGCCGATTATCAGGAACATCGGGATCAGGCCTGCTTCGAAGAACAGGTAGAACAGCACCAGATCCAGCGCGCAGAACACGCCAAGCATCAGCGTTTCCAGCAGCAGGAAGGCGATCATATATTCTTTAACCCGCGTGGTCACATCCCAGCAGGACAGGATCACCAGCGGCATCAGGAAGGTGGTCAGCATCACAAACAGAACAGAGATACCGTCGACCCCCATTTTGTAGTTCAGCCCCATGATCCAGTCGCTTTCTTCAACGAACTGGAAACCGGTGTCGCTGGCATCAAAGCCAAACAGCAACAGCAGGGACACGAGGAACGTCGCGCTGGTGGCCAGTAGCGCCAGCCATTTGGCGTTGCGTTGCGCATCCAGATCATTGCCGCGCAGAAAGAACGCCATGATCAGGGCTGCCAGAAGCGGCAGGAAGGTAATTACCGAGAGGAGGTTATCCATTAGTTTGCTCCTCCACTGATCGCCATCCAAGTCACAAAGATCACGATCCCGATGACCATGGCGAAGGCATAGTGGAATAGATAGCCCGACTGCGCTCGACCTGCGAGGCGGGTGAAGAAAGGAATAATGCCCATCGCAAGCCCGTTGATCGCGCCGTCGATGGTTTTCTGATCGCCCCGTACCCAAAAGAAACGACCGATGGCTTTGGATGAGCGCACGAAGACCACGTCATAGAGCTCATCAAAATACCATTTGTTGAGCAAGAAGCGGTAGAGTGGCGCTTGCGACGTTGCCAGTCGTTTGGGCAAAGAGGGGTTAACAATGTAGAACAGATAGGCCAGCGACAGACCGATCAACATGGCGATGAAGGGCGATACTTTAACCCATTTCGGGGCATGGTGCGCATTGTCCATCACATGGTTCTCTGGGCGCATAAAGATCGCGCCTTCAGGGGCCTGACCGTGATGCACCGCCGCAATCACCGCGTGATCATCCGAAGCCATCGCTGTAGCGTGGTCTTCTCCGTCATCGTGATGGGCATCGGCATGGGACTCACCATGATCATCGCCGTGGTCATCTTCTTTGGCATGATCATCGCCGTGGTCATCGGCCTTGGCATGGTCATCGCCATGGGCTTCAGAGGCTTCAGCGTGGTGATCGGGAATACCGAAGAACTTATTCACTTGTTCATGCGTACCAAAGAAGCTTCCGAACCAGAGCATACCGGCAAAGATCGCCCCCAAGGACAACACGCCCAACGGGATCAGCATGACTTTGGGGCTTTCATGGGCGTGATCATGGGTGTGTTTATCCCCACGCGGCTTGCCAAAGAAGGTCATAAACATCAGGCGCCAGCTATAGAAACTGGTCATGCAAGCGGCCGCGACCAGCATCCAGAAGGCAAAGTTGCCCGCCGTCGAATGGGCCCCAAAGGCGCTTTCGATGATCGCATCTTTCGACAGGAAGCCAGCAAAGCCGATATGGGTCAGCGGAATGCCGACACCGGTAATCGCCAGCGTCCCGATCAACATCGCCCAATAGGTATAGGGGATTTTGTCTTTCAACCCACCGTAGTTGCGCATGTCTTGCTCATGGTGCATCGCGTGGATGACAGAGCCCGCGCCCAAAAACAGCATCGCTTTAAAGAAAGCATGGGTGAACAGGTGGAACATCGCCGCCGGATAGACACCAACGCCCGCCGCAACGAACATATACCCCAACTGCGAACAGGTAGAATAGGCGATGACGCGCTTGATATCGTTCTGCACCAAACCAACGGTGGCAGCGAAAAACGCCGTCGATGCACCGATGTAGATGATGAAGGTCTGCGCTTGTGGCGCATATTCAAACAGCGGCGACATCCGGCAGACAAGGAAAACCCCCGCCGTCACCATGGTCGCAGCGTGGATCAGCGCAGACACAGGCGTCGGGCCTTCCATCGCATCCGGCAACCATGTGTGCAGGAACAATTGTGCCGACTTCCCCATCGCCCCGATAAACAGCAAAACCCCGATCAGGTTGGCCGCATTCCAGTCGCGCCACAGAAAGCTCAGCTCGGTCTCAGCCAGCGCCGGCGCGGCGGCAAAAACATCGTCAAAGTTGATGCTGTCGGTCAGATAGAACAGTGCAAAAATACCAAGAGCAAAGCCGAAATCCCCGACGCGGTTGACCACAAAGGCCTTCATCGCGGCAGCATTGGCTGTGGGTTTGCGGTAGTAAAAACCGATCAGCAGATAGGACGCAACGCCCACACCTTCCCAGCCAAAGAACATCTGCACAAGGTTATCGGCAGTGACCAGCATCAGCATAGTAAAGGTAAAGAACGACAGATAGGCAAAGAAGCGCGGCTTATAGACTTCGCCCTCTTTCCACTGCGGATCTTTGTCCATGTAGCCAAAGCTGTACAAATGCACGAGGCTCGATACCGTCGTGACCACAATCAGCATGATCGCCGTCATCCGGTCCAGACGAATGGCCCAGGATGTATCCAGCGCACCGGATTGAATCCAGGTCATGATTTCCGTTTGCTGCAGCGTGCTGTCAAACGTCAGGAAAATGATCCAGCTAAAGAACGCCGACACAAAAAGCAGCCCCGTGGCCACCCACATGGCGGCGGTCTCACCAATGATTTTCCAGCCAAATCCACAGATAAGGGCGCCGATCAGCGGGGCGAAAAGGACGATACTTGCCATCTGATCAGCCTTTCATCACGTTGACATCTTCGACCGCGATGGTGCCGCGGTTACGGAAGAAGCACACAAGGATCGCAAGGCCAATCGCGGCCTCGGCGGCAGCAACAGTCAGCACAAAGAGCGTGAATACCTGTCCGACCAAATCCCCGAGATAGGCCGAAAAGGCCACAAGGTTGATATTCACCGCAAGCAGCATCAATTCGATCGACATGAGGATAACGATCACGTTCTTTCTATTCAGAAAGAGCCCGAAAATCCCAATGACAAACAATCCTGCCGCCACTGCCAAATAATGTTCTAGTCCGACCATGCGTCCCTCGCATCCCGATGGCGGGTTAATCCGCCTTACTTCATTTCAGTCGGGGCGATTGCCCCTGCCTACCATTTGAAACTGGTCGGCGATTATCCGTCGAGGCCCTGCCCCGGTTTCACGTTGATCACTTCCATTGCCTTGGCCGGATCACGGTGCATTTGCGCCATCACGTTCTGGCGTTTCACATCCGGACGATGGCGCAGCGTCAGCACAATCGCACCGATCATCGCCACCAAAAGGATCAGACCAGCTGCCTGAAACAGGTAGATGTAATCCGTATAGAGAAGCTGCCCCAAGGCGGCGGTGTTCTGAGTTTCCGCCAGATCCGGCGTCACAGCCGCACGCAGGCCTTGAGCCTGATCCGAGAACTGCCAAACGCCAAGAGCAAGGGCGAGTTCAATCAGCAAAACAACCCCGATCAGTAGCGCCAGTGGCACAAACTTTGCCATCTCCCCGCGTAGCTCGGCGAAATCCACGTCCAGCATCATCACCACAAACAGGAACAAAACCGCCACCGCGCCGACATAGACAATGACCAGCAGCATGGCGACAAACTCCGCCCCCAGCAGCACAAATAGCCCTGCTGTGGAAAGGAAGCTCAGGATCAACCACAAGACCGAATGCACGGGGTTGCGGCTGACAACAACAAAAAGCCCCGCAACCACGGTGGTGATGGCAAAGACATAAAAGGCGAAATCGGCGACTGTCATTGGCTTTCGTCCTCTGCGGTGCCCTCGGCACCATCGGTAAATACGGTCTGGGCAATCTGCAGCGCCTTGGCCATGGCGGGCGCGCCGCCAAACATCGACATCTGCATGATTACTTCGGCGATCTCGCGTTCGGTCGCACCGGCGTGCAGCGCGTGGCGGATCGTCACTTTCAGTTGCGGTTCAGCCTGCGCGCCCAAAACCGTCATGGCGGCAATGTTCAAAAGCAGGCGGGTTTTACTGTCGAGCCCCTCGGGGTTCAAAGTCTTACCAAATGCCATTTCCATAAAGCTCTGCGACAGGGTCGGCATCAACTCTTCCAGACCCGTGGCGCTAAAGGCCTCCAGTGCAGGATTAAAGGTGCGGGCCATTTCCTGGCTCTGCTCCATCATGGTTTCAAACAGTTTGGTCAGATCATTGCTCATCCCGCGTCCCCTTCGGCTTCGAACACCTCAATCGCGGCGTTCATAGCGTTGATCATGCTGGGGAAACCACCGTAGAGCGTCATTTGGAAAATGATCTCGGCGATCTCTTCCCGACTGGCCCCAACGGCGCGGGCAGAAGCAATGTTCACTTTCAACTGTGGACGGGTTTGTCCCCCCAATGCGGTTAGCGCGGCCACGGTTGCCAACAGGCGGGTTTTCTCATCCACTGCTCCCCGCGCATAGAATTGCCCATAGGCGACGTCTACCACAGTGCGCGATAGGCCTGGAACCAAAGCGTCATAACGGTCGGCCAGAGCCTTCTCCATGCCCGGGTTTACGGCCTCTGACAATTCTTTGCCAAGCGCGTAGCTGTCCATATCCGCAGTGTCCTTACTCATCGGTAGGGCGCATCCATTTCTAGGTTACGGGCAATTTCTGCCTCCCACCGTTCGCCATTCGCTAAAAGCTTGTCCTTGTCATAAAACAATTCTTCGCGGGTTTCGGTTGAGAATTCGAAATTCGGCCCTTCGACGATCGCATCCACCGGACAGGCTTCTTGGCAGAAACCACAGTAGATGCATTTGGTCATGTCGATGTCATAGCGCGTGGTGCGGCGGCTGCCATCATCGCGTGGCTCTGCATCAATGGTGATGGCCTGTGCCGGGCATACGGCCTCACAAAGCTTACAAGCAATACACCGCTCTTCGCCGTTGGGATAGCGCCGCAGGGCGTGCTCACCGCGAAAACGCGGGCTGAGCGGGCCTTTTTCATGCGGGTAGTTCAGGGTGGACTTCGGGGCGAAGAAATACTTCATTCCCAATTTCAACCCACCGATGAAATCAGCCAGAAGAAAGTATTTCGCAGCGCGGGTATAGTCGAAATCAGCCATGATTTATCCCCCAACAGCCCAGCGGGCGTAAGCGCCGCCAAAGGCTCCGTATTGTGCAAAGAAGGCCACGATCACAACCCATGCCAGTGACAGCGGTAGGAAAACTTTCCAACCAATGCGCATCAGCTGGTCATAGCGATAGCGTGGTGTGATCGCCTTGATCATCGCGAACATAAAGAAGAAGAAGCTCATCTTGGCGACCATCCACAGCGCGCCATCGGGCAGGCCGGGGATCGGCGACAGCCAGCCACCAAAGAACAACAGGCTCATCAGTGCGCACATCAAGAAGATGGCGATATACTCACCGGCCATGAACAGCAGGAATGGGGTGGCCGAATATTCCACCTGATAACCCGCCACGAGTTCGGATTCCGCTTCTGGCAAATCGAACGGTGGGCGGTTGGTTTCGGCCAGCGCCGAGATAAAGAACAGCGCCACCATCGGCAGATGCGGCAACCAGTACCAGCTAAAGAAGCCATAAGCCCCGTCTTGCGCGCGCACGATATCGCCAAAGTTCATCGAACCAGTGGACAGGATCACCCCGATGATGATCAGACCGATTGAGACCTCATAAGAAATCATCTGCGCGGCGGACCGCAGGGAGCCAAGGAACGGATATTTCGAGTTCGATGCCCAACCGCCCATAATCACGCCGTAGACTTCCAGCGAAGAGACGGCAAAAACATAAAGGATCGCGACGTTGATGTCGGACAAAACCCACGTGTCGTTAAACGGGATCACCGCCCAAGCGATCATCGCCAGCACAAAGCTGGTCATCGGGGCGAGGAAAAAGACAGGTTTGTCGGCACCGGCGGGAACGACAACCTCTTTGACCACATATTTCAGCGCATCCGCGACTGATTGCAAAAGCCCGAAAGCCCCCACAACATTGGGCCCGCGACGCATTTGCACAGCGGCCCAGATTTTGCGGTCACCATAAACCAGAAACAGCAAAGAGATCATCACAAAGCCGATCACCGCAAGGCATTGTGCCACGATGATCAACGCGATCCCCGGTCCTGTTGAAAAGAAGTCAGCCATTGTCCCTCACACCGTCGGTATGCCGTTATTCGCGCAGTCTGCGACTGCTGCTTTTGCGTCAATTGTTTTCAGACCCTCGGGCAGCTCCGGCGAGATGGTGTAAACCGCATCTCCGCGCCAAATGCTACCCTTCTCATCCACATTCGTGCGAACATGCCGCGCAAATTTGTAGCCTCGGATCACTGTATACTGTGCCGCCACGCATTCCGCGTAGTCCGCCACATCCTCAAAATCCCGCGCGCCGGTCATTTCCACCAGAAAATTGACCAGATCCCCCTCAAGGAGTCGGGTCTCTGTTCCCAGATAGGCCGGTTCAAACGGAAGCTCCGCCCGATCGACCGGCTCTGCCGGTGCGCAGGCCGCAAGACCGACGCCCGCCGACAAAAGGAAAGAGAGGTTGCGCAGGTTCATTATTCCGCTGCCACCTTTTGGGTGTTGCGCGCGTCCGCCTGTGCCGAAAGCTCTGCCATCAGCTTGGAGGCACGGGCGATCGGGTTGGTCAGGTAGAAATCCTTAACCACATTGACAAAATCACCCGATCCCATTTGGCCTGCCTCAACCGGTTGCCAGTCGTTTTCGGCCACCACATCGATCTGCGCCAACTGGGGTGCCGCTGCGATCATCGCGGTGCGCAGTTGCGCAAGGTTGTCATAGGGCAGCGTTGCATCCAGTTCAGCCGAAAGCGCCCGCAGAATGGCCCAGTTTTCCTTGGCCTGACCCGGTGCAAACCCGGCGCGCATTGCAAGCTGTGGACGCCCTTCGGTGTTTACAAACAGGCCGTTTTCTTCGGTGTAGGCGGCGGCGGGCAGGATCACATCAGCCCGATGCGCGCCCCGATCCCCGTGGCTACCTTGGTAGATCACAAAAGGACCGGCGGCGATTTCGACCTCATCGGCCCCAAGGCTGTAAATCACCTCGGCCCCGTCCAATGCGGCCTCAAGGCCACCCTCGGTCGTGGCATCCACATCCATCGCGCCAACACGGGCCGCAGCGCTGTGCAGAATCAGCAATTTACCGTTGGAACGTTCGCTGGCCTTCATGATCTGGCCCAGAACAGCCGCGCCATCCGGCCCGGTCAACGCGCCCTGCCCAACGATCATAAGGGATGGCTTTTCGATTACCTCTTTGAATTCATGCTGCGCCAGCCCTTCAAGGGCGGCACGGTCGGTGCCCATGTGGTGATATTCATAGGTCAGATCAACCGGCTCGCCGATCAAGCCGATGGTTGCGCCCCGCGACCAGGCTTTGCGCAGCCGCGCGTTCAGCACCGGCGCTTCTTCGCGCGGGTTGGTGCCGATCAGCATGATGTATTCAGCCGTATCAATGTCTTCGATGGACGCGGTGCCCGCATAGCCGGACCGGTTACCGGCTGGCAGCTTGGCACCATCGGTGCGGCATTCAACGTTTCCGCCCTGCCCTTCGACCAATTGCTTAAGCGCAAAGGCAGCCTCTACAGGAGCAAGATCGCCAATCAGACCGGCCAGTTTTTTACCCTTGATCGCGTCGGCGGCTTTGGTCAAAGCCTCGCCCCAGCTTGCCGCACGCAGCTTGCCGTTTTCACGGATATAGGGCGTGTCCAGACGCTGGCGACGCAGGCCGTCCCAGACAAAACGGGTTTTGTCCGAAATCCATTCTTCGTTCACACCATCATGGTTACGCGGCAAGAACCGCATGACTTCGCGCCCTTTGGTATCCACACGGATGTTCGATCCCAGCGCATCCATCACGTCGATGGATTCGGTTTTGCTCAGCTCCCACGGGCGGGCAGTAAAGGCATAGGGTTTGGAGGTCAGCGCCCCAACCGGGCATAGATCAATGATGTTGCCTTGCAGGTTGCTGTTCAGCGTTTCATTCAAATAGCTGGTGATTTCTGCATCTTCTCCGCGTCCGGTCTGACCCATCTGGGTGATACCGGCGACCTCGGTGGTGAAACGCACGCAGCGGGTGCAGGAAATGCAGCGGGTCATGGCGGTGGACACCAATGGGCCTAGGTTCAGCTCATCAGTGGCGCGTTTGGCCTCTTTGAAGCGGCTGCCGGAAATCCCGTAAGCCATAGCTTGATCCTGCAAATCGCATTCGCCACCCTGGTCGCAAATCGGGCAATCCAGCGGGTGGTTGATCAGCAGAAATTCCATCACGCCTTCACGGGCCTTTTTGACCATCGGCGAATTGGTTTTGACGACAGGCGGCTGGCCTTCGGGACCGGGGCGCAGGTCTTTGACCTGCATCGCACAAGAGGCCGCCGGTTTGGGCGGGCCGCCAACAACTTCGACCAGACACATGCGGCAGTTGCCTGCGATTGTCAGACGCTCATGATAGCAGAAACGCGGGATTTCCACGCCCACTTCTTCACAGGCCTGAATCAGGGTCATGGCCGGATCGACCTCGACCTCTTTGTCGTCGATGATAATTTTGCGTAGCTCGGTCATGCCGTCGCCTCCGTCACAGAGCGCATCGCGCTCAGGTATTTAGATTCATGTTCTTGTGTCAGGCTCATCCGGTGCACCGCCCTGCAAAGACAGCCCTGCCATCGGAAATCGCAATCTGTCCGTAGTCGGTTTGAGGCCCAACGGACCAGTCCACGTCGGATGATCCGTAATATTTGATGCAATGGCGCGCTGATTCCCAGCGGGCCGCTTCACGCGCGCCCTCAAGCGAGGCGGCAGCAGGTTTAACCGAAACCGTGAAGTCGCGGCGGGTTTTGCGTTTGGATTTTACATCCGTCTGAAAAGCAATCCCGTCAAACAATTGCGGATTGCTATCGGTGCATGCCGCAAGGCCCAGCCCCGCAAGGATAAAAACAACTCCGCGCATTGATTTATTCAGCCGCATGAGAACACCCCTTTTGCCGCCACAACACGGCTTCTTTCAGATGGGACCAGCCAAAGGCATGGTCACTGTCGCCATGGGCATTCAGGTGATCAAGCCGATCCAATGCCTCAGCCAATGTAGGCCGATGCCCTTCTGGCACCCACCACATGACAAAATGCATCTTACCTAAAACCTCGAACCACTCCTGTCGGCGGTCATAAAACTGCTTATGCACCGTGTTCCAGACAAAATTTTCAAGCGTTTCAACAGATTCCCACACCGTCAGGTTCGGGACATATTGTGAATCCCCCGCGATTGCCTGTTCGGTATTACCCGTGCCCGGCGCGCCTGAACCTTCCATCATCCAGACAAACCCCGGCATGCGTTTACCAAGCCCGTTCACCTTATCCAGCGCATTCATAAAATCCGCCACGCGCGGATCATCGGTCGGGGCCAACAGGCGACCGACGTTTAATTCCGCAAGGTGATATCCGGGTCTAGACATCGACTACTCCGCCGCCACCGCGCTGACGCGCCCGGTACGTTTGTGCTTGATACGATCCTCAATTTCATTACGGAAATGGCGGATCAAGCCCTGGATCGGCCACGCCGCTGCATCGCCAAGCGCACAAATCGTATGGCCTTCGACCTGTTTGGTCACATCCAGCAACATATCGATTTCTTCAGGCTCCGCATCGCCGGTGACCAGACGATCCATGACCCGCATCATCCAGCCTGTGCCTTCACGGCACGGCGTACACTGACCACAGCTTTCGTGTTTATAAAACTTGCTGAGCCGCCAGATGGCTTTGATCACATCAGTGTTCTGATCCATGACGATCACTGCCGCCGTCCCCAGACCCGAGCGTTGCTCGCGCAGCCAGTCAAAGTCCATGATCGCCTCATCGGCGATGTCTTTGGGCAGCAAAGGCACAGACGATCCGCCCGGAATCACCGCTTTCAGATTGTTCCAACCGCCGCGCACCCCACCACAGTGGCGTTCCAGCAATTCGCGCAGCGGGATCGACATTTCTTCTTCGACCACGCAGGGGTTCACAACATGCCCTGAAATACCGAACAGCTTGGTGCCGGCATTGTTGGGACGGCCAAATCCGGCAAACCAATCCGCGCCACGGCGCAGGATTGTTGGGATCACGGCAATGGATTCAACGTTATTCACCGTGGTCGGGCAGCCATAGAGCCCTGCACCTGCCGGAAACGGCGGCTTCATGCGTGGCATGCCTTTTTTACCTTCAAGGCTTTCCAGCAAGGCGGTTTCTTCACCGCAAATATAAGCCCCAGCGCCGTGATGTAGATAAAGATCAAAATCCCACCCAGAACCGGCAGCATTTTTGCCCAACAGCCCGTCTTCATAGGCTTCATCAATGGCGTTTTGCAGGCATTCACGCTCACGGATGAATTCACCACGAATATAGATGTAACAGGCGTGGGCATTCATCGCGAATGAGGCCAGCAAAGCCCCTTCGATTAATGTATGCGGATCATGGCGCATAATTTCGCGGTCTTTACAGGTACCGGGTTCGGATTCATCGGCGTTGATCACCAAATAGGCCGGACGTCCGTCGCTTTCTTTGGGCATGAAAGACCACTTCAGACCGGTCGGAAACCCCGCCCCGCCACGTCCGCGCAGACCAGAGGCCTTTGCTTCGTCAATGATCCAGTCGCGACCCTTTTTGATCAGATCACCCGTGCCGTCCCAATGTCCGCGCGCCTTAGCACCCGCCAGCGTGCGATCATGCATGCCGTAAATATTGGTAAAGATCCTGTCTTTATCTTGCAGCATCTATCTATCCTTCATTGTCCTGACGTCGCCGCCAGATCTGATATGTCACGACCAACGCCCAAAAGAACGCCGCCAAAGCCGCAAGATCGAACAGGAACACAAACCGTGCCTCCAGCCCCATCTTCGGCCCAATCCATTGCGCCCCCATCCACAGAAGCATTGTCACCGCGATGACAATCCCGACCAAACGCGCACGGCGTGCCAGTCGTTTATCTTCTGCCGAGGGCTCTTGCACCGGTCAGGCTCCCTTTTCCAAAAGCGCCTGCGCTTGCTCAACCCATTGCTGGTTGGCAATCCGCTGTTTGCGGCCAATGCCCAGTTTCTCGGTTACTTCCGCGATATCTTCTTCGGTCCAGCCTGCGATCTGATCAAAAGTGGTGATTCCAATCTCATGCAAACCCAAGGCAAATTTCTCCGGCAACCCTTCGATCAGGGTCAGATCATCGGTATAGCCGTCATCCGCAGCGCTCGCAGTTGTTTCTATCGTTTCTACGGGTTGTGTTTCAGCCTCTGTCCCTGTTCCCACATCATATGACGGGTCCGCTTGCACGTCAGGTTGATCGTCCTGAACGATCCGTTCTTGAATCGCGGCCATCACCGCCTGATCTTCCTGAACAGCGATCTCTTCGGGGCGCGCATCGGCTAAAGTGCTTTCCTCCGCTGGCTCCGCCTCTGACGTGGTGGGATCTGATGACTCCTGAGCCGAGCTGCTCTGCATCCGTTTCAATACCACACCCAGAATGATAAAAATGCTGATCCCGGCGACAAGTCCGGTAAGCCCGCCCAGAACCAAGGCAACAGTTGCCCCAAGAATGGCGGCGATCAACCAGTGTTTTACAGAATTCATCCTTACTGTCCCTTCTCCGTCATTGCAGCCACATGGCTGCGAAAAAGGCCTGAACATAGCGCGGGCGCACAGGCGGCGTCCGAGGGTCTTATGCTATGTGATGAGGAATGCATTCTGGATCCGGCCCCTGTTTATCCGTCTTGCTTCTTTGAAAATTCTGTTTCGCCACCCGCAGCAAGGATTTTCGCCTGCTCGATCCAGCCGTCGCGCTCGATCCGGCCCTTAAAGCTGAGACGGGCGTCTACCCAGCTCACTTCTTCGGGGCCCCAACTGGCCACCTGATCAAAATGGTAAAAGCCCAGATCATTCAGCAGCCCCTCAAGCTTGGGTCCAACCCCCTTGAGCAGCTTCAGATCATCGGGTTTGCCGTCGCGCGCGCCACCCAGCAGGGCGGGCTCTTTTTCTGCCACTTCGGCAACCTCTGCGGCAGCGGGTTTGGGCGCTGGCGCGGATTTGGCTTTGGGTGCCGGTTTTGCGGTCTTGTCGCTACGATCGAGCCAGGGGGTCAGAAGCGGGACTTCGGTGCCGTCGATCCGCTTGACCGTATCACCTATGTCCGCCGCCAGTTGCACAGAGCCATTATACTGTTTTTTGCCGCTGTCATGGTCGGTCAGGCTCGTCAGCCCCGACAAGGGCTCTGCTGCATAACGACCGTTCTGTGGACCCGGCGTCGGCACCTTGCCTGCCGCTAAGTCATCCAGCATCGCGGCGAAACCCTCGGCCGTCAGGTCTTCGTAATAATCTTTGCCAATCTGGGCCATTGGTGCGTTGGCGCAGGCCCCCAGACATTCGACTTCTTCCCAGCTGAATTTACCGTCAGCCGACAGCGCGTGGGGTTTGGCGGCGATCTTTTCCTTGCAGACACCGATCAGGTCTTCCGCCCCACAGATCATGCAGGAGGTGGTGCCGCAAATCTGGATATGTGCCACGGAACCAACGGGTTGCAGTTGAAACATAAAGTAAAAAGACGCCACTTCCAAAGCGCGGATATAGGCCATGTCCAACATGTCAGCGATGGCTTCAATCGCTGGACGGGTCAGCCAGCCCTCTTGTTCCTGCGCCCGCCACAACAGTGGAATAATCGCGCTGGCCTGACGGCCTTCGGGGTATTTGGTCATTTGCGCTTCGGCCCATGCCTGATTGGCAGGGGTAAAGGCAAAACTGTCGGGTTGCTCAGGGTGCAGTCGGCGCAGCATCAGACAGCGTCTCCGTTTGTGAAGAGGGCGTAGAGACTGATCGCAGAGGCAACCATAGCCAGAACGCCCGATAAGGTGTGTTTAAGATGCGGATGTCCTGCACGGGCGTAGATCACGCCATCTGCAAGGCCCAGAAAGGCGCAAACCGCAAAGAAGAAAGCCGTCATTTTAAGATCGGCAAAGAAGAAAATACCAACGGCCAAAGCAGCGAAAGCCGTGTAGCGATCCGCCATCACCGTTGGCAATTTTTCAAGGCGGTGCGTGGTTTCGCGCAGGCCCCGTGCCGGATCGGTCCAGAACAAATAGGCCAAATACGCCAGCAAAAGCAGCGTGATCAGCAGGCATATGTTCACCAGACCCAAAAGCATCAGCGGTCGATCTCCCCAAAGACCACATCCATGGTCCCGATGATCGCCGCCACATCGGCCAATTGGTGACCGCTGGCAATGAAATCCATGGCTTGCAGATGCAGAAAACCCGGGGCGCGCAGCTTGGCGCGGTAGGGTTTATTCGTACCATCCGCCACCAAATACACGCCAAATTCACCCTTTGGCGCTTCGACGGCGGCATAAACTTCGCCTGCGGGTACATGGAAGCCTTCTGTGTAGAGTTTGAAGTGATGGATAAGAGCTTCCATCGATGTTTTCATCTCACCGCGTTTGGGAGGCGTGAGCTTGCCCCGGGCCAGAATATCACCCTTCTCCACCCGCAGTTTCGCGCAAGCCTGTTTAATGATTTTCAGGCTCTCGCGCATTTCCTGCATACGACACAAATAGCGATCAAAGCAGTCGCCATTTTTGCCAACAGGGATGTCGAATTCAAATTCATCATAACATTCATAGGGTTGCGAACGCCGCAAATCCCACGGCAAGCCCGAACCGCGAACCATCACACCGGAAAAACCCCAGTCCTGAATGTCTTTTTCAGTGATGATCCCAATGTCGGCATTGCGTTGCTTGAACACGCGGTTTTCAGTCAACAAACCGTCAATATCTGCCAGAACAGCCGGGAATTCATCGGCCCATGTGTCGATATCTTCGATCAGCTCGGGCGGCAGGTCTTGATGCACACCACCGGGGCGGAAATAGGCCGCGTGCAGACGCGCACCACAGGCCCGCTCATAGAACACCATCAGCTTTTCGCGCTCTTCAAAGCCCCAAAGCGGTGGCGTCAACGCCCCCACATCCATGGCTTGAGTCGTGACGTTCAACAGATGATTCAGGATACGGCCAATTTCCGAGTAAAGCACACGGATCAAAGAGGCCCGACGGGGCACTTCTACGCCGGTCAGCTTTTCAATCGCCAAACACCAAGCGTGCTCCTGATTCATCGGAGCCACATAGTCGAGGCGGTCAAAATACGGCAGGTTTTGCAGGTAGGTCCGACTTTCCATCAGCTTTTCTGTGCCACGATGCAATAGGCCGATATGCGGATCACAGCGTTCGACAATCTCACCGTCGAGCTCCAACACCAGACGCAAAACCCCGTGCGCCGCAGGGTGTTGCGGACCGAAGTTCAAGTTGAAATTGCGGATTTTCTGCTCGCCCGTCAGAGCGTCGTCAAAGTTTCCGTCCATATCCTAGGCCCTCGCCATATTCTGTTGCCAGCGGTCAGGCAGCGTCGAAAAACGCTCTGCCACGGCGGTGTATTGGTCTTGCAAGATGATCTGCGCCCGATGCCGTCGATCTTCGGAAAGAACAAGGGCTTCGCCTTCATGTACTTTCCGGTCTGTCTTAGCGGGATGATAAGACAAGCCGAGAAAGCTGCAAATGCGCTCTATCGTCCGATCCGAAAACAACTCTTCAAAGAACAAAACCAGACGTTGGCTGTCGGGCACAGATATCTCGAGGTTGCGCAGTGTTGTTTTGTAGTCAGAGCGTTTTAGCGGGTCGGAGTTATCCCCCCGCAGCGCTGCATCCATTAGCTCGTTGGCCCTCGTGGCCATATCCTCTGGCGCTTCAGAATTCCGACGCGCCAGCATCCGTACGTTGGACCACAGCCGGTCCACCGGATCGCGCAGAATGTAAATGAATCGCGTGCCCGTCGCCAAGCCCGCCATTTCACCAAGAGTCGCTGCCGGCAGCATCGCATATGCGGGCGTGATATCCCCAACCAGCCGCGCAGATCCGGCCTGATCAAACATGAAATCCAGATAGGAGCGATGGCCCTCACGGGGGCCGGTCAGCACCTGCAAGCCGCGCTCCATATCCTGAAGCTGTCGTTGTTTGGCCGCCACTTTGGCGGCAGGCATCCCAGAAAGGGCGGCCTTTTCGGTCTTGATCCGGCGCCGCAACGCCTTGATCTGCCACGGGTTTTCGCCCCGATTCAGGGTATCGAAATAGTGCAGTTCCTTAAGGCTCGACATGGCGCACTCCGGGTGCCGCGACAAATAACGGTAGAGCCAGCTGGTCCCCGCCTTGGTCGCACCAATCCCGTATAAGAGCGTCGCCTGCGCCATAGGTTACCCCTTTGCTCCGTCCGTCTTTTCATCGCCGGGCAGGATATACTCCGCACCCTCCCAAGGGGACATGAAATCAAATTGGCGGTATTCTTGTGTCAGGCTGACAGGTTCGTAAACGACGCGTTTTTCAACTTCGTCATAGCGCACTTCGGTATAGCCGGTTGTCGGAAAATCCTTGCGCAATGGATAGCCACGAAACCCGTAATCCGTCAGGATACGACGCAGGTCGGGATGACCGGAAAACAAAATCCCGAACATGTCAAAGATTTCACGCTCAAACCAATTGGCCGCCGGATAGGGATCGATGACAGAAGGCACCAGATCGTCTTCGCGAATACGCACCCGCACCCGCACCCGCTGGTTCGTATACATCGACAGGAAATGATAGACGACATCAAACCGCTTTTCGCGGCTCGGGTAATCAACGGCGGTGATATCCACCAAGGTGGAGAATTTGCAATTGCGGTCGGACTTGAGGAATTCTGCGAAAGAAACCAAAGAGGCCAAGGTCACTTCGACGTTCAACTCATCACGTTCGACCGAATGTGACAACACACAATCCGGCCGTTTCAGCGCGATATGTGCTCCAAGTTCATTCAATGCTTCATTCATAGCTGAACGGCCCCTCTTAGGTCATGGCGCAAGGTCTTGGACAGGTCAAAAAAAAGGCGCTGGACACCAGAAGACACCACGGCCATCGGCCCGTTGTCCGCAAAAAAATGCAGGTCTTCGGTCTGTCCCACGTTGAGCCCTCGTATTGCTGCCCAATTCTCAAGGAAATCAGGATCCTTGAATTCTGAAATCCTTATAGGATCAACCCCCTTGAACCACAATAGGGCGCACTGTCATAGGGCCTGTGTTCTCGCGGAAAATCTTGCCCCCAGCGGCGGGTCTTCGTAACATAGGGACAACTAAACCGGGATCAGAGGCAGATCAAAATGCAAACGGGCTATTTTTTCGTCATGGACGGCCAGCGCTTTGAGGCGCAATCCATCCTGCTTGCGACCTCTTTGCGCATGCAGATGGGTGACGATTTCCCGATTATCGCCTATGTGCCCGAGGCCAGTTTCAATAAAATCACCCGCATTGCGCGCAAAATGATGACGATCCTAAAGGTCGATATCCGGGCTTTTTCAACAGAGGCCGGTACCTGGGCTGAAAAATACCCCCACGGCAATAAGATACTGGCCAGCGTTCAACCGCGTGATTGGGACGTCAGCGTGTTTCTGGATAGCGACACGGTTTGCCTAAGCCCAATGGATTTTTCCGATTGCGGCGAAACGCCCTGCCTTGCCGCAGTGCCCGAGGGGGTGCCGACATGGGGGCGTGATGATGCCGACTGGATCCTTCCCTACAGCCTGTTTGACTTGCCGTTGCCCAGCGAACGAGTGCAGATGGCGCGCGGTCGGCGCGTTTCTACCCTTCCCTATTTCAACGGTGGCATGGTCGCCTTTAAAGAAGCCCCGGATGCGGAGGGCAAACGCCTGCCGGACCTGTGGCTGGACACGGCCCTGACGCTGGACCATCACCCCGATTTACCGAAAAAGCGGCCCTGGCTGGATCAGATTTCGCTGCCCATTGCCATGGCACGACTAGGCGGAAAGATGATCGTCAAACCCACGGGCTATAACTATTCGCTCTATCGGCGGGATGCGCTGGCCGACCATCCGACGATCAATCTTGCGCATTACCATATGCCGGCGGTGTTTCGTAAATGGGCTGCCTGCCGCGCGGTTTCCGACGCCGCCTTGGATCGCTGCCCACAAAAATTGCGAATCCACCTGCGCCGCCGCTTTGGTACTTTCCTGAAACAGGACTGGGCCGAAGCGGCCGAATAAAACACATAAAAAAAAGCCCCCTGCACAGCAAGGGGCCCTTAAGTCGTCAATCGCGCATACGCCTATCGGGTAATTGTTCCGGTGCGGCGAATTTTACGCTGAAGCTGTAACACCCCATAGAGCAACGCTTCTGCCGTTGGCGGGCATCCGGGCACATAAACATCCACCGGCACAATGCGATCACAGCCCCGCACAACCGAATAGCTATAGTGGTAGTACCCACCACCATTCGCGCAGGACCCCATAGATATCACATAGCGCGGCTCTGGCATCTGGTCATAGACCTTGCGCAGGGCTGGTGCCATTTTATTGGTCAGCGTGCCCGCCACAATCATCAGATCAGACTGGCGCGGAGAAGCGCGCGGGGCGGTACCAAACCGCTCCAGATCATAACGGGGCATAGCGCTATGCATCATCTCAACCGCACAGCAGGCCAAGCCAAACGTCATCCAGTGCAACGAGCCGGTGCGCGCCCAGTTGATAATATCTTCGGTCGAGGTCAGCAGAAAACCCTTGTCCTGCAACTCTTTGTTCAACGCCTGCGTTGAAACCTCTTTGTCAGCGCCAGCTGTATTCACTGAGGTGCTCACTCCCATTCCAGCGCTCCTTTTTTCCACTCATAAGCAAAACCGATGGTCAGCACTGCCAAAAACACCATCATCGACCAGAACCCCAGCAACCCGACATCCTTAAAGGCAACAGCCCAAGGGAAGAGGAAAGCAATTTCGAGATCGAAAATGATGAACAGGATGGCCACCAGATAGAAGCGCACATCAAATTTCATCCGCGCATCATCAAAGGCGTTAAAGCCACATTCATAGGCGGATACTTTTTCCGGATCGGGGTTTCGCACCGCCAGAACCACCGCCGCAAGAATCAGGACGAGGCCCAACGCGATGGCCAGTCCCAGAAAAATAAGGATTGGCAGGTATTCTCTTAGCAGATCGTCCACAACTGGCTCCTCGTATGCACAAAACGTCGGCGCATGGATATTAGCTCTTTGCGGTTTACCCCTCCCGTTTACGAGGGTCAACAGACGCAATGCCGCGTAAGGTTAATTCTGCAGCACTGGCGTCTTGTCTCCCTTCATTTTGACAAAAATATCCCTGCCGGAGGCAAGAAAACCTATCACGCGGCTTTTGCGGCAGACTTTTTGACTTCTTCATCAATGATACGCCCGATCAACGCACAGTCCTCTAGTGAAAAGGTCAGCGGCAAACGCATATCAATAATAGCCTTCAGGATACGGTCACTTTTGGGCATTGGCGGACTGTCGACATAGCGCCAACTGTCATAGCGAGAGGTGAACCCAACCGGCTCTGCCCCTCCGAACCATTTCAGCTCAACCCCCCGTGCGGCACAGCCCCGCAATACCTCCTGAATCGCTTCGTCGGGCCAATCCAGCAGCAAAAACTGGATCGACGAGCCCACAAAAGTCTCGGCTTGGGGCCGCGCAATCAGGGTCAGGCCCGGCGTTTGCTGCAGCGCGTGCTCAACCACCTGATACCGCGCCAACCATTTCTGGATTTGCCCTTCCAAGGCCCGCAGCTGTGGCCGCAGAATGGCGGCGCGCAGATTATCCATGCGCCCCGAAACATTCGGCGTGTCATAACGGATCGTTTCAAAGGCCGACTCTGGCGGGCCTGCCGGATGGCGGCCATAGAGCATATAACTCCCCGAGAGCATCGTCGCACGCGCCATTGCCGCCGCGTCATCGGAAATCAGCAACCCGCCTTCTCCGGCATTGATATGCTTATAGGTCTGACAGGAAAAACATCCAAAAACACCATGGCGACCAGAGGCCACATCCCCCCAACGCGCGCCCATTGTATGGGCGCAATCCTCGATCACCTGCACGCCCGCCGCCTCACAGAGCGCCATCAGGGCATCCATGTCACACAGATGGCCGCGCATATGGGATAGCAGCAACACCTTTGAGCTGGTTTGTTGAATTTTCCGCGACAGATCCTCCAGATCAATCACCAATTCCTCTGTCACCCCGACAAAGACCGGCACCGCCCCGACAGAGGCAATCGCCCCGGGCACCGGCGCAAGGGTAAACGCATTTGTAAGCACCTGCTGGCCAGGCTTAACCCCCAGCGCCCGCAGGGCCGTGGCCATGGCATAGCCGCCAGACGCCACCGCCAATGCATAGGCCGCTCCGGTCTGGGCTTTAAACTCCAGCTCCAGAAGCCCCGTTTCGGACTCCTCGCCCTCTATCAGATTATAGCGATGCAGCCGACCACTGCGCATGACGCGCACGGCGGCGTCTATCCCCTCTTCGGGAATTGGCTCCTGCTGCGTAAAACTACCGTGAAATTGATCGCCCATGCTGTGCCTTTCGCCTCGCGCCAGACCAAAGCTTGCCCGCCGCACCGGATTCGGTCAACGCACCGTGTCTCACCGGATCAGTTTTTTCAAAATCCCCTCCAGATCATTATAATGATCCAGCAATGCCTCTGGTTGCAAATCCGCGACCGCATGCCCCGTCGGGCCGAATGTCACCAGCACCGAGGGCACCTTGGCGGCCCGCGCGGTTTCGCGATCGGTCACCGTGTCGCCAATAAGCACAGAACGGGAAACATCGCCCCCTGCCCGCTTTACGGTTTCAACAAATGGCGCGGGATCGGGTTTGCGCACCGGCAGGGTATCAGCGCCAACCAACGCAGCAAAATGATCCCGCACCCCCAACCGCGTCAGCAAGGTTTGCGCCAGTCCCTCTGGCTTGTTCGTGCAGACCCCGACGACATAACCCTGCGCTTTTAGCCGCTCCACCGCCTCTATTGCACCGTCATATAGCACCGTATAGCGATCGATATTATCGCCGTAGGCCTGCAAAAGTATTGGGTATTGCGCGGCGACATCGGCCTCGGTGAAATCCGGTTTGACGCGGCCAAATCCCAACGTCAGCATGGCCCGCCCACCGTGAAAAGCTGTGGCGGCATCGGCGACGGGGTCCAGAACATCCCCCAACCCAAGGCCGTTGAAACAGGCATTGGCGGCGGCGATCAGATCTTTGCTGGTATCGGCCAAAGTGCCGTCCAGATCAAAAATGACAGTGCGCATAGTGTCCCCCTTCGGCGGTTTCCCGCCATGTTGTGCAATATAGCGTAAATAGTTTTGATGCCGCCTGCTCTTGCGATGCCCGCAAAGACCGATAGAACGGGTCACAACAGAATGAAAGAGCAGATACCTTATGCCTACAGCGCTTATTGTCCTGGCCGCCGGTCAGGGATCACGGATGAATTCGGAATTGCCCAAGGTTTTACACCCTTTGGGAGGTGCCCCGTTGATGGTGCATGCAATTCGCGCCGGCTCAGCACTCGAACCGGCCCGCACTGTGATTGTCACCGGTCATGGAGCGGCAAAGGTCAAGGACGCCGCACTGGCTTATGATGATCAGCTTCTGATCGCCCATCAGGCGGAGCAAAACGGCACTGCGCACGCGGTGGCGCAGGCCCAAGCGGCGCTGAGCGGCTTTGAAGGCGATGCGATTGTGCTCTATGGCGACACCCCGTTCATTCGCGCCGAAACGCTGGCGGCCATGGCAGAGGCACGCAAAGAGCATGCGGTTGTTGTGCTGGGATTTGACGCTGCTGATCCGGGGCGTTACGGGCGGTTGCTGACCAAAGGTGATCAACTGGATCGCATCGTTGAATACAAGGACGCAAGCGACGAAGAACGCGCTGTAAGCCTTTGTAATTCTGGTGTTGTTGCTGCGGATGCACAGGTTTTGTTTGAGCTGATTTCAGCTGTGGGCAATGACAATGCCAGCGGTGAATACTACCTACCCGATATTGTTGAAATTGCCCGCAGCAAGGGGCTGTCGGCCGGTTTTGTCACCTGCACAGAGGCCGAAACCCAAGGTATCAACACGCGGGCCGAACTGGCCGCAGCAGAGGCGACGCTACAGGGGCACAAACGCGCCGAGGCGCTTGAGAACGGGGTTACATTGCTGGCCCCTGAAACCGTGTTCTTTGCCTATGACACCTATGTCGGGCGCGATACGGTGATTGAACAGAATGTGGTTTTTGGTCCCGGTGTGACCGTAGAAAGCGATGCGGTGATCCGCGCCTTCAGCCATCTGGAAGGCTGTCATGTGTCCCAGCAATCCATCGTTGGCCCCTATGCCCGCCTGCGTCCGGGAACCGAATTGGCCGAAAAAGTCCGCATTGGCAATTTTGTCGAAATCAAAAACGCCGAACTCGCCGAAGGAGCCAAGGTCAATCACCTCTCCTACATCGGCGATGCGACGGTGGGCAAAGCAACCAATATCGGCGCCGGCTCGATCACCTGCAATTATGACGGGGTTTTCAAACACCGCACCGAAATCGGTCAACAGGCGTTTATCGGCTCTAACACCATGTTGGTGGCCCCTGTTAAAATCGGCGACGAAGCCATGACCGCCTCCGGATCAGTGGTCACAACAGATGTGGCCGCCGGTGCTTTGGCCGTGGCGCGCGCCAAACAGGTTACAAAACCCGGGCTGGCGCGCAAAATGTTCGAAAAGTTAAAGGCCGCTAAGGCGCGCAAGTCAAAGGAAGCCAAATAATGTGTGGAATTGTCGGGGTCCTTGGCGAACATGAAGCCGCGCCAATCGTTGTTGAAGCCTTAAAACGGCTTGAATATCGCGGTTATGACAGCGCCGGAATTGCCACCGTGAACAACGGCGTTCTGGATCGCCGCCGCGCAGTGGGCAAGCTGGTGAATCTGTCTGATCTGCTGGTCCATGCGCCTTTGGCCGGAAAATCCGCCATCGGTCATACCCGCTGGGCCACCCATGGCGCGCCCAGTGTCAACAATGCCCATCCGCATCAGGCTGGCCCGGTGGCCGTCGTGCACAACGGGATCATCGAAAATTTTCGCGATCTGCGCGAAGAACTCGCCGCATCCGGCATGCAGTTTGTCACCGAAACCGACACGGAAACTGTCGCGCTGCTGACGCAAAACTACATGAAGCAAGGGTTAACCCCGCGAGAAGCTGCGGAAAAAACCCTTTCACGTCTGGAGGGGGCCTTTGCGCTTTGCTTTCTGTTTGAAGGCGAGGAAGACCTGATCATCGCCGCCCGCAAGGGGTCTCCGCTGGCAATTGGCCACGGGGATGGTGAAATGTTTGTGGGCTCCGATGCCATCGCACTGTCTCCGATGACAAATGAGGTCACCTATCTGGCCGAAGGCGATTGGGCGATCCTGACCCGCACGTCGCTTGAGATCCGGGATCACACCGGTGCCTTGGCCAATCGCGCAAAACGTACCATCCAGATCGATGCAACCCAGATCGAAAAAGGCGGCCATAAGCATTTCATGAGCAAGGAAATCGCCGAGCAGCCCACGGTTTTGGGCGAGGCTGTCGATTTTTATCTGTCTCAGGATGGTAATAGGGTGAAGTTCCCCGTCGAAGGGCTTGATTTCAAAGATTACGACCGGATCACCATGGTGGCCTGTGGCACGGCTTTCTACGCCTGTCTAACAGCAAAATACTGGTTCGAACAATTCGCCCGCATGCCCGTCGAAGTCGATATCGCTTCGGAATTCCGCTATCGCGAACCGCCTGTCTCTCCACGCACGCTGGCGGTTTTTGTATCGCAATCCGGTGAAACCGCCGACACCCTTGCCGCGCTGCGCTATATGGAAGGCAAAGCGGCCAAAATATTGTCGGTGGTGAATAACCCCGAAAGCTCTATGGCGCGCGAAAGCGATATTATCCTGCCCATTCTGGCGGGGGTGGAAATCGGCGTGGCCTCGACCAAGGCCTTTACCTGCCAGTTGAATGTTCTGGCCCTAATGGCCCTTGGCGCAGCGCAGGACCGCGACATCCTGAATGCGGAACAAATCGCCGATCACCTTGCAGCGCTTCGTAATTTGCCGGGTCTGATGAACCACGCGCTCAGCACCAGCGAAAAGATCAAAACCGTCTCGCGCAGCTTGTCCAAGGCGCAGGATATTCTGTTTCTGGGGCGCGGCGCGATGTTTGCCATTGCGTTAGAAGGTGCGCTAAAACTTAAGGAAATCAGCTATATACACGCAGAAGGCTATGCATCAGGAGAGCTGAAACATGGCCCTATCGCGCTAATTGATGAAAAAGTACCGGTCATCGTCATGGCCCCGCGTGACGGGCTGTTTGAGAAGACCGTTTCCAACATGCAGGAGGTCATGGCCCGCGGTGGCAAGGTGCTTCTGGTCACCGATGCCGAAGGCGCACGGATCGCCGCTGATGGCGTCTGGGAGACAATTATCCTGCCGGATGTCTCTGAACTTTACGCCCCCATTCTCTACGCCCTGCCCGCGCAATTGCTGGCCTATCATACCGCCGTCGCCAAAGGCACCGATGTCGATCAACCACGCAATCTAGCCAAATCGGTAACCGTAGAATGACCCCAGAAGCCGCCATCGCCGCCCTGAGTGCCCATCAAATCGAGGGCAAAGCCGCCGATATGCGCGCCTATCATAAGGCCGACCGCCCCTATCTGGGGGTGTCAAATCCCGACATTGATGCCGAAGTCAAATCATGGCGGGCCGAAATGAGCGTCGAGGAACGCGTCTCCCTTGCGGCGGCCCTCTGGGAAAGCAACATCCACGAAGCCCGTGTCGCGGCGGCAAAACTGCTGGTTCAGGCGCGGCTGCGCCCCGACGAAGACGCTTGGGCGTTAATAGCCAGTTGGGTGCCGCAATTTGACGCTTGGGCAATCGCGGATCACGCCTGTGGGGCCGGATCAAAACGGCTTATGGCTGACCCGACCCGTCTGGATCAGGTCGAAGAATGGACCACCTCAGAGCATTTATGGAGCCGGCGCGCCGCCCTTGTGATGACTTTGCCATGGACCAAGCTCAACAATCCCAAACCTGCCGATCTGGAGGTGCGCGAACGGGTGTTGGGCTGGGCGGCGGGCTATGTGGATGACCGTGCGTGGTTCATTCAAAAAGCCATTGGCTGGTGGCTGCGCGATCTGTCCAAACATGACGCTGCGCGCGTGGAGGCCTTTGTCGATACCTATGGCGAACGGATGAAACCCTTTGCCCGTAAAGAAGCCCTGCGTTTGCTGAAGAAATCCAGCTAGATCGCCGATAGATCCCGCAGGCTGCGCCGCAGGATTTTGCCCGTGGCAGTGACCGGCATGGTTTCCAGCGGCTGGATCATTCTGGGGGCCACATGGGGCGATACCCTGTCGCGCACGCGGGCGATCAGCTGTGACTCCAGCCCGTCCCAGTTTGCTCCGTCGCGCAGCACCACAAAGGCCTTAACCACTTCGGTGCGAACCGGATCAGGCACACCAATGGCGGCGGCCATGACCACATCTGGATGCGCGGACAGGCAATTCTCGATCTCGGTCGGGCCGATGCGATAGCCCGCCGAGGTAATCACATCATCGCTGCGGCTTTCAAACCGGAAATATCCCTCGGCATCCTTGCGCCCCAGATCACCGGTGCAAAGCCAGCCGTTCACAAATTTTTTCTCGGTAGCGGCAGGGTTGTTCCAATAGCCCAGAAACATGACAGGGTCCGGGGCCCGAATGGCGATTTCACCCAAAGTGTCCGCAGGGACTTCGGCGCCTTTGGAATCAATGATCGCCACCTCATGCCCGGGCACGGCGTAGCCCATGGTATCGGGTTTTACTGTCATCAGATCCGGATTGGCCGAAATCACAAGGTTGCATTCGGTTTGGCCGTAAACCTCGTTGATCGGCGCGCCAAGCCTGCGCGTGCCCCAATCATGCAGGGCCTCTCCCAGACTTTCACCGCCGGAGGTCACGGATTTCACCCGAAGCCCTGATGGCGTTTTGGCCGTTTGCAACATCCGCAGGGCCGTGGGTGGCATGAAAAGCCGCGTCAGGGCGTGTTCGGTCATCAAGGAATAAGCATAGTCCGGATCAAATTTCCGCATACGGTGGCTCAGCTGCGGCACCCCGTAGTACAGACAGGGCATCGCCATATCCATCAATCCGCCAATCCACGCCCAATCCGCCGGTGTCCAGCCCATTTCAGACCCCGCCGGAAACCCACCATGCCCAACTTCCATCGATGGCAAATGCCCCAACAAGAACCGATGGGCATGCAACGCCCCTTTGGGCGGGCCGGTGGTGCCCGAGGTATAGATCAACACGGCGGGGTCTTCGGCTTTGGTTTGCACCGGTACGAAGTGGCGCGATGCGCGGGAAAGTTCCTCCCAAAACGACAGGCCCGCCCCCGCATCCACCGAATAGATCGTCTGCAGCGCCCCCGCGTCTGCGGTTTTGACAGATTCCGCCTTGTCCAGATTCTCGCCATCGGTAATCAGCACTTTTGCCCCGCTATCCTGCAAGCGATAGCTCAGGGCATCAGGCCCGAACAACGTAAACAACGGCAAGGCAATCGCCCCGATCTTATACGTCGCCAAATGTGCAATCAGCACAGCTGGCCCCTGCGGCAGCAACATCCCGACCCGGTCCCCCTGCGTCACCCCATAGGCGCGCAAGACATTGGCAAACTGGTCGGAGGCGGTCTTTAGCTGAGCGAAAGTATAACGGGTCGTCGTGCCATCCTCGGCAAGGTGAACAAGTGCCAGACGCTGCGGATCAGCCCGCGCCCACCGATCGCAACAGACCTCTGCAATGTTAAAATTATTCGGGATCGACCAGCGGAAATTCTGCCGCGCCTGCTGCCAGTCCCACGCCGGATCAATCAAACGCAACCTGTTCTCAGCCGCCATAAACATCAAGCTCGGGTAAATCTGTCAACGCAACCTCAAGCACCCGCATGGCGGCCAGTGAAATCCGGCTGCCCGCCGAGGTCGCGCCTTCGATCGGGCGCAGTTCCAACGCCACAGAAGCACCGCTTTTGACATCCTTGACACTGCCCATCTGAGGCGTGCTCACCAGCGGTGTTTCAAGCCAAAACCCCCCCGCCGCCGGATCGCCAAGCGAGGCAATGGTTCGCCCGATCAAAGGGTCAGAGGCTGTCACAGCCGTTTCCGCCGCCGCCCTTTCAGAGGCAGTGGTGGTGTCAAATTGCTCAACGGTTTGGGCATCTTGTGGTGCGGCGCGTGCAGCCGGTGGCAAGGCGGCAATTTGCTTTCCGCCTTCCGGCCCAGCCGCAGCGTCGGGCTTCGGATCGGTGAATACCGGAGTACAGGCCGCAAGGGCCGCGACGATAAAAATACTTGGGTTCAGATAAAGCCGTGTTTTCATAGTCAAACCATAGGCCAAAGCCTGCCCCTCTTTCAATCCGTCAAGAAGGTGATCAGCACTTCCTTGCCCTTGGCCAATCCCTACCCTAGGTTCCTCTTGATGGAACATTTGATTGACCCCTTTCAACGCGCGATCACCTATTTGCGTGTTTCGGTAACAGACCGCTGCGATTTTCGCTGCGTCTATTGTATGTCCGAAAACATGACCTTTCTGCCAAAGAAAGAACTGCTCACTCTCGAAGAGCTGGACCGGTTATGCTCTGCCTTTATCAGCAGCGGTGTGCGCAAACTACGGATCACCGGCGGGGAGCCCTTGGTGCGCAAGGGCATCATGACCTTCTTTGATAGCATGTCACGTCATCTGGCTGCCGGTAGGCTTGACGAGCTCACCCTGACGACCAACGGATCACAACTGGCAAAATATGCCGATGATCTGGCCGCAGCCGGAGTGCGGCGGGTGAATATTTCACTGGATACACTCGATGATGCGAAATTCGCCGAAATTACCCGATGGGGCCGACTGGATCAGGTGATCAAAGGGATCGATGCCGCCCAAAAGGCAGGTTTGCGGGTTAAGATCAACACCGTGGCGCTGAAAGGGTTCAACGAAAACGAACTCTTTACGCTGGCGGCGTGGTGTGCCGAACGGGATATGGACCTCACCTTTATCGAAGTCATGCCCATGGGCGACATCGGCAATGAAAACCGACTGATGCAATATTGGTCTCTGAATGACTTGCGCAGCCGCCTTGAGGAAAGGTTTACCGTAACAGATCTGGTAGAACGGAGCGGTGGACCGGCGCGCTATCTGCGGCTCGAGGAATCAGGGCAGAAAATCGGCCTGATCACCCCGATGACCCATAATTTCTGCGAAAGCTGTAACCGTGTGCGGATCACCTGCACCGGCGAAATCTACACCTGCCTCGGTCAGGAAGGCAAAAGCGATCTGCGCGCACCGCTGCGCGCCCATCCTGACGATGACGTCCCCTTGTTGGCCGCCATTCATGCCGCCATTGGCCTCAAACCCAAAGGCCATGATTTTGACTATTCCCGTCAGGAACTCGGCGGCCAGATGAGCCGCCACATGAGTCACACAGGTGGATAAAAGAGGGGCGCTGCCCCCGCCCCGAACGGGGCTCCCCAGGGATATTTCAATCAAGTGAAAATGCTTTCATTTTGACCTAAATATCCCGGAGCGCGAGGCAGCGCCTCGCTAAATTCTAAGCCACCGGCATCCGGCTTTCGGCCATCTCCGCAAACCACGAGCACCCCGCCGGAATGATCTCGTCGTTGAAGTTATATTCCGGGTGGTGCACCGGCGCGGTATTGCCGTTGCCCACTAAAATATAGGCACCGGGACGTTCCTCCAGCATATAGGCGAAATCTTCCCCGCCCATAACCAGCGGCGCATCCGCGCAAGATCCCGACACTTTACGCGCCACATCGGCAGCCAGTTCGGTTTCATGCTCGGAATTGACCATGACCGGATAGCCCAGCATATACTTCACATCGGCCGCCCCGCCCATGGCCGCTGTCGTGCCGTCGACGATGACAGGCAGGCGCTGGTGTACCAAGTCGCGCACGTCTTTTGACAGAGTTCTGACGGTGCCTTTCAGGGTCACAAAGGGGGGTATGACGTTAAATGCGGTGCTTGCGGTTTCAAAGCTAGTGACCGAGACCACCACCTGATCGACCGGATCGACGATACGGCTGGCCAGTGTTTGCAAGGCCAGAACTACGTGGCTGGCAAGCACCGTGGGATCAACGGTTTCATGGGGTTTGGCGGCGTGCCCGCCTTTACCATTTATCTTGATCTCGAACTGATCTGTGGCCGCAAAAAACGCCCCCGGACGGATGGCAAAGCTACCGGCTTCAAGGCCGGGCCAGTTATGCATGCCGTAGACTTCCTGAATGTTCCAGCGCTGCATCATCCCGTCCGCGCACATCTCGCGCCCGCCACCGCCCCCTTCTTCGGCAGGTTGGAAGATCACCACCACAGTGCCGTCGAAATTGCGGGTTTCCGCAAGGTATTTGGCCGCCCCCAACAGCATGGCGGTATGCCCGTCGTGGCCGCAAGCATGCATTGCGCCATCGGTTTTAGAGGCATAGTCCAGTCCGGTCGCCTCATGGATCGGCAGCGCATCCATATCGGCGCGCAAGCCAACTACCTTGCCCGATGTATCGGTTTTGCCTTTGATCACCCCAACAACCCCGGTGCGGCCAATGCCCTCGACCACTTCTTCGCAGCCGAATGACCGCAGCTTTTCTGCCACTAAGGCCGATGTGCGGTGGGTTTCAAACAGGATTTCCGGGTTTTCGTGAATGTCACGACGCCACGAAGTGATCTCGTTTTGCAGCTCGGCAAAGCGGTTCTTGATTGGCATGTCTAGAGGTCCTTTTTCAGTGTGTCGACGACAGAGCGTACAAAGCGCAGGCTCGCGTCCAACTGTTCTATTGCAATAAATTCATTGGGTTGGTGGGCCTGTGCGATATCACCGGGCCCGCAGATGATCGCCGACACCCCGCCCTCCTGAAACTGACCGGCTTCTGTCGCATAGCTGACAAATTCGGTGGCGTTGTCCCCGGTGATACTGCGCACCAGCCGTTCGGCATAGCCATTGGTTTCCGGGATCAGGGCCGGCACATTAAAGGTATCGCTCAGGGACACGCCGGCTTGGGGGTGGCGGGTTTTTAACGCCTGATCCAAAGCTGCACATTCGGCGCGGAATTGCGCCACCCAATCGGTAAGAGATTCGCCGGGCACACAGCGGAATTCAAGATCAAAATGGCAGTCCTTGGCAGTGATATTATGTGCCGTCCCGCCCCGTATCATCCCCACATGCACCGTGGTAAAAGGCGGATCAAACGGCGCGGCGAGCGCTGTCGGGGCCTTGGCCTGACAGGCCACATTCTGCTGTTGCGCCCAATTGATCAGGCGCGTGGCCTCAAATATCGCTGACACGCCGGTGTGCAGCAGTGAGGAATGCACCTCGTAGCCTTTCACGTGCACCTCGAAACCGCCAGTGCCCTTGTGGCCGGAAACCGCCTTCATCATCGAGGGCTCGCCAATGATCGCCGCCGCGGGGGGCGGGAAATGGGCGGTAATTTCCGCAATCAAGTCAGGGGCAGACAGGCAACCCACTTCTTCATCGTAGGAAAACGCCAGAATCAGCGGCCGCTGCAACGGCGCCTCTACGGCCTCTGGTACGATGGCCAGAACGCTGGCCAGAAAGCCTTTCATATCGCAGGTGCCGCGCCCATACAGCTTGCCGTCTTTTTCGGTGACCACAAACGGATCACTCAGCCAATCCTGCCCCGCAACCGGCACCACATCGGTATGACCCGACAGGATAACGCCGCCTTCGACGGCAGGACCGATGCAGGCAAAAAGAGAGGCTTTGCTTTTATCTTCATTGTAAACGCGATGCACCTCTACGCCATAGCGGTTCAGATAGTCCTGAACCCAATTGATCAGGTCGAGATTGCTGCGGCTGCTTTCCGTGGGAAAACCGACCAGCTTTTCAAGGATTTCGCGCGCAGACAGCGGGGGATGTGTCATCTCAGCACAAAATGGCCTGGCGTGACCTCTTCATAGACCGAAGGGCCGGGCGCATGGCCGACTGGGAAAATCGGGGAAGGGATCGGTTTGAAATTCAGATCCCGCTCGGATTTGCGTTTGCGCGGATCGGCAATTGGTACGGCGGACAACAAGGAACGCGTATAGTCATGGCGCGGGTCCTCAAAAATTGCCGACCGCGGGCCGATTTCGACGATCCGGCCCAGATACATCACTGCTGTCTGATGGGAAACACGTTCCACCACAGCCATATCGTGACTGATAAACAACATCGCAATGCCCAGTTCCGCCTGAAGTTCCATCAGCAGGTTCAGCACCTGTGCCTGTACCGATACATCAAGCGCCGAGACAGCCTCATCCGCGACGATCAGCTTTGGGTTCAGCGCCAAGGCGCGGGCAATGGCGATCCGTTGTCTTTGCCCGCCGGACAGCTCATGCGGGTAACGTTTCATAAAGCTGCGCGGCAATTGCACCCGATCAAACAGAGTTGCCACCCGATCCTCCAGCTCACTGCCTGAGGCTAGCTTGTAATTCCGCAAGGGTTCAGAGACCTGATCATCCAGCCGCACCTGAGGGTTAAGTGATGCAAAGGGGTCCTGAAAAACCATTTGCATGTCGCGCCGTGCTTTCAGCAATTCTTTTTGGTCCAGCGCCACTATATCTGTGCCATCAAGGCGGATTTCACCGGAATCCGGCTCTACCAGTCGCAGAATAGACCGTCCGCAGGTGGATTTTCCGCACCCGCTTTCGCCAACCAGCGACAGGGTTTCACCAGCGTTCAGTTTAAAAGAGACATCCTCTACGGCATGCACATTGGCGACGGTTTTGCGCAACAATCCCTTTTTTACCGGAAAGCGGGTGATCAGATTATTCACCTCCAGCAACAGCTTGCCCTTGGCCTGCACCGCGCCGCTGCGATCCCAGACCGGGGCCTCTTGCCCCATGATGCGCATCGGTTCAGGGTTGGCCTTTCCGGTCATTTCCCCCAAACGCGGCACAGCGGCCAGCAAGGCTTTGGTGTATTGTTCTTTCGGGTTTTCAAAAATTTCCTCGACCGTTCCCTCTTCGATCATATTGCCGCGGAACATGACCACCACACGATCCGCCATCTGGGCAACCACCGCCATGTCATGGGTGATGAACAGCACAGCCGTGTTATGCTCGCGTTTAAGCCGGTCGATCAGCGCCAAAATCTCTGCCTGAATGGTCACATCCAAGGCGGTCGTAGGCTCGTCACAAATCAGGATACGCGGCTCGCAGGCCATGGCCATGGCGATCACAACCCGTTGCCGCATCCCCCCTGACAGTTCGTGGGGATATTGGGTCATCCGGCGCTCGGGTTCAGGGATGCGCACCTGTTTAAGCAGTTCTATCGCGCGGGCATCGGCGGCCTCTTTCGACAGGTTTTTGTGGATGCGCAGACCTTCGGTTAACTGCCGCCCGACGGTGAACACCGGATTGAGCGAGGTCATCGGCTCTTGGAAGATCATGCCGATCTCATTACCGCGAATCGTGCGCATCAAAGCAGCATCCGCCTTGGCCAAATCGATTGATTCGCCGCTGCGGGATTCAAACATCAGCGATCCTTCGGCGATCCGGCCACCGCCAAATTCCACCAACCGCATCATCGACAGCGCCGAGACAGATTTGCCAGAGCCGGATTCGCCCACCACGCAAAGGGTCTCACCCGGTTGAATTTTATAGGAAACATCCGCCGCCCCCACCACGAGCCCGGCGTTGGTGTCAAACTCCACCCGCAGGTTTTTGATATCGATCAGCGCATCATCAAGCATTGGGAGACCTTCTTTGTTCTGTCCGCATCGACGCTACAAACAACATCCCGATTGTCAATTGAATCGGCGCGTCGCAAGAGCGATTCGCTGTGCTAATCCTGACCGCTGCAAATTTGATTGGCAATGTTAACTAAGTAATTCAGTTGGATCGCTCCGAAATCACGCAAGCACTTTACAAAGACAAATAGTTGGTCAGACTTGGCACAGTCGCTGACAACCCTGCAGCGATCTCAAAGTCCGTCACCATCTCGCAGGCACATCCTATCTATGAAGCACTCCTTACTCTGTTGCGATCATTCTGAACGATGCCACCCTGCGTGCGCGAAGACCGGAATATACCGGCCCATGGTGACCCTTTCCAACAAGGAGTGAAGAATGAAACTCAAATCAACCCTTCTGGGCGCAGCGGCAGCATTTGCCATGGCCCCGATGGCAATGGCCGAACGAGGCGCGGACGGCCAGGTCAATATCATCTATTGGCAAGCCCCGTCGATCATGAACCCCTATCTGTCCGGCGGTACAAAAGATCTGGAGGCCGGGAGCCTCGTGATCGAACCGCTGGCGCGCTATGACCAAGATGGCAATATGGTGCCTTGGCTGGTCGAAGAAGTGCCCACCGTTGAAAACGGCGGCGTGTCTGAAGATCTGAAATCGGTCACATGGAAACTGAAGCCCGGCCTGTTGTGGTCTGACGGCACGCCAGTGACCTCTGCGGACGTGAAATTCTCTTGGGAATACTGTACTGCCGAAGGTGGTGGCTGCGCCCAATCCGAGAAATATAACGACGTTGTCGACGTTGAAACACCCGATGAATTGACCGCGATTGTCAAATTCGGTGTGTCCAAACCATTCCCTTATGGTCCTTTTGTGGGCGCACAAGCCCCGATCATTCAGGCCGCACAATTTGCCGACTGCTTGGGCCCCAAAGCGCCGGAATGCACCGACGCCAACTTTGCGCCGATTGGCACAGGTCCGTTTACCGTGACCGACTTCCGCCCGAATGACGTTATTCAGCTGGCGGCAAATGAATACTACCGCGATCCGGCGAAACCCGCCTTTGCGACGGTCACCTTCAAAGGTGGCGGCGATGCAACGGCAGCGGGGCGTGCGGTTCTGGAAACCGGTGAATATGACTACGCCTGGAACCTGCAGTTGGCACCCGATGTTCTGTCTAACATGGCTTCGGCGGGCAAAGGCCAGATCGTTTCCGGCTTTGGTACACTGGTTGAGCGCATCATGGTGAACTTCACCAACCCCGATCCGGCCCTCGGCGAGAAGCGCGGCACGGTTGGCGAACCGCATCCGTTCCTGACCGACATCAATGTGCGTAAGGCCCTGTCGATGGCGATCGACCGTGAGTTGCTGGTAGAAATCGGCTATGGCGACGCGGGTCGCCCGACCTGTAACGTTCTGCCTGCGCCGGCGATTTATGCCTCAACCGCCAATGACGGCTGCTTGGTGCAAGATATCGAAGGCGCCAAAGCGCTGCTGGAAGACGCCGGCTGGGTTGCTGGCGCGGATGGCATTCGCGCCAAGGACGGCGTGCGTCTGAGCATGCTGTACCAAACATCCACCAACGCGGTGCGTCAGGATTTCCAAGCGCTGATCAAACAGTGGTGGGGCGAAATCGGTATTGAAACCGAACTGCGCAATATCGATGCCTCGGTCTTCTTTGGCAGCGACCCCGGATCGCCCGACACCTTCCAAAAGTTCTTTGCGGACGTTGAAATGTACGCCAACAACTTTGATGGGACGGATCCTGAATCCTACATGGCCAACTGGGAATGCAAACAGGCACCGCAGCCTGAAAACCAGTGGCAAGGCAACAACATGCCGCGTTTCTGTGACGAAGACTATGACGCCCTTGTCGCCAAAATGGCGATCACGGGTGACATCAATGAGCGTGCGGAAATGGCCAAGGCCATGAACGATATGTTGATGCAGAACTACGTGATGATCCCGCTTGTTGATCGTGGTCGGGTCTCTGCCCACGCCAACACATTGGGTGGCGTTGTTCTGAACACATGGGACTCTGAACTGTGGAATGCCGCTGATTGGCACCGCACCGAGTAAGCCCCCTCTTGCGCCGCCCGGCCTCGTCTGGGCGGCGCTCCCAGTTTCACCGATCCGACCCTGCGTTCAGTAAAGGCATCCCCGTATGCTCAATTTCACGATCCGACGATTGATCCTCGCGGTTCCGGTGCTGATTTTTATCAGCCTGATCATCTTCTTGTTGCTTGAACTCGCGCCCGGTGATCCGATGTCGCAAGTTCCCCTCACCGTGCCCCCCGACGTTAAAGAGCGCATGCGCGAGGCGCTTGGCCTTGGCGAACCAGTGCACATTCGCTTTGTGAAATGGCTGCAACAGTTCTTTATCGTCGAGCCGATGCATCTGATCGACAATCTTTTTGGCACCAGCCTTGCCGAGGGTAAGCAACGCATTATCAGCTGGCAAACCCGTTCGCCGGTGATGGACATCGTCGCGCAACGTATTCCGCAAACCCTATGGGTTGTGGGCATGTCCTATGTGGTCGGCATCTTGATAGCGCTGCCCATCGGGATTTATTCTGCCTATCGCCAATACAGCTGGTTTGACCAAATCGGGACATTTGTCTCGATGATCGGCTTCTCGGTGCCGACTTTCTTTACCGGCGTGCTGCTGATCGTGATCTTTTCGGTCAATCTGGGCTGGTTTCCGTCGATTTATGACACCACCCATGTGGTCAATGACTGGGACAGCTTCCTGTTCCAGATCCGCCAAATGGCCATGCCGGTTTTTGTGCTGGCCCTGTATAATGCCGCCCAGATCAGCCGCTTTATGCGCGCCTCGATGCTGGACAACCTTAATCAGGATTATGTGCGCACCGCGCGGGCCAAGGGGCTGACGGAAAAAACCGTGGTGCTGGTGCATGTGCTGCGCAATTCGATGATCCCTGTGATCACCGTAATCGCCCTTGGCGTGCCGCAAGTCTTTGGCGGCGCGATCATCACCGAACAGGTGTTCAAAGTGAACGGCCTTGGCCAATTGCTGATCACTGCGATCCAAGCCAATGATCTGCCGATGGTGCAAACCCTGACCTTCATCTTTGCCGTGCTTATCGTGATGTTTAACCTGATCGCCGATATTCTCTACGGCATCCTAGACCCGAGGATCCGCTATGACTGAGCAGATCACCAACGCCAACGACCTCCCCGAGGCCGCATCCCGCAATCAATGGTGGGACGTCTGGGACCAGTTCAAAACCCACAAAGGCGCGATGATCGGGGCGGTGTTTTTCATCCTGATGGTGCTGGGGGTAACCCTTGGGCCGTGGCTCTGGAGTATTGACCCAACCTTCATCGACATCCGTGCCCGCAACCAAGGCCCCTCGCTGGCGCATCCCTTTGGCACCGACCAATTGGGCCGCGATATTCTGGCGCGGATGATGGCGGGCGGGCAAATCTCTATGGCGGTCGGGCTGACGGCCATGGCGATCTCATTGCTCCTGGGTACTTTTGTCGGCGTCACAGCAGGCTACTTCAAACGGCTGGACGGGCCTTTGATGCGCCTGACCGACCTGTTTCTGGCCTTGCCGCTGCTGCCGCTGCTGCTGGTCATCATCATGCTGTTCCGCGAACCGCTGAATGCGGCCTTTGGCCCGGAAGGTGGTATCTTTGTGCTGATGGTCTGCGCCATTGGCATCACCAGCTGGATGCAAACCGCACGCATCGTGCGCGGCGATGTTTTGGCGCTGAAAGAGCGGGAATTCGTGCTGGCGGCCCGCTCCATAGGGACCGCACCGCGCCATATGGTCAGCCGCCATGTGCTGCCCAATGTGATGTCGCCGATCATGGTTTCCGCCACATTGGGCATCGCCAACGCCATCATTACCGAAAGCGCGCTGTCGTTCCTTGGCCTTGGCTTCCCGCCGGATTTCCCTACATGGGGGCGGCTGCTGTTTGACGGGGTGGACTACCTGCAGCAATACCCCGAACGTGTGCTCTGGCCCGGTTTGGCGATCTCGCTGACGGTGCTGGCGGTCAACTATGTGGGCGATGGCCTCAGAGACGCACTCGACCCGCGCATTCGCGGGCGGTAAATGATCAAAAGGGCTGCCGCTGGGCGGCCCTTTTCAGTTTGACCTAAATATCCCGGGGTCCGGGGCAGCGCCCCGGTCACTGCCTTAATGCATGGATTTGCGAATATGGCGCACCATCAGCCAGACGGCAAAGACCACCAATGGCGTCAGCCCTGCGGTTAACCAAAGCTTCTCGACCCCGATAGATTTCAGAACGGGATACAGCGCATAGCTTAGCAGATTAACGCCATAATAGCTGATCGCCACCACAGAGAGCCCCTCAACCGTCTGCTGCAGACGCAATTGCAGATCAGCCCGCTTGTCCATGCTTTCCAGCAAAGACTGATTCTGTGCCGTGCGCTCTACATCCACATGGGTGCGCAACAAATCAGACGCACGCAAAGCCCGATCCGACAAAGTCCCTAAACGCGCTTCGGTCGATCCTACGGTGCGCATCGCCGGCTCAAAGCGCCGCATCATGAATTCGGTAAAGGTTTGGCGGCCCCCAAAGCGTTCTTCACGCAAAACCGCGATGCGCTGGTTGACCAGTGCCTCATAGGCTTTGGTCGCGCCAAATCGAAAACTCGAGCTGGCAGATAATCGCTCCAGCCCCGCCGAGAGGGCCAGCAGATGTTTCAGCGATTGCTCGGCTGAAAACCCGTCGGAATCCAGCTCGGAGATCAGGGCGGTCAACTCTTGGTCCAAGGTGCCGATTGTTGCGGACATATCCCTTACGCGCTTGAATCCGAGCATGGACATGGATTTATAGGTCTCGATCTCGCACAACCGTTGCAAAATGCGTCCGGCCCGTTGCGAACCGGTGTCCTCTCCCAGAAAAACAGCCAGACGCATATGTCCTGCCGGATCGATACGAAAGTCCCCCGCGATCACCGCCGAAGAATCCAGCACATAAGAAACCGCAAGGCTTTCCGGTACAAACCACGCCTCAAGGCAGCGTTTGATCGCGGCAGGCTCGTTCTGTTTTTCCATATGTAACAAGGCCGAAGTCACCCGCACATCCTGCAGACCATCCAGCCAGTCCTGTGGAAAGACGCTGAACCACAGCGGATCAAAAGCACGCTCTGCGGCCCCCTGCACAAAGACCGTGTAGGTCACAAATTCCGTGTGGCTTTCCCATTTGATTTCATGTTTGCCAATCGAGCCGGAATAATGGGTGGCACCGGGTTGCGGATGGGGTGCACCGTAGCGATCCAGCAGCGCAATCAATTGCGCAATGTCGGCCGCTTTATCCCGCCCCGCCGCATCACTTTCGCGCTTCAGGGCCAGAAACACCGCCTGCCCCGGTGCTGTTAACGTTGGAAAAGGGCGCGCATGGAGCTCGTTAGCCATGGCGTATCGGGCGGGGTGATCAGAGATTTCCGGCATGGGTGTCTTTCGGGAGTGCTTTTTCGCCAACATAGCCACGACATCCCCCCTGTAAAGAAAAAATCCATATATTATAAAGGTTTATCTGTACACATCCGTATACCAGACCCGCTTACTGCCGCCGCGTTCGGGTCCGCGCGGCCGATATCGCCCTGCGATGTTCCGCAAAGATACCACCCGCGACACTGAAACCTGTCCCGTTGTTCCCTTGCCAAATCACAGAGTTTTCCGTCCCTTGGCCCCATTGTAACGACTGGATCTTCCTGTGGCCTATAGTGAAAATTTCAAAGACATTGGCACCGTATACATGCGCCGCAGTGCCCGCCGCGAAGCGCGGTTTATTCACCGCGAAGTCTTTATCAACAAGGACTACCTGCGCCACGCTATCGACATCCCCAACGCCGCAACCATCGTCGATGTCGGAAGTTATATCGGCTTTTTTCCCTTTATGCGCTGTCTCAGGCCGGACCGGAGGGACGGTTGTTGGCTTTTGAGCCAATACCAGAGACCTTTGATCTTCAGACGCGTAACCTGCGACGCTATCAGCAAGCAGCTCAGGCCCGTATTACCCTAGAAAATGAAGGCGTGACCAAACGGGGCGGACCGGAGGCATTTGCCTTTACCTATTTCTCCAACTTACCGGGAAATTCCACGCAACGCATCGGTGAAAAGGATGCGCAGGCCAGCCATATGCGTGCGCTATTTATATCGCCCCGCCGCTATGCGGACACAGTGAATCAACGCTGGAAATACCGCTGCCCCCTTACCCGCTGGTTCCGCTGGGCCAAAACCTAAAGGCCCAATATCCGGCAAATTGTCATTGAAGTTCAGGACACCGACAACCGCCTTGCAGAGATCAAATTCCGCCTCACCGCGGCAGGGTTTTCAAAGATTGTGATTGATATTGATAAAGATCTCTCTGCCTTGTCCCACACCCCAATTGCCATGGTCTACGCGCGCCGCAGCACCTGAGCTTCGTGCATTCGCCGATTGCTGCGTTGACAGGCGGGGGGCGGAGCCTGCTAAGTTATTGAAAATACTTTCAGGAAAAGAACAATGTTGATTGTGCTGCTTTTCGGGATCGCCGGGTGTATCCTTGCTTTTTGCCTACTTTGGTTTTGGCGGCGTCCGGCATGGATGGGCCTTTCGGGCAAAACACTGTGGGACTGGATGGCCATGGCCACCAATTCTTCGGTACTTGCGATCGGCACCGTGACCGTCAGCCTTGTCATCCTGAATGTTGAACAACGGCAGGCCGAGGAATTGGCGGTGCAAAATTATCTGGATCGCATGGGCGTATTATTGATCAACGACACACCGGAAAACAGAGGTGTGAAAGTGAAATTGGCTCAAGCCCAGACCGCCGCTGTTCTCCATCGCGTCACTGGTGAACGAACCGGCCGCGTTCTGGCCTTTCTGGACGCGGTTGGCATGACCGGTCAATTCAATATCTCGCTTGAAGGGGCAGACTTGCGCGGTGCAGAGCTTAAGGGGCTGACCCTGCGACGGGTGGAGTTTGAAGGTGCGCGCTTAAACGGAGCGGATCTGGAGGACAGTGATTTGCGAATGACCGATTTCGAAGAGGCCAATCTCAAGGGCGCGGATTTGGAAAATACCCTGCTGAGCGGGGCAGATTTTACCGATGCTAATGTACGCGGGGTGGACTTCACCCAGAGCGATTTGCGCGGGGCAAACCTGTCAGAGGTCAAAGGCCTGACATCAAAACAGCTTAAATCGAGCTGTTTTGATGCGACAACCCAACTGCCAAGCGGGCTTTCCCAACAAAAGGTCAACCCGGACATTTGCGCCAAAATTGATCACACAACGACGCGCTAAACGAAAAACCGCCGCCAAGGGGGTCCAAGGCGGCGGCTCTAGATTGTAGTATGGTCGCGGGTTTAGTTGATCATCGTCAACAAAGTATCCAGCGACTGTTTCGCATCACCATAGAACATGCGGGTGTTCTCTTTGTAGAACAGCGGGTTTTCGATGCCCGAATACCCGGTGCCCTGCCCCCGCTTGGAGACAAACACCTGCTTGGCTTTCCAGCATTCCAGAACCGGCATGCCCGCGATGGGGCTGTTCGGATCTTCTTGGGCTGCTGGGTTAACGATGTCGTTAGAGCCGATGACGATGGCAACGTCTGTTTCCGGGAAATCATCGTTGATTTCATCCATTTCCAGCACGATGTCATAGGGCACTTTGGCTTCCGCCAATAGCACGTTCATATGGCCTGGCAGACGACCGGCAACCGGGTGAATTGCGAAACGCACCTCTTTGCCTTTGGCCCGCAGACGACGGGTCAGCTCTGCCACATTCTGCTGCGCTTGCGCCACGGCCATGCCGTAGCCCGGAATGATGACGATTGAATCGGCCTCATCCAGTGCGGTTGCAACGCCTTCGGCATCAATGGCGATTTGCTCACCTTCGACTTCCATCGCAGGTCCAGTGGTGCCGCCAAAGCCGCCCAGAATGACCGAGACAAAGCTTCGGTTCATCGCTTTACACATGATGTAGCTCAGGATGGCCCCCGAAGAACCAACCAGCGCGCCCACAACGATCAGCAAATCGTTGCCCAGCGAGAAACCAATCGCCGCCGCAGCCCAACCGGAATAGCTGTTCAGCATCGACACAACGACCGGCATATCCGCACCACCAATACCCATGATCAGGTGGTAACCGATAAACAGCGCCGCCAAAGTCATCAGGAACAGCGGGAAGAAACCGCCTGTATTGAAATACCAGATCAAGCAGAGCACAGAGAGGCCTGCCGCACCGGCATTGAGCATATGACCACCGGGCAGTTTTGTTGCCGCAGAGTCCACTTTGCCTGCCAGCTTGCCATAGGCAATCACAGAACCGGTAAAGGTGATCGCACCGATAAAGATACCAAGGAACAGTTCGACCCGCAGGATGGCAATCTCAACACCATCCTTTTTGGCCAGAAGCGCAGCAAAACCGTCCAGCGCTTTCTTGGTTTCGGCATCCATGCCCATGACACGGTTCAGCTCGATATGGGCGATAAAGCCCACAAAGACCGCTGCCAGACCCACCAGAGAGTGCATCGCAGCAACAAGCTGCGGCATCTCTGTCATCTGCACCCGTGTCGCAACCACATAACCGATTGCACCACCGGCGATGATCAGAAGCACCGAGAGTATCCACAAGCCGGAACCCGGCCCGATCAGCGTCGCAAAGACCGCAAGGCCCATGCCGACAATCCCGTACCAAACGGCACGTTTTGCACTTTCCTGCCCTGACAACCCGCCAAGAGACAGGATGAAGAGAACAGCTGCGACCACATAGGCCGCCGTTGTAAATCCGTAATCCATCGTTAAGTCCCCCTTAGGATTTCTGGAACATGGCGAGCATACGCCGTGTCACGAGGAAGCCGCCAAAGATGTTGACCCCGGCCATAAAGACCGAGAGTGCGGCCAGCAAAATCACCAAGAAACTGCCTGATCCGATTTGCATCAGGGCCCCCAGAATGATGATTGAGGAAATCGCGTTGGTAACCGCCATCAACGGGGTGTGCAGCGAATGCGCCACGCCCCAGATCACTTGGAAGCCGACGAACACAGCCAAGACGAACACGATAAAGTGCTGCATAAAGCTGGCCGGAGCCACCAGTCCGACACCCAACAGAAGCGCCGCACCAACACCGAGCAAGATCACCTGCTGCTTGGTCTGCGCTTTAAACGCGGCCACTTCGGCGGCGCGTTTTTCTTCGGGTGTCAGTTCGGGCACCACCTCTTTAGGTTTTGCCGCAATCGCCGCCACTTTGGGGGGGGGCGGTGGGAAGGTGATTTCGCCGTCATAGGTAACGGTGGCACCGCGGATCACATCGTCTTCCATGTTGTGATTGATCTGACCGTCTTTTTCAGGGGTCAAGTCGGTCATCATGTGACGGATGTTGGTGGAATAAAGCGTCGAAGCCTGTGCGGCCATGCGGGATGGGAAATCGGTATAGCCGATGATCGTCACGCCATTGTCGGTGACGATTTTCTCATCCATGACGGTCAACTTACAGTTGCCGCCTTTTTCTGCCGCCAGATCGACGATCACGGAACCCGGTTTCATGGCCTTGACCATATCTTCGGTCCAAAGCTCTGGGGCTTCGCGGTTCGGGATCAGCGCCGTGGTGATGACGATATCCATTTCCGGAGCCAGTTCGCGGAATTTGGCAAGCTGCGCTTCGCGGAATTCAGGAGAGGAAACAGAGGCATAGCCACCGGTTGCCGCGCCGTCTTGTTGTTCTTCTTCGAAATCGAGATAGACGAATTCGGCGCCCATGGATTCGACTTGCTCGGCAACCTCTGGGCGAACGTCAAAAGCGTAGGTCACAGCACCCAGCGATGTCGATGTCCCGATGGCAGCCAGACCGGCAACACCGGCACCCACAACCAGCACTTTGGCGGGCGGGACTTTACCGGCAGCGGTAATCTGACCCGTAAAGAAGCGGCCAAAGTTGTTCCCGGCTTCGATAACAGCACGATAACCTGCGATGTTGGCCATCGAGGACAGCGCGTCCATTTTCTGGGCGCGGCTGATGCGCGGCACCATTTCCATGGCGATGACATTGGCACCTTTGGCTTTCGCCGCCTCCATGCCTTCTTCGTTGCCAGCCGGATTGAAGAAGCTGATCAGCGTTTTATCAGCCGTCAAGCGTTTCAACTCTGTCGCATTGGGCTGGCGGACTTTGGCGATGATATCCGCCTCTTTCCACAATGCCGCAGCGGTTTTAACCACCTCTACGCCATTGGCCGCATATGCGTCGTCTGAAAAACCAGCCAATGCACCTGCACCGGCCTCGATTGCGCAATCATAACCTAGCTTTTGCAGCTGGAGCGCACTATCCGGGGTGATCGCGACACGCGCTTCCCCCTCAAAGACTTCCTTCGGAACCCCGATTTTCACTTTTAGACTTCCCTCTCTTTACTGATCAACTGTTCGCTTTAATCAGTTCCCGCTCTCTTAACCTGTGCATTGAATTTAAACAACATGTTGGCGCGTTTGGCAGCGCTAACGCAGCAGCCCCTTAAAGCCAGCGCCGTGTTTTGTTGCAATAAGACGCGTATTGCAGCCGGAATTGCCGCCGCATCTGCTTTTCCTCGGGTATCACGAAACGACGCTCCAGCACCCATAAAAAGATCGGTATCAACGGCAGGGCGAGAACCGCATCCCAGCGCAGGATCAATCCGGCCAGCAACAGCACATCGGCCAGATAGATCGGATTGCGGCTGCGTTTATAAATCCCTGACTGGATCAGCGCAGAGGGAATTTCATGAGGGAGCACCGTCGTGGCGTGTTTACGGAACTCTATGATAGATAAGGCAAATAGAACCACAGCTCCGCCTATCAGCACCCCTCCGAGAAAATCTGCCCATGCCCCGCCAAAACCAAGGCCCGGCACAAAATCAGCCAGCGCATAAGCCAGTACAAGAAATCCAATCAGCCACAGGGGCGGGACATCAATTCTTTTCCTCAACATTTCGTCTCGCTCCATCGGGTTAGGGCGCAGTTGTTGCCCGTAGAAGATGTGTATCGGGCCCGCACTTTTATCCCGTTTCTGGGGCACAGTCTGGTGACAGTGGGCCGGAGAAATGGCCCTGCACCTGACGCAGCGTCAATTCATCGCAGCAGCCCGCGCCCGCTTTTTGGGCGGCTGCGCACCTTTTAAGCGGTGCGCAGATGCGGATGTGACTCGCCCGCCGCCCATTCGCGCACGGCTTCGCCAAAAGCAGTAAACAGCGGACGTGATACAGGGTCATTGGCGGCGTTCCATTCCGGATGCCACTGCACCGAAAGGGTAAAGCCCGGCGCATCTTTGATATAGATCGCCTCTGGCGTGCCATCCGGCGCAGTTCCGTCAATGACAACCCGCGCACCGGGGCGCTGGATGCCCTGCCCGTGCAGCGTATTGGTCATCACCTCATGCCCGCCGAACAGTCTGGAAAACGGCCCGTCTTTGTTTAGCGTCACAATGTGGCGGAGTTCGAATTTCTCTTCGATCGTGCCATCCGGAGGCATCCGGTGGTTCAGGCGACCGGGTATGTCACGGATTTCCGGATGCAAACTGCCCCCCATCGCCACATTGACCTCTTGGAAACCACGGCAAATGCCCAAAAACGGCTGTCCACGTTCAACACAGGCCCGCACCAATGGTAGAGTGATCGCATCGCGGGCACGATCAAAGGCACCATGGGCCTCGGTTGCGGCTTCGCCGTATTCTTCGGGATGCACATTGGGGCGTCCGCCGGTTAACAGAAATCCGTCACAGGTTTTCAGCAGCTCTTCGACCGAAAGAAACCTCGGATCGGCCGGAATCAGCAGAGGCATACAGCCGGACACATCGGCCACGGCCTCGGAATTCATTGTCCCGCCAGCGTGGGCGGGATATTCGTCATTGATCAAATAGCTGTTGCCAATAATGCCAACGATAGGCCGACTCATAATGTCCCCACGCGTAACCAGTCTTCGCTCGAAGCTTAATCCGGTTCGCGCACAGACAACAGAGGATAAAATCAACGGGCGCTGTGCAAAAACTCACAGACGCCCGCGCCGTTGATGCTGGTAGACCTACACAGGCCTAGGCTTCGGCGGTCAGCCCGACACCTTCGATTCCGGCAATGGCAGCCTCGGCATCATTCTCAGAGCTATCCCCGGTCACCCCGATCGCCCCGACAATGCGGTTTTGCTTATCGCGCACCAGAACCCCACCGGGAACCGGAATAACCTGCCCGCCATAGACGCCATTCACCGCGGCCATGAAATAGGCCTGCTGCTCGGCCCGTGCCATCTGCGCCCGTCCGGCCATGCCCAGCATGATCGCGCCATAAGCCTTGCCATGGGCAATCGCAAAACGCCCCGGCGCGGCGTCATCTTCGCGCTCAAAGGCTTTGACGTGACCGCCGCTGTCCAGAACCACCACCGATAGGGGCTTAAGCTCCATTTCGCGCCCCTTGTTCAGGATACCGCGAATGATGCTGCGCGCGCGGCGCAGAGAAATTTCCGACATAACGTCCTCCGATTATAAAAGGCCCGACCTCAAAGGGTCGGGCTCTGTGCTTTAGGCGTTTTTCAATTCAAGGCGACGGCGGTGTAGTACCGGCTCTGTATACCCGGAGGGCTGCTGACGCCCCTTAAACACCAGATCACAGGCGGCTTGAAAAGCGATGCCGTCAAATTCCGGAGCCATCGGCATATACAGCGGATCAGAGGCGTTTTGCCCATCCACCACGGCTGCCATCTTTTTCATCGCAGCCATCACCTGATCCGCGCTAACTACCCCGTGGTGTAGCCAGTTTGCCAATGCCTGAGAGCTGATCCGGCAGGTGGCGCGATCTTCCATCAAGCCGACATCATTGATGTCGGGGACTTTGGAGCAGCCCACCCCTTGATCGACCCAACGCACCACATATCCCAAAATGCCTTGGGCGTTGTTTTCGATCTCGGCAGTGATTTCCGCGTCCGACCAGTTCTGGCCTGCGGCCACCGGAATGGTCAAAAGGTCAGACAACGTGCCACGCCGGCCCTGCGCTGCAATTTCATCCTGACGGACCAGCACGTCAACATCGTGATAATGGGTCGCATGCAACGTTGCCGCCGTGGGGGACGGCACCCAGGCACAGGTCGCACCGGATTGTGGATGGCCGATCTTGGCCTCTAGCATTGCAGCCATCATATCCGGCATCGCCCACATGCCCTTACCGATCTGCGCTTTGCCTTTCAGCCCGCACAAGAGGCCGATATCGACATTTCGGTCTTCATAAGAAGAGATCCAAGGCGTTGATTTCATGTCGCCCTTTTTCAGGAACGGGCCCGCCTCCATGCTGGTGTGGATTTCATCGCCCGTGCGATCCAAAAAGCCGGTATTGATAAAGGCAACTCGGTGTTTGGCTGCACGAATACATTCCTTCAAGTTTACCGAAGTGCGGCGTTCTTCATCCATGATACCAAGCTTGACGGTATTCTTCGGCAAGCCCAGTGCGGCCTCGACACGCGTGAAAATCTCATCGGCAAAAGCGACTTCGTCTGGGCCATGCATCTTGGGTTTAACCACATAAACGGACCCCTCGACCGAATTGCGCGCGCCATCGGTTTTTTGAAGATCATGCATCGCGATCAATGTGGTGAACATGGCATCCATGATGCCTTCGCCCACTTCCTGACCGTCCTTATCCAGAATGGCTGGATTGCTCATCAGATGGCCCACATTGCGCACCAGCATCAGCGCCCGCCCCTTTACGGTGATCTCGCTGCCGTCAGAGGCAGTATAGGGGCGATCATCTTTCAGGCGTCGGGTAAAAGTCTTGCCGCCCTTGCTGACCTCCTCGGCCAGATCACCTTTCATCAGGCCAAGCCAGTTGCGGTAAGCAAGGGTCTTATCCTCCCCATCCACAGCCGCGACCGAATCCTCGCAATCCATGATCGCGCTGACGGCTGACTCCAAAACCACGTCCGAGATATGGGCAGGGTCGGTTTTGCCAATCGGATGGGCTGGATCAACAGAAACCTCGACACCCAAGCCGTTGCTTTTGAACAAATACTGCGCTGTCTCGCCATCCTGATGGGACCCTGCAAACTGCGATGGATCGGCTAAGGCAGGCGCAAATACACCATTTTCAACCGACAAAGCAGTCACTTCGGACCAGCGCCCTTCGGCCAGTGGAACCGCCTTATCCAGATGCGCCTTGGCCCAGGCCACAACCCGCGCCCCGCGGGCAGCATCAAACCCACCCTTGGCGGGCAGATCGCCCAGCGCATCGGTGCCGTAGAGCGCATCATAAAGGCTGCCCCAACGGGCATTTGCAGCGTTCAATGCAAAACGCGCATTCATGATCGGGACAACCAGCTGAGGCCCCGGAAGCTGCGCAATCTCGGGGTCGACATTTGTTGTTTCAATCGAAAAATCCGGACCCTCATCCAACAAGTAGCCGATTTCTTTCAGAAAATCACTGTAGGCTGCAGCGTCATGCGCTTGGCCCCGATGGGCAATGTGCCACTCATCGATCTGTTCTTGCAGCAGGCTACGCTCAGACAGCAACGCCCGGTTTTTTGGGCCTAGCTCGTGGATAATCGACGCCAACTCACGCCAAAACGCCCCGACCTCTACGCCGGTATTCGCAATCGCCTCATCTTCCAAAAAGGCCGCAAGACCTGCGTCCACATTCAGTCCGGCTCTCTCTACGCGTTGGTTCATGGGATGTCCTTTCGATGGCGCTGATAGCTTAGCAATAGCCAATTTGTTTCCTATAGTAAACACACTGGTAAAATTTTCTTACCAATTACGCCATTATTCCGAATACAGTTTCAAATATTTCCGAAAAACCTGCGCCCGCTTGCACCCGCGCGGCAAAGCGCTACACCTAGTGTCACAGCGACAGGAGAGCAGAATGAACGACGCCGCACCGCAGACAGTTTACCTCAAAGATTATACCGTCCCGAGCTATCTTGTGGACTCTGTGCACCTGACCTTTCGCCTTTCTCCCGATGCCACGCGGGTTCTTTCGCGCATTGCGTTTCGTCCCAACCCCGAAAGCCAAACCAGTGAGTTTTTCCTTCATGGTGAACAACTTAACCTGATCTCTGCAAGGATTGACGGTCAGCCGGTCACCCCGCTGATAAACGACAAAGGGCTGCGTGCAGAGGTACCCGACGCGCCGTTTATCTGGGAAGCCGAGGTCGAAATCGCCCCTGCAAAGAACACCGCCCTTGAAGGCCTTTATATGTCCGGCGGCATGTATTGCACTCAATGTGAGGCCGAAGGGTTTCGCAAGATTACCTATTACCCCGACCGCCCCGACGTGATGAGCGTTTTTACTGTGCGCATCGAGGGCGAAGATCCGATCCTGCTATCCAACGGCAACCCCGTTGACCAAGGAAGGGGATGGGCCGAATGGCATGATCCATGGCCCAAACCCGCTTATCTCTTTGCGCTGGTTGCGGGAAGTCTGGTCAATCATCCGGACCGCTTTACCACGATGAATGGGCGAGAGGTCGAATTGAACATCTGGGTGCGCCACGGCGATGAAGGCAAATGTGCCTTTGGGATGGATGCGCTGAAACGGTCAATGAAATGGGATGAGGACGTCTATGGTCGTGAATATGACTTGGACATATTCAACATAGTGGCGGTCGATGACTTCAATATGGGCGCGATGGAGAACAAGGGCTTGAACATTTTCAACTCTTCCTGCGTTTTGGCCAGCCCCGAGACCTCTACGGATGCGAATTTCGAACGCATCGAAGCGATCATCGCCCATGAGTATTTCCACAACTGGACTGGCAATCGGATTACCTGCCGCGATTGGTTCCAGCTGTGTCTGAAAGAAGGGCTGACGGTATTTCGTGACCAGCAGTTCACCGGTGACATGCGCAGCCACGCCGTGGCGCGGATTGACAACGTGCTTGCCCTGCGCGGACGCCAGTTTCGCGAAGACAACGGCCCGCTGGCCCATCCGGTTCGGCCTGAAAGTTTTGTCGAAATTAACAATTTCTACACCGCGACGGTCTACGAAAAAGGGGCAGAGCTGATCAGGATGTTGAAAACCCTTGTCGGAGACGACGCCTACAGCAAGGCGTTGGATCTGTATTTTGACCGCCACGATGGCGATGCCGCCACGATTGAAGACTGGCTAAAGGTGTTTGAAGACAGCACCGGCCGCGATTTGACACAGTTCAAGCGCTGGTATGAACAGGCAGGCACCCCTCGCCTGAATGTAAAGGAGAGCTTTGAGAACGGCAGCTATACGCTGGAATTCACGCAGCAAACCCCTGCAACCCCCGGGCAAGATATGAAAGACGCGCGTGTCATACCGATTGCGGTGGGCTTACTGGGTGCTGATGGGGCCGAAATCCAACCCACCCGCGTGTTGGAAATGACAAAAGCCACGCAGCGTTTCACCTTTGAGGGGCTGGCGGAAAAACCTGTGCCCTCTATCCTGCGTGGCTTCTCTGCGCCGGTAATCCTGAACCGCGACAGCGACAATGCAGAGCGCGCTTTTTTGTTGGCCCATGACACCGACCCGTTCAACAAATGGGAGGCCGGGCGCGCCTTGGCCAAAGATGTGCTGCTGCGCATGGTTCAAGAGGATGCCCCTGCGGACCCGGCTTACCTGCAAGCCTTGGCCAAAGTTGCCGGTGATGACAGTCTGGATCCGGCATTTCGGGCCCTTGCGCTGCGCCAACCGGGACAGGACGACATCGCGCAATCGCTGTTTGATGCAGGTGCGACACCCGATCCGATGCGCATCTATCGCGCCTGTGAAACGCTGACCCAAGCTCGCGCCGAATATCTTCAGGATTTGCTGCCAAAACTATATGCTGCCATGCACGTGGCAGGGCCTTATCAGCCTGATGCAAAAGCCGCTGGTAAACGCGCCTTACAGGGCACGGTTTTGGGCCTGCTCTCGCGTCTTGATTCTGGCGATGCCGCGCGTGCGCAGTTTGACAGCGCGGATAATATGACACAGCAATTGGGCGCTTTGTCTTGCCTGCTGACAATCGAACGCGGCGCGGCGCAAGCCAAGACCTTTTATGCGCAATGGCAGGCGGACCGTTTGGTCATCGATAAATGGTTCTCTCTGCAGGTTAGTTGTGCAGCGCCGCAACAGGCTGTTGAAATTGCCAAGGAGCTAGTCGAACACCCTGATTTTGATTGGAAAAACCCAAACCGGTTCCGTGCGACACTGGGCGGGTTGGCGATGAATACCGCCGGCTTCCATCGCGCGGACGGCGCAGGATATGCGCTCTTGGCGGATTGGCTGATCAAACTTGATCCGGTCAACCCGCAAACCACCGCCCGTATGAGCACCGCATTTGAAACATGGCGGCGGTACAGCGCTGACCGCCAGGATTTGATGCGCACCCAATTGATCCGCATCCGTGACACCAAAGGGCTGAGTGGCGACACCAGTGAAATGGTAACACGTATTTTGGAGGGATAAGTCATGACACGACCCACAATGTTGATCACCGGCGCCTCTTCGGGCATCGGAGCGGCGCTGGCGGTTCTGGCTGCCGAGGCGGGTTGGAACATCGGTATCAATTACCGCAGTGACAAACAAGGCGCTGAAAACGTGGCCGAAAAGGTGCGCAACGCAGGGGGCGAAGCTGTCCTGTTGCAAGCAGATGTCGCCGACCCGCACCAAGTTGAACGCTTGTTCAGTGACTGTATCGCCGCCCTCGGGCCGATCACGGCTTTGATCAACAACGCGGGCATCACCGCCCCGGGGATGCGGGTCGAGGAAATGTCGGTAGAACGTCTGCAGACTATCTTTCAGATCAACACGCTGGGAAGCATTTACTGCGCCCAAAGTGCTGTGCGCCATATGGCCAAACGCTATGGCGGCGCAGGCGGGGCGATTGTGAATGTCTCGTCTGTTGCTGCAAAGCTCGGCTCTCCCGGGGAATATGCGGATTATGCCGCCTCAAAGGCTGCGATTGATGCGCTAACCCTTGGGCTTGCTTTAGAAAATGCAGAAGAGGGTATCCGCGTTAACGCCGTGCGGCCCGGAATCACCGATACGCCGATCCATGCCAGAGGCGGCGCACCGGGGCGCGCGGAACGTCTAAAGGACCGCATCCCGATGAAACGCGCGGGCCAACCCGAAGAAATCGCTGAAGCGATCCTGTGGCTTGCCTCGCCCAAGGCGAGCTATGCGACCGGCACCTTTATTGATGTGACGGGCGGTCGTTAGGAATGACGCCGCTCAGCTTCAGCACCTCGGGGAAAAACACAAAGAACTATGTCGCGCTGGCGGGTTTGGTACTGGCGTTTGTTCTGCTTGTTTTGTTGGGGGCCAACATCTGGTTTCTGCTGATTGTGCAAGGTCTTGGCGGTCTGATGGTATGGGAAATCCTGACCGACCGACCGGCATCTTTTCATCTGGATGATGTCGCGATTGCGTGGCGCGCAGGAAAGCAGGACATCCGTATTCTGCTGCGCGACATTGACGTGGTGCGGGTGTCCAAGAAGTTGGATTTTTCACACTCAGTGAGTGTTTTTACTAAGGACGGCAAACGCTACAGCATCCCATGGGAATGTTTGCCCGAGGTCGAGGCGTTGCAGGCGCACTTAAGAGAGACCGGTGTCACGATCAAAAAGTCGCTCTTTTCTTTCGGGTAATCCCGTTGTCACAAATCCGTTGCGGCAACTTGCTTTGTTGCCAGCATGAAGGATCGAATCGACCCCCTGATCGAGGAACGCGCCCCTTGGCTCTTTGCCAAGACACCGGCCGCGCATGCTGCCCGCCCTATTTTACATCGGCTTTTGGGGTATCAGCAGACTGTAAATCTGGGGTCACAATTGCAGGATTTACCCGCCACAGTCATCATGGACCGCATGGCAGCGCTTTTAGCGCGGGATGTCATGGTAACGGGTCTGCAAAACCTGCCGCAAAACGGCTCAGCACTTGTGGTCTGCAACCATCCTACCGGTATCGCGGATGGCATCATGATCTGGCACGCGCTGGCGCGCAAACGTCCCGATCTTTTCTTTTTTGCAAATCACGACATTCTGCGGGTATTGCCGCAAATGGCCCGCATCATCGCGCCTGTGGAATGGCAAGCACATAAACGCTCCCATGCTAAGACCCGCGCCACGATGCAGTATATGCGCGCAGCGGTGGCCGAGAACCGTTTGGGGGTGATTTTCCCATCTGGTCGACTGGCCAAACGGCGGGGATTGGGCCTGCATGAACGCCCTTGGATGGGGTCTGCGGCGATGATGGCGCGCAAATTCGATCTGCCGGTCATTCCGATCAACATCGCGGCGCGCAATTCGGCGTTGTTCTACCTGTTTGATCTGCTGCACCCAAGCCTGCGCGACATTACGCTGTTTCATGAGACGCTGAATAAGGACCGCCAGCCCTTTCGCATCACCGTCGGTGCCCCCATTCCCGCTGGCTCCCTACCGCTTCAGGCTGCCGAAGGCATAGAAATGCTGCGCCTTAAAACTCTTGCGCTTGGCGGACAACATGCACCTGCGGTGTCGCTGGTGGACAGCACGCGCAAACCGCGCTGGATCAAACCCGCCGCGCTTTTGCCGAGCCGGTAGTTACTTAACGCAATAAGACTGGCGCGCGGTCCATGCCGCCATTTCGGCACGTTTCCCTGATTTTCGAAACGGCGCCCAATCACGGGCCATGCCTTTCCACGGGGAGCCAGTGCTGGTGACCACACCGCCTGACGGTACGCGCGCCTCCATGATCTTAACCGCACAGGCCAAATTCTTACGTCCGACAAAAAGCTCGCTGCGCGTCAGTCCGCAGCCATAGAAATTCGCCGACATCGGCGCAATCTGAGTCAACCCCAACCAACGCCCGCCGCCGCCAGAGGCTTTTGGGTTCCATGTGCTTTCATGTTTAGCGAGGGCCGAGAGCAATCCAGCCCAGAACTCCGCCCGCTGATCGATATCGGCCTCATTATAAGCCGGACACCATGTGTCGGCGTCCCGCAAATCCATCGCCAGTACTTTTTGGCCATCCTCTTTCAGCGCGGCAATGGCGGCCGTCGTCCAGACATCACTTTCGGGGCGGAAATCCCAGCGCATTACCGGCAGATCTTCTTCTGCTTCTGCTGCCTTTGCCTCTTTTGTGGCCTCATCCGAGCAGCCCATCATCAAGGTGAGCACCGTACAAAACAGGACAAGTGGTTTACAGGGAAAGGGGCGCATCTGAAATCTCCGGCAATTCAATTCGACAAGAATGACAGAAACAGGCTCAGCAAGGCAATCCCTTCGCCTGCCTTCGGCTATTCTATGCCAGCATCGCAGAGGAAGCTGCCCGGTTCTATTGCATAGGTCAAATCCACAATAGAGCCGCTCAAAGACTTGCCCCTCTTGCCGCCCTGCCCTAGAAGCAATGCGATCAGAGACAGGACGTTACAGATGCTCGACCTCACCTATACAGCCCCGACCCCGAAAGTGATCGCAGGCGCCAAAGAAGACTGGGAACTTGTCATCGGCATGGAAATCCATGCGCAGGTTTCTTCGAACGCCAAGTTGTTTTCCGGCGCGTCGACCACATTTGGCGCGGAGCCGAATTCCAACGTGGCCTTTGTGGATGCCGCTATGCCCGGCATGTTGCCGGTAATCAACGAATACTGCGTTGAACAGGCGGTGCGTACCGGTTTGGGTCTGAAGGCCGACATCAATCTGTTTTCGGCCTTTGACCGGAAAAACTATTTCTATCCTGACCTGCCACAGGGCTATCAGATTTCGCAGCTGTATCACCCCATCGTGGGCGAAGGCGAAGTCTTGGTCGATATGGAACCCGGTGTCGCCCGTCTGGTGCGCATTGAGCGGATCCACCTTGAACAGGACGCCGGTAAATCGATCCACGATATGGATCCGAACATGTCTTTTGTGGATTTGAACCGCACCGGCGTTGCCTTGATGGAAATCGTCAGCCGTCCCGACATTCGCGGCCCCGAAGAAGCCGCCGCTTTTGTCGTGAAACTGCGCCAGATCCTACGCTATCTGGGAACCTGTGATGGCAACATGCAAAACGGCAACATGCGGGCGGATGTGAACGTATCGGTCTGCCGTCCGGGCCAGTATGAGAAATATCAGGAAACGCAGGATTTCGGCCATCTGGGCACGCGCTGCGAGATCAAGAACATGAACTCCATGCGCTTTATCCAGCAGGCAATCGATTATGAAGCCAAGCGCCAGATTGCGATTCTGGAAGATGGCGGCACCATCGATCAGGAAACCCGTCTTTATGACGCGGATAAGGGCGAAACCCGCTCCATGCGCTCCAAGGAAGAGGCGCATGACTATCGCTATTTCCCCTGCCCCGACCTGATGCCACTTGAGATCGAGCAAGGTTGGGTCGATGACATTGCCAAAACCCTGCCCGAACTACCTGACGCAAAGAAAACCCGCTTTGTGAGTGATTTCGGCCTGTCCGAATATGATGCATCGGTGCTGACGGCTGAAACCGAAGCCGCTGATTTCTTTGAAAAAGTCGCGGCAGGCAATGACGGAAAACTGGCTGCCAACTGGGTGATCAACGAATTGTTCGGCCGCCTGAAGAAAGACGATACAGACATCACTGATAGCCCGGTTTCTCCGGAACAGCTTGGGGGCGTGATCAAGCTGATCACCAAGGGTGACATTTCCGGTAAAATCGCCAAGGAACTGTTCGAGATCGTCTATACCGAAGGCGGTGATCCCGCCGAGATCGTTGAACAGCGCGGCATGAAGCAAGTGACCGACACCGGTGCGATCGAGGCCGCCGTGGATGAAATAATCGCGGCCAACCCGGCACAGGTCGAAAAAGCCAAACAGAACCCGAAACTGGCAGGCTGGTTTGTAGGACAGGTGATGAAGGCGACCGGCGGCAAGGCCAACCCGAAAGCGGTCAACGAGATCGTCGCAAAAAAGCTGGCAGAATAACCCCTACGGGTTTGCATAGTCTGAAAACCCCGGCCACTCGGTCGGGGTTTTCTTTTTTGATGAGGACCGAAAACCTAAAGCGGCGTTGGCGCTCCGAAACGGTTTTCGCCTTCTTCTCCGGCTTGAATATAAAAGTACAAAAGAACCAAAGCCCCAATGATCGGAATCAGCGGCAACAACAGCCACCACGCCGATTTATCCAGATCATGCAAGCGCCGTGCACCAACGGCTAGATTCGGGAGCAGAAGCGCCAGAGTTACAAGAACCGAAATCGGTTGCCCATCGTTTGGCCCCGTGCCGAATAGAAGAGCATCCAACACACCCGTGCAAAACAAAATGATAAGCAATGTCAGCCACCACCACCAGAACTCAGCGCGCGATGCCCGTCCTGAAAACGTCGTGTAATTCGACAAAACCCTTCGGGCAGCTTTTTTCATGTTTTCCACAGCGCAGACTTCCTATTTCTGTTCACATCAATCCTTATGAGAGCATGTTAAGTCAGTAAGGCTGATTTTCAAAAACCAATTTTGAAAGGTCTGCCAGACGCGATCGATACACGGCGCGCCGGATCAATGTCGGGCTGGTCGCGGATGATTTTCCAGCTATGGTGGTCCAACCCTTCAATCGACCTCTTCTCAGAACGGAGTGCTTTGCCCATGGCCCGTGTCCTATTATACTACGCCCACCCCGGCCATCGCCACTCCCATGCCAATCTTGCAATACAGGCAGAAGCGCAAAAGGTGACGGGTATCACCCAAGTCGACCTTTACGCAGAATACCCGCGTTTCAACATTGACCCCGACAAAGAGCAGCAACGCCTGCTAGACCACGATATCATCGTTTTTCAATTCCCACTATTCTGGTACTCCACCCCCTCGATCCTTAAAGAATGGCAGGATCTGGTTCTGGAACACGGCTTTGCCTATGGCCTTGACGGCGACAAGCTTCAGGGCAAATCGATGATGCTGGCGGTCACCGCTGCCGGGCCAGAAGACGCCTATACCAAGGATGGCTATCAAAATCACCCGATCCGCGATTTTCTGGTGCCGCTAGAGCAAACCGCCCGGCTCTGCAAAATGAGCTTTCTACCGCCCTATGTGCTCTATGGTGCCTTGCGGCAATCCCCAGAAGAGTTGGCGCAACATGCCAAAGGGTTCACCGCGCTGCTGGCGGCGCTGCGTGATGACAGCCTCCCGGCTGAAACCTTGAAGTTGCCGTTCATGACGGCTGAGACATTCACCCATAAGCAGGAGGGGTAAGCCATGGACAGCTTTATGCTTTTAGCGTTTATTTTTCTGATCGCAGGCGTGGTCTCAGTGCCAATTGCCTCTCGTCTGGGGCTTGGCTCGGTTCTTGGGTATTTGTTGGCGGGTATTGCCATTAGCCCGCTGTTGCAGGCCTTGCATGTAGATGTGATCAGCCTGCAGCATTTCGCCGAATTTGGCGTGGTGATGATGCTGTTTCTCGTCGGGCTGGAGCTTGAACCGAAACTGCTTTGGCAGATGCGCAACCGCCTGCTGGGCCTTGGCGGGTTACAGGTTGGCGGCACGACATTGCTGGTGATGGCGGTGGCGATGGCCCTTGGCCAATCCTGGAGTATTGCCCTTGCCATCGGGCTGGTCTTTGCGCTTTCCTCTACGGCCATCGTGCTGCAAACCCTGAACGAACGTGGCCTGATGAAAAGCGACGGCGGGCAGGCAAGCTTTTCGGTTCTGCTGTTTCAGGACATTGCGGTGATCCCGATGTTGGCCCTGATCCCCCTTTTGGCGATGCCGGAACTGATGGATAGGGCCGCCGATCTTGCCCACGGGACAGAGGCCAGCCATGGTGCAGCACACGGCGAAGCTTCCTCTCATGGCGATGACGGGCACGCGCCGTCCGGTCCGGCCTGGATCGACACCCTTCCCGGTTATTTACGCGCCGTCGTGACAATTGCCGCCATTGGATTTGTCATCGTTGCCGGCAGCCTGCTGACCCGTCCGGTTTTCCGTTTTGTCGCCATGGCCAAACTACGCGAGCTTTTTACCGCTACCGCTTTGATGATGGTTATCGGGATCGCACTGCTGATGTCGCTTGTCGGGTTGTCCCCTGCGCTTGGTACGTTTTTGGCCGGGGTGGTTCTGGCCAATAGCGAATTCCGCCACGAACTTGAAAGCGACATTGACCCGTTTCGCGGTCTGCTGCTCGGCCTGTTTTTCATGACGGTCGGCGCAGGCATCAACTTTGGTTTGCTGTTTGGCAATCTGGGGGCGGTGCTGGGCCTGACCTTTGGTCTGATCGCCCTAAAAGCAGCGGTGCTTCTGCTGTTGGCCCGAATCTTCAAGGTGCAAGGGGCGGATAAATGGCTGTTTGGTTTGGGATTGGCGCAGGCCGGCGAATTCGGCTTTGTGCTCTTGTCCTTTACCGTGGCCAATGACGTCATCCCCAAAAGTGTCGCAGATGTTTTATTGCTGGTGGTGGCCCTCTCTATGCTGCTCACACCGGGGCTGTTTATCCTTTATGACCGGGTCCTTGTTCCGAAGTTTACCACCGACGCAGCCATTGCACCGGATGACATCGATGAGACCGGCACGGTGATTATCGCAGGCATTGGCCGGGTTGGTGGAATCGTCAACCGCATCGTCATGGGGGCGGGTTACAAAACCGTGGTGCTTGATTTCAAATTCGAGCAGTTGGAAATGCTGCGCGCCTTTGGCAACAAGGCGTTTTATGGCGATGCATCGCGCCCGGATATGCTCCATGCGGCGGGCATCGAAGAGGCCGAAATGCTGATCGTCGCCATTGATGAGCGAGAGCAGATTACCGAAACCGTTCACTACGTAACACAGAATTATCCCCACGTTCATGTCATCGCGCGGGCCGTGGATCGCCACCATGTTTACGAGCTCTATGCCGCCGGCGCACGGGATATCATCCGCGAGACCTTTGACAGCTCCCTGCGGATCGGGCGCTCCGCCCTAGAGGCCCTTGGCGTTCACAGCTATGAAGCCGAGCGCATGGTGCGGGGGTTTGAACGGCAGGACCGCAAGGCCATGCTGGATCTTGCAAGCCTCTATGACCCCAATGTCCCGGCCCATGAAAACGCAGACTACATTGCCCGTGCTCAGGAATTACGCGCCGAAGAAGAGGCCGTGATGTCGGGCCACGGCAACAGCTTTGGTGGCCGCTTCCAACGCGGCTGGGAGCCCCCAAGCCGCGAAGATCTGGACGCCGAAATCGCAGGCGCTCAGGAAGAGGAAGACACAACCTGAAGCTTGGGGCTATCCATATAGGCCTGCCGGATCAGATCGGCCAAACCCGATGCAACGGCCCCCTTGGCCAACTCGCTGACGTATAGATTAATGCGTTTTCCCTGAAGTTCCGGTAGGTTGCCCCCATGGGCAATGCGTTCCATATGGGGCGGCTCCATCCCCAAAAGGGCCGTATGCACCGCAAGATCGGCGCATACACTGGCCTCAATTGTGCGGGTCGAATCTGACTCCACGGCCATTTCCCACGGAATATCAGCCGCATCCAACGCCGCCGTGACCGAGCCGCGAAACAGGCAATTGGGCTCATAGGCCAGCCGCAGCGGACGCTGTTTCCACATCGTCCCGCCAGGTGCACCCACCCAGACCAAAGGCAGGGACTGCAGCGTTTGCCCCCCTGCATCGCAACCATCTTCGGTGGTTAGAATCATATCACATTCCCCGCGTCTGAATTGCTCTTTCAGACGCCGCGTATAAGACGACAGCAATTGCACCCGCACCCGTGGAAAATCGATAGAGAACCGGTGCAGGACCTGCGGGATCGCCGGATAGACAATATCATGGGGCACCCCGACAATGACCTCTCCTTCATAGGATTGATGGGTCATGCGGGCGTAAATCTCGTCATTAAGGGCCAGCATCCGCCGCGCATAGCCCAGAAGTTGCTCTCCGGCCGCGGTCAAGGCGATGGTACGGGCGGAGCGGTCTAGAAGCTGCAGATCAAGCGATTCTTCCAACCGTTTCAATTGCATGGACACCGCTGATTGGGTCAGATTTAAAAATCCGGCCGCTCGTGTGACGCCGCCGGCATCCGCCACAGCAACAAAAGAACGCAAGGCGGTTAGATCCAGATTCCTCGGCACATCAATATTCCTTATATATTCGGCAATAAATATTCATTTTTAAAATATACCGATCCACGCCATATACATCAACAGAAATTATGAAACACCGCCAACACTTCAATGATTCGAAAGGATCGGACAATGACACAGATTTCCTCCCGCCGCCGCCACCACGGATTTTTCGCCCGCCTCGCGCTTGCCCATGATGTTTGGCAACAACGCCAGTCCCTGCGCCACCTCAGCGATGCCCAATTGGCCGACCTCGGCTTGACCTATCGGGACGCGCAGGCAGAATCTAAAATGCCCGTCTGGAAACTGCCGCGCCATGCGCAACGGGCAGCCCTTTGGGATGTACCACTGCATTGGAGCCAAAAAGAGTGCCTTTAAGAAAATTCGAGTGCAATTCCCGCGTATTGAACTTGAAATTACCCCTCCGGCAACCGATATTTAACCAGAAGGTGGTGTGACCTGTGTTACACTGCCCAAGGTTTTCACTATCGGAGGCTATAATGGCACAATTCGACACGATCCGCGCCGGAGCTGGTGCCCGCGCCGCGCAGATTGATGAGGGTCTTCGCACCCACATGAACAAAGTTTACGGCACAATGTCTGTTGGCACATTGCTGACATTCCTCGTGGCGTGGGCTGTTGGCTCCACGCCAGAGCTGTTTTCCGTTCTGCGCAATGCAAATGGCGGCATGTCCATCTTGGGCTGGGTCGTTATGTTCGCGCCGCTGATTATGGTTTTTGCTTTTGGCGCCGCGATCAACCGCCTGTCCGCCGCCGGTGCACAGCTGTTCTTCTACGCTTTTGCTGCCGTCATGGGGCTTTCCATGGCATGGATCTTTGTGGCCTTCACCGGCATGTCCATCGCCACAGTCTTCTTGACGACATCGATCGCCTTTGCCGGTCTGTCCCTCTGGGGCTACACCACGAAAAAGGACATCTCCGCTTGGGGTAGCTTCCTGATCATGGGTGTGATTGGCCTTGTGGTGGCGTCGCTGATCAACATCTGGCTGCAATCTCCTGCAATCATGTTTGCTGTATCGATCCTGGGTGTGCTGATCTTTGCCGGTCTGACCGCCTATGACACACAAAAGATCAAGAACGACTATATCGCCCACGCGCAGTCCATGGACAGCGAATGGTTGGGCAAAGCCGCGATCATGGGCGCACTGAGCCTGTATCTCGACTTTATCAACATGTTCATGTTCCTGCTGCAGCTCTTCGGCAACCGCGAATAACTCGCGCAACATGATGAACAAACATAGGCCAGTCTTCGGACTGGCCTTTTTATTTGAGCACAGCGCTTCATAAACGCCTTACCGCTTTTCATTTTGATCCAAATATCCCGGAGCGCGAGGCAGCGCCTCGCTTCCCTTCCCTCTTATCTCTCTGTCAGCTTCAATTCGATCCGCCGGTTCTGCGCCCGTGCGGCAGGTGTATCCGCCGGATTGATCGGTTGATATTCCCCAAAGCCGTTTGCCGCCAACCGTTCGGGTGGCAGGCCGAGGAAATCCGTCATATAGCGCACCACCGATAGGGCCCGCGCTTGGGACAATTCCCAGTTATCCGCATAGAGCCCCTGACCGGAGAGCGGGATATTATCGGTATGCCCATCCACGCGGATGATCCAATCGATCTCGGACGGAATCTCCGCCGAAACAGAGCGCAGGATCGCAGCAATGCTGGCAATCTGCTGCCGACCCGCAAAAGCCAGTTCTGCCGAGCCCGGCTCAAACAGAACCTCAGAGGAAAACACAAAGCGGTCCCCAACAACTTGCACTCCGTCACGCTCGGCCAGAATATCACGCAAACGGCCAAAGAACTCGGAACGGTAGCTTTCCAGATCGCGGGTCTGGGCACGCAGCGCTTCGGCTTCGGCTTCAAGGCGGATGCGTTCGGCCTCTTCCAACTGACGGCGTTTGCGTTCTTCCGATGCGGCGCGGGCCAGAGCTGTGTTCAACTGGCTACCAAGGGCATCGATCTGCACCTGTGCCTCTGAATCGGCATCCGCAGCCGCATCAAGCAGCCCCTGCAAAGTGGCAAGTTGCGTACGCAGCGCCCCGACTTGTTCGTTCAACAACGCCAGTTTACGCAAGGACTCTGCCGATTTCGCCTCTTCCTGCGCCAACGCCTGATTGGCCAGCGCCAAGAGCCGGTCGCGCTCTTCGACATCCGTCAGCGTATCGGCCGCCTGCAAATCCGCATTGCGTTTCGCGGCTTCCGCAGCGGCCAAAAGGGTCAGGGTTTCTTCGGCTTCGCGGCGCTGATCCTCCAGCGCAAGGGTCATTGCTGTAAGCTCATCCTGCGCGCCTGCCAGCCTGTCACGCAGGGCTTGCGCCGCCGCCGCTTCGGTCATGCGGGCTTTTTCTTCCTCGCTTAATTGATCCTGCAGATCGGTCAGGGTGGCGGATTGATCGGCATTGCTCTGGTTCAGATCGTCGATCAGCGCCTGCATCGCCTCGGCCTTTGCAGCGGCCAGACGGGCCTCTTCGACTTGTGCGTCGACCTCATCGCGGGTTTGAGCCAACGCCAGTTGCAAGGCATCGCGCTCATCAAGAGTCTCTTGCAGCGCGGCATCGCGGTCGCGCAGGGTTTGGGCGAGGTTCTCGCCTTGGGCACGGGCTTCGTCGCGCTGCAGCAAAAGCTGCGCCACGCGGGCCTCGAAATCCGAAATCGCCGCGGATTGAGCCTCTAGTGCATTGGCCTGTTGATTGTTCTGCGCCGTCAGGGCCGCGATCATCGCCAGCTGGGTTTCGATGGTGCTGCGTTCATCTTCCAAAGTGCCGGTCAGCGTGCCGACTTCGGTCTCCAACTGGTCGACCCGCTGTTGTTCCAGCCCCAACGCCCGCGCCAGATCCAGCACTTCGGACGAAAGCTGGTTCAACTCGCTTTCCTGACCGGTGATGGTTTCCTTAAGCACAAACTGGATGACCATAAAGATCGTCAGAACGAACATCAGCACCAACAAAAGCGCCGTCATCGCATCGACAAATCCGGGCCAGATAGAGGCCTGGAACCGTTGGCCTGTGCGCCGGTTTAATGCCATGGTCTAGCCCTGATTACGGCCACCGCCGCCCTGTCCACCACCGCCGCCTGGACCGCGCCGGTTATTGGGGCCTTGCTCGCCTTTGGCTTGGCCTTGGCCTGCACCTTTGCCCATCATTTTATTCTGCCGCACCAATTGGCGCACGGTTGTTGTCAGCACCGACAGATCGGTTCGGATATCGGTCACGGCTTCCTGTCGACCGGCGGCGACTTCTTCGAGAACCCGCAGCAATTGCACATCGATCGAGCGCAGACGCATCCGGCTTTCCGCATCCATGCCCCCCGGCCCGCCACCGGTTTCGGCCTGCGCATTCAGTACCGCCAGCAACCGTTCCTGCCCCTCGACCACTCGGTCCATCGCCGAGGCGGCCCCGACATCGACTTCTAGCTTATTGGTCAACGCATAAACCGCATTCACTAGTGCATCCAGCCGGTCGTTGACCTGCGCACGGGCCGCATCCGAGCGGGTGACCATGTCTTGCATGGCCTCCATCTGCGCGGCCATTTGATCCAGCACAACCGCAACGGCGTCATGGTCCAGATTGCCCTCGCCATCACCCGACGTGATTCCAACACGGGTGATCGTTGACAGCCATTCCTCAAGCTCACGGTAGAACCGGTTCTGGCCATGGCTGACAAAAAGCTCCAGCAGGCCGACAACCAGCGATCCGGCCAAACCCAGCAAAGAGGATGAAAACGCCGTCCCCATGCCGCCCAGCTGTTTTTCAAGGCCGGTCATCAGGCGCGAAAAGACCTCAATGCCGCCTTCGCCGTTCTCCGGTGCTAGTGCGCGGATGGTTTCCACCAAGGCCGGCACGGTTGTTGCCAAGCCGTAAAAGGTGCCAAGCAGCCCCAAAAAGATCAGAAGGTTGACGATATAGCGGGTGATGTCGCGGATCTCATCGATACGCGTTGCAACCGATTCTAGAATCGAGGAGGTCGAAGACGATGAAATCTGCTGCCGTGCAGAGCGTCCTGACAACATTGCCGCCAAAGGGGCCAAAAGACGCGGGACGCGCTTTTGCTCATGGCCGGGAACGCCGCGCACAAATCCGACGATCCAATTTGCAGAAAAGACGAGCTGTGCGACTTGCCAGAAACAGGCCAATACCCCGATCAAAAAGACAAAAGCAATAAAGCCGTTCAGATACAGATTGGCGAAAAACACCTCGGAGACCCGTGGCAACGCCACATAGGCCCCTGCCCCGACCAACGCCAGAACAATGAGCATTTCCGTGATCTGTCGCACGGGTTGGGAAAAATGTGCCGTTGCCTCGTGATCGGAGGGACCCATAGGGACGATCCTGACCTGTTTCTTGTTATTTCCAACCATAGGGGCAAGCCTATGATAAGCCAATAACTATCCTGATTTTCGCCGATTAACGAGTCAGACGCTGCACCCGCGCCGTCAACCAGTCCAAATCCGCGTCTTCTATGCCCAATTCGCGCAAATGACTGGCAGTATTATACAAGTATTCCGTATTCGGCCCGCGCCCGCCGACAGCGGAGGAAATCACCTCTGCCTGACGCTCCAGCGGCAGAGCGCCGGTGTATTGCACATGATCGGTATCCACGATGTAGGTCACCGCATTGACCAGACGTCCGTCAGCCAGTTGCACATCATGCCAAATCTCAAGGTAGGCCGATGATACCAACTCGCGTTCGCGCAATTCGGCCAGCGTTTTTTCCTTATGTGCCGGGGCCACTGAAAAGGCCAAACCGTGGCATTCGGCCTCGGTGGCCGGATCAAGGGCCAAAACCAGCCCCGGATGCGCCTCGGATCCGCGATGATGGATCGACCACATGCAAAAGCTGCGCTGATAGCCGCTCAGCTTTGCCAGAACCCGCTCCTGAAAGGGAAACTCCGGATTCCACATCAAAGAGCCGTAGCCAAACACCCATAGGGGGGCGGTATCATTCATCTTGCTGGTCCTTCTTGCTGCTGCTCTATAAACAACAGGCAAAGCCAAGAGGAAAGGGTCTTTGATGCGGATTTTGATCGTTGCAATACTCATCGCCGCCACCGGTTGGAGCGGCTATTGGTGGTTTGGTGCCAGCACGGTTGAGAACGGTTTGAAAGACTGGTTTGCCGAACGGCATGCCGATGGCTGGGTGGCTGAATATGACACCCTGGAAACCCACGGCTTTCCCAATCGCTTTGATACCACCATTGACGGGCTGATGCTGGCTGATCCGGCCACAGGGTTGGCGTGGCGCGCACCGTTCTTTCAGATTTTGGCGCTCAGCTATCAACCCGGCCATATCATCGCTGCATGGCCGCAGGAACAGACCGTGCAAACGCCACTGGAAACCATCACCATCGAAAATGAAACCATGCGCGGCTCTGTGGTATTTTCGCCCACCAAGAATTTTGAACTTCAGCGCATGAACACCGAATTGTCTGCGCTTCGGGTTGCTTCAGATCGCGATTGGGATGCCGAAATGAGCAGCGGACAGCTTGCCATCCGCCAGACCACGGCGCGGGCCAATGCCTACGATATTTTCATTGAGGGGATCGGGGTAAAACCGGCGTCGGATGTTCTGGATCGTGTTGATCCGTTGGAAAAACTGCCCAACAGTTTTGAAACCCTACGGGCTGATTTTACTGTTGGATTTGATGCGCCATGGGACAGGTTCGCGATAGAACAACAGCGCCCGCAGCCCACCAGCATTGCCTTTAAAACCGTACAGGCAACTTGGGGACATCTGGACCTGCGGCTTGCTGGTGAACTGGACATAGATGCCGCCGGTCGCCCCTCGGGCACATTGACCATTAAAGCCAAGAACTGGCGCGATATGATTGGCATCGCGGTAGACAGCGGCACTTTGGGGCCGGATTTGGCCAAAACTATCGAACGTGGATTGGGAGCGTTGGCCGGATTATCCGGAAACGCGCAAACCCTTGATATCCCGCTAACGTTTCGCGATGGCGGGGTCTACATGGGCTTTGTGCCGCTTGGGCCAGCGCCGGTGTTCCGGCTGCGATAAACCTGCAGGGCGGTTCTTAAGCGCCGCCCTTATCGGCAATAAGAGCCACTGCGGTAACGGGCAGTGTCAAAGTGGAAATGGTCCCGATGGAAGCGATCCGCATTCGGGCCCAGCACAGTGCCGAACGGTGCACAGGCGTCTTTGTGAACCTTACGCATTGCTTTACTGTATTTCCTTTGGTTCCAACCCTTTAGCACGGTGACAGATTGGCCGTTTGCCAGATTAAACGCTGAAATATCGATCGCTCGGCCCTTGCCGTGCTCGCTGATTTTGCCACCGGACTGGTTGTTGCGTGTCCGGCAGGCATAGCCCGCTGCAACCTTTAACTCTTTCAAGCCGCCCAGTTTTTGGAACGCTGGAATAGCGGATTTTCCGACCCATGAATTCAACGCTTTGGCCGTGGTGCAATCCATCCGTGACGGCACTGACAGTTTGACACCGCTGACATAATAGACCCGCACCGCATCAGGAATGCCGCATCCCCGAATACGTCCGGGCACGGGATCAATACGTTGACCGCGAATATCATCCGATCCGCATATTTCACCGTATTTGCCTGCTGGCCCCTTTGACGGCTTTTTTGCCATCGCCTTATGTAGGGATTCAAGGTTGGCGGGGCGGGCCTTGGGGCGCAGTTCGGGGGGGGCGAAATATTTAACCGCGACCAGCGGCGCAACCGTGGTTGAGCGGATTACCGTCGCAGGTTGCGGCGTAACAGGCGCTGCGGCAAGGATCGGGCGCGGTGTGGGCGCAAGGGCGGCCAGAACCACCGCACGTTCAACATCTGCAATAATCGGGCGCGCAGTGGGGCGCAACGAACTCTCAGGGGCGGCCGCGCTATGGGCAAATACCGCCCAAGTTGCAACGGTCAAGAACGCTATGGCCCCCAAATGCCTCATCTGCCCCCCGATTTCCGGCCAAAATCAGGCGCGTCCGTATCCTGCCCCGCTTCGATAATGCCGCGCCGGATCGCCCGTGTACGGGTGAAATAATCATGCAGCATATCACCGTCGCCGGTGCGAATGGCGCGCTGCAAAGCAAAAAGCTCTTCGGTAAAGCGGCCCAGAATTTCCAGCGTCGCCTCTTTGTTATTCAGAAACACATCGCGCCACATCGTCGGGTCCGACGCCGCAATTCGGGTGAAATCGCGAAAACCGGCGGCGGAGTATTTGATCACTTCGCTATCGGTCACACGGCGCAGATCATCGGCCACACCGACCATCGTATAGGCAATGAGATGCGGCGCATGGGAGGTCACCGCCAGCACCAGATCATGGTGGTCGGGTTCCATCTCTTCGACGTTGGCGCCGATGCCTTCCCAGAGCGCGCGCAGCTTTGCCACCGCATCGGGGGCGCTACCTTCAACCGGCACCAGCAGGCAAAAGCGGTTATCATACAGCTCTGCAAAGCCTGAACGCGGGCCGGAATGTTCGGTGCCCGCCAAAGGATGGGCCGGTACAAAATGCACAGTGTCCGGCAAATGCGGACCCACGGCCTCGATCACCGCCCGTTTGACAGAGCCGACGTCGCTGACTGTTGCGCCCGCTTTCAGATGCGGCGCGATTTCCTTGGCAACGGCATCCATTGCCCCGACCGGCACGCAAAGCACCACCAGATCAGCGTCTTTGACGGCCTCTGCGGCGGTGTCACAAATCCGGTCGCATAATCCGATGTCGCGAGCTGTGTCGCGGGTTTCGGCAGAACGCGCAAATCCGGTGACCTCGCCCGCCAAACCGCCGCGCTTCATCGCCCAGAACATCGAAGAGGCAATCAGGCCCAGACCGATCAGCGCGACTTTGTCATAGACCGGCGTGCTCATGGGCGCTGTTCCTTAAAGGCGCGCACGGCGGCCACAACGCGGCGACACGCGCTTTCATCGCCCACGGTAATACGCAGGCAATCCGGCAAGCCGTACCCCGCAACGCGCCGCACGATCAATCCGCGTGATTTAAGAAACTCATCGCAGGCCCCGGCTTCTTCGGGATCATGAAAACGGGCCAAGACAAAATTTGCGCAAGAGGTATCCGACGGCACCCCCAATTCGGCCAAAGCTTCGGCCATCCAGCCGCGCATCCGCGCGTTTTCTGTGCGGCATTTTTCAACATAGGCCTGATCACGCACCGCCGCTTCGGCAGCATCCAGAGCAACAGTGGACAGGTTAAAGGGGCCGCGCACGCGGTTTAGAATGTCGATAATCCGTTTTGGCCCGTAGCCCCAACCGATCCGCAATCCCCCAAGGCCGTAAATCTTGGAAAAGGTTCTGGTCATAAAGACGTTGTCGCGGCTTTCAACCAGCCCCGCCCCGCCGTCAAACCGGTTCACATATTCAGCATAAGCCCCATCAAGCACCAATAGCGCCCCTTTGGGCAAACCGGCGGCCAAGCGTCCGACTTCGTTGCTGCCGATCATTGTGCCGGTCGGGTTATTGGGATTGGCGATAAACACAAGTTTGGTGTTCTCGGTACAGGCCGCCAACAGCGCATCCACATCGGTGACGCGCTCGTGCTCTTTGGCCTCTACCGGCGTGGCACCGGCGGCATGGGCCGAAATCCGGTACATTGAAAACCCGTGTTCGGTGAACAGAACCTCATCTCTCGGTCCGGCAAAGGCCTGACACAAGAAGGTAATGATCTCATCCGAACCGACCCCGCAAATAATATTATCGGCGTCCAGATTATGCGTTTCGGCGATCGCCTTTCGCAGGCCTGAGTGATCCGTGGAAGGGTAGCGATGCACCGCATGGGCCGCTCGGCGGATTGCCTCTTGGGCGGTTTCGCTGGGGCCAAAGGGGTTTTCATTCGAGGACAGTTTCACAACGTCCTTCACCCCATCAACAGTGGCTTTCCCACCTTCGTATAATTTGATTTCCATGATCCCCGGCTGGGGAGCAATGCCTGCCGTCATTTCACACACTCCTACGCGTCCGTCTTACTTAGCGGGGGAGACAGGCTATGACCATATGAAAAAGGTCGCGCCCCTGTGCACAGAGACGCGCGTTGGTGGTTGGACAAACAGACTGATGCTGGCTTATTCGGCAGCCATCATCGGCTTGAACCGCGCAGTGGTGCCGTCAACATCATATAGAGGACGCAGCTCAGCCGCCCGTTGGGTAAGTTCATTAACGGAATCAATGATGAATTGCACGGTCTGCGGCGTCATCAGATAGCTGAAATTCAACCGCACCCAGCCGGGTTTCTGCAGTTCTTTACCGGCCTGCAAATCAGCAAACAGTGCCGCTGAATCCGCCTGATCAATGCCCAGCAACCGATGTGCATAGGGACCGGCACAAGCACAGCCGCCACGGGCCTGAATGCCGTAATAATCGCTCAGCATCCGGGTGAAAAGCTGCTGGTGGATCGGCTGCCCGTCGGCATCGTGCACCAGAAAGGAATAGATCGGCAGGCGATGGGCTTTATCAACGCCCAGCAAGGTCAGCTGCGGATTATCCGCCCATCCCTTTAGCGCCATATCGTTATAGTGCGCTTCACAGTCCGCAATCACCTGCTCCCCCACGGCCTCTTTGACCAAAAACGCCAAGGCAGCACGGATGTCGCCGATCACATTGGGGGTGCCTGCCTCTTCGCGGGTGGCAAGGTCGTCGGAATAAGCATGCCCCCACGGCGATACAAAAGACACGGTGCCGCCGCCGGGCCAGCTTGGGCTGTCACACATGCACACCGATTTACGCAGGATCAGCACGCCAGAGGCACCGGGACCACCGGGGAATTTATGCGGGGAAACTACCACCGCATCCTTGGCCGCATCGCTGCCGGATTTCATATCAATCGGTAGATAAGGACCGGCACCGGCATAATCCCAGACCGCCCGCGCGCCATGGGATTTGAGCAGCCGCGTAACCGCATCCGCATCGGTGATAACCCCTGTGACGTTGGAGGCGGCGGAAAAGCTGCCCACCAGCAGATCGGCATCGGCATGGGCGATAAGCTGTTGTTCCAAATCCTGCAGATCAGGGCCACCGGCGGCGGATTCCGCAATCTCGACCACAAGTGCTCCGCTTTCGCGCCACGGCAGGATGTTGGAATGATGCTCATAGGGGCCGATAAACACCACCGGATTTGCAACCTTTTTGATCCCCAGCAGCGTCACCAACCGGTTCAACCCTGCTGTCGCGCCCGAACCGGTAAAAATCACCGCCGCGTCTTCTTCTGCACCGGTGATACGGGCAATTTCCGCCCGTGCAGATCGCCGCATCCGGGTCATGAAAGCCCCGCAATAGGACGCCTCGGTATGGCTGTTGGCATAAAAAGGTAACACAGAGGACGCGATGAAATCTTCGACCTGTCGCAGGGCACGGCCCGAGGCAACATAATCGGCATACACCAGCGGCACCGCCCCATCGGGACCGGGGATCATCGCGCCCTCTCCGATCAGACCGGCCGAAAGTTGCGCGCGCAGGTCTGTCGTACGCAAAGAGTCTTTAAAAGTTGAAAGCGGCATATCTTTTCCTTTGTGTTGAAAAGAAAATGGCAGCACCACGTCGGGAAAACTTACCCTTTTTGACCCTGAATCAATGAATTTTTGGGTCAAAAACCGGATTTTTTCACCCTTTACGATGTAGATGACAACACATAGTGAAATTATCAGATCAAGAACCTTGATTACGGCCCTATTCTGCGATCAAATACCCTGATGAAAACAAAACCTTTGGATCAAATTGATTTTCGCATCCTCTCCGAATTGCAGCGGGATGGCGGGTTGTCCCAGCGCGAGTTGGCAGAACGGGTTGGCCTGTCGCAAAACGCTTGTTGGCGGCGCCTGCAAACGATGAATGAAAGCGGCGTCCTGCAGGGCACCAAGGCCAAGATTGACCGCAAGCTAACCGGTCTGGATTTGGTGGTGTTTGTGATGATCCGCACGCGTCATCATTCGGCAGACTGGCTCAAGGCGTTTCGCCGCCATGTGCTCACCCTGCCCGAAGTCGTGGATTTCCACCGCATCAGCGGCGATTATGATTACCTGCTCAAGGTCGTGACAGAGGATATGGAAAGCTATGATCGGGTGTATCAGCGATTGATTGAAGGGGTGGAGCTTGAAAGCGTCACTTCGTTTTTCGCCATGGAAGCCATCGCCGAAGAGCGCCCCTTGCCGCTCTGAGCCCTTCAGGCGCAACTTCCCCCTTCATTTTTGTCGATATTTTATACAAGTAAGGCATAAATGTGATTAAAAAACAGGCACTCATGATTTCGTTGACGTTCAGGTAATGTTAGGCATCTTACACTTCCTCTAAACGTGAAAACCCCGCTTCCGCCGCAGGGGTGACTTTCTGCGCGACCCCTTAAATCTATGGCAATTCAGAGGAGGCGGCGAATGAATGCCCCCTCTTAGAAACCTGCGACGGTACTTCAATAGCACAGGTAGTGCGACATACTGCCGCAGGGACACGACTCGCGACTTCAGTGACCATCAATCCTTTAATGAGGGTAATCCTCTGCCCCAAATGCTCTGTTGCTCAGGAAGTTGAATGGAATCCGCTATTAGCCGACGCAGTTTTCTGCGGGGCAAAAGTTTGTCAGATAAGACCACCACCGTGGTGATCCGCCCGCCTGGTGCTGATTTAAACACCTTTTCACAGCTGTGCACAGATTGTGATGCCTGCCATTCTATCTGCCCCGAAGGCATAATCTCTGTCGATCCGGCGGGACGGCCTTTTCTGGATTTTACCCAAGGTGCCTGCACGTTTTGCGGGGAATGCACCTCGGCCTGTCCAACTGATGCGTTGAACAAAGACCGCTTGGCCAATTGGTCGTGGAAAGCCCGGATCAAGCCGAATTGCTGGTCACTGAATGCCATCACTTGCCGCATGTGCCAAGACACCTGCGAAGAAGCGGCCATCGGGTTCAAACTGAAAACAGGCGGATGCGCAGAGCCCGTTATTGATCTAGCTCAATGCACAGGCTGCGGTGGATGTGTTTCTGTCTGCCCGGCAGACGCGGTCGAATTTTTCCAGAATACCGACCAACAGAAAGAGGATGTCGCATGAATATCTGTGGATGTCTTGTTCACGTCGCCCCCCGCTACAAAGAGCAAGCTGTTGCTTCGATCGAGGCCACAGAGGGTGCCGAAATCCATGGCCAGTCTGATGATGGCCGTTTTGTCGTTGTTGTCGAAGATACAGCGGAACGCTTCGCTTCGGACACGATCATGACGCTTCACCAGATTCCAGGCGTCGTTTCGCTGACGCTAAATTATCACCATTTTGAAGAACCCAATTCTGCCATCGAGCGCGCAGACATCCAGACTGGAGACCAGTTCAATGACCGTATCTGACAGCCGCCGAACATTCCTCAAGGCCTCTGCCGCCGCAGCAACCGCTTCTGCCGCAGGCATCCCGCTAGTTGCTGGTCAGGCCTCTGCCCAATTCGCCCCCCCTGACATCCGCTGGGACAAAGCCCCCTGCCGGTTTTGCGGTACGGGCTGCACCGTGCTTGTCGGCACCAAAGAAGGCCGCGTGGTTGCCACCCAAGGCGACCCGAAAGCCGAAGTGAACCGCGGCCTGAACTGCGTCAAAGGCTATTTCCTCTCTAAAATCATGTATGGCACGGACCGGCTGACCCAGCCCTTGCTGCGTAAAACCAACGGGGTTTACGACAAAGACGGAGAATTCGAACCAATCAGTTGGGATGAGGCCTTTGATATCATGGCCGAGAAATGGAAAGAGGCGCTTGCTAAAAAGGGGCCCGAGAGCATTGGCATGTTCGGCTCCGGCCAATGGACCGTCTGGGAAGGCTATGCGGCCTCCAAATTGATGAAAGCGGGCTTTCGGTCCAATAACATCGACCCGAACGCACGGCACTGTATGGCCTCTGCGGTTGTGGGCTTTATGCGTTCATTTGGTATCGATGAACCGATGGGCTGTTATGATGATCTGGAAGCGGCGGACACTTTTGTGCTCTGGGGCTCCAACATGGCCGAGATGCATCCGATCCTCTGGTCGCGTCTCACCGACACGCGCCTGACCAAACCGGGCAGCGAAGTGCATGTGCTCTCGACGTTTGAGCATCGCTCCTTTGAGCTGGCCGATAACGGCATGATCTTTGAGCCGCAAACCGATCTGGCGATCCTGAACTACATTGCCAACCATATTATTCAGACCGGCCGCGTGAACGAGGATTTTGTCAGCAAACATGTAAACATCACCAAAACCGAAACAGATATCGGTTTTGGATTGCGGCCCGAAAACCCAAAGCAAGCTGCCGCTGCAAATCCCGACAGCGGTGCTCTCACCCCGATTGAGTTCGAGGAATACGCCGCGAGCGTCGCCGAATACACGCTTGAGAAAGTCTCGGAAATGTCCGGCGTGCCTGCCGATCAGCTGGAGCGGCTGGCGGAACAATATGCTGATCCAAACCGTAAGGTCATGAGCCTCTGGACCATGGGTTTTAACCAGCACACCCGCGGTTCCTGGGTCAACTCGCTGTGCTACAACGTGCATTTGTTGACCGGCAAAATCTCAGAGCCCGGCAATTCGCCCTTCTCGCTGACCGGCCAACCCTCGGCCTGCGGCACCGCCCGCGAAGTTGGTACATTTGCGCACCGCCTGCCCGCAGATCTAGTGGTCACAAACCCCGAGCACCGCGCCTTTGCCGAGAAAATCTGGCAACTGCCCGAGGGCACAATCCCTGATAAAGTCGGCTTCCACGCGGTTTTGCAGAACCGGAAACTGAAAGATGGCGATCTGAATGCCTATTGGGTGCAGTGCAACAACAACATGCAAGCCGCCCCAAATATCAACGAAGAAGGCTACCCCGGCTATCGCAATCCGGAGAACTTTATCGTTGTGTCCGACGCCTACCCCACCGTCACCGCCATGTCGGGGGATTTGATCCTGCCGACCGCGATGTGGGTCGAAAAAGAAGGCTGTTACGGCAACGCCGAGCGCCGCACCCAAATGTGGCGCCAGCAGGTCGATGCCCCCGGCGAGTCCAAATCCGACCTTTGGCAGTTGATGGAGTTCTCCAAACGCTTTGCCATCGAAGAGGTTTGGGACGACGCCTTGCTGGATAAAATGCCCGAATATCGCGGCAAAACCATGTTTGATGTGCTCTTTGCGAACGGGTTCACTGATCAGTTCCCGCTTTCGGAAACTGCAGAAGGCTTTGCCAATGACGAGGCCGAGCATTTCGGATTCTACGTTCAAAAAGGCCTGTTCGAGGAATATGCCGCCTTCGGGCGCGGCCACGGGCATGATCTGGCACCGTTTGAGCGCTACCACGAAGAACGCGGGTTGCGCTGGCCGGTTGTCGACGGAAAAGAAACCCGCTGGCGGTTCCGCGAGGGTTCTGACCCCTATGTCGAGGCAGGCTCCGAAGTGCAATTTTACGGCTTCCCCGACAAGAAAGCCAAAATCATCTTTGCCCCTTATGAGGCCCCGCCCGAAATGCCGGATGCGGAATACGACCTCTGGCTTAGCACCGGTCGGGTCTTGGAGCATTGGCACTCCGGCTCGATGACACGACGGGTGCCCGAGCTGCATAAATCCTATCCGATTGCGGTGGTCTATATGCATCCTGACGATGCTAAAGCACGGGATCTGCGTCATGGTATGGACATTGTGATCTCGACCCGTCGCGGCAATGTGCGCAGTAAGCTTGCCACCAAGGGGCGCAACAAAGTGCCGCCGGGGCTGGTGTTTATGCCGTGGTTTGACGAAGGCCAGTTGACCAACAAGCTGACGCTGGATGCCACCTGCCCGCTGTCCAAACAGACCGATTTTAAGAAATGCGCCTGTAAAATTGAGCGTGCCTAAGGCTGGGCACGCGATAAAGCAACGGGTTTTGAAGACCTAATCGCTTCTCTCGCAAAGGAGAAAGACTGATGAAAACGACATTCGCAATTGGCGCCCTTGGCCTGAGTCTGATGCTCGGCATTACCGGTTTTGCGGTTGCGCAGCAGGCTGATGTTTCGGCCCTGCGTAAGGAAACTGTAGGCGCTGACAACCGCCTAGCCCCCGATTTCCAATGGGAGGGGGAAGCCGGGCGCAAGCAGCGCAATTACCGCCAACAGCCTCCCTTGATCCCCCATTCGATCGAGCAATACCAGATTGATACGCGGGTCAACCAATGCCTGACCTGCCACGACTGGACTAAGGCCGGAGAACGCAACGCGCCGACCCTGTCGATGACCCATTATCTTGATCGGGAAGGCAATGAACTCGACCATATCGCCGGCACCAGATACTTCTGTACCCAGTGCCATGTCCCTCAGGCTGATATTGCCGATCTGGTTGGAAACACCTTCCAGCCCTCGGCCGATATCAACCAGTAGATTATCAAAGGGAGGGCGAAGATGTCCAAAGACCCCACCACACGCCGCAACCCGATCATGCGCCTTTGGGATTGGTTCTGGAGTCCGATCAGCGTGATCAGCGTCGGCTTTTTGCTGATTGCCGGATTTCTCGGAGGGATCATCTTTTGGGGCGGGTTCCACTGGACGCTGGAGATGACCAACACAGAGGAATTCTGTACCAGTTGTCACACGATGGAAACCAACCTCGGTGAATACCGCGAGACGATCCATTATAACAACCATTCCGGCGTGCGGGCGATCTGTTCGGACTGCCATGTGCCCAAGGAATGGCAGCATAAGATCAAAGCCAAGGTCATGGCGGTCAAAGACATCTACCACGAAGTCGCTGGCACAATTTCCACCGAGGAAAAATACGAAGACCACCGCCTTGCGATGGCCACCGCCGTCTGGACAAAAATGAAAGAATCCGACAGCCGTGAATGCCGGAACTGCCATAACTTCGAGTATATGGATTTCACCATTCAGGAAACACGGGCTGCCTCTGAGCATCAGCGCGCACTGGATAACAATATGACCTGTATTGATTGTCACCAAGGCATCGCGCACAGCCTGCCGCAGGGCTATCAAGAGGCCTATAAAAAGGTCCTAGAGGATCTTGCCGAAAACAAAGCCCCCCTTCAAAAGGACCGGTCGACAGATTTCGCTGCGATTGAAACCTATCTCGATTCATCCAAGAACTAAAACTGCCGGAGGTCTTATGACCTCCCGAACCGGAGTGATCACATGTTAAATTTTCTTGGCACCGTCGGGGGAAACGTACTCGGGCTACCAGGCATTCTGGGTCTGGCCCTTGGTATGATGACGCGGAACTGGATGCTGGGCGCCAGCTTAGGCGGGGTCGTTGGCATTGTAGAGACTTTCCTTTTTGCCGGTTTTGAACTGGCAAATATCGGCATGCTCGAACTTATCATCGCGATCGGTGTTGGCATGCTGGCGGGGGCCGTTGGTTCTGGCATTCGCATAATTGGGGCCACGGTCTAAACCCTGACCATCCCCCCGAACACATGACGGCAATAACAAAAACGCCCCTCGCAGATCAGCGAGAGGCATTTTTTTTAATCTAACACAGGGTGCAGGGGTTATTTCTTGCCCTTGCTTGCCTTGTGGCGCGGCTTGCGCATGGATTTGCTCGCATCCGCGGCACCGGCCTTAAACTTGCTGGCAGCGGCGGGTTTACCCGCTGGCTTGCCTGCCGGTTTACCACCCGTCTTTGGCTTGCCTGCATATGCAGGCTTGCCGCCATCACGCTTGGGCTTGCCGGAAAATGGCGGCTTGTCCCCACCACGGCTGCCCGACGCTTCGCGTTTTTTATAGGGCGTTACGCCGCCGTCATCTTTGGTGCGGGGCTTTTCGCTGAACTTCTTTTTGAAGGTAGAACGTTCTTCGCCCCCTTCAGCGCGTGCCGGACGCGGGCTATCGCCGTAATCTTTCTTTGGCCCACGGGGTTTGTCACCGTAGTCTTTCTTCGGACCGCGTGGCTTGTCGCCGTAATCCTTTTTAGGACCGCGTGGCTTATCACCATAATCTTTTTTCGGGCCACGGGGTTTATCGCCAAACTCGCGCTTTGGCCCACGAGGGCCGCCGCCATCGCGGGGACCGCGGGCGGGCAGATCGGGGGCTTTATCCAGCTTGGTAACTTTGATCTCATCTTCAAGCATGCGGTCGGAACCAATGGCCTTAAAGAAACGATCCTCGGCATCGGCGTTCAACTGAACAAACGACTCCTGCCCCATGACACGGATTGCGCCAATATCGGATTTATCCAGATCGCCCGCGCGACACAGAGTCGGCAAAAGCCAACGCGGCTCTGCCTTTTGGTCGTGGCCGATCGACAGGCTGACCCAAAGCGAGTTTTTGAATTCATCGCGTTTCACCGGCGCCTTTGCTTCACGCGACACATCGGTCGCGGCGATGTCTTCCGGTGCAGAACGCTGGCTCAGGTATTGGCGCACATAAGCGGCGGCCAGATGTTCAGCGGAATATTGATCCAACAGCTTCTGCGCCCATTCGGCTTCGTCACCTTCAGGGGCAGCGGTCAGTACCGGATCGGTCAACATGCGCTCTGCATCTTTGGCCCGAACCGCCTCCGCTGTTGGCGCTTCGACCCATTTTGCCGTCAGTTTGGCCCAGCCCAGCAAACGCTGTGCTTTTTTGCGGGTGGAATGGGTAACGATCAGTGCCGAGGTGCCCTTGGCCCCTGCCCGGCCAGTCCGGCCGGAACGGTGGGTCAAAGCCTCGACATTTTGCGGCAGATCGGCGTGGATCACCAGCTCAAGACCGGGAAGGTCAATCCCGCGCGCCGCCACATCCGTGGCCACACAAACCCGCGCACGGCCATCGCGCATCGCCTGCAACGCATGGGAGCGTTCGGACTGGCTCAACTCGCCAGACAGAGCCACAACCGAAAACCCGCGATTGGACAGGCGCGATGTGAGATGGTTCACCATCATTCGTGTGCCACAGAAAACGATCGCGTTGCGGGCTTCGTGGAAGCGCAACAGGTTCATAATCGCGTTGTCACGGTCGTGGTTGGCCACCAAAATCGCCTGATGGTCGATGTCCTGATGCTGGTCTTTCGCACCGGTTGTCGCAATGCGCACGGCATCGCGTTGATAGGTTTTGGCCAGCTGTGCAATGCCTTTGGACACGGTCGCCGAGAACATCAGGGTGCGGCGGTTGTCATTGGCGGACTGCAGAATGAATTCCAGATCTTCGCGAAAGCCCAGATCCAGCATTTCATCGGCTTCGTCCAGCACGGCCACCCGCAGATCGGATAAATCCAATGCGCCGCGCTCGATATGGTCGCGCAAACGGCCCGGTGTGCCAACAACGATATGCGCGCCACGATCCAGCGCGCGACGCTCGGCGCGGGCATCCATACCGCCGACACAGCTTGCCAGAATGCCGCCCGCAGGCTGATACAGCCACGCCAATTCGCGCTGCACCTGCATGGCAAGTTCGCGCGTCGGCGCAATCACTAGAGTCAGCGGCGTGCCGGCACGCGGCAAGCGATCGTCTTCACCCAGCAGATCCGGTGCCATCGCCAGACCGAATGCAACCGTTTTACCGGAACCCGTTTGCGCAGAGACCAATGCATCCGCACCAATAAGCTCTTCTGCAATCACCGCCTCTTGAACAGGGGTCAGTGTTTCATATCCACGCGCAGTCAGCGCTTGGTTCAACGGGGCGGGAACACCAGCAAATTCGGTCATCTCAGGCTTTCATAACGGCAGGGGCAACAAATGGCCCAAAAGAAAAGAGGGCCGCGCCGAATGCGCAGCCCTCCCCTTGTCTTATAGCACAGAACTTAGTTCTGGGCGTAATATTCGATCACGAGGTTGGGTTCCATGATGACCGGATAAGGCACATCAGACAGACCAGGGGTGCGCACGAAAGTGGCGGTCAGTTTGGAATGATCAACTTCGAGGTAGTCAGGCACATCGCGTTCGGCCAGCTGTGTGGCTTCAAGAACAACAGCCAACTGCTTGGAGCGGTCACGAACTTCGACTACATCGCCTTCTTTGACGCGGTAGGACGGGATGTTCACGCGTTGACCGTTCACGGTCACATGGCCGTGGTTTACGAACTGACGAGCCGCAAAAACGGTCGGAACGAATTTGGCGCGATACACCAGTGCGTCCAGACGGCTTTCCAGCAGACCGATCAGGTTTTCACCGGTATCGCCTTTTACCCGCTCAGCGTCGCTAAAGATGCGGCGGAACTGTTTTTCGGTCAGGTCGCCATAGTAGCCTTTCAGCTTCTGCTTGGCGCGCAGCTGGATACCGAAATCGGACAGTTTGCCTTTACGGCGCTGACCGTGCTGGCCGGGGCCATATTCGCGACGGTTCACAGGGGACTTCGGACGGCCCCAGATGTTTTCGCCCATACGGCGGTCAATTTTGTACTTGGCAGACGTGCGTTTGGTCACGGCTGATCTCCTTCGTTAAAGCGCGCCCCAAAAGGCGCATATGAAGGGCGTTGTCCTTCGTCTTGCGACTGACAGGCATCCCCTTGCGGGGGCCACCAACACCAATGAAAATCCCCGACCACTCGGATCGGGAACAGCGGGCTTATACAGGGAGTCTCTGCGGTGTCAACGGCCAAAGCAGCGTTTGCGCCGGACAGAGTTTCGCGCCGGATCATGACCCCAGCTTAAAGCGGACAGCACCGGCCTGCAAAGCGGCGTTTTACTTACTTTGTTCTGAAAGTATCCTAGGGGTCTGGGGGCAGCGCCCCCAGCGCGGCACGCCCCTTAGGCGGCTTTATGCAAAAGTATCGCAGCCTCTGAGCAAGACAGATTACGCCGTGCATAATCGCCATAGGTATGCGGGTCCTCCATCGCTTGCGGCAAAACAGCCAAAAGCTGATCCCGTTGCGCGCCCTCGATGGCATCCAGTGGCGCATTGGCCGGATGGAAGCTTTCGGTCTCCACGCCATTTGCCCAAACGATCTGATGACGATCCAGCATCAGATGATAGTAGGTCACTTCGCGCCGGGCAAAATCACGTAAGACCGTGCGGTTATCAATCAGATCGCGCGCCGCGACCAAAACCTCGTCGGTATTGAACAACAGGCGTGCCGACTCCCCGCGGACCAACACACGATGATCTGGCGAGACCAGCAAATCAGAGTCCGGCTCCCCGTCGCCCAAAGCGCCGGCTCGAATGCGGACAGGACGATATTGCGGCATCGCATAGAGCCGCGCCCCACTGATCCGGCGTTGGCCGATCCATTGCACCGGCTGAAACCCGTCGTCCTTGGTCTGAAGCCGATCGCCAAGGGTCAGCTCTTGCACCGCAACAGCCCCGCGTTCGGTTAGGATCTGCGTGTCAGCGGTAAAACAGATAACACCCTGGGGCACCTCGGTGCTGCCGGATTTGCGACGCTCATCAAGCACCCGATGCACAATCCAAAGCTCTTTGTCTTGCGGTGGCAATTCATCCAGAAACATCACCAGCGGCAGGTGGGACGGGCCTGTTTCAATGAAAGACGCCGTATAGGTCTGCGCCCCATCGGTGAGGATAAATCCGCTGTCTGCCAGTGGTTCATCGACATCCAGTGCGCCAAGATCAAGCTGCGGGCCCATCGCCGCACCAACCAGTTTGCGCACAGCCTGTGCCGCACGTTTACGTTCGCTACCTGCCCCGCTCGCGGACCCCAATAGTAATATATTGCCCGGGCCATCGACCCGAACGGCCTCTCCGGACCATCGCCAGCTTGCGCCAACCATTACTGCGTCAGTTGCAGCGGCCTTTTGACCGTCTACTTCTGTTTGGGACCAGGAGAGAACAAACGTGCCACGAAAGCCCGTTTCCATACCTGTGTTCCTGCCTCTTTATTCTTTTTATAGAATATCTGTAGCAGTCACGAATCACGCCGTGAAGACCTTTTCAAATCCAAAAAGTTAATTTTTTACCAATTGAGTCATAATTGCTGAACAGATGTTAGCAGCGCTCCTCGCTCCGACAGTAGGATTGACTGAACATCTGTACAGTTACCGTCCCATTCCGATAGAAAAATGCCGCCCCGAGAACCGGTGCGGCATCTATGAAATGGCTCAGATAGGGCCAAAGGTCATGTTCAATGACCCATAGTTTGCCCATATGGCCTAGCGTAGCTCAGTATTTTCAGTGTGAACCCTATTTGAATGTTACTAATTGGCCTCCAAAAGGCACAGAGTATGTACATTAAGTCTAAGCATGGTTTCTCTTGCAAATTTGGCCAAACCATCACCACCATTGCCGCGTAACGTCGGCCATAGCGAATGATCGCATGCTTTCATCTCATTTCCATGAAAAGATGACTGAAGTCGCAAGCGTACCTCCAGTTTTCAGCTCGCGTTGGCCCGGTTGCCTTGGCAAATTGAGACTGTCTACTGGATGCGTTACCGGTTCGAAGCAAAAGAAATCTGACGCTTCTCCAGGAGAAAAAATATGCGCGTATTCCAAGCTTTGATCGCATGTGATGGTGCAGGAAACGGCAGCTGCGGTCTGATCAATGCGCACACTACCGCAAAAGCCGGTGTAACAGTTGTTCATCCATGTCGCTGGGAGACTGCGCGCATGCTCGAAACTCCAAGCTGGCGCAGATGACAAATTAAGTTCTTTGGTAGGCAAGTAAGATGTATTTTCTAGCCAGACACTTTTGGCTGAAAAGGATATACGTGTGCCAGAGTTGCGCGGAAACCATGGGTGAAGCCCAAGGCCGAAGGGCAAAGAATACAAACCTGTGTTTTGTATCGTCAGGGTGACTTTTAACTGGTCAGGCGTAAGATGAAAGTCTTGTCGCGCCCGATATTTCCAAGGTCCGATTTCACCGTTTAGCAAAGTCATCTGCGCTGAAGTGCCCGATTTCGTGATACCCCAAGACTTGAGAAAGCCATCGCCGTGGATAGGGTTCGGCTCACCTTCAAAATTTGGCCCAAGCGGATAGAACGTTTCATTCCAGGTGAAACCGCCGCCGGAAATACGATTTGAGAAAGGCATTAGAACATTGCCCGCAAGGGAAAACGGATCGGTTTCGTCACCTGTCCAACGTCTCAATAACGGTTTGCCCCCGACATCTAGACGCGCGATTGCGCCACCGATCTCAGGTGCGAGTTCCAAGCAAGCAGTGCCTGCAGTCAGTTTAGTAAGCTTTACCATTCAGAGCTTAAGTGGCCCCCTCGCCGTTTCTCGTTACTCGTCTGGTTTGCATAACTTCAGCATTGGAATGATTGGCGAAAAAAACTTACTCCGCTTGCAACGGCTCCTGAAGGCCTAAGTCAGCCATCGACTTTTCCAACAGCTCAAACATCCGGTCACATGCTGCAGTTTCATCTTGGCGCCGGATGGATTGCAAAACAGCCCCGTGCAAATCCAAGGTGTTTTTATAGTTTTCAGCTGCCTCATCAGAGATTTCGAATGAAGCGCGCAGCGCGGTTCCGATAATTGCGCCGAGATTTTGTAGAACGTGGTTTTGAGAGGCCGCAAGTATTCCCACATGAAATGCGAGATCAGCGTCAATTCGGTCGGTTTGTTCCACTGCGGATTTCATTGCAAAAAACGCTCGCTCAATCTCGGCTACTTGCGCGGCAGTTGCGCGACGAGCGGCAAGACGCGCGGCTTGGGGTTCGAAAATAAGGCGCGCTTCGCCGACTTGGTGTAAAAAATCACTATGAATGGCTGTTTTGTCCATCCACGAAAGAACGTCGACATCCAGCAGGTTCCACTTGCTGGGTTCGCTCACGAGAGTTCCGAGCCGTTTACGCGAAACAACCAGTCCTTTTGCCGACAGCGTTCGCAGCCCTTCACGCAATGCGGTGCGCGACACCTTGAGTTGTTCGATAAGTTCGGCTTCGGCCGGTAACCTATGGCCAACAGGGTATTCCCCTGTCAAAATCTTAACCCCAATTTCGCGAGTCAGCCTTGCGTGTTTGGGCTGGCTATCATGATCTTTCAACGCTTACGCCTTTCAATTTGAAACGACCCACCTGTGACGGTGGGTCGTACCAAAGATCATAAATCAATTCTTATTCTGTTGATACTCCGCAAATATAACGGCGAGGATCAGCAGCGAGCCTTTTGCGAGCAACTGGTAAAAGGTCGGTACGGACGTCAAGATCATGCCGTTGTTCAGAATTCCGATAATTGCGACGCCAAGCAACGCACCAGCCACGGTTCCTTTCCCGCCCTGCATTGCGCACCCACCTAAAAATGCCGCTGTGATTGCCTCAAGTTCTAGCCCCTGCGAGCCTGAAACTGGCTGGCCAGACCCGGTTCTAGCTGCCAACAAGACCCCACCAATACCGGCAACTGCGCCGCTCATCGCATAGATTCCGACCCGGTAGCGGTTCAAATTGACGCCTGCGAATTTTGCAACAACCGGGTTGCCACCGATGGCATAAAAATTACGACCGACAATCGACTTGGCGAGAAAGATCTGAAACACGACGGCTGTTGCGATGAGAATCCAAATCGGGAATGGAATGCCTAGAAACCGGCCGATACCGATCACACGAAAGCTGTCATTGAAGATTGAAATCGACTGACCGTTAGAGATGATAAAGGCGATTCCCCGGAAAATGGCCATAGTTCCGAGCGTTACAATCACAGCATTAACACGACCATAGGTGATGATGATACCATTCACCAAACCAGCCATTGCTCCGACGAGCACGCCAGCTGCAATACCCATGCCTGCCATTTCAGTTGCTTGTATCGTTGAGGCAACCGCAACGGTTGTCAGCCCAACGATCGACCCCACCGAGATGTCCAACCCACCAGACACAATCACGGCCGTTTGCGAAATCGCCAATACCCCAAGGATGGCAATGCCCATCCCCATATTCACCAAATTTCTGGTCGAAAAGAAGACATCACCGCGCAACGATCCGAAGACAGCAACCAAGACCAGCAATGCAAGAATAAGGCTGAGGTTATGGATGCCGACCCTTCCGACGGTCACCTCGTAGAAAGACTGACGGGCGTGGGCGCTGCTGGTGTTTAGCGTTTCATTTGACATGTTGTTCTCGTTTCATTCAGGCTGCAGCTGTCGTTTCGGACATTGCGTATTTCAGGATTTCTTCTTCGGTGATCTCATCACCGGTCAACTCGGCTTGCACGCGACCTTCGGCCATAACGATGGTGCGATCTGCGAGGCCGATCAGCTCTGGCATTTCTGAAGAGATCAAAAGAATAGCGATCCCGCGCGCGGCCAGATCGTCGATGAGTTTATAAATTTCGGATTTGGCACCGACGTCGATGCCCCGTGTAGGCTCATCCAGGATGAGCAGTTTAGGCGAACGAGCAAGCCAACGCGCCAGAACAACCTTTTGCTGATTTCCGCCCGACAGATCCGAGACCAATGTATCAAGGCTAGGCGCTTTGATCTTCATTGCCCTTGCAGCTTCGCCGACGACCTGTGTTGCTTGCTTGCGGCTAAAGAACCACCAGGTCGACACAAGGTCGGGGATAACCATAGAGGCATTTTCAAGGATTGAGCGCATTAACAGCAGGGCTTCATGTTTGCGATCCTCGGGGGCAAATCCAATCCCTGCCTGAATAGCTGCGGCGGTGTTTCCGGAAGGCAGTTTTTTGCCCCCCATGATCACGCGGCCTTCCAAGATATGATCATAACCGAAGATCGCTTTGGCCAACTCGGATCGACCAGCTCCCATCAGTCCGCCGAGGCCGACGACCTCACCGGCATAAATATTCAGAGTCACATCTTTCACGGCTTCGGAACTCATGCCTTCAACCTGCAAGATAAGATCATCGCGCACTTTGGATGTGCGGTGGAACAGTGTGTTCAACTCGCGTCCAACCATCTTTTGGGCAATCGTATCGGCTGTTTCTTCGCCAATAGACGTCGTGGAGACAATCCGACCATCGCGCAGAACAGATACCTGATCCGCAAGGTCGATAATTTCGTTCAACCGATGCGAAATATAAATGATGGCGGCGCCCTCATCACGCAGGCGGCGCACAATTTTGAACAAGCGTCGGGCTTCGTCATCCGTAAGCGAGGACGTGGGCTCATCAAAGGCGATCAATCGGCCACCGGCACGGACTGCGCGTATGATCTCAATCATTTGCCTTTGTGCGGGCCCCAGTTTGTCGCATTTTCCCTCAGGGCGAAGATCATTCTCCATTCCGAAATCTGTCAGGAGTTCCCTTGTTTGCCGCAGCATATCCGCGCGGTCCAAAAGGTAGCCGGCTTTGCGCGGCATTGCCCCGATAAAGATATTCTCTGCAACGGTCATTTCGGGAACAATTTCAGGTTCCTGATGAATGACGCGGATACCCGTTTCATGGGCCTCGCGCGATTCAGAAAAGCTGACGGGCTGGCCGTCGACGGCCACAGTCCCTGTATCCGGTGGGAAGACACCTTCAAGAATACGCATCAGCGTTGACTTGCCAGCTCCGTTTTCGCCCACCAGCGCAAGCACCTTTGAGGGGTGGAACACCAGATCGACATCTTCGAGAGCCTGCACAACGCCAAATCGCTTGGAAATCCCTGTCATTTCAATGATATTTTGCATTCCGCACCCTTTCTTTGGATGGGTGGCAGCCAGCATTCCCCGGCTGCCACTGGGATATTTAGCTACACAGACCGTCTTCGTATTCTGCAAAGTTACCCATATTTACCAGTTCGGGTTGAGAGAACGAGTTCTCTGGCATCTCGGTGCCGTTGCGAATTGCATCAATAAGCAAATTGACCGCATCTTTGCCGTGGTTGGCGGCATTAAACCACATAGTGCCACGGAAGGCGGACTCTCGCCCATTGCCAAACGCATCACACGCGCGGCTTCCATCAATACCGATTCCGATGCCCTGATCAGCACCGTAGCCCGAGTTTTCCATTGCGCGCGCCGCGCCAAGAACACCGTCGTCATTGCAAGAATAGAATATCCAATGTTGAATTTGCGGATTGGCGGTTAACGTGGTGGTCATGACATCAATCGCATTCACCATGGTGTTGTCATAAGCAATGCGAACAATTTGATCCTCGGTGAGGTCTGTCGCAGCTCCAAGAAGCGCATCCTCTGCGCCCTTGTTGCGCTGCATGCAAGTGTCGGCTTTGCGATCTTCGATGGATGCCAACATGACACTGTCGGCAGACCAGCCCGAGGCTTCAAACTGGCGCGCCAATTCAACGCCAACGGCCTGACCGATGTTGTATGAATCAAGTCCAACGAATGGGATTTTTGTTCCATCTTGATGGTAGATATCATCGTCCACGGCAACAAGCTTGATGCCTGCTTCGGCGGCGCGCGCGGCCACAACCGGGCCAATACCGCGATCCGGGACAACAATCGCGATGCCGTCCACCCCGTCACCGATCATGGTGTCGAGCGCTGTAATGGCAAGGTCCGCATTGAATTGCACGTCCTGAACCGTAAAGCTTGCTCCTGCCTCTTCGGCCGCGGCACGCGCGCCTTCGACTTCAGCGACAAACCATGGGTGATCGCCCATCTTATTGATGTAGCCAATCCGAATATCCTCCGCGGCGGCTGCACCAACGATACCGACAGCAACCGCAATGGTCGCTGAGGTTTTAATAAACAGTTTCATGTCTTTTCCTCCTCTAAAAAACTAGTCGTGGTAGATCTTTGAACGTCCCCCATCGATTGTGATGGTCTCTGCATTGATGAACGTGGCCTCGTCAGATGCCAGGAATAGCGCTGTATTTGCGACCTCAACCGGTTGACCGATGCGCCTGGGTGGATGCAAATCCAGGGCCTTCTGACGCTCTTTTTCCGGGTTCGGAAATCCCGCCCAATAATCCAGCGCCAGCTGTGTTTCGATGTATCCCGGTGCAATCGCATTCACGCGGATGTTTTCGTGGGCATATTCAATCCCCAAAGCGCGGGTCAGCCCGATCAAGCCATGTTTGGCCACCGGATATGGAAAGGTATGAGGGATGATCTGAAAGGAATGGGTTGACGCAATATTGATGATACTGCCCCGCTGTTGCTCCCGCATAGCGGGCAGCACGGCCCGTGCGCAAATCCACGCTGCGTCTAAATCTAGGCGCAGGCATCTGTCCCATTCCGAAGCCGGCATTTCGTGTGGTTTGTGAAACACATTTGACCCGGCGTTGTTGACCAGAACGTTCGCGGGGCCAAATGTCGCTTGTGCCTCGGCTACGGCTGCCTCGACGCTTTCCGGATCAGTCACATCGCATTTGAAAAAGGCACAACGATCATGGATTTTAGCGATCTGGGCGGCTTGCTCAGATCCTGTCGTATCGTCGATTTCAAAGAGTGCGACCGAAGCTCCTTCCTGGGCAAAGCGCAATGCTATGCTCGCCCCGATTCCGCGTCCGGCCCCAGTAATAATGGCTGATTTTCCACTCAATCGCTGCATGTTTCTACCAGTCCAAAATCGAACCATCGGCACCAACGGCATCCGCTGTTGCAAAAGGTTCTTGTACGAAAGGATGTGCTGCGATGGCTTTTTCATCGACAACGATGCCCAGACCCGGTTCATGCGGAACATCCCAACGCCCGGGCTTGCGTTTGATTGGCCAGGATACAACGTCGTCATACCACGGCACGGCACCAACCATTTCCTCTTGGATCACAACATTTGGCGTCGCGATACCAAAATGCAGCGCAGCTACGCCGGCAATCGGGCCCAATGGGTTATGTGGTGCCAGACCAATACCTGCTGTTTCAGCCCGTGCTGCAATCTTGCGGGTTTCCCAAATACCACCGGCATGAACGATATCGGGCTGCGCAATATCAAAGGCACGCGCTCTGATAGCGGGCTCAAACTCACGCCTCCCGATAAGGCGCTCTCCGCTCGCAATAGGGATCTTCCCCTCGGCGGTTAGCACGGCATGGCCGGCGATGTCCTCCGGCGGCACAGGTTCTTCGACAAACATGATGCCGTATTGCGCCAGAACGTCGATATAGGGACGGGCCGCAGCGACAGATGCCGGACGACCATGAAAATCCACCATGATATCGACTTGATTGCCAATCGCATCTCGAAGGGTCGAGAACATCTTGTCTAGTTCCCTGATCGACGACTGGCTGCTTAGGTAATGCGTATAGGGAACGCACACCACCTTGACCGCGTCATAGCCGAGTTCGATGACCTCTTCTGCGCGGTCCCGAAGCGAAGAAACTGTATCGGTGTTGTAAACTGCCTGTTGATTTCCCAACCCAAGATGCGTGTAGCTACGCAAGTGATCGCGGGTCTTGCCTCCAAGCAGGCGCCAGACAGGCGTGTTCAGAGATTTGCCTAGAATGTCCCACAACGCAATTTCGATCCCGCTGACCGCACTCATACCGACAACGCCCAAACGCCAGAACCCGTGTCGGAGCATGCGTTGCATCGCCTGTTCGATATCCCGGGGGTCCGTTCCCACCATCAGCGGCGCCAAGTCTTCGATGGCACCTGTGACTGCGCGGGTTTTCCATTCAAGAGTGGCCTCCCCCCAGCCAAAAATGCCTGGCTCATCGGTTTCCACTTTGACCAAAATCCAATTCCGCATTCCGGCGTTGCAAATGTGGGGCGTTATTTTTGTTATTTTCATACTGTCGGGTCCGAAGTTAGCCCGGCAATCTTTACGGGCACGTTTGAATGGCCTGGGAAGGCATCCTTAATGAGAAAAGTTTTTCCTGCCGGATTCCCTTGCGTTCCAGCGTCTTGCGGCATCCCAAAGAGTGCTGTTGTAACAAAGATATCTGACGAACCTTCTGCACCAGATGCCGGGCATGTGACATTAGGTGTAGGCAGAATGATGTTGTCAATTTCGGCACCCTCGGCCGAGAAGCCGAGAAGTTCCGAACTGCCCCACATCGCAACCCAAAGATTGCCCGTACTGTCCGTTATGGCGCCGTCAGGGTTTTTATCCGTGGCTGACAGGTCAACGAACAAGGTAGCATTTTGGACAGGCCAACCTGAGACCGGATCAAGTTGTTGGCGAAAAATTTTTTGTGTCGGCGTATCTGCAAAATAGACCCAGTTCGCACATGGTGAAAAGCAGATCGCGTTTGGAATTGTCACGCCTTCGACAAGCTTTCGAACCTCTCCACCTGCGTATCGATAGATTGACCCCTCACCTGTCTCTGCGTTCCATCCCATAGTTGAAAACCAAAACCCGCCTAGTGGATCAGTGCGACCATCGTTGGACCGGGTCCGCAGGTTTTCTGCCTCCACGGCCTCGATCAGGACGCAACGACCGGTGACAAGGTCAAATGTTTCGAGCCCAGACGACGTCGCGAGCAGAAGTGTGTTTGTGTCGATCCAGCCCGCCGCTGATGCGGCGCGTGGCAAGTCCCATTCGTTCGAGGAACTCAGCAATTTTTTATCCAGAATATCGAACCAGAACAGATCTTGCTGGCCCGGGTGCCAAAATGGCCCTTCTCCCAATTGGCACTTACGCTCATCAAAGACGGTGTGTTTCACAACGCGACCCCACCGGTTACGTTCAGTGCTTTGATGGCCAGTGCTGCACGCTTTCCAACGAAGTCGGGTGTGTCTCCGGGTTTAAAGATGTAAGAGCCGATCCCGAAGCCTGAAGCGCCTGATGCGATCCAACTTCCGAAATCTTCTGGTCCAACACCACCGACGGCAAAAACTCGGACGCTTGCGGGCAACACCGCCCGCATCGCAGCAAGCCCAGCTTGCCCCACGACATGCGCAGGGAAGAGTTTAAGCCCATCAGCGCCTGCATTCAGTGCTACAAAGGCTTCCGTTGGCGTTGCTACGCCGGGCAGGACCTCAAGCCCGTGTTCTTTTGCGGCACAAATGACGTTAACATCCATATTTGGTGCAACGATCAGACGGCCACCTGCATCGGCCACCGATTTCACGTCTTGGGGTCTCAAGACGGTGCCTGCACCGATTTTCACATCATCGGGGGCATTCCTTGCCATCACCTCGATGCTTTTCAAAGGGTTTGGTGAGTTGAGGGGAACTTCGATTGTGCGAACACCCGCGTGGACCAGCGCGTTCATTATCGCCAGCGCGTCCGTCGACTTCAGGCCCCGCAAGATTGCGACCAGTTCAGCCATCGACCATCTCCCGGGCGTCCCGCGCGATCCTTTGTAGACCACGCACCACAAGACGCTCACCTGAGTACATCGTCGATGAAATTCCGGCCTGCTTCAGTGCGCGCTCATACAGCGCAGCCAGACTGTCGGAGCCGATAATGGCGGCCTCTTGAATACCACTGGCGCAAGCCCTTCGAGCGATTTCAGCCCCAATAAGCATCCCGGACAAGCGAGAATACCCAACTTCGGGTTCGGTATTCTTTAAAAGCCAGTTGGCCCTGATACTGAAGAGGCCCTGCATCGCATCAGAGGTATTCAATCCTTCTTCTACGCCGCAATCGAACGCCTTTTCATTGTGCCCAGCTACAATCGCATCATGTAAGGTCGATCTTTTTGACAACAAACCAAACAACTCTCCGGTCATTTCGGTTCGAAAACCTGTGATCTCTCCGCGCGACAATTCGCACCATTTGCTGTGTGTGCCTGGCAAGCAGACAGCGCCAGTGAACTCTGGCGTTTCATCAAGAAACCCTAGGATCTGCGTTTCCTCGCCCCGCATGACGTCATCTGACCGAAGCGTTCTGAGGCCAGGCACAACAAAAATATCCATGGCACCGTTGGATTTTCTCACCAGATTGCCAGCCAACGCGCGCCAGCGGTCTGTCGGCAGATAGGGGGCTTCAATCCACCCCCCTTTGCGCCCAATCATGCCGCACAGAATTGCGAAGCGGGGCGCTGCCGATCGACGCCAGTGTTGGGTTATTCTGTCAAAAGCCTCTTTGGAGGTCTTACCGGAAGACACATTTTCGACATCTTGAGTAGTCAGTGAGTCGAGAATGACCCCATCATCTCCGACCAGCCACAACCGCACATTGGTCGTCCCCCAGTCGCCAAGAATAGTTGCACCTTCAGGCTGCACGTGTCTCTCCTCCGATTTAGTCAGGCCATCAGAAACAATAAAGTCCTACCAGTCAAGTAATAAATACTATTTATAAAAAATGCACAAATCGCTTGTGCTCTTTCCCGCCCAGAATCGCGGAAGAGCGTCATTTAAGTTAATGTTATTAATGTAAAAAAACCACATTCTCTGACGTCAGCACTTGCTGGACAGCTTTGAGAATTTGAATAACGGAGGGTTTCTGGTTCATCTTATCGCTGGACCATCGAGATGACGAAGAAGACGGCTACATCGAATGATGCCGACAAGAAGGTGGTCAAGAACATCCGCCGCTAGAAGCGCCAAACCTATTCATCTGAAGAGAATATCCGCATTGTTTTGGCCGGTCTGCGCGACGAGTAGAGCATCGCGGTTCTCTGCCGCCGTGAGGGCATTGCAGCGAGCCTGTATGACAGCTGGTCCAAAGAATTCCTTGCAGCAGGGAAGCGCCGGTTGTCCGGCGACACCGCGCGCCAGACCGATATGATGTCCAACTTTATCTGACGACGGACACGCCGAGCCTACCAGCGGCACCACCACTGTCCATCACAAGCTAGACCACGACGCTGAAGCAGACATTCTGTTTAGTATGGGAATTGCAGCAATGGTGACGCTCGCGGTCAATGCCAAGTCTATGTTGAAGGGCGAAACGCTTTCGACCAAAGCCAAACAAAGAATTATCGCCAACGGAGTGGCACCTGCAAGCGTCACTGGCGTGGTGCAGCTGGTCATCTAGCTCCAGAATCCGATGCAGAGATAAACCACAAGGGGTTTCCGGCCCTTAGCGGACCTTAATGCGGATCGCAGCTAAGGTCCGGAACAAGCCCCAAAGTTACACTTTCCGCAACACACATTAATGGCCGCTTTCGGTGATCTCCTCCATTGCCCTTCAGGGTATGGCTCCGGTACACTATCCTCAGGAATGTTTGTTGTTAAAAAATGCGATCTAGACAGTCACTTGAGGAATCAGATGCCGGAAACGCGTGGCGACCTTCTTCAAGCCGCCACGCTTATTGGTCAGTTCAGAGTATTTTTGTAGATCACGCCATCTTTCATGATTAGTCGCATTGTCGGGATGTCACGAGGGCGCGGATCGGCGTCGTACCATTTCTCGTTGCCGCCGATCACACTTATGTCTTCAAGTGGGTTTCCATCGACAACTAGAACGTCAGCGTAAGCGCCTTCCGCAATCAGACCGAGAGGACCTTCGAGGTATGGATTGGCTTTTCCAGAGTATGCCAGAAGTTCCCCAGCCGAAGAGGTTGCCGCAACAAGCATTGCATGATTGCCGAACAGTTCAGCGTGGAACCACTTTTCGTGATCCATTTGTGTCCTGAATAGTTCAGCGGGGGCAAAAACGATGTCAGACTGGAACGCCATTTTTGGTTGGATTTCCTTGACGTTCTCGACAAAATCCTTGGAAAATTCAGTTGCCAAAGCGAGTTTCGCTTGGTTTTCCTTGGTTTGAAGGCCCGGGTTCTGCTCGATATAAGGGGATATTCCAGTCATCTGAGAGACAAGGAAGATATCATTGTCCTTCATCAGCTGAAGTGTTTCCCGGCTGGCGAAAAAGCCGTGTTCGATGCTTTTTACACCCGCCTCAATGGCACGCGTAATTCCCTCGTCAGAGAAAACGTGAACGCCGACATAGGTATCCCAATCGGCTGCAACGCGTACCGCCGCTTCGAGTTCTTCGGGTTGGTATTGAAGTGTGTGAAGTGGATCGAGAATCGAAGCGACGCCACCTCCCGCCATCATTTTGATCTGAGTGGCCCCCTGAGACAGGTTCTGACGAACAGCGGCCATGACACCATCTACACCGTCTGCCACATACGTGATTCCGAGACGTTGCGCATTGCTGTCATTGGCATAGGGAGGCAAGTTCGGGTTGCGCATGGATGCGGTCCGAAAGTCGCCGTGGCCCGATGTTTGTGAGAGAAAGGCACCGGCCGGGTAAATGCGTGGGCCATCGATCAGACCCGCATCGACCGTCTTCTTTACACCCGACCCTCCGCCGCCCATTTCGCGTACGCTGGTAAACCCGCTATACAGGTATTCATTGGCCATGTGCGCCGCGCGCACTGCAATTTCGTCCCAGGTTGCAGCCTCCACGGCACCAAGGCCGCCACTAATGTTCAGGTAAAGATGTGAGTGCGCATCGATCAGCCCAGGCATCAAAGTGCGTCCATCGCAGTCAATCTGGTTTGCACCTTCTGCGTTAAGTGACGTATCGCCGACAGCCGAAATCAGATTGCCCTCAATCAGAACATTTTGCCCTTCAATCAAGTTTTCGGTGAAACCATCAAACACCGCACAGTTCGTGAATAGAACCAGTGCCGGAGAAGCCTCTACCTGAGCGAGCGCCGACGTAGCCGTTGCTGTCGCGAGCAAAACACCCGCAACAGATTGCAGAGTACTTTTCATATCCATCTCCCATTGGATCAGCCCCTGTGCTTGGGGCGTTTGAACTGAGAGACAGTATAACGATTGACGGAACCATCGCCTGTCTTCGAAGCGCGGTTAGGGCAGTTTCTTGCCCCATAGGGACTAATTAGAGCAGTTTATTCCCCTTGGGTCGTTCTGAGACGCTAGGATGAAACTGACAATCAAAGCGAACACTGAATCGATGAAGCACACTTTACCACTTGTAAAACTGAGCGTTTTGCGCCCCTTCGCCGCGGAACTCCGCGAATGCGGTATTGACCCGGAACCAGTGTTTGAGAGCGTCGGGTTAACTGAGGGTGCAATCTTTGAGGCCGACCTCTCAGTTCACGTCATGGTCATCCACCAGTTTGTCGAGAACGCCGCCAAGTCTGCCGAAGATCCCTTTTTTGGGGCCCGCGTTGGAAGCAAACTCGATGTTCAGGGATGGACGATACTTGAGGACGCTGAGGCACGCGCGTCAACAGTGGGAGACTTTCTGTCGATCTTTATCGCGCGGTCCAACGAAATTGCCAGTTCTGTCACAGAACATCTTAATGTAGCCGGCCAAACGGCAGTTTTTGGAGAGACGCGCTCTTTTACACCCCAAATTCTGCCCGCTCAGAACGATGCGTTCATGGTAGCGCTCGGCCTGGCCGTTCTCCGGCGGGCTTTGCGCAATCGGCTGGACCCATCGAAAGTAACAGTTACTTTAAGCGACCCCACGGTTCTGCCATCGGAATTCGACCTGATGCATCCGATGAGGGGGAACAGAATGGGGTTCAGTATTCACTTTCCGTCGTCTTGGTTGTCCCTAAAACTGGATCCTGTGTTGCCCAGTTTAGCCAAGGTGGAGAAACCCGACACGGCTGCCGACGGGTTTGTTCAATCCTTTAGGCAAATGCTCCGCGCCCACATCGAACAGATTGACCTGAGCGCTTCAAAATGTGCGGCAATCGCTTCGATGAGCCAACACAAGCTGAAACGACGACTAGCTGAGAACGGGACCAATATTACGAGCGAGATAAGCTTCGTGAGGCAACAGTACGCAAGAGAAGTTCTTGTCACGACCAGTAGGTCGATTTCTGATATCGCGACCGTTCTCGGGTTTACGGATGCCGCCAATTTTACCCGAGCCTTCCGCCGCGCAAACGGCATGACGCCAACTACTTTTAGAAGACTGCATGCAGTCGAGGACGGCGAAAAAAAATGAGTTGTTCGCCGAACCTGACACTCATCCTGGTAGACCCGACGGCAGCTTTGTCCCTCTCAGCAGACCTTAGCGCGTAGCGCAGCGAACGGCCGCTTCCCGCCCCTTGTATCAAAGCCTGATAATGTCGTCAGCCCAGCGCCATCTCATTCGTCTGTTCTTGTCAGACTTGCGAACGGCCCCGGAAGAAATCCGAGGCCGTATTCTCATATCACCAGCCAAAATGACCTATTGAAACGTTTAGGTCATGTCACATGAAACGCCACAACAATGTGGCGCTCCATCTGACATTACCTATCCACACATGATAAACCTTTTTAATTCAAATCACTCATATCACAGCGGCACGGTATACTGACCAAAAAATTCGTAATGAACTACCTTCTTTTCATGGAGCGACCGATTGCCTCGTCGCACCCCTTTAAAGGCAAATCCCCACTCGGTTGCTCAAGAGACCGAACCGACAATCTGAATAGAAGCGCCTTATCAATGATCCGGCGAGCCGCCGTTCGACAAAACATTACTAAAAGTCAGCTGCGCGGATAAAAGGGTGAATTCGCTGTGTTTGCACCAAGGTCTGCAATATCGAGTAACCGGCCGCATATGTGCGGCTGGTCTTTCAATTTTACCGATCTCTGAGGAGATTTTCAGGTCGGTTCCGTTTCTCCAGCGGGTTGGAATGTTCAGCCGGTCTCACCAAATCCTTTCGGCACTGGCAGATCAGGCAAGGTTGCCGCTCGTTTTTGCAGGGCCCGCCCGATAACTACACGGCTGATTTCGGTTGTCCCGTCCACGATCCGCAGCATTTGTGCAAGGCGGGACAAACGGTCCAGACCATATGGCTGCAACAGCCCCATGCCGCCCAGCACTTGCGTGCAGGTGTTCGCAGCCTTAACTGCGGCATCTGGCACAAACCGTTTGGCATGAGCGGCCATCAGTGGGCCCTCGGGCGTGCCCAGGGATTCCGCCGCCTTGCGATAAAGCAGCCTGGAGGCTTCAAGATCTGTTGCAACCTCGCCCAGCATCCACTGGATCCCGTCCAGATCGAGGTTCCTTCCGCCAAACATCTTGCGGTTCCTGGAATAGGACAGCGCCGTATCCAGGGCAGCCTGCATCAATCCACAGCATCCTGACGCGATTGAGACGCGGGCGATGTCGATCGCCATGAGTGAACCTTGCAGGCCCTGACCAATGGGCAGGATGATGTTGTCTTCGCTCACCACGACCTTGTCCATATACATCTCGGCCAGAGGCAGGAAGTTGTAGGACGGTGTGTCGTAGAGCGGGCCAAAGCTGAGGCCCGGCGCGTCGGCGGGAATAGCGATCATCGCCATATCCCTGTGGCCGGGTGCGTCACTGGTTTTGACCACGGTGAAATAGATATCAGCCTCGGTCGCCAGGCTGACCCATGCCTTCGCACCGCTGATCGTCCATGTGCCGTCGTCATTGATCACGGCTCGCGAATACATGTTTGTGGCATCCGATCCGGATTGCGGTTCGGTCAGTGCAAAGTTCGCCAGTTTGCGGCCCGAGGTCAGATCCCGTGCCCATTTTTCCTTGAAGGTATCTGTGCCATAGCCGCAGCCCGCGAAGGTGCAGATGTTATGCATCGACAGGGCAAAGGCATAAGCGCCATCTCCGAGCCCCAGCTGTTCGTAGACCTGAATGCCCTCTGAAAGTGGCAAGCCCTGGCCGCCAAACTCTTCGGGGGCGTAGAGCCCGGTCAGGCCAGCGGCCCCGGCCTTGTCCGACGCATCACGGGGCCATGTCTTCGTGGCGTTCCAGGCGTCCACATTGGGCAGGATGACCTGCTCCGCGTGGTCGCGTGCGGCCTGGAGTATGGTGGCGAGTTTGTCTGACATTGGTGGATCCTTTCAATGGCGATTGTTCTCAGATGACGCCACAACCCGGCAATCGTGGATGGCCAGACTGATGAGCTATGAAGGCGAAACTTCAGCTGAAAATGCTTCTCTGCGGCAAGATTTAGCGAGCCAGCCCGTTAAGCTCTATCTCGTGCGCTGACAGATAATTGTCCAAAAGTGACAAATGGCCGCTTATGTTTGTGATTTGCGGTATGAGCTGGGCGTGCTTCCGGTCCAGCGTTGAAAGGCCCGGTGAAAATTGGCAGCCGAGGAGAATCCGACATCATGTGCGATGGCCTCGACGCTTTTGCGTCCCGCCTGCAAATCGCGGATCGCAATGTCGCGGCGCAGGGCATCCTTGATCGCCTGAAACGATGTGCCATCCGCCTGCAACCTGCGGATCAGGGTGCGCGGGGTCATGTGCATTGCGGATGCTGTCTGGGTCAGGGTCGCCGCGTCCCATCCCGTTTGACCCAGATAGGTGCGCACCCGAAGCGATTGGGTGTGCTCGCGCGAAGAGGTGAAGATCCAGTCCCGGGGCGCGTTTTGCAAAAACCGGTCAAGGTCAGCGGTGCTGCGCGTCTGCACGGGACCCAGTGCATTCGGATCGAACGAGATTGCGGTGGCGGGCTGGCCAAACCGCAGCGGTGCAGGAAAGATGATCGCGTAATCCTGATCAAAGTCCGGGCGGTCAAACGCGAAACCGACAGCCTTAACCGGAACCTCATGCCCTGCCAGCCAAGACATGAGACCGTGGGCAAGTTTGAGGATCAGCATATGCCCAAACCGCTGAAGCGGCACGTCGCCTTGTGGTTTCAGGGTGAGCACCAATGCGCTTTCAGTATCATCCAGGTCAAACTGATAGTCATCCAGCAGCAAATTCCAGAAGGTCGAAAACCGGTAGAGTGCAGATGCAAGAGACGTGGCTTCCCTGACAGTGGTCAAAAGATGTTGCAGGGCCCTTGGTCTGACGGGTCTGCTCCAAAGCCCCATCATCTCATCACCGGTCTCAACTGCGGCAAGTTGATAGAGGCAAACGATCTGATCCAGCGTGACGCGACCATTCGGCGAGCGCGTATCCGCGTTCAGACCGGACCGGCCAAGCAGCGACGCCATCTGCGCCTCTGGGCACAGGGCGTGCAGCGCCACCAGCCAGTCATCGACAAACTGGCTGGAAACGGTGGAGAGGATCGTTGGTGTGACATTGGTCATAACGCCTCAGGAGGTATCACCAATTCCGGTCGACATGAAACACAGCACATGCAGATGGCGACCTTCGCAGATGACAGAATGTCAATGTCCGAACCAGATAACGCTCTGCTTGAACTAATTTCAGTGGGGTCAGGCGACTTCGAACAGTGCTGCGGCACCCATGCCTCCGCCAACACACATGGAGGTCACCACGTATTTTACGCCACGACGCCTCCCCTCAATCAGAGCGTGCCCGACTTGTCTCGCACCTGTCATGTCGTAGGGGTGGCCAATCGATATCGCACCGCCGTTCACGTTGTAGATTTCGGGATCGATCCCAAGATGGTCGCGGCAATAGAGAACCTGGCAGGCAAAGGCTTCGTTAAGCTCCCAAAGGCCGATTTCTTCGATGCGAAGACCTGCATTCTTCAGCAGCTTTGGAATGGCATAGATCGGGCCGACACCCATCTCTTCCGGTGCGTTTCCTGCAACAGCCATGCCGCGATAAATACCCAGCGGTGTGAGGCCCCGCTGCTCAGCCATTTTGCCTTCCATGAGAACACAAGCCGAGGCCCCGTCAGAAAGCTGGCTTGCGTTTCCGGCAGTGATCACGCCGCCTTCGACAACCGGGTTCAACTGGTCAAGAGTTTCGGCCGTCGTGCCCGGCCGGTTGCCTTCGTCTTTTGACAAGGTCACCTCTTCCAGGGTTTCCTCTCCGGTTTCGCGGTTCTTGACCCGCTTAATCGCTGTGATCGGGACAATCTCGTCATCAAAGGCGCCAGCGGCCTGAGCCCGGGCCGTCCGGCCTTGAGAAAGTGCAGCGTATTCATCTTGGGCGTCGCGACTGATCCCATAAGCTCGCGCCACATTTTCCGCCGTCATCAGCATCGGCATATAGGCATGCTCTGATTGGGCGATAACATTTGGGTCTTTCTCATCGCCCGCCCATTTCAGATATGCATTCTGCAGGGCGGAAATATTCTCCTGCCCGCCCGCCACGGCAACGTTCTGACCATCCACAATGACCTGCTTTGCAGCCGTCGCAATGGCCATCAACCCGGAGGAGCATTGCCTGTCGATCGTCTGTCCTGCCACCGTATTGGGAAGGCCCGCCGCCAGCGCCGACAAACGGGCGACATTCATGCCTGCTGTCCCCGCCGTAAGGACCGATCCGATGACGACATCTTCGATCGAACCGGGGTCCACACCTGCACGTTCAACCGCGTGCTGAATGGCGTGACCCATCATGGTGGGGGATTTGATGTTGTTTAACGCACCTTTGAAGGCCACCCCAATAGGGGTTCGTGCGGTTGAGACGATAACGGCTTCTCTCATGATTTTTCCTTTTTGGCATCAAAATGCGCGGTAAGTGTCACGCCCTGTTTTGCGAGTTCTGCCAACAAAGGCGCAGGTGTGAACCACATCTCGCCATAGGCGCCAAGCGACTGCCGATAGTGGGTCATGCGTTCCAGCACGTGGCTTAATTCAATCTCGTCGGCATAGTGCATCGGACCGCCGCACCAGTTTGGAAAGCCATAGCCATTGACCCATATCAGGTCGCAATCACCCGGGCGCGTTGCAATGCCCTCTTCAAGGATCAAGAAGCCCTCGTTGATCAGGGGGAACAGACACCGCTCAAGGATTTCCTGATCTTCGATGTCCCTGCGCTTCACACCATGCAGGTCCGCCAAATGGGCACTGATTTGAACTATCTCAGGGTCTTCGACCCGTGTCCGTCCCTCGTAGACATAGCTTCCTCGCCCGGTTTTCTGACCCAGTCGGCCTAGTTCAAACAACCTGTCCTGCACAACCTGGTATGTCGGGTCATGCGCGATTTCACTACGCCGTTCCTGACGCACGCGTGCGCCCACATCGACTCCGGCCAGATCTGCCATCGCATGAATGCCCATGGCCATGCCGAAGCCTTCAAGGACGTTATCCACCTGTTTCGGTGTCGCCCCCTCTAGAAGCAGACGGGATCCTTCGCGGAAGTATGGTTCCAGCATCCGGTTTCCAACAAAGCCGTAGCACACGCCAACCGTGACAGGGAGCTTTCGGATCTTCTTTGCGACCATGATTGCCGTTGCAATGACATCGGGAGCGGTCTTGGCGCCCCGCACCACCTCTAGCAAGCGCATGACGTTCGCCGGGCTGAAGAAATGGAGACCAATCACATCCTCCGGACGGGACGTGACCGCAGCTATTTCATCAAGATCCAACGTCGATGTGTTTGAGGCCAGTATCGCGCCGGGTTTAGCGTGCTGGCCCAACGCTTCGAAAATCTGGCGTTTGACATTCATGCTTTCAAACGCCGCTTCAATGATCAGGTCGGCCTTCGCAAGGTCTGCATAGCTAAGCGTCCCAGTGGCGTTGGCGGCGATTGCCTCTGCCCGATTGGCACTAAGCCGCCCTTTTTGGGCCGCGCGTTGGAAATGCTCCCTGACCTGATCCAGCCCCTGTTCCAGCGCAGTTTGTGTGGTTTCCAGAAGCGTGACCGGATACCCCGCCTGCAGAAAGGCGATGGCAATGCCGCGCCCCATTGTTCCGGCACCGATCACGGCGACCGATGAAATGCTACGTGGTTGGTCAGCACGGGTAACGCCGGGAACCTTGGTGCATTCACGCTCTGCAAAGAACAGATGCCGCCCCGCGCGCGATTGAGGTGTGTCGAGCAGTTCAGCGAAACCCGCCTTCTCTTGTGCCAACCCCTCGGCCAGCGGCATTTCGCACGCGGTCTCGATGGACACCAAACATCGTTCAGGGGCGACAAGGTTTTTGGACGTGTGCGCTATCTGGTCTCGGAAACCCGTCAGATATCCCTTCGGATCAGGGTGTGTGACGGTCATATCCGCACAACTGCGTTTTGGATCGCCCTCATGGCTGACACGGGTGGCAAAACCCAAAACATGCGCGCGAAAATCCTGGTTGTTTTCAAACAGTGCGTCGACCAGCCCGCAAGACAGGGCATATTCGCCTTTCACGGGATCACCCGAGAGGATCATTTGCGTTGCCGCTTCCAGCCCGGCAATCCGGGGTAGTCGCTGGGTGCCGCCGGCACCAGGCAGCAGCCCCAGTTTGATCTCAGGTAGGCCCATCACCGCATCCGGCGTGGCGACACGGTAATCACAGGCAAGCGCAATCTCCAGCGCGCCACCCATAGCGGGACCTGCTATCGCGGCGATAATAGGTTTCTTGCTGGTTTCAATCGTTACACACAGGTCTGGCAGGTCCGGCTTGTCCCAGACTGCCCCTGTACGAAACTCAGCGATGTCAGCGCCGCCGCAAAAGAGCGGCAGAGCCGAGCATAGAACGATAGCTTTGACCTGTTCATCGGCGTCCAACTCGTGGATGGCCGAGGAAAGCGCCTGCCGCATCTTCAGGCCAAGAGCGTTCACTGGCGGGGCATTCAGCTCAATGAAAGCGACACCCTCGGTGTGTTTAATGGAAATCATGTTTGGAAACCTCAATTGGACTGTTTGGCAAGATCTTGTTCGATCTCTGCCCAATCGTCGAAGTGGATTACATTGCAGGGTGAATTTACGTTCTCGAGCCAGACAAAGACCGAGATGAACGGCTGGTCATAGACCCGGGTGGCATGGGGCTCGCCAGCTGCGTTCCATATAAGTGATCCAGCCGGATAATCCTGCCAATCGCGAGTGCCAAACCGCCAACCAGATTTCTCGGACAGGTTCAGATAAAGCTCTGGCGCATCGTGGTTGTGGTCCCGATACAGCGTCCGTGGACCCAACATGAAAATGCCAAGGCTGAAATCGGGATGATGATGCCCACATGCGTCCGGCCCAATCAGCAAAGTATGCAGGTTACACTTTGCATATCCTTCGCCCAAATCGGCATCAGGTGGATAGAATTGGGCGTTGTCTTCGCGCCAGGCCAGATCCTCTTTGGCAGCTTTCAGACAACGTGCGATTTCTTGCAATTCGGGGGCGACAATCCCGGCGATGGCGTTCTTCAGAACCTCATCGTGCCGGGTTCCTTGGGGAGGTAAATCAATGAGCCTCTCACCCTTCAGGTCCATGGCTGCCAGCTTGTCCAACGTCAGATCAACGCCGCGCGTGGCAGCTCTGTGAGCCTGCAGATAGGTGACAATGGATTGAATAAGCGCCTGAATACGGCGTTGTTTGTCTGTCATGATTTAAAGTCCGAGCGCGTTGAAATATCTTTCCGCACGAGTTTCTTGTCGAGCTTGCCGACGCTGGTTTTAGGTAGGCGGGCGACAAAGATTATCTCGTCTGGAACTGCCCATTTTGAGATCTCGCCTGCGTCAACCCGCGACTGGATTTCTTCCATGACTCTCAAGCGCACAATATCCGGGTCGGCATCCTTTGCGGCTTGAGCGACCAACACTGGCCTTTCGCCCCATTTCGCGTGCGGCAGCCCGATTGCTGCGACGTCCTCAACGCCGCTGCAAAACGATGCTATGTTTTCCAGGGCCAGTGAGGATATCCATTCGCCGCCGGTCTTAATCACATCCTTGAGGCGGTCAGTAATCTGCAACGATCCATTCTCGCGGATATACCCAACATCCCCGGTATGCAGATACCCACCGTCCCAAAGCTCATCCGAGGCTTGCGCATTATCCAGATAGCCTTGTGTCAACCAGGGAGCCCGAGCAACAACTTCGCCGGTTGTTTCGCCGTCATGTGGGACGTCCTGCATATCCGGTGTCACAACACGAAGGTCGACAAGAGGGCCGGGAAAGCCGGTTTGCGCCTGCATCTCGGGGTCATTGCTGGACAAATCGGCCACCGTCAGAAACGGACAGGTTTCGGACATCCCATAGGCCGCATGCAAGGATATGCCTGCCGCCGCGGCGCGGTCCTGCAGGCCTCGCGGCAAAGCGGCCCCGCCAATGATCACTTTCCATCTGTCCAGGTCAATTTGTGGGCAGCCCGGATGGTCGAGCACCATTGACAGAACCGTGGGCACGCAGTGTGAAAAGGTGACGTTTTCGTCTGCAATCAATCGCAAGATTGTGTCAGGGTCATATCGACCGGGATAGACCTGACGCAGCCCCAGCATCGTTGCGGCATATGGAAATCCCCAGCCGTGGACGTGAAACAAGGGCGTCAGCGGCATGTAGACGTCGCCGCGATGAAATCCGGCATTCCCGGGCCATGCGCCGAAACCTGCGATCAGTCCCAATGTGTGAAGGACCAACTGCCGGTGTGAATAGCTCACCCCCTTGGGATTGCCGGTGGTCCCGGTCGTATAAAACAGGGTTGCCGTTTGGTTTTCATCGAAGTCCGGGAAGTCAAAGCAGCCTGGGGCCTCGCTTATCCACTCTTCATACCCTTCTCCGTCTCCAATCGACACGATGATGATGTCTCGATTGAAGCCCGATTTGATATCATCAATGAGCGGCATGAAATCGCGGTGCACGATAATCAGGTCCGGCTGCCCATGGTTGATAGTATAAAGAACCTGGGCAGGAGATAGACGGACGTTGATCGTGAAAAGGGTCGCGCCCATCATCGGGACCGCAAAAAAACATTCAAGATAGCGGTGTGTGTCCCAATCCATGACGCCGACGCGCATGCCCTCACGTATCCCGCTGGCCTTTAAAGAATTGGCAAGTTGGCGCACGCGTTTGCCCAAGTCCGCGTAGCTCAGCCGCATTTCGGTGCCGCTGACGATCTTTTGGCAGGCGGACGCAATGTTCGATCTGGTTAACAAGTGCTTGATCAGCAACGGATAGCCATATGCATTAGACGAAGGTGACAATGGTGGCATGAAGGTGGGATCCTTGAGCTTCTTCACCTGCTAATCTGGCATTTCTCGTCCAGTTGAAGAATTGAAAGGAATTTCCTTTCATCAAGAAATTCTAACCGATCAAATCGCACCTCGAATTGCGTGCTACCCCCTGACAGGGTATGAAAAAGAGTATCTATACCCTGCTATATTCGCGCCCGTCGTCGGATAACTCTGCTTGAGGGTAAGCAGAATTGATTTCATCGAGGAGATGCAGCAATGACCACTCACATGCCTACGCTGGTTTCACTGCGCGCTTTTGAGGCGGTGGCACGTCACAAGAGTTTCCGAAAGGCCGCTGACGAGATTTGTGTGACGCATGCGGCAGTCAGCCACCAGGTCAAAGCATTAGAAACAACAATCGGCGTTAAACTACTGGAACGCACAAGCCGTTCGGTCGAGCTAACACCGGCTGGCGAGCAATATTACCCGCCAATACGCGAACACATTCAGGGAATCATCAAAGCCACTCGGCGCATCCAGACACCTGAGGAACCGGACGTGTTGCTCGTTCAGTCCTACGCAAGTTTCAATACAATGTGGTTACAGCCCAGATTGGCAGACTTTCTTCAGGATAATCCGGACACACGCGTGCGCATCGTCTCTACCTTTGAAGACGGTGATTATGACATGCACCGGTTCGATGTGGGCGTGTTCAATGCACCACCATTTGACAAACGGTTTGACTATAGCCCGTTGTTCGAAACCGATATCTACCCGGTATGTGCTCCGGAGGCCTTGAAAACCGCAAGCGGTGGAATGCCGCTGGAAGAGCTAAAAAATTTCCTGTTGCTGAGCATCCCGAACACATGGAACGAGCCGGATGATTGGGATTGTTGGCTGGAGGCAGCGGGCTTAGATCGCGGCACTATGAAATCTGGCTCGGTCTTTGATAACTACCCACTTGTCCGGGAAGCTGTTTTGAAAAACCGCGGTATCGCCATCGCACGGGCACCGTTTTGCACGCGTGATCTTGAAAGGGGGCGCTTGGTCAGACCGTTCGACATTTCGGTGCCAGAGCCAGGCCGCTGGTATTTGGCGACGCAAAAAGAACGTGCACCCAACCCAAAGCTCGAAACGTTTATGGACTGGCTGTTTGAACAGATCGAGGCCGACCCAGCCATGCGGTTCTTCCGGGCCTGATCTGTTGGATTCCAGCTCTGCCGTCAGGGCAGGTCAGGACTGACGCGCACCGGCCTTGGATGCGACGCGAGGGACAAGAGCGCGAACCAGTTCGGTCATATCCAGTGTGCCGACCGTCTGCTCCCCATCTTTGACGATATAAGCGTGTGACGTATCCCCGCCGGACCGAGCGATCATGCTTTCGAGCGTGTCGTTCACGTCCACTTCGCCATGGGCATCTGCGGGCACTTTGTCACCCCCAAGTGGGGTCATAACCGAGCGCACCCGCAGAACCCGTGCGCGGTTGATGTCACTCACGAAGTCTTCGATGTAGGGATCACTCGGGTTCAGCAGGATGTGCTGCGGCTCGCCCTGTTGCACGACAAAGCCGTCCTTCAGGATCACAAGGTGATCGGCCAGCTTCAGCGCCTCATCAAGATCGTGAGTGATGAAAATGATGGTCTTGTGCAGCTCTTTTTGCAACTCGAGCAGCAGGTCCTGCATGTCGGTCCGGATCAGCGGGTCAAGGGCCGAGAACGCCTCGTCCATCAGCATGATCGGTGTGTTTGCACTCAGCGCCCGGGCAATGCCCACCCGCTGCTGCATCCCACCAGACAACTGCGCTGGATAATGGTTCTCAAACCCGCTCAGACCGACGCGGTCCAGCCATTTCGCGGCTTCGCGGTCGCAGGTGGCCTCGTCTTCGCCACGCACCGACAAGGGCATGCCTGCATTCTTCAGCACGGTCTTGTGCGGCAATAACGCGAACTTCTGGAACACCATCGACATCTTTTCCTGTCGAGCATGGCGCAACCCGTCCTCGGACAGTTGCATCACGTCCTCACCCTGCACGATGATCTCGCCCGCAGTGGGTTCGATCAACCGGTTCAGGTGGCGGATCAGAGTAGATTTCCCAGAGCCGGACAGGCCCATGACCACTGTGATTTCCCCCGCCTGCATATCGACGTTGATATTGTTGAGCCCCAACACGTGCCCGTGCTGCGCCAGCAATTCTTCCTTGCCCATGCCTCCTTTGACATGCTGCAACACGTCCTTGTCGCGGGCGCCAAATATTTTATAGAGCCCGGACAGGCGGACCATTGGTTGTGTCATTGAACCGGCTCCTTAATGTTTGACTTGGGTCTTATCGACCCGTGTGAGAGCTGCCTTGGACACGCGGTCAAGGATCACGGCCAGCAGAACAATGCCGATGCCAGCGACGATGCCCACACCCAGTTCAAGGTTTCGGATACCGCGCAACACGTTCACGCCAAGGCCAGGGGCCGAAACAAGAGAGGCGATCACGACCATGGCAAGGCTCATCATGATGGTCTGGTTGATCCCGGCCATGATGTTCGGCAGCGCCAGCGGCAATTGTACTCGCATCAGTTTCTGGCGGTCATTCATGCCAAAGGCATTGGCCGCTTCGATCACGTCCTGATCTACAAGGCGGATGCCCAGATCGGTCAGGCGGATCACCGGGACAATCGCGTAAAGGATGATCGCGATCCCATAAAGTTTCGATTCCGTGACCGAGAACAAGAAAATTAGAGGGATCAGGTACACGAAGGTCGGCAGGGTCTGCAGCAGGTCGAGTAACGGAACCACGCTTTTTTGCAATCGGTCGGATTTCGACATGGCAATGCCAATGGGCACACCGAACAGCACCGATATCGTCGTACATACAAAGATGATCGACAGAGTCTGCATCGCCACATCGTAGTGGTCTACGAGGGCCAGCAGCATAATCGAGACGGCGACAAAGATCGTCACAGGGCGCGAACGCGAGGCGTACCAGGAAATCGCCACCAGAAGCGGGACCATGATGAACCACGGCATCGCTTCAAACAGCCAAAGTGCGCCATCCAACATCCAGCTCAGTGGCTGTGTGATCGGGTCCAGAACAGTTTTCAGGACCGGTTTGGCTGCCAGAAACCCTTCTTCGATCCCGTTGGTTACATCGCGCGACTGCCATATGCGGTTGCAGCTTTCATGCAGATTATCAAACGAGGGAATTGGCATGAGCGGTCCAGAGGCCTCTTCTCCTCCTGCTTGCGCCGCAAGGTCCGCCAGCGAAAGAGGCGCTTTATCGTCTGACGTGCCACACCATTCGCTCAAGCCCAATGCGCTGAATAACTTGTCATAGAAGGCCATTTATCCCACTTTCCGATCTACTTCAGTGCGTTAGGGGCATCGCTGAGGATGCCCCTGTCCGTGCAGTTTACTGCAGCAATGCGGAAAGTTTGTCGCGCGCAGCATCGTTAAGCCACGCCCCCCAGACATCCTTGTAGGTTGTTAGGAAATGCACCGCGCCTTCATCGTAGGAGGCATTGTTGTCTTCAACCCATGCCAGCGTTTCGCCCATCTGTGCGTTGGTGAAGGACAGATTTGTCATCAGGTCAGACACTGCTGCGTTTTCGGCCATGAATTCTTTCGACAGAACTGTAACGACTTCACTGCGGGGGAAGGCGCTCATTTCTGGCGTCGCGCATTCCGCTGTGATGTTGCAGGCGTGCTTTTCAGGGTCATGGGGGCCCATATCGACCAGAGTCATCGGGTATTTGCCCAGTACCGATGTTGGTGCCCAATAAAAGCCGAACCATGGCTCTTTGTTTTCGTAGGCGGCAGCGATCGAAGCCGCAAGGGTTTCGCCTGATCCATGCACGAAGTTTTCAATGCCTGCATCAATCAGCCCGCCTGCCTTCATCAGGTTGGTGCTGACATTTAGACAGGTCCATCCCTCGGGGCAGTTGTGAAAGCGATTTCCGACGAGTTCGGGGTTGGCTGCGATGCCTTCAATTGTTGCCAGTTCCGGATGCTCCTCCACAAGGTAGTTCGGAACAAAGAACCCTTCGACACCGCCATCTGATAGAACTTCGGTCACAGGAATGATCGCGCCTGAGTCAACCAGCCCTTGGTAAGCCGGCGCGCCGTTTGTCCAGATTTCAGTCAGAATATCGGGCTCTCCGGTCTCGGAAACGGATGCCAGCGCAGGGTTGCTCGAGAGCGGAACCGTGGTCACTTCGCAACCATAGCCTTGCTCCATCAGAAACTTCGAGACCGCGGTCACAATTTGCGCTGACCCCCAATCGGCCTGCATCAGTGATACTTCACCGCATTCGTTTGCCTGGGCCGCCGAAGCGGTGATTGCCGCAGCAAATACGCACCCGAGACCGGCTGAAATCTTGAACATTTCTTTCCTCCTTGTCATCGGCGAAACAGGGGCAGAGAAACGCTCCAAGCCAAAATTCGCCTTGTTTGTAGTGATGACTTGTACCGACAGGCCTAATAGCAAAAAACTGAAAAGAATTTTGGATCATGTACAATTGTTTACAGGTGGAGAGTTGAAGCCAGGCTCGAATTTAGTGACCTCCGTTCCAACGTAAGCTTCTTAGATGTAAATCCATAGGTGGCTTATGCGTGTGTATTATTGCCTCTTCTCAGGAGTCGGCAGTAGGAGTGATCAAACCCGGGGACGTCCGTTCTGTGCTCTGAGTCAAAATTCGCTACGCGGATAACCAATGGCTGGTTCGGGATGAACCGATGTTGGATATCTGAGAAACAAGGACAAAACTGAGTGTGGTTGAAACTGCCTACAAGATTGGCAAAGTTAGCGAATAAGGGGAGTTGCCATGCTATTCACAATACAAAAGGCGAAGAACCAGTTGCCGGAACTCATCGACGCAGCGCTAGCCGGAGAGGACGTTGTGATAACAATAGGAACAAAGCCTGCTGTGAGGCTGGTTGCAATTCCACAATATGATTTCAAGCTCGGCGTGTTGGAGGGAAAGGTTGGAGCCACGCCAGATTTTCTTGAACCGTTATCTTCGGATGAGTTGAAGGCGTGGGAAGATCGGTGAGGCCAGCGTAAAGTCGGCTGACCAAACGGCGATCAAATTAGAACGCACATGGAGATGAGAAAAAGTCTATCGATTTTTTCAGGGAACCACCTGCCTGCAACTAATTGAAAGTCGCTGGTCTCGGAGGATCTGCTTCAACGACACAAAGTGAAAGCCGGCATCTTCAGCTCCACTCGAATGCAACCAGTCCGACCAGTTTTCCAGTAATCATGTGCTCTGTTACCGTTCAGCGATCATACCGAACCCCAGATAGGTCGCGGGCACTTTGTCTGTGAGCCAGACACCGTTGTCGGCACGAAAGAACTCAAAACCGTCCTCATACATGCGTTGCGCCTCGACACGTAATACAACTGGTTTTCCGTGTCGCTGGCCGACGCGCTCGGCTGTATCAGGGTCCAATGAAAGGTGGACCTACTTACGGCGTCCGGGGTTCAACCCGTCGGAAAATATTGCGTCCAAATTGGCGCTGGCGGTGCCATGGTACAGTTCATCAGGCGGGCATTGCGACTCCAGCCCCAGATCCACATCAACTGAATGGCCTTGGGCTGCTCTAATGCGCTGACCATCATCAGACAGGGTGAAGCGTTTCTTATCGTTGCTTTCGACAAGCTGAGTGAGTTCGTCGCGGCTTAGCTTGCGGTTGGCTCTCTTCAGCTTCCGCAGCAAATCATCAACACGGACCCACCCGTGCTTATCAAGCTGAAGACCGATCTCTTCAGGTTTGTGCCGAAGCACCAGACTCAGGAACTTGCTTTCTCTACTCATCTCAACACCTTCACAACTCCGGCCAGGCAATTTCATCATGCGAGAACGGCAGGCGATTGGCCAGCTCTTCTACGCCGGAGGTCACCTCACTCCGCCTGAATATGCGCCCACTACACTCTTCCGGCATTTGGATAAACGGAACCCGCTCCTTTATGAGCTGGTCGCTGACTTTCCGGGTGCTGCCCCCACGAAACTCAGCATAGTGCTTTCCGGGAATATACCGTTGGAGAAATTGATCGACGGCGCCATACGGCACTACCTGGACCGACTTTCGGGAAATCGGGTGACGCGCCCGAACCAGCTCCAGATATCTTTTGTCCACCAGATATCGGACCGCAGATGCATTGATCCCAAAGCACTCCGCCAGAGTTGATCGCAGGTATCCGTCCGGTCTGATCAAACGCAATGCCTCAGCGACCTCTGCCGGGTCCAGAAGCACAGACAAATACCCGTCTTGTTCGATATCCCTGACAACAGTCTTCAGTTCGCCATTCTGGATCAGTCGCACCACATCGACTGCACCAGCAACAGCTTTACGACAGACGGACTGAATACCGACGAGCCCATCCGCTTTTGCCACCGTTGCGCATGGGGCGATACTGGCGAGAAACGCATCGAGTTGCCCTTCATCGTAGTATGGTCGCCCGACAGGGGAGCCCGCGATGGGTCTGATGATCCCGCCTGCAACCAGAGCACCAAACTGCGCCCTGGGAGCATTGATCTTTTTCTGAGCCGCTACCTGACAGATCGCCCTGGTAAAGCTTTTGACCAGCGGCGCCAATGCCTGTGCATCGCGCACAACACCTTTCGCAGAATTACCTGCCTGAGGATCCGGTCTTAGAAACCCGTTTGCACCAAGCAGTTCAATTGTCTGACGACGCCCCAACCCCAGATCCCGCCGCAAGGTTTCAACACTGTGGACACGACGGGCTGCACAGGGTTTGCCAAGCACCAGCTCGCCTTTTCCAATGGGATAAGTTTCGACGAAGAACTTTCTGACAAGATCTCGCAACGGCTCGTATTGCTCTGCATGAGACTGCTCAAGCCAGCTGAACAGGCAGCCGTAGTTTCTACGCGAAAGTGATATGGGAGAACCGGCCTCACGATGCAGACGCCTCAGCAGGCGAAACAGCCCTTTCTCGCCTTCGGACAGGAACTCAAAACCCCGCGCACCTGCACGACGCTTCTCATTATCGGATAAATGCTTCAGCTTTGCATCGATACCAAACAGATCAACAACTCCGAAGATCTCAGCGCCAAGTGCAACCGCGCCGAACCCGATATTATCGAGCCATGTGCCCTGTTGTTCACCTGCCAACCGGCGGGTGAGATAGTCTTCCAGACCTGTTGAGACCTGAGCTGCAACCAGCTCTCTCAACTGATCTGTGCCCAGATTGAGATCGCGGATTCGCCCGGCAAAATCATGGGGACCACGGCTGTGCGAATAGCTGTCGTCGTCATACAACCTGACCTGGTGGTGAAGGCATGTCCCGATCGAGGGCACATGCCAGGCGCATTTCTGGGCCGCGCCACCGCCAGTGTCTGCGCTGATGTCGTCCGCGACACACTCCGGACAGAACCGCAGACGCCTGCGCGTGATCCAACGTTTCTCGATAAGCTGCCCGGCCAGCCGGTACTGCCCGGTAGACACTTTGCAAACAACACCACGCATCAGTTGAGCAAGTTCCACTCCGCCGAGACGGGCAAGGATCGAAAGGGCCCGTTCATCGCCGTCTGCGATAGCCTGAAGCGTAAAGCACTGATCGGTGCAGAACTCCGAGGCAAAGGAAAGACCATTAGCCCAGGCAAGCCGGGATGCGAATGATGCCGGGGTCTCCCCCGGCATCAAAGGAACAAGGATCGGCAACACTTGCATTATGCAGCCCCCCTCTTGATTGCTGGCGCTATCTCCAGCTCTGCACCGCTGAGAAGCTGGCCCGTCTTAATGGAGCGGAAATTCTCAGCAATGAATGGGTTCAATGCATCAACGCAGCGCTTCTGTTTCCGATAGGCCCCCGCGAAGTGACTTTGTTCAAGGGTTTGGTTCCCATTGCGCAATGCCAATTTGATAGCCGATAAGATCAGCCCAATTTTCGACCCGAACTCGTAGCGGGCCGCATGTAGCAGTCGTCGCGCGAATGCCGATGTCTCAAGCGTTTTGCCGCGCGACAGTTTTGCCGCATCGAGATAGGCACCCAGCACGCCGATCACCTCATGCCCATGGGCGGCATAGCTCATGGGCGCAAAATGCACGGGCTCAAACCGCCGGCTGAGCTGTTCATCCCGGTTGATCAGATCCAGCAGTTCGCAGGTGCCACTGAGGATTAGGCTGACCGGCCACTCAGCGTATTCCAGGCACGATTTCCAGACCAGCATCACCTGGTCAAATTCAGACTTCGACTTGGTCCGAAGGATATGCTGCGCCTCGTCAAAGTGTAAGAACAGCGTTTTATGGGAGCGCGCCTGATGCATCACCTGCCGCCAGATCGAATGCCCTGTTCGCGATCCTTTGCTCTCATATCCATATGCTTTGAGCGTATCGAGACCAACACCTTTGATCGTAGCTTCTAACGCCAGACGCACAGTCAACGCCTGTAGATATGGCTTTCCATAAGCCACATGCGGATGCTTCTGCAGAAGGTGCTCGATGCCAAAACTCTTACCGGCACCAGCATTGCCAATGACAACAATGCCGCGCTGCGCCGTCACCCTGCCAGCAGCTGTATGCGCTTTGCGTCGGTAGAGAATATCATCGATCTGATCCCGGAGTTCCAGGTAAGGATCATGGGCGATAAAGCGGTGTTCAAGGTCAGCCACGATGTGGCTGACCTCCTCACGGGACAAATGCGTCATTGCCCGTCCTCCATGCGCCAGCGCGGACGCGAGACCGGCATGGTCTTCTCCGCGTCGTCCTCCCCGGGAGTGTTCTCCGGCAGCTGTCGTGGCGCCACCTCCGCCCTGGCAATCACACCATCAAGGAGACCTCGTTTTTTCCTGGAAACCGAGGGGGTAATGCCCGCCACGACCTCCAGTCCAAGCCAGAGATGCTCCCGATTGCGCTCAACATCGGCTTTTGTCGGAGCAAGCGCTGAGAGCCCGAGCCGTTGAGAGGCAGCGCGATCCTCCTCCGAGAAGTCTGCGAATGCCTGATCAATGATATCTTGCGTCAGTTCTGCCTCCGCCTCAAAACGGCGGCGCAGATTGCTGCAGGCCTCGGTCCACAGATCCAGCGACAGACCATCAAACCCTTTTGCCAGGGGGCGGGCGACAACCCAGACACCATCGAGTTTGACCTCAATCAGACCAAGGTCCTGATGATCCACCCGGATCTCAACCTCGAGATCGGGATTGGACAGGAAATGGTGCCGGACCATCTCACAGGTGTAGAAGATGCCCGCAAACCGAACCCCGCGCCCGGAAATGCTCCGGGTATATTTCCGACCGAAGGCGCCGAGGCGCTCAACCCGGCTCGGAGGGCGGGGCTTGCCAACGGTTGAACACAACTCCCGCCAGCAATTCAGCGGTGTCTGACCTCCGATGCCTCCGTGCGGCTTGTTGTTGTAAACATCGACAACAAAGCGAACCAGGATCCGGGTCAACTCGTCATCAGCAAGTGCAGCATAGTCTTCAGGTATGAAGTCACCTTTTTCGACGATGTTCGAATAGGTGCGCGCACTCAGACATTCCATCAACTCTACACCGAAGGTCCTGAAGCAGCGCTCGATATGTCCGCGAAGCTTGGGCACGCCCGCTGGCGGGAACATAACCGTTCCCCGTAGGTCGGTTACCGCGCCCCGGAAGTCAAAGTTCGCAAAGGCCGCGCCCTGATCCGAAGCAACAGTTTCAAAACCGGTACCCGGCCAGTCTGGAAGCGCGCAGCCAAAGAGACGGGCCAGATCCCCCTTATCCCGGGTTGCCAAGTCCAGTGCTGCAATCGCATCTTCAGTGTTTGGCGACGCGCAGACCTTCACCGAAAGGATCAGCCGCGTTCGCACATCAATCACTACATAAATCCAGCGCCGCCCTTTCGGCAGCGCTTTGATCTGCTCCTCGGTCAGATGACCGAAGACACCGGCCTCGGCGAAGAAGGTGATCAGATCGACCTTCCACTCATCAATTTCCAGCCGCTCTCCGGGACGCAGGACGTTCAGACCCTCGCCGATGATTGCAAAATGTCGGTTGGCCGCTTCCAGCCCCTGGCGCTGGCACATCACATGATAGGGCTCAAGACGACATATCTCCCTGTAGACTGTACTTTCTGCGGGAATGGCCAAAGGCGGCAGGCCGCGATCGACTCGATACGCATTCGCCAGTCGGAAGGCCCGTTTGGTCTGGCGAATGACACTCTTCTTCGACGGGCGCTTGAAACTTGCATATCGATCCGCGCATTTGCGAAGCAGGGCAGCGCTCTCCGGACCAAATTTGACCTTCGTCCGCCCCGCCAGATAGCGTTTATCAATTAGCGTGAGAATAGAGCGGTTTCCGGCTTGATAGGCACGCACCCAACGCAGCAAGGCCGAAGAACCTGGCGGGTCCATCTCGTTGCTTGACCGCTTCTTTCCTCCATATTTGCGCTTCCCGGCATCCTTATCAGGCTGTGGAATCTGCACCGTGATTTCCGGCGCCACACTCCGAATCCAGATCTCCACATCTTTCCAGTAGCGGCCAATCTCTCCGCGTGCTTCAGCATCCAGAAAGAGATCACACCAGGCCTGGCGGAAGAAGACCGTTGAGCGCTGTTTTGCAGGCAGATGGGTGACAATCTGATCGGCAAACTGCACGCGTTTCCGGGCGGCCTCTTCACTGTGATAGCCATCATGAATGGTAATGTGACCGGTTTTGAGGCCCTCGTTGATCTCATCATAGGTCAGTTCATCAAAGGCGATCTCGCCTCCGACCTCACGGCTGACGGTCACACCTAAAGGACCCTGATCTACCAGGAGAGATGGCACACCTCCCTGCTGGATCTGTGAATAGGGCTCAAGACGAATGATATCAGTCATACCACGCCTCCCTCGACCAGCATGTCGAGATCAATAACCCCGTCTTGTATCGGGTGCAGGACACCGGCATAGATCGCTTTGAATATTTCCGGCCAGGCCCTTCCGCCAATATCGGCCCTTACAATCAGCTCGCTGATCGTGACCGGCAGATCGATCTCAGCCGCAAGATCTGCAATTATTGCAGCCGCCTCAGGATCATCCTCACGCCTGTATGCAAACAACCGCCGTGCATTCAGCGCCTCCCACTGGTCGTAGTTTTCCTCAGTGATCAGTACCAGATTGTCCGCGAAGTCATCTGGCATCGCTGCCGCCAAATAGCTCAGCTGCTCCTCAAGGTTCTGGGCCCGGGCGCGTTCTGCCGGTTTGATCTCGGCAGCATACTTGCTCCCATCAGCGAAGGTATAAAGTTGATCCACTCTTTTGCTACGCTTACGACCATCGGCATCGATGTATTCAATGGCAGGCGGCTGCTCGACCATGTCAGCCACGGGGTATAGAGCTGTTGTCGTGGTGAAGGTGTCAAATTCACGAAGGCTGTCAAATACGACCTTCTGGCATTCACCCCCATACGGGCGGAACCCACCTGTTTCGACATATGTACGCTAGCGCGAACGCTCAGACAGAATACACGTTGAACGGCTGTCCAGCGGGGCTTTGAAGATTTCTTTTTCCATGTGCTCTGATGTTGTGTGGGATCATTCCCTGACCAATATGATCAGAGTGAACCACACAATTTCCTCTTGTCGGATTGTGGAAAGCGGCCGAGCACGACCCATCGGGTCAAAAGACCCGGCCGCCAGACTTGACTTTTGAGGGGATTCGAGAGACCTTCTGCTTGTCGGGTACCAATCGACCTGAAGGCCCCTGAGAGTCCGCTCTCGGGGCTTTTCTATTTTCTAGATCATCGTTTCATATCCCCCTTCTTTCCAGAGGCAGCCACTGGCCACAGGTCTTCGACACGAAATCCCGTGCGCTCGGCTACGGCTGCTTCGATCTCCGCCGATCGCCTGCGTCCGGCAAGCACGTTCGACACCGCCGAACGACTATACCCGATGCTCTCGGCGAGCTCGGTGATTGTTGTCTGAGCCATCCCGAGATGCAGTTTCACAATCTGCTGGCGCATTTTATTGGCATCCATAGCTCGTGGCTTTCGTTCGGGACTGGCTTTTACGCTAGTGCTGAAACGAACGTTCCAACACTCCCGATTCTAGGAGCATCTCCGTCGGACAATCAAGAGCCAATCCGGCCCCAAACACCCCGTAAACGCATGATTTTCAAGGTTAGTTTTGATTATTAACTTACATTGCGACCCCAAGAGTTAATGATCAATTCTACAGTTAACTTAGTGGGTGAAACGGACGTTTCTGGGGGAGGGAAATGTCTTGCGGCAGTCACGCCCTCGAAGCGCTGTAAGCGTCAACGACCATCACAAGGGACTGCCTCGCTGCGCTGCTTCCGAGACCACGAGACGTGCCGAGAAAGAGGATTATAGTAGCAGCTGATTTACGCTTGGAAGCCGGTGTAGATATGTCGGTTCCGGGAAGGCGCGGCTTAATCCTTCAGCCGGAAGAGGTCCGCGACATCAAGATTCAGAGCGTCGGCTATTCTGATGACGGTTTTGAGACCAGGATTTCTCTCCCCGCGCTCAATTCCACCAATATATGTCCGGTCCAGATCCACCGCATGGGCAAAGCTCTCCTGCGAGTAGCCTTTCGCCTTGCGGGCTGATCTCAGGTTGTTCCCGAAATCATTTGCTGTGAACCGATTTACCATCCTCTCAAACGGCAAGAAAGATGTTTAATCGTCTACGGACTTATCGTATCATTTTGCGAGGAAGGTTTTATTCTGAGGATGTTCACATGTTCGATGCGTACCCTGACGGTAAAATCGAAGCCGACTCAGAACCGTTTGCGCAGATGAGCAGGCTTGCCAGATCGCGCCTGGCTGAAGTGAACGGTATTCCCGGCGCGGGCCTCGGTTCAAAGTTCAGACGCCACCTCGCGCTTTCCAGACTGAATGCCCAACTTTCATTCTATGGTTGGGCGATCCGCAAAGATGGAACTCTGTTTGAGGTACCGGTGCGTGGAGAGCCCGCAATGTTACGCAAGGAAGAAGGGTTAAACCCGCTCCCTGGAAGCGTCGAAGAAATCAACGAACAAGCTAGAATTATGTATACCGAAACCGGGAAGTTGTTCGATCCGACAACCGGTCGCCGTTTGCCAAATTCCGAACGGCATCGCTTTGGCATCGCATAGACGTGCAAAAACCTGTGTGATGCGAGGGACGTGATATGGCAGATCTCGAACTTCCCGACATTCCAGACGTAGTTTTCGCTGAACTGCAGACCTTGGCGCGCCGCTCAGAGGTGTCAGTAGAGGACTACGTCAAGGACGTCATTTGCGATGCGGTCGCTCAATTCTGGCATAGTAGTAAGGATGACATCACGATCACGCAGCTTCAGGCAAACCTGAAAGCGATCTTGAGGGTCGCGGAGCGAGAGCCGGTTTTCATCGTGAGAGAGGATGGTCAGCGACATGTACTCCTGCCACCTGAGGAGTTTGAGCGTATCAACAGGTCAACTGAAGACCGATGATCGCCGGGTAGACGTACGGTGCTTTCGCGCAGTTAGAGTTATGCTGCAGTGCAGCCGTTCATAGCGGACCTTCGGATATTATCTCAGACACAGCTTCAAATGTGTTCTCTTGATTTGCACGAAACCGAACGATCAGTTTTTGCCGGACAGGATCACTTAGATTGGACGCCTCAACTGTGATCTCAACGATTGCGCTCTTCCCGTCCAAGTCCTCAGCACGTCCATCAACGATACACTTGCATTTGAAGACTTCTGGCTCACCAGCATGTCTGAACTGAGCACATGTCAACGCAAAGCTATTCACATAGATGTTCGGGCGGTCTTCATAGTAAAAGTAGTTAGGATTTTTGGGGGTCGGTACGTATGGCATTCGGTTCAAACCCAAATGGCTTGTATGCCCTAAACCAAATGGGTCACGAGATGCTCCGAAATCAAACATGGATGTCCGAAGTTGTTTCCACTTCCCTTGCGGAGCTTTCGGTGCCGACGGAAAAACCAAGGCCGCTAACTCTGTCTCATTTTCTTCCTCGTCATTATCCTCGCTCTTGTAAGCAGGCGGCATCACGAGAAGTGCGCCCTTTGCAGCAATCGTCAACAATACGTCATCAGCTGGTCGCGTACCCGTATTGCTCAATAGAAAATCTGCAGTGAATTCATGTGCCAAGGCTGTGAGATGGCTATGTGCGTCTTGCAATTTCTCACGGCAGGTTTTCTCCCATTGGGGGTAGCTCACCTCGAGGTAAGCTTCCACGTCCTCTGACGCCGCCTCCTTGAACTCGTACTGTGTGATGCCAAGCGTCACACCTCCAAATAGCGCGGTTCTAGCATTATTGGTCTTATCACGGGCAAAGTCGGTCTCTTTCGGGTTCTTCTCCACGAGCCGATCCATAAACTGGTCAATTTCGTCATCGCTGAGAGGTGCGTAGATGGGAAGGATCAGCTCCAACACTACTAGTGGGTCAGACGATAACTCGAGTATAGGCTCTTGAGATCGAAGGCGCTTGTTTTCATTCGCAAGGCGTAACTTTTCCCGCTCCTCATCGGTTTGCTCGTCAACACGTTGCCATTCGTCGGGAATAGCAATCAACTTCAACCCCACACCAACAGCCTTGCGCATCGGACGCGTATCATTTGAAAAAAGACGGACACTTCCATCGTCATACCTGTCAGCGAGTCTCTTGGCGATCGCCACTAGCTGATCATCGAAGTTGCCGAGATCTAAAGTTCCGTAAGTCTCAGAGCCAAAATTCATGTCGCTTAAGCTGAGTATGACCCGCGGTTCCGACGCTCGTATCTCCAACTCGCTTTGCTGGGCGAGCAACATTTCCCTAAATTGCTTGGTCAATTTTATCGCGGTGCGCTTCAGGCGAGCACGCGTCGACTTCTTGTGTTCATCTAACTCGGTTTGAACCACATCAGTCACGATCAACTCGATGCAATCAAGTTCTCCTAGCTCCGCCCATGGAAGGTCTTCTAGCGGGCGAAACTCATGAAATAGGTTAGTGTCGACAATCAGTCTCAGCATGCTTTTCTCGTTACAAACTCTTGATTTGGCCGTTGGATGATCTCACGCTTAGGCCGTACGTGCAGCTTTGCAAAGGCTATAGAGATCCGACAAACTGGGCCCTCTTCACGGACGGCCCAGAGCCGACATAAACTAGGACTTGGCGCTCTGCGTCGCGGCGTCCCAAAAAGGCAGACTTTGACAATGCCCACCATAGCCAGAACACTGGCTAGACACGGCCGCTTTGTGTGATCCAAGACCCCAAAATAGTTAAGTACGAAACTCAAGAATGTCTAAGAAAGCCCAAATGATTGAAGAGCTAACTACTCTCGCAGATGAAAACCCATCTGCTGCGTTGGCTCGGGTTTCCGAACTCGGAGAAAGTCCGGCGGAAGCCTTTGCCGCAGCCGCTATTCTCATCGATTGCGGCGGGCGCTTAGAAAGTCTTGCTACGGTCGACAAGGGAGTGAAAACGCTGGAGGCATTGCGCAAAAATGCCAAACCTGACCCAGGTTTAACCTATAATCTCGCGAACGGTCTGCAGTCTCGTGCGAGATTAACCTACGGGCCATCTTCACCATTTTGTGGTCAATCGTTCGAAGACCATTTCCAGGCTAGAATTCTCTTTGGTCAAGCAGCTAGATCGAAGGACACCCCGATTGATTTAGCCTCACAGGCGCTGACTAACATGGGGACACTCTTACAAGATACCTCGCGGTGGATCGAAGCATTGGACTACTTTCGCTCTGCCCAGCGAATATACCCAAAGAATGCCGTCGCCACGCTCAAGGAAATGACCTTGCTTCAGCAACTCGCGCAGCTTTTCCAGAGCGAGCCGGACACCTATCAGACCTACGGGCACCTGCCGACGCTCACAGAGAGGTTTCGTGCATTGGGTGGGTACGCGGAACAGAACTTTGACACTTTCGTCGCCTTCTCCGGCAACACTGGGGTCCCATATCTGCAAAAACAAATCGAGATAGCAGGTTCGATCCCGCCCAATCCGCAAGAAACTATCGAAAAGCCGTACCTTCGGTTCATCTCAGAAAACGATCTGGCCCTGTATCTGTACTGTAGCTCGGCGAGTTATGCGTCGGGACTATTTGACGTCCTAACAATCCCAAAAATCACAAGAACCTTTGAGGACGAAGATGGGGTGCCTGAAATCTACGCCATGCTGAACGTAATGAAGGCGGATTTTGCTTTCGCACGCCAGGTCTTTTTTGAAACCCACGAATTTGACATCGATACACCGTATCTAGAGACGACAACCCATGCCGATACACTGGACTACTCGCTCTACGGAGTTCGCTATTCAGCACTAACCAGCGCACAGCGTATTGCCTTTGACATACTGGACAAGATTGCCGTGGCTATCGCTTGCTATTTGAGAATGCCCAAAGCACATAAGGTTAGTTTTGCCGGCTTGTGGGGTAGGCAGGAAAAAGGGGGGGCGTTTCGACTCCACAAAGAAATCGCTCAATGTCTTGCCACAGGCAATTTCGGCTTAGTTGCGCTGCACAACATTTTTCATGACATGTCCAACGACCACAGCCGTGGGCTAGGAATCTTGGAGGCGCACAAAAGTTACCGCAATGCATCCACGCATCGGTTCACAGTCCTTCATGATTTTGGCAAACTAGAACGCAAGTCGCCTTCCCTCGCAGTGGACCATCAGGATATCACCGAATTTGAGCGTCTGACGCTTGACTCGCTGAAGCTCGCTCGCTCCGCGATTTTCTATTTTGTAGACACTATCGTATTCGCGGAAGCCATTAAATCTCGGCGTGACGATGGCATCGTTGTTTCAATGCCCGTTCCTGATCATGGCTACATTCGCGGGCAATACGACTAAACGCAAAGCTAGCGAAGCGTTGATATCTTCTGTTGCAGAGACATTGCACCCGGTATCTGCTTAGAGACCAGAAGCGCGCTCAACTTCACGATCGCATGCCGCGCCTGGGGGTCCGTTTGGAAGGTAGTTTTTTGATCTCGAAAAGCCTTGTCGATGAGATCAACAAGGCTGGAACCTGTATCACTACTATCGCGCCAGTACTGCTCCTTTTCGCCATTCGTTAGGCTTGCCGCAAGCCATTTGAGCCCATCAATTCGAAGGGCTCTACCTGCATCTGACTTAAGGAAGCAAGCAAACCAAGAAACGTTTTCCTCGTCCTTTCTGAGGTTATTAGTAGCCCAAGTCTCGTAAAGACTGGACAGGTCTTCAAGCTGGGCAGCAAAATCTGGAATGTTCTGCAATGAGGAGGAATTTTCAAAACCGAGCAGTTTTCGGAGAAGTTTCTGTTCATCATACCAACTTCCACCTTCGGACCATCGCCTTTCCACGCCAAACTGAATCATCGACTTCCAGCGAGCGCAGAACGCGTTCGTATCCTGCAGTTTGTGCAACTGGATAAACCAAGATCCCAAAAAATGGTCAATTATGTGATCAGCTGCGGGCCCCAGACTCAAGACGGCATTGTAGATACTCGTTGCATGGTCGTCTGAAGTTCGCGCGCATTCAAACGCAAGTTTTTGAATAACGTCGTAGCCAAACTGCGGCGGAAGTCCAAACTCTCCGCGCTCATCCATATGCTCCTTGCAATAGGCAGCCTGATATTGAAACGAAGACAGTAGTATTTCAGAGACCATCGCGGAGGTTTCTGCGTCGTGTTCAGTATCCGTTTGCGTCAGGCAATGTAGAAAACTGGACAAAAATTGAGTATCAAGACCAAATGACAATCGCTCTTCAGGGTTTCTGGTCCACGGTTTTTCTCTAGCTTCGTAAGCTCTGCGCCATCTTTCTTTCTCCAGCTTTTTTTGCTGGCTCCAAACGCCCGAAAAATCGATGCTCGAGATTTGACTGTCTACCCCTGAGACCTTTCGCTTACAGAGCCAATCACGCCAGCGCTTCCAACGTGCTTTCATTGCATCAGGGTCGTTCTGGTCGGGTTTAAGCATTGATAGCGCCGACCATAGGACTCCAATTTGGACGATGCGGAACCAAGACTGACCGAGTTTCCGGCGATCACGGTACGCAAGCGCCCCGATTACTCCGGCGGCTTTGTTATCACCTGAAGCTAGAACCTTAAGGAGGGCTGCTTCCCATTTTGCAAGTTCGTCGGTGCGTTTGCACCAAAGGTGAAAAACAGAATGTGCCAAGAACTCAAGCCGTTGATCATTATCATAAAAACGATCCAGCTCGAAGTAAGTTGGGTCTTCGATCGTTTCGACCTGCCGTTGCAAATAGTCCGTAACAAATATTTCCCTATCGGGATCTCGTCGCAACCAAGCAGAACCTAAAACCGTTAGCACTGCAGCGGCGGACGCTTTGTTGAGTTGCTGTCTCCCTTCATCGTCTGGTTCCGCGCTCACCTCAGGAGCACACAGAATTTTCCACAGATAAGAAGCTTCAGCATCAGGTAAATCTGCCTGCTGGGCGAGAGCCCGCCGACAGTTATCCGCAAGCATTAGCTTAGCCAGCTGCAGACCGCCATTCTTCTGAAATGAATCAACATCTGCGAGCAGTTCACTTGGCAAAGCAAAATGGATGTCATCAGTTTCTGTTGGAAAAGTGTAGTTCGCTCGATCTAGTTGAGCTTTTAGTATTCGGTGTTCGAGGCTGGCCTTTTGATCTATTGGTGCAACCCATTTGTCTGTTGCAGCCTTTACAGAAGAGGCAAACCGTTCATCCCTTGCCATCTGGCTCACTACAACTTCGACGAGGTTTCTCTGCCTGTAAGCCGCAGCAGCCCAGTCTCGGGCCATATTAAACGCGACTTCGCCGGCCCTCGACCAAGTGAACGCATCGAAGAAGCTGGAATTCTTCAATCTTCCCTCATCAAACAGAAACACACGCTCGCATCCAGCCAATGGGAGAAGCGCCCCGCAGAAAAGCTCAGGCGTGTGTTTGCCCACGTTCACAAGTACTCCAATGAGCGCGAGCGAATTGCTTGTTTCGAAGATTTCCTCGATCTGTTTTTCAATGTCAGCGTCGCTCTCAAGCTGAGCAACGAGCCACTTTTCAAGCGCATTCAAAGCACAGTGCAACTGACCATTCGAAGTTGAGCTCTTGTGCGACCAATCATACAGGTCCCAGTTTCCGATAAACGTTTTAGTGGAACCGTCTTTCATGGTTAAAGAGGTGCTTGGTGGAGCGCGATCTCCATCGAGAGTCGAGGCGTAAGACCAACGATCGGTTGCAAAATTTACGAGCTTGATCAATGTGGTCAATGCGTTTGCCGGTTGGACCTGAAAAAAACGCCAGAATGGGCTTTTCCAGAATATTGTCGGATAGATGTGATCAAAGTTCAGCCCAACGTTGTCACGGTATGCCGATCTTGAATACTCTTGTCGTGGATTTGCTTCGATTAAGTTCGCCAACAAAACCTCTGAAGCTATCTCCGGGACTTGAGACATCATCGGCAACAGCACATCATCGTGTAGTACGACATGCTGAAAATCGTTTTCAATTCGATCTTGTGGACCCAACGGCCATGGTGGCAATGGTTCCGAGCTGTCTATTAACGAGGGAAGTGAGGCACGACGAGATCTGCGATCCGCTTCACGCTTTCGATATTCTGGATCAGTTTTTATTTTTTCTGCTCGTTCTCGAGCCAGTTCAGACTTTGCACGTTCTATCCTAAGGGTGACATCAGGGTCCTTTGCCCTTCGTTGGCTGACTTCCAATGCCCAAGCGGCAACCTCGTCCGGCAGGTCGGATACGCTGGCAAACACGGCTTTGTAGATAGGTCGCTCGCCGTCTCCGAGATAAATTGTGCCTTTGCCTTGATCTACTTGAAGTGATCGAGCTGTTGCCAATGCAATCTCTGCAAACTCTCTTCGCCAAGGCATGGCTGAGCCGTCAGATAGTTCCCTTGGCATCTTCGAGCACCATGTGGCGCATGTCTGTGCCACGATTGGAGACACTAGGTCTGCTACAAGTTCGATATTCTGATGTAGAAAGTATGCCATCGGCGGCCAGTATGCGAGTATAGGGAAGCGATGCTGCGCTTCCATGTAGAGCTCGAGGTCTTGATCAATTTCAGCTATTCCTGAGGGTACATCTGGAACAGTAGCTACCTGCAGGAACCTTTGAAGTAGTCTTTGCAGGTATTTGCCATTTTTCTCGAATAGAAATGTTCTGTTTTCAAACAGGAACTTAGTGGCTTGTGGGTCAAGGAACACCGAGTCTAAGAGAATGTCCGCTGCCAAGGTAGCGCCTTGGCGTTCTAGTTGGGTGAAAGCTTCGATCCATTCATTTGACGCTTCTGTTCGCTGTCGTAGCAAGAACTGACCCAGCAGCCTTAAAGAACCAGTCCAAAGGGGGTTCTCCGCCAGCGTTGACCAGCTTTCGATATCGTACGAAATCTCCTTGAGTCTTTGAAATCTAACCCATTCAGCGGCAAGATCATGTTCGAACTCTATTCGGTTTCGGTGGTTCTTTCTTAAGGGTAAATACTGAGTCTTCTCCTGGAAAATTTGCGCATCAGTGGCATCTAATTCGCTTATCGCAAAGCTGCGCTCGAAATTGGCCTCTCGCTCTGCAAGGCGGACTAAAAGGTTTTGTGGACCAACTTGACCTTCTGTCCAAAATTGCCAGATACCGTCGACAAACGCAGTGGGTGTAGTTAGCTCGTCATTACCCTCATCAAACACCCCAGCCGCCCTCATTACCCAGCTTAGTGTCTTTAGGTTGGTGAGAGCAGAAACTGCTTCCTCTCGGAACGAGAGCCATCTTAGCTCAGCGCTAGAACGAAGAGCTTCCTTGACTTCAGCTGGTTGAATCGTTGCTAAGGGAAGCGTGGCTTTAGAGTACTGTTTCAACTCCACTTGAACCCGCTCGCGCCAAGCTTCTGTCTGACAGACAACCACAATGCGCCAGAAGTCCCTAGGTTCAGGTTTTGCTTGGTTCAAGAGCTCATCGGTGAGCTTCTTGGCGCGAGACAATGCATCCAGATCGAGTTTTTCGATTGCATCCAAAACCAATACATTGGCTTGGCTTCGTGCCGCCATAAGGACACTGGCCAGATCGTGGACGACGCCCATTTTCCTGCGCCCCACTTCCGAAGTGAGTGCTTTGACATGCTCAGGGCCAAGCCATATCTGACTAGCAGTGGGGAATTTCTCATCAAGCGTACTTTTTACAAGGGCTGATTTTCCCGTTCCGGACTCGCCAACAACCACGGCCACGCGATGGGCTGCCACTAGGTCTCTAAGAGCGTCCTTAGCTTCCGAGCGTGGTAAGGAAAGGCCGGAGGGTAACTCACTTTGAATCCCGGCCTGGCTATCTCGGGATAAGGCTCTCAACGAATCCCAAGAACTTTCAAAATTAGGGCGATCTTTGAGATCATACTTAGGACGAAGTCTATCCCAAATCTCACTGATTGAAATTGTTCCAGAGCCTACCCGAGTTTCCTCAGCAATCTGGACTAGTTCTTTCCAGACATTTTCTGCGTCTCGTTGCGCGCCGCTTTGAATTAGCAGACGGCAACGGCTAATGGCCTCGGCCTCAGATGTTGACTGATCCAGTTGGAAATCCAGCGGCACAACTAATAGCCGCTGTGCTAATCGAAGCGTTTCATGATCTGTTGCCACAGCTGAACCGTTCGGGCTTTTGATACTGTCAAAAATGCTGGAGTGTTTGCTAGTGGCTCTTATTCTAGACAGGGCGAGTTCTTCGTCGGTGCTTTTCGCCCAGTTGGTAATATCTGCCCAAACAGGATCGAATGCGGGATGCCTCCCCCTTGTTACAAGGCCTAAGCAGTCTGTGTTGCTTTGCATTGAGCCGCCGCCAGTCTTCCATTGCTTCCAGGCGAGGTCCACAAAATCCTTCGGAAATCCATTGCGCGAAACTTGAACGTTACTCTTGCATGAGACCGCAAGATGACTGGCCCCGTCTTTGGTCGAAACCAAAAGGTCATCGATTATCCAGCCCATGGAACTAGTCTGAGACTGCAAGATTGCGCCTTCCGTCCCGACCCCTTGCAGCCTTTGCCCGAGCAGCATCTTAGAAATTAGCCAAGCAGACGTTAGATCTTCGAAGTTGAAGCCCGGTCCGGCGGTCTGGCGTGTGGTCGCAGGCATTAATGATCTCAATTTTTGAAAGTTCGTTCGAAAAGGCGAGCTAGTCTTTTGATAAAGTACCCGCATTCGAAGCGCCATCAATCAAAGAAACTTGATCCCCGAAATCAGATGGTTTCATGATGCTAAATCAAACGTGTTGGATGTCGGCTTTTTCACTAAGACTGATCCAAGTTGTCAACGCAGCGAAATTCCGGTTTCCGACCCTCGTACCAAAGCCTAATAATGTCTTCAGCCCAGCGCATCTCATTCGTCTGTTCTTGTCAGACTTGCGAACGGCCCCGGAAGAAATCCGAGGCCGTATTCTCATATCACCAGCCAAAATGACCTATTGAAACGTTTAGGTCATGTCACATGAAACGCCACAACAACCGTCCGGCGCGCGGCCCTAGCCGCATTTGCTGTGTCCGCAGGAACGGCATGTCATGCAGCCTTCGACCATTTGCAGATCAAACTGGCCACAGCTGGGGCAGGCTTTGCCGCGCGGTGCTTCGCCAACGGCGACGGCCTCGGCTTTGGGGTCGGCTTTCAACCCCATACCTTCGCCTTCGATAAAGCCGATGGTGATCAGGTGTTTTTCGATCACCCCCCCGATGGCCGCCAGAATCGAGGGAATATATTTACCCTGAATCCACGCCCCACCCCGCGGATCAAACACGGCTTTCAACTCTTCAACCACAAAGGACACATCGCCCCCGCGCCGGAAGACCGCAGAGATCATCCGTGTCAGCGCCAGAGTCCAGGCGTAGTGCTCCATGTTTTTGGAGTTGATAAACACTTCAAACGGACGGCGGTGGCCGTTGATGATGATGTCATTGATGGTCAGATAGATCGCGTGCTCGCTGTCGGGCCATTTCAGTTTATAGGTGCTACCTTCCAGCGACTGCGGACGGTCCAGCGGCTCTGACATGTAAATCACGTCGCCATGGGGGGTCATCGGCTCTGCGTCGCTATTGGCCACCACGGTGGGGGCCTCTTTTTCTTCGCTGACCGAAAGAACCGATCCGGTCACATCATTGGGCCGATAGGTGGTGCAGCCTTTGCAGCCCGAATCCCATGCTTCCATATAGACTTCTTTAAAGGCCTCAAAGCTGATGTCTTCTGGGCAATTGATGGTTTTAGAGATCGAGCTGTCGATCCATTTCTGGGCCGCCGACTGCATGCGCACATGATCCAGCGGCGCCAGTGTTTGCGCGTTGACGAAATAATCTGGCAGTTCTTTATCGCCGAATTTCTCGCGCCACATTTGCACCGCGTAATCCACCACTTCTTCTTCGGTGCGCGAACCGTCTTTCTGCAGCACTTTCCGGCTGTAGGCATAGGCAAACACCGGCTCGATGCCCGATGAGACATTGCCCGCATACAGGCTGATGGTGCCGGTTGGCGCGATCGAGGTCAGCAAAGCATTGCGGATTCCGTGTTTGCGGATCGCCTCCTTCACGTCCTGATCCATATGCATCAGGGAACCGGAGGCCAGATATTTATCCGCGTCAAACAGCGGGAAAGGTCCCTTTTCTTTGGACAGCTCAACCGAGGCCAGATAGGAGGCCCGCGCGATTTGCTTCATCCAGGCTTCGGTCTGGGCGGCAGCCTCTTCAGAGCCGTATTTCAGCCCGACCATCAACAGTGCATCGGCCAAACCGGTAACCCCAAGGCCGATCCGGCGCTTGGCGGCGGCTTCTTGGGCTTGCTGTTCCAGAGGGAACCGCGAGGCATCGACGACATTATCCATCATCCGCACCGCCATGCGCACCAGCTCATCAAGCTGGGATTCATCCAGCGATGCATTGGCTTCAAACGGGTTGGCCACCAGACGCGCCAGATTGATCGAGCCCAGCAAACAGGCCCCATAGGGCGGCAAAGGTTGCTCGCCGCAGGGGTTGGTGGCGGCGATGGATTCGCAATAGGCCAGATTGTTCATCTGGTTGATCCGGTCGATGAAAATCACACCGGGTTCGGCATAATCATAAGTGCCCTGCATGATCTGGTTCCACAGATCCCGCGCTTGCACCGTCTGATAAACCTTGCCATCAAAGACCAATTCCCACGGTCCATCGGCCTTTACGGCCTCCATGAAAGGGTCCGTGACCAGCACCGACAGGTTGAACATCCGCAAACGCGCGGGGTCCTGTTTGGCGGTGATGAAATCCTGAATGTCAGGATGATCGCAGCGCATGGTGGCCATCATCGCACCGCGACGGCTACCGGCACTCATGATGGTGCGGCACATCGCGTCCCATACATCCATAAACGACAGCGGGCCCGAGGCATCCGCCGCCACGCCTTTAACATCCGCACCCCGAGGCCGGATGGTCGAGAAGTCATAGCCGATGCCACCCCCCTGCTGCATGGTCAGCGCGGCCTCTTTGAGCATGTCAAAAATGCCGCCCATGCTGTCAGGCACGGTGCCCATGACAAAACAGTTAAACAGGGTCACAGCCCGTCCGGTGCCCGCCCCTGCGGTGATCCGGCCTGCGGGCAGATATTTGAAATCTTCCAACGCGTTATAGAATTTCTCTTCCCAAACAGCGGGTTCTGCCTCTACCTCGGCAAGCGATCGGGCAATCCGGCGCCAGGTATCTTCGACGCTGCCGTCCACCACAGACCCATCGGCTTGTTTCAGACGGTATTTCATATCCCAGATTTGTTCAGCGATAGGGGCGGCAAAACGAGTCATCAAGAAGGGTCCTGTTTTCGGGCGTTTTCATGTGTATTGCGAGGGTATTGCTTGTGTGCTGCGCGGGCAGACAGACACAATAGATTGAAGCTGGGATGAAATCCACTACTATATCTACCAAACTTGGGGGCGACTCTGTGGATAACTATGTGAATCTTGTAAAACTCTGTGTTGGCGCGGAAAAGGTCGAGGATCTGCAGTTCTGGCAGGACCAGCGCCGCGCGGCTGATCCGGATCATGTGCTCCGCCATGTCACCCGAATGTGGCCCAAACGCGACTCTGAATTGCTCAACGGCGGCGCGCTCTACTGGGTGTTCAAAGGCATGATTCTGGCGCGGCAGGAAATCCTGCGGCTGGATGAGGTGATCGGCGAAGATGGTATTCGTCGCTGCGGGATTGTGTTGAGCCCAGAAATCATCCGCACGGCGGCTGTGCCGCGCCGCCCGTTTCAGGGCTGGCGCTATTTGCTGCCCGCCGACAGCCCGCCTGATTTGCGCAAGGGTCATGACACAGAAGACGCTCTGCCCCCTGCCCTGTCAGAGGCATTGGCCGAAATCGGCGTGCTCTAGGGCGCAAACCTGCGCCCCGAAGGGGGTTATTTATCCAAGCCCATTTTACCAAGCAGCGCGTTCAGAATCTCGCGCTCAGCATCTCCCCACGGGGCCTTGCGGGATTTCAGCAGGGTCGCTTGAGATTTATGCACCAGACCATCTGCCAGAATTTTCAGATGGTTGGCCCGCAAGGTATCGCCGGTCGATGTGATATCTGCAACCGCTTCGGCGGTTTCATTTTTTACCGTGCCTTCGGTCGCGCCTTGGCTATCGATCAATTGATAATCGGCGACGCCGTTGTCTTTTAGAAATTCGCGGATCAGGCGATGATACTTCGTGGCGATCCGCAGCCGGTACCCGTGGTTCTTACGAAAAGCCGCCGCAGCAGCATCCAGATCATCCAGCGTGTCGACATCCACCCAAAGTGTGGGCACCGCGATCACCAAATCGGCATGGCCAAAGCCCATGGGGGCCAGCTCGGCCACCCGATTTTCCCAATTGGCCAGTTTTTCGCGCACAAGATCGGTGCCGGTCACCCCCAGATGGATGCGCCCCGCCGCCAGTTCACGCGGGATTTCACCGGCAGAGAGCAGCACAAGCTCGACCCCTTCGACCCCATCGACGGCCCCCGCATATTCACGGTCGCCCCCCGAGCGGCGCAGGCCAACACCATGGTTGCCAAACCAGTCAAAGGTCTTTTCCATCAATCGCCCCTTAGAGGGCACGCCGAGTTTAATGCTCATGAGACATCTCCGCGCAAGATCGAGACAACTTCGGGTCGGATCACCCCGCCAACAGCCGGAATTTCGCGCCCGCCGCCCAGCACCGCGGTCAACGCATCATAACGCCCCCCCGTAGCCACCGGTGGTAGATCGGCGCGGCCAGAGGCGTAAAACCCAAAGACAAATCCGTCGTAATATTCCATCGACGCGCGCCCGTAGCTGGTTTCGAAATTCAGATCATCCACATCAACACCCCGCTCGGCCAAGGCCTTCTGGCGGGCTTTAAACCGCTGTACGGCGGGGGCAATCGTGGGCATATCGACGGAAATATCCAAGAGCTGCGACAGCACCATCGGCATCTTTTCCTTGATCGACAGGATGTCATCCAGCAGTTCAACTTCGCTTTCGGAAATCGGCGGTTCTTTTGAATCCGCCACCAACACCTCTATGCGGGCCTGAACCTCTGCTTTGGAGCGCACACCGTTCTCAGGCCCGACGTTGGCAAAAAGGTCTTTACCCGCAGCCGCCGCCTTAAGCAGGGATTTGCGCGAATCCGGCATTGGTTTGCGATCTCCGAACCGATCCAGCAAGCTGCGGAACCGGCGCGGGCGCCAGATATGGCGCAGCAAAGCCCGCTTGCGGCGCTCGGTCGTGGAGAGCCCCAAAATAGCGGCTTTCAGAATACCGATGTCACCGGTGGCAGCGCGTAAGCCCAAAGGCGACAGCACTTCTTGGAAAAGGGCAAACACCTCAGCATCCGCATTTGCGGGGTTTTCGCGGTCAAAAATCTCATAACCGACTTGCAAAAATTCACTGGGGCGACGGTCATCGACCTCTTGGCGTCGAAACACCTCGCCAGCATAGGTATAGCGCGCCGGATCAGCCCCCTCCGCCATATGGCGCTGCACCACCGGCACGGTGAAATCCGGACGCAGCATCTGTTCGCCGCGCATCGGATCAGAGGTTACATAGGCGCGGGCACGGATATCTTCGCCATAGAGATCAAGCAGGGTCTCGGCGGATTGCAGAATATCTGTCTCGACGGGTTTTGCCCCGTTTGCGGCAAAAAACGCCTGCAACCGGAGCGCCTCGGCGCGGGCTTCGGATGTGATCGACATGTTAGTCCCCTGCCGCCTCTAGAATGGCGCGAACCTCTTGCACCAGATCTTTCAATGGCACTTCGCGTTGCGCCGGTTGGGCTTTCCATTCCTCAAGGCTGGCGCTTTGAGCAATCTTTGCGCCCAGCACCAAATCCTTGATCTGCACCATGCCACGGGCGGCTTCGTCCTCGCCCTGAATGATGGCAACGGGCGAATTACGCGTATCGGCATATTTGAGCTGGTTGCCAAAGTTCTTAGGGTTGCCCAGATAAACTTCGGCGCGGATGCCAGCATTGCGCAGTTCGGCCACCATCGACTGATAATCGGCCATGCGGGTTTTATCCATGACGGTCACAACCACGGGGCCGGTGTGCACTGACTGGATACGACCCTTTTCACGCAGCGCCGCCAGTAGCCGATCCACGCCAATGGACACGCCTGTCGCTGGTACAGCCTGACCGGTGAACCGCTTGACCAAATCATCATACCGCCCGCCGCCGGCAACCGATCCGAACTGGCGCTTGCGGCCCTTTTCGTCGAAAATCTCGAATGTCAGTTCGGCCTCATAGACAGGACCGGTGTAATAGCCCAAGCCGCGTACGACGGAAGGGTCGACTACAATGCGATCAGAACTGTAACCTTGAGCGGTGAGAAGTTCGACCATTTCTTGAAGTTCTTCTACGCCCTCTGTGCCAACCGCAGAAAAGCTTAATACATCGCGGAGACGGTTGATAGTAGCTTCGTTTGTTTGCTGTCGGGCACATAAAAAATCGATGAACCCATCAACCATTTCATTAGACAGATTAAGCCCGTCGATGAAGGCTCCGGACTTATCCTTGCGTCCTGCTGTCATCAACTCTCTGATGCCTTCGATTCCGACTTTATCGAATTTGTCTAAGGTGCGCATTATAGCATCCAGCGCAGGATCGTCTCTTAAACCTATCAACTCTTGTTTTTTATAGGCTTCACGTTCGGAAGGAGACATCAAACTTAGTTCGTTTTTCTCGGCCCCTCGGGTCACTGAGGTCAGGATGCCATTCAAAACCTTCCGATTATTGATCCTTACTACATAGTCGCCGCGCTGTATTCCGACTGCTTCAAGCGTGTCCGACAACATCGCGCAGATTTCTGCGTCCGCTGCGACCGAGGCCGTACCAACCGTATCGGCATCACATTGATAAAACTGGCGATAGCGCCCCGGCCCAGGCTTTTCGTTGCGCCAGACCGGCCCCATCGCAAAACGACGGTACGGCGTGGGCAAATCATTGCGGTGCTGCGCATAGACACGGGCCAAGGGCGCGGTCAGATCATAACGCAGGGCCACCCAATCGCTGTCCTCTTCCTGCCATGCGAACACGCCTTCGTTGGGGCGATCCACATCCGGCAGGAATTTGCCCAGCGCCTCAACCGTTTCCACGGCAGAGCTTTCCAAGGCTTCGAACCCGTAGCGATGATAGACTTCGGCGATCTGATCCAACATATGTTTACGCTCGGCCACTTCGTTGCCGAAATAGTCGCGAAAGCCCTTTGGCGGCAGTGCCTTGGGGCGCGGTTGTTTCTTTACTTTTGCCATTGTCAGATCCCTTGGGGTTCAGTCAGCGCCCCCTTACCCGAGGCAGGCCCTCGGGGCAAGGGAGAGGATCGGAAATGTCAGCAATGCAAGGGGTCTATCGCGCCGTCACACCGGCAGTTGTGTGGTGTATTTGAGTTCCTTTAGCCCGAAACTGGACTGCACCGAATGCACATGGGGATTGCGCAGCAGGCTGTGGGTCATGAAGCGTTCATAGCTTTCAACATCCTGCACGCGGATTTTCAGGATATAATCGGATTGCCCCGACACTGCATGGCACTCCATGATCTCGGGATGGGCCTGCACCACAGAGGCAAATTCAAGCACCGCTTTTTCGCTATGATCCCCCAGAGAGACATGGGCAAAAACCACGAGTTTCAAATCTAGTTTTGCGGCATCCAGCAACGCCACCCGCCCACGGATCAAACCCGCTTGCTCCATCTCGTTGATTTTGCGCCAAAGCGTGCTTTGGGCAATGCCGCAGCGCGTGGATAAATCCGCCAAAGATGCGGATACATCTTTTTGCAACTCCCGCAATATGGTCAATTCATGATCAGATAATTTCATTCTCATACAATAGCCGGAAAGTTCTCTCAAATCGAGTGCCCAAATCGAGGGTTTTGGCACAAAGCGGCCAAGGCATTTCTGTACATTGGGTCTAATGCTTCTTTTGCGCGGAGAACCCGATGTCCAGCTACAGTTCCAAGACCCCCGATGCCTCTGGCCGCTTTGCCTATAGCGCTGAAGAAGATGCCGTCTGGGGGGCACTGTTTGACCGCCAAATGGGTGCTCTTCAGGGCAAAGTCGTACCGACCTATCTAGCGGGGGTCAAAGCGCTGGGTTTAAACCGTCAGCATGTCCCCCAGATCGTCGACATCGATGCTCGCCTGAGGGCCACAACAGCTGCCGGCGTGCAGGGGGTTCCGGCGATTATCCCGCCCGGCCGGTTCTTTGCCTTGCTGGCAGAGCGTAAATTCCCTGTCGCCACTTTTTTGCGACGGCGCGAAGATATGGATTACATCGAAGAACCCGACCTATTCCATGAAGTTTTCGGCCATTGCCCCCTGCTGACCGATCCGGATTATGCCGATTTCATTCAGGGCTTTGGACAACAGGCTTTGACGCTGGGTAAGGGCTACAACTGGCATCTGTTCCGGCTGTTCTGGTTTACCGTTGAATTTGGCATGATCCGCACCTCCGAAGGGTTGCGCGCCTATGGAGCAGGCATCGTTTCCTCGCCGTCAGAATTGCAGCACGCAACGGATGGTACGGCACGGATGATGGATTTTGACATTCTCTCCGCCCTGCGCACCCCTTACCGGATCGACATCGTGCAGCCCGCCTATTTCGTAATCCAAAGCTTTGCCGAATTGTCCGGTCTGCTGGACCTTGATTTCAAAGCCGCCATCGATGAGGCTAAAGCCATGGGGGATTTTCCTCCACTCTTCGAAGCCGCCTAGGCACTTTCCCCGCCCCGCGCCCTGTGATAGCCAGCCCCTATGACAGAAAAACGCCTTCAGGACCTCGAAGAACAGCTCGCCCATTTGGTGCGGTCTGTCGAAGATATGTCCACCATCATCGCCACGCAGGACAAGGATATCGCCCTGCTCACCCATCGCGTGCGCATGTTGATGGAGCGCGAAGCCGAGCGGGAATATGATGTCGGGGGTTCTGTGCCGCTGGCCGACCAGAAACCACCACATTACTAGGGCCGTTTCACAGGCGCTGCACAAAGAGGGCGGGGCGAAACCCTGATCCGTCAGTAATAGCCAAGATCGCTTACATCAATTTGGGCGGTGTGATCACGACCAAAGGCAACCACTCCGATGGATTGCAAGCTGTCTTTGTTAATCGTTGCCCGCATCAATCGCCCTGACGGCGTGAAGGCCGAAAATGGCAGACGGACTTCTGTCCACTCCGCGGTAGTTTCAAAACCGGCCTGATAATAGCTCCATGGCAACCGGTTGCTTTTACTGCGCAAGTGGATGAAATAGATCTCTCCGTTGCCCCGCACCCGAAGCCGTATGCCTCTGGCCTCTGCGGGGGCGGGTTCTGCGAGTTGATGCCGGAACTGGATAAAACCGCCGTTGTTGTCGGTGCTGACCGCCCCCTTCAGGCGCGCGAAACTTTCACCGCCTTCTGTGCCAAATTGGACCGCCCCACGGGACACCCCGCCCATCACCGTATCTGCGACATAGGTCCAACGGGTTTCGGGGCTGTTTTCAAAGCTTTCAATGGGGCGTTCTTCGGCCTGCACGGCAAAGGCTCCTGTGGCAATAAACAGAATGGCGGGTTTGAGCATAGATCGAATTGGCATGATGGTTCCTCTCAATTCAAGGTGGCGATCGACAGGTTCAGCGCCGTGGCAAAGCTGACCCACGCCAGATAGGGCATAAGCGCCACGGACGAAACGCGGTCCATGCGCCAGGTCGCGCGTATCAACAGCACGATGACCGCCCAAAGCGCGACGATGATCAGCAACGCCACCCAAAGCTGTTGAAGCGCAAAGAACATCGGCGACCAGAGAAAATTAAGCCCAAGCTGCCCCCACCAGAGCCGATACGCCGCAGAGGAACGTTGGGCCTCATGCAGCCGCCAACCCACCATTGCGATCATCACATAAAGCACCGTCCAAACCGGCGCAAAAATCCAGTTGGGCGGGTTGAATGCGGGCTTTTGTAAATCAGCATACCAAGCCCCGGGCGCGGTCAGCGTGCCGATCAAAATACCGCCGCCGACCACAAGGGTCAGAAAGGCGCTTCGGGTGATCCATTTGCTCATGGGCGGTTCTCAATCAGGGAATTCAGGTCAGATTTTCAGCTCAGCAGCCTGCAAGGGAAATGCGGGCAGTGGACGCTGCATCAAACACGCCCTGCGCGGTCTTCTGGTCCTGCTGCAAATGCACCTTGGCCCCGACAATCTCTGACCCTGACACGGTTATCTCTCGTTGGCCAAGGGTATCATCCACATCGATTGTAAAGGCGATGGCCGCGCCGGGCGCAAGGCTGTTGATCGAAAGATCAATCGACCTCTGCCCGTCGGTGACTGTGGGCAGCCCTGTCAACGCCGCGCGACCTTGAGTGATCTCGAAGGGTTGGAACACCTCGACCCCGGCCCCGCTGCCAGTTACATCAAAAATCAACGCCCCTGCAGACGACGTCAGATCAAGCCGAAGGGTTGACCCGGCAATCTCGCAGGTGCCGGTGTTTTCGATTGCGAAACGATCCTTGGGCGCGCCTTCGATAAAACTGACCTGAAGATTGGCCTGTGCGGCAGTGGCGCAGAGCGCAGAGGCTGCGGCCAAAGCGGTAGAAATCAAAGTGCGGCGCATGATGTTATCCTTTTTGAGAAACGAAACTGTCCTTGATACGCGGCGACAGGGCGGCAGGATCATTTTTAAACAAGATCGTCGTTTCCGCGGTGGCGCAGTTCATCCAGATGCCCCCCTGATCCGTAGAGTCCCTCAGTGCCATTGCTCCATGGGTTTCTGAATGAAAATGCGTAAAAAATCCGACCTGCCCCACAAAACCTGCGTGCGGTGCCAGCGGCCATTTGTTTGGCGCAAAAAATGGCAAAAGAATTGGGCCGAGGTTAAATATTGTTCCGAACGGTGTCGGCGGCGCGCAGCAAACGCTGATATCAAAGCGCTTTCAGGATCGCAGTAGCGCTTTGTCGATAGGCCCGTTTTTTGTCGTCCCCCATCCGGTCCCATGTACGATACGCCTGAGAAAGCCGCGGGTTTGCGCCTAATTTATCCTGATTGCGGATCAGAAAATCCCAATACAGCGGATTGAACGGGCAGGCCTGCGGTCCGGTTTTCTGATGAACATCGTAGCGGCACCCCGCGCAGTGATTGGACATTTTGTTGATATAATTACCGCTCGCCGCATAGGGTTTGGACCCCAAGATACCACCATCGGCAAACTGGCTCATTCCAATGACGTTGGGGGCTTCGACCCATTCATAGGCGTCGGCATAAACCGCCAGATACCATTCATGCACCTCATGAGGGTTCACCCCGATCAGCATCGCAAAGTTACCGGTCACCATCAAACGCTGGATATGATGGGCATAGGCGTGATCTCGTGTCTGGCGGAGCGCCGACGCCATACAGGCCATATCGGTGTCCGCCGTCCAGTAAAAATCCGGCAAGGCCCGCTGCGCCTGCAGAAAATTCTGCTGCGTATAATCGGGCATTTTTAGCCAATAAATGCCGCGCACATATTCACGCCATCCGATGATCTGCCGGATGAACCCTTCGACCGCATTTAGCGGTGCGCTACCTTCATAATAGGCACGCTCCACCCGACGGCAAACTGCCAAAGGGTCCAGCAGGCCGGCGTTAATATATTGCGCCAGAACCGAGTGGTACAGGAATGGCTCTCCCTCTAGCATGGCGTCTTGATAGTCGCCGAACCGCGCCAGCGCCTCTGTCACAAAATGCTCCAGCGCCTCCTGCGCGCCCTCTTGGGTGACGGCAAAGCAAAAGGGATGCAACTCTCCGAAATGGGTATCAAAACGATCGGCAACAAGCGCCAGCACATCCTTGGTAATCTGATCGGGCGCGTGACGCAGGGGTCGCGGCATGAAGAGATCATCGGCGGCGGGCTTGCGGTTTTCACTATCGAAATTCCACTTGCCGCCCTCCGGTTTGTCCCCCTGCATCAACAGACCGGTTTTGCGTCGCATGTCCCGATAAAAATACTCCATGCGCAACTGCTTGCGCCCCTCGGCCCAGCGCTGGAACGTGGCGTGATCGCAGATAAACCGTGAATCCAGCCGCATCTCCAGCGCCACCTGCCGATCCCTGGCCCAATCCTGCACGGCGGCCTTTAGCCGATATTCGGCAGGTTCGGTCAGGCAAACCTGCGTCAGGCAAAAATCCTGCAATGCACGGGCGATTTCGCCGGTGATTGAGCCGCAGTTCTTCGGATCATCCAGCGTCACATAGCGCAACCGCCACCCCATGGCCAAAAGCCGTTCTGCGTGGTGGCGCATGGCGGAAAACAGAAAGGCGATCTTCTTTTTATGGTGGGGCACATAACCGGCTTCCTCGGCCACCTCTGCCATCAGGATCACATCGCGCGCCTGATCAGCCCCCTTCAATGCGGCAAGATCCAAAGAAAGCTGATCGCCCAGCACAACAATAAGCCGCGCAGTGGGAGCGGAAGGGATTAGGTCATTCATCCACGAGCAGATAGCAGTCCGCAGGCATTAGACAAGTGATTGAAGGAAGCTTACTGCCCCTCAAGATCGCGGGCGACGATCTTACCTTTGTGCAGCAGCATTTCTGCATGGGCCGAGCCGCCAAAGCGTTTGTAAGCCGTCACAAAAGCGGTGTTTTTTTCCATCTTCTTGACGCCGGATGCCGTGCAAGGCATGCCTTTGCCCTTGCCACAGACGCGGGTTTTGATGCGCTCATAGGCGATATCGGTGCCGGAATAGGGTTTACCCTTAACCATCGGATCATAGCGCATGGCTTCATGCACCGAAGGCGCGCCCAACAGGGCAAGGCTGGCCTTGAATTGCCGCGCACAACCGTCTTTGAAACCGGTCACATAATGATCACGCATGGCTGTCGATGTCGGATCGCTATCATAAAGCCGGAAACCCGATCCGCGCTCCGGGAAGCGATCGACTTCTTTGCCCAATGATTTCTTGGATTTACCGCAGACTTTTGACACCTCGCCAAAAACAATCTCGCGGGAGGGTTCAGGTTCTTGGCGGGGGGCTTCTGCACTAACGCCGTATTCTTCAAGCTGCTGGACCGACGGTTCTTTGGGATCGGACTTAGCAGGTTCTTTCGAGCCGCCAAACAGACCGGCAAACAACCCTTCTTCCGCATCTTCGACAGGGCTTTGCAGGGCCGTGCGGGTGGCGGTTTCATCCAGATCCACCTCGGAAAGCGGGACGATATCGGACGCCTCCCCCTCTGGCATCATAGCTTCATCAGATGTTTCAGGCAGCGCTTCGGGATCCGTAGCGGTCATGCAGGCAGACAGGGACAGGGCCGCACACAGGGCAGCAATTGAACTAAATTGTCTACATTTCCTCAACCGTCAGCACTCCCCCAAGGCTTTTGATCGCACCTTTGATCTGTGGGTTGACGGGATAGTCGCGTTCGAGCGAAATTTCAACCTCACCGGGGAGCTCTGGGTGAATCAGGCAGAAATTGACCGGTCCACGGCTGCGGATACTGCCATCCTTGGCGGTTTTGTCCAATAAATCAGCCACTGTGCCAACAGCTTGGAGGTCATCCAGAAAGATGCGCAGCCCTGCTGATCCGGCATCTGCGGCCACTGTATCGACCGGCTGGATCGCACGGGCCAACAGTTTCAACTGATCGCTTTCAACAGTTGCCTCTACTGTGACCACGACCTTGGCGCCTGACACCAGATGATCCCGCGAAGCTTCCAGCGTGTCCGAGAAAATCGTCACCTCATAGGCGCCGGTGGGATCAGACAGCTGCGCAAAGGCAAATCGGTTGCCCTTGGCGGATTTACGTTCCTGACAGCCTGCAACCGCCCCGGCCAGTTTGGCCACAACAGCCCCGCCTTTGGCCTTGGCCTCCAGATCGGAGAGAGTCATGACCTTTTTACGCCGCAGCGCCGGCATGTAGTCATCCAGAGGATGGCCCGAAAGATAAAAGCCGATGGCTTTGAATTCCTCGGTTAACCGCTCTGCGGGCAACCAGTCGGTGGTCGGTGACAGGCGCGGTTCGGGCAGATCATCCCCGGCTTCACCAAACAACGATACCTGATTAGAGGCGCGCTGTTCGTGGATAGCAGCAGAGTAGTTCATCAGGGCTTCGACACTGTCAAACACCCGTTTGCGATTGCGGTCCAACATGTCAAAAGCCCCAGCCCGCGCCAGCATCTCCATCGGGCGTTTGCCTACCCGCTTCAGATCGACCCGACGGGCCACGTCAAACAGGGTGGTAAAGGGTTTATCCGCACCGTCAACCTGACGGGCCTCCACCACCAGACGCATGGCATCGCCGCCAACGTTTTTCAGCGCGCCCAGCGCATAGACCAATTCCCCGTCTTTCACCGAGAATGTCGCCAAAGAACGGTTTACACAGGGCGGCACAATGGTCAGCCCCAGTCCTTCGCGGTCTTTGGGTTTACGCACTTCCTCGGCATAAACGGCCAGCTTGTCGGTCAGATGGATATCGCAATTCATCACCCCCGCCATGAATTCCACCGGATGGTTCGCCTTGAGCCAACCGGTCTGATAGCTCACCACCGCATAGGCCGCCGCATGGGATTTGTTGAACCCGTAGTTGGCGAACTTCTCAAGCAAGTCAAAGACTTCGCTGGCTTTCTTCGCCGGAACGCCGTTTTCAGAAGCACCTTTTTCGAACTTCGGGCGTTCGGCGTCCATCGCCTCTTTGATCTTTTTACCCATTGCGCGGCGCAGCAAATCCGCCCCGCCAAGGCTGTAACCCGCCATGACCTGCGCGATCTGCATCACCTGCTCCTGATAAACAATGATGCCTTGGGTTTCTTCAAGGATATGGTCAATCAGCGGGTGAACAGACTCGATTTCCTTCAGCCCGTTCTTGACCTCGCAATAGGTCGGAATGTTTTCCATCGGGCCGGGCCGGTACAGCGCCACCAAAGCCACAATGTCCTCGATACAGGTGGGTTTCATGCGCTTAAGCGCATCCATCATACCGCTGGATTCCACCTGAAACACCGCCACTGTGCGGGCTTCGGAATAAAGCGTATAGGTCGCTTCATCTTCTAGCGGGATGGCATTGATTTCGTTTTCTGCCCCTGCGGCGGGTGTGTACAGCTCTGTACCATCGGCGGCGATATGGATCGAGCGACCGGATTTCAGGATTTGCTCAATCGCGTTCTGGATTACCGTCAGGGTTTTCAGCCCCAGAAAGTCGAATTTGACCAACCCCGCCTGTTCAACCCATTTCATATTGAACTGGGTGGCAGGCATATCGGATCGCGGATCCTGATAGAGCGGCACCAACCGGTCCAAGGGTCGATCCCCGATCACAACCCCCGCCGCATGGGTCGAGGCATTCCGCAGCAAGCCTTCGACCTGTTGGCCGTAGTTCAGCAGTCGTTCAACAACCTCTTCGTTGCGAGCCTCTTCACGTAAGCGCGGCTCATCCACCAAAGCCTGTGCAATCGACACCGGCTTGACCCCTTCAACAGGGATCAGCTTGGATAGCCGATCCACCTGCCCATAGGGCATCTGCAACACCCGCCCGATGTCACGCACCGCGGCCTTTGACAGAAGTGCTCCGAAGGTGATGATCTGGCCAACTTTATCGCGGCCGTATTTCTCTTGCACGTAGCGGATCACCTCTTCGCGGCGATCCATGCAAAAATCGATGTCGAAATCCGGCATGCTGACCCGTTCCGGATTCAGGAACCGTTCAAACAGCAAGGAATAGCGCAAAGGATCAAGGTCGGTGATGGTCAGCGCATAGGCCACAAGACTACCCGCCCCAGACCCCCGACCGGGGCCCACCGGAATGCCCTGATCCTTGCCCCATTTGATAAAATCCGCAACGATCAGAAAATAGCCGGGAAAGCCCATGCCTTCGATGATATCCAGCTCGAAATCCAACCGCGCCTGATAGTCCTCTACACTGGCCGCATGGGGGATCACTTTCAGGCGATCCTGCAACCCTGCGTTGGCCTGACGGCGCAGCTCCTGCACCTCATCATCGGCAAATTTGGGCAGGATCGGGTCGCGCCGATAAGCCATGAACGCACAACGTTTGGCGATTTCAACTGTATTTTCAATGGCCTCAGGCAAATCGGCGAACAACGTCACCATCTCTTGCTGGCTTTTGAAATAATGCTGCGGCGTCAAACGGCGGCGCGGCTGCTGCTGATCGACATAGGCCCCCTCGGCAATACAGATCAGCGCGTCATGGGCCTCGGCCATTTCTTGTTTCGGGAAATAGACATCATTGGTGGCCACCAAGGGCAGATCCATCCCGTAGGCCATTTCGACAAAGCCGCGTTCCGTGGCCCGTTCGGCCTCGGTGCACTGCCCGCCTTCACCGGGGTGGCGTTGGAGTTCGACATAAAGCCTATCCCCGTAAATCTCGGCCAGACGGTCCATCAGGGCCTGCGCCTTGGGTTTTTGACCCGCCTGTAACAGTTTGCCCACGGCCCCCTCGGGACCACCGGTCAGACAGATCAACCCTGCCCCAAATTCCGCCAGTTCCGCCACAGTCACCTGCGGCAGCGCCCCGCCTTTGTCGACATACAGACAGGACGACAGCCGCATGAGGTTTTCATAACCGGTTTCATTCTGGGCCAGCAGCACAACCGGTGCAGGATCGCGGGGCTTTTCGCCTGTCGCGGGCGGGTCATATTCCACATCCACCTGACAACCAATGATCGGCTGGATACCCGCCCCTGCCGCCGTAACCGAGAACTCCAGTCCGGCAAACATATTGTTGGTATCGGTCATCGCGACGGCGGGCATGTCATTTTCAGCACAAAACCCAGAGAGTTTTTTGACCGGCACCGCGCCTTCCAGCAGAGAGTATTCGGTGTGCACACGAAGATGAATGAATCGGGGGGTATTGCTCATGCGGCCAAGCTATCGAAACCGTAGAAAGGAAGAAACCACCGAATGATGCGACCCGGCGAATTCATCCCCTGCCCCCGTGTCACCCGGCCCCAATATCACTGCCTAATTTTCATGCAATCACTCAAAGAATAAACAGTTTCAAGAAATTGAGTATAATTCTTTTCTTGCCACATCCCCCTAAGAGAGGGTTTGATAACAGATGGCCCACAGGGGTCCGGCCTGTCTGATTGCTTTACGCCGCATCGGGCGACAACAGGTTTCGAGGACAGAACAGAAAGCGGCGGATACATAAAATGCCTGAAATCACATTCCTTCTGAATGGTGAAAAGGTAGTGGTAACCGACGCCCCACCCACCCAAACCCTGCTGGACTGGCTTCGGTTGGAACAGGGTCTGACTGGCACCAAAGAGGGCTGTAATGAGGGCGATTGCGGTGCCTGCTCTGTCATGGTGAGCACAAAAGGCGCCGCGCCACGCGCGCTGAACGCCTGTATTCTGATGATACCGCAACTACAGGGCAAAGCCCTGCGCACCGTTGAGGGCATGGCCAGTGGCGACACGCTGCATCCGGTCCAAGAGGCCATGGTCACCCATCACGGCTCGCAATGCGGCTTTTGCACCCCCGGCTTTGTAATCTCTATGGCCACCGCTCATGCCAATGACGCCAGTGATTTTGACGACCAGCTGGCCGGAAACCTGTGCCGCTGCACCGGCTATGCACCGATTATCCGCGCCGCCCAAGCCGCGAAAGAAAAGGCCAAACCCGAATGGCTCGCTTCTGATCAAGTAAAAATCGCCGCCCCCGACTTTGTTCCCCAAATATCCGCAGGGGGCCCGGGGGGCAGCCAGCCCCCCGCCTTTTTGCCCACCACCAGTGACGCGCTGGCCGCGTGGTATCTGGACAACCCCAAGGCCACACTGATTGCCGGGGCCACGGATGTGGGCCTATGGGTAACCAAACATCTGCGCGACCTGCAGCCTGTGGCGTTTCTCGGTGGTATTGACGATCTGAAAACCATCGACATCACTGATACGCATCTGCGCTTCGGGGCCGGTGTTACCATGACCGACGTACGCACAGCCGTGCAGCCCTATTTTTCCTCTTTTGCCGAAATGATCCGTCGCTATGGGGCCACGCAGGTGCGCAACGCCGCCACGCTGGGCGGCAATATCGCCAATGGCTCCCCGATCGGCGATGGCCCGCCTGCCCTGATCGCACTGGATGCCACCCTGCATTTACGGCGCGGCGCAGACCGGCGCAGCCTATCGCTCGAGGATTTTTTCATCGATTACGGCAAGCAAGACCGCCAGTCCGGCGAATTTGTCGAAGCCATCACCATCCCGCACCAGCCCGACCATTTGAAATGCTATAAACTGTCCAAAAGGTTGGATCAGGATATTTCTGCCGTCTGTGGTTGCTTTAATCTGACGATAAAGGATGGAAAAGTACAAGCCGCGCGCATTGCATTCGGGGGCATGGCAGGCATCCCCAAACGCGCGCGGGCGGTTGAAAACGCCCTTATTGGTGAAGCGTTTAACGAACAGACTCTCAAATCTGTCCTGCCGCTGTTTGAGCAGGATTTCACCCCGATGTCAGACATGCGCGCCTCTGCCGGTTACCGGATGCAAGCGGCACAAAACATGTTGCTACGGTATTTTTACGAAAGTCAGGGCCTTGCCAGTTCTGTGCTCGAGGTGAAGCCATGAGCGTCGCAAAATCCATGCCCCATGACACCGCCGCCCTGCATGTGGCGGGCACCGCACGCTATGTTGATGACATCCCGACCCCCGCCAATTCGCTGCACATCGCCTTTGGCACCGCAACCATTGCCCATGGGCAGATCCTGAGCCTGGACCTGAGCAAAGTCGCCGCCGCCGATGGGGTGGTTGCGCTCTTTACCGCCGATGATCTACCGGCTGATAATGATGTCTCTCCTTCGGCCCATGATGAACCGCTTCTGGCAAAGGGAACGGTGCATTATGTCGGACAACCCATCTTTGCCGTGGTTGCCACCAGCCACATCGCCGCCCGCAAAGCAGCCCGCTTGGGCCAGATTGAATATCAGGAAAAAGCCGCAATCCTGTCGATCGAAGACGCCCTTGCAGCCAACAGCCGTTTCGAAGACGGCCCCCGCGTCTATGCAAAGGGCGATGTCGACGCCGCCCTGGCAGCGGCCCCACACCGGATCAGCGGCACGCTCGACATTGGCGGGCAGGAACATTTCTATCTGGAGAGCCAGGCCGCCCTTGCCCTGCCACAGGAAGGCGGGGATATGATCGTGCATTCCTCGACCCAGCATCCGACCGAAATCCAGCACAAAGTGGCCGAAGGTCTGGGTGTGCCGATGCATGCCGTGCGCGTGGAAACCCGCCGCATGGGCGGCGGCTTTGGCGGTAAGGAAAGTCAGGGCAACGCTTTGGCGGTGATCTGCGCCATTGCGGCACAGGCCACCGGTAAACCCTGCAAAATGCGCTATGACCGCGATGACGACATGATCATCACCGGCAAACGCCATGATTTCCGCATTACCTATGACGCCGGATTTGATGCGGACGGCCTGTTGTTGGGCGTCGATTTTACCCATTATACGCGCTGTGGCTGGGCGCAGGATTTGTCACTGCCGGTGGCGGATCGGGCAATGTTGCACGCTGACAATGCCTATCATCTTGCGACCGCCCGGATCACGTCGCATCGGTTGAAAACCAACATGCAGTCGGCCACCGCTTATCGCGGGTTTGGCGGGCCCCAAGGCATTGCCGGAATTGAACGGGTAATGGATCAAATCGCCGCCACGCTGGGCAAAGACCCGCTGGATGTGCGTCAAAAGAATTTTTATGCCTCCGGCGGGGATATTTCACTCAAAGCGAAACAAGACCCCGAAGTGCTGCAAACCACCCCATATGGTCAGACGATAGAAGATTCGGTCAGTCAGGAACTGGTGGCGGAACTGGTGGCACGTTCCGATTATCGTGAACGGCGTGCCGCGATTGCGGCGTGGAACGCACAGAACCCTGCGTTGAAAAAGGGCATCGCCCTGACACCGGTGAAATTCGGGATCAGCTTTACCCTGACCCATCTTAATCAGGCCGGAGCGCTGGTGCATGTGTATCAGGACGGTTCTATCCACATGAACCACGGCGGCACGGAAATGGGTCAAGGCCTGTTTCAAAAAGTGGCGCAAGTGGCCGCATCGCGGTTCGGGGTCGATCAGTCCCGTGTGAAAATCACCGCCACCGATACTGCCAAGGTGCCAAACACATCGGCAACGGCTGCATCCTCTGGATCGGATCTGAACGGCATGGCGGTGAAGGCGGCCTGCGATACGATCCGTCATCGCTTAGCCCAGTTTCTGGCGGAACGGCATCAGACCATGGCCGATGTTGTGACCTTTGAAGACGATTACGTGACCGTCGGCCAAACCCGTTATCCCTTTGAGGACGTTGCCAAACTGGCCTATGAAAACAGGGTGAGCCTGTCGGCGACGGGGTTCTATAAGACCCCAAAAATCGAATGGGACCGAATCAAGGGACAGGGACGTCCGTTTTTCTACTTTGCCTATGGGGCGGCGATTTCCGAAGTCGTCATCGACACATTGACCGGTGAAAACCGCATTCTGCGCACTGATATTCTACATGATGCCGGTCAATCGCTGAACCCCGATCTGGATATCGGCCAAGTCGAAGGGGGATTTGTGCAGGGGGCAGGCTGGCTGACCACGGAGGAGCTGGTCTGGGATAAAACCGGCACGCTGCGCACCCATGCGCCCTCGACCTATAAGATACCGGCCTGTTCGGACCGGCCCGATATTTTTAACGTCGCACTCTTTGAAAACAGCAACATCGAAGACACTATCTACCGCTCCAAAGCCGTGGGTGAACCTCCGTTCAACCTTGGCATGTCGGTTTGGTTGGCGCTGTCAGATGCCGTTGCCGCCTGTGGTGACGGCTCGACTTATGTTGCGCTGGACGCCCCGGCGACCGCTGAATGCCTGCTAACGGCGGTCAACCGTCAAAAGGGGCTTCGCTGATGTTTGATTTGCCCGCCCTTACAGCATGCGTTTCGGCACAGGGTCCTGTTGTGCGGGTTGTTGTGGCCAAGGCCGACGGCTCTACCCCGCGCGAGGCGGGCGCTAGCATGTTGGTCTGGCACAATGGCCAGTCTGGCACCATTGGCGGCGGCACATTGGAATATGAGGCCGCGGCCCGTGCCCGAAAGATGTTGGGGGAACCCAAAAAATTGCTGAAGGCCGAGCCACTTGGTCCGGCGCTTGGTCAATGCTGCGGCGGTGCAGTGACACTGGCATATGAGGTTTTCACCGCTGAAACCTTGCCCGATCCATCGCTCAACCGGCTGATCTCTTTCACCACGGCCCCTTGCCCTGCAAGCCTGAAGCGGCTGGCGCAGCGCTGCACCGAATCCCGCCTTCCCGCGCCGGTGACCCTTTCGCAGGGCTGGATGCTGGAATCCTGTTGCACGACCGGCCAGCCTGTCTGGATTTTTGGCGGCGGCCATGTCGGGCGGGCTTTGGCGGCCAGTCTGGCACCGTTGCCGGATTTTGACGTCAGCATCATAGATATTTCCGCTGATCGACTGCCCGATCCAATGCCAAACGGCGCACAGCCGATACTGGCAGATACCCCCGAAGCCCTGCTGGCCCATGCCCCCAAAGGCGGGCAACACTTTATTATGACTCATTGTCATACATTGGACCTGAAGCTGTGCCATGGGTTACTGCAGCAGGGGGCGGACCGGATCGGCCTGATCGGCTCGGCGACCAAATGGGCACGGTTTCGCAAACGCCTTTTGGAACTGGGACACGGGCCGGCGGCTATTGCGCGTATTACCTGCCCGATCGGGGACCCCGAGCTGGGTAAACACCCGCAGGCCATCGCTGTTTCGGTCGCGGCCGATCTGTTAAGAAAGCAAAAAATGACAAACGCCACAAAGGACGTTGCATGACAACTGGGACAGAAACCAGCCTGATTGAACTCTCGGGCCTCACCAAAGCCTATCCGGGGGTCGTAGCGAATGATGATGTCTCGTTCCGGATCAAACCCGGAGAGGTTCACGCGTTACTGGGCGAAAACGGGGCCGGCAAGTCGACCCTCGTGAAAATGATTTACGGATTGGTGAAGCCCGACAGCGGCACCATGACATTGAACGGCGCAGCCTATACGCCCGCTGAACCGCGCGCCGCGCGGGCTTCCGGTGTGGCGATGGTCTTTCAGCATTTTTCCCTGTTTGATGCGCTGAATGTGGCGGAAAACATTGCGTTGGGCATGGAGAACCCGCCCCCCCAACGCACATTGGCGCAGAAAATCCGTGACGTAAGCGACACCTACGGCTTGCCGCTGGACCCTGACCGGCTGGTCGGAGAGCTGTCCGCCGGTGAACGGCAACGGGTTGAGATCATCCGCTGTCTTCTGCAGGATCCCAAGCTTTTGATCATGGATGAACCCACCTCTGTCTTGACCCCGCAAGAGGTCAACATCCTGTTTGAAACCCTTCACAAGCTCTCTGACGAGGGGACGGCAATTCTATATATTTCCCATAAGCTTGAGGAAATTCGCACACTGTGTGACAGCGCCACGATCCTGCGGTTGGGCAAAGTCGTCGGCGACTGCATCCCCAAAGAAGTCTCGGCCCGCGATATGGCGGAACTGATGGTCGGCACGACCCTTCATGTGCCCAGTCGTGAACCCAGCACCGGCGGCGATGTCTTGTTGCATGTGGACGGCCTGACCCTGACCCCTGCCACGCCCTTTGGCACGGCCCTCAAGGATGTGCAGTTCGAAGTCCGCGCCGGAGAGGTGCTGGGCATTGGGGGCGTTGCAGGCAATGGGCAGGATGAGCTATTGGCCGCCCTGTCCGGCGAAACCCTGTCCCCCAACGCAAAAATCAGCGCCAAGGGTCAGCAGATTGGCGCTTTGGGGCCGAATGCACGCCGTGCCCTCGGGGTGCTGACCGCGCCTGAGGAACGCCTTGGCCATGCCGCCGCACCGGATATGAGCCTTGTCGAAAACGCGCTGCTCACCGGTGCGATCCGCGAAAAACTCGCCACGCGCGGCTTCTTGAATTGGGGGGCAACACGCAAATTCGCCGAAAAAATCATTCAGGATTTTGATGTGCGTACACCAAGTGCCGACAACGCCGCACGCGCGCTATCCGGGGGCAATCTGCAAAAATTCGTCATCGGCCGCGAAATCCTGCAACGCCCCGATGTGCTGGTGGTCAACCAACCCACTTGGGGCGTGGATGCTTCGGCGGCGGCTGACATCCGGCAAGCGCTGCTTAATCTCGCCGAACAGGGGACCGCGATCATCGTTATCTCGCAAGATCTGGACGAACTCATGGAAATCTCCGACCGTTTCGCCGCCCTGAACGAGGGTCGCCTGACCGCGCCGCGCCCTGCCAAAGGGCTGACCGTCGATGAAATCGGCCTGATGATGGGTGGCGCCCACGGGATGGAGGCCGCCCATGTTTAATACTTTGTTCGTAAAATATCCCCGCCGGAGGCTTGAACTCTCTTGCGCACCGGAGGCCCAAACGTGATCCGCCTAGAAAAACGCCCCACACCGTCGAAAATGTGGATCTATCTGACGCCACCTTTAGCCGTCATCCTGACTATGATTGCAGGTGGCATCCTGTTTGCCATCCTTGGCAAGGACCCGTTCGAAGCTATTCGCACAATTTTCTGGGACCCGCTGTTCAATGAGCAATTCGCCAGCTATTCCCGCCCGCAACTCCTTGTTAAGGCCGGACCTTTGATCCTGATCGCGATCGGACTTTCTCTCGGGTTTCGCGCTGGAATCTGGAACATCGGGGCCGAGGGTCAATATATCATCGGGGCCATTTGCGGGGCTGCCTTTGGCCTTGCCTTTTATCCTAGCGAAAGTGTTCTGCTGTTTCCCGCCATGGTGCTGGCAGGCGCGCTGGGAGGCTGGGCTTGGGCAATGATCCCGGCAGTACTGAAAACCTATTTCCGCACCAATGAGATCCTCGTGTCACTGCTGCTGGTCTATGTAGCAGAGCAATTGCTGGCCTCCATGGCGCTTGGCGCGTTGCGCAATCCCGATGGCGGCGGCTTTCCGGGCAGCCGCAACTTCAAAGATTTTCCGGCTGCCTATAACCCCGAACTGATTGCTAATACCGGCATGCATTGGGGGGTGGTTGCCGCCTTTATCGCGGTGATTTTCGCCTATATCCTGCTGAACCGGCATATGCTGGGCTTTCAGATCCGGGTCACCGGCCAAAGCCCCCGTGCTGCGCGCTTTTCGGGTGTGTCTCCTAATATCCTGATCCTGACCTGTATGGGGCTTTCGGGCGCTTTGGCGGGGCTTGCCGGCTTATTTGAGGTCACAGGTCCTGCCGGACAAATCAGTATCGATTTTAATGTCGGCTATGGCTTCACAGCCATTATTGTTGCCTTTCTCGGGCGGCTCCATCCGGTTGGCATTCTGCTGGCGGGGCTGTTGATGGCATTGACCTATATCGGCGGTGAGCTGGCGCAATTCATGCTCGGCCTGCCCTCTTCGGCCATTCAGGCCTTTCAGGGCATGTTGTTGTTCTTTCTTCTGGCGGTGGATGTTCTGACGAATTTCCGCATCCGCATTGGCACGACGGAGGCCGCGTAATGGATCTTTCAGCAATCAACCCCGTCATCCTGATCGCCTCTTTGATGGTTGCCGCAACCCCGATCCTATTGGCCGCCATCGGCGAATTGGTGGTGGAAAAAGCCGGTGTCCTGAACCTTGGCGTTGAGGGCATGATGATCACCGGTGCGATTTGTGGTTTTGCCATTGCCGTGGAAACCGGCAGCCCGATGATCGGCTTTATCGCCGCGGCGATTGGCGGGGCGCTTCTGTCACTCATCTTTGCCTTTTTGACGCAATATCTGCTGTCAAATCAGGTGGCCACCGGCCTTGCTCTTACCCTGTTCGGGCTTGGGCTGTCCTCTCTTCTGGGGCAATCCTATGTCGGGATAAAACCGCCCGCGACCAACCAGATCAACATTCCGGTTCTCTCTGATTTGCCGGTATTGGGCCCGATCCTCTTTGGCCATGATATTATGGTCTATATCTCGATCCTGATCATCGCCGGTGTTTGGGCTTTGCTTAAATACAGCCGCATCGGGCTGGTGCTCCGCGCGGTGGGCGAAAACCACGACGCCGCCCATGCGCTTGGCTATAAGGTCATTCGCATCCGCATTCTGGCGATTATGTTCGGCGGGGCCTGCGCGGGTCTTGGCGGTGCCTATTTGTCGCTGGTGCGTGTACCACAATGGACAGAGGGGATGACCGCCGGCGCGGGCTGGATCGCGCTGGCTATTGTGGTATTTGCAAGCTGGAAACCTTGGCGGGTATTGCTCGGCGCTTATCTGTTTGGCGGGGTCACGGTTTTACAGCTGAACCTGCAAGCCGCAGGGCTGGCCATCCCGGTCGAATATCTATCGATGAGCCCCTATTTGATCACCATCCTCGTTTTGGTCATTATGTCAGCGGATCGCAGCCGCGCGGCGCTAAATGCACCGGCATCACTGGGTCGGGTCTTCCACGCCTCGTCATAAACCATTACAAGCTGAACCATCAGACAAACGCGTGAAGCGTTGAAGAATACAACAAGGAGACTACTCACATGAAACTCACCTCACTGCTCGCAGGTGCCGCAATGGCCGTTGGTCTGGCCAGCACCGCCATGGCCGAAGACAAAACCAAAGTCGGCTTCATCTATGTCGGTCCCGTCGGCGACGGCGGCTGGACATATGAGCACGATCAAGGCCGTCTTGCGGTCGAAGAAGCACATGGCGACAAGGTCGAAACCATTTATCAGGAAAACGTGCCAGAAGGTGCGGACGCAGAGCGCGCCCTGACGCAAATGGCCCTGTCCGGCGCTGACATCATCTTTACAACTTCGTTTGGTTATATGGACCCGACCATCGCGGTTGCGGAAAAATTCCCAGATGTAAAATTCGAGCACGCGACAGGCTATAAACGCGCCGACAACGTCTCGACCTATTCTGCGCGTTTCTATGAAGGTCGCGCCGTACAGGGCATCATCGCGGGCCGGATGACCAAAACCAACAAAATCGGGTATATCGCGTCCTTCCCGATCCCCGAAGTAATCCGCGGCATCAACTCTGCCTATATCCATGCCAAAAAGGTTAACCCTGACGTCGAATTCAGCATTGTCTGGGCCTACACTTGGTTTGATCCCGCCAAAGAGGCCGACGCTGCCACCGCGCTGATCCAGCAAGGGGCCGACGTTATCCTGCAGCACACCGATTCTACTGCGCCACAGGCCGCAGCTGAAAAAGCCGGTAACGTTGTGACCTTTGGTCAGGCCTCCGACATGAGCGAATATGCCCCCTTCCCGCGCGTTTCTTCGATCATTGATGATTGGGCACCTTACTACATCGCCCGCGTTGGTGCGGTGATGGATGGCACTTGGGAAAGCAAAGACACCTGGGACGGTATCGGCGCTGGCATGGTTGGCATCGGCAAAATCTCTGACGCAGTTCCTGCGGACGTCAAAGCCGAAGCGCTGGTGCTGATGGATGAGTTGGCAAACGGCACCTACCACGCCTTCACCGGCCCGCTGAAAAAGCAGGACGGCTCTGACTGGCTGGCAGAAGGTGAAACCGCTGATGACGGCACACTGGCTGGTATGGATTTCTATGTCGAAGGTCTGACAGCAGAAATTCCGAACTAAGCCGCAATGCTTGGCTAAAAGTAAAAAGGCGCGGCGCAGGCTGCGCCTTTTTTCGTAGATTAGGAAAGGAAAGCAGCATGTCGAAAGAGCGCTACTTCGCGATTACCGTGCCCGTGTTCCAGCATTATCTGTACCGGATATCCACCATCGCAGCCCGCACTGATGCGGCCGCACAGCTAGACTATCGCGTGACAACGGGTATGTTCTCTGCCGGACAAAACCTGATGACCGCGCAAGGGTTTGTGCCCCGTATCCTCACACCTTTATGCGGGCATCGCTTTGCCCCCTTGCCAGATGGTCCTGCCACATCCGACCTTTTGATCGCGCGCGGCACCCTGTTGCAAAATGATCTGTCCCGGATCACCCCTGCCCAATTTGCAGAGGCGGATCAAAAAGAGATCACTCATGATGCAGGCAATGCGACCCTAAGACAGAGTGCCGAAACTTTTGTGACCCTTTACGGCATGCCGAATTTTTTCTTTCATCTGGTTGCAGGCTATAGCGCGCTTCGGGCGGCGGGGGTGCCCCTCTCCAAGGGCGATTTTGACGGTTTTCACAGCTACCCCACCGGTTTTTCCTTTGACGACACGCGGGATTAATCCAGAGTGGCGCGGAGCCCGTTTATCCCGCCTGCGTGAAAGGAAGCCCCATGCACGAATTGACTTCGATCGACCAAAGCCCCGCCTCGCGTTTTTGCTTTGGGGCCATGCAATTTGGCGGCACCGCAGACAAAGCAGACAGCCGCGCTTTGTTTGATGCCTGCCGCGCGGCGGGGCTCAATTTTTTCGATACCGCCTATGGTTACACAGATGGTGTTTCGGAAACATGGTTGGGGGAATTCGCCAAACCCGAACGGGAAAAGCTGATCATCGCCAGCAAGGCCGGATATATCGGCGGCTGCACCCGCCAAAGCCTGCAAGAACAGTTTGCCACCAGCCAGAAACGGCTCCAGATGGATTACGTCGACATCCTCTATCTGCATCGTTTTGATCCCGATACGCCACTGGAAGAAACCATCGAAACAGTCGTTCAGTTTCAGCAGGACGGTAAAATCGGCAAGATCGGTGTCAGCAATTATGCCGCGTGGCAGGTGATGAAGGCGCAGGCCATCGCCCAGCGTCTCGGCAGCCGGATCGATCTGATCCAACCGATGTATAATCTGGTAAAACGACAGGTCGAGGTGGAAATACTGCCGATGTGCCGCAGCGAAGGCATTGGCGCCGTGCCCTATTCGCCGCTGGGCGGTGGGTTGTTGACGGGGAAATACAATGCCGGTGAGGGCGGACGACTGAAGGATGATCCGATGTATAAAGCCCGCTATGCGGTGGATTGGATGCATGACACCGCCGTCGCGCTAAACGAATCGGCGGCAGAGACCGGCTGTTCAGCCGCCACTTTGGCGGTGGCTTGGGTGGCGCATAACCCCGCCGTTACCGCCCCCATCATCAGCGCCCGCAATGTCGCCCAGCTGCAACCCTCTCTCGATGCGCTATCGTTTGAGATGACACCAGAGCTTTACAAAAGTTTAAGCAGCCTAAGCCCGACACCCGCCCCCGCCACCGACCGCCTAGAGGAAAGCTGATGCACCCGCCCCGTGTCACGCCGTGCCATAGCAACGTTGAACCGCTGGACCAAAAGGGTCGGCTGAATGCCCCCTCGGCAGCGCGGAACGCGGCGGCGATTCTGGCAGTTCTTGCGCAATATGTTCCACAAACCGGCACTGCTTTGGAGATCGCAAGTGGGACAGGCCAACATGCCGTTGCCTTTGCCCAGCAGCACCCTGCCGTACAATGGCAACCCACCGAAATGGTCGAAGAACGTTTGACCTCGATCCGCCTGTGGCAAGAGGCGACCCCCTGCCCTAATCTTCATCCTCCCCTTGCCTTTGATGCAGTGATGAACCCCTATCCCCTAACCGATCTGGATGTGGTCATTGCCGTGAATTTACTGCATCTGATCTCTGAAGAAGACTGCTGGACCATTCTGACCAAAACCGCCAAGGCGCTGGCACCGGGGGGGCTGTTATTCCTCTATGGTCCTTTTCGCCGCCCCGATGGTTTTGCCAGCACCGCAGACCGCGATTTCCATCATCATTTGCAAAGCTTTGATGCCAGCATTGGCTACAAAGAAGTCAGAGACATGCGGAACTGGATCACATCGCGCGGCCTTTTGATCGAAGCCGTTCAAGACATGCCCGCCAATAACCTGATGTGGGTGATCCGCAAGCCGATCTGACTTTGACCCCGATCAAAGCACCGCTTTTTCTTTTGAGTCACAAGACCCCTGCGGCAAAAGGAGAAACGCATGAACTGGAAAGCCTTTATGGCCGATACCCGTGGACAAATCCGCAGAATGAATGCCACCCGCCCTGAAACCGCGTACGCGTTTCAGGCCTTGACCAAAGCCTCCAAAGAAAGCGGAGAGCTGGATCTGAAAACCCGCGAATTGATCGCGCTGGGGATCGCGGTCGCAGACCGGTGTGCGCCTTGTATCGGGTTTCACGTCGAAGGATTGGCCAAAGCCGGCGGCACCCGCGAAGAGCTTGCCGATGCCATGTCGGTTTGTATCCAGATGGGGGGCGGACCATCATTAATGTATGCATCACAAGCCTTGGATGCCTGGGATCAGCTTATTGAATCCCCCTGACCGGCCCTAAAACGCGCCCTTGGTTGTGGCAAGAAAAAGCCCCACCGGAATGGCGGGGCTTTTTGGTTACCCTGTCACGCGGATCGTCGCGTTTGTTGGATCATAAGGGCTGTCTTCAACGACCTCACAGTCCCACAGCTGATCAAACATTTTTACCGAAAGCTTGGTTCCGACGTGGGCCATGTCCGGTTTCACATAGCCCATGCCAATGGATTTGCCAAAATGCACCGAATAACCGCCAGACGTCAGTCGCCCGACGCGGGTTTCGCCATCATACAGGGCTTCGCGTCCCCATGGATCAGCATCAGCGGGGCCGTCAATCAACAGTGTGACGCATTTTGACCGGATGCCAGTGGCCAACATTGCCTCTTTGCCAAAGAAGTCCTTTTCCAGATCGATAAACCGGTCCAGTCCCGCCTCTGCCGGTGTCGCATCGCGCCCCAGTTCGGTCCCAAAGGCGCGATAGGATTTTTCCTGACGCAGCCAGTTCTGCGCCCGTGCGCCGACAAGTTTCAGCCCGTGTTTTTCACCGGCTTTTTCCAGCAGATCAAACAGGTAGTTCTGCATCTCCATCGGGTGGTGCAGCTCCCAACCCAGCTCGCCCGTATAGGCCACACGAATGGCATTCACTGGACACATGCCCAACTCGATCTGGCGTGCCGACAACCAAGGAAAACGCTTGTTGGACAGGGCGGTTTCTGGATCGGCGTCCTTGATGATTTCTTTCAGCACATCACGCGATTTTGGTCCCGCAATCGCAAAAACACCCCATTGGCTGGTGACATCCTGCACCTCGATCCGGCCAAAGTCGGCTTCTTTGTCGTCGCGCGCCTTGAGCAGATAATCCTGATCGTAAGCGGTCCAGGCCCCTGCGGACACAAGGTAATATTCATCCTCGGCCAGTCGCACGATGGTGTATTCGGTCCGGGTAGTGCCCGCCGCCGTTAGCGCATAGGTCAAATTGATCCGGCCCACTTTCGGCAATTTATTGCAGGTAAACCAATCCAGAAAAGCCGTCGCCCCCGGCCCTTTGACGATATGTTTGGTAAAGGCCGTGGCATCGATCAGGCCAACGCCATCACGGATCGCATCGGCCTCGGATTTCGCGTATTCCCACCACGCCCCGCGCCGGAAAGAACGGGCGTCATGGTCAAAACTATCTGGCGCCCCCAAGGGGCCGAAATAATTCGGGCGTTCCCAGCCGTTCACACAGCCAAACTGCGCCCCGCGCGCCTTTTGGCGATCATAAGCCGGTGCCGTGCGCAACGGGCGACAGGCCGGACGTTCTTCATCGGGATGGTGCAGAATATAAACATGCTCATAGCATTCTTCGTTCTTGCGCGCCGCATATTCGGTGGTCATCCAATTCTGGGCATAGCGTTTCGGGTCCAGCGAGGCCATGTCGATTTCTGCTTCGCCATCGACCATCATCTGCGCCAGATAATACCCTGTGCCACCGGCGGCGGTGATGCCGAAACTAAACCCTTCAGCCAGCCACATATTGCGCAAACCCGGTGCCGGACCGACCAAGGGATTGCCATCCGGCGTGTAACAGATCGGCCCGTTGAAATCATCTTTCAGACCGCTCTCCTCGCAAGACGGAATGCGATGGATCATCGCCATATACTGATCCTCGATCCGTTCAAGATCGAGCGGGAACAGATCGGCGCGGAAACTGTCGGGCACGCCGTATTCAAAACAGGCCGGGGCGTTTTTCTCATAGACCCCCAGAATCCATCCGCCACGTTCTTCGCGCACATAGGATTGCGCATCTGCATCGCGGATCACCGGATGCTCGACATGCCCCTCTGCGCGAAATGCCTGCAACGCCGGATCAACATCGGTGACGATAAACTGGTGCTCCACCGGAATGGCTGGAATTTTTATGCCCAGCAATTTCGCGGTGCGCTGCGCGTGGTTGCCCGAAGCGGTCACAAGATGCTCTGTTGTGATAACGATCTGCTCGTCAGAGGGGATCAGGTTGCCGCCCTTTTCCACCATTTTGGTGCAGGTCACTTCCCAATGTGTCCCGTTCCAGTGGAACGCATCAGCCTGCCATTTGCGTTCGATCAGCGCCCCGCGTTGACGCGCCCCCTTGGCCATCGCCTGCGTGACATCAGCGGGATTAATATAGCCGTCGGTATGGTGATAAAGAGCCCCCTTCAGATCCTCGGTGCGGATCAGCGGCCAACGCTCCTTGATCTGTTCAGGCGTCATCCATTGATAGGGAACGTCGCAGGTTTCCGCCGTGGAAGCATAGAGCATATATTCATCCATACGCTCTTGGGTTTGCGCCATGCGCAGGTTGCCGACCACAGCGAAACCGGCGTTGAGCCCTGTCTCTTCTTCCAGCGACTTATAAAAATCGACCGAGTATTTATGGATATGCGTCGTTGCAAAAGACATGTTGAACAGCGGCAGCAAGCCCGCCGCATGCCACGTCGAGCCGCTGGTCAGCTCATCGCGCTCGATCAACATCACATCGTCCCAACCGGCTTTGGCCAGATGATAGGCAATAGAGGTGCCGATCGCACCACCACCAACGATAAGGGCTTTGACTTGGGTTTTCATAGGTCATCTCTGCTGAACGTGTCTGAACAACATGATGGCAGAATTTAAAGCGCAAGCAAAAGGATTGCCCGACTGAAAAAACCGCAAAACCGACCTAAGCGTTAATCCGCGTCAACTTTGCAGGATTTAAATCCGCGATCACTGGCACAGGTAAAAATCTTCGGTGCATCATCGGCAGGTTTATGGCCAACGCTTAGGCCAATGCGCTCTGTCCAAGGGATTTCTTCATCAAGGCTGATCGACGGATCGCTCGGCGCTTCGGGGGCGCTGTATTTGGCGCGCATCATATGGAGCCCCTGCCCTGCGGCCTCCAGACGTGTGGCGGCAATATCACTCAGAAGCATGGTGTAATCGGCAATGGCAAATTCCTGCCCTGCAGCCTGAGCCGCCGCTTGCCGACGTGAAAAATCAACCGCGGCCACGGTAAACCCCATGATAATCGCGAAAATCGCCATAAACCCAATACGCATTCATATACTCCGTCAACCATGCTTGGGCATCTTCTACGATCAGATTCGGGCAAAAATCGGCGCGAGAGCGGGCAAAGGCAGGGCATTTTCTGAGGGATGTCGCCCTGATCGTGCAGCGAAAACCTTGTTTCGCCGCAAGGCAATGTCTACACCGGAGAGCACCAATACCAAAGAGGGCCGTTTCATGCAGAGCTGTCAGACCGTTGCCGATACACGTGTGGCAATTGCCGGTTTACGCAAGTCTGGAAAAACCATTGCCCTTGTCCCGACCATGGGATTTCTGCACGCCGGACATATATCGCTTGTGCGCCGCGCCAAACAGCTGGCGGATCATGTCGTTGTCAGCATTTTTGTAAATCCGACCCAATTCGGCGACCCGGCTGATCTGGAAAAATACCCGCGCAACACCGAGGGCGATCTGGCCCTGTTGCAGGCCGAGGGTGTCGCGCTTGTTTTCGTACCCGAGGTTGAGGCGATATACCCCGAAGGCGCTGAAACCATTGTCGAAACCACAGTTCTGGCGAATATGCTGCATGGGCAGGTGCGTCCAGGGCATTTTCGGGGTGTGACCACCGTGGTCAGCAAGCTTTTCAACATTGTCGGGCCGGATGTTGCGGTTTTTGGCGAGAAAGATTTTCAACAGCTCGCCGTCATCCGAAAAATGGTACGCGATTTGCATTTTCCGATAGAAATCATTGGCGGCACCACCCAGCGTGAGGCCGATGGGTTGGCCATGTCATCCCGCAATGTCAGACTATCGCCCGAGGATCGCCGCGCGGCGCTGGTTTTGAGCCGCGCGCTTGATCAGGCAGAGCGTCAGGTTGCCGAGGGAACCACAATCGAAACACTACAGCACACCGTCGCATCGGCAATCAAGGCCGAACCGCGCGCCCGTTTAATGGCCGTGGACATCTGCGAAGCCGATACCCTTGCGCCGCTCTCCGGCGCGGTGACCGGCACGGTTGCCCTTATGATTTCCGCTGAATTTGGCGGTATTCTTCTGATCGACCAACGCGTTATAACCCCTTAGCCCAAGAGCAAAAGGACCCTCCATGTCGAAACAAGTCCAAGTCCGCCGTACAACCGTTCCCCAGATTGCTTCCCGCAAAGGCGGAGAGCCGATTGTATCGCTCACCTCCTATCACGCCCATACGGCGGCGATAGTCGATAAACACGCAGATTTCATTCTTGTGGGGGACAGCCTTGGCATGGTGATGCATGGCATGGAAAGCACCGTCGGGGTGCCGCTGGATTTGATGATCATGCACGGCAAGGCCGTGGTGCGCGGCACCCAAAAAGCGCTTATCGTGGTGGATATGCCCTTTGGCACCTATGAGGAAAGCCCGGGTGTGGCCTTTCGCAATGCCGCCAAAATCATGAAAGAAACCCAATGCGGCGCCGTGAAGGTTGAAGGCGGTGCACGCATGGCCGAAACCATCCGGTTTCTGACCGAACGCGGCATTCCGGTGATGGCCCACATCGGCCTGACTCCACAATCCAGCCACGTCATGGGCGGCTTCAAGACCCAAGGCCGCGACGAAGACACATGGGCCCTACATGAGGCCGATGCCAAAGCGGTCTCGGACGCTGGCGCTTTTGCTGTTGTGCTTGAAGGGATGGTCGAACCTTTGGCCGCCCGCATTACCAAACAAATCCCGATCCCCACGATTGGCATTGGGGCTTCGGTGGACTGTGACGGGCAAATTCTGGTGCTTGAGGATATGCTGGGCCTTAACGAATGGACGCCAAAATTCGTCAAGGTCTACGGGCAGTTGGGGCCAATGATCGAACAGGCCGTAGAAGAGTATGCCAAGGATGTGAAAGGTCGGAAATTCCCGACAGAAGACGAGGTCTATCGTTAATTCCCCAACTCCCCGACGCCGGGCTGCGCCAGCGCCGGGGGCCAAGAGGCGCGCTAATACGGTGAGTGAAACGCGTCTCTTGATTCATTTATGGTTTAACGGGGCCAGCGAAAAACTCCGTCGACAAAAATCTTGAAAGTTGCAAAATGAAAAGCCAACTGGCGGTTTGGGACCTGAAGACCCAAGTAAAATGTGTGATTTTTGAAAGCTCAAAACACATCGAAGCCCCCAATTGGAGCCCATGCGGGCGTTTTCTGCTGGTGAATGGCGAGGGTCGGCTGTTTCGGGTGCCGCTTGATGCACCTGCCCTACAGCCCGTGGACACCGGCGCTGCGGTTTCGTTGAATAATGACCACGGGTTTTCCCCGGACGGCACGCAAATCGCGATTAGTGATAAAACCGAAACCGGTGAAAGCTGTATCTATACCCTGCCCGTTTCAGGGGGGACGCCCACACGAATTACACAAAATGTACCATCATACTGGCATGGCTGGTCCCCTGATGGGCTGACCCATACCTATGTTGGCTTTCGCGGTACGCCCCGAAAGGCGGTTTTGCTCAGCATCCCCGCCAATGGCGGTACGGAAACCTGTCTTTGCGATGCGTTTGATCACATCGACGGGCCTGACTATTCGGCGGACGGTAGCTGGATCTGGTTCAACGGAGAGCGCGACGGCACGGTAGAGCTTTGGCGTTACAATCTAAAGACCGCGTCCTTAGAGCAAATGACAAAGGACGAGCGCATCAATTGGTTCCCGCACCCCTCTCCAAGTGGCAAACATGTAGTCTATCTAGCCTATCCCGAAGGCACGATAGGCCATCCGGCAGAGAAAGATGTGGAACTGCGTTTGCTGCCCGCCGAAGGCGGTACACCGAAAATATTGCTGTCGCTCTTCGGCGGACAAGGCACAATCAATGTACCCAGCTGGCATCCCGAAGGCGATAAATTCGCTTTTATGCAATATCTTCCCTAAGAATAGCCTTACCGTGTTAGCGGGCTGCCACTTTCAGCCCCGCCAACTTGCTTCCATAAAGCGGGATCAAAACGCTGGCCCATCATACGGGAGAGCAAACTAAAATTCGGCCTGCGAATATTCCAGATCAAAAGTTGTCGACGACGATGCTTGACGAAAAACTCCATGACATCAAGATGATGACGGAGCCAGTTGCGCCGCCATTCGTCAATGACCCGATTTTTTGAGCCGTACCCCTTTTGATGCTGATAGGCCGTTAAGTAATATCCATCGGCATGTTTAATCCGGCTTCTTATCCAATTTTCCATATTGCGGGTGTTCAGAATAAACAGAGCATCCGGATACGCCGCATAGAGGGCCCTAAAATGACGAAAACCTTCAAAGTGCTCAGTGTCGGATAAGAATTCCATGTCAGTGAAAACATCTACATGTTGCCAATTATGGAATGGCTGACGCCCTTCGGAAAGATCACGTTGCAGATCTTGGGCAAGTTTTCCAAACTCCCAATGGGCGGTTTTATACCCGTGGGCTGCAAAGAACTGCTCTATCGCCCGCGTCGCGCAACGATTGAAACCGATCTGGAAAACCTTTCTGTTCACCGCCCCCTCCAAAAAAGCCGAGGAATCAATGCCGCGCAGGGCATTGCCAACATGCTCTGAGTAGCAGAACTTTAACGAAATTGGGAGTCGCCCGCGTTTGCCCCCTAAAGCATCGAGGGCACGACCTGATCCGGTGGGCGGTGGCCATCTTCAAAAGTTTTTACATTGATGATGACCTTTTCACCCATCTCAAGCCGCCCCTCTTCGGTGGCAGAGCCGATATGTGGCAGCAAAATAACATTGTTCAAATCCGCCAGCCGCGGGTTCACCATATGCCCCTGTTCATGCACATCCAGTGCCGCACCAGCCAGTTCCTTGGCCCGCAGCATCCGGGTCAGGGCGGCCTCATCCACGACTTCACCGCGCGAGGTATTCACGATCACCGATGTGGGTTTCATCAGTTTTAGCCGGCGCGCATTCAGCAAATGAAAGGTCGCGGGGGTATGGGGGCAGTTGATCGACAGAATATCAACGCGGCTGATCATCTGATCCAGACTTTCCCAATAGGTCGCATCCAGACCGTTCTCAATGTCACGATGCAAACGGCGTCGGTTGTGGTAATGCACCTGCAAACCAAAAGCGCTGGCACGACGGGCGACGGCCTGCCCGATACGGCCCATCCCCAAAATGCCAAGGCGTTTACCACCAACCCGCTGCCCTAGCATCGAAGTTGGCGCCCAACCTTCCCAGTTCTGTTCCTGCATCACGCGCACCCCTTCGACAAGGCGGCGTTTCAACCCGATGATCAGCGCAATCACCATATCGGCGGTGTCTTCGGTCAGCACATCTGGTGTGTTGGACACCAGAATACCGCGCTGGCGGGCCGTGGCGACGTCGATATGATCGACACCAGCGCCGTAATTGGCGATCAGCTTTAGCTGTTCGCCAGCTTGCCCCAACATGCCACCGTCAATCGTATCGGTAATCGTGGGCACCAGAACATCGGCCCGTTTCATGGCCGCGACAAGCTCTGCTTTGTCCATTGGCGCGTCGGTTTCGCGCAGCTCGACGTCGAACAGCTCTTTCATCCGGGTCTCTACAACCTCGGGCAACCGTCGCGTCACGACAACACTTAGACGTTTGGCTGGCATGATGGGCGTCCCTTTTCTTTTCTTTACACGCTGATGGTGCCACAGTGCCAACAAGCGAGCGCGGGCACAAGAACCCGAAGCCGTGAATGAGGGTTGGGCGAGCAATTTTATTTCGCCTTCAGTTTTTTAGGTGAGTGGAGGCAGCATGCTTGCACAGGCGCGCACCGTTATGGTGTCGGTTTTTACGGTAATTCTGATGGCACAGGGCGCCATGGCAGAAGATCGCGGTCCGGTGACCAATCTTCCGATGCCGCGGTTTGTCTCAATGAAGGCCAGCGAGGGCAATGTCCGACGTGGGCCAAGCCTGACCCATCGAATCGATTGGGTCTATAAGCATCGCAATATGCCCCTAGAGGTGACCGGAGAATTCGGCCACTGGCGGCGGGTACGCGACCGCGAAGGTGCCGGAGGCTGGGTGCATTATTCGCTGTTATCGGGTGTGCGCACGGTGATCGTTGCGCAAGATGATGTCGTCCTGCACGGACGGCCTGATACACGCACCACCCCTGTGGCCCAACTTGAACCCGGTGTCGTGGCCCGTCTTGGCGAATGCAATGACGACTGGTGCCGCCTGTCAGCGGGCGGCTATCGCGGCTGGGCCCGTAAAGAAATGCTTTGGGGGGTAAAACCCGACGAAATTCGCGAATAGACCTGATATTGCGCGCAAGCTTGCGTTAAAAGCGCGGCACGTTGATCAGGATTCGGGCCCGAAATGGAAACCCAAAAACGCACATTTCTGTCGTCTTCGGCTGGCATCGCCTCCTCTGTGGTGGCGTTGGCGCTGGTGCTGCTAAAGCTCTGGGCGCTGTCTGAAACCGGCGCGCTGACGGTTGCGGCATCGCTGGCCGATAGTGCGCTTGATCTGCTAATGAGCGTCGCGGCCCTTGCCGCCATCCTGTATGCGGCCCGCCCGCCGGATGAGGATCACGCCTTTGGTCATACCTCTGCCGAAGATATTGCCGCTTTGGGACAGGCGGCCTTTATCCTTGTGTCGGCCTTGGTCATCTCTGGCGCGGCAATCCGGCGTCTACTGTCTGACAGCCCACCCGAACTCACCGCACAGGGGCCGGGCATGGTGGCCATGGCCCTATCGATTGTACTGACCCTGTGTCTGCTGGCGTGGCAGCGCTATGTGGTGATCAAAACCGGTAACCGCGTGGTTTCAGCGGATTCGCTGCATTATCTATCGGATCTGATCCCTAATCTGGGCGCCATTCTGGCGCTGTGGGCGTCGGCCACGTATGGCATGCAAAACATCGACAGCTTTGTGGCGCTGGCCACTGCCGTCATGCTGTTGACCAGTGCGACCCATATCGGCAAAGGCGCGTTTGATGCGCTGATGGACCGGCAGGCCGATCCGGTTTTGATCCAAAAGATAGAGGACATCGTGGGCGACTGGCCCGGCGTTTTGGGGCATCATGATTTGCGCAGCCGGACCGCCGGATCGCAGATTTTCATCAATCTCCATATCGAGGTCGAGGGCAACCAATCGCTGTTTGATGCCCATGAAATCGCTGCCTCGCTCAAACGCGAGATATGCGGAAAATTTCCTGAAGTGGACCTGATCATCCACAAGGACCCCGCCCGATAGCTTAGCGCGGACGGGTCATTTCATAACTCAGATGCGCTTTGACCGTGGGCCATTCGTTCTGCAGGATCGAATAAACCGCCGTATCCCGCAGAGTGCCGTTGGCCAGCTTCATATGCGACCGCAACACCCCGTCCAGTTTCGCGCCGAGCCGTTCGATCGCCCGACGCGACTGCTGGTTCATGAAATGGGTGCGAAACTCCACCGCCACACAGTCCAAAACCTCAAAAGCATGGTGGAGCATCAGGAATTTGCATTCGGTGTTGATCGGCCCACGCTGCACTTCTGCACGATACCATGTTGAGCCGATTTCAACCCGCCTGGTCTCGGCATCTATGTGCATAAAAGTGGTCATACCCACCGGTTTCATGTCGGATTTGCGCAAGATTGCAAAAGGCTGCATCGATCCTGCCTGCCGCAACGACAAACGCCGGTCGATTTCCGCAGCCACCGCATCGGGTGCAGGCACGGTTGTGTACCAAAGCTGATGTAGCGCCCCATCCGCCGCCGCTTCTTGCAGATCGGCGCAATGGGATTGGGACAGACCAACAAGGCAAACATGCTGCCCTGTCAGCGCGACATCTTCCGGCCAAAGCGCCACGGGTTATTCCGCCGCGATCAAACCGCGTCCTTTCAATAGCGCCTCGACACCGGGCATGCGCCCGCGAAAATCCGTATAGAGATCAACGGGGTCCTCTGATCCACCGGTGGACAGGATGCGGGCCTCAAGCTTTTGCGCCAGAGCCGGATCAAAGGGATCGCCAACCTCTTCAAAGGCGGCAAAGGCATCGGCGTCCATGACTTCTGACCACATATAGCTGTAATAGCCCGAAGAATATCCATCCCCGGCAAAAACATGGGCGAATTGCGGCGTTGCATGGCGCATGCGAATGGCCTTTGGCATCTCTATTTTTGCCAAAATCTCTGCCTGCTGGGCCATGGTGTCCGCACTGGGCTCAGAGGTATGGAATTCCAGATCAACCAGCGCCGAGGCCACATATTCCACCGTCGCAAATCCCATATCAAAGTTCTGCGCCGCCAAAAGCCGGTCCAGCATATCCTTGGGCATGGCTTCGCCGGTTTCGGCATGTACGGCATATTTCGACAGGACTTCGGGCACCTCGAGCCAATGCTCATACAGCTGGCTGGGCAGTTCGACGAAATCCCGCGCGACCGACGTGCCAGAGATTGATTCATAGGTCACATCCGACAGCATCTGGTGCAGCGCATGGCCAAATTCATGAAACAACGTGCGTGCATCATCATAGGACAGCAGCGCAGGCGTTCCCGTCGCTGGTTTGGCAAAATTACAGATGTTCACCACAATCGGGCGGGTATCGCCGCCCAGTTTTTTCTGGCTGCGCATAGCCGAACACCAAGCGCCAGAGCGTTTCGAGGGGCGGGCAAAATAATCGCCAATGAACACGGCCATATGTTTGCCATCGCGCAAGACCTCCCACGCGCGGGCATCGGCGTGATACAGCGGGATATCCAGTAGTTTGAACGACAGGCCAAACAGCCGCGAAGCGCAATCGAACGACGCTTCGATCATCTTTTCCAGCTGCAGATAGGGTTTCAGTTCGGCTTCATCCAGATCATGTTCGGCCTTACGCCGCTTGGCCGCATAGTAGCGCCAATCCCATGCTTCCAGATCGCCGTTTATGCCGTCAGCCTGCATCATACCGGTTAACACCTCTGCATCGGCATCAGCCTGCGCTTTGGCCGGTTCCCAGACCGCCATCAACAATTCCCGCACGGCCTCAGGGGTTTTGGCCATTTCGGTTTCAAGTTTGAAATCCGAAAACGTATCATAGCCCAGCAGCAGCGCCCGTTCCTGACGCAAGGCCAGCGTTTCCGCCGTGATCGCAAGGTTATCGGTTTCGCCACCATTGGCACCACGGGCTTCCCATGCTTTGAACGCTTGCTCGCGCAAATCCCGACGCGGTGAAAACTGCAGGAACGGCACGATCAAGGACCGCGACAGGGTGATGACATGGCCCTCAATGCCCTTGTCCTTGGCCGCTGCTTTTGCCGCCGCCAGCACAAAATCCGGTAAGCCCTCAAGCGCGTCGCCAGAGATTTCCATGAACCAGTCGGCCTCATCCTTTAGCAGGTTCTGGGTGAAATCCGTACCCAGCACCGCCAAGCGCCCTTTGACGTCTTTCAACCGCTCTGCCGGTGCGCCGCTTAACTGCGCTCCAGCGCGCACAAAATTGCGGCGGGTCAGGGTCAAGACCCGCATTTGTTCATCGGTCAGACCCAGATCAGCGCGGGTTTCCCACAGGGTTTCGATGCGCCGGAACAGCGCGGTATTCATAGTAATCTCAGAGCCATATTGCGCCAGAAGCGGCGAGAATTTGCGCTGCAATTCCTGCCGTTTGTCATTACTGTCAGAGCCCGCGATATTATAAAAAACCCCCAGTACACGACCCAAAAGGGCGTCGGCCTGTTCCATTGCTTCGATGGTGTTTTCAAAGGTCGGCGCAGCCGTATTTTCGGCAACCGCGGCGATATTGGCGCGGGCTTCGGCTATGGCTGCGTCAAAGGCTGGTTCGAAATCCTCATCCCCGATCCGGTCAAACGGGGGCATGTTAAACGGGGTTGTCCAGTCGGATAAAAGCGGATTGGTCATGGCAAAGCTCTCCTTGTTGACAGGAAGCTACGCATTCACCTGCCGATGTTCCAGAGGGGTGCGCATGATTTTGCCGTGAGCGCGAATTTAATCAGGGTGCTGCCCCTTTTGGCGCAGTTTCTTTTCCAATTGGCGCAGAACCAGCGACAAGCTCACCGTCATGGTCAGATAGATCAGCGCGACAATATTGTAGGTTTCAAAATAGCGAAAGTTGCCGGCGGCTGTGACCTTACCCAACTGGGTAATATCCAAAACGCCCAACACCGAAACAAGCGATGAATCCTTGATCATGGCGATGAAATCATTGCCTAAGGGCGGCAGAATGGTGCGAATGGCCTGCGGAAAGATGATCAGGCGGAACCGTTGCCAGCCGTTCAGCCCCAAAGCCTCGGCGGCTTCGATCTGTCCGCTCTCCACCGATTGCAGACCGGCGCGGAATACCTCTCCGATAAAGGCGGAATAGGCGATGGTCAGCGCGATGATCGCACGCCACAGCAGGGAAAAATCGCGGGTGCGGATCGGTTCCAGCCCCAAATGGGCAGTGGTCCAGTTGAATAGCGCCACAAGTGCGGGGGCCAGAACAAAGGCCACATATAGCAACAGCACAATGATCGGAATGCCCCGCACGATTTCAGTATAAAAGCGCACCAGCTGCCGGATCACAAGAAACCGCGAGCGCGCGCCTAGTGCCAGCAACAGCCCGAGCACACTTGCCAGCGTGAAAGCGACCAGCGTGACAAAAATGGTGATCCCGATCCCTTTGGACAGGGTGCCAAGGATTTGCGTATACAAATCATCCGTCGCCACCTGAAAAAACAGATAGGCCACGATGGCAGCGGTGAGCAGCAGCCACCATGGGAAATCTTTGTCAGGTGTCGGGGTCATAGCAAAAGGCCCCAACGCTGGGTTGGGGCCGCCTTTGTCTTGGCTCAGCCGCCAAGTTTGTAATCAAAGAACCATTTCTGGTTCAGCTCGTCCAAGACGCCAATGGCGTCCAGATGGATGATTGCCGCATCGATCGGGTCAACCAGCGCGCTGCCCTTGGGGAAGATGAAACCGAAATCTTCGGTGCCCAGTGGTTCTCCGATGATTTTCAACCGCCCCTCAGAGGCAGCAACATAACCGTTTGCGGCGGTGCTGTCAGACAGCACAAGGTCCACATCACCGGTGCGCAGCGCCTGCACCCCCGCGCCAAAGGTTTCAAACAGTTTGATGCGCGGATTGGCTTCATCCCCGTCCAGCACATCATAAACTCCGACATAGAACGGCGTCGTACCCGGCTGGGCAGCCATCAGCAAATCTTCGTTGGCGGCAAAACTAGCGGCATCAGTGAAACGGTCTTCATCACCGGCCACGATCATCATCATTTGCGAGCGCATATAGGGGTCAGAAAAATCAACTTTTTCCTTGCGATCGTCGCGAATTGTAATGCCGGTCATCCCCAGATCATACTGGCCTTCGGAGACCGCCGGGATCATCGCATCCCAGCTGATGTTTTCATAGGTCACGGTAATGTTGATCAGTTCCGCAATGGCGGCCATCGCATCATATTCCCAGCCGATCGCATTACCGGTGCCAGGTTCGATGAATTGCAGGGGCGGATAGGCGTTTTCTGTCACCACCACCACTTCTTGCCCCCCCAGATCCGGCAGTTCCATCGCCATCGCACCCGTCGTCGCCAGCGATATCGCAGCCCCGACCATCAAGGATTTCATCATATCAGCATCTCCCGTTGTGCCCGCCCTGCGGGCTTGTTTTGCTGTATTTTGCCGCGCAGCTCCGGCAGTTGCAATGGCCTTAGGCTTTCGCCCCGCAGCATGGGCAATCCGCCCGCCGCTTTAGCTTTATTTTCCGGCTTTCCGCATAAAGCGCATCATACATTAACATCTCTCCCCGCAAGCCAGTGCCTGCTTGGGTGATTTCTTTGATCGCTTCCAGCGCCATCATCGCCCCCATCACACCGGGCAATGGCCCGACAACCCCCGCCGCCGCACAAGAGGGGGCCAGTTCGGGCGCTGGGGCCGTGGGGAAAATACATTGATAACAGGGCGCATCTGAGGCCGGATCATAGAGGCTGATTTGCCCCTCCCATTGCGTCATCGCCGCCGAAATCAACGGCTTGCTCAAATCCACACAGGCCGCGTTCACCAAATAGCGGGTGTCAAAGTTATCGCAGCCATCAAGGATCAGGTCATAGTCGGCAAACAGGTCCTGCGCCATCTCGGCAGTGAGGCGTCGGTGATAGGGTTTCACCATAATATGCGGGTTTTGCGCGCGCAGGGCGGCCTCTGCGGAAAAGACTTTGGGCATATCGATGCGCGCATCGGTATGCAGCACCTGACGCTGCAGATTGCTGTTATCCACGACATCATCATCGACCACGCCAATGGTGCCCACCCCCGCCGCCGCCAGATACAGCAGCGCCGGAGAGCCAAGCCCCCCTGCACCGATCACCAAAACCCGCGCGTCTTTAAGGCGTTTTTGCCCCAAGCCGCCGATTTCGCGCATCACAATGTGGCGCGCATAGCGATCCAACTCGGTATCGGAGAACGGACTCTCATCGGAATCAGGCGTGGGTTGGTTTTGATCCGCGTGGCGCAGGCGCAGAATTGTCAGCAGCTTGCGGTAGCCAAAAACCGCCGCAACCACGACGCCGAGAATAAGCCAATAGGCCACCGAGCCGCCGGTATTTTGCCGGAGCGGGGCCTCTATCGGGAGCAACAGATGAATGGAAACCACTGCGCCATAGATGATCGCGATCAAAGTGAGACGCAAGCGCTGGGGGGCTTTCAAAAAATGGCCAATGCCCCAAACCACCGCCATCAAAAAGAAGACGAACCCCATCAGCCGCGCCCGGTGGACCCAAAGCCCCCGTCCCCTCTATCGGTCGCCGAGAGCACGCCGGTCAGTTCAAACCGTGCTTGCACAACGGGGGCGACGATCATTTGGGCAATCCGCTCGCCATGGGCAATGACAAAATCCGCCTCTCCGGCGTTCAGCAAGATCACCCCCAAGGGTCCACGATAATCGCTGTCAATCGTGCCCGGCGTATTGGGCAGGGTGATCCCGTGTTTTAATGCCAGACCGGAGCGCGGGCGAATTTGCACCTCAAAACCGGCCGGGATTTCCATGCGCAGACCGGTGGGGATCAAGCGACGCTGACCGGGGGTTAGGGTGACAGAAGCCTGATCAGCAAAATTGGCCCGAATATCCGCCCCCGCTGCCCCTGCGGTTTCATAACTTGGCAACGGCAGGGTCTGATCGGCATCGGCAAGCCAGCTCAGCCGGATAAGGGGCGTCATGCCAGCGTCTCCGCTATTTTGGCAGCCAGTTTCTGTGCCACTTGATCTTTGCCCATCCGGGGCCAGACATCCGCCCCGTCTTCGGTGATCACTGTGACCGCGTTCTCTGTGCCGCCCATGATACCAGTGTCCGGAGACACGTCATTGGCGACAATCCAGTCGCACCCCTTGCGCGTCCGCTTGGCCGTGGCATGGGCCAGAACGTCATCGGTTTCCGCCGCGAATCCTACCACCAGCATCGGACGCTCCGTCTTCAGTTGGCTAACGCCTGCCAGAATGTCGGGGTTTTCGGCGAATTCAAGCACCGGCAAGGCGCCACTGCCGTCTTTTTTGATTTTTGAGGTTGATTCAGACACCACCCGCCAATCCGCCACAGCCGCCGCAAAGACCGCAGCATCCGCAGGAAGTGCTGCCGCAACGGCTTCTTGCATTTCGCGCGCGGTCTGAACGGGCACCACTTTGGCCCCCGCAGGCGGGGCGACATCGGCAGGGCCGGTAACAAAGCTGACTTCGGCCCCAAGCGCCAACAACGCCAGCGCCAAAGCCGTGCCCTGCGCCCCCGAAGAGCGGTTGGCGATGTAGCGCACCGGATCAATCGGTTCGTGGGTTGGCCCCGATGTGACAATGATATGTTTGCCCTTCAAAGGGCCGTCGCGCAAAGCGGCCTCTACGGCGGCAACGATTTCTAAAGGCTCTGACATCCGGCCCGGCCCGTATTCGCCACAGGCCATGTCGCCCTCATTAGGGCCAACGCATAGAATGCCATCGCCCTGAAGGGTCGCCAGATTGCGTTGGGTTGCGGCGTGTTCCCACATGCGCACGTTCATCGCCGGAGCGATCAGAACGCGCTTATCTGTTGCCATAAAAAGGGTGGAGGCCAGATCATTGGCATGGCCATGGGCCATCTTTGCCATCAGATCGGCTGTGGCGGGCGCGACAACCACCAGATCGGCGGCGCGGGACAGTTCAATGTGACCCATTTCGGCCTCATCGGTCAGATCAAACAGATCACGGAAAACTTTTTGTCCGGCCAGGGCAGAGGTCGACAAGGGGGTGACAAATTCTTCGGCAGCGCCGGTGAGCACCGGCGTGACCACCGCCCCGCGTTCGCGCAAACGGCGGATCAGATCCAGCGATTTAAAGGCTGCAATCCCTCCGCCGATGATCAGCAAAATCCGTTTACCTGCCAGCATTTGCTCACCTCATCCTATTGATGTTGAAATCTTTACGGATGGATGGGCAAGGTTACAAGTCCGCAGGGTCTAGGTCAGATAAGCGATGACTTCGCGCTGATGCGGCGTCATCTGTTTGCGCATCTTTTCAAAGGCTGCGGTCTCCAACTGGCGCACCCGCTCTTTGGACAGGCCCAGTTCTGCACCCAGACATTGCAGGGTACGGGGCTTTTCGCCAAGCTTTCGTGCCACAACGATAAAGCGTTCCCGATCGTTCAAACCGTCCAGCGCTTGGTTGATCCAGCTTTGCATCACCTGAGAATCGTGCTGGTCTTCGACCTGTTCAGCCGCTTGCGGGCCATCATCCTCAAGGGCGTCAATCCATTCGCGCCCCTCTTCGTCGTTGGATTGCATCGCATTCAGCGAAAAATCCGATCCAGCAAGGCGACCCGTCATCATTTGAACATCGGCCACAGACACACCGATCTCTGTCGCGATCATCTGGTCCAGCTGATGCCGGTCCAGCGACTCGCCACTTGCCTGTGCTTCGCGCTCCAACTGGGCCTGAACCCGTTTCAGATTGAAAAACAGCGATTTTTGCGACGCTGTGGTGCCGGTCCGTACCATCGACCAGTTACGCATCACATAATCCTGAATAGACGCTTTGATCCACCAGACCGCATATGTCGAAAAGCGCACACCGCGATCCGGATCGAATTTCTCGGCCGCTTTCATCAGGCCCAGACTTGCCTCTTGGATCAAATCATTCATCGGCGCGCCATAACGGCGGAATTTCGACGCCATGGAAATCGCCAGCCGCACATAGGCGGTGACCAACCGGTGAAGGGCCTCTTCGTCCCGATGATCGCGCCACGCATAGGCCAGCGCCAATTCGGTTTCCGCATCCAGCATTTCCGCCTTCATGGCCTTCCGCGGGTAGCTCGTATCAGACAGTGTATCTCTTGGCATTGGATCGGTCTCCCAAAGTCAGAATTGTCGTAGTGGTCTTTCGCCGCTTGTTTGATAGATGTTACGCAAGAGCATCTGGATTGGATCAAAAGAAGGCGTGTAAAAATCATGTTTCCACCGCTTACGCTGGTTATCGGCGGCGCCAGTTCCGGCAAATCGCTCTGGGCCGAAGAATTTGTTCTCAAACAGCAAATCCCCCCGATCTACATCGCCACAGCGCAATCCTTTGACGCCGAAATGGATCAGAAAATTTTGAACCATAAACGACAGCGCGGGGCCGGTTGGACCACCATTGAGGCGCCCTTTGACGCGGCAGAACAGCTTGCGAATATCACCCCGGATCGTCCGGTGCTGTTTGACTGTGCTACCCTCTGGCTCAGCAACCATCTGCTCGCCGAGCATGATCTGACGACGCAAGAAGCCGCGCTTTTAGTCGGATTGACCCGCTGCAAAGGCCCCGTGACAATCGTCAGCAATGAGGTCGGGGCTGGTATTGTGCCGGAGAATGCACTGGCGCGCCAGTTTCGCGATGCGCAGGGTAAGCTCAATCAAAAGCTCGCCGCGCAGGCCGATCTTGTGGTGACGGTCATCGCCGGGCTTCCGCTTGTTCTAAAAGGTACATTGCCGTGAGCGACGTCTATTTTGTCCGCCATGGGCCAACCCATGAAAAAGCCTTTACCGGCTGGCGCGATGTGCCCGCCGATCTTTCAGACACCGCGCAAATTGCCCGTTTGGACGCGTTTCTGCCGCGTCAGGGTTTGGTTATTTCATCGGATCTGCGCCGCGCAGTCGACACGGCCTCGGCGCTTCAATCCCAACGCCAGCGGCTGCCCCATTCTGCCGCCCTGCGCGAATTCGATTTCGGGCTTTGGGACGGCAAACATTTTTCCGAAGTCAGCGAAAGCCATCCGACGTTAAGCCGTCAATATTGGGAAGCACCGGGCGATATTGCTGCCCCCGAGGGCGAAAGCTGGAACGCCGCCGCCATGCGCGTTGGGAATGAAGTAGACCGGCTGATTGCCGCCCATCCCGAAAGGCCCCTGATCATCGTCGCCCATTTCGGGGCAATCCTGACTCAGGTGCAGCGCGGCACCGCCGTGAGCCCCTATCAGGCCCTGTCCCATCGGATCGATAATTTCTCTGTCAGTCACGTGACCTATCCGCCGAAATCCCGATCTGCCCCGCTGATCAATCATCTTCCGTGATGCATCCCTTCAGTAAAAAGCGTTTTGATGATGCAGGCGGGTCTCTTAAGCTTTCCCCATGACTTATGATGTAGCTTTGGGCGATCGCGCCTATTCCAGCTGGTCGCTGCGCGGCTGGCTTTTGTTTGAAAAATTCGGACTTCCGGCACGGTTTCGTTTCGGGCGTTTATACACTCAGGCCTTTCCCGACATGCTTAAGGATTTCGCCCCGGCCAAAACCGTGCCGGTCATGCGCACGCCCGATGGTGTGGTTATTCCGGAATCCTTGGCCATCGCAGAGGAGTTGCACAGCCGCCATCCAGAGGCCGGTCTTTGGCCCAGTGACCCAAAGGCCCGCGCCATTGCCCGGGTCCTAACCACCGAAATGCACGCCGGGTTTGGCGCATTGCGGGACGCCTGCCCGATGAACTTGCGCGTGTCCTACGAGGATTGTGCGCCGAGTGACGCCGTTCTGGCTGATTTGCGGCGACTTGAGAAAATCTGGGCTTGGGCGCGGTCAGAAACCGGGGCGACGGGTCCTTGGCTTTGCGGCGATTATAGCATTGCCGATGCATTTTATGCGCCAATCGCGGGCCGGATCGCCGGGTATGGTTTACAGGTTAACGCAATGGCACAGGCCTATGTGGATGCGCATTTGTCGGACCCTGCTTTTCGAAAATGGCGCGCAATGGGGCTTGTGGACGGGGAGGATCAGGCCTTTTACAAACGCGACTATCCGCAAAAGCCATGGCCCGGGCCACAGCCACTTGCCGCCGCTGCAACAGAACGATCGGATGCGGAAAATGCAACCTGTCCCTACTCCGGTAAGGAAAATACACATTTTCTGGAAATAGACGGGCGTGTCTTTGGCTTTTGCAACGTCTTTTGCCGCAACAAAACCGTTGCCGATCCCGAAGCATGGCCTGCATTCATGGAAATTTACCTTTCTTAAACCTTCCCTCCGTTAACCTTAATTTGGGTTAACGGAGCTTACGCATGGTTGCACGTTGTTACACCGTCGCCTTTGAGGGCATCGAGGCGCGGCTGGTAGAGGTCCAATGCGCTATTACCGCCGGTTTACCGGCCTTTTCAATTGTCGGCCTGCCGGATAAAGCTGTCTCCGAAGCCAAAGATCGGCTGCGTGCCGCGCTCTCGTCCATGTCAATTGCGCTGCCGTCCCGCCGTATCACCGTAAACCTGTCTCCGGCAGACCTGCCAAAAATCGGGTCGCATTTCGATCTGCCCATCGCTTTGGCGGTGCTGGCCGCCCTCGACATCCTGCCTCAAGCTGATTTGGAAGACACGGTGTCCTTGGGTGAATTGTCTTTGGACGGCGGCTTGGTCGGCGTCATCGGCGCATTGCCCGCCGCCATGGCCGCCAGTGCGGCGGATAAGGGATTGATTTGCCCAAAACCTTGCGGCGCAGAGGCCGCATGGGTCGGCGCGGCAAAAGTTCTGGCGGCGGAGTCATTAAACGAAGTTGTGCGTCATTTCACCGGCGATGCGCCCCTGTTGCCCAGCGCGCCCGGTGAAATCATCCCTGCTACGCTGACTAAAGATATGAGAGAAGTAAAAGGACAGGAGCGAGCCAAACGCGCGCTTGAAATCGCTGCGGCAGGCCGCCACCACTTGCTCCTTGTCGGGCCACCGGGGTCGGGAAAATCAATGCTGGCGGCCCGTTTGCCCGGCATTTTGCCGCCGCTTACGCCTGCTGAAGCGCTCGAAACCTCTATGATCCATTCGCTGGCAGGCCTTTTGGATGAGGGCGGCATTTCGCGCAGCCGTCCGTTTTGCGAACCCCATCACACAGCCTCTATGGCGGCGATTGTCGGGGGCGGCAAAGGCGCAAAACCGGGGCAGATATCGCTGGCCCATAATGGGGTGCTGTTCATGGATGAGTTCCCCGAATTCGCCCGGCCCGTTCTGGAAACCCTGCGCCAACCGATCGAGACCGGCACCGTTGTGATTGCGCGGGCCAATGCGCATATTCGCTACCCCTGCAAATTCCTGCTGGTGGCTGCCGCGAACCCCTGTCGCTGCGGCTATCTGAGCGATCCGAACAGGGCCTGCGCGCGCGTCCCCGACTGCGGTGTTGATTATCTGGGGCGCATATCCGGCCCCCTTATGGATCGCTTTGATCTACGTATCGAGGTGCCGCCGGTTGGATTTATGGATCTGGACCTGCCGGAAACCGGTGAGCCCTCTGAAACGATTGCAAAAAGGGTGGCGGCGGCGCGCGACATTCAGTCGGCGCGCTATGCGGAATTTGACGATATCCGCGTCAATGTCGATGCCGAAGGGCGTTTGCTAGAAACATACGCCAAACCCGGTGAGGACGGTCAGAAATTTCTCAATAAAGCGGCAGAGCGGTTTGGGCTCAGTGCGCGCGGGTACCACCGTATTCTGCGGGTCGCGCGCACCATTGCCGATCTCGATCAAAGCGAAAGCCTTCAGCAAAACCATATCGCCGAGGCTCTCAGTTTTAGACTGGCCTCAGCGCTGCAATCATGATCAACGACGTTTTGCTTCGATGGCTTCCCAGATTTTGGCCGCAACGTTTATCCCGTCAAAACGCTCCAGCTCCTGAATGCCAGTGGGCGAAGTTACGTTGATTTCGGTCATATAATCCCCGATCACATCGATGCCGACAAAAATTTGGCCCTTTTCCTTCAGGGTTGGCCCGATGGCGGCACAGATTTCCAGATCGCGTTCGGTCAGGCCCACTTTTTCCGGACGCCCACCCACATGCATATTCGATCGGGTTTCACCGGCGGCAGGCACACGATTAATGGCCCCGACAGGCTCTCCATCAATCAGAATCACGCGTTTGTCGCCATTGGATACATCCGGCAGAAACTTTTGCGCAATCAGGGACTCGCGGTTAATGCCCGCAAACAGCTCATGCAAAGACGCCAGATTGCGATCGTTCTCATCCAACCGGAAAACGCCAGCCCCCCCATTGCCGTAAAGGGGCTTTAGAATGATGTCTTTATGTTTGGCCTTAAACGCTTTGATCGTCTCCAGATCCCGCGCAATCAACGTCGGCGGGGTATAATCGGCAAATTGCAGAACCAACAATTTCTCCGGATAATTGCGCACCCAGAAAGGATCATTCACAACCAATGTGCCGGGGTGGATCATATCGAGAAGGTGGGTCGTCGTGATATAGCCCATATCAAACGGAGGGTCCTGACGCAGCCAGACCACATCCCATTCAGACAGATCAATGTCGGTCTCTTCCCCCAGGGTGAAATGGTTACCCTTTTCGCGCCGCACCTCAAGCGGCCAACCTCGCGCCATCACGCGCCCTTCGCGGAAAGAAATCTGGTCCGGCGTATAATAAAAAAGCTCATGCCCGCGCGCTTGCGCCTCTTCGGCAATACGAAATGTGCTATCGGCCTCAATATCAATCGGCGCGATGGGATCCATCTGAATGGCAACTTTAAGCGACATGGCAAATCTCCTTTGCTCCTACATGGCGCAGCCGCCCCATAGGTTCAATGGGTCTTAACCGGCCATCAAGGCATTCTCAATCACTTGAATTTGACCGGCATCATTTACCAAGGCGACGTCAAACCGCATTTCTGAATTCAGCCCATTTGGCTCTGCCCCAATGAATTCTTCGGCGGCAGTCATGATCCGCTGGATTTGCCGCCGCGACAGCCGCTGGGCCGCCCGTTCAAAACTGCGGCTTTTTTTCACTTCGACAAAAACCAGTTCATCGCCCTGTTGCAGGATCAGATCCACCTCGCCGCTGCGTCCGCGCCAACGTCGTTTACGGGTTCGCAATCCGGCGCGGTGGTAATATCGTTCGGCAATGCCTTCGGCGCAAAGGCCTGCATGATAATTGGTTTTTTGCATATCGACTCAATCCTTGTGCAGATCAAGCTTTAGCACCTGTTCAGCTAATTTTTCCTTAATCAGAAAGTTTTAGCGCATTTTGATACACTTCGCGACGGGGAAGGTCATAGGCTTCTGCCACCATGGCCGCTGCATCCTTGACCGATAATGTCTGTAGCGCTTTTCGCAGGGCGGCTTCGACATCGCCTTCTGCCAATGCGACCTTTCGCTGACGATCGACTAAAATCACGATTTCACCCTTAATCGAACGGGCTGCATATTGCTCTTGCAATTCAGCCAGCGTCCCACGCGAGATTTCTTCGAATTTTTTGGTCAATTCCCGACACACCGCTGCCGGTCGCTGCTCACCGAGCACCAGTGCCATATCTTTCAGAGATGCAACCAATCGTTTGGGTGATTCATAAAAACAAAGGGTTGCCGGCGTGTCGCGCAGTTCTGTCAGAACCGCTCGCCGTTGCCCTTTGGCGGTTGGTAGAAAACCGGCAAAGAAAAACCGGTCTGTGGGCAACCCTGCAATCGAAAGTGCGGTGATCATGGCTGACGGTCCGGGGGCCGAGGTCACCGGCAGGCCGGCTTCGATCACCCCTTGCGCAAGGGCAAAGCCGGGGTCAGCAACCAAGGGTGTGCCCGCCTCAGAAGCATAGGCCACCGATTTGCCATCCTTCAGATGCCGCAACAGCTTGGGGCGCGCGTTTTCGCCGTTATGATCGTGATAGGCGATCAATGGCCGATCCGCGAGGGGCACCCCGTGGATGTCCATAAGCCGCCGCAGGGTACGCGTGTCTTCGGCCGCCAGCACATCAGCAGACGCCAATACATCAAGGGCGCGCAGGGTAATATCACGGGCCGTACCGATGGGCGTCGCAACAAAATAGAGCCCTGCCGAAAGGGGGCGGATCTGGTAATTCATCAAAGGGGCCCGCTGCTATCGTTTACACTTGCGCCGCAACCAATTAGGGTTCGGTGGTATATTCTGACTGCCTGAGGGTAAGAGGTCCAGCCCATGTTTTCCTTTTCTAGTTTTTCCCCGAAGCCGGTTACGCTTGCGCTCGCAGCGGCCGCATCCTTTTCGCTTGCTGCCTGTGATCCGGTCAGCCTGAATAGCGGCGCAAGCGGCCCGAGTATCAATACCTCAAAACCCGTTCAGGTGGCCCTTTTGGTCCCCAAAGGCTCTGGTCAGGCCAGCGATCAGCAGATTGCCCAAAGCCTTGAAAACGCCGCCCGCCTGGCGATGGGTGATCTGGATGGGGTTACCATTGATCTGCGCGTGTACGACACGGCAGGCTCGGCCAATCAGGCCGCTGCCGTTGCCGCACAAGCCGCCAGCGACGGAGCCAAAATCATTCTTGGCCCGCTTTATGCCCAATCGGCCAACGCAGCCGGGCTGGCGACGGCCTCCAAGAATATCAACGTGCTGGCCTTTTCTAACAATACCGCCGTGGCGGGAGGCAATGTGTATGTCTTAGGTAATACCTTTGAAAACACCGCCAACCGCGTCGTGAGCTATGCCCGCCAGCAGGGCAAAAACAATATGATTGTGGTCGCGGCAGATAATGTCGCGGGCGAACAGGGTGCAGCTGCGGTGCAAAGCGCGGCCAGCCGACAAGGCGTTTCAGTTGGCGCGACCATCAAGCACCAGTTTTCTCAGCAAGGCATTGTCGACGCCGTTCCGGCGGTAAAGTCTGCTGTGACCCAAACCGGTGCAGATTCGGTGTTCTTTACCTCAGAAACAGCCGGTGCTCTGCCGCTATTGACACAATTGCTGCCCGAAGCCGGTGTTGATCCGAGCGTGACTAAGTTTCTGGGATTGACCCGTTGGGATATTCCCGCCGCAACGCTTGCGCTTCCGGGCGTTCAGGGTGGCTGGTTCGCCATTCCTGATCCGGGTGTTCAGGCGAGCTATCAGTCGCGTTATTCCGCCACTTATGGCAGCGCCCCGCATCCGATTGCCGGTCTGGCCTATGATGGTATTGCCGCTATTGGGGCCTCTGTGAAAGCCGGGCGCGCCGATGCATTGGCAAAATCGGGCCTGACCCAGTCCTCGGGCTTTGTCGGGGTGAATGGTATCTTCCGTTTTCTGCCCAATGGCACTAATGAACGGGCCATGGCAATCGCCGAAATCCGAAATCAACAGGTAACCGTCATTGACCCTGCCCCAAAAAGCTTCCGCGGCGCCGGCTTCTAAGCTGCGTAAACTCCCGATCAAACCGCCGGCAGAGTTGATCTGTCCGGCGGAAGAAATTTTTGATCAGGCGGCGATACGCCAGCAACTTGAGACGCTGATTAAAACCGCCCCCAACGAGCGCGATATTCGCGCTTTGACGATATCCTGCCTATCGGAGGCACAGAAAACCGGACGGTCGCGGATTGCGGAATCTTTCCTGACCCATCCGTTCAAATCGCGGGCGGTCACGCGGTCTTATACCTATTTGACCGATTGTTTGGTCGCGATGGCATTTGAAGTGGCCAACGGGCACATCCACAAGCTGAACACCCCCACCAAGGGCGAGCGTTTGACGCTGCTGGCCGTTGGCGGCTATGGCCGCGCCGAAATGGCCCCGTTTTCTGACGTCGACCTACTATTTTTGACGCCCTACAAAATCACCCCCTGGGCCGAAAGCGTGATTGAATCCATGCTGTATATCCTGTGGGATTTGCGGCTTAAGGTCGGCCATGCCAGCCGCACGATCAAGGATTGCCTGCGTTTGGGCAAGGAAGACTACACCATCCGCACTGCGCTTTTGGAAAACCGCTATCTTGTTGGCCACGCGCCCTTGGGGCGCGAGCTGAACAACGCGCTCAGCACGCAATTGTTCCAAGGCTCCGAAGTTGAATTCATCGAAGCAAAACTGGCCGAGCGCGACCAGCGGCACAAAAAGCAGGGGCTGCGCTATGTGGTGGAGCCCAATGTCAAAGAGGGCAAGGGCGGCCTACGTGATCTGCAATCTATGTTCTGGATTGCCAAATACCTGCATGGGGTCAAGGACACCAAAGAGCTGGTAAAGCTCAAAGTGTTCACCCCTGAAGAATACGCCTCATTCGAGCGCGCTGAGGCCTTTTTGTGGGCCGTGCGCTGCCATCTGCATCTGGTGGCAAAACGGGCGACCGAACAGCTGACCTTTGATATGCAGGTCGAAGTTGCCGACCGGCTGGGCTATCGGGACCATACCGGACGCCGCGCGGTGGAACATTTCATGCAGGACTATTTCCGTCATGCCACCCGCGTGGGCGAATTGACCCGCATTTTCCTGACGGCGCTGGAATCCGAGCAGATCAAGAAAGAACCACTGCTTGTCGGTTTTTTCCGCCGTCGCAAAAAGCTGCGCCATGGGTTTGTCATCACCGGTGGCCGGATCGGCTTTGCCAGCGAAGAAGAATTCCTGTCTGACAAACTGAATCTATTGCGCATTTTTGAAGAAGCCCTGCGCACAGGCTATCTTATCCATCCGGATGCGATGCGCGCGATTGTGGCCAATCTGGATTTGATCGATGCGGATATGCGCCAGAACAAAGAAGCCGTGCGCATCTTTATGGATTTGCTGCTGAAACACGGCAACCCCGAGCGCAGCCTGCGCCGGATGAACGAGCTTGGTGTTTTATCGGCCTTTATTCCCGAATTCGAACCCATCGTCGCGATGATGCAGTTCAATATGTATCACAGCTATACCGTCGATGAGCACACCATCCAGTGCATCTCTAATCTGGCCCAGATCGAACGGGGCGAATTGATCGAGGCACTGCCCGTTGCCACCGGCATTCTGGAAGAAGGGGTGAACCGCAAGGTGCTCTACGTTGCCTTGCTGCTGCATGACATCGGCAAAGGCCGGGACGAAGACCACTCAATCCTCGGCGCGCAGATTGCCCGTAAAGTCGCCCCGCGTCTGGGTCTGAAAAAAGCGGAATGCGAAAGTGTCGAATGGCTGGTGCGCAACCATTTGCTGATGTCGGATGTCGCGCAGAAACGCGATATTTCGGATCCGTCTACCATTCGCGCCTTTGCCAAACAGGTCAAATCCAAAGAATGGCTGGACCTGCTGACCGTGTTGACGGTCTGTGACATTCGCGGGGTTGGGCCGCATACGTGGAACAACTGGAAAGCCACGCTGATCCGCAGTCTGCACAGTGAAACCGCCGCCGCCCTGAAAGACGGGCTGGGAGATCTGAACCGCGGCAAACGCGAGCAGGACGCCAAACGGGCGCTGCGCGAGGCCTTGCCCGATTGGCCCGCCAAAGAGGTGCGTGCCGAGATCAAACGCCATTACGGTCCCTATTGGCAGGGACTGAGCACCGACGATCATGTCACCATTGCGCGCCTGTTGCGCAATTTGTCCGACGATGAAATCGGTGTCGATCTGCTGCCTGACATTGAACATGACGCCACACGGGTCTGTTTTGCCATGGTCGATCACCCCGGCATCTTTACCCGCATCGCGGGGGCACTGGCACTGGTCGGGGCCAATGTGGTGGATGCCCGCACCTATACCTCTGGCGATGGCTATATCACCCCGGTATTCTGGATTCAGGACGCCGAGCACCACCCCTATGAAATCAGCCGCCTGCCGCGCCTGCGCCAGATGATCGAGCGCATTTTGAAGGGTGAAGTCATTGCCGGTCAGGCCTTGGCCAGCCGCGATAAAATCAAGAAGCGCGAAAGCGAATTCCGCATTCCGACGCGGATCATTTTTGATAACGAAGGCTCTGATATCTACACGATTATCGAAGTTGATACGCGCGACCGCCCCGGTTTGCTCTTTGATCTGGCACGTACTTTTGCCAATGCCAACATGAGCATCGCCACAGCCCAGATCGCCACCTACGGCATTCAGGCGGTGGATACCTTCTACGTCAAAGATATGTTCGGGCTAAAGCTCTATGCCGAGAGCAAACAGGCCAGTCTGGCGGCAAAACTGCGCACCGCCATCGAACAAGGCGCAGAACGCGCGGCGGACGCATGAAACCTATCCGGCTCATGTCGGGCTTTCTGACCGTTGGAGTCTGGACGCTGCTGAGCCGCATTTTGGGGTTTGCGCGAGACATTCTGATTGCCGGTGCCTTGGGCGCTGGCCCAGTTGCCGAAGCCTTTTTGGTGGCGTTTTCCCTGCCCAATATGTTTCGCCGCTTTTTTGCCGAGGGCGCGTTTAACATGGCCTTTGTGCCGATGTTCTCTAAGAAACTGGAGGGCGGAGAGGATGCCGCGGGTTTCGCCCGCGAAGCCTTTACTGGTCTTGCCAGTGTCGTCATCCTGTTTACGCTGGTGGCGCAGCTTTTCATGCCGTGGTTGGTACTGGCAATGGCCAGCGGTTTTCTGGCCGACGAACGTTACGATCTGGCGGTGCATTTCGGGCGCATCGCCTTTCCCTATATTTTGTTTATCTCACTGGCTGCGCTGCTATCTGGCGTGCTGAATGCAACGGGGCGTTTTGTGGCCGCCGCCGCCGCGCCGGTCCTTTTGAATATCCTGTTTATTGCCGCCATGGGCTTGGCCCATGTTTGGGGCTGGCCCGTCGGTGATACTTTGGCCTGGACCGTACCGCTTGCGGGTATAGCGCAACTGGCGCTGGTCTGGTGGGCCGCGGGCAAGGCCGGCTTCCCGATTCGCCTGCAGCGCCCGCGCCTGACCCCCGACATGATCAAACTCGCCAAAATCGCCGCCCCTGCCGCGCTTGCGGGCGGGGTGGTGCAGGTCAACCTGCTGGTTGGGCGGCAGGTTGCCAGTTTCTTTGACGGGGCGATTGCCTGGCTGAATTATGCAGACCGTCTGTATCAACTGCCCTTGGGCGTGGTGGGCATCGCCATTGGCGTTGTGCTGCTGCCCGATCTGTCGCGCCGCTTGCGGGCCGGAGATCATGCGGGCGGCCAATCCGCGCTCAGCCGTGCGGCAGAGATTTCGATGGCGCTGACCCTTCCCTGTGCGGTGGCACTGATTGTGATCCCCTTCGAGCTGGTCTCTGTGATGTTTCAGCGTGGGAATTTCACGACGGCAGATTCCGCTGCCACCGCCACGGCTTTGGCGATCTATGGCATCGGCCTGCCCGCCTTTGTGCTGCAAAAAGTGCTGCAGCCGCTGTATTTCGCCCGCGAAGACACCAAGACCCCTTTCCGCTTTGCCCTTGTCACCATGGTGATCAATATCGTGCTGGCAGTCGGGCTTGCCTTTACACTGGGCTATCTGGCTGCCGCGATTGCAACCTCTGTGGCCAGTTGGGCAATGGTTTGGCTGTTATGGCGCGGGGCGCGTCGCATGGGTAGCGAGGCGCAGTTTGATGCGCGGTTCTACAGTCGGATTTGGCGGATTGCCCTGACCTCTGTGATCATGGGCGCTTGGCTGATGCTCTGTGCGTATTGGCTGCAAGATATGCTGATGGCCGCAGGTCAACGCTATGCCGGACTGGCGCTGTTGATCGGCTCTGGGATCATCGTTTACTTTGCTGTCGGGCAAATGCTTGGTGCGGTGCGCCTGTCGGAATTCAAATCGGCGGTGAAGCGGGGGTAAGCCCGCCTCGCGCTGTAATCAGCGTCGCCGAACCAGATCCAGCACCCGCTGCCACCCGCCGGGCACCAGCAGGAAGGATAAGACAAAACCGGTCAGAAAACCGGCAAAATCAGCCACCCAATCCCGCGCCCCACCAAACAGGATGCCAAAAACAAGCTGGATCGCCAGCAGCATCGCAATCAACGAAAAGGCGCTGTATTTATTGGCCCCTTGCGCGGCAAGATTGACCCACATCAGAAAGGTGAACGAACCGATCAGCCCGTAAACCGCCGGATAGCCCCCAATCAGCGGCGCACTTTCGTTGAGCAGCAGCCCATAGGCCAAGGCCCCCATGGCCGAAGAGCCGAAGAAGATCAGCAAAACCGCCCACCACGAAAAAACTTCGCCGGCCATTTTGCCAAGAGCCAGCAGAAAGACCACAACAAAAACCATATGCGTAAAGCTGGTATGGAACAGCGGATAGCTGATAAAACGGATCATTTGATCGCCCGGATACACCCCGTTTGCCAGCATCCAGTTAAAAACATCACCGGAAAAGGAAAACCGCTGGATCATATCCAGCCGCCAGCCCACCGCATCCGGCCCGCCAATCACACCGCGCCCGCCCAGTGTCAGCACGACCTCTATGCCAAACAGCAGCAAAGCCAACCCGACCACCACCGGCGGCAAGGGATTGATCGGGGATTCATCTTGGGGGTTGTTCATGCCTTTTGGCTCCAGTTGGTTGACGGCCTTTGGATGCATGGGTAAGCCAGCAGCGAACATAAATCCAGACGGAGTAGGCATCATGACGGAGGTGGTCCACACACCGCGCGTCTTTTCAGGCATCCAGCCCTCGGGCGATTTGCATCTTGGAAATTATCTTGGCGCGCTAAAGCGGTTTGCAGAGGCGCAAGATCAGGGCATTGAAACGCTCTATTGCATGGTCGATTTGCATGCGATCACCGTCTGGCAAAACCCCGCAGACCTGAAACGTGCCACGCGCGAGCTGGCCGCTGGTTTCATTGCCTCCGGCATCGATCCGGAAAAATCCATGCTGTTTAATCAAAGTCAGGTGCCCGAACATGCACAGCTGGCGTGGATCTTTAACTGCGTGGCCCGTATGGGCTGGTTGAACCGGATGACCCAATTCAAAGATAAGGCCGGTAAGAACCGCGAAAACGCTTCGGTTGGGCTGTTTGCTTATCCCAATCTGATGGCCGCCGATATCTTGATCTACCACGCTACGCATGTGCCCGTGGGCGAGGATCAAAAACAACATATCGAATTGACCCGCGACATCGCCACCAAGTTCAACCATGATTATGGCGTTGATTTCTTTCCGATCACCGAACCGGTCATTGAAGGCGCGGCAACGCGTGTGATGTCCCTGCGCGATGGCAGCAAGAAAATGTCGAAATCCGATCCGTCCGACATGAGCCGGATCACTATGACTGATGATGCCGACGCCATTGCCAAGAAAATCCGCAAAGCCAAAACCGATCCGGAGGCCCTGCCCAGCGAGGTCGAGGGCTTGAAGGAGCGTGCTGAAGCGCGCAATCTGGTCAACATCTATGCGGCGCTGTCGGATAACACCGTGGATCAGGTGCTGTCGGATGTGGGCGGCAAACAGTTCTCAGAGTTTAAGCCGATGCTGGTGGAGCTTGCCGTCGATAAGCTCGCGCCGATCTCGACCGAGATGGGCCGTTTGATGCAGGACCCTGCAGAGATCGACCGGATTTTGGCCAAGGGCGCGCAAAAAGCCCGCGCCATCGCGGCCCCGATCCTTGATCAGACCTACGAGATTGTCGGCATGGTCCGGGGGTAAGCACCGATCAAAAGACGGCCCGCCTGCGTGGCGGGCCGATCTTAGGATAGCGCCATCGCCAGCTTAACGCCGCTTCGGGGCACCTGCGTAAATCCCATTTTCAGATAAGCTGTACGCGCGCGCCAATTGCTGGCCGTCGTCCCGATGGTCAGCACCTCGGCCCCTTGGGATAGGGCCGCATCCCGTAGCGCATCCATCAGTTTGCGGCCAACGGCCTGCCCCCGCGCCACAGGGGCGACATAAAGATGATGCACATCCGCAATGCGACGGCAAAACTGTAACTGTCCCGCCAGGGTCAGAGCCCCATACCCCAAGAGGCCCCCGTCGCGTTCTGCAACGTAGATTTGCGCCCAGCGCGCCGAACCAAAGCCCGCATCCAGCACCTGCGCGGCTGTGACCTTTGACACATCCTTATTGAACGCCGCCAAGGCCCGCACCATGCGCGCAATCTCTGCGGCGTCACCTTCGCACGCTGGCCTGACCCGCAATTTCGCAATAGCTTTGTTGCGAGGCTGTTTTTGCTCTAAATCCTTCATGGGGAACCCTTTGTGCCCTGCCACACAAGCACCCATGAAAAAACCGCCTGTGCGGCGGTTTCAAGATGACATAACTCTGTAAACCGCGCCTATATGAGGTCGGTAAAAAAATACACAGAAGCTATGGTCAGATCGTGTTTCATGGCGCCGTTGTGACCGATCACAGGGGACGCCGTCAAGCCTTATCCGATTTTGCATAAAATCCATTGTGAGCGGCGGGCGAATGGGCTATTGCCCCGCCTCCGTGTTTTTTGCCCTGCCAAGAGGATTCCACCATGACCGCCCAAACCCTTGGTATCGACTTTGGCACCTCTAATTCGGCGGCGGGGCTGAACCTGAACGGCAAACCCTATCTGATCGAGATCGAGGCCGGCGCGCAAACCCTACCTACGGCGGTGTTCTTCGACTTTGAAAGCCGCGAGACGCGGTTTGGCACCGCCGCCAATAGCGCACTGATCAACGGGCTGGACGGGCGCTACATGCGGGCGCTGAAATCGGTGCTGGGCACGCCGCTGATGCATGAGCCGCGGCGGATGCTGAATGAAACCCTGACTTTTGTGGACATCATCAGCCGGTTTCTGAAAACCCTGAAAACCCGCGCCGAAGCCGTCACCCATCAGGAATTCACCCGCGCGCTATCGGGGCGGCCGGTGCATTTCCATTCGGCTGATCCGGCCAAGGACGCCCAAGCACTGACCGATCTGACCCAATGCTACCACGCCGCCGGATTTAGCGACGTGGCCTTTATGTATGAACCCGAAGCCGCTGCCCACGCCAGTCCGGCGCCGGGTGCCTACCCTTCAGTCGGCTTGATTGTCGATATTGGCGGCGGGACCTCGGATTTTACTCTCTTTCGCAATCAAGCCCCCGATTCGGCCCCCGAAATTCTGGCCAGCCACGGCGTGCGCATCGGCGGTACCAATTTTGACAAGCTGATCAGTGTTGATCACGTCATGCCCCTACTGGGGCGCGGCAGCACCCTACGCCGCGAGATGGGCAACGGATTGCTCCCTGCCCCGAACGCGCTTTATCAGGAGCTGGCGACATGGGAGAAAATCCCGTTTCTCTATACCGCAGACACCCGGCGCAAGGTCAAAGACATGCTCCGTCTGGCGATGGACCCGATCCTGTTTGAACGGTTGATGACCGTGCTGGAGCTGGAACTTGGTCATGAAATGGCTTTTGCGGTGGAGCGCGGCAAAATCCGAATCAATTCTGCCGATGTCGAAAACGCCGCGATTGATTTGCGCTTTGTAGAAAAGGCGCTCAGGGCCGAAATCACCGAGGACGCCATTACAGAAACCCTCGCCCCGCTCAGCACCGGGATTGGCGAGGCAGCAACCGAAACCCTGCGTTTAGCGGGTCTAACCGCCGGTGATGTTGACCGGATGGTTTTTGTCGGGGGATCGAGCTTGATGAACACCGTGCGCCATACCCTGACGCAACAATTTCCCCATGCGCAGATTCAGGATGGCAACGCCTTTACCGCCATCGCCGACGGTTTGGCGCTGGCCGCGAAGGATGCGTTTTAACCGCAGAAACGCAAAACGCTGCACAGATCACTGCGCAGCGTTTTTGACATAGCAGGCCAGCAGCCAATGTTTAGATCAGGCGGACCTGTGTGCCGACCTGTGCCAATTCAAACAATTCCGCGATCTGGCTGTTATACAGGCCGATGCAACCGCTTGAGGATTTGCGGCCAATCTTGCGTGTGTCATGGGTGCCATGAATACGGTAATAGGGCCAGCTTAAGTACAGCGCATGGGAGCCAAGCGGATTATCCGGTCCCGGTTCAACCACCGCCGGCAGACCCGGTGTGCGCTTGAGCATCGACGGAGTCGGACGCCAGCTGGGACCCACGACTTTTTGGGTCACACTGGTATAGCCAAGGCGGGTGAGCTCTTCGGTCAGGGGCACCGAGGAAGGGTAAAGCTTGTAGATGCTTTGATCCGCAGACCAATAATGCACCGCACGAGATTTGGTATCACAGAGGATGGCACCATTATTCAGATTGTCGAAATGGTCTTGCCATTGCTGCGAATGGAAACTTGAAATATTGCGCCGGACTTTGGGCTGATACACCTGACCCGGTACGGGGCCTTCGGTGGATTGCGCTGACAAAATTGTGGGCGCGGCCAAAGCAGCGGCAGAGGCGGAGGCCAGCGTCAGAAACCGGCGGCGCTTAAAGATATCTTGGGCCATGAGCAGACTCACTTTGTGTTAGGCGACACCGAGTTTTAACAGGTCTTGGGGCGACATCCAATAAACAGAATTGTGAAAAGGCAACAGCCCGCCCATTCCCGCCGGCCCTGCGCCTGTGCACAGGGGGTCCTTTATTTGCAGCCTTTGAGCCCTCTCGACGGATTATTATAGTCAAGGCACCGCTGAATAAGGACATTGCCATGCCACAGGATCTTCTCCCCCCGCAAACCCGCGTCGGTCACATTCATCTGAAAGTGTCGGACCTTGAGCGCGCCATTGCCTTTTATTCGGGTGTTCTCGGGTTTCAAATCACCCAACGGTTTGGTCAGGATGCGGTGTTTCTGTCTGCGGGCGGGTATCACCACCATATCGGCCTGAATACCTGGGAAAGCCTGGGCGCAACCCCGCCGCCGCCGGGACATACCGGACTATATCATAGCGCGTTTCTCTTGCCCGATCGCGCCGCGCTGGCGGCAGTCCTAAAGCGCATCATGGCCGCCGGAATTGCGCTGGAGGGGGCCGCGGATCACGGGGTCAGCGAAGCGCTTTATCTGCGGGATCCTGATCAAAACGGTGTGGAGCTGTACCGCGACCGACCGAAAGCTGAATGGCCTCGTGACGCGTACGGAGCGCTGGCAATGCACAACAAACGGCTGGACCTTGATCTGCTTCTGGCTGCGGCGGGATAAACGTTCAGACCGTCATGCCGCTGTCACATCGCCGAGTCAGGTTAGCTCCTGGCAGCATGACCGATCCCCCAACGTGTCCCCCTGTCCCCCTTAACGCCCTCAACTAGCCCTTGAGGGCGTTTCCTTTCTGGGTGTACCTTCAGCCGTCGCCGCAGCATCCGGCAAGAATGGCAAGAGGTCCCCATGGCATTGAGCAACAACACCCGCACCTATTTCGAAGGCAAATGGCACAATGGCGATGTCGCAGTAATGCGGGCCGCCGACCACGGCAGCTGGCTGGGCAGCACGGTTTTTGACGGGGCCCGCTATTTTGACGGGGTCGCGCCGGATTTGTTGGCCCATTGCCAACGGATTAACCGGTCCGCCGAAGCTTTGATGATCGCGCCATCGGTCACGCCCGAAGACATGGTCGATATGGTCTGGGAAGGGTTGGCAAGCTATGCCAAGGATGCCGCCGTGTATATTCGCCCGATGTATTGGGCACTTGAAGGCGATCAGGGGGCGGTACGCCCAAAAATCGGCCCCACCGGATTTGCTATTTCCCTAGAAGAGGTGCCGATGGCCGCTGCAGAGGCCAGCACCACTCTGACCCGCACCCAGTTTTGCCGCCCTGTTCTGGAAAGCTCTGTGGTGAATGCCAAGGCGGGCTGTCTGTACCCCAATAACGCGCGCATGCTGGCCGAAGCGCATAGTAAGGGGTTTGGCAATGCGCTGGTGGCGGATGCGCTTGGCAATGTGGCTGAAACCGCGACGGCCAATGTTTTCATGGTTCGCGACGGAGAAGTATTCACCCCGGTGCCAAACGGCACCTTTTTGTCGGGCATTACCCGTGCGCGGCACATCGTCAATCTGCGGGCAGCCGGATTTAGCGTGCAGGAAACAACCCTGAGCTTTGCGGATTTCCATGCGGCGGATGAAGTCTTTCTGTCTGGTAATATGTCAAAAGTTACGCCGGTGACGGCCTTTGATCAGACATCGTATCAAATCGGACCGGTAGCGCGGCACGTGCGGGAAATGTATTGGGACTGGGCCCATAGCAACAGCGCATAAGCTGTTGCCTCACAGGTCTAATTAGAACATCATCCGCTTGGAAATCAGGAGAAATAAGAATGCGTAAATTCCTTGTGGTGCTGGATGACAGCCGTGAATGTCTCAACGCCATGCGGTTTGCAGCAATGCGTGCCGCGCATTCGGGGGGCGGGGTAGCTGTTGTGGCGATCATTCCACCAGAGGAATTCAACCACTGGATCGGGGTTGGCGACATCATGCGCGCCGAAACGCGCGAACGGATCGAAGTTCATTATGAGGTTTTCGCCAAATGGATGCGCGACCGTCAGAATGTCGATCCCGAGCTGATCATCCGCGAAGGCGAAGCGGTGGCCGAAATCCTGAAATTGGTGCAGGAAGATTCCGAAATCGGCGTCTTGGTGCTGGGGGCAGGAACCGGCAAAGGTGGACCGGGTCCCTTGGTGACGCAGCTTAGCCGCAATGCTGGTGACCTACCGGTGCCGATCACCATCGTGCCGGGCGAATTGTCCAAGGAACGTCTGGAAGCCATTACCTGATCGGTTTCGCGGCAAATGCCAATTTTAGAATTACTCTAAATCTTGACAGTTTATGTCAGAGAGCGCATATCAGGTGTCCAGACGAAAGGCATCCTCATGTTTATTCAAACCGAGTCCACACCAAACCCCGCAACGCTGAAATTCCTGCCCGGTCAAACCGTGCTCGAAGCGGGCACCGCCGATTTCCCTTCTGCCGAAGCGGCGGAAAAATCGCCTCTGGCGAGCCGCGTTTTTGCGGTTGAGGGAGTCACCGGTGTGTTTTTTGGCAATGATTTTGTCACGGTAACCAAACAGGATGCGGTGAACTGGGATCACATCAAGCCTGCGATCCTTGGCGCCATCATGGAGCATTACCAATCCGGCCAAGCCGTTATGGAGGGCACGGATGAAAATGCAGGCCATGCCGCACATGACGGCCCCGACAGCGAAATCGTCAATCAGATCAAAGACCTGCTGGACACCCGCGTCCGTCCGGCGGTGGCACAGGATGGTGGCGATATCACCTTTCACGGCTTTGATCGCGGCATCGTCTATCTGCACATGCAAGGCGCCTGCGCGGGCTGCCCGTCCTCGACCCTGACCTTGAAAATGGGGATCGAGAACCTGCTGCGCCACTATATTCCCGAAGTGATCGAAGTGCGCCCTGTTGCCGCCTGAGACATGGGTGCAGTGCGGAGAACGGACCACACCTTCTTTAAACGGGCGCTGCAATTGTGGCGCCCTTTCTGTATCGATCCCCCCGCACGCCGCCGTTTTTGAAAGCCCTGCGCCATGACAGCCCCGCTCATCCTTGCTTTTGATACCTCTGCGGCCCATTGCACGGCGGCTTTGATCACCGGCGGTGATCTGCTTGCGCTCCGCCAAGAGGAAATGGCCAAAGGACAGGCCGAGCGCATCATGTTCCTGCTGCAAGAGGTGCTTGACGAAGCTCAGGCAACCTACAACGATCTCGCGGCGTTGGGCGTTGGCATCGGACCCGGCAATTTCACCGGCATTCGCATATCGGTTGCCGCCGCGCGCGGTTTACGCCTTGCCCAAGGCCTGCCAACGGTGGGCGTCTCTGCCCTGGACGCCTTGGCCTATGGTACAGAGGGTAAAGTGCTGTCCTGTCTTGATGCAAAACGGGACCGTCTGTTTGTGCAGGGGTACGGGCTGGAAAAACCTTTTGAACCGCAACAGGTTGCACAGGAATATCTGTCGGATCTGGTTCGCAATACCAGCGGTCTGCAGTGTATCGGTAGCGGTGCCGAAACTGCCACCGCAATCCTGTCAGCAACCGTCACTCAGCCGCGCTACCCGCTGGCGGAAGCCATCGCCCGTCTGACTGCAGAGCGCTATACTAGCACCACAGATCGCCCTGCCCCGCTGTATTTGCGCGCGCCCGATGCCGCACCTGCGCGGGATGCGCCGCCACCTTTGATACCATGAAGGCCGACGCGCTGGCAGCAATCTACGCCGCTGCTTTTCCCGATGGCCGAGCGTGGCAGCCCTCCGAATTCGACGCCCTTCTGGCGGACCGTTTTACCTTTCTTTGTCCGCACCTATCCGGCTTTGCCTTGGGACGCTGTATCGCCGGAGAGGCCGAGCTTTTAACAATTGCCGTTATGCCCCAGCATCAAGGCAACGGCATTGGGCAGGCATTGCTATTGGCCTTTGAACAACAGGCCGAATCCAGAGAAGCGACAGACGCATTCCTTGAGGTAGCGGCCGACAACGCTCCGGCGATCAGCCTCTATCAACGGGGTGGATATTGCGAATCTGGACGGCGGCGCGGGTATTACACCGCCATGGACGGTAGCAAAACTGATGCTCTGCTGTTCTCTAAAGCACTGAAACCGACATTACCCTAGGTCATTTGGGACTTTGCACCTGTTTTGTGACCATTCGGTCAAATTACTGGTTGACCCTTTCGTCCAGACCCGCCCTAATTTGTCGATGATCATCTTGTGATCACCTGAACTCACAGGGTAACGTCGTGACATAAACGACGCCCAACCATAACAACCGGGAGACTAAAAATGACCATGATGCGGACATTTCTTGGCGCAGCAGCTTCGCTGGCGCTTACAGCGGGTGCAGCGCTTGCCGATCCTGCCATCATCTTTGACCTTGGCGGCAAATTTGACAAATCCTTCAACGAAGCGGCCTTTAACGGCGCTAACAAATGGGCCGAAGAAACCGGCGGGTCCTTCCGCGAAGTAGAGCTTCAGTCCGAAGCCCAGCGTGAGCAAGCCCTGCGCCGCTTTGCCGAAAACGGCAACAACCCGATCGTCATGGCCGGCTTTGCCTTCGCCACGGCGCTGGAAACCGTTGCCCCCGATTTCCCTGACACCAAATTTGTCATCATCGACATGGTCGTAGATCAGCCAAACGTGCGTTCGGTGGTCTTTAACGAGCACGAAGGTTCCTACCTTGTCGGTGTGATGGCGGCCAAAGCTTCTGAGTCCGGCACGGTTGGTTTTATCGGCGGCATGGACATCCCGCTGATCTCTAAATTTGCCTGTGGCTATGTTCAGGGCGTGAAAGCCACGAACCCTGATGCATCCGTGATCCAGAACATGACCGGCACAACCCCTGCGGCATGGAATGATCCGGTTAAAGGCGGTGAGTTGACCAAAGCGCAAATCAGCCAGGGCGCTGACGTTGTCTATGCTGCGGCTGGCGGTACCGGTCTTGGTGTTCTGCAAACTGCCGCCGATGAGGGTATCCTGTCGATCGGTGTGGACAGCAACCAGAACTACCTGCATCCGGGCAAGGTCCTGACGTCGATGATGAAACGCGTTGACGTCGCCGTCCATAACGCCTTCACCGATGGCGCTGATCTGGAAACCGGCTTTTCTGTGCTGGGTCTGAACAACGACGGTGTTGGCTATGCGCTGGACGACAACAACATGCCTTTGGTCGACGAAGACATGAAGGCAGCTGTAGAAGCGGCCAAAGCGGGCATCATCTCTGGCGAGATCAAGGTGCACGACTATATGTCCGACGAAACCTGCCCGGTCATGTAAGCCATTATGGGCAAGGCAACAGAAACGGGGCGGCAGGCAACTGCCGCTCCAGCCATTGAGCTTCGCGGCATCTCCAAGGCTTTCGGGCCGGTGCAGGCGAATAAGGACATTTCGATCAAGGTTTCGAAAGGCACCATCCACGGCATCATCGGAGAGAACGGCGCGGGGAAATCCACCCTGATGTCGATTCTTTACGGCTTTTACAAAGCCGATTCCGGTGAAATTTATATCAATGGCCAACCGACCGTTATTCCTGACAGCCAAGCCGCGATCAGCGCTGGCATCGGGATGGTGTTCCAGCACTTCAAACTGGTCGAAAATTTTACTGTGCTCGAGAATGTGGTTCTGGGGGCCGAAGACGGCGCCTTGCTGAAACCCTCTCTGGCCAAAGCCCGCAAACTGCTGAAACAGCTTTCCGAAGAATATGAGCTCCGCGTTGATCCGGACGCGATGATCGAAGATTTGTCTGTCGGTCACCAGCAGCGCGTTGAAATCCTGAAAGCGCTGTACCGCAAGGCCGACATTCTTATTCTGGATGAACCTACGGGGGTTCTGACCCCCGATGAGGCGGACCATTTGTTCCGCATTCTTAAGGGGTTAAAGGACGAAGGCAAAACCATCATCCTGATTACGCATAAGCTGCGTGAAATCATGGAAGTCACCGATACGGTTAGCGTTATGCGCCGTGGTGAAATGACCTCTACGGTAAAAACCGTCGACACCAGCCCCGAAGATCTGGCCGAACGTATGGTCGGGCGCAAGGTTTTGCTGCAGGTGGATAAAACCCCGGCACAGCCCGGCGCACCGGTTCTGGAAGTCGAAAACCTCGAAGTGATTGACGAGCAAGGGGTGAAACGGGTCAAGGGCATCTCTCTAAACGTGCGCGCCGGCGAAATCCTTGGCATTGCTGGCGTGGCCGGCAACGGCCAATCCGAATTGCTCGAGGTTCTGGGGGGCTATGCCCATGGCACCGGCACCATTCGTTTAAACGGACAACCACTGGACCTAACGGGCAAGGAATCCGACGGCAAATCGCGCCGCAACCGTGGCATCGCCCATGTGCCCGAAGATCGCCACGCCGAAGGCTTGATCTTGAATTTTACCGCCTGGGAAAACACCGCCTTTGGCTATCAGGACGATGAAAAATATAACCGTAACGCCATTCTGATGGACAATGCAGCGATCCTGAAAGACACCGCCGAAAAGATGGAGCGCTTTGATGTGCGCCCGCCGAACCCGCGTCTGCAAGCCAAGAGCTTTTCCGGCGGGAACCAGCAAAAGATCGTTCTGGCCCGCGAGATAGAGCGTAATCCCGAGCTTCTGTTGGTCGGCCAACCCACGCGGGGCGTCGATATCGGCGCGATCGAATTCATTCACCAGCAAATTGTCGCCCTGCGCGATCAGGGCAAGGCCATTCTGCTGGTCTCGGTGGAGCTCGAAGAAATCCTGTCGCTCTCTGACCGGATTGCGGTGATGTTTGACGGTCATATCATGGGCGAACGCCTGCCCGATCAGACCGATGAAAAAGAACTTGGTCTGCTTATGGCCGGGGTCAATGAGGAGTCCGCATCATGAATAAGATGCCAAAATGGGCGGATGTCCTGCTGATCCCCGCGATCAACCTGTTCCTTGCGTTCTTCATTTCCGGTCTGGTGATCCTTGCCATCGGCAAAGACCCGATTGTTGCGATCAAAACCATGGTGCAGGGGTCTTTCGGTGATAGTCGTGGCTTGGGCTATACGCTGTATTACACCACCAATTTCATCTTTACCGGCCTTGCCGTTGCCATTGCCAGCCACGCCCGCCTGTTCAACATCGGCGGCGAAGGTCAGGCAGCGGTTGGCGGGCTTGGGGTTGCGCTGGTCTGTCTGGCGGTGCCGTGGCCCCATTGGACGTTAGCCCTCCCCGCCGCAATTATCGGTGGTGCGCTATTTGGCGCGGCTTGGGCGTTTATTCCGGCCTATCTACAAGCAAAACGCGGCAGCCACATCGTGATCACCACGATCATGTTCAACTTTATCGCGGCGGCATTGCTCGGTTATCTCTTGGTGAATGTGCTGAAAGAACCGGGGAATATGGCCGCTGAAACCGCGTCTTTCCCACCCGGAGCGGCTCTGCCCACCTTTCATGAAATGCTTGCGCCTTTTGGCATTGAGTTCAACAAACACGCTCCGGCGAACGTCAGCTTTCTGGTCGCCATTGCCTGTTTGATCGGATTTTACGTCCTGATTTGGAAAACCCGTCTGGGCTATGCCATTCGCGCGTTCGGTCAAAGCGATACCGCGGCGGTGTATGCCGGTATTTCACCGGCGAAAATCACCATCATCGCCATGCTGATTTCAGGCGGCTTTGCCGGTCTGATGGCGATTAACAACGTGATGGGCGAAGCCGAACGGTTGATCATGAACTCTGTCGAAGGGGCGGGCTTTATCGGTATCGCCGTGGCCCTGATGGGGCGCAACCATCCGGTTGGGGTATTTCTGGCCGCCCTCCTGTTTGGCTTTCTCTATCAAGGCGGGGCTGAATTGGCCCTGTGGGAAAACATCCCCCGCGAGTTGATCGTTGTGATTCAGGGTCTGGTGATCCTGCTCACCGGTGCGCTCGATAATATGGTGCGTGCGCCGATAGAGCGGCTGTTTATTTCACTGAATAAGGGAGACGCATGATGGATTTCCTCACGCTGATCCAGATTCTGGACTCGACCGTGCGTTTGGCCACGCCGCTATTGCTGGCCTGTCTTGCCGGTCTGTTTTCCGAACGCGCCGGTGTTTTTGACATCGGCCTTGAGGGCAAAATGCTGGCGGCGGCCTTTTTATCTGCCGCCGTGGCCGCCACCACCGGCAGCGCCTGGCTCGGCCTATTTGCGGGCATTGGGGCTTCGGTGATGATGGCGCTTTTGCATGGTCTGGCCTCGATTACCTTTCGCGGAGATCAGCTGATCTCTGGTGTGGCGATCAATTTTCTCGCCGCAGGTCTGACGGTTGTCATCGGCCAAAGCTGGTTTGCCTTGGGGGGACGCACCCCTGCGCTAATGGGCGGTGGACGGTTTGAGGAAATCACTTTGCCCTTTGCCGATGCGCTCCAGAATGTACCAATCTTGGGGCCGATCTATTCAGAACTGATTTCGGGCCATTCGATCCTTGTGTATGTCGCCATGGCGATGGTGCCCCTGTCTTGGTGGGTCTTGTTCCGTACCCGTTTTGGCCTGCGCTTGCGCGCGGTGGGGGAAAACCCCGGTGCGGTGGATACGGCGGGGGTCTCTGTTGTGCAGTTGCGCTATACGGCTGTGATCATCTGTGGTGTGCTCTGCGGTCTGGCGGGCAGCTATCTGGCCACCGGTCTGGCGGCCGGTTTCGTCAAGGACATGACGGCGGGGCGTGGCTTTATCGCTTTGGCCGCGCTGATCTTTGCCAAATGGCGCCCTTGGCAGGCGCTTGGGGCGTGTCTGCTCTTTGGTCTGCTAGAGGCCATCGGCAATCGCTATCAGAATATCGAACTGCTGGGAATCACCCTGCCGGGTCAGTTTATGCAAGCCCTGCCCTATATCCTGACGGTTGTAATTCTAGCCGGATTTGTCGGCAAAGCCATTCCGCCCCGTGCTGGCGGACAGGCTTACGTCAAAGAACGCTAGAATTGATCCGATTTGTCGCAGGTGTGGCTATTTGCTGCATCTGCGACATAGTCTAATGGGAAGACCTGAACAGGATTACAACCCATGCAAATCTATCTCCCTATTGCCGAGGTTTCGGTAAACGCCTTCCTTTTGTTGGGACTGGGCGGGATCGTGGGCATTCTGTCGGGGATGTTTGGAGTCGGTGGTGGGTTTCTAATGACACCGCTGCTGTTTTTCATCGGCATTCCTCCGGCAGTGGCCGTCGCAACCGAAGCCAACCAGATCGTCGCATCGTCTTTTTCAGGGGTTTTGGCCCATTTTAAACGAAGGTCTGTCGATCTCAGGATGGGGCTCGTGCTGCTTGTGGGCGGGCTTATTGGCGCCGCACTTGGGGTGCAGATATTCAACTTGCTCAAAAGCATGGGGCAAGTCGATCTGCTGGTAACCCTTTGTTATGTCGTCTTTCTTGGCATTGTCGGCGGGTTGATGTTTCTTGAAAGCGTCAATTCTATGCGCAAAGCCGGTAAACCCGGGGCGGTGCCCACGCGCCGGCGGCACAATTGGGTACATAACCTGCCGTTTAAAATGAAGTTCCGCACATCGGGCCTTTATATTTCGGTAATTCCGCCGGTTCTGGTTGGTGTTTCTGTCGGTATCCTTGCGGCGATCATGGGGGTCGGCGGCGGCTTTATCATGGTGCCTGCGATGATCTACCTCTTGGGAATGCCGACGAAAGTCGTGATCGGGACCTCGCTGTTTCAGATCATTTTTGTGACCGGTTTTACCACAATGTTGCACGCCACGACCAACCAGACGGTTGATATGGCGCTGGCAGTTTTGCTGCTGATCGGCGGTGTGGTTGGTGCCCAAATCGGCACACGGATCGGTGTCAAACTAAAGGCGGAACAACTGCGTGTTTTGCTGGCCCTGCTGGTGCTGGTGGTATGCGGGAAACTGGCCTTGGACCTGCTTCTTGAACCAGCCGAGCTATATTCGCTTGGCGCGCCGGGAGGCCATTGATGTTTCGTCTTATACTCCTTTTGGTCTGCCTCGCGCTGCCTGCTCAGGCCGAAACCGTGGTTGCGGGCCTGTCGCAGAAACAGGTTGCCATTACCGCCAATTTCGATGGCTCTGACATTCTGGTCTATGGGGCGGTAAAACGGAACGCACCGGCACCCGATGGCGGCCCGTTGCACGCGATCATCGCCGTATCTGGCCCGCTTGATCCCGTCGTCGTTCGCCGCAAGGCCAAACGAGTCGGTATCTGGGTCAACACCGACACCGTTGAAATCGACGCCGCCCCGAGCTTTTATGCCATCGCGACCTCTGGTCCGCTAACGCAGGTGCTCTCTGATACAGAGGATCTGCGCTATAAGATTTCGACAGAACGCATGATCCGCTCGATCGATGCCCCACAAACCGTGGGGGACAGTCAGGATTTCACCGAGGCGCTGATCCGTATCCGCCGCAACAACGGGCTATATCAATTGAATGAGAGCAGCGTCACAATGACCGATGAGACGCTTTTCTCGGCCTCTTTTGCGCTGCCCTCCAACCTTACCGAGGGGGCTTATACAACCCGAATCCTGCTGACGCGAGACGGGATGGTTGTGGATGAATATAAGGCCATTCTGGATGTGCGCAAAGTCGGTATTGAGCGCTTTCTTTACACGCTCGCCCATGAGCAATCTTTCCTCTATGGCCTGCTCTCTCTGACAATTGCGATTTTGGCGGGCTGGGGTGCTTCGGCGATCTTTACGCTGTTTAGGAAATAAAGCTACGGCAAGGAGGCGGTATTGGCCGCCTTGCCTGTCGCCTCCAGATCCTGCAACAGCGCGCGACGTTTATCCGCGATCCAGCGCAGGTACAGGGGTTTGATCCAGACCTTGCCCCGAATAAACGTGTTCTCGGATAACCCATCTACCAACATCAGCTGCCGCGGAGCCTCTGCATGTTCTTGCGCAACAACGATATTGCGGGCGGTCAAATCAAAAGCCACGATCTCATAGGCGATGATTTGGTCCACCAGTGCATTGACCTCTGCCCTTAATGTATCTGTCAGACCATGCTTGGCGGCGTATTGCGTCAAACTCGGCGCTAGATCGCCCTGTGGCCCATTGATGCGCTCAACGATCATCCCAACACCAAGATTGGTCCCAACAAAGCCCAGCATCATCGGCAAAAAAGACGGAACACTTCCGCTGCGCGCTAAGGCAGCAATATATTCCTCATATTCCATATAAGCGGTTTTAAACGTGCCAAAACGCCGTTTAACAGGCCGCATCTTATAAGATAGTCCCAGCGGGGATTTGCGCGGTCGGATGATTTTGATCAAAGCATCCGGCTGTTCGGGGTGTTGATAGACCGAACGCCCGCCTCCCTGCGCAAGGCTAGAATCGGGCTCCAGATAAATCTCGCGTTTCATCATTCGACTTCCTTTTCGTCCCCTTAGCCTATTCTTCTAGGGCGGACTGGCTTTCCAGCACGAGCTGCGCCGGTGCCGCCTTTAGATCAGAGGTGATCAGTGGCCCACTGGGGCGCGCCAGCCGGTTGCGGGTCACCCAATAGAGCCGTGTTTCGGCCCGTGTGATTGCCACATAGGCCAATCGCTTCCAAAGCGGCTGCCCTGCCTCGACCCGCCCCATGCGGGCCGCCACAAACAAATCAGGCGCAAAGACCTGCACGTTTTCCCACTGGCTACCCTGCGCTTTGTGTATGGTCACCGCTGCCCCATGCAAAAACGCTGCCCCCATGCGGGCGGCATAGGGAATAAAGGGTTCTTCCTCATCGGGGAATTCGATTTTCACAATCGAAGCCGCCGAGACCTGCGGATCTTCTGCACCCATCACATGCAATCGGGAAAAGCCCGGTTTACGACCAGCCCCAAGATAGACCACCTGCGCGCCCTTGATCAGCCCTCGCGCCTCCAGATCGATACGTTTCTTTCGGTGTTTCATCGGCAGTTCGATGCCGTCACAGATCAACGGCTCCCCTGGCAGCAGATCATCCGCAGGGGCGGAAAACGCCCCGCGAAAGGCTTGGATCAACCGCACCCGCGTGGCATTGCGCCAGACCAGAACCGGCGAGCGCGCCATCAGATCACTTTCGACCCGTGTCGCGAAAACCACCCGATCATCGATCTTTGCGGCGTCTTCGATCATCCGTTCAAAGTCATGAAACTGCAGTTGCGGATCGGCCAAAGCATGGGCCAGATCCAAAATCGGATTATCCTGTGTTTGTCTGTGCACCCGGTGCAGAACCATTTTGTCTGCGTCACGGAATGTATCAAACACCATTTCGCCGGATTGCCCAACCGGTGCCAGCTGAGCCGGATCGCCAAACAACACCAAGGTTGGGAAAATCTCTTTCAGATCATTGAACTGTTTTTCGTCAAGCATCGAGGATTCATCGATAAACCCGATATCCAAAGGGTCCTCGCGACGTTTCCAGCCTGTGATAAAATCAGACCCGCGCAGCCCCGCCGCTGCCAAGGCACCGGGAATTGATTTATTGTTTTCATAAAACAGCTTGGCACGCTCCAGTGCGACCTCTGTCAGCCCTTCAATTTCGGGTTTTTCGCCATTTCCTGCCAGCCAATCGGCAATACGTTCATATTCGGGATCATAAACCGGCGTATAAAGAATCCGGTGAATGGTCGTTGCAGGCACGCCGCGATTACGCAACACGCTGGCGGCTTTGTTGGTCGGGGCAAGGATTGCCAAGGTGCGACGGTCTTTCCGTTTGCGCCCCTCGTAATCGCCTGAAATGACGTCAACGCCCGCCTCTTCCAAGGCTTTATACAGGCTCGCCAGCAACATGGTTTTACCCGAGCCCGCCTTACCCACCACAGCCAAAACCGCGTCTTTGGTGCTGGCCATCGGGGTTAGCAGGGAATCATCAAGATCAACGCCGGACTGGCGCAGCATCTCGGCGACACGATCAAAGGCTTCGGCCTGATCGTCAGAAAAGGTAATCGCGGGTATATTCATGACAGGACCCTATCGCGAGGCACTGGCGACTGCCAGCCAAACCGGACCGGTTCCAACGGGCTAAGACGAAAAAACCGGCCGCCGCATGCGGGGCCGGTTTTGGGTTGATGACACGGAAATACCGCCGGTCTTTATCTAGCGTCGAGCACTTCTTCGAGTGTGCGCAACCCTGTACGAGGGGCCTGAACCAGCACCGCCATATTACCGGGCAAATGCTCGTTGCGGCGCATCTTCGTATGGGCCTGCGGGATTTCGGCCCACGGGAATACTTCGGACATGCAGGGATCAAGACGACGCTCGATCATCAGCTGGTTGGCAGAAGACGCCTGCTTGAGGTGGGCAAAGTGGCTACCTTGAATACGCTTCTGGTGCATCCAGATGTAGCGCGCATCCATGGTCAGGTTATAGCCCGTGGTTCCCGCGCAAATGACGACCATACCGCCTTTTTTGCAGACAAATGTCGAAACCGGGAAGGTTGCCTCACCGGGGTGTTCGAACACCATGTCAACATTGACGCCTTTGCCGGTGATGTCCCAGATCGCCTTGCCGAATTTACGCACTTCGGAAAACCATTCCTTGTATTCCGGTGTGTTTACGGTGGGAAGCTGGCCCCAGCAGTTAAAGTCTTTCCGGTTGATCACGCCCTTGGCCCCCAGGCCCATGACAAAATCGCGCTTGTCCTCTTCGGAGATCACCCCGATCGCATTGGCGCCCGCTGTATTGATCAGCTGGATCGCATAGGACCCCAAACCGCCCGAAGCACCCCAGACCAGAACGTTCTGGCCGGGCTTAAGCTCATGGGGGTGGTGACCGAACAGCATCCGGTAAGCGGTCGCAAGCGTCAAAGTGTAACAAGCGCTTTCTTCCCAGGTCAGATGCTTGGGCCGCGGCATCAATTGCTGCGCCTGAACACAGGTGAACTGCGCAAAAGAGCCGTCAGGGGTTTCGTAGCCCCAAATGCGCTGGCTGTCGGAATACATGGGATCGCCACCGTTACAGGCTTCGTCATCGCCATCGTCCTGATTACAATGGATCACGACCTCATCGCCAACTTTCCAGCGGGTTACCTTATCGCCAACCGCCCACACAATGCCCGAAGCATCAGAACCGGCGATGTGATATTCTGCCTTGTGCACGTCAAACGGGCTGAGCGGAATGCCGAGGCCGGCCCAAACACCGTTGTAGTTAACACCCGCCGCCATCACCAGAACCAGCACTTCGTGGCTGTCAGGCTGAGGAGTCGTCACGGCCTCCAGTTGAAAAGCCTGTTCAGGCTCCCCGTGACGTTCCCGGCGAATGGTCCAGGCATACATCTGCTTTGGCACATAACCGAGCGGGGGCAGTTCCCCCATTTCGTACAAGTCTTTTTCCGGCGCATCATACGCTGCAATCGCGGTATTTGTATCGAGAGCCATCTGAGCCTCCACTGCTGAATCATTGTGCCGCAGCGCAGAATCGCTGCGGGCTTGACCCTGAAGTATCGAGCATAAAGTAATTATGCAACCCTTTTAGGGTCAATATTGTAATTTTATGACCTTGCAGTCGCAGCATTTTCGGCATCGCGGCGTGGTGGATCGGTAATCGACAGGGCTTCGGCAACCGAAGCCGCGTAGTAGCGCACCAAATCAACCTCTTGCGGATTAATGGCAAAAACATCGTCCTTTTGGGTCACCATGCGCCGCAACACCAGAATGCGCAGACCAATCCGAAGCGCTTCGTCCAGGTCATTTTCCGGTGCATGGAACGGAATGTTTTTATCCCGAAACAACACAACAAGATCGCTGAGCTGCTCTTTCAGCGCTTCCTTTGACAAAGGTGCATCTTCTTTACAGAGCAGATAACACAGCGTTGGTACCGGCAGCGCAGGCAGTCCGGCCCCGATCCGGCGCATCAATTCCTTGCCGACCTGTGCGGTGGCGTTGCTGTGATCAACCGTCGGAAAACTGCGAAGCGACAGCGGCATGCCGAAATGCACCGCTGCATCGCCAAACCGATGAAACCGGCGCTGCAGCATTAATTTGATCTGCCGGAAACAAAAACCGAAAATCCCGAACATGCGAAAGCGAAAGCGTCGTTTGCCGCTCCGCTTGGCTTCGATCAGAAAGCGGTCCTCCAGCACCCGGTCATAGTTCAACGACACCGGCACAAAGACGACGTCGCCTTTATCCAAGGGGTCAAAATCACTGACGATATAATTCAGAATGCCCAGTTTTGGCGGGGCCGTATGGCCGGTCAGGCTTAGCCCGCCTTCGGGAAAAACCGCTTGCGCCACCCCGCCTTTGGTTGCCAGCTGCACATAGCGCTCTAGCACGGTGCGATAAAGATCATTGCTGTTTTTGCGACGGATAAAATAGGCCCCCATCGCCTTGATCAGCGTGGTCAGCGGCCAGACCCGCGCCCATTCGCCCACCGCATAAGACAGGGCGGAACGTTCCGCCGCCAGATAGGTGACCAAAACATAGTCCATATTGGAGCGGTGGTTCATCACATAGATCACCGTGGCGTCGGCATCGATCCCCCGCAACGCCAGATCATCGGCCGAACTGGTGCGCACTTTATAAAAGCTCTGAGCCAAGAGCCGCGCAAGACGAATGGCAAAACCGAAATAGGCCGTGGCACTGAAACCGGGCACGATTTCCCGTGCATAGCGTTTGGCGGTTTCAAAGCCGACATTCTCTGGCATGCCGTTTTCAGCCGCCCATTTGCCCGAGGCCTCGATCACCTTTGCATCATAAATCAACCGCTGGATCATATCGTGCCGCCGCGCCAGCTTGAACGGTTGGATCGGACGCTCCAGCCGTTGATTGAGACGCGCCACCACCCGCTCCATCCGGCGACGGAAAAACCAGCGCACAGAGGGCAGCAGAAAATGGCTCAGGGCGGTGACCGCTGCAAAGAGCAGAATCAGAATCAGCAGCCATAGGGGAATTTCAACAGTCGAAAACATGGCGCTACCTTGACCTATTCAGGCGTCTTATAAAATCGATTCTGCTTTCTGTCTGGCATATGGCTACATATTCCGGCCTTAACGTGACAATTTCGGTTTCCAGAATGCGGACACACTGGTTTATGCTGCAATCGCAAAGAAAACCGCGTAGCGCCGCATCGCAGCGAATTGACAAGGACATAAAATTCCAAGTATCAAGTTCAGAACGGAATATAATTACCAAACTTAAGATGGTGAGGCCCGATGACTGAGACCCCAAAAGACCGCCCCTGGCTGTTTCGCACCTATGCGGGCCACTCCACGGCCAAGGCTTCCAATGCGCTGTATAGGACCAATCTGGCCAAAGGCCAAACCGGTCTTTCGGTGGCTTTCGATCTACCAACCCAGACCGGATACGACAGCGATCACGAATTGGCCAAAGGCGAAGTGGGCAAAGTCGGCGTCCCCGTAAGCCATCTGGGGGATATGCGCACGCTGTTTGACGATATTCCGCTTGAAAAAATGAACACCTCGATGACGATCAACGCAACGGCCCCTTGGTTGTTGTCGCTCTATATTGCCGCCGCCGAAGAGCAAGGCGCTGATATCAGCAAGCTGCAAGGCACGGTGCAGAATGACATCATCAAAGAATACCTGAGCCGCGGCACCTATGTTTGCCCACCCAAGGCATCGTTGCGGATGATTACCGATGTGGCCGCCTATACCCGCGAAAACCTGCCCAAATGGAACCCGATGAACATCTGTTCCTATCATCTGCAAGAGGCCGGTGCGACACCTGAAGAAGAGCTGTCCTTTGCCTTGGCCACGGCCACAGCGGTGCTGGATGATCTAAAGGACAAAGTACCGGCTGAACATTTTCCAGCTATGGTCGGACGGATTTCCTTTTTTGTGAATGCGGGCATCCGGTTTGTGACAGAGATGTGCAAGATGCGCGCTTTTGTGGAATTGTGGGACGAGATTTGCCGCGAACGCTATAATGTTGAAGACCCGAAATTCCGGCGCTTCCGCTACGGGGTTCAGGTCAACAGCCTTGGCCTGACCGAGCAACAGCCTGAAAACAACGTCTACCGCATTCTGATCGAAATGCTGGCTGTCACGCTTTCCAAAAACGCCCGCGCCCGTGCTGTGCAATTGCCCGCTTGGAACGAAGCCCTTGGCCTGCCCCGCCCTTGGGATCAGCAATGGTCTTTGCGGATGCAGCAGATCATGGCCTATGAGACCGATCTTCTGGAATACGAAGACCTCTTTGACAATAATCCGGCGGTGGAACGCAAAGTCGCCGCCCTGAAAGAAGGGGCGCGCGCCGAACTGGCACAGATCGACGCCATGGGCGGCGCTGTCGCGGCGATTGACTATATGAAATCCCGTCTGGTCGACAGTAACTCGGCCCGCATTGCGCGGATCGAAACCGGCGAAACCACCGTTGTCGGGGTCAACCGCTGGACCGAAGCTGCCGAAAGCCCTCTGACCTCTGGCGAAGAGGCAATTATGACCGCCGATCCAAAGGCCGAAGCGGACCAGATTGCCCGTTTGCAGGAATGGAAAACCACCCGGAATGCAGAGGCGGTAAAAATCGCGATGGAACGCCTGCGTCAGGCTGCGGCATCGGGCGAGAACATCATGCCAGCCTCTATTGCAGCGGCCAAAGCTGGTGTCACCACCGGCGAGTGGGGAGATATGGTGCGCAGCGCATTCGGGCAATACCGCGCGCCGACCGGTGTGTCGAAAAATCCCTCCAACCGAACCGAAGGGCTGGATGACATTCGCGAGCAGGTCAACGCTGTTTCCGACCGTCTGGGCCGCCGGTTGAAATTTCTGGTTGGTAAGCCCGGTCTGGATGGCCACTCTAATGGCGCCGAGCAAATTGCCGCCCGTGCGCGCGATTGCGGGATGGATATCACCTATGAGGGCATCCGCCTGACTCCGGCGGAAATCGTCGCCGCCGCAGCCGAAGAAGAAGCCCATGTTGTCGGGCTGTCGATCCTGTCGGGCTCGCATATCCCGTTGATCGAGGATTTGATCACCCAGATGAAATCCGCCGATCTCTCCCACATACCGGTGATCGTTGGTGGCATTATTCCGGATGACGACGCCGAACGGCTTTTGGCCATGGGGGTCGCGCGGGTCTATACGCCCAAAGACTTTGAGCTGAACCGGATCATGTTTGACATTGTCGCCCTCGTGGACCCGGCCCCGATTGCCGCTGAATGAGTGATCCCCGTTAAAGGGGCAATTGCGAATAACTGCAAAGCATGAGAGCATGACCCGCAGCTAACAGCAAAACAGGATCCTTTTGATGATGCGTCTGCACACCCTTTGCACCGCTCTGGCTGTCACTAGCCTTTGCCTGTCTGCCCCCGCGGTGGCACAAGACATCCCCGCGCCTTTTGTCGATCTTCTGACCAAACGCGCGGCGGATTGTAATCATTTCGAATATGGCACGATGACTCTGGAGGAAGGCGCGCTTCAACAGGTCGATCTGAACGGCGATGGGGTGATGGATCACGTTCTGAACGAATTCCATCTGCGCTGCTCTACCGCCGCCAGCCTTTACTGCGGCACCGGTGGATGCGGCATTAGTTTCCTGATCGATGATGTGCTTGATACACGTCTGGCAAAGGGATGGAAAACCACCGATTTTGCCCCGCTCACCGTGGTGCTACTGCAAAAACACGGCAGCGACTGCGGCGGCACCAATCTGAACCCTTGTGTTGAGGCGCTGGTCTGGGATGCGGAATTGAATGCGTTTAATTCGGTCGCGCCCCTGATCGCGCAAGAGGATTAAAACGTCAGCGGTTTTGTGCAGGTCAGTACAGTACGCCCCGGAAAATAGGGGCGATACTTGGCCTCTATCCGTTTTTTCTGCGTGCGGTATTCCGGCCCTTTTTTGGCTTTACCGTAGTGAAACATATGAAAATCAATTACATAGGCGCTGCCCCCAGCGATTTCCGCCTGCAAACATAAATCTGTGCCAAAGAAATGAAACCCGCCCAGATCGATTGAGCTTTGCGGAAAACGGCGGCGCGGAGAGATCAGGAAACATTCATCCAGCGATTCAACCCGTCGCGGAAACGGGCCGAGCACACGGCGTGCTGGTCCCCAGCGATCCGAAATGCGCGACGAAATACGGCGCTTCCCATCATCCTTGAACCCGTTGTAAAGCCCGCCCGCAATACCCGCGACCATCCATGTCGGGTCTTTCTCTTCCAGCTCTTGCAAACGGGCTAAAAGATCAGCGTGGCTGTCTTGCAGCAATTCAACATCATCATGGCAGAAAATCAGGTACTTGCCGCGCGCCTCGGTCAGTGCCAGCCGCGCCCCGGCGTACCCATCGGCCACGTTGTTTTCGCGATTATCAATGGCGATGAATTCGGTGTTTTCTGCGGTAAAGCCGAATTCCTCAAAGCTACGCAACACGCGATTATAGGAACTCGGTGATCGCATCAGCGTGACCACAGAAAAGTCCAACGCATCGCGCGGTTCTTCTGAGATCAACCGCAGGTTCGGCGGGCTGAGCAATGGCTCTTCGGTTAAATCCTGCCGCGGTGCGATAAAGGACACCTGAACCGCGTCATGGGGGGTGACCGGCTCAAAATCCGCCGCCATACGCAAAACAATACGGTTCGAACTGCCAACCGGCAGCACAAAACCGTTCAATGTCCAGCTTTGCGTTTTCACACAAAGACATGCCCCCTCTTCGCGCCAACCTTCTGGCGCATCGCCGTCAAAGGCAACAATCAGCAACCGCCCGTCCGAACGCCGCGTCTGAGCGGGAACTTCGCCGATATCCTTGGGGGCAAGATCGTCCATATCTGTGGTCCTGTGCTGCGCAAGTTGATCTGACTCTTCTTTCTTTAACAGAGTTTATTCAACGATGTGACGGCAAATTCGCAAAATCTGCGTGGCGGGCGTTATTCGTAAATTCCCATCCAAACCGGTATCAGCGCCGCACCGCCTGTGGCTGTCGGGCACCGGATTCGGGCTTTCTTCCCGGCGGGCCACAGGTATAGTTCTGCCAAATCAAAGGAGTTCTGCCATGACTGTCCATATCGGTGCCGCCCCCGGCGATATTGCTGAAACCGTTCTTTTGCCCGGCGATCCCTATCGCGCGAAATGGGCCGCCGAGACCTTTTTGCAGGATGCAAAATGCGTCAATGAAGTACGGGGGATGCTGGGCTTTACTGGCACCTATAAAGGCAATCCCGTGACCATTCATGGCTCGGGCATGGGTATGCCAAGCCTGTCGATCTATGCCAATGAGCTGATCCGCGACTACGGGGCCAAGACCCTGATCCGCATCGGTTCTTGTGGCGGGATGCAGAAACAGGTCAAGGTACGCGATGTGATCATCGCCATGACCGCCAGCAGCCTGTCGACCCCGTCCTCGGGCATTTTCAAAGAATTCAACTTTGCCCCCTGTGCGGATTACGGGTTGCTGAGCGCAGCCGTAGCGGCGGCCAAAGCCAAAGGCACCGCCACCCATGTGGGCGGCATCTATTCGTCCGATGTGTTTTATGATGAACGCCCTGATCTGAACGAGCAGATGACCCGCCACGGCATTCTGGGTGTGGAGATGGAGGCGGCGGAGCTGTATAATCTGGCCGCGCGCTATGGTCGCCGGGCGCTGGCGGTTTTAACGGTCAGTGATCATTTACAAACCGGAGAAGCCCTGCCCAGCGAGGACCGCGAAAAGAGCTTTGGCGATATGGTTGAAATCGCGCTGGATGCGGCATTTCAGGACTAACGCAAGCGTGACAAGACGATGGAAAGCGGGTCGCAGGTTCCTACTGCGGCCCGTTTTTTATGCTAGCGCCCCTGCCCGTGGCTTTGGTCATAGGGGTTGGGCGTGGGCGGCGTCCAACCGTCCAGCGCCCCGGATTGCGGGGCAAAAACCTCTACCAACAGCGGATAACAGGCGGCCAGATCGCTTGAATGCTCGGTCGAGCAATCGCCACCGGGACAGGCAGACAAGCCGCCCAGCAGATCAACCTCGGCAAAAAACTCCAAATAGTCACCGGGCCGCACGGGGCTGGCTTTCATGAAATATTGATGGGTATCTTGGGTGAAGCCGGTGCACATAAAGACGTTCAAAACGTCATGCACCAACGCCTCTGCCTGCTTTAGCGGTAGATCACGATGGGCCGACAATGCCCGCGTCAGGTTGGAATGGCAGCAATGGTGGTACTGCCCGCCCTTGAGCAGCGCATTGGTATAGGGATCGCAACGGGTGCCGATCACATCATGCACCCCGCCACCAAATCGATCAAACCCGTACCAATCCAGACTGTCATAGGTAATCGTCGCCAAGGGGCGCATCGTCGGAAAGCCCGACCACATGCGATCACCGGTGCTTAGATGGGTGCCGTGCAGTGCACGGGTTTTACCGGAATAAAAACACTCGTTCAGGTCATTGGCATTCCAGAGGTTCAAATCCCCGACCTGCGGTCCCTCTATGCTGGTGATGCGAAAGAAATGACCGGCCGGCACCTCAAAACAGGCGGCATCGCGGGGGGGCACGATCACCTCATCGGTTTTGGTCAGCGCTTTGCGGGCTTGCGCCAGCTGGGCCCTATCCGGCTGCGGCAGGGTCTGAACCGGATAACAAATCACCGGCGCGACGGCTTTGCGGGCCTCGGCATCGGCGGGGGCGGTGGACTGCGGGGTATCTGGTTTCATGGGGTCTCCTGTTGGGGCAGATGACCACCCTACGCTGGTTGAATCAAGCGTTTTGACCGGCCAGCCGTCCCGACAACAAACACCCTCCAAGGAAGGTGCCCTCAAGCGCGTTATACCCGTGATATCCGCCGCCACCAAAACCGGCGACCTCTCCGGCGGCATAGAGCCCTGCAAAAGCGGTGCCATCAGGCCGCAACACCTGCCCCGTCAGATCGGTATGCAGCCCGCCTAAAGACTTGCGCGTTAAAATGTTCAACTTCACCGCAATCAAGGGGCCATGCTTCCCATCCAAAATCCGGTGGGGTTTGGCGGTTCGGATCAACCTATCGCCGCGATAGGCGCGCGCGCCGCGAATGGCTGTCACCTGTGCATCCTTGGCAAAAGGATTGTCGATCTGCGCATCCCGCGCCTCGATCTGTTGACGAATGTGGGCAATATCCAAGGGCGCTTCGGGCGACAAAGCATTCATGCCCGCGACCAATTCTTCTAGGCTGTCCTTGACGACAAAATCAGCCCCTTTGGCTTTGAACGCCTCAACGGCAGCAGTTGCGCCTTTACCCAATCGGGCTTTCACCACATCACCCCAAGCCCCCGATGTCAGATCGGGATTTTGCTCTGATCCCGAGAGGGCAAATTCCTTTTCGATGATCTTTTGGGTCAGGATGAACCAGCTGTGCTCATGCCCTGTGGAGAGGATACGCTTTAGTGTGCCCAATGTATCAAATCCGGGCATAAAGGGGGCCTCCATGCGGTCCCCATTGCCATCAAACCACAGCGAGCTTGGCCCCGGCAAGATGCGGATACCGTGGTTCGGCCAGATCGGATCCCAGTTTTGCAGCCCTTCGGTATAATGCCACATCCGGTCGCCGTTGATCAGCCCTGCACCAGCGGCCACGGCGGTTTGCTGCATTTTGCCATCGACATAATCCGGCACACCCGAGACCATGAATTCCGGCGCTTTGCCAAGGCGCTCGGTCGGCCAATGAGCGCGCACCATATCGTGATTTCCGCCAATGCCGCCGGTGGTGATGATGACGCTATCAGCCCGATAAGAAAAATCACCAAGAACGTCGCGATTGGTAGAACGCCCCCGCTCTGCTGTATCCTCGGTCAGACGCTGGCCTTCGACGCCCACCACTGCGCCGTCTTCAACAATCAGGTTGCTGACCTGATGACGATGGGCAAAGCGCAACATGCCGGTGGCGGCGGCCTCATGGGCCAGTCGCGCAAAGGGCTTTACCACGCCCGTGCCTGTCCCCCATGTGATATGAAAGCGCGGCACTGAATTGCCATGTCCGTTGGCCAAGGCACCGCCACGCTCTGCCCAGCCGACAACAGGAAACCAGCGCATGCCAATACCCTGCAACCATGACCGCATTTCACCGGCGGCGAAATCCAGATAGGCCTCCGCAAAGGCTTTGGGGTTGGCATCCTCGGGGCGGTCAAACTGGGCGGAGCCGTACCAATCCAGCGCCGCCAGATCGCGACTGTCCTTAATGCCCATGCGCCGTTGTTCGGGGGTGTCGACCATGAACAGCCCGCCCAGTGACCACCACGCTTGCCCGCCCAGCGATTGCGGCCCTTCTTGATCCAGCAGCAATACTCGACGCCCGCGTCCCACGGCCTCATGGGCGGCCACCAAACCGGCCAGCCCCGCGCCGACAATGATGATGTCGGATGTCTTGTGCTCTGTTTGCATGGTGGCCTCCTACCCGTTTTGCACAGCGTAAAAGAAGCGCGCGACCTTGCAAAACACAACGCAGCGTCATGCCCGTTAGAGAATGGGCGCGACCTTCATCCTCCACATGCGCATTCTACAACAGCGGGCCGCCAAACCGTGCCCGCGATAGCCCGATAGAAATGCTGGTACACATAAAAAAAGCGCCCCGAACAGAATCCGGCGCGCTTTGTGATTTCAAATGTCGACATCCTTACATGGTCCGTTCGACCATCATCTGTTTGATGGCACCGATGGCCTCTGCGGGGTTCAGACCCTTAGGGCAGGTCTTGGCGCAGTTCATGATGGTGTGACAGCGATACAGTTTGAACGGATCTTCCAATTCGTCCAGACGTTCACCTGTCGCTTCATCACGGCTGTCAATGATCCAGCGGTAGGCATGCAGCAGTGCTGCTGGCCCGAGGTAGCGATCACCGTTCCACCAATAGCTCGGGCAAGAGGTCGAGCAGGAGGCGCACATCACACATTCATAAAGACCGTCGAGTTTTTTGCGGTCCTCAATAGATTGCTTCCACTCTTTGGCCGGACGGTTGGTCTTGGTTTCCAACCACGGCATGATCGAAGCATGCTGAGCATAAAAATGCGTCAGATCGGGGATCAGGTCGCGCACCACCGGCATGTGCGGCAGCGGGTAGATTTTTACATCTCCCTTGATCTCATCCATGCCGTAAATGCAGGCCAGCGTGTTGATCCCGTCGATGTTCATCGCACAAGACCCGCAGATGCCCTCTCGGCAGGACCGACGGAAGGTCAGGGTCGGATCAATCTCGTTCTTGATCTTGATCAGCGCGTCCAGAATCATCGGGCCGCATTTGTCCATATCGACAAAATAGGTGTCGAGCTGCGGGTTCTTGCCGTCCTCTTCGTTCCAACGATAAATCGAGAACTTGCGCACATTGGTTGCGCCTTCGGGTTTGGGCCAGGTTTTCCCCGTGACGATCTTGGAGTTCTTTGGAAGCGTAAATTGTACCATTAGAAGGTCCTCGCTTTCGGGGCGATTTTCGCCATGCTGATGCCGCCTTCATCCTCGGTGCTGAGGGTTTCTTTGACGACCGGACGGTAGGACAGATCGACTTTGCTCCCGTCAATGCGGCTCACGGTATGCACACGCCAGTTTTCATCGTCGCGTGTCGAATAGTCCTCATGGGCATGGGCGCCACGGCTTTCATGACGGGCTTCGGCGCCAACAATGGTTGCCAAGGCGTTTGGCATCAGGTTGGTCAGCTCCAGCGTTTCCATCAGATCAGAGTTCCAGACCAGCGTTCTGTCGGTGACTTTCAGATCATCGACTTTCGCTGCGATGGCGGTCATTTTCTTGACGCCTTCGGCCAGCGTCTCAGAGGCGCGGAATACGGCGGCGTCTTCTTGCATGGTGCGCTGCATTTCCAAACGCAGCTCTGCAGTCGGAGTGTTGCCATCGGCATAACGCAAACCGTCAAAACGGGCAAAAGCCTTGTCGATTTCAGACTGGGGTGGTGTCGGAACAGCCGTTTCAGGATCGATGATCTTACCCGCGCGGATCGCAGCTGCGCGGCCAAAGACCACAAGGTCGATCAAAGAGTTCGAGCCCAAACGGTTTGCCCCATGCACCGAGGCACAGCCTGCTTCGCCCACGGCCATCAGACCCGGCACAATCGCACCGGGGTCTTCGGCAGTCGGGTTCACGACTTCGCCCCAATAGTTGGTTGGAATACCGCCCATGTTATAGTGCACCGTCGGCAGAACCGGGATCGGTTCTTTGTTCAGATCAACACCGGCAAAAATTTTGGCACTTTCCGAAATACCGGGCAGACGTTCAGCCAGGGTTTCCGGTGGCAGGTGGTTCAGGTGCAAGTGGATGTGATCCCCATGCTCGCCCACGCCACGGCCTTCGCGGATTTCCATCGTCATACAGCGCGAGACATAATCACGCGGCGCGAGGTCTTTATAGTTCGGCGCATAACGCTCCATAAAGCGTTCGCCTTCGGAGTTGGTTAGATACCCGCCTTCGCCGCGTGCGCCTTCGGTGATCAGACAGCCAGAGCCGTAGATGCCGGTGGGGTGGAATTGAACAAACTCCATATCCTGCAGCGCAAGACCCGCACGGGCCACCATGCCGCCGCCGTCCCCTGTGCAGGTGTGGGCAGAAGTCGCAGAGAAATAAGCACGGCCATAACCACCTGTCGCCAGAACAACAGTTTTGGCGGCAAAGACGTGGAAGGTGCCATCATCCAGTTTCCAGCAAAGAACACCCTTGCAGACGCCATCTTCCATCAGCAGATCAATGGCGAAATATTCGATGTAGAATTCGGCGTTGTTTTTCAGCGATTGACCATAGAGCGTGTGCAAGATCGCGTGGCCCGTCCGGTCTGCGGCGGCACAGGTCCGCTGCACGGGGGGGCCTTCGCCAAATTCGGTGGTGTGGCCACCAAAGGGGCGCTGATAAATCTTGCCCTCTTCGGTGCGCGAGAAGGGCACACCGTAATGTTCCAGCTCATAAACCGCTTTGGGGGCTTCGCGGGCGAGGTATTCCATCGCATCGGTATCGCCCAGCCAGTCAGAACCTTTGACCGTGTCATACATATGCCACTGCCAGTTATCGGGGCCCATATTGGACAAGGACGCCGCGATACCACCTTGGGCGGCAACCGTGTGCGAACGGGTCGGGAAAACTTTGGTAACGCAGGCGGTTCTTAATCCCTGCTCTGCCATGCCCAAAGTGGCGCGCAAACCGGCGCCGCCGGCGCCCACAACGACAACGTCGTATTCATGGGTTTCGTATTCATATGCTGCCATGGGTCAGGCTCTCCTTACAGCGCAAGTTTCACGAGGGCATAAAGCCCGGTCGCGACTGCGGCATAGCTAATGCAATTGGTGGCGATGATCAGGGCACGGAGCTTTCCGCCGTGCACATAATCTTCGAGCATAATGCGCGCACCATTGGCGAAATGGACAAAGCCCACAGTGATGGTCAGCGCGGCCACAATGCTGGGAAACGGATGGGCGTAATAGGCGATGACCTCTTCATAGGTGCCGCCAAGGGTTGCCCCGAACGTAAAGATAAACAGCGGCACAAGGATTGCCAGCGCCACAGAGGTCACTGTCATATGCCAGTGGTGTTCGGTGCCGGATTTGGCTGAGCCAAGACCTTCAACCCGTTTGCGGTCAGTCAGATAAGCCATGAGTGCCCCCTTAAACGATGATGGCTGACACGAGGGTCAGAACCAGAGAGCCGCCGATCACGCCGTAGGCCAGTTTATCAGAGGTCGCGAGGTCAAAGCCGCGCCCGCTGTCCCAATACAAATGGCGCAGACCCGCAAGCAGGTGATACCACATGGCCCAAAGAGAGCCGAACATCACCAGATCGCCAAACCAGCTTGTCACCACCCCATCCGCGACAGCGAAATATTCCGGGCCGGTTGCGGCGGCCAGAAACCACCAGACAATCAAAAGCGAAGCCACCAGCAACGCATTGCCAGTAATACGGGTGAAGATCGACGTCACAGAATTGATCTGTGGTCGGTAAACTTGCAAATGGGGAGAGAGTGGACGGTGTCCCCTGTTCACGTCTGCCATGGGGTACCCTTTCAGGTTAAGTATGCCTTTGGATCGCGATATTCCCTTATGCATAACAAGATTTTTGCCGGAGTCACGCCTCCATCGTGCTTGTTAGCGCTAATTTGGGTGGATTTTTTGACGCGGGGGCTGACTTGTGATCACACTTTTCGGCCATGTGATCACAAAATCTATTCTACATCCATTTTTGCAAGATGGGGCACAAATTCTGTGCACAGGGTTATCGAAGTGTCGTTCGGGTCGTAAAATGCATTTGCCTCACCGCAACTCTCTACCCGGATATCCAACGTGTGCGGAAACTGTAATTGCGCGTTCAAAGCGTCAATTTCCGGCAAAAGCACCGCGTCGATGGTATGAGCGGCCTGATGTTCACTGTCCGGCGATTGATACTGCAAGCTCACTCCGCCACCGTTTTCGCTCATCTCGTCCAGCACGGCTCCCCAGCTCTCATAGGCAAGGTCGAATTCTTCGGGGCAGCTATCAGCCCGATCGTCGGGCAGCTCCAGATCCTCGGCAAAATCCTGACGCGCCTCGGGATCGGCCCCGTAGAACAAGCACACAAGATTATAGAAACGCTGCTCATCCAACCCATGCACGTCCCAATAGGCAATCTCATCTCCGGCGGCGGCTTCTGCCTCACCAAGAAAGCCCAGCGCCGTATCATAGGCCAGGGCCGTGGCGGTGTCCTCTTCAAAGAACTCATTGATCAGCAGGATGCTGAACACATCGGCTGCATCCTCCTCCTGCCCGAACACCGGCAATTGCATCAGATCGATCACCGCGTGACCAAGCTCATGGTAGAAAATGCCCAGAAGATTGCTGGTCACGAAAGTGGAGTGGGACTCTTGTGCCGATGCCACCCCCCCTGCCAGACATAGGGTCGACGCTAAAAAACAGCTTTTCAGAGACATCGCTCCCTCCTGTTGATCTCTTTAAACCGGCATCAAGGCCCAATAATCCAAATCAAGCAAGACGTCAGGCAGATATTTCCCATCCGCGCCCTGCAAAGCAAAGCCTTCGGCCCCGGCTTTTGTCGCCACCAGCCGCAGACGGATCGCCCCGACACCCGGTGCCGTGGTTTCTGCCGTATCCAGCACCTCGGACCAGGCTTTGATCGTATCGCCTGAAAAACACGGGTTCGCATGGGCGCCGCCGTTCAGCGCAACAATCATCTGCGCATTGGCCAGACCGTTAAACGACAAGGCCCGCGCCAATGATATAATATGGCCGCCGTAAATCAGCCGCTGCCCATCGGGGCGGAAGGTGGCATCAAAATGCACTTTAGCCGTATTCTGCCACAGGCGCGTGGCCAGCATGTGCTCGGCCTCTTCGATGGTGACCCCATCCACATGATCGATCTTTTCGCCGATCTCATAATCGGCCAGCCGATGGGGTTCACCGGCTTGGGTGAAATTATAACGACTGAAATCCAGCCCCTCTGGAACAACAATATCCGCCGGATCAACGGCTTTGCGCAGTTCGGGCAGCACGGTTTGCGGCGCTTGGGCTGCCAGATCGCCTTTGCGCACCATCACCCAGCGCACATATTCCAGCACCGCTTCGCCCCGTTGGTTCCGCCCAGTGGTGCGCACATAGACGACACCGGATTTACCGTTAGAATTCTGCTTGATCCCGATCACTTCGGATTCAGAGGTCAGCGTATCACCCGCATAAACCGGCTTCAGAAAGCGCCCCTCGGCATAGCCCAGATTGGCAACCGCGTTCAGCGATACATCCGGCACGGTTTTGCCAAAGACCGTGTGAAAAGCGATCAGTTCATCCAGCGGAGAGCCGGGCAATCCGCAAGCGCGGGCAAATTCATCCGAAGAGGCCAGCGCATGGCGGGCCGGATACAGCGCGTGGTACATTGCCCGCTCGCCGCCCGAAAGCGTGCGCGGCACGGCATGTTCCAACACATCACCAACGGCGTAATCCTCAAAGAAACGACCCGGATTTGTTTTCGCCATGTTACTGCTGCCCCAGCTTTACGTCCGGTGTGTAGGTGCCTTCGACCTCTTTGACGACGGCCTGACCGCAGCGCATGACACCATTGCTGGCGTCAAAGGCATAGGTTGGATTGCCGTGTAACGCCCAGCCTTTGTTCAAGGCATCAGTGACTTTGTGGCAGAAGGCCGAAGTGTCATCCTCGGTCAGCAATCGATAGAGTTTCATCCGTAGGTTCCCATGAATGGATTATGGCCGAGCAACGTGTGAATTGCGGCAAAGATGGCATATAGGATCAGCGTGATCCCAAGGAGTTTGATGTCTTTTGACTTCGGACCCGGCTCGGGCTTTGCCCATGGGCCTTCGGATCTATTGATCACGATGATCTCGGCCTTGGCCCAGATAATCATTCCGCCAAACAAGATCAGCGAGGCAAGATCGCCATTCACCAATAAATGCGCAATGCCCCAAACCATGACCCCCATCAGCATCGGGTGGCGCAGTTTTGCGGCCAGCACCCCTTTGGAACTTCCGACTCCCAACAGATAGATCGCCCCAAACATCAGCAGGTTGTTCAGATGCCCCATGCCCGCCAGCGGCGTGTAGACGGGAATGAAATCCGCCGTGCGGTAGCCGATGATGATCAATAGCACCGACAGCAACAACACCCCGGCAACCATGCCCTTGCCTTTGTCGCCAAGCGCCGCACGGCGCGCCGGTGCGATCCGTTTAAACAGATGGGCCAGGACCCAAAGGGCCATGCCCAGAACAAGAATCGTCATTTTTTATCCTTCCAAAGCTGAAATCGCTTCTGCTTTGGCAAGTGTCTGACGTGCGGTGACAATGTGCAAGTTCTCTACGATTTTTCCGTCCACAACCGCGACCCCCTGCCCCGCAGCTTCGGCGGCTTCAAAGGCGTCTATTTGACGGCGCGCCAGCTCGACTTCTGCCTCCGAAGGCGCAAATGCCGCATTGGCCACGGCAATTTGGGCCGGATGGATCAGGGTTTTACCATCAAAGCCCATATCCCGGCCCTGATCGCATTCCCCCTTCAGCCCTTCGTCATCCTTAAAGGCATTATAAACGCCATCGACCGCAACAACCCCATGGGCGCGGGCAGCCAGCAGGCACATCTGAAGGCTGGCCATCATCGGCAGGCGATCGGCACGGAAGCGGCTGTTCAGATCCTTGGCAAGGTCATTTGTTCCCATGACAAAGCCGCTTAGCTGAGGGTGGGCGGCGATTTCGGCGGCATTCAGAATGCCCAAGGGGGTCTCCATCATCGCCCAGATCGGCATGTCGCCCAGCATATCGGCCAAAGCCTGCACATCCGCAGACCCATTAACCTTGGGCAGCAGCACCGCATCCGCGCCGGCATCCTTAAGGGCCGCCACATCGGCCTTGCCCCAAGCGGTATCCAGCGCATTGATCCGGACAATTTTCATCCGCGCGCCATAACCACCGGCTTTCAGGCTCTGCGCCAGCAGGTCGCGCGCGGCCTCTTTTTCATCCATCGCCACCGCATCTTCGAGATCAAAGATAATCGCATCAACAGGCAGGGTTTTGGCCTTTTCCAGCGCCCGCTCTTTTGAGCCAGGGATATAGAGGACCGAACGATAGGGCCGTGCTTGCTGTTCCATGATTCCGCCTTTGTAATAATGTTGCGTAAATCAACCCAAAAACGACGAAAATGACAAGTCCTATTTTGCCGCAGCGCAGAAAAATACAAGTAAGCCTGCGTGGCGCGTGGCGTTAACTACTTATTCGCAAGCACGGCGCAGGCTTTTGACATGCCGCCCGAAACGGGCCTGAACCCTTGGAGCTTGTCATGAAGTCACATTTCTTTGCACTATCACTGGGCATGGGCGCTCTTTTACTGGCCACGGATCACGCCTTTGCACAGCAATCGCAGAACTGCGCGGAACGCGAAAAAGTCGTCACACATTTGGCGCAGAAATTCGGTGAAACCCGCCGCTCTATCGGGCTGGGGTCCAACAATGCAGTGGTGGAGTTATTTGCTTCTGAGGAAACCGGTAGCTGGAGCCTGACTGTGACGCTGCCGAATGGTCAAACCTGTATGCTGGCCACCGGCTACGCCTTTGAAACCATCACCGAGTCTGCCGCGCTGGCCGCAGAATCCGACGCTTAGACCAAACCATCATAGATAAGTTTGGCCCCGGTGCAGGTCAAAAGCACATAGGTGATGTTAAAAAAGATGCGCTCTGGCAGCAGGTGGTGGGCCTTGACCCCGACCAGCACACCAGCCACCGCAACCGGGGCAAGGATCAAATCCGCCAGTAGCGTCTCCATGGTGAACATGCCCAGAAAGGCATAGGGCACGGCCTTAAACGCATTGATCGCCCAGAACACGATGACAGAGGTCGCTTGATAGGTGGTTTTGCCAACATTTTGCGCCAACATATAAATGGCAACAGGCGGGCCGCCGGCATGGCTGATATAGCTTGTGAACCCCGCGCAGCTGCCGGTGACATAGCCGACCCAAGGTGCAAACGCAGTTGTACGGTCTTTGATCCAGCCGCGGCCACGCGCGATCTGAAACCCTACAAACGCCAGCGATACCAGCCCCAACACGACCCGTAGCGCATCGGCATTTGCATAGCGAAACAGTAACGCCCCGAGCGCCACCCCCGGCAAGCTGCCCAGAATCAATTTCTTCGCGCTTGGCCCGTCCCATTTGCCCCAATAGGGTTTCAGCGCGGTCACATCCATCATCATCAACAGCGGTAACATCAGCCCGACAGCATATTCAGGCTCAATGATCAGCGCCATCAAGGGGGCGGCCGCAAAGGCAGCGCCGGAACCAAATCCGCCCTTGGAAATACCTGCGTAAAACACCGCAACAGAGGCAAGAAGAAAAAAAGTAAGGTCGAGAGTCATAGAGGCCCAATGACAAAAAATCCTGCGTTTGTCGCCCCCTAAAACACCAGGAGACCTGCATTCCGCAACATTCTTGCGTTTTGCCGCAGCGCAGCGCACTTGCACGAAAGGCCAGAAGCGACTAGGCACTTGCCAAGTTCAACCAACTTGGAGATTCAATCCATGGCCAGACCAAAGATTGCCCTTATCGGCGCCGGACAGATCGGCGGCACCCTCGCCCATCTTGCTGCCCTCAAAGAACTCGGTGACGTCGTTCTATTCGACATCGCAGATGGTGTTCCACAGGGTAAAGCGCTCGACATCGCCGAATCCGGCCCGTCCGAAGGCTTTGACGCCACGCTGAAAGGCACAACCGATTATGCCGACATCGCCGGTGCAGATGTCATCATCGTCACCGCCGGTGTGCCGCGCAAACCCGGCATGAGCCGCGACGATTTGCTGGGCATCAACCTGAAGGTCATGAAGTCCGTCGGCGAAGGCATTGCCGCCAACGCGCCAGACGCCTTTGTGATCTGCATCACAAACCCGCTGGATGCGATGGTTTGGGCGCTGCGCGAATTCTCTGGCCTGCCCCACGAAAAAGTTTGCGGCATGGCCGGTGTTCTGGACTCTGCCCGTTTCCGTCACTTCCTCGCCACCGAATTTGACGTCTCGATGAAAGACGTCACGGCCTTTGTTCTGGGCGGCCACGGCGACACGATGGTGCCGCTGACACGCTATTCCACCGTTGCCGGTGTGCCTCTGCCGGATCTGGTGAAAATGGGCTGGACCACACAGGAAAAACTGGACGCAATCGTTCAGCGTACCCGTGATGGCGGTGCTGAAATCGTTGGCCTGCTGAAAACAGGTTCCGCTTTCTACGCACCTGCGACCTCTGCCATTGAAATGGCCGAAGCCTATCTGAAAGACCAGAAACGCGTTCTGCCCTGTGCCGCCTATGTTGACGGCGCGCTGGGTCTGAACGGCATGTATGTTGGCGTGCCGACCGTTATCGGTGCCGGGGGTGTTGAACGCATCCTGAACATCGAAATGGCCAAAGATGAGCAAGCCATGTTCGACAAATCCGTCGACGCGGTTAAAGGTCTGGTCGAAGCTTGTAAGGGTATCGACGGCTCGCTAGCGTAAGCGACTGCTGAAACGATTAGGAAAACGGGGCTTTTGGCCCCGTTTTTTTGTGCCGTGCTTACAGGTTTTGCATCCCTGCTTCAAAAGCAAAGCCGTCTGGCGCTGCCCCGTGGGCGGTGATCAGCGCGATGTCTTTTGCATAAAGCTCTGCCACGATGTCTTTAACCTGCGGGGAAATTTCAAAGGTCGTTTCTGGGCCTTTGTTGCGGTGAAAATTCGTGCGGCTGGCTGGCGTGTCCGTCACCTTGTCGATCCACTGCATCACCTGCGGCAGACCGTTTTCCAATTGAAAGACCTGCATCCCCGGCCTTAGGAAATCCACCTGCGGCCGTATGTGGTTATCCTCGGCAAAGGCATCCTCTTGCACGGCCGTGCGCATCACTTCGGCCCATTCTTCCAGCCCGATCGGCTCGGGCCAGCGGCGTTTATGCTTCATCTGGTATTTGTATTCGCTGATGAAACGGTTCAACGGATTGCGCATCACCGCGAAAGACGCATCCAGAAACGCCGGAGGAAACATCAGCGCATGTAAGGGCGCGTGAATATGTTGCGGCGAGGTTTTCGACCAGTTGATCTGCTTTGTGACATGCATCGCCAAAGGGCCTTTGTCCTGCAGATATTTCTGCACGCTGGTCCCGCCGGTTTTTGGGATATGCGCAAAATAAACTAGTTTTGATCCGATGCGGGCAATGGTCATGGCGTTTCTGGCGATCCTCGATCCTGTGGGTGATTAAGACCTATCAAAATCAGGCTGTTGGTGGAATAGGAACTTCCCTGAAACACAGGGGCCGATGTGAAATTATCCCGCGCAGCACGGTTGCGCCATTCAGCGCATTGTCCTTGCAAATCAGACGTGCAAGCATGCCCAAAACCATCAAGGATTATGCATGTCTTTGCGCGCCCCGTCGTCCACTGCCCCCCGTCTGCAGAAAGTATGTGCCCCCATGGCGGGGATCTTTCTGGGACTTTCCGCCTGTGCACCGGTGCTTGGCCTGCCCGATGCGCCGTCTTCATCGGAAACCGTGAACCGCATGGCCAATCTGTTCTTGCAATCCTGCGTGGCTAACAGGGACAGTTTTGCAGCCACCAAGCGCGTGTTTGATCAATATGAATTTTCAGCAGATGCAGGTTTTGGCAATATCGTCAGCTACGTCGACACAGAGAACCTTTTGCTAGCGTCGCTCGGAGAAGTAGAGACAACAACCAAGTCGGGTTCCAGAACCCTGAAACCGGTAACCGAAACCTTTTGCAGTGTTGGCTCTCCCAATGTCTCGGCGGCACAGGCCAAACAGGCCCTGGATCAAATTGCGGCGCAGGTCCTGAGCAATCCGGTCTCTATCGCTGGCAACCGCGCTTCTCGCAGCGAGGGTCTGGAGTATCTGATCTCTCCCGCGCCAGAGGACCTGGACGAAACCGGTTTTGTCCTAGCGGTTACCATTGACGAAATCCCTTATGCCGATTTTTTCCTAGAGGCGGGCATCACCCCGCAGACCGATGTACCGACCTTTACAACCTATAATCTGGCGGTATTACAATCGCGTTAGGGTCGGTTTGCCCTGCCGCATGACCCTGCTTCACAAAGGGGTTTGCAAAGATTCGCACCAATCCCAAAACCCGTCACCCCATTTGTGATCACACTTTTCTGGACTGTGATCACAAATGTCGGAATTCTTGTGAATTTGGCCTAATTCCCGGAAAAACCCTTTTTTCGTTGATCTTATCGTGCTTAGACATGGCAGAGAGCAATAAACGTAGGGATAGAATTCGTGAACATTCATGAATATCAAGCGAAGGCACTCCTTCGCAGCTACGGCGCACCGGTATCTGACGGCCGCGTTGTATTGAAAGCCGAAGACGCCAAAACGGCGGCCGGTGAAATGGACGGGCCACTTTGGGTTGTCAAAGCACAAATCCACGCAGGCGGTCGCGGTAAAGGCTCTTTCAAAGAGCCCGAAGCCGGTGAAGCAGGCGGTGTGCGTCTGGCGAAATCCGTTGAGGAAGCCGCCAACGAAGCCTCCAAAATGCTGGGTCGCACGCTTGTCACACACCAGACGGGTCCGGTTGGCAAACAGGTAAACCGCATCTACATCGAAGACGGTTCCGGCATCGAAACGGAAATGTATCTGGCGCTGCTGGTGGATCGCCAGACATCGCGCATTTCTTTCGTATGCTCCACCGAAGGTGGCATGGACATCGAAGAAGTTGCTGCAGCAACACCTGAAAAAATCCTGTCCTTTTCGGTTGATCCGGCCACGGGCTATCAGCCCTACCACGGCCGCCGCGTTGCCTTTTCGCTTGGCCTGACCGGTAAACAGGTCAAAGAATGCGTCGCGCTGATGGGTCTGCTCTATAAAGCCTTCCTTGAAAAAGACATGGAAATGCTGGAGATCAACCCGCTGATCGTCACCGACGCGGGCAGCCTGAAAGTGCTGGATGCCAAGGTCAGCTTTGACGGAAACGCCCTTTACCGTCACGCCGATATCATGGCCCTGCGCGATGAGACCGAAGAAGACTCCAAAGAGCTGGAAGCCTCTAAATACGACCTGAACTACATCGCGCTTGACGGTGAAATCGGCTGTATGGTGAACGGTGCCGGCCTTGCGATGGCCACGATGGACATCATCAAACTCTACGGTGCGGAGCCTGCCAACTTCCTTGACGTCGGCGGCGGTGCAACCAAAGAGAAAGTGACCGAAGCGTTCAAGATCATCACCTCTGACGACAACGTCAAAGGCATTTTGGTCAACATTTTCGGCGGTATCATGCGCTGTGACGTGATCGCAGAAGGCGTTGTTGCAGCCGTAAAAGAAGTCGGTCTGCAGGTTCCGCTGGTTGTGCGCCTTGAGGGCACAAATGTCGAAGAAGGCAAAGCCATCATCAACAATAGCGATGTTGACGTGATTGCGGCGGACGACTTGAAAGACGGCGCCCAGAAGATCGTTAAAGCGGTGAAAGGTTAATATCATGGCTGTTCTCGTAAATGAAAATACCAAAGTGATCTGTCAGGGTCTTACCGGCTCGCAGGGCACCTTCCACTCTGAACAGGCCATTGCCTATGGCACCAAAATGGTTGGCGGCGTGACACCCGGCAAAGGCGGGCAAACCCACCTTGATCTGCCGATCTTCAACTCTGTGCACGAAGCAAAGCATGTGACCGAGGCAAACGCCTCTGTGATCTATGTGCCGCCCCCCTTTGCGGCAGACTCGATCCTTGAAGCGATTGACGCGGAAATGGAACTGATCGTCTGCATCACCGAAGGCATTCCGGTGCTGGACATGATGCGTGTTCAGCGCGCATTGGATGGCTCCAAATCCCGTCTGATCGGGCCGAACTGCCCCGGTGTGATCACCCCTGATGCCTGCAAAATCGGCATTATGCCCGGTCACATCCACCAGCGTGGCTCCTGTGGTGTTGTGTCCCGCTCTGGCACACTGACCTATGAAGCGGTGAAACAGACCTCCGATCTGGGTCTGGGTCAGTCCTCTGCGGTTGGTATCGGTGGCGACCCCATCAAAGGCACCGAGCATATCGACGTGCTGGAAATGTTCCTGGCTGATGATGAAACCCAATCCATCATCATGATCGGTGAAATCGGTGGTTCCGCCGAAGAAGAAGCCGCGCAGTTCCTTGCCGATGAAAAGAAAAAAGGCCGCTGGAAACCAACAGCCGGTTTCATCGCGGGTCGTACGGCCCCTCCCGGTCGTCGTATGGGCCACGCCGGTGCGATTGTCGCCGGTGGCAAAGGCGGTGCCGAGGACAAGATCGAAGCCATGCGTGCCGCTGGCATCGTGGTTGCCGACAGCCCCGCCACTTTGGGCGAAGCTGTGGTTGAAGCGATCAACAAAGGCTAATTGCTTGGAAAGACCCGGCGCTGTCGGGTCTTTCGCCTCCCCCAACAGGAGCCATTGGTTCATGACCTTACTTGAAGCGACAAAAACCTGCTTGCAGAAATATGTCACCTTCTCGGGGCGTGCGTCCCGATCTGAATACTGGTGGTTCTTTCTGTTTGGCATCCTCGCGTCGATCGTGGCCGGAGTGTTGGATACGATTTTCTTTGGCACAACTGTTGTAGAGACCACCGTAACGGAGACATCAGTCGCCGGAAATGTCGAGAATGACGGTCCCCTTGCAAACCTATTATCTCTTGCGCTTCTGTTGCCAGGCCTCGCTGTAGGTTGGCGCCGGATGCATGACACGGGCCGTTCAGGCCTGTTTCTGTTTTTTCCGCTGATCGTTTGGTTTGGTATGATTGCCGCCATCATCGTGTCTTCCGGTGTTCTTGGCCTGACAAGCGGACTTGGCCTTGGAGCGCTGACCGCTGCGCTTGGCGGCTTGTCCCTGGTGATCCTTATCCCTGCCATGCTTTTACTCTTCTGCGCACCACTCGTGGTTTTATGGTGGCTTACCCGCCCCTCGCAGCCTGAAACAAACCAATACGGTCCCAACCCACATGAGGTACAATCATGACCGATCAATCCCCCAATGACCTGTTCCATGCGTCTTCTTTCCTGCAAGGGACCAACGCCGAATATATCGAACAGCTCTATGCCCAATATGCCAATGATCCCGCCGCGGTGGACGAAGCATGGCAGGCGTTTTTTGCCGCCCTTGGGGATGATGGTCTGGATGTGAAAGCAGAGGCCGCCGGCCCTAGTTGGGCGCGCAATGACTGGCCGCCTGTACCCAATGATGATCTGACCCAAGCGCTGGACGGCCAATGGGCCGCCGAACCCGAGGCCGCTGGCAAGAAGATCAAGGAACAAGCCGCCGCCAAAGGCGTTGAGGTCTCTGACGAGGCGGTGAAACGCGCCGTGCTGGATTCGATCCGCGCCCTGATGATCATCCGCGCTTACCGTATTCGCGGTCACCTTGCCGCCGATCTGGACCCGTTGGGCATGCATTCGAACGGGGATCATCCCGAGCTGGACCCCAAATCCTATGGCTTCACCGATGCCGATATGGATCGTCCGATCTTTATCGATAACGTGCTGGGCCTGCAGCTGGCCTCCATGCGCCAGATTGTGGACATCGTGAAACGGACCTACTGCGGGACGTTTGCACTGCAATACATGCATATCTCCAACGCCGACGAAGCCGCTTGGCTCAAGGAGCGGATCGAAGGATATGACAAGGAAATCCGCTTTACCCGTGAAGGGCGCAAAGCCATCCTGAACAAGATGGTCGAAGCCGAGGGTTTCGAGAAATTCCTCCATGTAAAGTACATGGGTACCAAACGTTTTGGTCTGGATGGCGGCGAAAGCCTGATCCCCGCGATGGAACAGATCATCAAGCGCGGCGGCCAATTGGGCCTGTGTGACATCGTCATCGGCATGCCCCACCGAGGCCGCCTGTCGGTGCTGGCCAATGTGATGAGCAAACCCTACCGCGCGATTTTCAACGAATTTCAGGGCGGCAGCTTTAAGCCCGAAGACGTCGACGGCTCCGGCGATGTAAAATACCACCTGGGGGCCTCGTCGGATCGTGAATTTGACGGCAACAAGGTCCACCTGTCGCTGACTGCCAACCCAAGCCACCTTGAGGCCGTGAACCCCGTGGTTCTGGGCAAGGTCCGCGCCAAGCAGGACCAGCTGAATGATGTAGAGCGCACCAAGGTGCTCCCAATCCTTCTGCACGGTGATGCGGCTTTTGCCGGTCAGGGTGTTGTGGCCGAAGGTTTTGGCCTGTCCGGTCTGCGCGGCCACAAAACCGGTGGCACCATGCATATCGTTGTGAACAACCAGATTGGTTTCACCACCGCACCGCATTTCAGCCGCTCTTCGCCCTACCCCACAGACATCGCGCTGATGGTCGAAGCACCGATCTTCCACGTGAACGGCGACGACCCCGAAGCCGTGGTGCACGCCGCCCGCGTCGCCATCGAGTTCCGCCAGAAGTTCCACAAAGACGTGGTGCTGGATATCTTCTGCTACCGCCGGTTTGGGCACAACGAGGGCGACGAGCCCATGTTCACCAACCCGTTGATGTACAAAAAGATCAAAACCCATAAAACCACGCTTCAGATTTATACCGAGCGTCTGATCAAAGACGGTCTGATCCCCGAAGGCGAAATCGAGGATATGAAAGCCGCGTTCCAGAGCCATCTGAACGAGGAATTCGAAGCCGGTAAACAATATAAACCCAACAAAGCCGACTGGCTGGACGGGCGCTGGTCGCATCTCGATAAAAAGGATGAGGATTATCAGCGCGGCCAGACCGCAATCAAGAAATCCACTTTTACTGATGTCGGCAAAGCGCTCACCAGCTATCCCGAAGGTTTCCCCGTGCACAAAACCGTGGCGCGGATGCTGGAAAACAAAAAGGGCATGATCGATGGCGGTAAAGGCATCGACTGGGCAACCGGCGAAGCGCTGGCCTTTGGGTCCTTGCTCACCGAGGGATATCCGGTCCGTCTGTCCGGTCAGGATGCGACGCGCGGGACGTTCTCGCATCGTCATTCCGGTCTGGTCAATCAGGACACCGAAGAACGCTATTACCCGCTGAACCATATCCGTGCCGGTCAGTCCGAATATGAAGTCATCGACTCCATGCTCTCGGAATATGCCGTGCTCGGGTTTGAATATGGCTACTCGCTGGCAGAACCCAATGCGCTGACCCTGTGGGAGGCCCAGTTTGGTGACTTCTCCAACGGCGCGCAGATCATGTTTGACCAGTTCATCAGCTCTGGTGAAAGCAAATGGCTGCGGATGTCGGGTCTTGTGGTACTGTTGCCGCACGGTTTTGAAGGTCAGGGACCAGAGCACTCCTCTGCCCGTCTGGAACGCTTTTTGCAGATGTGCGGTCAGGACAACTGGATCGTGGCCAACTGCACAACGCCCGCGAACTACTTCCACATCCTGCGGCGTCAGCTTCACCGCTCCTTCCGCAAACCACTGATCCTGATGACGCCGAAATCCCTGTTGCGCCACAAGCTTGCGGTGTCCACGATCGAGGATTTCACCAAGGGCTCCTCTTTCCACCGGATTCTGTGGGATGATGCGGAAAAAGGAAATTCAGACACAAAACTGGCGGCCGATGACAAGGTAAAACGCGTCGTCATGTGCTCGGGCAAAGTCTATTTCGATCTGCTCGAAGAACGCGACGCGCGGGGCATCGAAGATGTCTATCTGATGCGGGTAGAACAGTTCTACCCCTTCCCCGCCATGTCTCTGGTCAAAGAGCTGGAACGCTTCCCGAACGCCGATGTGATCTGGTGTCAGGAAGAACCGAAAAACCAAGGCGCATGGACCTTTATGGAACCCAATATCGAATGGGTTCTGGGGCGCCTGAAAGGTAAAGTTAAACGTCCGGTCTATGTCGGCCGCGCCGCCTCCGCCTCTCCGGCAACAGGTCTTGCCAGCCAACACAAAGCACAACAAGCCGCGCTCGTGAACGACGCGCTCACCATTGAAGGATAAATAATCATGTCCACAGAAGTCCGCGTCCCGACATTGGGTGAAAGCGTCACCGAAGCCACCGTCGCCACATGGTTCAAGAAACCGGGCGATGCGGTTGCGGTTGATGAAATGCTCTGCGAACTGGAAACCGACAAGGTCACCGTCGAAGTGCCAAGCCCAGTTGCCGGTACTTTGGCCGAGATCGTAGCCGCCGAGGGTGACACCGTTGGTGTTGATGCCCTGCTGGCCAATATCTCCGAAGGTGCAGGCGCTGCTGCACCGGCTGCCGATGCGCCCGCCGCCAAAGCCGAGGCCCCTGCGGCCAGCGGTGGCGACAGCGTTGATGTGATGGTGCCAACCCTAGGCGAAAGCGTCTCCGAAGCCACTGTTTCCACATGGTTCAAAGCTGTAGGTGACACGGTTGCGCAGGATGAAATGCTTTGCGAGCTGGAAACCGACAAAGTGTCTGTCGAAGTGCCCGCCCCCGCCGCTGGTGTGCTCACCGAAATCACCGCCCCCGAAGGCACCACCGTGGATGCCACGGCAAAACTGGCCGTCATCGGTGGCGCTGCTGCCGGTGCAGCCGCGGCCCCTGCTGCGCCAGCCGCCGCTGCCGCTCCTGCGGCTGCGACCACCGGTAAGGACGTTGAAAACGCCCCCTCTGCCAACAAAATGATGGCCGAATCTGGTCTTGCCGCCGGTTCTGTGACCGGCACAGGTCGCGATGGTCGTGTGATGAAAGAAGACGTGCAAAAAGCGCTGGCCGCAGGTACCGCTGCGGCCCCTGCCGCCGCCCCTGCGCCTGCATCTGTCCCCCGTGGTCCGGTCTCTGCCGACGATGCCTCCCGCGAGGAACGGGTGAAAATGACCCGTCTGCGCCAGACCATCGCACGCCGCCTGAAAGACAGCCAGAACACCGCCGCCATGCTGACCACCTACAATGAGGTCGACATGACCGAGGTCATGGCCCTGCGCAACGAATACAAAGACCTGTTCTTGAAGAAACACGGCGTGAAGCTCGGCTTTATGTCTTTCTTCACCAAGGCCTGCTGTCATGCTCTAAAAGAAGTACCCGAAGTGAATGCCGAGATCGACGGCACGGACATCGTCTACAAAAACTTCGTGCATATGGGCATCGCCGCAGGCACGCCCACAGGTCTGGTTGTGCCGGTGATCCGCGATGCCGACTCCATGTCCTTTGCCGAGATCGAAAAGGCGATTGCCGAAAAAGGCAAACGCGCGCGCGACGGCAAACTGTCCATGGCCGAAATGCAAGGCGGCAGCTTCACCATCTCCAACGGTGGTGTCTATGGCTCACTGATGTCCTCGCCGATCCTGAACCCGCCACAGTCCGGCATCTTGGGGATGCATAAAATCCAGGACCGCCCGATGGCGATCAACGGTCAGGTTGTGATTCGCCCGATGATGTATCTGGCTCTGTCCTATGACCACCGGATCGTAGACGGCAAAGGTGCTGTGACCTTCCTCGTACGCGTCAAAGAAGCACTGGAAGATCCCCGTCGTCTGCTGATGGACCTGTAAAACATGGCGGGCGACACTGGATTAAAACCTGGTGACGTTCATTGGGTGATAGGCGTTAAAGACGCCTATCGCGCCGCAACCGGAAAAGAGGATTTCAATTCGGTTGAGGCTAGACGCTGGTTCAATGCCAAGGGATTTTCGACCTTCAAAACCGAACACCCTATCGATCATGTGGCAATCGCACGAGAAGATCCCAAATGACCCCCGAACTTCTCGCCCTCACCCTCATCGGCCTGCTGCAAGCAGCCCTCTTCTGTGCCATGTCGATCAGCGCCAACCGCCTTTTGCCCATGCGCAAAACATTGGGCACCCGTGAAGACGCGCTTGAAGCAGAGCTCACCGGCAAAACCGGCCGCATTTATCGCACCCTGCGCAATAACACCGAAAATCTCGGCTTTTTTGCCGCCGCCGTTGCCGTGGTTGAATTGTCAAACAGCAACTCCGGCTTTACCGCCGCCTGTGCGATAACCTATGTCATCGCCCGATTACTGTACGTACCGGCCTATGTCTTTGGCTGGGTACCATGGCGCAGCCTGATCTTCGGTGTCGGCTTTGCCGCCACCACCCTGATGTTTCTGGCGGCCCTCTTGTGATGGTACTTTGTTCCACAAATATCCCGGGGGAGGCGCATCTGCGCCGGGGGCAGCGCCCCCTCTTCCCTCTCCGCTCACCGGCATTCCGTGCCGCCCTTTCTACCCCGCCAAAACGCCAATTCACGGCGAAGGAGATCTAAAATGGCAGATTATGACGTCATCGTTATCGGTGCTGGCCCCGGCGGCTATGTCGCCGCCATCCGCTGCGCCCAACTGGGCCTGAAAACCGCTTGTGTCGAAGGCCGTGAAACCCTCGGCGGCACCTGCCTGAATGTCGGCTGCATCCCGTCCAAAGCGTTGCTGCACGCCACCCATTCCCTGCACGAAGCCGAACATAACTTCGCCGATATGGGTCTGAAGGGCAAATCCCCCTCGGTCGATTGGGACCAGATGAAAGCCTACAAGCAAAACGTCGTAGACCAGAACACCGGGGGCATCGAATTCCTGTTCAAAAAGAACAAGATCGACTGGCTCAAAGGTTGGGGTTCCATCCCCGAGGCCGGCAAGGTCAAGGTCGGTGACGATGTCCATACCGCCAAGAACATCATTGTCGCATCGGGCTCAGAGGCCTCCTCGATCCCCGGAGCCGAAGTCACCATCGACGAAAAAATCGTCGTGACCTCCACCGGCGCGCTGGAACTGGGTAAAATCCCGCGCAAATTGGTTGTGGTCGGCGCCGGTGTTATCGGCCTTGAGATGGGCTCGGTCTATGCCCGTCTTGGCGCAGAAGTCACGGTTGTTGAATTTCTCGACCACATCACCCCTGGCATGGATGCGGACCTGCAAAAGCAACTGCAGCGCACGCTGAAAAAACAAGGCCTGAATTTTGTGCTCGGTGCCGCCGTGTCCAAAGTCGAAACCCTGAAAACCAAAGCCAAGGTCAGCTACACCCTGCGCAAGGACAACAGCGAGCACACCATCGATGCAGATACCGTGCTGGTCGCCACCGGTCGCCAACCCTTCACCGATGGTCTGGGCCTCGAAGCCCTTGGCGTAACCTTGTCCAAACGCGGGCAGATCGAAACCGACGGCCATTGGGCCACGTCGGTCAAGGGCATCTATGCGATTGGCGACGCCATCGACGGGCCGATGCTGGCCCATAAGGCCGAAGACGAAGGCATGGCCGTCGCCGAGGTCATCGCAGGCAAAGCCGGTCATGTGAATTACAACATTATTCCCGGCGTGATCTACACCACACCCGAGGTTGCTTCTGTCGGCAAAACCGAACAGCAACTCAAGGAAGAGGGCCACGCCTATAAGGTTGGCAAATTCCCCTTCATGGGCAATGCCCGCGCGAAAGCCGTGCATCAGGGCGACGGGTTTGTGAAAATTCTGGCCGATAAAAATACCGACCGGATTCTGGGCGCCCATATCATTGGCCCCGCCGCCGGTGATTTGATCCATGAGGTCTGTGTGGCGATGGAATTTGGCGCCTCCGCACAAGATCTGGCCATGACCTGTCATGCCCATCCGACCTATTCCGAAGCCGTGCGCGAAGCTGCGCTGGCCTGCGGTGACGGGGCGATCCACGCCTAGGGCTCAAAAACCACAAAATCGTAAACCGGCGTGGGGCAACCTGCGCCGGTTTTTTTATGTGCGGTTGGTCAATTGACCAGCAGGCGCAAGCCTTGCGTCACATCGGTCCGCACCGCCAACCGCAGGCTCGGCTCGTCTCCGGCCTTTAGGGCAGCTATAATCAGCCGATGATGATAGGGGGGCTCGCTGCGCCGGAACCGCCCATAAAGCGCGCGCATCGTCGGCCCCAGCTGCAACCACACGGTTTCGCACATGGCCAGCATCGCAGGCGCTTGAGCGCGCAGATAAAGCGTACGGTGAAACTCCAGGTTGCTGCGGATATAGGCCACCGCATCTTCTTTGGCGACATGTTCGGAAATCGCCGCATTGATCACCTGCAACCGTTCGATCAACGCCATATGCGCCCGGGGCAATGCCCGTGATGACAGCTCCGGCTCCAGCAGGGCCCGCAGAGAGGCAAGTTCTTCGATTCGCTCGGGCTTTAACGCCGGCGTAGAGACACGCCCCGAGGACGACAGCGTCAACGCACCCTCTGCAGAGAGCCGCCGCACAGCTTCGCGGGCGGGGGTCATCGAGACATCGAATTCTTTGCCGATCCCGCGCAGGGTCAGCGCCTGCCCCGGTGCGATTTCGCCATGCATAATGCGGCTGCGCAAGCTGCGGTAAACAGACTCAGAAGCAGAAAGGTTCGGATCATTGAGGCGTGGAATTGGTTGCATCGGTGATTGTGATCACAAAACCACCACCGCGGTCAATCACCAAAACGGTATCTGTGCAGGTGATGCCCGTGATCGCGCAACCATTGCCGGGGCCGTTTGTAATCCGGCGAAAGCTTTGCCACTAAATCCCAGAATTCTGCCCCGTGATGCATCTCTTGCAGATGCGCGACCTCATGGGCGGCGACATAGTCGAGCACCTCGGGCGGGGCCAAAATCAAGCGCCAAGAATACATCAGATTACCTTCAGAGGTACAGGAGCCCCAGCGCGACCGGGTATCGCGCAGGGTCAGACGCCCATAGGGCCGCCCCAAGGCCGCACTATAGCGATCACTGGCCGCCGCTAACCGCTCGCGGGCCAGCACCTTCACAAAGCCTTTCAGCTTGCCGCTCACCTGTTCTGCCGTGCCAGGCACTGCCACTGTTGTCTCTGACAGTATGACCCTGCGCCCCTCAGCCGCGATGATCTGGCGGTCTTTGCCTTCGATCGCAATCACCCCACCTCGCTGCAGCGCTACCGCCTCTGGTTGCTGTCCCAGATGGGTGCGAATCCAATCCTCTTTTTGCAGGGCAAAATCGCGGGCTTCGCGTTCCGGTGCCCATTTCGGCAAGGTCAGGGTCACCCCCCCGTTCAACCGCGAAATCCGCAATGACATCCGCCGCGCCCGCGCCGAGCGCTTGACCCGCACCGTCACAGCGGGATCGCCTTTCAGGATGACGTCACCCATATATTCCTTAGCCTGCTTGTTTTCTGCGCTTCCGGCAGAATAGGTTGAATTAGCCGCATTCGCCACGTCCTTTTGCTCAAGCCCGTCAGAAAGCGGGAAAGGCTTTGACACCCGCCGTGACATATGGCAGTTGGCTGCGACTCTGATAATGTGATGATTTTGGAAAGGCGCAGCCATGCCCAAAGAAGAATGGGGCGTAAAACGCATCTGCCCAACGACGGGCAAGCGGTTTTACGACCTGAACAAAAACCCGATCGTAAGCCCTTATACCGGTGAAGTTCTGGAAACAGACGACGCCAACAAGTCGCGTATGATGATCGCCGATAAAGAAGACGCCCAGAACCCGGCCAACGCCGTAGAAGACACCGATGAGGTTGTTCTGGACGATGATGACGATACAGATATCGACCTGGGCGATGACGTTCTGGACGATGACGACGAGGACGATAACGTCTCTCTGGACGAGATCGCAGACGTCGCTTCCGACGACGACGATAATTAATTTCAAGAGCGGGGATTTTTCGCTTGAACCTCTCCCCGCTCTTCCTTAGATAGCCGCTCACGGACGGAAAATAAACGGTTTCCATCCGGACGGTACGGGGCCTTAGCTCAGCTGGGAGAGCGCCTGCATGGCATGCAGGAGGTCAGCGGTTCGATCCCGCTAGGCTCCACCATACCTTCCCTTGTATTACGCAAAAAAATGCGGCAACCCGACCGGGCCTATGGCGTTTTAATTGATTTGGTCTGACCGCGTTTAGGCAATTTCTGACACAGATCGACAGACGCATCCCCAAAACCCGGCGCGCACTAATCGACGCTGAATTTCCCATACCCCAGAAGACTTTAGACCAAGATGATACGCTGCGTTGCGACTGCGGATTCTGCCGATTTGCAGATCGTATCGCGTCTTTCAAAAAAATCAATTTTCCATGATTTTCGGCTTGTCACTGCGCAGGCTGCCCCATATACCGATCTGCGGAGACGTGGCCGAGTGGTCGAAGGCGCTCCCCTGCTAAGGGAGTAGGCGGGAAACTGTCTCGAGGGTTCGAATCCCTTCGTCTCCGCCACATCAATCATTCAAGCTATTGTTTTTCTCAAAAATTAATGGCTCGAGCGGATTTGCCCCCCCACTTGATCCCCCACGTTGAATTGGAACTAGTGAGAACACATGGGCGGATTCCGGACTTTCTCTGCGTGCGCGAGCCAATCAAGGTGCAACGTTGAAAGCCGACGTCCACATTCGCTTGAAATCAAGGTTCTCTCTGCACTGCCGCATGGCGGCTCAGAGCCCAAAAGGGACTTGCTGTTGGTTTACCCTTCGTAGACGCAGCGCACTTTGCTCCCAAGCTTTGGGTCGAACCTTAGAAAGAAAAGCGGACATTCATTCGCAGAGCCGTGCGATACAGGGAGTTGATGTCTGAGCTTCGGACTTTTCAAGACTTCGGTTGTTGGGATTCTAGCGCATTGTCAGATTAAACCGATCTGCTAGGGTAAACATTCGGAATTACGGCTTTCTTCGTGTCGCGGTGCTTGGTGATGTCCAAGCAAACAAGGGAGTGATGATGGAGATACAAAGCTCTGAGCGGCAAGAGGCCGAAAAGGCCGTTTAATCTGACAACACGCATTCGAAAGTTCCATCACATCACAAGAAAAGTAGATTGTCATGAAATACACAATAATTGCGTCTGTCAGCGCCGCCCTCTCACTCGCGTCGGCGGCCTATGGTCAATCTGGTTCCGACAATCTTGGTTCGGTCTCAGAGCTTGCTGAAATTCCGATCACTGTCGATAATTTCGTTCGGGCCGCGACTGACATTGAGTTTCAAAAATACATCGCATTGGCTGGCGGCGTAAATCGCTTCTTTCACTTTCGAGAGCCAACGCCAGTTGATAACCAGCCCACAATCGCCATGAATCGGGACACGCTGTATAGTATGATCATCGTGGACATCAGCGAGGGCGCCGTCCTATCGCTACCCGAAGTCGGGCAGCGATACTTGAGCGCCATGGTGGTCAACCAGGATCACTATATTAATAAGGTATTTCATGGCGCCGGAACTTACGTGCTCGACATGGATACATTTGACACTCCCTATGTCGCCGTGGCCATGCGGACATTGGTGGATGCGTCCGATCCGGAGGATGTTGCAGAGGTAAACGCAATCCAAGACGCAATGCGTGTAGATGCGAACGCATCAAACCCTTTCATTCCGCCAAACTATGATGTCGATGCCATTCACGAACTGATCGCGACGCTCATTCCGATTTCTCCGTTTGTCCCAGATGCCGCTCAGACTTTTGGCTCAAAGGACGAAGTCGATGGTTTCCGGCATGTGCTGGGGACTGCTGGTGGCTGGGGTGGTCTGCCCGAGAGCGAGGCATTCTATGAGAGTGTGTACCCACAGCTACCGACGGGCGCGTACAAGATTGAAGTGCCCGCGGACGTACCGGTAGACGCGTTTTGGTCCATCAGCATCTATAATGCGGAGCGTTTCTTTGAGCCAAACGAGCGCAATGCCTATAACATTAACAGTGTCGATGGAGCCCGAAACGACGATGGATCAATGACAGTGCATCTGGGCGGTTGCGACGATGACAGAGTAAACTGCCTGCCGATCATGGAAGGATGGAATTATTCCGTACGCATGTATCAACCAAGACCCGAAATCATCGATGGGAGTTGGACCTTTCCAAGTGTTCAACCTTTGAATTGACTGTGTTGCTAACGCTCCCTCGTCTCCATGAGCAGCCCAGGGCATCTCAAACAGAAAGGCCTATCATGCTTAAAAAGTTTCTCATTGCTCCGTTGCTGATTCCTACAATCGCCACTGCTCAAGAAGTGAATGTTCAAAACTATGTACGTGCGGAATCAGACACCATGATTCGCGCCAGCCTGACCAGCGTCGGGGAAACATCGGTGGGCGAGCTGAACCACCTCAGGGAGCCGACCACGCCGGATAACCAACCGGTTATCCGAATGAATCAGGACACGCTTTATTCCGCTGTGGTCGTGGACCTTTCCACGCCAGTTACGCTTGAATTGCCAATTGCCGATGGTCGCTACATGTCGATGCATGTGGTGAATCAGGATCACTTCATGTCTTTCGAAACAAAGCCAGGGGTGTACAAACTGACAGAAGAGGCCGTGGGAACACGCTTTGCACTGGTTACATTCAGAACCTTTGTTGACCCTAATGATCCCCTGGACATCGAACGGGCCCACGCCGCACAGGATGCCATCAAGATAACAGGCGGAGGGAGCGGCGCATTTGAGGCCCCGGACTGGGATCAGGGAACACTTTCAAAGGCGCGTAAGTTGATTAGTGACCTTGCGACACTGGGTTTTGAATCAACTTACGCCTTTGGCACAGAAGAAGAAACACAGCCAATCGACCATCTCCTTGGCGCTGCCTCGGGGTGGGGTGGGCTCCCACGAGAGGCCGCCTTTTATGTCTTGGGTGCAGAGGATCACAACGATGGCGTGGCGACCTACACGGTAACGGTCAAGGATGTCCCGGTTGACGGGTTCTGGTCGATCACCGTCTACAACGCCGACGGCTATTTGGAACCAAACGAACTGGGTGTGAATAGCCTGAACAACGTGACGGCCTACCGGGATCCGGCAGGTGCGTACACAATACATTTCGGCGGATGCAAGGGCGATCAAGACAATTGCATTCCGATTTCGCAGGGTTGGAACTACGTGATCAGAATGTACACTCCGCGCGCGGAAATTCTGGATCGTTCCTGGGTGTTCCCCAAGCTGGTGAAACAGGAGTAAATAGAGATATCATAATGGCCACGACGTAGATATCGGCTACAAGTGCATCAGAATACTCCCAACCTGGCACTCATCGGATGTCGGGCTGAGCAGCAAAATAGGACACTCACCATGAATGCAGACGGCTTCTATCATCACCTGAAATCTGTAAGAAGTGGGATCATATTGACGGGGTCAGGAGAAGCATTTGACGTCCATGATGGGCAGATCGGTAGGACGACTGGCGATGGAGAAGCCGTTGATCGCGTTTTGACCGGGCCAGAGAACACACTTCTAGTTCTGGCGTTCGACGTCAATGAAGACGGAGACTTTGAAACAGCGCAAGATTTAGATGCAAAGAAAGCGCTCATGACGACAGTTTATGGTTTCCATACCCACGCTGGCAAACTGAAGCCAATGAAGAAGGAAGAAACAGAACAGATGTACAAGTCAATCAACCGTTTTGTTGATGCACCGGATTGAATGAATTCTGTGAGAGCCATAAAAGCTATTTCAAAACAAATGAGCGGATCCGGTGTGATAGGATCGCCTGTTTTCTCTGCCGCATTTTTTTTTGTATTGATGCTTTCCTTGGTGCTTGTCGCCATGCCGGTCTCGGTAGCGTCTCAAACTCAAGATCCCTCGACATCAAGCGCAGGTGAAGAATCCGTTGGGTCGGTCAGTGATCCAAATCAAACGTATATCAAGGCTGCAACTGATCCAGATGTCAGCAATGCTGATTTAAGACAAATGCTGCTACCGCTTACGGCAGCACAAATTTCAAAGGTCACCGAAGGTTGGCAAAGACTTCTGCAGGAGAATGTTCAGCAGAGCGTTGATCTTCAGCGTTCACTCAAAGGTTTGGATGCTGAAAATACGCAAATCACAAGACAGAAACTAGTCGAACTTACCGACAACAGAACCCTGATTCAGAGGAATTACTCCACATCCTTGCAAGCGTGGACGAAGAAGGGGGGGGCGGCTGAAGAAACCAAACCTTACCGCGATTACCTTTCAGCTTTGACTGCCGAACTCATCCAGGTGACGGATAATTTGACATTGGTCGAGAGTGGTGTCCGGTGGATCTTTTCCTCGAATGGTGGCCTGGATTTTCTTAAGAAAATTGGGATCATATTGGTATCGATATGGGGCATGAGGATGGCTGCTCGCTTCCTACGTCGCATGACGCAGAAAGCACTGGATCGGCAGCGTGATCTATCTGAGTCCTTGAAAAGTTTTATTCCCAAAGTTGTCTACTGGGGAACCTTTGTTGTTGGTCTTATGTTTCTTCTCTCTGGGTTGGGTTTTTACCTTGCGCCCATTCTGACCATTTTCGGCGGTCTATCGATTGTCATCGCATTTGCCATGCAGGAAACCTTGGGAAACCTCGCTGCTGGCTTGATGATCATGGTGTTCAAGCCATTTGATTTTGGGGATTACGTTGAAATGTCTGGGGTTGCTGGAGAAGTTTATGGCATGAGCATCATCTCAACGACCATCCGCACCTTTGACAACAAGTTTATTATCGTCCCAAACTCGACGGTTTGGGGAGATGTAATAACGAATGTGAACGTCGCTAAAACACGCCGCGTCGATATGGTGTTTCGAATTGGTTATGATGATGATGTCGAAAAAGCCAAGGCAATCCTAATGGACCTTTGCACTAGCCATGAAAAAGTTCTGAAGGACCCTGCACCTTCTGTTTTTATGGCAGCTATCGACGAGTCATCGGTTAATGTGAACTGTCGGCCGTGGGTTCTGACGGGCGACTATTGGACCGTCTATTGGGACCTAATTGATAAGGGGAAGAAGTCTTTTGATGCGGAAGGTATTTCTACGCCGTTACCTCAGAAGCAAGTACACATTGTGGAAAAAGCGCAGGCAGACTGATCAAAAAAGTACCCTGAAAGTTCAGTGTTGCCATTGCTTGTTTAACGGGATGACCGGGCCAATCAGTTCGGTCTCTTCAGTTCTGTCCGTTTCTCAGTCACCAGAGGATTGGGTTATGTAGTAACAAGCATGAAAAAGGGAGATGAAGATGGGGAATTCAGCATCGCGAGGCCTCACAACAGAGTGGCCTATAGCGCTGATTTGGATGTCATTTCTTCTAATGACGCTGATTGGTTCATCTCTGAAGCCAGAGGTGATCGGTGCAACGTCTTCTCTCGTGGTACTTGCCGCGATTTTCGGCGTGATGCTTCTGGCTGTTTTTCGCGTCGTGCATCATGCCGAATGCCTTGCCGAGATTTTTGGCGAACCGTTTGGGACACTGATCCTTACGTTGTCCGTGATCGGTATCGAAGTCGCCGTAATTACCGCTGTTATGCTAACTGGCGATAACACACCGACCCTTGCGCGGGATACGATGTTTTCCGTGCTGATGATTGTTCTGAATGGTCTTGTCGGGTTGAGCCTCCTTCTGGGAGGACGCCGCCATGGGCTACAAGCGTTCAATCTGTCAGGCGCGAATGCTTACCTAGTGGTGTTGCTGCCTGTTGCCATAACCAGTTTAGTGTTGCCCAGTTTTACTCAATCCGCACCAGGTGGTGGGCTGTCACCTTTGCAAACAGTTTTCCAAATCACTATGTCGATTATCCTGTACGGCGTGTTTCTGGTATTTCAGACCGTAAAAATCCCAATGGCCTTTCAACAGCCTCAGCTCGAAAATAACAAACCTGAACAACATCAAACTCATCACCAAACCCTCGAAGTCAAAGGGACGATCTTTCACTCGGTGGGGTTGGCTCTTACACTTATTCCTCTTGTTCTAATGTCGAAAAAACTGGCTATCTATGTTGATTTTGGCATCGCTCAAGTTGGTGCTCCGGTCGCGCTCGGAGGGTTCATTGTTGCAATCATGATTTTGACACCCGAAGCGCTCGCTGCTTTTGATGCTGCAAAGCAAAATCAGCTACAGCGAGCTGTCAACATATGTCTTGGTTCTGCATTGGCAACAATCGGACTTACAGTGCCAGCGGTTCTTATCGCTGGGATGATTGTTGGGTTACCTGTGGAGCTGGGGCTTGAATCTCCTGAGATCGTCCTTCTTGCTTTGTCGCTGTCGATTAGCATTGTGACTTTTGTCGGCTCAAGAACAAACGCACTGCAAGGAGTGGTACACTTAGCCGTATTTTTCGCTTACTTAGTTTTGATCTTTGATGTGTGAGCCCAGATACAGAAAGACCGTCCCTACGGTGCAAAAGGTTCTGAAAAAGGTTAAAACTGAGTAATAGTTCTTGATAACGAACAGGGAGAAACTTTGTGAAAATCTGGATGCATTTGATACCACTCGTCTTCACAGCAATGACAAGCTGGGCCCACGCTGACGGCACCACGTTTAAAGCACTCTCCGAAACAATCTATGTGCCAGCTTACTCCGAAGTCCTTATTGGTCCAGAGAGTTCACAGCAGATGACAATAACAATTGTCATTCATAATGTCGATCCAGAGCAAGCAATCAATCTCCAGATGGTCAGCTATCACGATCATCAAGGAGCGCAGGTTCAAAGCCTATTGAAGGAAGCGATCACAATTCCGCCTTTTGGGTCATGGAAACATTTGATCGGTATCAAAGATAAAACGGGTGGGGTCGGTGCCAACTTTCTTATCGACTGGACCAGCGAGACACCCGCAAACTCCCCAATTGCAGAAGCTTTGATGATAGGCGGAACAGGGACGCAAGGTATATCCTTTACGAGCAGAGGCCGTGTTATTGTAAGGGAGGTTGCGGGTGCTTCTCAGAACTGAAATCTGTTCGGTGTACCTCCAGAAACTACGTGGCGAATGCTTCTCCATCCATTTCCACTTTGATCACTCACGGCGCGAGCAGGCTGCCCTGGGTCAGGCCTGCGATGAACGTTTGCGTATCTATCGCAATAAATACTGTATAGTGTGAATTAGGTCTATGTCGGCTTCGTCCGCTATATCGCCGTAGCGTTAGACTGACGCTAAGGTCGGCTTGGGGCTGTGAGCTGTCCTTGATCGTTCACCACCTAATGGCGGCATTGTCCGCATTGCTGCCCCTCGCCACCTGAAAATGCTGCAGGATCGACGAAGGGCCGCTTCGGTGAAGCTGCGGTGCGGCACCGTTGCCGGACATCAAGGTCGGCTTCCACAAAACCGTTTTGCATGGGCTTGCCGGGCGCGATGTAGTGCCAGTCAACCTTGCGGTCTTCTTGCCACTTCAGGATCGCATTCGAAGTCAGTTCGGTCCCATTGTCGCTGACCACCATACAGGGATATCCACGCATCTAAGCAATACAGTCCAACTCACGACCCACACGTTCGCCTGAGAGCGATGTGTCGACCACAGCAGCCAAACATTCGCGGCTGAAGTCATCTATCACGTTCAGGATGCGGAAGCGGCGACCGCAGGACAGGCTGTCGGACACAAAGTCCAGAGACCAACGCTGGTTCGGCCCCTGTGGGGTCGCCATTGGTGTTCTGGTGCCCACTGCACGCTTGCGCCCGCTACGTTTACGAACCGTTAACCCTTCTTCGCGGTAGATCCGGTAAAGCTTCTTCCAGTTCACACGCCAGCCCTCCCGCTTGAGCAAGATGTGCAGTCGACGATACCCAAACCGCCGCCTCTCGGACGACAGCTCCGTCAACCGATCCCGCAAATCAGTGTCCGCTGGCCGCTTTGATGTCCGCCGATAGACACGTGGATCAATCCCGGCCAAAGCGCAGGCCCGCTGCGGGGCGGCAGTTTTTTGTATGGCACCTCCCGAAATGGGCGAACTGATTGGAGGGTAGAGGCGTTACTTATGCAGAGTGGAAAGATCGTGAAATCGCTGAAGCGATTGGCGAAACTCCTGTCTAAGTTCCCTTCGTTCGGGGCATTCTATCCCGCTTTGGCAAAAGGGCGGCGGTCGCAAAAACTGCAATCCCGCCGCCCTTGGTTAATACTCCCGCTAAACCACTAACCCATTGGATTGTCGGTTTAACAATTCTACAGGCTCCCCCGCACCACCTTCATGCTGAAGAAGCCAGCCACCATCAACAAGCGCCTTAATTGCGCCCTCTCCCAACTATAGGAGAGGAGCACTTTCCGCATTACGAGAATAGCATACCGCCGTTGATGTCGATGTTCGCACCGGTGATGAATGCAGAGTCATCGCAAGCAAGGAACAGAACCAGATCGGCAACATCTTCAACTGTACCTTGGCGCTTCAAAGGGGCCGTCGCCTCAAAGCCGCGACGACCAGCATCCGGTGTGTGAATGTTGTGGAAATCGGTGTCGATCATACCGGGGCACAGCGCGTTTACACGAATTTCCGGGCCAACTTCTTTGGCCAACCCCCGTGTCATCGTCATAACAGCGCCCTTTGAGGTCGCATATGCCACCGCCCCACCGCCGCCACCATCACGCGCAGCTTGGCTGGCAAGGTTCACAATCGCACCGGATTTCATGTGCGCAAGGCAGGCCTTGGTCATCATGAAGGTGCTGGTCAGGTTCAGCGACATAACAGCTTCCCAATGGCTTAGCTCCATGTCGGCGATTTTCTTACGGGCAATCAGGCCACCGGCGTTATTCACCAGAATATCCAAGCCACCGAAAGCGTCTACTGTTTTGCCAACCAGCGCATCAACGTCTGCTTGATTGTTCAGATCGCCCTGCACGGCAATCGCCTTGCCGCCGGCGGCCTCGATTTTTGCGACCACCGCATCGGCTCCTTTGGAGCTAGCGAAATAGTTAATCGCCACATTGGCCCCTTCGGCGGCTAGTTTGATCGCTACGGCTGCGCCGATGTCGCGACCGCCACCGGTGACGATTGCTGTTTTTCCTGCAAGTTTCATTGGATATCCTATTTAGTTTATTCACCACGCCCGGAAGCGTGGTTCAATTTTAGCTTTTGAGTTCAAGGAAATAGTCGAAGATCTCAGGGACATTGCCCTCGCCCATTCCGGCTTCAACAGCAGCTTGAAGCGCCTGCGAGGTGCCTTCCGCGATGCGGGCGCTTGTGCCCATGTCTTCGGCCATCTCCAAAAAGTAACCGAGGTCTTTATTGGCGTTGTTAATCGAGAAACCCAGATCGCTCACTCCGTCCACTGCGTAATTTTTGCAAAACCCCATAAAGGGCGAATTGGACGGTCCCGTCGACATGATCTCATAGAGTTGGGCCCGATCGACGCCAGCGCGGTCTGCAACCGCAAAAGCCTGGCTCATGGTGCAGACAGTGGTCATCCCCATGAAATTGTTAATCAACTTGGTGACATGCCCTGCCCCCAACGCGCCAAGATAAAAGACATTCTCGCCTTGGTCGTCTAGCACCGGTTTGACCTTATCAAAAGTCACTTTATCGCCGGCGGCCATGATATTGAGCAAGCCATCTTTGGCATGGGCGGGGGTCCGACCCAGAGGAGCATCCACCATCCCTGCCCCTTTGGCAGCAAGGTCAGCCCCAATTTTGCGCGTAGACGCAGGAATCGATGTGCCGAAATCAATTAGGACAGCGCCTTCTTTGATGCCTTCCAGAATACCGTTGTTGCCGTAAACAATGCTTTCGACCACTTTTGATGTGGTCAAAGCGAGCATCACGATGTCGACTTCGGCGGCCAGCGCCTTGGGTGAGGTGGCTTCGCGGGCGTTGCCGCGTGCAAGAACAGCGGCCACGGCGTCCTTGTTCAGGTCCATTACAACGAGTTCGTACCCGCGTTTCTGCAGGTTCTCCACCATGTTGCCGCCCATAAGGCCAAGACCGATAAATCCGATGACAGGTTTGCTCATGTTGAAATCTCCGATTTTTATTCTGTGTTTATTGGATCAAACGAAATCTTCGCGGTGCGGCGTAAAGACATCCAGAAGCGTGCCTGCTTCAAGACAGGTCGCCCCGTGTTCGATATTTGCTTGTTTATAGAGCGAGTCCCCCGCCCCCACGATGTAGGTCTCATCCCCCACCGTGAATTCGAACTTACCTGACATCACATAAGTGATTTGTTCATGGCGGTGGTGATGGCGCGGGGCGACTGTGCCGGTTTCGAAATGGACCTCTACAACCATCAGATTGTCGTTATAGGCCCCGACTTTACGGGACAAACCTTGGTCAACGGTTTCGAGCGTGCCCTTATCGCCCGGAAAATAGTTCTGAATACTCATATTAATCTCCGCGGGTGTTAGGTGTTGGCCAGTTTTTTCAGAACAACTTTGAAGGTGTTCTCTTCGGCATCTGTGAAATAAAGGTCCGCATCATAACCCTGATCGTCCATGAAGTTGAAAATCCGCTTGGGCGCATCCAGCTTATAGGGCACCAGCAACGTCGCAATCCTGTGGCGGGTCGAGGCAGGGTAATGGGCGGTCAAGTGGGTGTGCACCGGCAGGCCTTCGATTTCCGATGGGTCAACATCAGGGAAAGAGGTGCTTTGAGAAATCACCGGCTTGCCGGCTTCTGACCAGACAACTTGCCCGTAAAATCCGGCCTTTTCCCCATGATTGCGGAAAGAGGTTTTGCCCAGTTCAAACGGGTTATTCGCGTGCAGCATGAAATCCACGGTCACCGGCGTGTCAGCGTCCACCTTGTCGATGATGACAAAGTAGGAATTGCGCACAAAATAGATCTCGCGCTCCGCACGAGTGATTTCGGGTGACAGGCTTTGATAAGCCGCAGTCGCATCCCCATGAATAAAGATGTGATCCTCACGCTGCTCTGCCGCAAGGATACGTCCGTTGGCCGCCATGGCCTTGGATTTATCCTTTTCGGCATATTGGCCTTTGCCGTTGATCAGAATAGCGTTCTTTGAACGGGTCTGGCGGCGCCAGTTGCGGTGCATGGTCGAATTGAAGGCCACGTAATGACCCGACTGGATCGCCAGATCCTCGCCATAGGCGGACATGCAGAAAGCATTCTGGTCCCCATGGCTGTGACTGATCGAGCCAAAGGGCGAGGATTTAAAGACAAACTGGATATGCTCATCCGGATTGTCCATGGCGTGCTGAACGCCAACCCATCCGATACCCTTGAAATGGCGCAGCCCGCTTTCCGGAGGCGTTGCTTCAACGACTGGGAAATCGGTTTGGAAAACCAACTCGTCAAAATTGGTGTCCCACCAGCCCCAGTTATAAAACGCCATTTCAGTACCTGGATTGGTGCGCAGGTTTTCCTCGCAATACCACTGATAGGCCCCCTTCCCTGTCGCGCCTGCGAACTGACGCAGGTTCAAACCAGTTTTAACGCAAGGCAAATCGCCTTGAGTACTGTCATCGCCAAAGGTGCCACGACGGGTATTGGGCGCTTTGCAATACAGTGCAAAATCGCCGGTATTCTGGAAAAACGGGCGTTTATACAGGTCGATACCCGTAAAGGATTTCAACCGGTTGGCGGAATCAATCAGATAGGCGATGCCCATCATCCAGTAATGCGTGCCCTCGGCCCAACCGCCATCACTATCACCCCAAGGCGAATAGACGGTCGACAGGAATTCAATGCAGTAATTCAACCAATCCCGCGCTTCATCGGCGTCGTCATCCCCCAACAGCGCAATACAGGCTGGCACAATCGTCAGCGAGACCGAACGCACCGCGTGACTGTCATAGGGAAAAAGGTGGATTTTGGCGTTCAAGATCGCATGTTCGGCAATGTCGCGGGTCCGTTCCAGCAAGGCTCCCCGCACCATGGCCCGTTCGTCCTCGGACAGATCGTCATAAAGCCAGTCATAGCCCCACGCCAAAGCATTACAGACACGGTAGGCCCATTCATCTGTGTAGGCCCGCGAGGTAACGCCCATCGGATCCCACGATGCCGCCTCCAGAAGCCATTCCTTGGCGCGGGCGGTCATTGCTGCATCCCCGGTCACCGTTCCACCGATGGCAAGATGGCGGATCGCGTACCAGACCTCTTGCAGATCAATATAGGTCTGTCGCCAGATCGGCGCGGTGCGTTTGTGATCGGGATAGCCCGCAGGCTCGGTGATAATGTCGCGTTCCATCCACGGCAGAACGGATTTGTCATAAAATGTGGACCACGTGCAGTGATCCGGATCGGCTTTGACCGCATTCTTGAAGTCAGCCAAGCGATCCTGTGTCATCCAAAGGCGCGGGTGGGTTTTGGACACATTTGCCAAACGCACATCGCGCAGCGGCAGCGGTGTTTCCGCCAACCCTTCGGCGATGTTAAATCTGCGGGTGCTGCTCCATGCGCTAGAAGACGCGCCTTTTTGAGCATCCCAAGTGGCATAGGTCCAATAGTGTTCTCCGGTCTCCAGCACCACGTCTGGCGTGAAAAAATTAACCGGAATATTCTCGTAGGTTATTGTTTTGGCTTTCGGGAACGTCGGATCGGCAGAGATACGCAGCACATAGGCGGCGTCATCGTCGATCACGGGAATCCAGCTGAAGCGTGGCGGATTTTCAACGACAGGCGTGTCAGCATCCGGACCATACTGAATCGTCAAACGGCCTGCTTTGGGTTCATCGAGTTTTGGAAGGTCAGATACCAACATCGGTCATTCATTTCTGTTCAGGATAGAAAAAAGAAACATCAGGGACGGCGATCCGCGCCGCCCCTGACAAAAGGTCACTTTATTTATTGGTACTGGCGTTCATACGCGGATTGCATGACTTCCAGAACTTCTTGCAGACCCAATTTGTTGAGCTGTGCAATATAGTCGTCCCATTCTTCGTTCACATTGCCGGAACCAAGAATCCAAGCCTGCTGACGCTCCAGCATGTAATCCCGTACAGACCCCCAATAACGGTCATAGACCTTTTGTTCGTCTGCGGTGAATGACACACCAAGGAAGTCGGGGATCAGGTAGTCGCCTTCGTCATACAACGCGATGCCTTCCAGTGCGAATTCATTCGTCCACTGGATTTCATAGTTGTAGTCTTGGAAATACCCACGCCCCTGAAGCTGCGCACCAGCTTGATACAAGGACCGGTTTACCGGACCCGCATCAAGGAACTCTTGCTTAAAGATCGCCTGACCGTCGACCAGGTCATAGTGCTGACCTTCAACGCCAAAGTTAGCAAGGCGACGGCCTTCTTCAGTGAACCAGAAGTCAAAATACTTGATGGTCTCAACAGGATGTTCATTGGTATAACCCATCGCCCAGCCATCTGGTTTCACTAGAATGCGGCGGTGTTCTTCGATGCGATTGCCAGAAACCGAGGCAGGCGGCGCCATGGCCTTGAACTCGAAACCTTCGATTTCGGAAGACAGGCTGTTATAGCCACCGGTTGAGGCAAACCAGTCGTGGGTCGAGCCGCCAAGGTTTTCCGACAACAGAAAGTCACGGGCAGAAGAACCGCGTGTAAAGACTTCGGCATCAACCAGACCTTCGTCATACCAACGGGCCAGATTGCTGATCCCTTCGCGATAGCCGTCACCGATGTAGCCATGGGTGATGTTGCCATCGTCGGCATAGAAGTCATGATAGGTATCAGACCCATGCGCACGGCCATCCCAGAGGGTGACAAGGCGGACAAGCTCGGGCCATTGGCGGGCAAAAAACGGAACTTCGTCTGCTTCGCCATTGCCGTTCGGGTCTTGGGTTTTGAAGGCGCGCAGAACAGCTTCGTATTCTTCAACCGTCTGTGGCACTTCGAGGCCCAACGCATCAAGCCAGTCTGTACGGATCCAGTAAGCCCGACCGTATTTACCGTCCGGCAGGTAGGGGATGTAATACATCTGGCCGTCAGCCGCCTTCACCGCCGCTGCAATATCGGGGCGCTGGTCGTAATAAGCTTTGATATTTGGTGCATGCTCTTCGATCAGATCATTGAGCGGAATGAACGCGCCTTCTGGGCCGTATTGATTTACGAAATCACGGATCCGGCTGGAGCCGACAATATCAGGCACTTCACCTGTCGCCAGCATAAGATTCAGCGCCTCGGTGTTGCCGGTGTTTTCGGCATCGGTCCGCATGTTCGCACCGACCGTGACGTCTTTCAGATGGATGTTGGTCCACGCACGGGCTTGCTGCTCGACCGGCCACTCTTCCTCATAGATCGGATAGGCGCGGTGGTTCATCTGGATGGTCAATTCCAGCGGTTCGTCGACAATTTTCAAAGCGTCATTCGCCAGGACGGGTGTGGTGATTGCACTCCCGGCAAGCAAGGTTGCTACGAGACTTATTCTACGCATTTGATTTCCTCCCATTTGCGTTTTTGTCATTCTTTGACACCCCCGAGCAGGATCCCCTTCTCGAAGTATTTCTGGATGAACGGATAGACGATCAGCACCGGAATGATCGAACAGACGATGATCGCGGCCGTGACGGTTTCAGCGCTAAAGCCCGCCGCTGTCTGTAAGATTGCAAATTCATCATTGTCGCTCAGGTTTGCAATCGTGTGGCGCAGGAAAACCTGAAGCGGGATTTTCTCTTCGCTTTGCAGCAGAACCATGGCCCAGAAGAACCCGTTCCAGCGCGACACGATGCAGAACAAGGTGATGGTGGCGATGGCAGGTTTGGACAACGGCATAAATACTTTCCACAGCACCTCGAAATCATTGGCCCCATCCATGCGCGCGGCTTCTTCAAAGCTCTGCGGGATGGCTTCAAAGAAATTGCGCAGCAGGATGATGTTGAAAGCGTTGACGGCAAAGCCAAGGATGATGCCGAACATGCTGTCCAGCAGACCCAGATCGCGCATGTTCAGGAAGAACGGAATCAGGCCGGCATTGAACCACATGGTAAAGGCGATAAAGAGGTTAAAGTAACGACGCCCCTTTAGCTGTGGCCGTGACAAGGCATAGGCACCGGGAATAATGAACACCAGGCTCATGACCGTGCCACCGATCGTGTAGATGAACGTGTTGCGATAGGAGAGCCAGAACTGAGGGTCGGTGATGATATAACCGTAGGCTTCCAGCGTGGCATCAATCGGCATGAACACCACTTTACCTGCCTGTGCAGCAAAACCGGAACTGAACGACACAGCCGCAATATAAATAAACGGATACAGCGTTGCGACGGTGAACATCCCGATCAGGATAGAGACGACGATGGCAAAAAATTTGTCGCCGCGCGAATAGAGGTTCCAATTCATCATGGTCTGATCCTCCTACCAGAGCGATGTGCGCGAATAGCGGCGCGACAATGTGTTGGCCGTCATCACCAGAACAAAGGCAACAAGGGCGTTAAAGAGACCGGCTGCAGCAGCAAGATCGTATTGACCGGACTGCAAACCCTGACGATAGATCCAGGTGTTGACCACATCCGCCGTTTCATAGGTTGCGGGCTGATAAAGCAGGATGACCAGTTCGAAAGACACTTCCATGATGTTGCCGATACGGATGATCAGCATGATCAGGATCGTGGGCAGGATTGACGGAATGGTGATCTTCCACATCATCTGCCAGCGGTTCGCGCCATCCACCACGGCACTTTCGTAAAGCGACGGGTTCACTCCGGCGATAGCCGCAAGAAAGACGATGGAGCCAAATCCGGCTTCTTGCCAAATCCCTGTCCCGACAAAGATTGGACGGAACCATTCAGGCTGGGTCAAAAAGTAGATAGAGTCGATGCCGAACCACCCCAGAACGGTATTGATGATACCGGCAGTGGGCGAAAACGCCGTAATCACGATCCCCGCGATAATCACCGAAGAGATAAAATGCGGCAGATAGACGATGGTCTGGGCCGTGCGTTTATAGGTTGCGTTCAATACTTCGTTGAACATCAGCGCCAGAATAATCGGGGCAGGAAAGCCGAACAGTAGGTTCAACGCCGAAATCTGGATGGTGTTTTTGATCGCCCTCAGGAACTGGTCATTCGAGAACAATGTCTGAAAATGCTCCAACCCGATCCACGGGCTGCCGGACACACCACGGAAAATCGAATAGTCCTTAAAGGCGATTTGCAGCCCGTACATCGGCTTATATAGAAAGACGAGGAACCAGATGAGTGTGGGCAGAAGCATCGCATAGATCTGCCATTCCCGTTTGAAGTGATCAAAGAGCCGCACCCAGCGGCTGTCTTCACTCTGAAGCGGCTGATCCGCCTCTGCTGTTGTGTTTTCCTCCCGCATCGCCTTACGCCCCCAACTGAAGCGCGCGACCGGTTTCTGCGTCGAATAGTTTGACCAGATCACCGGGGACATGCACCTGCGTCACGCCGGACAAGTGTTCAATGTCGCCTTGTGTTTCGGCTTTGAATACCAGAGTGGCTTCGCCAAAACGGGCATGAAGTAAAGCTTCGGAGCCTAAGGGCTCAACAAGATCGAGCGAAATCGGCATCGCAGTGGTTTGTGGCCCCTCAGCAAGGGTCACATGCTCAGGACGAATACCAACGACGACATCACGACCGGCATTGCCGTTGATCGGATAAGGAAGCTTAAGTTCAATATCGCCAATTTTGGCGCCGGTTTCTGTTAACGTTCCTTTGACCTGATTCATCGGGGGAGAGCCCAAAAAGCTGGCTACAAAAACGTTTGCGGGATTATTGAACAACTCCATCGGCGTGCCGATCTGTTCAATTGCTCCGTTATTCATCACCACAATGCGGTCGGCCAGCGTCATGGCTTCGACCTGATCGTGGGTCACATAAACGGAAGTCACACCCAGACGGTTGTGCAAACGCTTGATTTCGGCGCGCATCTGGGTGCGCAGCTTGGCATCAAGGTTGGAGAGCGGTTCATCAAACAGGAAAACTTTGGGGTGGCGCACAATCGCGCGGCCCATCGCGACCCGCTGGCGCTGACCACCGGAAAGATCTGCCGGACGGCGCTCCAGGTATTCGGTCAGGCCTAAAACCTCGGCAACATCAGAGATCGTGGTTTTGATCTGGTCTTTCGGCATTTTGCGAATGCGCAGGCCAAACGCCATGTTGTCAGCGACATTCAGGTGGGGATACAGCGCGTAGTTTTGAAACACCATCGCCACATCACGATCTTTGGGCGCAACGCGGTTCATGCGCTTTCCATGGATGGTTAAATCGCCGCCGGTGATCTCTTCCAGACCCGCAATCATCCGCAGAGTCGTGGATTTACCACAGCCTGACGGGCCTACGAGAACGACGAATTCCTTTTCTGCGACGTTCAGATCGATGCCATGCACCACTTGCACGGCCCCGTAGGCTTTGACGATTTTTTTAAGGTTCACACCGGACATTGTCCCCTCCCTTTGGCGCGGCCGCCTCGCCCCTGATTTGGAAGGAGTGATTCGGCATTCACCGACTGGTATACTAGTAAAATATCTGGGATACCAGACTGGAATACTAGTCTGGCATACTAGTTTGACTTTACGTTATGCTCCTGTATGTTTCCGCCAACAAGGAGTCCCGGATGGAACAAGCAACTGCTCGCAGCGACCGTCGTACCAACGTCGATGATATTTTTGACGACCTGTATGAGCAGATTGCAACGCTGCAACTTCGCCCGGGCGATAAGATCTCCGAAGCTGAAATTGCTGCACAATTTGGCGTATCGCGCCAACCGGTGCGCGACGCTTTCAGCCGATTGGCCAATCTTGATCTTTTGTTGATCCGCCCTCAACGTGCCACCGAAGTACGGCGTTTCTCTATGCGGGAAATTGAAAAATCCCGTTTTGTTCGGGCGGCCGTCGAAAAAGAAGTCCTTAGACGCGCTGCGCAACTGTGTGACGCTTCGGGCGCCGAACAACTTGACGCCGCAATCACTCAACAGGAGGCCGCCCTCGCCGCCAGAGATGTCGACCGCTTTGGGCAGTTAGATTACGACTTCCACAAAATCCTGTGCACTATCGCGCAGGCAGATTACGCTTTTGATGTCATCATGGAAGAAAAAGCCAAGGTCGACCGCTTGTGCATGTTGGGGCTAGCGAAGGAACAGCGCATGCCCGATCTTATTGCCGACCACAAAGCCATCGCGCAAGGCGTCAAATCCCACGACGCAGACAGCACCATAGCACACGGCATGGCACATCTGTCCCGACTGGATGAGACCATCAAGCGCATCTCGGTCACCAATACAAATTATTTTGAACGCGATCCCACCTGATCTCTTTTTTACACCCCGCCAACAACACTCGGCCCCTACCTGCCAATGGCAGAGCGGAAATACAGACATGACTTCCGAAAAAACCACCTCCTCACACTCCGATGTTCCGGGGGCGGGCAAGGTACTCTCGCTCGCTTGGCCAATGACACTCAAGGCGATTTTTTTGCATGGGACGGTGGTCATCGACGGCTGGCTGGTGTCCTCGTTGGGGGAAACATCGCTCGCGGCGATGGGGCTGGCTGCTGCCATTGGCGGTTTTGTCTCGGGAGTGATTTTTGCCTTTTCTAACGCCCTGCAAATCCGCACCGCACAGGCAGCGGGCACCAAGAATCCGGTGTTTCTCAAATCGGCACTGGTCTCGGGACTGACCATCAGCCTTGCGATCGGGATTATCGGCATCGCGGTAATATTCGGGTTCGGCCAGAAAATGACCTCAGCCATGGCCCCTAACACCGCAGTGGCAGAACAGGCCTGGACCTACTTGTCGATCTTTTCATTGGTCATTCTGGCGGAATCCGTTGGCCAGTGCTTGTCGAGCTACTTCAACGGCTGTGGTCGGACCAAGCTGCCGCTGTATAGCTACTGCCTTTCGGTGCCGATTAATATCCTTGCCAGTGTCATTCTGATCCACGGATACTTTGGCGCACCCGCCCTTGGTGTGGCAGGGGCCGCCATAGGCAGTGCAATCGGAATCGGCCTGCAAGTTGCTTATCTGTTGGTGCAACTGAACCGCACAGACGGGCATCTGCGCCACATTACTGGCTGGCACAACGGCAGTTTCGGCCGGACCGTAAAACGTCACCTCAGCTTTTCCCTGCCCATTGCCGTCACGTTTATCAGCTCCAATTTCGCCTCGCGCGTTTGTATGTTGATCTATGTGCAAATGAGCATCGCCGCCTTTGCCGCAATGACCCTGATCATGCCCTGGATCATGGTAGCCGGTACGATCGGGATGCAATGGGCGCAGGCCACCGGCATTATTGTGGCCCAGCTTTTGGGCGAAAAGCGATCTGGCGCAGCGCTGGACCGGTTCCTGAGTGCCGCTTGGCGGGCCGGTTTCATAACCGCAGTCCCGGTGGCGCTGATCCATGTCGTAATCTGCCTGTCCCCCGGGTTGCTGTATCCTTCTTTGGCGGCAGAGACCCAAGCGATCCTGATGAGCTTTACACTGGTTTTATTTATTCTGCCCTTCCCGAAACAGTCCAACGCCATCTGCGGCAATACCCTGCGGGCCAGTGGCGACACCATCTATGTGATGCATGTTTTTGTCTGGTCACAATGGCTTTTCAGCGTACCGGCAACGGCCCTTGCTGTGCTGTATTTCGATCTCTCACCGGCTTGGGTGATGTCGCTGCTGCTTTGGGAAGAGTTGGTGAAATTTCCAGCCTTTCACCGCAGACTTTGGCGCGGGGATTGGAAATCATCCAACGTCGCGGACGGAGGATAAGCGCCGCCGCCATCACAACAGGTTCCAAAGAGGAGGAAACCAATGGGTAAGCTGAAAGTGCTGGTCGCAGGCACAGGATTTGCCGGACAGGGCCACACAGAGGCCTTTCGCGCCGCCGGTGCCGAAGTTGTCGGCATGGTCGGGCGCACCGAACATGTTGTGGATGAGATCTCCAATAAGCTAGGCATTCCCTATGGCGGCACCGATTGGGCCGCCGCTCTCAGCACCCTGCAACCCGACATCGTCGCCATCGCCACACCGGGCGGGGCGCATTATCAGCAAATAAAACAGGCGATTGCTGCGGGCTGCCATGTCTTTTGTGACAAACCCATGACCACCGAGGGCGCAACAGCGACAGAGCTTTATCAACAGGCTCGTGCCAAAGGCATCAAAACCGCCTTTGCCGCCAGTTTTCAATATACCCCTTCAGTGCAGCACGCCAAGCAGCTGATCGCAGAGGGGGCCATTGGGGAACCCACTGAAATTGAGAATATTTCCCACTTTAATCTGGAACGCGGCATCCCCTTTGGCTGGTCCCATCGAGCCGAGGATGGTGGCGGACGGCTCAACAACAGCTTTACCCATTCACTGGCCATTTCCACCGCCCTTATCGAAGGCAGCATCCAGAAAATCTGCGGCGATGTGCGCGATGATTTGGGGCGCGCACCGATTGTCGAAGGTGTTCATGATTTTACCAAACGTCGCCAGTTCATTCCGCAAAACATGGACGATCCCGCGCTGAAATGGGGAAAGAGCAACGTCGAGTGGTCCTTTACGGTGATGGCACGGCTGCAAACACCGCTGGCCGCGCAACCGGTGTCGGTCCTGTTCAAACACGGCGGGCTGGTGCCACGCTTTAACGAAGATCACATTGTTATCTACGGCACCAAGGGCGCGATTTATCTTGTCGGGCATTACGGATCAGGCCCGCTTTATTTGCATGATGGCAACGATTGGGCCGAAGTCCCGACTCCATCCGATATTGCGCAATCAGTCCGCGATGATGTTGGCGAGACAGAGCAATGCTGGCAGGTACTCGCCGACCTGTTCCTGCGTGACATTCAAGGTCAGCAGGTTGCGCCCTACCCAACATTTGCCGAGGGCAGCCTCTATCAGAATATCATCGACAGTTTGCGGCAATCCGACAATTGGGTGGATGTGAGCCACCTGCAAAAGGGAGATGCAACATGAAGATCACAGGTGCAGAAGTATTCATCGGTGGGCCGGGCAAAAACTATGTCACCCTGAAAATCATGACCGATCAGGGCATCTACGGGCTGGGCGATGCGACATTAAACAACCGCGAAACCCTACCCGCTGCCTATCTGCAGGACTACCTGATCCCCAACCTTATTGGCATGGACCCGCGCAATAGCGAAGACATCTGGCAGTTCTTCTATCGTGGCGCTTATTTCCGCGGTGGGCCGATCGCCATGGCCGCCTATGGGGCGATCGACATGGCGCTGTGGGACATCAAAGGCAAACTGGCGGGGCTCCCACTATACCAACTCTTTGGCGGCAAAAGTCGCGACGGGGCGATGGTCTATGCCCATGCCACGGGGGCTGATCTGGCCGATCTGAAAGATTCTGTCAGCAGCTATCTGGAACAGGGCTACAAGGCGGTCCGCGTGCAATGCGGTATTCCCGATATGCCGAATGCCGGTTATGCCGTGCCGGATGAAAAATCTGCCGGTGCGGATTACATCACCGACTTTTCCGGCATCCGCCCCAAGGTCGAAATTTGGGACAGTGATAAATATCTGCGTTTCATGCCCGACGCATTGGCCGAGGTCCGCAACCATGTCGGGCCGAATGTTAAAATTCTGCATGACGTGCACCACCGGCTGTTACCTCGTGAAGCCGCCGCATTCGCCAAAGCGGTGGAACCGGTCGGGCTCTATTGGCTCGAAGATCCGACACCTGCCGAGGATCAGGAATCGCTACGCTTGATCCGACAGCATTCGACGACCCCGATCGCTATTGGCGAGGTGTTCAATTCGATCTGGGATTGCAACAAGCTCATCGAAAACGAGCTAATCGACTTTATCCGCGTTGCGGTGACCTATGCCGGCGGCATCACACACACAAAGCGTATTGTCGAGCTAGCAGGGCTGCACCACATCCGAACCGGATTTCACGGCGCCCCCAGCCATTCGCCGATCTCCATGGCCGCACAGGCGCATCTGAACGCTTGGGCGCCGAATTTCGGCATTCAGGAATATCTTGTGCTCGGCAGCGCAGCCTGTGATGCCCTGTTCCCGTCTGACCACGTGATGGAGAACGGCATGTTTCAGGTTAGCGATGCCCCCGGTCTGGGAGTCGATTTCGACGAGACCGAGGCCAAACGCTATAGCTACATCGCAGGTAGCCATCCTGTTGTACGCCTTCAGGATGGCACCCTATGGAATTACTGACGCCCGCGCCTAGGCTGTGCCGCGCACCGGACGATTGTTGGTTATATTAAAAATCATTCCGTCCAGAAGCTCGTCCAGATCAGGACGGGCGGCGGGGCCGTTCGAAATATCGACTAGCATTAAAGTGCCGTCAGGCCGAATTCCAAAAGCCCCGGGTTCGGCAAAATTCTCGGTTGTCTCTGCTTCGGAAAGGGGTTCGGAAACATACAGACCGAGCTTGCGCATCTGTGGTTCAGTCAGCCCGTAGCACAGATCAAAATCCCAGCCGAATTCGGCCTTATCTGCCAGCGCCTTCTCTTCGGTATCCGCCGAAACAACGATAACATCCATCTGCGCGCGCCAGTCCGGTAGAACCGCATTCAGTTTATTGAGAAACCGTTTGCACCGGGGGCAGTGTTTACCCCGGTAGACAAACAACATGCTCCAGCGCACGGTTGGGGCACCCACGGTCAGAACTTCCGAACGCCCTGCAACAGGGAAAGACAGCGGCCCAAAAACGGTTCCGACAGGCGGTTTGGTAAATGTCATTCTATTTCCTTTGATATAGCCCCAGCGGGAGTGCAAACCCAGCACTAGTTTGGTTCAAAATACTCGGCATGGGATTTATGGATGTCGACAATGGTTTCATCTAACCTGCTCAGATGATGGCGCACCAGGGCACGGGCATCCTCAATAGATTTTACCTCAAGTGCCTCAGCAATCGCAACATGATCAGCCAGAATTTCAGCGCCCTCTTTGTCGTGCTCCAGGCTCAACATGCAAAGCCGTTCAACTTTCTGTTTGCACTGTTTGATTAAATCAAACGCCATTGGCTGCCCGATAGACTCACAAATCTTTTGATGAAAGTTCAAGTCCAGAGCGTGAAACTGCTCCATGTCACCCCGATCCAGCGCTGCCTTCTGGGCCGCAATTGCCGCCTGCAGCATGGTGGTTTTATCAGCGTCCCAAAGCTCGCAGGCGCGTTTGATCACCTCCAATTCAACCGACAAGCGCAGGAACCGGGTGTTTTCGATTTCCTCAAGGGAAAACCGGCGCACGACGGTGGCGCGTTGCGGACGGACTTCCAGCAAGTCCAGATTGCCTAGGCGGTTAAACGCATCGCGCACAGGTTGCCGGGACACCCCGAATCGTCGCCCGACATCGGCCTCGGAAATCTTGGCGCCGGGTAATAGTTCAAGGTTGACGATTTCTGCGTAGAGCAGATCAAACACCATATCCGCCGTAGAACGCGGTGCCGATTGGTTTAACAGTTTTTCCATGTTTCCTGCCCTTAACTTTGTTTTGATCACCTGCTTCAAGCGCTCACAACCCCTTTACTACAAAGGCCGCACGATAAGAAACCTCCTCCGGCATCAACAAACTTTTCTGAAACCACCATGACAAAAAGAATCTGTCTTGACAAGACTGGGATACTAGTCTCCAATTTGACCGTGAGCACAGAAACCCGACACGGGGCTGTGTGGACAGAAATTTGTTTCGACTGACCCAGAGGAGAGGTCAGTCGCGCTGGCAAGATAGGGAGCTTCTCAAAACGACGCGGATCGACAAGGCGTCCACGTTGCGCAAAACCTGCAAAGGAGCGACCGGATTTTCACAGGGCAACCTATCCGGACTTTACCACTCTACGAAAACGAAAAGGGAGAAAACCATGTATCATAAATTTTCAAAGACAGTCTTCGGGGCCGCGACGGCGCTTGCCCTTGTTGCAACTGCTGCAACCGCTGACGACTGGCGCGCGTGGAACATCCACAACGATGGCCACCCGAACACCGCAGCCATGGACCGTTTTGCTGAACTGGCCAAAGAAAAAACCGGTGGCGAAGTCACCATCGAAGTATTCCACGGCGGCGTTCTGGGCAGCCAGCCCGACGCGTTGGAGCAGGTTCAGCTGGGCGCGATCGACATTGGTAACTTTAACCTCGGCCCCATCGGTCCTCTGGTAAAGGAAGCTAACCTTGTTTCCCTGCCGTTCATCTTCCGCGACGTGCCGCACATGTTCCGCGTTCTTGACGGGCCAGCTGGTGAAAAAATTGCAGGTGCCATGTCCGAAGCAGGTCTGGTTCCAATCGGTTGGTTCGATGCTGGTGCCCGTTCCTTCTATAACAACTCGGGTCCAATCAACTCACCTGCTGACGTTGAAGGCATGAAAATCCGCGTGATGAACAACGATCTGTTCACCGGCATGGTAAACGCCATGGGCGGCAACGGCACACCAATGGCCTTTGGCGAAGTTTACCAAGCGCTGAGCACAGGCGTTGTGGATGGCGCAGAAAACAACCTGCCGTCCTTCCAGTCTGTTGGTCACTACGAAGTCAGCGGCTACTACTCGCTGTCCGAGCACCTGATCATTCCAGAGTGTATCTGCGTAAACGCCGCTAAATTTGACGCCCTCTCCCCTGAAATGCAGGCCGCTCTTACAGCTGCCGCTGAAGAAGCCTCGCTGTACCAGCGCGAACTTTGGGCAGAGCAAACAGCTGCAAGCCGCACTGCGGTTGAAGAAGCTGGCGTTAAAATCAACCTCATCGCTGACAAAGGCCCATTCCAGGAGGCAATGGCCCCTGTATATGAGAACTATCTGGCAGCGAACCCTGACATGGCGGAACTGGTCGAATTGGCCCAGTCCACCGAATAATCACGGCACATAGCCACTCGGAACGCCCGGCTTATGGCCGGGCGTTCTGCACTGGAAGGGAATGCTCATGAACAATCAATCTAAAGAAAATGCCGTTGTCACAGTAATCGACAAGCTGTTCGGCGCGATCGTTGCGCTTTGTCGGGTGATCTCCGGTGTCGCACTGGTCGCCATGACCCTGTTGTTGGGGTATCAAGTGTTTGGCCGCTACGTGTTGAACGACACGCCAACATGGGTCGACCCCCTTTCTTTGCTACTGGTCATCCTGATTGCCTTTCTGGGCGCTGGGATTGGTGTTTGGGAAAACACCCACCTTTCGGTGGTCATTCTGCGCACTTCCGTGCCCAAGCGTATCCGCACGGTTCTGGTCTTTTTGACCGATCTGATGATGGCGGTCTTTGGCGGGCTTATGCTCTGGTATGGCGGTTTGCTGACCATGTTCAAATGGAACACGCTTATTCCAATGATCCAATGGCCAGAGGGCATGCGCTCGCTGCCGCTTACAATTTGCGGAGGTTTGATCCTCCTGTTTTCGCTTGGCCATTTGGTGAAGCTTTTCCTTGGGCGGGACACCCGCGTCGACAGTATTGAATAAGGACGGGACATGGGACTCGCACTACTTTTAGGGGTATTTATCTTTTGCGTTGCGATTGGCGCGCCTGTTGCTTTTGCACTGGGTATCTCGGCCATCGCCGCTTTCTGGTTCGAAGGCCTACCGCTGATGGTTGGCTTTCAGCGGATCATTTCAGGCATTAACGTCTTTTCGCTCTTGGCCATTCCGTTCTTTATCTTTGCCGGTGAGCTGATGTTCCACGGTGGCATCGCCATAAGGCTGGTGAAATTCGCCCAAGCCGCCGTAGGGGCTGTGCGCGGCGGCCTTGGTATCGTGAATGTTCTGTCCTCGATGCTGTTCGGTGGCATTTCAGGATCAGCGATTGCGGATATTTCCGCCCTCGGCTCTATCCTGATCCCGGTGATGAAGGACAAAGGGTATGACGCGGATTATGCGGTAAACGTAACCGTCACGTCTTCCATCGCGGGGATTATTATCCCGCCAAGCCACAATATGATCATCTACTCTATTGCCGCAGGCGGCGCGGTTTCGATCTCGAAACTGTTCCTTGCAGGCGTTATCCCCGGTATTCTGATGTGCGTCTGCCTTGCCACTGCGGCCTATGTCGTTGCGGTTAAACGCGGGTATCAATCAGAACAATTCCCCGGTTGGTACGCGCTTCTCTTTGCCTTTATCGGAGCTATTCCGGGTCTGTTGACCGCTGTTATCATCGTTGGTGGTGTGCTGTCCGGCGTCTTTACCGTCACCGAATCCGGTGCGTTTGGTGTCATCTATGCTTTCCTTGTAACCCTCTTGGTCTATCGCTCGATCACCTGGGATAACTTCAAGATTGCGGTGAACCAGTCGGTTAAAACAACCGCCATGGTGATGATCCTGATCGCCTGTGCTGCGGCGTTTGCTTACATGCTGACCTACTACCGCGTGCCAACAAAAATGGTGACTTTGCTGACGGGGATAACGGAAAATCCGATCCTGATCCTCTTGATGATCAACGTCGTGCTGCTGCTGTTGGGGATGATCATGGATATGGCGGCGCTGATCCTGATCTGCACGCCGATCTTCCTGCCCGTTGCCAATGCGCTCGGGATTGATCCGGTGCAATTTGGTATGATCCTCTTGGTGAATCTCGGCCTCGGCCTTTGCACACCACCGGTTGGATCCTGTCTGTTTGTCGGATGTGCCGTGGGTAAGCTCCCGATGGAAAAAGCCGTACGCACCATCTGGCCCTTCTATCTGGCAATCTTTGTCGCCTTGATGATGATTACCTTCATCCCTGCGATTTCGATGACCCTTCCGAACCTGATCCTCGGGTAAAAAATCAGCGGCACCTGTAATGCACAGGTGTCGCTTTTATCTTGGCAGACTTTTTCAGCAAAAATGATACTGGTCGGCTGATCAGCTGGCTCTGCCGATATCTACCTCGGACCCCTTGAACCAAGGGAGTATGGAAAGAGACATACCGTTTCCGGATATAAAAGAGAGCAGTATTCCGCAGCCACCGGTATAGTCTGCCAATAGAATGCAATCTGCTTGGAAAACCTGCCCGTAAAGATCCCGAACTCGGTGCTAATCTGGCGGAACGTCTGGCTGGGCCATTTAGCCTTCGGCTTTTCATTCAGCCAACGGTTGGCATCCTTTTAGGTCTCAGTGATGGCCGCAGAAACGCCACCCCGTTCCTGCAGGCCCTATTCGGGGCCGCAAAGGCAGGAAAGCACTCCATTACTTTGGCGTGGGCCTCGCTGGGCAAAGTCCGCTTTCTGGAATCTGTATTGGTGGCCTTTATCCTTTGTGCCCTGCCCTATTCGCTTTTGCGCGGTCCTATCGCAAGACTTATCAAACGACGGCCCTAATGAACGCGCTGAAGGGGAACACCAAAAACAGTGCCTTTCCTGCGGCCCTACCGCCCCTTCAACAGTGAACCGGACACTGCAGCCATTCCGTGGCGATGACAACTCACACTCCGAAATTTCTGGAAATATGCCAAAAATTGAATACTGTAAGAACACAACGACATCCCACTTAGAAACAATAGAGTTGATCTCAAATGAGCATACGCGCGATGATATCTGTATTGGTTCTCGGCCTTACGCTAAGCACATTTTTATATGCACAAGAACAATCTTCTCCCGGCTTCTTGATTCCAGACTCCGCCTCTACTTCGACATCAGCAGAAGAACTGGCGATACTAACCGTTCCCATGACAGCCGACGAACTTGGCGATCTCTCAGCGCAATGGCAAGAGAACATCAAAGCAGCTTTGCAAAATATTGCCGCTTTGAATCTCGAACTAGTGAACGCGAATGAAGTACGCAGTGCAGTCTTGCGAGAAGAACTCGCGGTGGCGGTAGAGCAGCAAAGTAGATTCCAGAACAGCTATGACACGGTTGTCGAGGCATGGCGGCGTAAAGGCGCGGCAGCAGAAGAAATCGCCGTGCACGACAAATACCTGTCAGCGTTGCGCCTTGAGGCAGTTCGAACGACCGACCCAAGAACTTTACTTGAACTGGTCAAACGCTGGGCCACATCAGCAGATGGCGGAATCGGGTTCTTTTTCAAGGCACTTGGATTTCTCGTCGCGCTCTTTCTTATGTATATCATTGCAAAACTTCTGCGCCGTACAACAACAAAGGGCTTACAACGTGTCCCGAATATGTCGCGCCTGCTTCAACGTTTCATTGTTAATTCTGTCTATTGGGCAACATTTGCGCTTGGAACATTGATCGTTCTGGGATTATTCGGCGTCAATGTCACACCACTTTTTGCAGTTTTCGGGGGGCTCTCTTTTATTCTCGGCTTTGCCATGCAGGATACACTCAGCAATTTGGCAAGTGGACTAATGATCATGATCCTGAAACCCTTTGACACTGGCGATTACATAGAAGTCGGTGGGGCCTCGGGGTTTGTGGATGAAATGTCGGTGGTCTCCACCCAAATCCGTACATTCGATAATCAAATTATCGTTGTGCCCAATTCCAAAATTTGGGGCGATGTTATTACCAATGTCAGCGCCTCGCCTGAGCGACGTGTCGATCTGGTTTTCGGGATCGGATACGCAGATGACGCCGCGCACGGAATCAAAGTACTAAAGGAACTGGTTTCAGCTCACCCTTTGTGTCTGAAGGATCCGGAGCCAATGATTTTTGTTGGAGAACTAGGGGATAGCTCGGTCAATATCTTTTGCCGACCTTGGTCAAAATCGGACGACTATTGGACAGTTTATTGGGATTTGACAGGTCAAGTAAAAGAACGATTTGATTCTGAGGGCATTTCCATCCCTTTCCCACAACGAGACGTGCATCTCATCCAAGAAACGTAATACAATTTTCGGTCATGTTTAAAAACGATCCCGTCGACAGACAACAAAGGCGCCAAATGAAAAACTTGAAATTTCCACTTAGCGGAAAGCTAAGGATCAAACTAGGCACTTGGGTCATGCTGTTGATGGTTTCGCTTGTTTTCCTGCCTGATGTTGGTCGCACCCAAGACGGTGCAGAGGCAGTCGAAATCGCTCCAAAAACCCAATCCACCGAAGACCCCGATTTTCTTGCTCCTGTGGTGATTGATGGTGAGACACTGTTTGAACTGCGCGGCACAAGTGCTTTACCCGCGTCCGAACGGGCTGAAAAAGTCGAAAAACGCATTATTGAGGTCGCTGATCTTCCCAGTTCTGTTGAGTTGTCTTTTGACGTTAGCGGCAGCGAGTTCGGCTTTGCCATCTCAGCGAATGGCCGTATACTGACGATCGCCACTCCTGCCGATGCGAAATCCGAACAGATCGGCATAGAACTTCTGGCGCAACTTCACGCAGAAGCAATCAAAACCGCCATAGAAAACTACCGATTCGGACGAACCGATGAAGCATTGATCGAGAGCAGTTTACTTGCTTTTGCTTTGACCGTTGCATTTATTCTTTTGACCGTTTTCTTTTCTCGCCTTCGCAGACGTCTAATTGGTTGGGTAGAGCGATTTGCACTCAAACGCATCACCTCCGTCGAGGAGGCCACAAATGAAATTGTCAAAGGGAAAGCCGTCGCACAGCTAGCCAGTTTTATCACAAACATCTTGCTTTGGGTCGGCTACTTTTTTGGGTTTTATTACTATTTGACGTTTGTGTTGCTGTCTTTTGCACAGACAAGACCATTGGCTGAACTACTCCTGACCTACATTTCACAACCCATTATCGACGCTATGGCTAATGGTATGGGCTACCTTCCCAATCTCGTTACCCTGACAATTATCGTCATCATCACTCGATATCTGATACGTGGGCTTGAGCTCTTTATGGAGAACATCGAGGCCGGAACTTTTGAATTGCGTGAGTTTGAGCCGCATTGGGTCAAACCAACTTTTAATATCGCTCGCGTTGGGATTATTGCGGTAGCGATTGTCTTTGCCTATCCGCATATTCCGGGGTCCGACAGCAAGGCCTTTCAAGGCCTCACGATCCTGGCTGGCATTATGGTTTCACTCGGCTCAAATACCGTTGTAAGCAACATGATGGCAGGCCTGTTTGTCATTTACCGTCGCAGCACAAATGTCGGGGATCGGATTAAAGTCGGTGAGCAGATTGGCGATGTCGTTGAAATAAAACTGATGGAAACCCTGATAAAATCAGTCAAGAACGAAATGGTTAGTATTCCCAACGCCCAGCTTCTGGATTCTGAAGTTGTAAATTACTCGCGAAAAATTGACGGGCGAGGTTTGCTTGTACACACCACTGTAGGTATTGGCTATGAAGAGCCCCAAGACAAAGTTGAAGCGATGTTGATTGAGGCCGCGCGTCGAACACGTGATCTAAAGAAATCGCCCCCGTCGTTTGTGCTTTGGACGCAATTGGCCGATTACGCCATTAACTATCAGATCAACGCCTACACCACACGCGGCGCGAGCATTCCGCGCATTCTGTCGGATTTACACCGCAATATCGTGGATGTGTTTAATGAGAACAAAGTCCAAATCATGACACCTTCTTATGAAGCTGATCCGGAAGAACTCAAAATCCCTTCCGAACCGTGGGATGGTAAAATCGCCAAAACACACTGAAAATATACCAGCTGAGAGAGGCAGCGACCTGCGCTTCCGCTCAAAGTTTCGGCTGGGGCGACATGCGGATAGTTCTAACACAAAAGAGACATGCTCACAAAGCGCTAGCAACCTGTAACCCTGCATGAAGTAACTTGGTGCGCCAAAGTTCACCAACTCACGGGCAAATGGATCAAAATACCCATCCCTCTTTGCGATAGAAATGTGGTAGAGACGACGAAATCATCGACAGAATAATCTGATTATGTAATCTTCTTTCCAAAATTGAGGATACCGTTTGTCCAATACCATCTAGTTTCAGCACAAAAGCAAGGTTTTTTAGTAACAAGTAGAAAGTTTAAAACAATGGCAATTGATATCAACGTCGCTCTTACCATCGATGAAATCGGATTGGCAGGAGGCCGGGTTTTTCGAGTCGGCGACAAAGGTATTGCAGTATTAGGCAATCGAATTTCCGCTTTTGACGACGACGGCGTTGTTTTCGAAGCGTTGGAATATGAACCTGCGCCCGGCGGATTTGGCCGTATCGATCCATATTTTATTCACGATAACGAGGACGGCACGTTTAACCTCTATTTCCGCTTAACCGGTGGAGGCCTGCCACTGAAACACAGCGACGTCTATATCACTCTGGACGCCGAAACAGGGGCCAAGATCGGTGATACCCATGCGTTACCTTTTTCAAATACCAACGATCAAGGGGCCATGGGGCAGACGGATGCTTCAGGCAAGGCCTCTGGCGAAATGCTACAGCAGGCGATTTCGTTGTCTGACGGAACCATTGCGCTTGTCGATAATACCACCATCCTCAACCAGTTTGTCTTTAAGATCGTGAATCCTGACGGTTCATCTGTCGCGATGAGCACGTCCATTGGCTCGGGCCGCGCCAGCCATAACTCGCAACTGAATTTTGATCTGACCGAAGTCGGAGATACCGTTGCAGTCGCTTGGTCCGCGCCGGTTTCTATCGGTGCACCAGCTGCACTGCGGCTTATTAATAAAGACGGCAGTTTCGCAAGCGATGTGATTTCACTAGGAAACACATCCTCTGTGCAGTTCGGCGCAACGCCAGCGGTTCAGCTCGAAACCCTTGCAAACGGCAATATCCTTGCGGTTTGGGTGGAAAGCGGCACCAGTTCCGGTCCTGACACTGATCAAACCTCTACCTGGTTTTCAATTCTAGACGCAAACGGAACTCAGGTAGTTGCCCCGACAATGGTCAATACCGAAGTCACCAAAGCCCGCCAGGATATTCCCCTCGTCATTACCACCGAAGATGGTTTTGTCATCGGCTATTCTGTCCTTGATTTTTCGGGCATTCAGGAAGGTCGCTTAAAAGAATACGATCAGAACGGAGCCCTGCTCGACACGGAAACCTCGGCCTATCTGTGGGGGGCTGATGACATTGTGCGCACCGATAATAACTCGGCGTTTATTGCTGCTGGCAACATCTGGGAGATCACCCTGCCTGGCGACAATTTGTTGATTGATGGCAGTCTGCCGATCGAAGATGATAAAGACGTTCTGGGAACGCCCGATCATGACAACTTGCTTGGCGGGACGGGTAATGACACCCTATCCGGTCTCGCCGGTGACGATATCCTTGACGGAGGCATCGGAGCAGATCTTTTGATTGGCGGGCCGGGCTCCGATCGGATTTTTGTTGATAATCCGGGTGATCGGGTAGCTGAAAGTCGAAAATGGGATGGGGTCGACACAGTTGTCAGTTCGATTGATTTCCGTATGGGCCGCAAACACATCGAGAATCTGGAATTGACGGGGGATGCCATTCTTGGGGCAGGCAACGGCCTTATGAACCGGATCACTGGCAATGACGGTGACAACATACTGGATGGCGGCAAGAACAATGATGTTCTGATCGGAGGTGCTGGCAATGATACGTATTTGTTGCGCGCACCGGGTGATATGGCCGTGGAAAAAGCCGGTGGGGGCATTGATGTAGTCAAGGCTTACGGTTCTTTTGCGCTTGGGGCGCATGTAGAAAAGCTGTACATGCAAAACGTGCTGTCCAAGGACGGAAATCCAGTCAATTTCAATGGTATCGGTAATGGGTTGGACAACACTATCATCGGCACACCGTACGACAATACAATCGTTGGTCGCGAAGGATCTGACACCCTAAAAGGGCAAGCAGGGGACGATACCTTTGTCTTCGATCGTGCGATCGGGCCAACCAATGTCGACCGTATCATCGATTTTGAAACGGTAGCCACCGATGACGACACGCTGAAATTCAAAGGAAGCATCTTGGGCGGGGCCGTCTCTGCTGGTGTGCTGGACGCCGCTCAGTTTGCAGCCGGGACAACGGCACAGGATGCAAATGACCGGTTTATTTTTGATCAGGCCTCAGGGCAGCTTTGGTTCGATGCAGACGGCAACGGTGCCTCCGATCAAATTCTAGTTGCGACGTTTGAACAGAATGCTGTTGTTGAAGCTGACGATATTTTGGTGTTCTAGGGGATTGGCTTTGGTAATATTGGCCCCTTATAACCCGCTGACCGATTTGACCGTCTGAAAGGCCCGCACCCCCCAAAGGCCGGCTTCGCGACCATATCCGGATGCCTTGCGCCCGCCAAACGGCGCGCCCGCCGCGCGGCTGTTGCCATTGATTTGCACCATCCCCACCGCCAGCTGCCGCGCCACCGACGCGGCGGCTTTGCCATCCGAGGACTGCACATAGGCTGCCAGCCCATAGGCGCTAGCGTTGGCCAAGGCGATGGCATGGTCGATGTCGTCAAACGGCGTTATCGACAGAACCGGCCCAAAGACTTCTTCGCGAAACAGCCGCATCTTGGGCGTGACATCGGCAAAAACCGTGGGCTTGGGGAAATACCCGACCTGCAATGGATCAAATCGCCCCGCCCCGCCTGCAACAAGACGCGCCCCGTCGGTTACGGCGTTTTGAATGCAGCGCTGTACATGATCCCATTGCGCACGGTTCACCAGCGGCCCCTGATGGGGACCAGAAGCCTTTGGATCAGCAAAGATATATTCCGCGGCTTCCGCAGCAGCGCGCGTCACAACTGACTCGTAGATCGGGCGTGCCACCAACATGCGGCTGGCGGCATTGCAGGATTGCCCGGCGTTGCGAAAACAGTGGGCCACCCCCTGTTTAACAGCGGTTTCGACATCGCAATCCTGAAGTAAGATATTGGCCGACTTCCCGCCCAGTTCCAGCAAAACCGGCGTCAGGTTCCGACCTGCTGTGGCTGCAATTTGGCGACCAACTTCGGTAGAGCCGGTAAAGGAAATCACATCCACCTCAGCCTGTTGCACCAGCATTTCGCCTACCGCACCATCACCGATCAGGACGGAAAACAGCCCGTCTGGTGCCCCTGCCGCGGCCATGCAATCGGCAAACAGCATGGCAGAGAGCGCCCCGTGTTCCGATGGTTTCAATATCATCGTGCAGCCCGCCGCCAGCGCCGCGCCAACCTTGAGAGCGACCTGATTCAGCGGCCAATTCCACGGGGTAATCAAGGCCGCCACGCCCAAAGCCTCATAGCGCACCGCATGGGCAGGCGGGTGGGTCAGCACCTCTTGCGCTGCGGCTGTTGCCTCTGCCAGGATCACCTGCAAATGCCCAATCGCCGCATCCACCTGCTTGCTGCGGGCAAAGTCGATAGGGGCACCCATTTCACGCGAGATCACCGTGGCGAATTCTTCGCGCCGTGCGGAAATTTCCTCAATCAGCCGAGCCAAAATCCCCAAAGGATCATGGTCGACCTGCCCCAGATACAGGCTGTGGGAAAACGCCTTGGCTTTGGCCACTGCCTGATCCACATCCGCTGCATCGGCCATCGGCAGTCTGGCCCAACAGCATTCGGTCGCCGGATCAATCAAATCAATCAGCCGCGTTTCCCCCGCCTGCCAGCCAGACCCCGTCGGATAAACCAGATCCCGCCCCTGACGGGCCACCCGTTGAGCAGTCGTCATACACATGGCTGGCATTCCTTTACCGCGTGTCCCACATTGATCGTTCATCGCACATAAGGGTTTTGATCCCCTTCGACCAGAGTCGTTTTACGGGGTCTCAGCGGTTTGCAGTTGAACAAGCAGGCTGCCATCTTCGACTTGGGCACCGGTCTGGGTGGTGATCTGTTCAATGACGCCGTCTCGTGGGGCCAGCAAGCTGTGCTCCATCTTCATCGCTTCCAGAATGATCAACGGATCACCTTTTTGAACCGATTGTCCAACCAAGGCGATCACATCCTTTACCACGCCGGGCATCGGGGCAAGAATAGCATCACTGCCCGCCCCATCCACCGCCCCGACATCCAAAGCATCCGGAACGCTAAACCCAAAGGCCCCCTGAGCGGCAAATACCGTCACACGATCCTTTGACAGTGCCGTTCTACAAGTTTGATCCTGCCCGCCCTGTGATACATGCATGCCGCCGTCGCTAGCGCGGGTTACGATGGCGGATTGCTCGTCAATCGTGACCCGCGTTGCGGTGGCGTCAAGCGACGTTAGCACTGCATCAAAGGCAACTTCTCCATGGATAACCCGCTGATAAGCGCGCGGCACTTCCCAATTGCGAAACCCGCGCAGGTCTTGCCATGGCCCTTGATCCGGTTCAGCCTGAGCGACAACAGCCGCAACGGCAACCGCGACAAAGGGCAGCGTGGGTGGGGCCACCAGCTCTGTCTCGTCACGGGCAATCAGGCCTGTATCAACCTGCCCTGCCGCAAACCCGTCATGGCGGCAAAGCGCGCCCAGAAAGGCAAGATTCGTCGTCACACCCGAGAGTTCGGTTTGTGCTAAGGCCGCGCCCAACTGTTGCAGGGCAATGGCGCGGGTCGGGCCATGGGTGATGATTTTGGCGATCATTGGATCATACCACGGCGATACCACATCCCCTGCACGCACCCCGCTATCAATACGCAGAGGCGCGTCGGCAAAGACGGCCCCGCTAGGAAATGCCAAATGATCGAGCGTGCCGGTAGCGGGCAAAAAGCCCTTGGTCGGATCTTCGGCATAGACGCGCGCCTCAAAAGCCCAACCCTTAATTGTAAGGTCGGACTGCTGAAACGGCAGCGCCTCTCCGGCGGCGACGCGCAATTGCAGGGCAACAATATCCAGCCCGGTAATCGCTTCGGATACGGGGTGTTCAACCTGCAAACGGGTGTTCATTTCCATAAACCAGAACCCGTCGGCGCGCAGACCGTTTGAGCCGTCGACGATAAACTCCACTGTGCCTGCCCCCTGATAGGCAATGGCTTTGGCGGCCTCGACCGCCGCTTGGCCCATGGCATTGCGGATTTCGGCTGTCATATCCGGCGCTGGGGCCTCTTCGATGACCTTTTGATGGCGGCGCTGCAAAGAACAGTCCCGTTCAAACAGATGCACCACATTGCCGTGGGTATCGCCAAACACCTGAATTTCGATATGGCGCGGCTGCTCGATGTATTTCTCGACCAAAACCGCAGGATCGCCGAAACTCGACTGCCCTTCGCGCTGCGCCCCCTGCAAGGCTGCAGCGAAATCTCCGGGGTGCTGCACAAGCCGCATGCCCTTCCCGCCGCCGCCCGCGCGGGCCTTGATCAGAACCGGATAACCGATCTCTGCGGCTTTATCGGCCAGAAAATCGGCGTCTTGATCCGCACCGTGATACCCCGGCACCACCGGCACGCCCGCTTTTTCCATCAAAACCTTTGCCGCATCCTTGAGCCCCATGGCGCGAATGGCATCGGCGGTGGGGCCGATAAACACCAGCCCTGCTGCCGTGACCGCATCAACAAAATCAGGATTTTCCGACAAAAACCCATAGCCCGGATGGATCGCTTGCGCGCCGGTGTTCAATGCCGCCTCCATGATTCGCTCCCCGCGCAAATAGCTTTCGGCAACCGCGGGTGGGCCGATATGAACCGCTTCATCCGCCATCTGAACATGTTTGGCCCCGGCATCCGCTTCCGAATAGACGGCCACCGTTGCAATGCCCAACTTGCGGGCTGTGGTGATCACCCGACAGGCGATTTCACCGCGATTGGCGATCAGGATTTTTGAAAACATGACGCGCCTTCCTGACTGGGGGCTTTTGGGCGGAACTGGTTTTGCATCACTGGCTTACATCCTAAATAGGCCAAATCGAGTCGGCTCGATCGGGGCATTCAGGGCGGCACGCAGGGACAGGGCCAAAACATCGCGGGATTTGCGTGGATCAATAATACCATCATCCCACAGCCGTGCGGCAGCATAGAGCGGATGGCTTTGGCGTTCGAACATATCAATGGTGGGCTGCTTGAAGGCCGCCTCTTCCGCCGTACTCCAGCTTTGCCCCGCGCGTTCGATGGCATCGCGTTTGACTGTCGCCAGCACCCCCGCCGCCTGTGCGCCCCCCATCACCGAGATGCGGGAATTGGGCCAAGTCCACAGGAACCGCGGCGCATAAGCGCGCCCGCACATCCCGTAATTCCCCGCCCCGAAAGAGCCCCCGACCAGCATGGTGATCTTGGGCACTTTGGTAGTGGCCACCGCCGTCACCAGCTTTGCGCCATCTTTGGCGATACCGCCGCTTTCGTATTTCTGCCCGACCATGAAACCGGTGATATTCTGCAGGAAAACCAACGGGATATTGCGCTGGGAACACAGCTCTACAAAATGTGCACCCTTGGTGGCGCTTTCGGAAAACAACACACCGTTATTGGCGATGATCCCCACCGGTATTCCCATTACATGGGCAAAACCACAGACCAGCGTTGCCCCGTAGCGGGCTTTGAATTCATCAAAACGCGAGCCATCCACCAGCCGCGCGATCACTTCGCGGATATCATGGGGGGTCTTTAAATCTGCTGGCACCACGCCCAACAGCTCTGCCGGATCATAGGCCGGATCTTCGGGCGTGCGCAGATCAAGCTGGCTTGGGTGGGTGATATTCAGGTTGGAAACCGCTTGGCGCGCAAGGGCCAGCGCATGGGCATCGTCTTCGGCCAGATAATCCGCCACACCGGACAGGCGTGTGTGCACATCGCCACCGCCCAAATCCTCGGCACTGACCACTTCGCCGGTGGCAGCTTTGACCAAAGGCGGACCGGCCAGAAAAATCGTGCCCTGTTCTTTGACAATAATGGTCACATCCGACATCGCCGGTACATAGGCCCCGCCTGCCGTGCAAGACCCCATGACCACGGCGATCTGGGCGATGCCCTTGGCGCTCATGTTGGCTTGGTTAAAGAAAATCCGGCCAAAATGGTCCCTGTCGGGAAAGACTTCGTCCTGATTGGGCAGGTTGGCCCCGCCACTATCGACCAGATAGATACAGGGCAGGTTGTTTTCTTCGGCAATCTCTTGGGCCCGCAGGTGTTTTTTCACCGTCATCGGGTAATAGGTGCCGCCTTTGACCGTCGCATCATTGCAGATGATCATGACCTCACGGCCCTCGACCAGCCCAATCCCTGCGATCACACCGGCACAGGGCGAGGCCCCGTCATAAAGCCCATGGGCCGCAAACTGGCCAACTTCCAGAAAGGGTGATCCGGGATCGAGCAGGCGTTCCACACGTTCGCGCGGTAGCATCTTGCCCCGCGCGATATGGCGCGCCCGCGCCCGTTCTCCGCCGCCAGCAGCCGCAAGCGCAGCGGCTTCAGCGACCTGTTGCAGGGCCTCAAGGTGGGCGGCCTCATTGGCCTTATACCCGTCTGATCCGGTCAATACCTGACTGCTGAGCTTCATGTCGTGTCTCCGCTCAATAACTGTCGCGCCATGAACCAACGTTGCCGATAGGCATAACGCGCCGCGCGGGCCACATCGGCCTGAAAGCTGGCATTGACCGTGGCCGCAACCACACCACCGACCACCGGTACAATCTGCGCGGCTTTGCGTCCCGCCAAAGAAAGACCCAAGGCACGCGCCACCCGTTCCACCACTTTATCGGTTACCCATTCCCCGCCTTTGGACATGATCATCCGCCCCTCGGGTGAATTGAGGTGCCGCGCCAGTGCGTTCAGGTTGTCTAAGGTGTCACGCCGTTTATCCCCTGCTTGCACGGTTGCGGCTTCTAGAACCATCAGGCGGAACAGACGGTCCTCTTCACTGTTGCCGTCAAAACCATAGCTCACCCCTGTGGCGCGGACATTGCGCGCAGCCAGCGCCAAAGTGGCCGGAATATCCGCCGTCATGCCCGCCATGCCAAAAAAACCTGCCGCCCCGCCAGAGGCCGCATTCACGCCTTGCGCCCAGGCTTGCACTTTTAGCGCTGCATCATCGCAGGCCCGCAGGTCATTCACATCGTGATCCGTCAGCGATTTTGGCAGAGTCACCCCAACGGCGCGATCCGCCAGATCAAGCCCTGCGCGCACCGTAGAGGCCGGTATTGCTTTGTTAATCAATCCCCCCAAAGGGGCAGTGAGCTTTTCAGCGCCCTGCCCAAGCCGTGTGGCGCGGGCCTCTTCATAGGCGCGTTGCTCCTCTAACACGCGGTTGATCGTATCGGTTACCGCATGAGCCGTATCACGAGGCGCGGGTTTGCTCATTCCATAGCTCCCATCATTTCACGCCCGATCAGCATCCGGCGGATTTCGCTGGTGCCCGCGCCGATCTCCATCAGTTTGGCATCGCGGAATAGCCGGCTGACCGTGCTGTCATTCATAAAGCCCGCCCCGCCCATGGCCTGCACCGCCTGATGAGCGACGTTCATGGCTTCCTCGGAGGCATAAAGCACACAGGCCGCTGCATCCTGCCGGGTCACCGCCCCGCGATCACAGGCCTTGGCCACCTCATAGGTATAGGCGCGGGCCGAGTTCATCTTGGTGTAGATGTCGGCGATTTTGCCCTGCATCAATTGAAACGAGCCGATGGGTTTGCCGAATTGCTTGCGCTCAGCCAGATAGGGCATGATTTCGTCCAAGGCAGCGGCCATAATGCCGGTGCCAATGCCCGATAGCACCACGCGTTCATAGTCCAGCCCGCTCATCAACACGGCCACACCGCGCCCCTCTTCGCCGAGAACGTTTTCAAAGGGGACTTGCACATCCTCAAACACCAGTTCAGCCGTGTTAGATCCCCGCATTCCCATTTTGTCAAAATGCTTTGAGGTGGAAAAACCCGCCATGTCCTTTTCGATCAGAAAAGCCGTCATTCCCTTGGAGCCAGCTTCAGGATCGGTTTTTGCATAGACCACCAGCGTGTCGGCGTCCGGCCCGTTGGTGATCCAGTATTTTGTGCCGTTCAACGTATAATAGCCGTTCTTTTTCTCAGCCCGCAGTTTCATGCCCACCACATCAGAGCCCGCGCCGGCTTCGCTCATCGCCAAGGCACCAACCTGCTGACCAGAGATCAATCCGGGCAGGTATTTTTCCTGCTGTGCAGGGCTGCCGTTCAGTTTGATCTGGTTCACACAAAGGTTGGAATGCGCCCCGTATGACAGCGCCACAGAGGCCGAGGCCCGGGCGATTTCTTCGGTGGCGACCACATGGGCCAGATAGCTCATGCCTGCACCGCCCAAAGCCTCGGGAACGGTGATCCCCAGGAGGCCAAGCGATCCCATCTCTTGCCACAGGGGGGCGGGGAAACTGTTGCTGCTGTCGATGTCGGCGGCCATGGGTTTAACGCGTTCCTGCGCCCATCGGTGCACCATATCGCGCAGCGCGTTGACCTCTTCGCCAAGATCAAAACTCATTGTTGCGGTAAACATGCCGCTCCTCCCATTTGGTTCGGCACCGGCCCTAGGCCAGTGCTGCGATGTCGTCCTCTGGCGGATCTATCCCCAAATCCATCACCAGAATACCGTCGGCTCCGCCGATGCATTGTGCCACCAACCGGCTGCCAAGCGCTTTGTGGCGCGGGTCCTGCGCATAGGCCTGCAAGGCCGCACTATCGGCAAAAGTTGCGATGAACCCCCACGGATAATCCGGCGACTTTCCCTCAAAGTCGTGGTTCGCCCCCGCCCGAAAGGACAGAAACCCTGACATATCTTCCTGCAAATTGGCCAGCCCGTCCAGTGTTTCTTGTAATTCCACCAGATCAGCATCCGCGTGGAGTTTCAAAAAGACGCAATGTTCTATCATTATCGAGGTCCTAACCGTATGGCGCCATCCAAGCGGATCACCGATCCGTTCAGCATGTCGTTTTCACAAATCTGTTGAGCCAGCATGGCATATTCTATCGGGTCTGCCAGCCGGGCCGGGAAGGGCACCTGTTGGCCAAGGGATTGCTGTACCTCTTCGGGCAACCCCAAAAGCATCGGCGTTTTGAACAGCCCCGGTGCAATCGCCATGACCCGAATGCCATCGCGGGCCAGATCACGGGCCATGGGCACAGTGAGGCCAATCACCCCAGCCTTAGAGGCCGCATAGGCCGCCTGCCCAATCTGCCCTTCATATCCGGCCACAGAGGCGGTCATGATGATCACTCCGCGCCCGCCATCCGCAGTGATGGGGTCGGCAACAGACATGCCCGCCGCGGCCTGAGACGCGGCAAAAAAGCTGCCGTTCAAGTTGACCGACAGGGTTGTGGCAAAAAGCGCCGGATCATGGGGTTGGCCCTTGCTTGCGGTCTTTTGGGCCGGAGCAATACCGGCGCAACAGATCAGGATACGTTCCTGACCGTGGGCGGATCGGGCCTTTTTAAAACCGGCTGTCAGGCTTTCGGGATCACTAACATCCGCCGCACAGAAGACCCCGCCGATTTCATCGGCCACCGCCTGTCCTGCGTCAGCATCGCGATCAAAAATCGCCAGCTTCGCACCTAACCCGGCCAAATGCCGTGCGTTTGCCGCACCAAGACCCGAACCGCCGCCGGTAATAATAGCAGGTGTATCCGCCCCAATTCTCATGATCATTCCTCCCGCACGGACCTGTCGCACCAAACAACGCCCCAGTCCCACCCAACAGTGCCAGAGACTACCTCTTTGGCAAGGACAATCGCGCTGGGAAGCGCGCCGTCAACGCGGGCTTGTTCGTTCCATTGTGCGGACAAGCCCGCGTAGCGGATCAAAAACAGCTGAAATCAGGGCAAAAGCATCACTTGGCCGGGGGCGTAACGGGTACCAGCTCATAGCCAAGATTTTCAGAAAGTCGCGCAACTTGCGCCGTCACCGCGTCTGCATCCGCCGCAGGCCAATCGCCCTGTTCAACGAACCCTGCCGCCGCCAATGCCGCCCCCATTTCAGGGAAATCGGCTTGGGTATAGACTTCATTAAACTGCACCCGCTTTGCCTTTTTGGCCCAATAGGCCGCGCCGGTATCGATGATCACCGGATCAATCTTGGCGAATTGGGACAACTGCCCGACGAAGTCCTTGTAAATCTCTCCCGGACGTCGGATCAGGATCGCGACTTTGGCCCCTTCCGGCAGCACAAACGCCGCCAGATGCAGAGCCGAATTATCGGTGGAGATGACCGTATCGGCACTGCGATAGGTCTCTAGCTGGGTTTTTAGATTGTGCTCTTGCGGGTGAAACACCTCATAGCCTTCGGCCTGCAGGTGGGCTTCGATTTCTATTTCCTGCAAAATCCGGCCGCGCTTGCTATAGAGTTTGCTGCGCGAGATGAAAATCTTGCGCCCCGTGTCATGGGGCGCATCGGCTTTCAACCGGTTGCGCATAAAGGCGCGAAACTCCGGTGCGCCCAAAATCATTTCATGAACGCCAAAACCCTGCGGTGGCACGATCAGACGTTTGACACGGATCGGCGTGTTGCTGGCAAAGGCCCGCTGTGTGACATCCAAAGCCCGTAAAAGCGGGGTCAGCCCGTTCAACGCATTCTTCACCCAAGTCTTTTGCGCCTTGGGAATAAAATAAACGGAATCGATCTGGTATTCCGGATCATCCAAAGGCCAGAGCCGCCCCAAAGATTCGCACAAAGCATGGCCGAAATGGCCATAGCCAATCCCGCCGAACAAGACAGTTTCGTCAATCGTTTCGGCTATTTCATCTTCTGCGGGAAAGGCCGTGGGCAGCGTTGTCTCTCGTCCAACCGAGCGGTAACACACCGCCGTTTCACAAATCTTTCCATCCGGATAAAAAACCGCCGCAGGACGCGCAATGCCTTTGGCATCTTCTTTGCCCCAAGGCACAATGACAGCGTTCTCGATGATTTCTACGCCCGGCTTCAACGCCGCTTGGGGATCAAAAACATGGCTCACGTAACGGTCCTTTATATGAGGTCTGGCAGGCCGTATAAGGCCCCCGATATTATTTTTTGATTGCCGCCGTGACGGCCTGTGGCTGATCAAATTCTTCAAATACGATGAAAGAGGTCGCGGCAGACAGGATCGTATCGCCCCCCCGCTGGTACACCTGTGGTCCCTCGGGCCAGCCCATCAACATCAGGCTGTCCTGTGGCTTGAAATTCTGCAGCCGCGTGATGCCCCCGAAGGCAATCTTAAGGGTGGTCGGGTCAACGCCAAGGGAGATCGTGTTTTCACCTGAACCGACAATAATCACGTCTTTACCGCTCACTGATGTGACTTGGTTTTTGCCCGGTCCGGTATAAATCCGCGAAGCCCCCGGCCCGTCGAAAATCCGATCATTGCCGTGGCCGCCCTTGATGATGTTTTTGCCGTTCTTGCCATAGATTTCATCATTGCCGGTGCCACCATCCAGATAGTCTTTGCCCTGCCCGCCGATCAAGACATCGTCTCCGGCACCCCCTTCAAAGTGATGTTCGGATTTCCCGCGTTTGGAGCGCGCGACCAGCCGGTCGTTGCCCGCGCCACCAAAGAACTGCGCGCCATCATATTTCGGACCATACATGACGTCATCGCCATTTGAGCCGGTGACTTCGACCACCACCCGTTCGGAAGTCTCAAATTCAATCGGGCTGTCGGGATGGGCGGCAACGCGGATTTTCTTGCCGCCGCCGCCGATTTTTTCCTGTCGGGAAACCACTGTCGCAATGCGGATTTTTTCAACATTAGCAGGGGCTTGCAGCACATAATCATCGGGCCCGCCCATGTACCAAAGGGTATCCTCGCCGCCGTCTCGATCCTCTTTGATCTTTTCGGCATCCTTGCCATAGGCCCAGTAATTATTGTCCGATACCCCACCGGCCAACACCACAGAGCCATCAACAGCCATCATCGCATTCACCCCTTTGGCGGGGTCCTCATAGCCGCGCAAATCAAGTCCCAGATCCAATGCCCCGCGCACCAGTTCATCGCGCAATTGATCAATAGGCGCGCTATCGATCAGATTCTCGGTTTCGCCGGGATCATGAACGACATCGTAGACATGCTCTTCACCGTTCGGATACCGGAAGTAGCGCAGATGCTCCAACCCCTTGACCGAAGGCCGCACCGATAGCGTACCGAATACGCAGGTGATCGGCGATTTGCTCTCATCAAAGCTTCCGAAACTCTCATCTATCAGCGGCAGCAGGCTTTGCCCCGACACCCAATGGGCGCGCGGCGGCAGGCCGGCCAGATCCATGATGGTTTTGGGCAAATTATGCAGCGACACCGGCAGAGTCACGGTGCGTCCTTTTTCCATACGGGGCGACCAAATCCCCAAAGGCACATGGGCGGCACTGTCCCATTGGCTCATTTTATGGAAACTGTCGTGGTTGCCCAGATTGAACCCGTTGTCAGACAGCAGAACCACCGTGGTATTCTCGGCAATCGCTGAGCTTGCCAAGGCATCCAGAAAGCGCCCAAGCTCATGGTCCATATGGCTACAGGCGGCGAAATAGCCGCGCACAATCTGCCGCCAGCCGTCTTCGCCCGCTTTTTCCGGTGTAAACTGACCATTGGCAATATAGGCCGCCTCATACACCGCCATGCCAGTGGGGGGGCCGTGAAAATCGGCCTCTTCGGCAATATCGGGCCACTTAATCTGATCGGCGTCATACATCTGATAAAACCGGTCGGGACAGACCAGATCGTAATGCGGATGCTGAAAGCCGAGCTGGATCAAATGACGACGGTCGGTTGAAATGGTCTGTAAATGATCAATCGCATTCTGCGCCACCATCCAGTCATACATGCGGTCATCCTGACTGCCGTCATCCTCGGGGTGGTTGATCCCTTTGATGCCGGGGCCCGTGTGCCAATATTCCTTATATTTTTTGCGATTGCCACGGGCTTGCGCCGGTACATCATGGTGAAAGAGCACCCGCCGGTATTCTTCCGGCATCGGTTTATAGGTGCCGTCGGTTTTACCGGTGGTAAAGGTTTCAAAACCTGCACGGCGCAGATCATATTGCCAGCCTTCCGTGGGCGGCAAGGCATCGCGCCAGACGCGGTTCAAATCCACCAATCCGGTGCGAAAGGGCGACAGCCCCGTGGTAAGCTCGGCCCGACATGGCGCACAAAGCGGCACCGTGGCATAGGCGTTTTGAAACCGTACCCCCTGCCCCATGATCCGGTCCAGATTAGGGGTTTGTATGGTTACGCCAAAGGCGGTGCGCCATGTGAAAACATCGATCAGATCATCAATCCAAATCACCACGATATTGTCTAATTTGGTGGTCTCGCGGTCAAAGCCCATCGCTAAAAACCTGCGTTTGATACTGCGCCAACCGCTTGCGCAGCAATTCCCCCTGCGGGCCGTGGATATCAAGATCGGGCAGCACCAGAAAATCGGCAATCTGATTGGGGCCTTGGGTGCCAAACAGCCCCGACTGATCGCGGCGGCAGGCCATAAAGGCGGTGCACCCCCCCGGAAAGCTCGAGGTCGCCCAGCCAAGTTTCACTGCCTGTCCGCCTGCAAAGGATGCCGTTGCCCCCGCATCGTCAAAACTCAGAAATAACAAATGGGTTTTACCGGTCTGGCTATAGGGCAGGCTGATCGACGGCTTGCCCTCTCGGGCACTGACCTGAAGGCTGTTTTTATACTCGCGCACGACCAGCGTCTGATCATTTTTCTGACCCAGTATCGCGGCAAGGGTGCCAGACACCGGTTGGGGGCGCCCGAACAAAATCGCCAGACTTAGGCAGCGCTGTGCCTCCACTGGGTCCACTCTGAATCCGCTGTTCTTCTTGTCTTCAAAGGATAAAAACGGCTGTCCGGCAAGCTGTTTCACGGTGCAGTTTCCAGTGTTGCCATTGGCAGTGCGCGCCGTAGCCGTGCTGCTACGCGATGCAAGGCCGGTGACTGCATCGCCGTCTTGGTTCACCAGCGATGCCTCCGAGGAAAACCAATGCCCGCCTAAAGAGCGCACGTAGTCGGTAATCGGCATGGCGGCCCCTCCCAAACAGGCCGTGGCGGGGATGTTTTCTAGATTTTCTAACATGGCGCACCCACTTTCAGGATCGCCGGAAGCGCCCAGCGCTTTAGCCCTGTTGCCTGATCTTCCCATGTATCCCGGACAGCCCCGCCATGGCCCACCGCATAGTGCAATTCGACGGAATCGCCCTGCAAGGTCCCCGAAAGATGCAGCAGCAGCCCGTTCGGATCATCGGGGTCGGTTTCAACTCGGCTGATCACGATCCCCCCAGCGCCCTGCAGGGTAAAACCGGCATTGGCACCGGTTTCAAAAGGTGCGGCGTCATCAATCTGCAAACCGGTCAGGCTTTGGGCTGTGACCCGAAGCATTCGCCCCTCGGCTACCGGTTCCGCCAATAAAAACATCGGACAAACCCATGGCTCCCCTGCCAGATGGGTTTCCAGTACAATCGCATCCGTGAGCGCGGCAATCGCGCGGCTTTCAACGGTCAATCGCCCGAAAGCATCCCGTTCCAGACAATAATCCGGATTGGGCATCGTGACTTTGAAATCGCAGGGAAACACAGACATTTCCCAAAATGCCTTTACCCGTGTGTCCGGCCCGTCAGTCCGCAGTAGAAACAGCGGCTCATGCAGACCCATTTCCCCGATGGCTTCTTTGATCTCTGCCATAATGGCGCGCATCGCGGCAATGAAAGTGGCATCATCGCTGAGACTATCTTCGGCGCCGTAATCAAGTGTAACGGCGGCCACGCGCGCGGGCCTGTTGCACAGATCTGCCGCGGCTTTAAGGTTATGAATGGCCAGTTTGATGTTTTGCAGCGCCATGCCAGAGGCCAGATCGCTTGCACAGATCGAGGTGTCGGTTTCCGCCCGCGTACAGATCAGGGGCAGGCTCCGCTGAGCCGTCTGAAAACGAGACAACAACGCGCTGGCGACGCGGGTATCTTGTGTTTGCTGTCGTTGCTGTTCCAGCAAAGGGGTCTGAGGTGCCGGTTCGACCCCCGCCATGCCAACAGCGCCAATATCATCAAAAGCCGACAGCACGTGGGCTGGAAATTCCGGTGCGCCCTCTTCATGGTCCGCCCGCCGCGCCCCACCGATGCTGAAAATACCCAAGACAGGGGCGGTGCTATCAGCGATGATGCTGCCCCCCAGTCGTGACAGGCAAAACCCGCGCGGATGATCGTAGCCCAGCAGGCGCGCCTCAAAGCGAATCCAGTCCGCATCCAGCCTCAAATGCCACGCATCCACATCCCCGATGCGATAGGCTGCCTCTGCAAGAGCTTCCGGATCAGGAGCGAGCCCCAAGCGCTGACGCAATTGCTCGACCGTGTCATCGGACAGGCGCAGCGACACGCCGGTCTCGTCATAGCCGATCAAAACACCGTTTGGCACCTTGAGTATTACACCGGAATCCCCACGAAACACTTGTTCTGCCCGTCCCACAATCACAGCGCCCTTCAGAATGGTTTTGGCGCATTTTGCCCTAGCCTAAGACGGTTTTAGCCTTTGATAAAGACCGATGTCAGAGCACGGGTGTGCTTTGGGAACAAATGATCCCGGCAGAACAGTGGTTTTACCGGTGTACCCAAACGCTTTTGCGCGTAGTCTTGCCGCAAGCACAGAACAGACGGAACCCCAAATGCAACCATTTTCCCTTGCCGGTCAAACCGCGCTGATCACCGGCAGCAGCAGCGGCCTTGGCTTTGAAATCGCAAAGCTTTTCTGCGCGCAAGGGGCGAAGGTCTGGGTCAATGGCCGCAGCGATAAGACCGTAAACCGCGCGGTGCAGGCGCTCATCGATCAGGGCGGCGATGCAGAGGCCCTGCCCTTTGATGTGGCCGATGAAGCCGCACAGGAACAAGTGTTCAATTCGATTAGGCCAAGGGGGCTGAATATCCTTGTCAACAATGTCGGTGTACGGGACCGGCGCGGGTTGCTTGAATTTTCATCAGAAGACGTCACGCGGTTGATCAACGCGGACCTGATCGCGCCTTTCAGCCTGTCCCAACGGGCGGCTCGGTTGATGATTGATGCTGGCAACGGCGGGCGGGTCATCAATATCTCGTCCATCGCAGGGATCATTGCCCAATCCGGCGATGCCGCCTATGCCACCGCCAAAGCCGGTCTGAACGGTCTGACCCGCGCCCTCGCCGCAGAGCTTGGCCCCTACGGGATAACCGCAAATGCCATTGCGCCAGGTTTCTTTAAGACCGCTCCCAATCTGGCAGCGAGCAAAGACCCGCAGATCGCAGCACGTCTAGAGGTGGCGACCTCTTTAGGGCGCTGGGGTGAACCGGTGGAGCTTGCCCCGGCGGCGCTGTTTCTGGCGTCACCGGAGGCGAGCTATATTACCGGACAGGTATTGGCTGTGGATGGGGGCTACACCACCCACTATTAGGCCGGTTCTTTAGGCAAGGCTAAGAACTTCCAAAGCATAGCCCAGCACATGCGAGGCTGACACAGCACCGTATCCGCGCCGCGTAATGCGGGGCACCGTGTCGGAATGATAGATCGCCACCGGATCGTTAAAGCGCGAATTCCAGCTGTTGCGAAAGATAAACCAACCTCCATGGGCCCCACGCGGATCAGGCTGGAAACCGGTAACACAAACAACATGCCCCGACACCACAGACGCCGGATCAACAAGGTCTGGGCGGTTAACCGGACCAAGTACTTTGCCTGTCGACAGGCTCCGGCTGTTTGTCCAGTTATCGAGCGCCGTATTGCCCACAAGCCCGAACACCGGCAAGCCAACCGCCACCGGGCGCCCTGCGGCCAGTTCCTCATAGACACTCAGCGCGATATCGAAATCCGGTCGATCGCCTTCAAAGTCATGATACAGGCTCGTGGTGAATTTATGCGCGGCTGCATCACTCCAAGCCTCGGCCTTAGGCCGTCGCATCGAAGGGGCCGGGTCCATCACATAGGGGGCGGATGCCTCCCGACACAGGCCGAAATCGCGCAAAACCGCGCTGGCCTGATTAAGCTTGGTCGCCCCCAACCCGTAATAGGGCATTGACGGGTCCGGCATGTAACCGGGTTCTTTGCGCATGCACCAATACAAGAACTCGGGCGAGAATTTTTCCAGCGTTCCGGTCTTTTTCGCATGGGTAAATTCCGCCAGTGCCGCCGTTGCAAAAGCGGTGCAGGTGCCCCGCCGCCATTGATCGCGCGCAGGCCAATTCAGATCCGCATCAAGATCAATCGCGTCTTTTGACGCCAGCCCGGTTTCGGCTCCTGAAGCCGTTAGCACTTTATCTATATGGCCCGGCGCACAAAGGGCGGCCCGTGTTTTGGCCGATGGCAGCGCGCCACCGGTTCCGAATTGAGTATCAAGGATCGAACGTCCCATAGGTTTCTCCACATCAACCAAAAATTGAACAACATCTTTACCGGTCAAGCCGGCCTGGTTTGATCAATCGTCGTCTTGCAATCCGACTTTCAAATCCCGTGCGATCTGCATGGAGAGTGCGGGCGGGCCGTCCAACTCACCGCTGTCTTGCAGCGGCAGATGAGAGGCAACATCGGCCCATTCCGCTTTGGCCTCTTCGATCAGGGCCTGCAATGGGGCAAGGCTGGTCAGGTATTTTGTATAGACCTCTGTGGCGAGGAATTCGCCCTCATCGGAATCAGATCCAAAATGCACCCCGGCGATTTCGCGGTTATGGGCGATCCGGTCAGCCAGAGAGCGAATATAAGGGAACATCGGGTTATCGGTTTCACCCGGCAGAACCGCCGAAAGCAGATGCATGATCATAAAGGACTGGGTTGCATGCCCGCTGGGATAGCTCGGATGTTTGGGCGTCGGCAGGGCCGGTGTGATGGCCGGAAACACCTGCACCGGACGGGCGCGGTTCCATTTCGCCTTATAGTGCATCGCTACCATCTGGCCGAGCATCAATCCGCAGGCCACAAGAATTGCCGTTTTCGGGCGATTATTCGCCCCTCCCATCAGCAAATTGGACCAATAGACTTCGGAGCCATCCACCTGAGTCAGAATTTCAGCCACCCGCGCGCCGCGCAGATAGTTGCGTTCATGGATCAACTTCTGGATTTCCGCCTCAAGCGCTTCGGGGGAATTATCCGGCGCATTGCCGGCAATGGCCGTATCCCAATCGGTTTTGGCAAAAGCGTTGATGATCAACTGCGCCTTCAGATCAGGTGCCCAGGCGTTGTCCGGAAAACTGACATCGGAAATCATCGCAAAAGGACGGTCGTCGACATTGGCCAAGGGATCGCCAATCGGCACATTGATCGGGCTGCCACCATAGTTCCAGGCATTTACCCCGCCGTTCACCCCGCCATTGACGCCACCGTTTACACCGCCGTTGACGCCACCATTCACACCGCCATTAACGCCCCCGTTCACACCGCCGTTAACGCCGCCATTTAAATATCCAGCCATCTGTATTCGTCCTGATATTGTTATTGCTCAAAAAATCTATCCTTAAGCTATCAGCCCGACTGTCAATCAAACGTTAGTCGCCCCTCTTTGCCGATTGGGCCCTCGGCTTTGCAGAAAAGGGCGGTAGTTCAAAGACCGGCTTTTTGCAGCTGCTTCATGTAGCGGCGGCTGACATCCGCATCATTGAAAGGCTGGTTGAGCATAAATTTCTCAACCGAGAAATGCGTATCCAGCTGTTTCATCTGCTCTGCAAAATGCTGCGCCTCACGCACCTGCCCCAACTCCATCAAAGCTGCCGTCGTCAGACGCAAATTAGACGTATATTGAGGATTTTGCTCATAGGATTCCTGACCAAGCCGCGCGGCGGCTTTCAGATCGCCCGCCGCATATAGTGCAATACTCAGGAAATGCTGATAGCGAAACAGGAACGGATCATTCGGAGATAGCGAAATCGCCCGCTGGCCGCGTTCAATCGCAAGATCAACATGATCCGAAAACGTCAACGCTGGCACGCTCCACATCAGAGCCTCGGCATCATTGGGCGATTGATCCAACGCCTGCTCCAGCATCGGCAAAACCGTGTCATAGTCCCGCGTCTGGATCGCTTGATTATGGGCATACATGGCCATCGCCCGCCCATTGCCACCGCTAAGCCGCAGGGCTTTCAACGCCGCACCGTCCAGCGCCTGCCAATCGGCTTTGGCATCATGGGACCAGCCTTGACCGATGCAAACGGAATACCAATCCGTTAACGCGACATAGGTCGGTGCAAACATTGGATCTTTTTCCGCCGCCAGCATCAAAAGATCCCGCGCCTTGGGAAAGGTTGCCTCGTCCAATCGGAACGACAATTCCTTGGCCCGCAAGGTCAGATGATAGGCGTTCAGGTCTTTTGGTTCATAACCAGCGGTTCGGCGTAACTCGGCCAGCTGCATTGACGGCAAAAGCTTGTTAGCGATGCTGCTGGCGATATGGGCCTGAATGTCGAAAATCTCATTGACCGACGCGGTATAGGTGCGCGCCCAGTCCACCAATCCGGTGCCGACTTCGACCAGCTGTACCGAAATATGGAATTTTGAAAACGCACTGCGCACGGTTCCGAATACCGTATATTGTGCGCCAAGTTCGGCGGATATTTTCAACGGGTCGTTATGCGCCAGATCAACATAGCGAGTCGAATTGCTGGAAATGACGCGCGGCTCCTTTAGGGTGGCCAACATGCAAACTGTATCCTCTAGGATACCGTCGACAAAAAATTCCGGCACCGCGTCTGGCCCCAAGGATTGAAACGGGAACACAGCCAGATGGGGGATGTCGGTCGAAACAGCCCGTGCCGCAGCCGGTAGCGGCGCTGCAACGGGCGCTTCGTATTCGCCCATTTTGATCCGAACCGCGAGGTCCTGCGTTTGCGGCGAGGGCTCGATGTCCATTTCATCCTCGAGCCGCTGATATAGGGCATCATAGACCCGCAATGCCTCGCTGGTTTCGCCCCGATCTGCCGAGATCGTCATGATCATGCGACAGGCTTTTTCGTTCAGCCCGTCCAGACTCTGGACGATCTGGGCCGCCTTCAGACGTTGCTCCTGTTTGATAGAGGTGGAGTCCATCAGGCTCGATAGCCGGGACATCAGTTGATCTTCAAACAGAATGCGATGCTCATGCAACCAGACATCGAACTCATCGCCAATGCCCTCTATGCCCCGAAACAGCGTATCCGCCGGGTTTCCATGGCCGAACAACTCTGCCGGTATCCGACCTTCTTGCAGATCCTCCATCATGACCGCCGCATCCAGCGAAAACGCATCCGCCCGCAGCGACACCGTTTCCCGCCCGATCCGCACCACCCCGTCGCCGTCGGTGGGCAATGCCTTGCGAATGTCCGACAGAATCTGACGCAAAGAATTTCGCGCAGGGGCCTCGGCAGAGCCTTCCCAGAGCAGACCAGCGATCACACCGCGCGGCAGGGAATGGGCCGGATGCAGGGCCAAATAAGCGATCAACGCCAAAGCTTTTCGCTTGCCCGACAGGACCGAACGTCCGCCGACACGAACTTCGACATCTCCAACGATTGATATTTCAAACTGCGAGGGCATGGTTTCCGGAAGGTAAGTGTCAAAAAACCTCTAATGAAACAAAGGGCTCAACGCAATTCCCCACGTTTAAAAAACACCTACCCTTTTACTCGTGTTGCGGTGTGATCAAATCCACCAAAACAACCAAGAGCATGATATAGTTCACCTTTAAATGATTTTGAAACTTCCAGCCTCCCCCGCCAATTCCCTGCTGTTTCGGGGTCGTTTTCCGACCCCTGCGACCCAGTAATCCCAGCCCACAAAAGGTGCTTTCATTTGCCTAATGCCAAATGGCTAAAAACAAGTCGTTGCATAGGAAATCGGAATCTGGGAGCATAAACCTCAATCAGGAGGTTTGCACGCAACGCAGAGAGGTCAAAAAACGCTCGGCAATTTACCCACCGAAGCATTCTCAGCCTTAGAACCTATTTTTTCAAAAATATAACAAAGCCTTAAGTAAATGGCCCCTCGGAAAAACAGAAACAAGAAGAATAAAGTTTAATCCTAAATCATTCCTCAAACGCATAGCTGCTATACAGTGAGGATACTGCCTAACCCTGATCTTAGGCGTTAAAACATGTCTTTAAGGTCAAACATACTGACGGAATTTAGAGGAGGACGCCCCATGGCCAAAACAGCCCTTGTAACCGGTGGCACCCGCGGCATTGGTGCCGCGATCGCAAAACGACTAAAGGCCGACGGCTATAACGTCGCCGCCACTTATGGCGGCAACGACGAAGCCGCTGCTGCCTTTACTGCCGAAACCGGCATCAAGACGTATAAATGGTCCGTCGGCGATTATGACGCCTGTAAAGACGGGATCAGCAAAGTCGAAGCCGAAGTCGGCCCCGTTGACATTCTGGTTAACAACGCGGGCATCACCCGCGACGCGCCGTTCCACCGGATGACCCCGCAACAGTGGCAGGAAGTCATCGACACCAACCTGTCGGGCGTTTTCAACATGACCCACAACGTCTGGGGTGGCATGCGCGAACGCAAATTCGGCCGCGTAATCACGATTTCCTCGATCAACGGTCAAAAGGGCCAGTTCGCCCAAGCCAATTACGCCGCCGCCAAAGCCGGTGACATCGGCTTTACCAAAGCCCTTGCCCAAGAAGGCGCGCGCGCTGGCATCACGGTCAACGTGATCTGCCCGGGCTACATCAACACCGACATGATGAGCACGATTCCTGAAAAAGTCATGAACGAAGTCATTCTGCCGCAAATTCCGGTCGGTCGCCTTGGCGAAGCCGACGAAATGGCGCGCTGCGTGGCATTCCTTGCTGCCGATGACGCCGGCTTCATCACCGGTTCCACAATTTCCGCCAATGGCGGGCAGTACTTAGCTTAATTCCCCTGGGAGGACAAAATACAATGAGTGGTCAGACCCCTGACATCGACCCCGTTGAATCACAGGAATGGCAGGAAGCCATTGAAGATGTGATCGAACGCGACGGCGCGAACCGCGCCCATTTCTTGCTTGATAAAGCGGTGCAACAAGCCCGCGCCGCCGGTGCAAACCTGCCGTTTTCAGCAACAACCCCCTATCAGAACACCATTCCGACCGATGATCAGCTGGATTTCCCCGGTGATATGGAAATGGAATGGCGCATCCGCACCATCAACCGTTGGAACGCTATGGCGACGGTTGTGCGCCGTAACAAAGAAAGCAGCGAATACGGCGGGCATATCGCCTCTTTCGCTTCGTCGGCGGTGATGTATGACATCGGTCTCAACCACTTCTGGCGCTCCAAATCCGCTATCCACGGCGGCGATCTGGTCTTTTTCCAAGGCCATGTGATCCCGGGCATTTATGCGCGGTCCTTCATGGAAGGGCGCATCAGCGAAGAAGAGCTGTTGAACTTCCGTTCCGAGGTCGACGGCAAAGGGCTTTCGTCCTATCCGCACCCTTGGCTGATGCCGGATTACTGGCAGTTCCCCACCGTATCCATGGGTCTTGGCCCCCTGATGGCGATCTATCAGGCGCGGTTCATGAAATACATGCATAACCGTGGTCTCATCGACATGGCCGACCGTAAGGTCTGGTGCTTCCTTGGCGATGGCGAAATGGACGAACCCGAAAGCCGGGGTGCGATCGATCTGGCAGCCCGCGAAGGCCTTGATAACCTGATCTTCGTGATCAACTGCAACCTGCAACGCCTTGACGGCCCCGTACGCGGCAACGGCAAGATCGTTCAGGAACTGGAAGGTGACTTCCGCGGTGCCGGTTGGAACGTGATCAAACTTCTTTGGGGCAAAGGCTGGGACGAACTGCTTGAAAAAGACACAAGCGGTCGTTTGCGTCAGTTGATGGATGAAACCGTTGATGGCGACTACCAGACCTTCAAATCCAAAGATGGCGCCTACATCCGCGAACATTTCTTTGGCAAATATCCGGAAACGGCCGAATTGGTCAAAGACTGGTCGGACGAGCAAATCTGGTCCCTGCGCCGCGGCGGTCATGACCCGCAGAAAGTCTATACTGCGTTCAAAACTGCAAGCGATACCAAAGGCCAGCCAAGCTGCCTGTTGATCAAGACGGTCAAAGGGCATGGCATGGGCACGGCCGGTGAAGGCCAGAACACCACCCACCAGCAGAAAAAGCTGAACGAAGAGCAATTGCGCGCCTTCCGCGACCGGTTCAACATTCCGGTAAGCGACGAAGACGTCGGCAAAGCCCCCTTTGTGGCGCTGAACAACGCGCAGAAAGCCTATCTGGCGGACCGCCGCAAAGCGCTTGGCGGGGCCTTCCCTGTACGCCATCACGAAATGGAAAGCCTCGAAATTCCGGCGTTGTCCAAATTCGAAGGCCAGCTCAAAAGCACTGGCGAGCGTGAAATCTCTACCACTATGGCCTTTGTCCGTATCCTGACCACGCTGTTGCGCGACAAGAAAATCGGCAAACAAGTGGTGCCGATCGTACCGGATGAAAGCCGTACTTTCGGGATGGAAGGCCTGTTCCGCTCTGCGGGTATCTACAACCCGCTGGGTCAGAACTACACGCCTCAGGATGCTGACCAGATGTCTTTCTACAAAGAAAGCGTGGACGGTCAGGTTCTACAGGAAGGCATCAACGAAGCCGGGGCCATGGCCGACTGGATTGCGGCGGCGACGTCCTATTCCAATCACGGCGTACCGATGATTCCCTTCTTCATCTACTATTCGATGTTCGGCTTCCAGCGGATCGGCGATTTGGCTTGGGCCGCAGGCGACAGCCGTGCCCGTGGCTTTATGCTCGGCGGCACTGCGGGGCGTACAACCCTGAACGGCGAAGGTCTGCAGCACGAAGATGGCCACAGCCATATTCTGGCGGGCACAATCCCGAACTGCATCAGCTATGACCCGACTTTCAGCTATGAAGTCGCCGTCATCGTGCATCACGGCTTGCAGCGCATGTATGTGGATCAGGAAGATGTATATTTCTACCTGACACTGATGAACGAAAACTACAGCCACCCCGATATGCCCATGGGCGTTGAGGAAGGTATCATCAAAGGTCTGTACCCGTTCAGCAAAGTCACCAAGCCGACCAAGAAGCACGTCAACCTGATGGGCTCCGGCACGATCCTTGTGCAGGCGCTGAAGGCGGCTGAATTGCTCAAAGAGGACTTTGGCGTCACCAGTGACATCTGGTCCGCGACAAGCCTGAACGAGTTGGCCCGCGACGGTCAGGATGCAGAACGGCACAACCGTCTGAATCCGCTGGACACACCGCGTAAACCCTATGTCACCGAACAGTTGGAAGGCACCAAAGGCCCGATCATCTGTGCAACCGACTACATGAAGAACTACGCCGAACAGATCAGGGCCTATATCCCTGCCGGTCAACGCTTCTCGGTTCTGGGGACGGACGGTTTTGGCCGGTCTGACAGCCGCGTTAACCTGCGCCGCTTCTTTGAAGTGGATGCCAATCACATCGCAGCAGCCGCGATGGTCGATCTTTACCGCGAAGGTGCGGTGACCAAGAAAGACCTAGAAGCCGCTCTGAAAAAATATGACATCGACGGCGCAAAGCCGAACCCGCGGCTCGTGTAAGCCGAAGGAGGAGATAAAGACATGACAGTAGAAGTAAAAGTCCCCGATATCGGCGATTTCGATAGTGTACCCGTGGTCAGCATTCTGGTCGAAGTGGGTGACGTGATTGCAATCGAAGACCCGATTGTCGAACTGGAAAGCGACAAAGCCACGATGGAGGTTCCCTCCTCTGCCGCTGGTAAAGTGCTGGAAATCAAAGTTGCCGAAGGCGATGACGTTTCCGAAGGCTCGCTTTTGATCATCGTTGAGGCCGATGGCGCCGCTGCGGCACCGGCAGCAGCACCCGCCGCCGCCCCTGCAGCAGCACCAGCAGCGGCCGCACCAGCGCCAGCAGCGGCCCCTGCCCCTGTGACCGATGCCGGTTTTGGCAAAGCCCACGCCTCGCCATCGGTGCGGGCCTTTGCCCGTACCCTTGAAATTGATCTGGGCGCCTTGAACGGTTCGGGTCGCAAAGGCCGCATCCTGCGCGAAGACGTGATGAAGGCGTTCAAAGCAACCTCTGCGCCTGCAGGTGCTGCCGCTGGTGGTGCTCAGGGTGGCATGGGCATCCCGCCGATCCCTGTCGTTGATTTCAGCAAATTCGGCCCTGTCGAAGATGTGGAAATGTCCCGGATCAAAAAGATCTCTGGCCCGTCCCTGCACCGTGCATGGCTGAATATTCCCCATGTTACCGTGGATGAAGAAGCCGACATCACCGAACTGGATGCCTACCGCAAACAGCTCGACACCGCCGCCAAAGAACAAGGCTACCGTGTCACCCTGCTGAGCTTTATGATCAAAGCCGCCGTTTCAGCGTTGAAGGAGCACTGGGAAGTAAACTCCTCGCTGCATCCAGATGGCGACAAGCTGATCAAAAAGAATTTCTACAACATCGGCTTTGCGGCAGATACGCCCAACGGGCTGATGGTGCCGGTGATCAAAGATGCGGATCGCAAAGGCATCATCGAGATTTCCAAAGAACTGGGATCGCTCTCACTGGCCGCCCGTGAAGGTAAACTGAAAGGCCCTGACATGCAGGGCGCGACGTTCACCATTTCGTCGCTGGGCGGTATTGGCGGCACGGGTTTCACCCCGATTGTCAACGCCCCCGAAGTTGCGATCCTTGGTCTGACTCGCGCCAAAATGGCACCGGTTTGGGATAAGAACACCGAAACCTTTGTGCCGCGCCTGATGCAGCCTTTGTCGCTGTCTTTTGACCACCGCGCGATTGATGGTGCCCTTGGTGCCCGCTTCAATGCGTCCTTGAAACACCTGCTTGGCGATGTGCGCCGGTTGATGCTGTAAGGAGCGCTGAAACATGGAAGTAAAAGTACCTGATATTGGTGATTTCGACGCGGTTCCTGTGGTCAGCATTCTGGTTGAAGTTGGCGACACTGTCGCCGCCGAAGACCCGCTGATCGAATTGGAAAGCGATAAAGCCACGATGGAAGTGCCATCGCCAGCGGCGGGGATTGTTGCCTCTATTGCCGTGGCTGAGGGCGATAATGTATCCGAGGGCAGCCTGATCCTGACGCTGGAGGCCGCCGAAGGCGACGCACCAGCAGAAGACAGCAAACCCACTGCCGCTGCGGCCCCTGCTGCGCCTGCGGCTGTGGCTGCAACCGGCACGGCCTCCGGTGCCGGTGACATTCACGGCGAAGTCGTCGTGCTGGGCTCTGGACCGGGCGGCTACACGGCTGCTTTCCGGGCGGCGGATCTGGGCAAAAAGGTCGTGCTGATCGAAAAGCACAGCCGTCTGGGCGGTGTTTGTCTGAACGTCGGCTGTATTCCGTCCAAAGCCCTGTTGCACGCGGCCAAGGTCATCACCGAAGCCGAGGAAATGGGCGAGCACGGCATTAGCTTTTCCAAACCCAAAATCGATCTGGACTCCTTGCGCAGTTGGAAAGACAGCGTTGTTGGCCAGCTTACCGGCGGTTTGCAAGGGCTTGCCAAAGGGCGCAAAGTCACCGTGGTGAACGGCTATGGCCGCTTTACCGGCCCCAATATGATCGAAGTGCAAACCGACGATGGCATCAAAACCGTCAGCTTTGATAATTGTATCATCGCGGCGGGCTCTGTGCCGGTTGATCTGCCCTTTATCCCCCATGACGATGACCGTGTCATCGACAGCACCGGCGCGCTGGAACTGGCCGATGTGCCAAAACGCCTGCTGGTTCTGGGTGGCGGGATCATCGGTCTGGAAATGGCCACGGTCTATGATTCCCTTGGCACGGATGTGACCGTGGTAGAGCTGATGGATCAGATCATTCCGGGGGCGGATAAAGACATCGCCAAACCGCTGCATAAACGCATCGAAAGCCGGTATGAAAAGATCATGCTGAAAACCAAGGTAACGGCCGTTGAAGCGCAGAAAAAGGGGCTGAAGGTCACCTTTGAAGACGACAAAGGCGAAACCTTCACCGATACGTTCGACAAGCTTCTGGTTTCTGTGGGCCGCAAACCCAATGGCAAACTGATTGATGCCGATAAAGCGGGCGTTGCGGTGGATGATCGCGGCTTTATCGCGGTCGACAACCAACAGCGCACTGGCGTGCCGCATATCTTTGCGATTGGCGATGTGGTCGGGCAACCGATGCTCGCCCATAAAGCCGTGCACGAAGGCAAAGTCGCCGCCGAAGTCTGTGCGGGTCACAAGCGTTTCTTTGACGCCAAGATTATCCCGTCGGTTGCCTATACTGATCCCGAGGTCGCTTGGGTCGGTCTGACCGAAACCCAGGCCAAAGCCGAGGGCATCAAGGTCGGCAAAGGCGTCTTCCCATGGGCCGCGTCCGGTCGTTCCTTGTCGTTGGGGCGTTCGGAAGGCATCACCAAGCTGATCTTTGACGAAAGCGATGATCGTGTGATCGGGGCTGGCATTGTCGGGCCGAATGCAGGTGATCTGATCGCCGAAGTCGCGCTGGCAATTGAGATGGGCGCTGATGCGGTCGATCTGGGTCACACCATCCACCCGCACCCGACCCTGTCGGAAACTGTGAACTTTGCCGCAGAAATGTTCGAAGGCACCATCACGGACCTGATGCCGCCTAAGCGCAAAAAGTAACGCGCCACGGCAAATCCAAACAAAACAGGGCGTCGCTACACAGCGGCGCCCCTTTTTATACCGGAACCCTTAAAAGGGTTATGCCGTCAGGTATTTCTCCATCCAGCCCAGCGTCTCAGCTGTGGGACCGACGGGTTTGTATTCCGCCCCCAGAGGCGCGGAATATCCGATCGCCGCCAGATGGGCGAAGATATGATCAAAATTGACCTCTCCGTGATCCGGTGCGCCGCGATCCGGCACAGAGGCAAATTGCACGTGGCCGATGATCGGCATCAGGTCCTGCACCCGATGGCTTAGATCCCCCTCCATCAGTTGAACATGGTAACAATCAAACATCAGCTTCAGATTGTCATGCCCCAGACCGGTAATGATGTCCTTTGCCTGCGTCGTGGTTTGCAGGAAATAGCCCGGCGCATCATAGCGGTTCAGCGGTTCAATCAGGATGGTGATCCCCAACGGGGCTGCTTGCTGGCAGGCATAGTCCAAATTCGCCGCAAAACAGGCCGCCGCGGCCTCGCCTTGGGCAAAACCGGCCATCACATGCACATTCGGCACCTTCAACGCCGACGCATAGGCCAGGGCTTCGTCGATGGCCGCGCGAGCATCGGCTTCGCGCCCCGCAAGAGCCGAAAGCCCGTTTTCGCCGCCAGCCACATCGCCGCGGCGGGTGTTTAACCCGAGCATCGGCAGGCCTGTCTCCGTCAGCGCCTTTGCCACATCGGTCACAGGCGTGTCATAGGGCCAATGGCATTCTACCGCGTCAAATCCGGCAGATTTGGCCGCCCGGATGGCATCGGGCAAGGTAAGCTCGGACCATAAAAATCCTAAATTGGCAGAAAACATCATCCATCCCACTCCACATCAAATTTCTCGACCAGCCCGTTTATTTGCTCGGCATTCAGGGCACGCGCCTCATAGCCCCGCATCATGATCGCCAGTCGGGCGGTATCTTCGAGTTCCTCAATCGCGTTGCACGCGGCTTCTACGTCTTTGCCCGCTACCACGGGGCCATGGTTGGCCAGCATGACAGCCGTGCGTTTGCCCGCAAGTCCACGTACCGCCTCGCCCATGGCCGGATCACCGGGCAGGAAAAACGGCAACAGCTTGACCTTACCCAGCTTCATGATCGCATAGGGCGTCAGCGGCGGCAGGAAATTATCCGCGTTCACCTCTGGCATCATCGACCAAGCAACCGAATGGCAGCTGTGCAAATGCACCACTGCACCGGCAGAGCTGCGGGTGTCATAAAAGGCGCTGTGCAGCGGCATTTCCTTGGTCGGCTTATCACCCGAAATCAGCAGCCCCTTGGCGTCAAAACGCGACAAACGCCCAGGGTCAAGACGCCCAAAGCTGGTGCCCGTCGGAGAGACCAAAAGCCCGCCGTCTTCGGTCCGCGCCGAAATATTGCCGGTGCTCCCCCCCGTTAGACCACGGTCAAACATGGATTTCGCCAGCAGACAAATCTGCTCTCTTAAGGCGGTTTCGGGGCTCATAGGGACTCCAGCTTTTTGAGGGCCGTCACAAAGAAATCAGGCGCGCCAAAATTGCCGGATTTCAGTGTCAGGGCAATGTCGTGTCCGCCGCTGTTGCAGAATGTCCACGGCACGCCGGGGGCGATTTCTGCGCTAATATCCAGACGATCGGTTCCCAGCGCCTGAGTCACAGCCCCCGAGGTCTCTCCGCCAGCCACGACAAAGCGGCGTGCGCCCTGATCGCGGGCGGCCAATGCGATTTTCGCCAAGGCGGCCTCGACAACTTCGCCGGCCTGCCCAACGCCCAATTGCTCTTGAGCGGCGCGCACGGCGTCCGGTTCAGCCGTGGCATAAAACAGCGGTGCCGCTTGCAAATCCTGCTTTGCCAGCCATGCAAGAGCCCCCTCAGGGCCATCGCTGGCCAGTACCAAAGGATCAAGCCGATATCCCGGCGCATTCGTCAGATAGGTGGCGACCTGTTTGCGGGTCATCGCCGAACAGCTGCCCGACAGGATAACAGCCGTCTTGGCCAGATCCGGAGTTGTCGGCCCTTTTGCATCGGCAGAAAGCGTGCCGTCTTTGACATAGAGATCGGGCAAGGGCATGGCCACGGCACTGCCCCCCGTCATCAAGGGCATATCGCGGCAGGCTTTGGCAATCGTATAAAGATCCTCATTCGCCACCGCATCCACAACCACATGGGCCACCCCATCGGATGCCAGCGTTTTCAGATGATCCTGCAGGGCAGACACACCAGAGGCGACCGTTAACCGGTTGGCAAGGCCGACGGGGGCCGTCACTTGCGGTTCCAGCAGGCGCATCAGGTTACTGTCGCGCATGGGGGTCAAGGGGTGATCCCGCATCGGGCTTTCCGCCAGCGGCTGCTCCCCCACAAACAAATTGCCCATAAAGATCGAGCGTCCGTTTTCGGGAAAGGCCGGACAGTAGATCGTTTGCGTGGTATTCAGGTCAGCCATCAAGGCTTCGGCCACGGGGCCGATATTGCCGTCCGCGGTGGAATCAAAGGTGGAGCAATATTTCCAGAAAAACCGCTGCGCACCGGCGGCCTGCAACCACGCCAAAGCCGCACGGGTTTGGGCTACAGCCTCATCGACGGGCGAGGTCCGGCTTTTCAGCGCGATGACCTCAAAGGGGGCGGTATCGCTGGGCGGCTCGGTTGGTACACCAATGCGCAAGCGGACATTAACCCCGCTGCGCGCCAAAAGCCCTGCCAAATCCGTGGCGCCAGTGAAATCATCGGCAATACAGCCTAATACAGTCGTCATGGGATCACCCTTCGTTTGAGAGATTGGCCAAAATGGCGTCAGCCGAGGCCTGATTGATTGCCAGCGGCGTGTTATAGAGAATTGCCAGCCGCAAGAGTGATTTTACATCAACATCATGGGGCAGCGCCGACAGCGGATCGATGAAAAAGAACAGCGCCGCGAGCCGGTTTTCGGCAATCATCGCCCCCAATTGGGCATCCCCGCCTAAGGGACCACTCAGCAGCCGCGTCACCGGCAATCCCGTGCCTTCTTCGATGCGGCCCCCTGTGGTGCCTGTCGCATAGACGTCGAACCCCTTCAGCGTTTCAGCATTATTCCGGGACCATTTGACCATGTCGTCTTTTCTGGCGTCATGGGCGACCAGCGCGATTGGTCGTTTATTCATGCACTTTCTCCGGGCAGGGTGATCCCCGCGTTACGCGCATATACTTTGGCTACGGCAGCGTCGTCTTCTGCGCCCAGACCCTGTCCGGCGGCTGCGATGAATTGCTGTAAAGCGACCGCCGTGATCGGCGCACTAAACTGGGCTGATTTGGCAATGTCCAACACGATTCCAAGGTCTTTGGGCCAAATATTTACCGAAGAATGCGGGGTATAATCCCCCGCCACAATATGCGGGGCACGGTTTTCCAGCATCCAGCTGGTGCCGGCGCATTTAGAGATCACCTCAACGAATTTTTCCGGTTCGACCCCTTGCGTGATTCCAAAGGTCATGGCTTCGGCCATGGCGGCGATATGCACACCGGCAAGCAGCTGATTGACCGCTTTCATCGCCGAGCCCGCACCAGCGGTATCGCCCAGTTCAAACACGGTTTCCGCCATCAGCGACAGCACCGGTCTGGCGGCGGCAAAGGCCGCATCCGTACCCGACGCCATAACCGACAGCTGCCCGGCAGCGGCTTTTGCCGCACCGCCTGAAATCGGTGCATCCAGATAATGCACCCCATATTCGGCACATCGGGTGGACATATTACGCGCAAATTCCGGCGGTACAGTTGCACAGGCTAAAACCACAGCCCCTTTGGACAACTGCGGCACAACGCCCTGCGCACCAAAGAGCACAGATTCAGTCTGGGCCGCGTTCAGCACAACGACCACAACAGCCTCAAGCGTGGCGGCAACATCCGTAATCGCCCCCTCTGCCCCGCCTTCTGATTGAAAACGTTCAACCTGTTGGGGGTTTACGTCAAAGCCGTGTGTTTGCCTGCCGCCGCGCATCAAAGACGCCGCAACGCCATAGCCCATGGACCCCAAGCCGACTACGGCAACCGGTGCATTCTGTGTCATATCGCCCTCCAAATATCACTGGTATCGATACCGGCATCAATGCTACAGGTCAATTTTTTAATTTTCATCAGGCTGAAATCAATTGCCAGCTTCGCTCCTGCCAGCTCGGGCAACCCCATGAAGCGCACGGCAACTTTGGCAGATGTGGCCGCTCTGGCCGGTGTCACTAAAATGACCACCTCCTGCGCCTTTCGCAGCGCAAAGAACGTTTCGACCCACAGTCGGGCAAAGATGCAGGCCATGGCGCAGCTGCTGGGATATGTCGGCAATCCGCTGGCGACACCCCCGTCTTGTGAACGCACCGATCTGATTGGCGTCGTGCTGCCCAGCCTGCGCAAAATCGTCATTTCTGAAGTATTGTCAGGCAGCGCTGCAGGATTTTGACCCCAAGGTTGAGCACCGGGTGATCCAGTCAGTGTTTTCCTCTGCGTCCCGCGGGATTAATTGTGACGGGGCCGAATCAGAACGCGCGGCGCATTGAAATCACGCCGCGCATCGATATTACCGCTTAGGCCAGATGGGCGCATTCCGGCACAGCCGTCAGCACCCGCCCTGCCTTGAGAAATTCCGCCAGATTGGCGCAGGTCAGATCGCCCATGGCCTCGCGGGTTTCCACCGTGGCGCTGCCGACATGGGGCAGAAGAACGACATTCTCCAGCGCCTTGAGCGCGGCAGGAATGACCGGTTCTTTATCAAAAACGTCCAAGCCCGCCCCACCGAGCGCACCGCTTTGCAAGGCCGTGATGAGCGCTGTTTCGTCGACTACGGAACCACGTGATACATTGATCAGGATGCCTTCGGGGCCCAAGGCCTCCAGCACGTCTTTGTTAACCAGATGTTGGGTCGCAGCACCGCCAGGCGTGATGACAATCAGGACGTCGCAATCCTTGGCCATATCAACCAAATCCGCGCGATATTCCAGATCTACATCCTTGGGGCTGCGGCTGTGATACAGCACTTTGGCGTCAAACATCGACGCGCGGTCGGCAATGGTCTGTCCGATGCGGCCAAGCCCTAATATACCAACGGTTTTCTTTTGCGCGGTGCGGGTTAGTGGAAAAGCACCCTTGGCTTCCCAATCACCGGACCGGGCCCATTGATCCGCCGCCAGCACACGGCGGCTAACAGAGAGCCAAAGCAAAATAGCCGTATTGGCCACTTCGTCGTTCAGGACATTCGGCGTATGCGAAACAAGAATACCGCGTGCGGCGGCCCCTGTTGCATCGATCGCATCATAGCCAACACCATAGCTTGAAACCACCTTCAGGTTCGGCGTGGCGGCCATGACATCCTCGGGAACGCCCCAATGCCCATCAGTGATAATCGCGCTAAACTCCGCCCCGCGCGCGGCCAGAAAGCCCGCGCGGTCGGTTTCGCCAAACAGCTCTGTTATGTCGAAATCAGCTGCGAGTCGGGCCTGCATCCGCTCGGTGATGCTCCCGATCTGCAAGAGTTTTGTCTTTTCAGTCATCCGCACACCCCTTTTGGATTTGTTGTGCCACACCTTCGATCCGAAGGGTTATTTCTCGCCCACATTTTTTGAACCTGCAGTACCGTCGTCTGCCGACGTCCTTGTATCCCATTCTAGTGGTTGTCGCGCGGCATGGATTTATGAGCGATGTCTTTATATTTGTCTGCTCCTTCCAAAGTCATGCCTTCGGAGAATGGGCGAACCTTTTCGCGGAAAATCTCTTGCCATGGGGATTGCGACTCTGGTGCAAAGGGGCGCTCGGGCAGTGTCGCACGGCGCTCGGCCAAGGTTGCGTCTTCCACCAGCATATTCGCGGTACAAGTGTTCAGATCAATGCGCAGGCGGTCGCCTGTTTGCACCAATCCCAAACCACCGCCATCGGCCGCCTCAGGCGAAGCGTTCAGGATCGATGGCGATCCAGAGGTGCCCGACTGGCGACCATCGCCCACACAGGGCAGCGCGTTCACGCCCTTTTTGATAAGATAGGCCGGCGGGCGCATGTTCACGACTTCGGCACCGCCGGGATAGCCAATCGGCCCTGCCCCACGCATGATTAGGATGCAGTTTTCATCCACGCCTAGCGACTCATCATCGATGCGGTGGTGAAAATCCTCTGGCCCGTCAAACACAATCGCCCGCCCTTCAAAAGCATTCAGATCATCAGGATTGGACAGGTAGCGGTTGCGGAATTCTTCGGAAATCACCGAGGTTTTCATGATCGCACTGTCAAAGAGGTTGCCCTTGAGGTTAATAAATCCGGCGTTCTGCAGCATCGGCGCCGCAACGGTCTTGATCACTTCGGTATTCTGCGAACGCAGATGCCCACAGTTTTCGGCCATGGTTTTACCGTTTGCTGTCACCACATCGGGGTGCGGCAACAGACCGGCGGCCAGCAGCTCTCCGATGACAGCCGGCACACCGCCTGCCTGATGGAAATCCTCACCGAGATATTCGCCCGCAGGCTGCAGGTTCACCAGAAGCGGGACTTTATGGCCGATTTGCTGCCAGTCATCATTATCCAGAGGCACCCCAAGATGCCGCGCGATGCCGTTCAGATGGATCGGCGCATTGGTCGAACCGCCGATGGCGGAGTTGATCACGATGGTATTTTCAAAAGCCTCACGGGTCATAATGTCCGATGGTTTATGATCCTCCATCACCATATCAACGATGGCCTTGCCGGTCTCATAGCTGATCTGACCGCGCTCGCGATAGGGGGCCGGAATGGCGGCAGCAGCGGGCAATTGCATGCCCAGCGCTTCGGCCAGAGAATTCATCGTGCTGGCGGTGCCCATGGTATTGCAATAGCCAACGGAGGGGGCGGAGGATGCGACAAGTTCCATAAAGCCTTCGTCGTCGATCTCTCCGGCAGCCAGCATCTGCCGCGCCTGCCAGACGATGGTGCCCGAACCGGTGCGCTTACCACGGAACCAGCCGTTCAGCATCGGTCCAACCGACAAGGCGATGGCCGGAATATTCACCGTTGCTGCCGCCATCAAGAGCGCCGGTGTGGTTTTATCACAGCCGATATTCAGAACAACGCCATCCAGCGGATAGCCATAAAGCGTTTCAACAAGGCTGAGATAGGCAAGATTGCGGTCCAGCATCGCCGTGGGGCGTTTGCCGGTTTCCTGAATCGGATGCACCGGCACTTCGATGACCGTACCACCTGCTGCAATCACACCGTCGCGCACCCGTTTTGTCAGTTCGATGTGGTGGCGGTTACAGGGGCTCAGGTCGCTGCCGGTTTGCGCAATCCCGATGATCGGCTTACCGGACTGCAACTCTTCGCGTGTCAGACCATAATTCAGGTATCTCTCAAGATAGAGCGCGGTCATTTCGCGATTATCGGGATTATTGAACCATTGTTGGGAACGGAGTTTAACTTTGGTCATACGATAATCCTTTTGAAATGGTGCGCTACCTTGACTTGGCGCGGCGTCGGCTTGAAAGCTATGCCCTGATATACAGAAAGATCAACCCGCAGAAGACCCTCGTTTACGAAAATCGGGAACTGATCGACAGCCAAGGGATGAGGAAAAAACATGAGCAAACCACAAATCGCCTTTTTGGGAACCGGCCTGATGGGCGCCCCGATGGTGCGCAACCTGCTGGAGGCCGGCTATGCGGTCACGGCCTGGAACCGAACACTGCCAAAAGCCGAAGTGCTGGTCGGGGATGGTGCCAAAGTGGCGGATAGCCCCGCAGCTGCGGTGCGCGGTGCGGATATTGTTATTTCCATGCTTGCCGATGGGCCTGCTACCGCGGCGGTGCAGTCCGAACCGGCTTTGCGCACTGCCTTGGGCAAAGATGCCCTCTGGATCGAGATGGGATCGGTTAAACCCGAAGAGGCCCGCGCCCAGGCCGAAGATTTGCAAACCCTCGGCGTACACCATCTGGATGCGCCGGTATCCGGGGGCACCAAAGGGGCAGAGTCCGCCACACTTGCGATTATGGCGGGCGGCGATGCCAATAATTTTGAGCGCGCGGTGCCGGTATTTAATGCCATGGGCCGCCCCGTGCATGTCGGGCCCTCGGGCACTGGTCAGCTTTCAAAACTTGCCAACCAGACGATTGTGGCGGTGACGATATCGGCCGTTGCCGAAGCCATGTTGCTCGTGCAACAGGGCGGCGCCAACCCGAAAGCCGTGCGTCAGGCCTTGCAAGGTGGCTTTGCCGATAGCGTCATCCTGCAACAACATGGCGAACGCATGACCGAAGGCAATTTCGACCCCGGCGGGCTGACCAAGTTCCAGCTAAAGGATCTGGATAATGTCCTTGCCGAGGCCGGGTCTTTGGGGTTGGCGCTGCCCTCAACGCAGCAAACCCGCGACCGGTTTGCCCATTTCAGCCATAACATGGGCGGCGCGGAACGCGATCATTCGGGTCTGTTTCTGGAACTAATGGCCCGCAATGGGCTGAGCAAGGATCAATCATGAGCCGTATTCTTATCATTGGCGGCGGCGGTATGGTTGGCCAAAAACTGGCGCAATCGCTGGCCGATACTCCGCTAAACTCTGACCAAAGCGTCACTCTGCTGGATATCGGCTTTGCCGAAAACGGCGCGCCTGCAGCTCAGCGGATGCGCGGCAACATCACCGATCAAACGGTGGTAGACTCCGCCATTGCCGCGCGCCCTGACGTCATTTTCCATCTGGCCGCCATTGTCTCTGGTGAGGCCGAACAGGATTTCGATCTGGGTTGGAATACCAATATGCTGGCTTTCTGGCATTTTTTGCAGGCCATTCAGAAAGCCCATCTGGACAGTGGGGGGCAATACCGTCCCCGTGTGGTGTTTACGTCCTCGATTGCGGTGTTTGGTGGGCCCTACCCCGATCAGATCGACGATCGTTTTCCCTTGGCGCCGCTCACCTCTTACGGGGCCCAAAAAGCCAGTTGCGAGCTGATGCTGAGTGATTTCAGTCGCAAAGGGTATCTCGACGGGATTTCGATTCGGCTGCCCACCATCTGCGTGCGCCCCGGAAAAGCCAATCTTGCGGCCTCGTCTTTCTTTTCCGGCATCATGCGTGAACCCCTGCACGGGAAGGAAGCGATTCTGCCGGTGGACACCGATGTGCGACATTGGCATGCCTCCCCGCGCGCGGCGGTTGGGTTCCTGCGCCATGCGGCCACCATGAATCTGGACCCGCTGGGTACAAACCGCGCCTTGAACCTGCCCGGCGTCAGCTGCACCGTCGCCGAGCAAATCGACGCCCTGCGCAAGATCGCCGGCGATGCGGTAGTCGCGCGGATTAAACCCAAACCGGATGCAAAAATTGCAAAGATCGTCGATGGCTGGCCGCGTAATTTTGCCCCAGAGCGCGCCCTTGCGCTGGGTTTCAAAGCCGAAACCAGTTTTGAAGAAATCATCAACGTCTATATCGAAGACGAAATGCCTGACGGTATCCGTTAGAAATTACGTTTCAGGTGGTCATAAACGGTCCTGCGACAGGCGTCTTCGTCCCGCGCCAATGCAGCGTCCATGATCGCCTGATGTTCCAGAATGATCGATTTAAAGTAATCCCCGCCAAAATCGCGCTCTTGCGTATACATCTGCTGGCGAAACCGCGAATAGGTGGTTTCGAAGGTTTCGATCATAATCGGCGAGCCACAGGCCGAAATTAACGTGCTGTGAAATTCCCACTCCGCCTGACTCCACAAAAGCCCGTCATCGCCTAATTCTCCGGAACGGGCAATTCGCGTTTCGATATGACTCAGCTTGTGATGCACCGCAGAAAGCTGCGCTTCCCAAGCAACCCCGCCGTTATACATTGAGCGCACGACGCCTTCTTGCTCCAGCAGGATGCGGAATTGCGTCACATCGCGGCGCGCCTCGGCAGAAATCATCCGCGTACGAAAGCCCTTTTGCTCTTCAAAAACCACCAGGCCGATTCGGGCGAGTCGGAACAAAACATCCCGCACCGTATTGGCGGAGCAATAGTATCGCTGCTGAAGTTCTTGCGGCTTCAGCTTCGCCCCCGCGGCGAATCCACCGTTCATCAAACGGGCGCGCAAATCGTTGTATACTTCAGTGGTCTGGGCAGATTTCGGCATTCTATATCCTTTGCGGCAGAATATTGGGAATTTCGAAAACTGCAAGAAATTTTGAAATTTTTCCTTTTTTCAATTTTTTGTTTGCAGGATACACGCAAATCGTTAGGGTTCTCAACACGTCCGGCGGTAATGCATACATTGCACCCACACACCGGACCAAAGAAATGTTAGGGAGGAAGACTATGAAACTACTTAAACTCGCGGCGACGCTTGCAGGTACAGCGGCTCTGATCGCAGGTACAGCCGTATCGGCCCAGACAACAAAACTGCGCATCCAGACGCATTATGCACCTGAAACCGTCTCCGGTAAACTGGCAGCTCAGTATGTTGAAGACATTCAAGAGATGTCCGGTGGCGAAATCGCAGTCGAAATGTTCTACTCGTCTTCTGTTGTGAAGTCGGTTGAAACCTTTGACGCAGCTGCGACTGGCATTATTGATTGCGACATGACCGGATCTGGTTATTCCACAGGTAAGAACTCTGCGTTCCAATTTGTGGCCGACATCATGGGTGGCTATGACACACCTTACCAACAGCTGAGCTGGTTGTATTTCGGTGGTGGTAAAGAAGCTGCCGCACCTTTGTACAACAAATACGGCATGGAGCTGATCGGTTGGTGGGTTTACGGCCAAGAGAGCTTTGCCTCCGGTAAGCCAATTGAAAAAGTTGCTGACTTTAAAGACTGGAAATTCCGTTCCCCCCCCGGCATGGAAACAAAAATCTTTGAAAAACTGGGCGCCAAGCCAATCGTGATGGATTTCACCGAAATCTTTACCGCGCTTGAAACTGGTATCATTGACGGTGCCGACGCATCCGGTCTGGCCAACAACGTTGGTCTGGGTCTGTATGACATCGTTAAATATGCAAACTTCCCGGGTTTCCACTCGATGCCTTCCGATCACCTTGCGTGTAACAAGGCCGTCTTTGATGCGATGCCCGCTGCGCACCAGAAGATCATGAAAGTCGGCATGGAAGCGCTGGCGCTTCGCACTGCCCTGACGTTCGAGAAAAAGAACGCCGAAGCTGCTGCGATGCTGCGTGAACAAGGTGTAACCCTGTCTCAGTGGTCCCCAGAAGAGCTGCAAAAGTTCCGTACTGTTGCACAATCTGTCTGGCCTGAGTTCGCCGATACTCCAGAAGCCGAAGCGCTTGTTGAAAGCCATATCGCTTACCTGACACAGCTTGGTCTGGTTAAGTAAAGGCCTTCGCCACTAATCCCAAGGCAGGCTCCATTCGGGGCCTGTCTTTTTTGACGGGGCAGAAATACGGGGGAACTCTGAGATGGAAGAATCAGAGAAAAACGGAACAGTGATAGAATGGCTCATGCCATTGGCCTTCATCCTGACATTCGGCTGGATGACATGGCACGCACCGGCCTATGTACTTGATATGCATGGCTATACTGATGAATTATTTGCCCGCTTCAAGCGGGTCGACTTGACACCTGACATGCCGGGACTGTTTGGCGGCTATGGCGATATCGTGGATTACGGCGCGATGCTGTTGTCACCGATCATCTTTTTCTTCGGGATGAAAACGGTACGCCGCGCGCCGATGGAATTCGAAAACTGGCGCAACTGGGATAGACTGTCTGTCTTTGTTGGTCGCGTTGTCATGATGCTGATCGTGCTGCTGACCTCTGTGATGCTCTACGAGGTCATTTTGCGGTATGTCTTTGAAGCACCAACGCTTTGGGCCAACGAAATGTCGCTCTGGCTGGCGGGCTATGTGTTTTTGTGCTCGGGCCTTTATGCCATGCAACAGCGCAGCCACATCCGGATTTTCCTGCTGTATGATATGATGCCGCGCTTCTTCCAGCGCTGCTGTGATGTGCTTTCGACTGCCTTTATCGTGCTCTTCGCCTTCTTTCTGGTCTATGGCGGCTATGGCGAGGCCTTTGACAAGTTTCTGCGTTGGGAAACCTTTGGCACCGCATTCGATCCGCCCATTCCGGCGACGATCAAAACAATGGTGCTGTTCATCATCAGCATGGTTGCGGTGCAGGCAGTGCTCAATCTAATCGCGGACTGGAACCTTGAACCGGTAAAACATACTGCCGCTGATGACATCGACGAAGACGAGCTGGCCCGCCTGCGCGCCGCCGTCGGCGCTGACGGCACCGGGGATCTTGACGTCACCCGTGGCGCGATTCAGTCCAACACACCAAGAAAGCACGACTAATGGATATCGGTACAATCTCTCTGGTCCTGATGTTGGGCCTCATTCTGCTGCTGGCGATCGGCATGCCGCTCGGGTTTGCTTCTGCAATCCTTGCGGTTCTGGTGCTGGTGATGAAATTCGAACCTACACTGCTGTTGAACCCCTTTACCTTTGGGGATGGCATACTAACCGGACGGCCCGGATCGGGGCCGCTCAATATTCTGGCGCAAAAGATATACGGGCTGTTAACGGATTATGTGCTCATATCCATTCCGCTGTTTATCTTTATGGCCGCCTTGCTGGAACGTTCCGGCATCGCCAAGGATATGTATTCCTCACTGAATGTCTGGCTGTCGCGGACCCGCGGGGGTATCGCCATTGTGACGTCTTTGATGGCGGTGATCATGGCGGCAATGTCCGGCATCATCGGTGGCGAAGTCGTTCTGCTGGGCTTGATCGCCCTGCCCCAGATGCTGCGTCTTGGCTATAACCAAAACCTTGCCATCGGGACGATCTGCGCCTCTGGCTCCTTGGGGACGATGATCCCGCCTTCGATCGTGCTGATCATCTATGGTCTGATCACGGAAACCTCGATCAAAGCCCTGTTTACCGCGGCCTTCCTGCCCGGTTTCATGCTGGCGTCGTTCATCATCATCTACATTATCGTACGTACCCAATTGCGCCCTCAGGATGCGCCACTGCCTGATCCGGTTCCGGGTGAGCCTCAGGGGTTTGAAAAGTTCAAACTCTTTGCGGCCTTCCTGTCGGTTCTGCTGGCGGGTTTCTCGACTGTGCTGTTCCTTCGGGCGCTGTTCTTTGAGCTGTCCGGTCAAAACGCGGCCAAAACCGGCGATGCGATTGCCTATGGCACGGCAGATTATCTGCCATGGTTTGGCGGCGCAGTTGTGCTGGCTTTTGTGCTGATGTTCGGCGTGCTCGGCAAAGAGCGCACCAAAACCGGCTGGGCCATGGGCAAAGGTCTTGTGCCGCCTATCGTTGTGATCGGCGTTGTGCTTGGTTCGATCTATGGCGGTATCACCGGCATTACCGAAGCAGCTGGCATGGGGGCATTGGCGGTTCTGGTGATCGCGATCTTCCGGGGCGAAGCCTCGTTTGATCTGGTCTGGGACAGCTTGATGCGCACGCTGAAATCCACAGGGACGATCATCTGGGTGACCATCGGTGCTGCGGCGCTGGCCGGTGCCTATACGATTGCAGGCGGTCCGGTCTACGTCGCCGACTTCATTGTTGGTTCTGATCTGCCTACCATGGGGATCATTCTGGCGATGATGTTCATCCTGCTGTTCATGGGTGCGTTCATGGATTGGGTCGGCATCGTGTTGCTGATCATTCCGGTGTTCCTGCCCATCGTGCAACGCCTCCCGATCGAGGAAATCGGTCTTTTCGGGGTGCTTGAGCCGAAACATATCTCGGTCTGGTTCGGGGTACTGTTCTGTATGAACATGCAGGTCAGCTTCCTGTCACCGCCCTTTGGACCGGCAGCCTTCTATCTGAAATCTGTGGCCCCGCCTCATATTTCGCTGACCGATATCTTCAAAGGCTTCTTGCCCTTTATCGGCATTCAACTTCTGGCACTCTCGGTCCTGCTGATCTGGCCCCCGATTGTCACACTCCTGTTGAAATAATATTGTGACTCGGGCGATCGGTTAAACGGTCGCCCGAAGTTTCTTTGCCATTAGGGCATCGTAATACCCAACTACTGCCAGAGATCGCCAATGCAAAAACATGTTCGCCTAGATGCTGTCGATAACGTCGTGACGGCAACCCAAGCGCTCCCCGCCGGATGCGAAATCGAGACGGTTCAGACGACCGGCCTGATCCCTTCCGGTCATAAGATCGCCATGTCAGACATCGCGAAAGGGGCACCGATCCGGAAATATGCCCAGATCATCGGCTATGCGAGCACCGATATAGCCGCTGGTGACCATGTGCACACGCAGAACACCGAATTCCGGCCGACCGAAGCAAATTACGATTTCGCCACTGATTTGCGCCCCGTGACCCCCGTCAAAGATCAAAACAAAGACCATTTCATGGGCTACCGCCGCGCCAATGGCAGCGTCGGAACGCGGAATTATATCGCCGTTGTCACTTCGGTGAACTGTTCAGCCACAGCCGCCCGCCGCATCGCCGATTCCTTTGGCCCCGAAGAATTGGCCGCCTACCCCAACGTTGATGGCGTTGTGGCCTTTGTCCATGGCACCGGCTGCGGCATGGCCGGTGATGGCGACGGATTTGAAGCCCTGCAACGGGTGATGTGGGGATATGCGCGTCACCCCAATCATGCCGGTGTTTTGATGGTCGGCTTGGGTTGCGAGATGAACCAGATCGACTGGCTGCTTGAGGCATACGGTCTGAAACAAGGCCCGCTTTTCCAGACCATGAACATCCAGAGCGTCGCTGGTTTACGCAAAACAATTGAAATGGGCATTAGCAAAGTACGGGCCATGTTGCCGCTGGCCAATGCCCAAGAGCGGTCTTCCTGTCCCGCCTCCGAATTGACCGTTGCCTTGCAATGCGGCGGTTCGGATGCGTGGTCCGGCATTACCGCCAACCCCGCCCTTGGCCACGCTTGCGATCTTCTGGTGGCCCAAGGCGGCACCGGTGTGCTGGCCGAAACCCCCGAAATTTACGGCGCTGAACATCTGCTCACCCGCCGCGCAATCAACACCGCCACCGGCGAGCGTTTGGTCGACCTGATCAAGTGGTGGGAGGATTATACCGCCCGCAACAAAGGCTCGATGGATAACAACCCAAGCCCCGGCAATAAAAAAGGCGGGCTAACCACGATTCTGGAAAAATCACTGGGGGCCGCAGCCAAGGGCGGCACCAGCCCGCTGACCGGCGTATATAAATACGCGGAACCTGTGCGCGCGCGGGGCTTCACCTTTATGGACAGCCCCGGCTATGATCCGGCAAGTGTGACCGGCCAGATCGCGGGTGGCTGTAATCTTGTCTGTTTCACCACCGGGCGCGGCTCTGCCTTTGGCTCCAAACCCGCACCGACGATCAAACTGGCCACCAATTCCACCATGTATAACCGCATGCAGGAAGATATGGACATCAACACTGGCGACATCCTGACCGGCGAAAGCACCGTCGAGGCCAAGGGCCGCGAAATCTATGAGATGTTCCTGCGCGTAGCATCGGGCGAGTCGTCAAAATCCGAGGCGCAAGGTCTCGGGGATTACGAATTTGTTCCGTGGCAAATCGGAGCCGTCATGTGACCAGACTTCTTTTGGCAGGCACGGGGCTGATCGGGCGGCGTCATCTGGCCCATATCATCGAACATCCCGAACTGACCCTTGCCGGTATCATTGATCCAGTCATCGAAAATCACGCCATGGCACCGGTGCCGGGTTTTACCAATCTGGACGCGGTCGATGTTGCGGCAGATGGTATCGTTCTGGCCACGCCAACCGAAAGCCATGCGCCACTGACCATTGCCGCAGCAGCACGCGGTTGGCATGTCCTGGTTGAAAAACCGCTGGCGGAAAGTCTTGAGGCCGCCGACAAGATGATAGCTGCCGCCAAGGCCGCGAATATCCATATTCTTGTTGGACACCATCGCCGCCACCATCCGCGCGTTGCCCAGCTTAAGGCGATTCTGGACAGCGGCACCATCGGGCGGCCTGTGCTCGGCAGCATGCTCTGGGCCATGCGCAAGAATGACGGCTATTTTGATGTCGACTGGCGGGCGGGTATGACAGGGGCTCCGGTCAAACAGAACCTGATCCACGATGTTGATCTTTTGCGTTACTTCCTCGGCGAAATCACCGATGTCACCGGCATCGGCGGCAATCCGGTACGCGGGGCGGCCCGTACCGAAAGCGGTGGCGCGGTTCTTTCCTTTGACAGCGGCGCGATTGTGACCATCGCTTTTGCTGACACCACGCCCTCGCCTTGGGGCTGGGAAGCGGGCAGCGGTGAAAACCCCAACATCGGCATCACCGGCCAGGATTGCCTGCGCATTATGGGTACTCAGGGGGCGGTTGAGTTTCCGAATATGCGGCTTTGGACCGGCGCCAAGGATTGGCACGATGCCGCACAGCCCACGCAGTTGCAAACCGAACATTCCGTGCCGCTGATCACACAACTGGAGCATTTTGCCGATGTGATCCATGGCCGTGCGGCCCCATTGGTAAGCGCTGCTGAAGGGCGCGCGACATTGGCGGCAACACTGGCCATCGAAACCGCGACCCGCCCCAAGGGCATTGCCGGATGAGCGGCTTATCGATTGGGTTGATTGGCAAAAACATTGGTCAGTCCCGTTTCGGGGCTGCGATGCAGATTTTGGCGCAAACCCAAAATCTCTCATGCGATTTCCAACGGATCGACACCGCCTCACAGCCCGATTTCAATCTGAAACACTGCCTTGAAAAGTTGCAACGTGACGGGCGCAGGGGGGTATCCATAACCCATCCTTATAAATCCGATGCCGCAGCATTGATTGGCGCAGACTGCACCGCAGAGGTGCATAATATCGGTGCAAGCAATCTACTGCTTTTCAACACGCCACCACAGGCGTTCAATACCGACTATCTGGGATTTTTATCCGCCTGGCGCGCGGCGTTTGCCGATCAAAAGCCCGGCAAGGTTGTCATCGCGGGCGCTGGTGGGGTGGCGCGGGCCCTCTGTGCGGCCCTGATCAAGCTTGGGGCCGAAACCATCCATGTGTGGGATCAAACGCCAGCCCGTGCAGTTGCGCTGGCGAACGCCTTTGCCCCCAACGTTCAGGCACTGCCTGCCGAAAGTCAGCAAAGGGCTGCTGAATCAGCCAACGGGCTGATTAATGCGACACCGCTCGGTATGGTCGCCACACCCGGCAATGCCTTTGCGCATTTGCCAATCGAGACACAGGATTGGGCCTTTGACGCGGTTTATACGCCTGTTAAAACGCCGTTTTTGCGGGCCGCTCAGGCAAAGGGACTTTCGGTGATTACCGGTTTTGATCTGTTCCGCTTTATGGCAATAGAATCCTTTGCTCTTTATGCCGGGCTATCCCGGCCACCGTTCCAATATCTGTCGCATCTTGATGCGCTTACACCCGATACCTAAACCGATATTCGAAGCTCTCGAAAGGAACTTTCATGACACAACCAACAATTGGATTCATTGGCCTTGGACTTATGGGCGCTGCCATGGTCGGACGTTTGCTGGACAAAGAATATGCTGTCACTGTGCTTGGTAACAAAAGCCGTGGCAACATCGAAGCCGCCATCGCGCGCGGCGCGACAGAAGCCGCAAGTGCCAAAGCCGTCGCCGAAAATAGCGATATCATCATGCTCTGCATGGGGACATCTGATCAGGTCGAAGGCCGGATGCGCGGCGCGGATGGCGTAATTGCAGGCTTGAAACCGGGCAGCACGGTGATCGATTTCGGCACCTCCCTGCCCGCCTCGACCCTGGCATTAGGCGACGAAGTTGCTGCTGCCAAAGCAACTTATCTGGACGCCCCGCTGGGCCGCACCCCGATGCATGCCAAAGACGGGTTGCTCAATATCATGTGCTCCGGCGACAAAGCGGCATTTGACGCTGTAAAACCCGTGCTTGACGATCTTGGCGAAAACGTTTTCCACCTAGGCAAACTGGGTTCGGGTCATACGATCAAGCTGATCAACAACTTTTTCGCCATGACCACGGCAAATGCCATGTCCGAAGCCTTTGCCATGGCTGATAAAGCCGGTGTCGCGCGGTCCGATGTTTATGACGTGATGTCTGCCGGTCCCCTGCGCTCCGGGATGATGGATTTCATCAAGGCCTATGCCGTTGATGGGGACCCAGAAAACCTTGCTTTCTCGGTGCGTAACGCTGCCAAAGACGTCGGATATTACGGCACGATGGCCGAAAGCCTTGGGGTGGAATCGATTATGTCGCGCTGTGCCCGCAATGGCCTGAACATGGCCGTCGAAGATGGCCGCGGCGAAGATCTGGTGCCGCAGATGGTGGATTTCTACGCCGCCAAATTCTCGGGTTGATCCGACTATGAGCCAATCGTCCCCAGCAATCACCGCAGAACGTGTCGGTCTCGGCATACTCTTGATGCTGGGGGCGTGGCTGATGTTCAGCGTCGTCGACACGACGGTAAAATGGCTTGTGGTGACGGGGTTACCCGCCCTGCAGGTCGCATTCATGCGCTACTTCAGCCAATTGGTCATTTCCCTGTTCGGCTGCATCAAACGAGGTCATCTGGCTGAAAAAACACCTATCAAAACTTCTCTGCTGTTGTTGATACGGGGTCTGTTACTGGTCTCTGCTACCGCCTCCAATTTTTTTGCCCTCAAATACCTTTCCCTGACGATGACCGCATCGATCATGTTCACCGCCCCAATTATCGTCTCGGCCCTCTCCGGCCCTATGTTGGGTGAAAAAGTCGGACCGTGGCGTTGGTTTGCGATCTGTCTTGGTTTTGTCGGGGTATTGGTGATCGTGCACCCTTGGGAAGCAGATTTTCACTGGGCGGCAATTCTGGTGCTGTACAATGCAACGGCCTTGGCGTTATTTTCGATCCTGACGCGCAAGCTTTCGGGCCAAGCCTCGCCCCATACAATGCAGATTTATGTCGGGCTTACAGGGGCTTTGCTACTGTTTCCTTTTGCCGCCCTTGTTTGGGAAAACCCTGACAATTTGCGTGACTGGTTTCTCTTGTGCGGCTTTGGTGTTTTTGCGTGGGCGGGGCATGACATTTTTTCGCGGGCCCATGCCCATGCTGATGCCAGTGTGCTGATGCCGTTTCAGTATTCGTTTATTCTGTTTATGTCCTTCGGGAGCTTCCTTGTTTTTGGCGACCTTCCGCAACGCGATACGCTCATCGGGGCGTTCATCATCGTTTTGGCGGGGTTGATCATCTGGTGGCGGGAAAAAATGCGGGGCAACCCCTCACCGCTCACGCCGAAATAGGCCGCTCCTATGCTCACCTTTGCGGCCGCCGTCTTTTTTCTAATCATTACACCGGGCCCGGGTGTTTTGACGACGGCAGGCGTAGGATCAGCCTTTGGTACGCGGGCGGGCATTCTTTATGTCATTGGCCTTTTCATCGGCACCAATCTTGTTGCGCTTGCGGTGGTGACGGGGCTTGGGGCCTTGCTGCTGGCCAATCCATATCTGCGCACACTGCTGTTCATCGCCTCTACCTGCTATCTGCTGTATCTGGCTTGGCGTATCTTTAGCACCGGCGCAAAGCTGGCGTTTATCGAGGCGAAATCAGCCCCCGGCATTGGCAATGGTATTGCACTGCAAATGATAAATCCCAAAGCCTATGCGGTGAATACTTCTTTGTTTTCAGGGTTTTCCTTTTTGCCCGACAGTTTCCTAACAGAGATCATGATCAAGTTTCTGATCGTGAATGCCATCTGGATTCCCATCCATCTGCTTTGGCTCTATCTGGGCCTCACCCTGCATCGATTGGCCCTGCCGGATCAGGCCCTAAAGGCGATCAACTTTGCCATGGGCATGGCGATGTTGCTGGTCATTGCCTTGGCCGCATGGGGTTTTACCCAGGGCGGTGCGCTTTAATCCCCGCCGCCGACATCCTCGCGGGCGATCGAAACGGTTTTGACAATCGCGTAACAGGGCACCCCTTCTCTTAGCGCCATCTGCGCCAAAGACCGCCGCGTGATCCGCGCCAGCACCGTGCCCGCCGCCGTATGCAGCGAGACCAAAGCACCGGGCCCCTCTCCGATATGAATATGAGAGACCGTGCCTGCAAAAATATTCAACGCCGAAAGGGCGACAGGTTTTTCGCCCGACAGGATCACGTCTTTTGCCGCAATCCGTACCCGGAGCCGGCGCCCCTCTGCCTGTGGCACCTTGGGCAAAAACAGCGGTATCCCGCCAGCAGATAATTCGGTCAACCCATCATCATGATGGGCGACCACCCGCGCCGTGATGAGCGCCCCCGCCTCTCGGATACCGGCGGGCAAAAGGGTCGGATCGGCAAATATCGCATCAGGCGCGCCACTGCGCACCACATGCCCTTTGTCCAGGACCACCACCGTTGTCGCCAGCCGCGCAACCTCGGCGGCCGCATGGCTGACATAGAGGATCGGCACGCGCTGCGCATCCCGCAGGCGTTCAAAATACGGGAGGATTTCCGCCCTTCGCGCCTCATCCAAGCCGCTCAAAGGCTCATCCGCCAGCAGCAAATCCGGCTCTGATAGCAAGGCCCGCCCGATGGCCACGCGTTTTTTCTCTCCGCCAGAAAGCTTGGCCGGAAACCGATTCAACAAGGCCCCCAGTCCCAACATCTCAACAATCGGGTCCAATTGCGTCGCCCGTTTGGCCCGCGCCCCCCGCTGTCCATAGCTCAGGTTCTGGCGCACCGTTAAATGCGGGAAAAGCCGGTCTTCCTGAAAGATATAGCCGATCCGGCGTTTATGTGTCGGCAGGCAAATGCCTTGCGCGCTGTCCAGCAGCAACGTGTCGGCGACTTTGATGCGCCCCTGTTGCGGCTGCAACAGCCCCGCCACCGCATTAATCACGCTGGTTTTGCCCGACCCGGACCGGCCAAAAAGCACAGTCAGCCCTTCGGGGGCCTCAAAATCCACGTCCAGATCAAAACCGTCGAACCGGTGTTGTATGGAAACCATTGTCGTCATATGCCCCCCATCCGGCGGGCGACCCGACGGGCCAGCATTTCTGACAGGACTAGCGCCCCGACCGATATCAGCACCGAAATCAGCACCAAGCGCAGGGCCGAAGCTTCACCGCCCGGCACCTGCAAAAACGCATAGATCGCACTAGGCAACGTCTGGGTTTGTCCCGGAATGCTGGATACAAAGGTGATCGTCGCGCCAAACTCTCCCATGGCTTTAGCAAAGCCCAGCATCACCCCGGTCAGGATACCGGGCAGGATCAGGGGCAGCGTAATCGTGCCATAAATTCGCCAGCGCGAGGCGCCCAGTGTGGCCGCCGCAGCCTCTAGCCGATGGTCAACAGCCTCTATAGACAGGCGGATGGCGCGCACCATCAGCGGGAATGCCATAATCGCCGCCGCCAAAGCCGCCCCCGTCCAGTGAAAAGCAAAACTGATCCCGACCTTGGACAACAGCTGTCCGATCGGGCCCTGCGCCCCAAATCCAATAAGCAACAGATACCCCGTCACAACCGGAGGCATGATCAGCGGAAGATGCACAAGAATATTAAGAAACTCGCGCCCCCAGAACTGGCCGCGCGCTAAGGCGAACCCCGTCACCAGCCCAAAAGGAAGGCTACAGAGCGTGGCCCAGAAAGACACCTGCAGGGACAGCCGTATTGCGCCCCATTCTTCGGGGCTGAGCCAGGGATCACCCATCATTCGCGGGCCTGAACTGGTTTTTCAGAAAAACAGATTGCGCCTCAGGTGACTGCAAATACTCCAGAAACGAACCGCCCAAACCCGCGTTAGCGTCACGCACCACAGCCGCCGGGTAGCGGATGTCAGGGTAATCACCGGCGTCAAATTCCATCAAGACCGTCACCTTTGGTTCTGCATGGGCATCGCTGGCATACACGATCCCGAACCCGACTTCTTTTCGGGCGACAAGTGCCAAAGCCAACCGCACATTTTCGGTCTGCACGATGTTTCCCTGCAACGCCTGCCAGTTGCCCGTCGCCTGCAGCGCCGCCTTGCCGTATTGCCCCGCCGGCACCGCATCAACAAACCCCATGGCCAGCTTTCGCGCTCCAATCCGCGCTGCCAACCCATCAGCCAACCAAGGCTCGGTCTCTCTGTCGGGCGCATTTCCCGCAATCAGAACAAGCCGGTTTCCAATGATGTCGCGCCGCGTCTGCGCAACAATCGGCAGTCGGGTCTCCAACACATCCATCCAATCGACACTGGCCGAAATATACACATCCGCAGGCGCCCCTTGCTGAATTTGGCGCGCCAGCACTGCTGACCCGGCATAGGCAATGCGCAACGAAGCACCCTGCGAGGCCTCAAAATCAGCCGCTATTTCATCCAGGGCCGTTTTCAAACTTGCCGCCGCAAAAATCGTCAGAGTTTGGGCCGCACCAAGCGTTGCGACAAGGCAGAACACCCCTGACAGAAGGGTTGTTTTCAGATTGCGAAATCGCTTTATGATAAGCCCCTCGTAAGACGTAATGAACTTTCTAGGATATAGCCATCGGGGAGGCGAAGATACAATATGAAACAGATTGATATGGATTGCCGACGCGTTCAATCCTGGAGCGACTCTTTGAATATCTGGAAAAACGGATCGATCAGATATTGCCAAAAGGTAATGTGCCGCCCCTCCAACGCGACCTCTACGGGCATGTCCGCGGACAAGGACAGCGCATCCCCCATGCTTTGCCGCACCCGGGTCAAGTCCTGCTGATCGATAATCGCCCGCCCCCGATAACCGATTGGCGTGCCAGCAGGGTCCAGCAGGGCGTCCCGCGCGATGGTCTCAAGGGTCACCTTAATCTTAGGCATATTGCGCTGCGGTAGGCTACTGATCGTCAGCACCCCTTTCATGCCCGGACGGGTTTGATCAATCGCTTGCGGGGGGATTGTGATTTCGACAAAGGGGAGTTCAAGCGGTTGCGCAATTGTCAGAAGCGTCGTGCCCCGTGGAGCGTAGAGCCCGTCAGTATCAAAACCGATGGCGACCACATCCCCGGCAACTGGTGCTTTAATACGGGCCTGCGCGACCTCGTCTTCAATCGTCGCCGCCGCACGGCGCAGATCCGGCAGGCGCGCCTCATTGCTGAGGCGTTTGTTCAAAAGCGTGAGCCGAAATCGGGTTTTATAACTTTGCCGGTCGATTTCATTGCGCCGCAAGGTGGCAAGATCTGCGGATCGTTCGGTTTCTGCGCGGATCAGTTCCTCTTGAAGATCAAGCAGTTGGTTCGTGTGCACCTCGTTTTGGGCCGCCGCGATCAGACCCTTTTGTTTTAGGGTCGAAAGATGTTCTGCCCGATCCGCCATTAGGGCCTGTCGTTCCTGCAATAAGTCCAACCCCCGATCCAAAAATGCCAGTCGGTTCTCTATGGATTGGCTCGCCTGTTGTACAATGGCGACCTCAAGATCGAGGTTTTCGAGCATCTCAGCATAGTTTCTTTTGATAACCTCTGGCACATCATCGCCATTCTCGGTGGACCCCATACCGCCCGTATCCAAAATGCCCGTGATCAACCTGTTTTCAGCTTCAAAATGATGAATGGCGCTGCGCAACTCTCGAAGGGCTTTTTGTTGGGAAGAAACATCCAGTTCATAAAGAATTTGACCGGCGATAACGGGGTCATGCAGTTTAACCTTCACCGTTTTCAGGCGGGCATTATAGGGGTGCTGAATGTTAAAGCTGGGCTTTGAGGACATCAGAACACCCGAGGCGCGAACCGTCGTGGCCAAGGGCGCAAAAACGGCCCAGCAGATCAAACACAGTAATGCAACCAGCAACCCCATCGCGCCATTGCGCACAGGCGACAGCAAGACAGCCGGAAGGTGCGGGACAGATGTTTGCTCGGGGGACCTCAATGTTTGGGTACCCCTTCTGGAACCAATGAATCACTGGCAATCGCCGCTGCGAAAACTGCGCCGCCTTTCACGTTCTTTATGGCAAACGCAGTGGTCAATTGTGAAACAACAGCCAGGCTGATTTCATCTGAAGGCAAATCCATCATGCTAACCTGTTCATGGGCAATCAGGGATTTGATTTTTGGCATTTTGGCTGCAGCTTCTGTAGGGCCGTCTTCCTGCAGCGAAATTTCACATTGCCTGTCATCAATGAATTTAAAGGTAAAAATTCCATGATGCAGGGCGGGTTCTGCGCTGCTCTGACACGCAATATTGAAAATCTCAGTACAGATCAGGGTCGCCTTTTGGCAGAAGGCCATATCCGAACTCCGCATGAACTGGGATTCGATCCAGTCGTTAAGATCCTGCAGCGAGGTCGTAACCAATGGCAATCGAACCCGCCGTTTGTGGGCGCTCATGCGGCCCAGAACCTCTGTGCGGTCGCCGAAATCCGCCATGCGCCCCTGATCCAGCATCAGCACCCGATCCGCCAATCCCATAATGCCCGAGCGATGCAAGACCATCACAATCGTTGTGCCTTGCTCTTTCAGATGGGCAAGGGATGTGCAGAGTTGCTTTTCGCCCGCGGCATCCAAAAGCGCGTTGGGTTCATCCAGAAATAGATATTTGGGTTGCTGGTATATCGCCCTTGCCAGCGCCACCCGCTGCATTTGACCCGCTGACAAAAGATGCGAAGAGGTCCCGACGTTGGTTTCATAGGCATCGGGCAAAGCTGAAATAAGGCCATGTACCCCAGCGGTTTTAGCCGCTTTGATCAGACGTTTATCATCAGCCTCCAATGCAAAGCAGGAAATATTCTCGGCCAGTGTTCCCTTGATCAACCGGGCTTGCTGGGGCAGGTATCCAATCATGCGCAAAGCCGTCGCATGACCCAAAGTTCGAACCTCGGTTTCATCCAGAAAAACCGCACCGATGGGGCAAGGTTCGATCCCCGACAACGCATGAAGCAATGTGGTTTTGCCGCTACCAGAGTCGCCGACAATGGCGAGGCATTGCCCTGCCTGTATCTCAAAACTGACCCGATCAAGACGCGGTGGTGCACCCCCGCCACGCGGATGGATGAGCCCTTTGACCGTCAATTTTCCTGACAATTGCCCGATTTCTGTGAGCGGCTTATTCTCTTTTGCGTAGATGGCATTGAAACCCGAGAATGCCTTGCGGGCTGATCTGATTTCGGGCAGCGCGCTCATCGAGCTTTCGACAATTTGAATCGTTTTGGCCATGATAATAGACGCGCCAATCATGCCGCCTGCACTTAAGCTATCCTTGACAACAAGGCTTGCCCCAAGTCCGAGCGCACAGAGTTGTGCTCCCATCCGCACCATGACCAACATAGCTTCAAAGAAACTCGTGACAGTTGCCGTGCTTTCTTCCTGCTCTTGCCGAAGCAGCTGTAGCGCGCAAAACCGTGCAAGGAGATTGTCTGTAATGGCCTGATATCCGGCGCGCACCTGTGGGTCGCCAATATCTGAAACAAGTTGCCTTTCTTCAGCGCGGATATTTGCAGCCCGTTGTTTTTGCTGCCCTGTCAGAAGTTGTACTGCAGTTTTTAGAAGAAACATCAAGGAAATGACACCCGCGAGCAGCAGCAAGAAAAAAGGGTGGATCAACCCTAACGCCAATAAAAACACCGGAAGCCAAGGTAGGTTTAGCGCAGCATTCGCTGCCCCCGCCTGAAAGAAGTGACGCAAACTTGCCGTTTGAGAGATCATTGCGGGCCGTTCCGCATCGCCCAGCGCGGCCATACGTTCGGTCCCGACACGTTCCACCCAACGCGCGGCGCGCTCTAGACAGAGTGTCTTTTGCCATTCGACAAAACCGAAGGCAGAAAGGGCAATAAGCGCCACGGTCAACAGCATAATCAAGGTGTTTAGATTACCGCTCGGCACAACCCTGTCCAAGACCTGCATCATGAAAACCGGACTGACCAATACCGCCACATTCCCCACAAAACTAAACAGGAGCAAGGGAAATAGCAGGCGTTTCAGGTCAGACAATGGCGATTGAAGGGACACAGAATTATTCCGATTCAATAGTGCCGGCAACACCGGACAAAGCTATGGCGTTCACAGGATAAAATTGCTTTCATCCAGATCATCGGCATCCACAGATTTGATGATGATCTTGTCGGTTTCACTGCCGCCGCTAAGTCCGCTGAGATCAATCTCTGTGGCCCAGCCTTTATCGGTAATAAGGTTCTGAAGATCGGCGAATTCAAGCCCGTATGACGACAGATCAATCTGGTCGGCACCGGTCTCAAAGTCATGGATCATGTCTTTGCCACCGCCAGCCGAAACAACAAACGTATCCCCAGCGCCGTCAGCGGACCATTCTCCGCCCCACATATGGTCGTTCCCTGCGCCCCCCTCAAGGATATCAGCGCCCTTGCCGCCAACGAGTTTATCGTCACCCGCCCCGCCGAACAGCACATCATCACCGGTGCCCCCCATCAACCGGTCATTTCCGCCGCCGCCTTCCAATATGTCGTCACCTGCATCGCCTGCAAGGTAGTCCTTACCATCGCCAGCAAGGATATGATCATTGCCATCTCCGCCGAATAATTCGTCATCCCCGACGCCGCCATCGATTTTATCCTCCCCCGTGCCCCCGAAAATCTTGTCTTGCCCCTCCCCGCCCGAAAGCGTGTCCTCACCAGCGCCACCGCGCAGTTCATCATTGCCGGCGTCGCCAAAAACAACGTCATCGCCGTCACCGGCATTGATGACATCGTCACCATCACCGCCGGTGGCAAAATCAGCGCCATCTTCTAGATTGATGGTATCATCGCCTGCGCCCCCATCGGCGATGTCATCCCCCTTTCCGGCGTTGAGGATATCGCCCCCCGAGAGCGTGTCATTCCCGTATCCGCCAAGCAGCACATCATCTCCGGCATCACCCGAAATCGTATCATCGGACATATCGGTATTTGGCCCAGCTGCGCCGCCGCCTTTCACCGCTTCGGCATCATAGACCCAGCTGCCATCAACCAAGGTCCACTCGCTGCCCACGGAGCCACCAGAGGCAAGATCGTTCCCTTCCCCCGCTTTGATGTCATCGGCCCCGCCATATCCAAGGATAATATCGGTTTCGCCATCTTTTCCGTCGATAATATCGCCTTGTCCATCGACATATTCGACATGCATTACGTCGCCTTTTTCAGTGCCATCCACGATGACGGTCGCCGACGGATCGATTGCTTCTTCTAAAGGGTTAAGAAGGGCAGGCAGCTCGGCCTCATCGACCACTTGAATCGCATCGCCTGCAATCAAAATCGCTGAATCATAAATATTGTCACCGACATCCGCGATGACGATTTTGATGGTATTCTCCTGACCAACGACAAGCGGCGCTGTGACTGTCAGATTGGTGGTGACACCGTCAAATTCTGTATTAATCGACCCGTCTGTGTTGTTATAGAAATTGCCTGCATTCACATCTGCGATACCTTTTTCGGTGCCCGAAATCGGGATCAGTTCGCCGTTGACATAAACCGCCGCCATATCATTGAAGATCGAGCCGACATATTCGGGGTATTCCTCGCTGGCAAAGGTCATCGAAAAGGTCAGGCTGTCCTGTTCGGGAATAAAAGTTACCTCAAGCCCGGCGGCATCATAGGTTTTATGGTTGGTATGTTCTTCCAACGCCTCGCTGCCCTCGGTCTTCATCTTGCCCGAGGTATTTAGCTTTTGATTGGCATCGCCTTTGGCATTGGTCGCATCGCTGGCCTTGCCTGTCGAAAAGATCAACCCTGTATCCGCGGGTGTTAATTCATCCGCAATCGCATCACCGTTTTCGTAGGCAGCGACTTGGTTGCTGGACCCGATCAGGCTCGCATCTACGATTTCCACATTACCCGAGAACAAAGTCTCGGCGGCCTTGGTTGCATCAACATTTGAATATGACAGATCAGCCACGGCGTTAACTCCCTTTTCAGACAAGCGAAAACAGCAGGAAAGCCGCTTTCGCATTCCTCAAAACCCATAAAGAAGAGTTGCTAAGAGAATCTTGATCCGGCTGGGATCAGGCGCGGGAATTTCAGGACAAATTGAGTAAACAACCGACTTAAAGGGGGCAACGATTTGGCGCGCAGACTAGTCCGGCCAGACGACACGCACCCCCTGATGGGTTGTTGTGCTATCTGGTGAATTACCAATGCGCGCGGCAATCCGGTAGCGGAAACAATAGCTTTGATGGCACAAGAAAGAGCCACCCTTGGCAGTTTTATAGCCCTTCATACCCGCCAGCCGTTCTTTTACCGGTTTTTTTAAAGACCGGATTTTGAAAGAGTCAGAAGTCCATTCCCAGACATTGCCAACGAGGTTGTAAAGCCCGTTTTCGTTCGGCGCGAAAGAGCGTGCCGGGGCGGTGGCAAGATAGCCGTCCGCTGCCGAATTCTTTTCCGGAAATCGCCCCTGCCAGATATTGCAGGGAAAAAATCCGGTGTCATCCGGCAGCCAGTCACCCCAGGGAAACATCACATCCCCCTGTCCGGCGCGGGCGGCGTGCTCCCATTCGGCTTCGGTTGGCAACCGCCCACCGGCCCAGTCGGCATAGGTGCTGGCATCATTCCAGGACATGTGCACAACAGGGTGATCCGGCAGACAGGCGGCCTCGGTGCCCGGTCCCTGAGGCGCGCACCAAGTGGCCCCGTCGACGCGGCGCCACCACTGCGCATGGAGCACGCCTTGGGTGTGGCCATACTCTTTGGGCACTTGCGACCAGAAGACAAAGGACCAGCCAAAACGTTCTGCCTCGGTTACATATCCGGTGTCCTCGATAAAGCGGGCGAATTCTGCATTGGTTACAGTCGTCGCCCCGATGCGAAAGCTTTTGACCGTCACCTTGCGCAGCGGGTTTTCCCCGTCATCCGGTATTTGCGGCCGTGCCGTGCCCACCAGCGCTGTACCGCCCTTGATCAACACCGCATTTTCACGCCCGCGCAACACCCGCCCCCCGCCGGAGCGCAACGGAACGGCGGGTTGCAACGGGGCTCCGACCCGCTGCGGTGGACAGCAAGATGGGGCTTTGCTTTGTGTCACGATCTGTCCTCCTTGAATTCTCCGGTCTTTACCAGCGATGGGTGACGCGGAACAATGGCTCATGCAGGGCAGCGCGGCAACAAGTCGGGGGAAACCATTGACAAAACCGCCCCGAGGACCGCTCATACCCGCGCAGGTTTAGGAAGGGTTAATCGTGAAGAACACGTCGATAGAACTGGCAAGAGAAGGTGTTTACCTCGGGCGCGTCTGGTCCCCTAAGGCCGAAGGACCCAGCGTCGTTACTCTGCGCGATGGCGTGGTGTTTGATATTACCGCCACAAAAGCCCCAACCGTGCGCGATATCTGCGAGATGCCCGACCCTGCCGCCTATGTGCGCCACGCCGATGGCACCGCTTTGGGCGCGCTTTCGGACATCCTGAGCGCACCGGTGGGCGATGCCACCAAAGTGCATTTCCTGTCGCCGGTTGATCTTCAGGCGGTAAAGGCCTGCGGTGTGACCTTTGCCAGCTCTATGGTGGAACGGGTGATCGAAGAACGCGCCGCCGGTGATCCCAAAGCTGCCGAGCAAATCCGCGCCCGCGTCGGGGAAGTCATCGGTGACAGTCTGCGCAATATCGAAGCCGGGTCTGAACAGGCCGCCAAGGTCAAGGAGGCGCTGATCGCCGAAGGTCTGTGGAGCCAATATCTGGAAGTGGGCATCGGGCCGGATGCCGAAGTATTTTCCAAGGCACAGGTGCTGTCTTCGGTCGGGCCACATGCCGATGTCGGCCTGCATCCGTCCTCAAGCTGGAACAATCCCGAACCCGAAATCGTACTGGCTGTCAGCGCAAAAGGCGCAATCGTCGGGGCGATGTTGGGCAATGATGTGAACCTGCGCGATATCGAGGGTCGCTCGGCGCTGCTGCTGTCAAAGGCCAAGGATAACAACGCGTCTTGTGCATTGGGGCCGATGTTGCGGCTGTTTGACGACAGCTATTCTTTGGACGATGTGCGCAAAGCCGAGCTGGACCTCACGGTCACCGGTACAGACGGTTTTGTGCTGAAGGGTCATTCCTCTATGGCGCAGATCAGCCGCGACCCCGAAGATCTGGTGGCGCAAACCATCGGGCGGCATCATCAGTATCCCGACGGGCTGGTGCTGTTTCTGGGCACGCTCTTTGCCCCGACACAGGATCGCGATGTGCCCGGCGAAGGGTTCACCCATAAAATCGGCGATATTGTGGAAATCTCCGCCGCTGGGCTTGGCACGCTGCGCAACACTGTGCGCCTGTCCACCGACTGCGCACCCTGGAGCTTTGGCACCAGCCATCTGATGCGCAATCTGGCAAAGCGCGGGCTGATCTAGCCTGATAATGTCCCACGCCCCCCTGAAAATTTCCAACCGGCAGGCCCGCGCTCTTTGGCTGCAATCCCAAGGGCTGGCCACGGCCCCGACCGGTGCGCTCGACCTGATGGAGATCATCCGAAAGCTCGGCTTTGTGCAGCTGGATTCCATTCAGGTGGTGTCACGCGCCCATCATCATATCCTCTGGAGCCGCAATCAGAACTACCGCGAGCCGATGATGGATAGGCTCTTGGGCAAAGAGCGCAAAATCTTCGAGCATTTCACCCACGATGCATCTGTGCTGCCGATGGAATACCTGCCGATGTGGCAGCGCCAGTTTGCCCGCAAGAAGGCAAAACTCAGCCAATCGAGCTGGTATAGCGGCATGTCCAACGCCAGCTACCGCGACGGCATCAAGGCCCGCATCGCCGAGGAAGGCAGCCTCTCGACCCATGCCTTTGATACCAAGATCGAAGGCCCGAAAAAAATGTGGTCCCGTCCCCCCCATAAACTGGCGCTGGATTACATGTGGTTCGCGGGCGAGCTGGCCACCTGCCATCGAGTGAATTTCACCAAATTCTACAATCTGGCCGACCGCGTTTTCCCCGAAGAATACCGCCTGACCGAGGTAGAGGATCAGGCGCAAATCGACTGGCTCTGTCAGGGGGCGCTGGATCGGATGGGGTTTGGCACATTGGGCGAGGTGCAAAAATACTGGGATGCGGTATCCCGTGCCGAGGTTCAAAACTGGGCAAACGCGGCTTCTGAAACCCTGCGCCCCGTGCTGTTGCAATCTGCCGATGATCAATGGATCGAAGGGTTTGCCCCCGCCGATATCGAAAGCCGCCTAAATGATCTGCCAAGGCCAACCTCGCGCTTGCGCATTCTGAACCCTTTTGATCCGGTCATCCGGGATCGTACCCGGCTCTCACGGCTATTTGGTTTTGACTATCGGGTTGAAATGTTCGTGCCCGCCGCCAAACGCCAGTGGGGATATTACGTTTATCCTATTCTGGAAGGTGACCGCTTCGTGGGCCGCATAGAGATCAAAGCCGACCGCAAGGCCGGTTTCATCAAGGTGATCGGCTTCTGGCCTGAAAACGGCAGCAAATGGGGGGCCGCCCGATCTGACAAATTAGAGGCCGAACTGGCACGGCTGGCGCGACTTATCGGGGTCAGCGACGTGCAATGGCAGAACGGTGTCGCCCGACCCGCCTAAAAGACAAACTGCATCTGCCCCTTGCGGCTGTCTTGGGTGAGCTGCTGAAAACTCTGGCCTGTCTGTGCTTCGGCCTGCAAAACCACCTGCGCCGCAGCGCGGGCGTCTTCTCCGGCGTCGTGGTGCTGAAATTCCAACCCCAAACGCTCTTTCAAGTGGGCCAGCCCGTGCCCGCCCTGTCCGCGAAATTCCGGCCAGGCTTTGCGGGCAATTTTCACACTATCGCTCCAGCTTAGATCGGGGCGCGGCAAACGATAGGCCGCGCAGGCTGCCGCAATCGCGGTTTTGTCGAAATTACTATGCTGGATCAGATGGTGCGGGTTGAGAAAAGGCAAAAGCCGCGCCCAGACTTCTGGAAAAGTCGGGGCATCGGCAACGGTCTCCGGATCAATCCCGTGCAGGCGAATGTTGAATGGATCGAACCGCTGTTCAGGGTTCACATAGGTCGCATAGGTCAGCACCGAATTATCCGGCCGCACACAGCCAAGGCCGATCTGGCAAATGCTGGAGGACGCCCCGCAAGAGGTTTCCACATCCAGCGCCACAAAGCGGAACCGCCCCGTCGGAAGCAGGGGCATCCTGCCTGCGGTGCTTTGTTGCCTCATGGCCTGTCTCCTTGCGGCACTCTGCCGGCCTTTGTCATATCAGCCCGATTGCGCAGATGAAAACACCCCGCCTGCGAAACCTGCCCGTCAGCGCTGCAGGATTGCAAACCCTTCATAGGGGGCCAATGTTACTGTCGCGCCCAGCGCTTGCCGTTCTGCCACGGTAAAAAGCAGACAGCGTCCGGTTTGCTGCATCTTTTGGGGTACGTCAAACACCACGGTTTCACCGGTAATATTGGCTATGACCGACAGTTTCTCCCCGTCCAGCATCCTTGTGTAGGCCATCACATTGGGGTGGGATTTTGCGAAAGCGCGAAACGCGCCAATCGCCACGACGGGCAAGCAACGGCGCAGTTCGGTCAGGGATTGATAAAAGGAAAACACCCCAGCCGGATCGGCGCGGTCGGTCTTTGCATTGATCTGGCGATAGTTCGGGTTCACGTCGATCCACGGCGTGCCATCGGTAAAGCCCGCCTGTGCCCTGTCCTCCCATTGCATCGGCGTGCGGGCATTATCGCGTCCGTTGCGATTGGCACCTTTAATGAATTCTTCGCGCGTCAGCCCCGCGGCCAGAGCGGCCTCATATTGCCCGAATGTCTCTACATCGCGAAACTGATCCATCGTACTGAACCGCGCATTTGTCATGGCGATTTCCTCACCCTGATAGATAAACGGCGTCCCCTTCATCAGATGGATCGCCAAGGCCAGCAGCTTGGCAGAGCGCAGACGCAAAGCGCCGTCATCGCCGTATTTTGACACAGCGCGCGGCAAATCATGGTTCGACAGGAACAACGCGTTCCAACCGTCCTCGGCCAGCACCTCCTGCCAGTCGAAAAATGTCTGCTTAAAGGCCACCGGGTCAAAGGGCACATCGCCCCATTTGCCGTGTTCGGGGTGAAATCCGGCCAGAACATGCGAAAACTGAAACACCATATCCAGCTCGCCCCGCTCCTGCCCGCAATATAAAAGCGCCGTCTTGGGTGACACAGCCCAGCTTTCCCCCACTGTCAGCACATCGCGCCCCGCCAGCGTTTCTCGGTGCATCTCCTGCAAGAAAGGGTGCAAATCCGGCCCTTCGGCAAAAACACCTGCGTCCACGTCCTTGCCGATAAGATCAATCACATCCATGCGAAACCCCGCAATGCCGCGATCAAACCACCAGTTCATCATGTTATAAATCGCCTGTCGCAACGCCGGATTTTGCCAGTTCAGATCGGGCTGCTCCTTGGCGAATTGATGCAGATAGTATTTGCCAAGAGCTGGCACCCATTCCCACATGGAGCCGCCAAAATAAGACATATCATCCGTCGGCGGGCCGTTGGTTTTGCCCTGCTCGCGCCAGATGAAATAGTCATGTTCCGGTGCCTTTGGGTCCTTAAGAGCGGCCTGAAACCAGTCATGCGCAGAAGAACAATGGTTTACCACAAGATCCATCACAATGCCGATCCCGCGCGCCCGTGCTTCGACAATCAACCGGTCCATATCCGCGAGTGTGCCAAATTCCGGCGCAATGTCGCGGTAATTGGAAATATCATAGCCATTGTCCACCATTGGCGAGTCATAGACCGGTGACAGCCAGATAAAGCCGACCCCCAGATCACGCAGGTAATCAAGTTTGGAAATGATACCGGCAATATCACCGATGCCATCGCCATTGCTGTCACAAAAGCTGCGCGGATAGATTTGATAGCCCGTTGCGGTTTTCCACCATGGCAATGCGGAAGTAGCGGTCTGGGTCTGTCGGGTCATGGGCAATCTTTCGGGGTCTTGTGCATTTAGTGGGGACGGGCTTGGCGACGGCAGCCAACACGCAACTGCAGGCGGTCCAATATCCGGCATCGCCCCCAACGCGCGCCATTAGAACAGAGCGCGGGCGGCTGTCCAGCCATGATTGGCCAAAACAGGGCGTCGGGCCCACGTCGGTTTCAGGAAGCGATCCCCTAGCACATGTGCATATCTGTCTTGCCCCGTTTTACCGGCTGCGATACCACTGATATCATATGCAAAATGAACAGGGATCTCCTTTCTATGAAACGACTCCTGAAAGACCCCGCCTTTCATTTTACGCTTTTGGCGGGCCTTTTGTTTGCCCTGTATTTTGCCGCCCCCAATACCGCTGATCCAGTTCCACCCCCACCGCAAACCACCATCGTGGTCACCCCCGAAGATCTGAACCGTCTGGCACGGGGCTTTCAAAGCACTTGGAAGCGGCTTCCGACCGAAGAAGAACTTACAACGCTTCTGAAAGCATCGGTTGAAGACGAAGTGCTGATCCGAGAGGCATTGGCGCTGGGGCTGGATCAAAACGATGCCAGCATCCGCCAACGTCTGGTGCAGAAAATGCGTTTCCTGATGGAGTCCACCGCGCAGGCCCTTCAGCCTGACGATGCGGCCCTGCAGGCCCATCTCGACGCCTATCCGGCACGGTTTTCTGCCCCCGCCCGACTAAGTTTTCTTCAGGTGTATCTTGGGGACCGCCCTACACAGGCCGAAGCAGACGCCCTGCAGGCGGAACTGATGGCGGGGGCCGATCCCGCCACCACGGGTGTACGAACCATGATTCCTCTGCAATTTGAGGAAACTGTTGCGCGAAAAGTTGATGCCCAGTTCGGGCGCGGCTTTGCCGTTCAATTGTCCCAAACTCCGCAGGAAGGCTGGCATTTTGTTACCTCCGGCCTTGGCGGGCATCTGGTAAAGGTGACAGAAATCTCCGCCCCGCAAACCCCGCCGCTTGCTGAAGTGAAAGAAAAGGTCCAGAACGACTGGCGGCGGCATCAGGCCGAAATTCTGACAGCAGCCCAGATCGCGGATTTGGTTGCGAAATATGACATCTCCCTGCCCGATGACGCGGCGATGACCGAGGCCTTGGCGAACTAATGCAGCTGCTTTATCGCCTTTTTCTGTTGGTTATTCTGACGCTGATGCCCAGCGCCGGATTTAGCCATGCGCTCGATCCGGGTTATCTGAACCTGACCCAAAAAGATCAGGACGCATGGCAGGTTTTCTGGCGAAAACCGGATGTAAACGGCACCGCCATGGGGCTGGAACCGGTTCTGCCGACCAATTGCACCGGCCTGCCCCCTCAGGCACAGTTTGACGGCAAGGCTTGGATTGCGGACTGGCAGATGCGCTGCATTGGCGGTCTGGCCGGACAGAGTTTGCGTATTGACGGGTTGGACGCCACCCAAACCGATGTGCTGGTGCGTATTGTTTCACAGGACGACGCCCCGCAGGTCGTGCGTCTCACCCCGCAAAACGTCACCTACACGATTCCGGAAGATTTTACCGGTTTGCAGGTGTTCTGGAACTATATGACCCTCGGCTATGAGCACATATTGGAAGGGCTGGATCACCTTCTGTTTGTCTTTGCCTTGCTGTTGCTGGTGCAAACGCCCCGCCGGCTGATCGGGGCAGTCACCGCCTTTACGGTGGCCCATAGTATCACACTGGCCTTGGCCAGCTTGGGGGTTCTGCGCGTGCCCGGCCCGCCGGTAGAGGCCGTCATTGCGCTTTCGATCACCTTTCTGGCGCTTGAAATCCTGAAACAGGATAAAACCGCCCCGAGCCTGACCCAACGTGCGCCGTGGATTGTCGCTTTTGGTTTCGGGCTGTTGCACGGTCTGGGCTTTGCCGGTGCGTTAACCGAAATCGGCCTGCCCGAAGGCGACATCCCGCTGGCGCTTTTGGCTTTTAACATCGGGGTGGAACTGGGCCAGCTGAGTTTTGTTTTTGCGGTGCTGGCGCTGTTTGCCTTGCTGGCTAAAATTATCCCCGTCGTGACAAGCCAATTGCGCCAACCCCGATCTGCGGGCATGACGGCGATGGGATATGCCATCGGTTTTATCTCGCTGTACTGGTTGATGGATCGCCTTACAGGATTTCCTGTTTTTGCTGCGCTCTAAAGCTACCAAGCGACGAATCAGCTTTTCTTTGCTGCCATTTCCCCCTATACGCGCCCATCGCCTGTTGATTCAGGTGATACCCCTCCATGGGCCCTGCTGGACGACATCCCGGCTTGCGCCATTCTTTTAACCTTATGTAAGGAGACCCCGATGTCGATTACTGTAGAAGATAAAGCCCGCGTCATGTCCGAATTCGCAACCAAAGAGGGTGACACCGGTTCCCCCGAAGTTCAGGTTGCTATTCTGTCCTCGCGCATCGCCACTCTGACCGAGCATTTTAAAACCCACAAAAAAGACAACCACGGCCGCCGTGGTCTGTTGAAGATGGTTGCTCAGCGTCGGAAGCTGCTGGATTACCTGAAGGGCAAAGACGAAGCCCGGTATCAGGACCTGATCAAACGCCTCGGCCTGCGCCGCTAAGCGTTCCGCTCAGTTTTAATAAAAACGCCTGTTCTTTTGAGCGGGCGTTTTTTTGTGCCATCCCCCCACCACAGCACTATGATGGCCGCGTGATACCGCCCAATCCTCCTTTTGCCTCTCCCGAGGTGGCCGAGCGTTTCTCTGCCATCGCCGCCCCGGAACGGGCGACGCTGCTGGCGCTACGCGACCGCATCTTTGCAACGGCCGCTGCCGATGTCGCCATTGGCACGCTAGTGGAAACGCTGAAATGGGGGCAGCCGTCCTATCAAACGGTCCGGCCCAAATCCGGCACCCCGATCCGGCTGGGGGTTGGTAAATCCGGCGACCCCGCCCTGTTTGTGCACTGCCAAACCACGCTCATTTCAGACTTTCGAGCCCTGCATGAGGGCGATTTCATCTGCGACGGCACCCGCGCGCTTTTTGTCAAAGACGCCACAGCCGCACTGGACCCGCGTCTTGGTCATTTGATCCATCGGGCCCTGCGCTACCATCTAGGCTAGGGCCCGCCTGCCACAGGAATATTTGTTTTCAATTGCTGCCATTTGCTGTATGGCTCCGCCATCTGAGACGCAGCGCGCGACCCCGGCGCTCGAACGCAAGATAATCAGGGGTCGGCGGCAATGGGGCCGTCATGCAAAAGCGGGAGACCCGGAGGGCCGGGAGTGCTCCCTTTTAGGATACGTTTGATGTTTAACGAAACGAAGAAATCGATGCAGTGGGGCGATGAAACGCTGACACTGGAAACGGGCAAGGTTGCCCGTCAGGCTGATGGCACCGTCATCGCCACTTTGGGTGAAACTTCTGTCATGGCCAACGTGACTTTTGCCCGCAAACAAAAACCGGGTCAGGACTTCTTTCCCCTGACGGTTCACTACCAAGAAAAATACTACGCTGCGGGTAAAATCCCCGGTGGCTTCTTTAAGCGCGAAGCACGCCCGACCGAAAAAGAAACACTGACAGCCCGCCTGATCGACCGTCCGATCCGCCCGCTGTTCGTTCCCGGCTTCAAAAACGAAGTTCTGGTGATGTGTACGGTTCTGTCCCACGATCTGGAAAACGACCCTGATGTGGTTGCGATGATCGCGGCTTCCGCAGCGCTGACCATTTCCGGCGCGCCTTTCCGTGGTCCAATCGCCTGCGCGCGCGTTGGCTACACCGACGGCGAATACACGCTGAACCCATCCGTTGATGACATGCACATGCTGCGCAACAACCCTGATCAGCGCCTTGATCTGGTTGTCGCCGGTACCAAAGATGCGGTCATGATGGTTGAATCCGAAGCCTATGAGCTGACAGAAGCTGAAATGCTCGGTGCGGTTAACTTTGCCCACGCGCAAATCCAGCCGGTCATCGATCTGATCATCTCTCTGGCCGAAGAAGCCGCCAAAGAGCCGTTCCAGTTCGACGCACCTGACTATGCCGACTTGTTTGAAGTCGTCAAGGCCGCTGGCGAGACCCAAATGCGTGCCGCTTACGCGCTGACCGACAAGCAAGAACGCACCGCCGCTGTTTCCGCAGCCCGCGACGCGATTCTGGAAACACTGTCCGAAGAGCAAGCCGCAGATGCGAACCTTGGTTCAGCGCTGAAGAAACTGGAATCCACCATCCTGCGTGGCGACGTTGTTAAAAACGGCACCCGTATTGATGGTCGTGAAACCACAACCGTTCGCCAGATCGAAAGCGAAGTTTCCGTTCTGCCCCGTGCCCATGGTTCTGCCTTGTTCACACGTGGCGAAACGCAGGGTCTGGTTGTGACCACTTTGGGCACCGGCGACGACGAGCAAATGATCGACGCGTTGAACGGCACCTATAAGTCCAACTTCCTGCTGCACTATAACTTCCCTCCCTATTCGGTAGGTGAAGTTGGTCGTGTTTCTGGCCCAGGCCGTCGTGAAATCGGTCACGGTAAACTGGCATGGCGCGCGCTGCAGGCTGTTCTGCCCGCACCGACAGATTTCCCCTACACCATTCGCGTTGTATCCGAGATCACTGAATCCAACGGCTCGTCCTCCATGGCGTCTGTTTGCGGTGGCTCTTTGTCGATGATGGACGCAGGCGTTCCTCTGAAAGCGCCGGTTGCCGGTGTGGCCATGGGTCTGGTTCTGGAAGATGACGGCTCTTACGCGATCCTGACAGATATTCTGGGTGACGAAGACCACCTCGGCGACATGGATTTCAAAGTAGCGGGTACCGAAAACGGCATTACCTCGCTGCAAATGGATATCAAAGTTGCCGGTATCACCTCTGACATCATGGAAAAAGCGCTGGCACAGGCCAAAGAAGGCCGCCTGCACATCCTCGGTGAAATGTCCAAAGCATTGACCGAAGCTGGGTCTTTCTCTGACCACGCACCGCGTATCGAAACCATGAACATCCCAACGGATAAAATCCGCGAAGTCATCGGCTCCGGCGGTAAAGTCATCCGTGAGATCGTCGAAACATCCGGCGCCAAAGTCGACATCAACGACGACGGTGTGATCAAAATCGCCTCTTCCGATGGCGAAGCGATCAAACGTGCCTATGACATGATCCACTCGATCGTGGCAGAGCCAGAAGCCGGTCAAATCTACGATGGTAAAGTTGTGAAAATCGTCGACTTCGGCGCTTTTGTGAACTTCTTCGGAAAGCGTGACGGCCTCGTGCATGTTTCGCAAATCGAAAACCGTCGCCTGAACCACCCGTCCGATGTTCTCAAAGAAGGTCAGGACGTAAAGGTTAAACTGCTGGGCTTTGACGATCGCGGCAAAGTGCGCCTGTCGATGAAGGTGGTTGATCAGGAAACTGGTGCAGAAATCACCGAAGAGAAGAAAGAAGACTAAGTCTTTTTGATCTTTTAAAAAAAAGGGGGCTCCGGCAGCAATGTCGGAGCCCCTTTTCTGATGTTAGCTGGCCTTACGAACGCTCAGCTGCAGTATCCAGAATCTTTTTGATTTTAAAATCCTTGGTCTGCGAGGTTTCTGAACCGTCGCGCAGGATATTAGAGATCAGGGCCGCCTCTCCCAATGTTAGTTTGGCAATTGCGTCGGTATTCAAACCCGAGCCTTTGAGCGCGTTGTAAATACCGCCGGTTAGCATGCTGTGGCCCATGGACATGACCTCATCGTCGGTCATGGCAGAGACCGAACCGGCCATCGGTAAAGCCAGTGTTGCAGCGATCATCAGAGCTTTGATTGGCGATTTCATGTTTCTATTCCTTTGTTGTTTCTTACAACCTCATCGAGTTGCCCCTTCATCCTTGCGCCAAACACAGAGGTAAACAATTAACGTCCTCTGACGTTGAAACACATCGACCAGAGGCGGCGTGATGGTATTTTCACAGCCCCGCGCGCGATTATCTGCCGTCAATCACAAGCCTTTGAAGTTAATCGTGAGGACACAAATATATTTGTTATAATTCAATATCTTATCCTAAAATCGCTCACTGGAGTATCACGCTAAATTGGATTTAACGTGTCCGAAAGATGCAGCTAGCCTTTCCGAGTTATCCCTCCCAACACAAAGGCGCATGCTATGTCCATTCCCCATTCCAACCGTCGTCACTTTCTTCTTTCTACGGCCGCCACCCTTGGTGCCGGCATCGCCAGCAGCCCGGCCCATTCGCGCTACGTCAGTCATGAAGACGGCTTTCAATATGAGGTCCAAAAATCAGAACAGGATTGGCTGCACCAACTTGGCGCTACGGATTACGATATCTTGCGCAAGGGCGGCACCGAGGTTCCAAAATCCAGCCCCTTCTGGAACCAAAACATCGCCGGACTTTATACCTGCAAGGGCTGCGCACTGCCGCTGTATGATGCCCGCTGGCAGGTGGTCCTGGATAAAGGTTGGGTGTTTTTCAATCATAGCCAGAACAACGCCGTACTTACGGGGATCGATTGGCCCGAAGGGTCCGAAATGGCGGATGCCTTTGCCAGCCTCACCGCTATCGAAGTGCATTGCCGCCGGTGCGGCGGTCACCTTGGGCACATCGTCCAGCTTGAGAACCAATTGTTGCACTGTATCAATGGCGCCAGTCTGTTATTTGAAGCGGGCACCGCGTGAAGCCTCGACATTCCCGTCGATCAAGGTTCTGATACGCTCGGATAGACAGCCCAGGAGCGCGTATGTTTCTCACCCTTTTCGGCACGCTGGTGATTGCCGGTATTTTTGGCTATGTGGTCGAGAAATTCGGTTTGACCCATAACGGTATCCTACCGTCGATCATTATCTGTGTCGGCGGGGCGCTGATTTTCTATTTCATCCGGATCATGTTCGGAATCAGTTTCGGCTCGCCGGGACTGGACGCGATCCTGTCTTCGATCGGGGCTTTGATCATCGTGCCCACGCGCTTTCGCAAATAGCGGCCGACAGGTGTTTTTGGCCCCCCCGGCACTGGCACTTTGGCGAAAGCCGGATTACCTAGTGGCAACTCATCAAGCGCAATAAAGGATACAGACATGCGGCTTACATTTGCTTTGATTGCCCTTCTGGGCCTGTCGGCCTGTGAAACCGTCAAAGGAGCGGGTAAGGATTTGGAATCTGCGGGAAGCACGATTTCGCGCGAAGCAGATCGGGTGCAGGATACCTTCTAGAGCGATTGTGCTTCGCAGCTTCTGTCGCCCTCGCCGGTTAAAAAAACACCTCGATCCCTTCACCCGAAACGGAGTCGCTTTATCAGTGTCGCACAGCGCCAGAGATTTAAGCTAGCCCTGCGGTTCATACCAAATTGGCGACCCCCAAGCGCGCTCTTGTATCGTAGCAGGGACTTCCGGCAATAGCGGAAGGCCTGCGCGCACTGCATCGTAGGTGCTCCAGCGTGGAGTCGGGATTTCTAGGGCACGGGCATAGTAAAATGCGCTCTGCGCCGGATCAAAAGCCGCATCTGTCCAGGTCCCGATTAGAACCGCCGCACCAATATCATTGCTGTATTCTGCGGTTTCAAGGTTCACCGTGTTGCCCACGGGGTCAAGATTTCCAGCGGCATTCTTGCTGCGCTCATCAGACCAGGCGACATCAAAAATCTCTTCGTGAATCTCGCCGGCCTCATCCACCCAGCCCTTAATGATCTGAATACGGTCCAGATTGGCCCCCAAAGGATCCTTTTCAGCATAGACGCTAAAACGCGGCGCCCCGTCCAAACCGGTCAAATCACCGCCCATCGGCACACCAAGACGATAGCCCTCAGAGACCATCAATGCCGGATCATCGGTCGCCGTTAAACCGCTCCCCCCGAACATCCGCAATTTGATGCGCGTCCCGGATGTTGTGAATGTCTCTTTGCGCTTCATGGCATCCCATATAGCGGCACGGGTGTTTTCCTCGGCCCAAACGCCCCCGATCGACCCAATCGACAGATCAACCCCGTCGATCCACCCGCCAACACCCGACGTGCGACGACGTTCTATGGTGCCATCTTCTGCCCCATGGCCGCCAATGAAATCGCTTTCGATCACATCTGCGGGCAATCCGTTATGACTGTCGGTTCCGCCCATAAAGCCCAATTTATAAGGGTTAGTGCCCAATGACTGTTCAAGGGCGACGCCGATTTTCAGACCTTCGCGTACAAAATCACGCTTATGGAAATAGCGGTTGGAGTTCTTTTGTATTGAGTCGGCATTCTCAAAGTTGGCAAATTCATCCGCCTGCCAGAAGGCCTCATGCACTTCGGAATTTCCTTTGATCTGCATCATCTCGATCAAGGGTTCCCATTTTTGCCGGGTGCTGGCCCATTCCTCGGTCAGCGCATTACCGTAGCTATCAGTTTCTGGAAACATCTGTTGCTTTGAGGCATTGGAGTTATGCGGAATGGCCAACGCCGTAGACCCTTGGTCTTCAATCAACTGCAGCCACGCCCAAAGCTCTTCGACCAGATTGCTCTGATAGCTGTCAAATGGGAGCTCGGGTACAATATTGTCGCGGAAAATCACGTTGCGGTGCATGTTCCCGCCCCCCGGCACAGCCGTCCACTCAAACGCGATCAAAGCAGTGAAATTGCCGGGGTCATTGTGCGTCTCTGCTGCATCGATAACAACCTGCCAGCCGGATTGGGTCGTTTCTGGTCCCTGATAGAAAGCGGGATGCTGCGGATTATCCCCACGATTATTTGCCACGACGTATTTAAAGAACCAGCTTTGCTTGTCCTCCAGAGTTTCCAACCCGCGCAGCGCTTGTAAATCTTCATTATCATACCCTGGCGCAGTCGGGTTCATGGCAGAGTACATTTCCCCGAGGTATTCGGCATGATCACTTACGGCGGCAAAATCCAGGGGTCGGTCCAATTGTTTGACCCGTCCATTCACCACCACCTGCTCACCTTTGGCAAAGCGCAATGAATCCGACGGCAAGAGCCGCGTCCCCCCGATATAAGCATCCAGCGATAGGGCTGTATGTAGATGAGTTTCACCGTAATAGGCATTGCGTTGCGGGACATCTTCGGCCAGCGCAACACTGCCCAGTAGAGCAGCGCAAGATGCAAGGGGGATGGCGCGTTTCATCTCGTCCTCCAAAATGTGTTGATCAATCGAGTATCGTCTCAAAAAAACGGAGGAGCTGCTACGTGTCCTTCAGCTCACCGGATGTGTGTCTTGGCGATTACCCTAGGCTAAGGTATTGGGCAAAATCCAGTTATTAATGGTGTCTGATCTAAGCCCGCACCTGTCGCGCTTTGCGCATGTGCCCCCCATCAATTACAAAAAGGATCAGCCCCGCGCCAAAACCAACGGCGCTGCCCCACAAGGCGGTGCCCTGATAATCGGTAAACAACGCGCCCCCCGCCAGCAAACCAGAGGCCACCATCATGCCGCCGAAATGCGACACCGATACCAGTGACGATCCCGCACCAGGACGCGAGGCCACAAGGTCTTGCACATAGCCCACCGTTACCGACAGCAGTATGCCTGCCCCGATGCCACCGGGCAGGATCAGCCACCAAGCAGACGCCATCGCGGGCATCAGCGCAAACCCTGCAAAGAATCCACAAAAAACCACGCTGCCGATCAGGATCAAGCCGCTGCGGGTGATCACCCTGAGCACCAACGCGCCAAACAGCATGACCGGTGCCTCCACCAGCGCTACACCTCCGGCAAACCAGCCGACATTGGCCGCTGTGCCACCCAGATCATTGAGGATCAGCAGGCCGAGCAGGATGTTATACAGACCGTTCATCCCGACGATCACCGCGATCAGCAACAGGCGGATCAGCACCGACAGGCTGGACAGCTCTTTCAGCGATTCAAAAAAGCCGATGCCCGATTTCGGGCTCAGCGCGATCTGCTCGGCGGGCCAGCCCCGCAGGATCAGCATCATCACCACAGAGTTGATCACTGCCGCACAGCCATAGACCGAGGTCAGTGCCATGCCTTGCGCCACGGCTATCGCCAAGATCGGCGGTGTCAGCCCGAAGGCGCCGGCAAAAGCGGCCCGCACCAACGACAGGCTTACATCCTTATCCAGCTTGTTATTATTGCTGGCGGCAAGGCTGGCCATGGCAAAATACTGCGTGAACGTCGTGGCGGCGATAGGAAACAGGAACACATGGGCCAGAATGAACGTGGCTTTGGAGGGGAGCAAAAAGACACTGGCCCCCGCGATAATGCCGGTAAAATTACACCGCGCCAGAACCGCTTTGTAGCGTCCCGTTTGATCCGTATAAATCCCCACACCCACCGACGCGGCGACACTAAGCAAAGCGCCAACCGTGGTAATCAGCGCATATTGCCCCCGCGAAAACCCCAGCTGTTCGATCCCAATGACGGATTGAAACGGGTTGATCGCGGCAACCGCAACCCCCATCAGCGTGATGCAAAAGAAGGCAAGCCGCAACAGGCGGTCGTCCCATGAAGCGCGCAGGGCTTGCAGCATCTTAGTCTCCTGATTGGGTGGTATTTTCAGATATGGACATGCCTGAAGTAACCCCGATCATCCAGTGACATTTTCCCCTGCGCTTAGATCAAGACCCGAGCGCATCAACAATTTCGGACTGATTGTGGCGGGATCAGCTTTCTGGTGTAAACCAGATCGGAGATGAATACGCCCGTTCCTGTTGTTGCAAAGGGATATCTGCGGGTAGATCCAGACCGTAGTAAACCGCATCATAAGCCGTCCAGCGCGGGGTCGGGATCTCGATCACCCGAGCGTAATAGGACGCCCTTTGCGTCGGGTCGAAATCTGGGTCCTGCCAGACCGTCCCCAATTCCGACGCGCCAATGGTATTGGTCCATGTTGGCACGCTCAGGTCCACGGTGTTGCCAACAGGTGGTAGTTTGCCGTCTGCCTGAATCTCTCGCGCGTCAGACCATGCCACATCATAGACTTTCTCAACCTGCTCACCCGCTGCATTCAGCCAGAGTTTTACGATCTGAATCCTGTCCAGATTAGCCCCCATCGGGTCCCGAAGGGCGTAAACAAGAAAGGATGGCGCACCTTCTCCGGCGGTCAGGTCAGAACCCATCGGCACACCTTTGCGATACCCCACCTGCGCGAGATTGCGACTTGCGGCATCTTCGGCATTAAAATCCCAACCGCCGAAAAATCGCAGCCGAATGCGGGTGCCCGTGGTCGCGTAGGCCTCTTTGCGCTCCATCGCATCAAACAACGCCCCCCGCGTGTTGTCTTCGGCCCAAACCGCCGTCAACCCAGAGGTGATATACTGCCATGTATAAAGCGCCGGCGTTCCATCAGGATAATTTCGGCTGATATGGGTCGAACGCGCCGCACTGGGTTCATAGGCGGTGAATTTACCGAAAAAATTGTCATTGTCCGGCGTGGTCATTCCAATGTGGGTGTCAGAGGCCCCGACCAGCCCAAACTTAAAGGGGTTTACGCCAAGGTCTCGCTCAAATGCCATGCCGCGTTGCAATCCTGAACGGACATATTCGCCCAGTAACATCTCCGGCGTTTTCTTTTCGGTTGCGTCAAGATTACCGTAATCCCATGTTTCAAAATCAGCGAATTCATCGTCCGGAGAAAGCGCCGGATGGGCCTCTCCGTCGCCTTTGATCTGAACCGCCTCATACAACGGTTCCCATTTCTGACGCTGTTCAGCATAAGCCGCATCAAGCGGGGCTCCTTCGGCAAAATCATCCTGCAGCGGAAACATCATACCGTTGGACACATTGCCATTATGCGGAATTGCTAAAACGTCTCCCCCTGTTTTGTCCTCATAGGCTTGCATCCACGCCCAAAGGGCACGCGGATCAAGAGAACCGGACGGCGGGCTTGTTGTAAAAGGTACGATCTGTCCGGCTCGTGCCGGCCCATCGCGAAAAATTACATTCCGATGCAGGTTGTTTCCCGATACCAGCGATGTCCATTCAAAGGCGACAAAAGTCGTGAAAACCCCCGGATCGTTGTATTCTTCAGCAGCGGCCATGATGTCTTCCCAAACCCGCGTGAAGGCCTCATTGCCGGGTTGATAATTCAACGCAGGATCAAGTTCACCATTGCCAAACAATCGGACAAGTTCCTGTGCGGCGCGCAACGCCTCGGTCCCGCCCGCATTGAAGGCCGCGTTCAACTGTTTACCTTGTTCGGTGGCCATGATCTCTGGTGTGCCCGCCAGAATATCCTTAATCGCCCCCATCCCGTCGGAGTGATCCGTGATCATGTAAAAATCGAGTGGCTGGGCCAGTTTCGCCGGCTGTCCGGTGTTAGAGCTGACTTGCTCCCCACGGGCAAAGCGATAGGCATCGCGTGGCAGCAAGCGGGTTCCACCGCCTCCGGCATCGGCGGATAACATCGTATGTACATGCGTGTCCCCAAAAAACACATCTGTTGCATAGCCACGTTCTGCGTAAGGCGAATAAGGGCGACTCTGAAAAGGGCTTTCCAGCCCTTCCATGTTGATTTCTTCGGCCAATATCGGGGCCGAATGCAGCAATGCAAAAAAGGAAACGGAAAGCGCCAGTACCTTATGTCCAAAAACGGTCATATAAAAAACTCCGCAGGAAAAATGGGCAGCGCAGATCGCACCCACGAGATTCGGGAACAAAACATTCCAAAAGTCTAAACGCAATTTTCCCGATATAGTAAAAAAAGGTCACATCAACGATCCACAGCGAGATTGCTTTTGACGTAAAGCTGTTAACCGGTTTCAGCCGCCTTGCGAATAATCGCCCCAACCTCCAACAGATCTTTGCCCAAAGGGTTGGTTTTGCGCCAGATCATCCCGACGGTGCGCCCCGGCGGGCTTTCGTCGAATGCGACCACCGAGACATGGGCGGAACGCGTTTCAAACGCGCGGGCCATTTCGGGGATTAACGTCACCCCGATGCCGGCACTTACCATTTGTACCAAGGTCGATAGGGAACTGCCTTCCATAATCTGCCGACGGCGCACGCCAGAGGTACTGCAGAACGACAGTGCCTGATCGCGAAAACAATGCCCCTCTTCCAGCAACAGCAATTGCATTTGCGGAATGGCCGCCGCGTTTGGCACCGGCAGTGCTGCGTCCCCAACCGGACGAACCAAGAGGAACTGTTCATCAAACAAGGCAAATTCGCGCAAGGACGGTTCTGAAATCGGTAAGGCAACAATGGCGACATCCAACTTGGAGGCGATGATTTCCGTCACAAGTGTTTGGGTGATGGTTTCCTTCGGCTCCAGCGTCAGATCGGGGAACTGCGCAGACAGCGCCTTGATGACCGTTGGCAAAAAATAGGGCGCAATCGTCGGGATCACCCCGATCCGCAGGCGGCCCGAAAAAGGTGCGGAGCGGCTGCGCACGATCGCCCCCAGATCATCGACCTGCTGTAAAATACCCTGACTCCGCGTGAGCAAATCCTCTCCCAGTGATGTCAGTCGCAACTCACGAGCGGCGCGTTCCACCAAGGCACCGCCCATGATCCCCTCCAGTTCTTTGATCTGCAAAGACAGGGCCGGTTGCGAAATCGCGCAGGCCTCAGCAGCGCGCCCGAAATGCCGGTGGGTGGCGAGAGCTTCAAAGTATCGAAGGTGCTTCAGGGTAAGGGCTATCATAAGTAAAACTTATCAGAGAGATTTGCATATTGTATTGGAGCTTATTTTTGAAAGATTCTAACCTGATTGCAATCGCTTTTCCCTTACCCCCCCAAAAAGGACGGATGTTATGGACGGAAACTCAACAAATCACAAAACCGGTGGCGGCTGCCCTGTTATGCACGGCGGCAATACCGGAACCGACAACGCGGTGACTAAATGGTGGCCCGAGACGTTGAATCTGGACATTCTCAGCCAGCATGACACCCGCACCGATCCGATGGATGCGGATTACGACCACCGTGCGGCTGTCAAGGCGCTGGACTTTGACGCCGTGCGCGCCGATGTCGAAGCATTGCTGACCGAAAGTCAGGACTGGTGGCCCGCAGACTGGGGGCATTACGGCGGCTTGATGATCCGTTTGGCGTGGCACTCTGCCGGGTCCTACCGTCTGGGTGACGGGCGCGGGGGCGGTGGTGGCGGCAATATCCGCTTTGCGCCACTGAACTCCTGGCCTGACAATGCCAGCCTGGATAAAGCGCGCCGCCTGCTTTGGCCTGTGAAAAAGAAATACGGCAACGCCCTGTCTTGGGCGGATCTGATCCTGCTATCGGGCACGGTTGCCTATGAATCTATGGGGCTTAAGACCTTTGGCTTCGGCTTTGGGCGTCAGGATATCTGGGGGCCGGAAAAGGATGTCTATTGGGGCTCGGAGAACCAATGGCTTGCACCTTCCGAACAGCGCTACGGCGATCTGGACACGCCCAGCACGATGGAAAACCCGCTCGCTGCAGTCCACATGGGGCTGATCTATGTCAACCCCGAAGGCGTGAACGGGACATTGGATGCTGCCAAAACCGCGTTGCATGTGCGTGAAACCTTTGCACGTATGGCAATGGATGACGCGGAAACAGCAGCCCTGACTTGTGGTGGACACACCGTTGGTAAGGCCCATGGCGGCGGCGATGCAGCCAACATCGGCGCTGAACCAGAAGCCTGCCCGGTCAATGCGCAGGGTTTGGGCTGGGCCAACCCCGGTCAGGACGCCAAAGCAACCAATACCTTTACCTCTGGTATCGAAGGTGCATGGAGCAAAGAGCCTCTGAAATTCGATATGGGCTATTTTGACTATCTGTTCGGCTATGATTGGGAGCCAACCAAATCACCCGCCGGTGCGAACCAGTACAAACCGGTGAACATGCCAGAATCCGAAATGCCGCAGGACCCGACCGATCCCTCGGTCCGCCGTATGCCGGTAATGACAGATGCCGACATGGCGATGAAAGTCGATCCGATCTACAATGAAATCTGCCAGAAATTCATGAAAGATCCGGAGTATTTCCGCGACACCTTTGCCCGCGCTTGGTTCAAACTGACCCACCGCGACATGGGCCCCAAGGCCAACTACTACGGCCCCTACGTCCCAACAGAGGAACTGATCTGGCAAGATCCGGTGCCCGCTGGCGCAACCGGCTATGATGTCGAGGCCCTTAAGGCCAAGATCGCCGACTCCGGTCTGAGTTCCGCAGAAATGATCGCCACCGCGTGGGATAGTGCCCGCACATATCGCGGCTCGGACAAACGTGGCGGCGCCAATGGTGCGCGCATCCGTCTGGCACCGCAAAAAGACTGGGCGGGCAATGAACCCGCACGTCTGGCCAAGGTGCTGGGTGTGCTGGAGCCCATCGCTGCCGCATGCGGTGCATCGATTGCCGATACCATCGTACTGGCGGGCAATGTCGGGCTGGAGCAAGCCATCACAGCCGCCGGTTTTGATCTCTCGGTGCCCTTTGCCGCCGGTCGCGGGGACGCGACGGATGCGCAAACCGATGCCGATAGCTTCTCTGTACTGGAACCGCTGGCCGATGGGTTCCGCAACTGGCAGCTAAAGGAATACGCTGTCTCTGCCGAGGCGATGATGCTGAATCGTGCGCAGCTGTTGGGACTAACGGCTGCTGAGATGACCGTGTTGGTCGGCGGGATGCGCGTCTTGGGGACAAACCACGGCGGCAGCGCCCACGGTGTGTTCACCGATCGGGTAGGTCAGCTGACGACAGACTTTTTCATCAACCTCACCGACATGGGCATGAGCTGGCACCCCCTCGGAGACGGCAGCTATGAACTGCGTGATCGCGCCACTGGGGCGGTCAAATTCACCGCAACCAGCGCTGATCTTGTCTTCGGCTCCAACTCGATCCTGCGAGCCATCGCCGAAGTCTATGCGCAGGATGACAACGCCGAGAAATTCATCCGCGACTTTGTCGCGGCTTGGACCAAGGTGATGAATAATGATCGTTTTGATCTGATCGCCTAAACAATCGGACCGGACTGCATCGTGCTGTCCGGTCCCCCTATCAGGCTCAACCCAACACCGCAGGCGTTCCACGCGTAACAAGCATCCATCCTGTCCCAGAGAGCCTCAGGGTCAGCCAAGCGGCGCCCGCGCCCAGCATTCCGCGATCACCACCGCCGTTGCACCCTAAAGCCTCACTGGTAACGGCGAATACTCTAACAGCCCGCCGCTACTGTGCCCTTGCATCGACGGTTGAGGTCGGGCGGCGCAAATCAAGGTCTGCAGGGCCGACCATCCTTCGCTTTGCGCTTGGCGTGTACGGCTGAATTAATTGGGGGCGCATGCAGCGGCGTTTAGGCACAGCTTTCTTCAAATTGGCAAGCACGCGGATCTCGTCGCGGCCTTGGCGTAGGGCAGGCAACCGATCTCTTTCGCGTTGAGCCCACCATCCTAACGCCAAGCCGATTCAAGGACTTCGAATGCGACTTTGACGTTTGGGTCTCTGGCGCGCGATTCCAGCGTGACAAAGCGCAGGGATGTCTGGATCGAAACCCGGTCCGCAACAACCAACCCGCGCGATTGCATTTCATCAAGCGCAACCGACTCGCGGCAAAGGCTGAGCCCTACCCCAGACCGCACCATCGCCAGCATAGAGGGTTCCTGATCCACCATGCAGACGTAGTTTGGCAAAATTTTGCGGCCCTCAAACTCGGCATCCAACAGCCGAGAGTGAACCGATTCCTCAGGCGTTCCAATCCAGGGCAGGTTTGCCAGCGCCGTCCAGTCTTTACCCAAAACCCGATCCTCCCACCCTTTCGGTGCCAGAACCTGATAGGTAAATTTGGTTAGTTCCCTTTCATAAAACAGCGACGGCGGTTTTATCTGGTCAGGTTCAGTCTGTGTCTCATAGGGCGTTAGGCTGCCCAGAAAGAAACCGACATCTATCTGGTCAGAGAGAATCCGGTTGATCACCTCACCGCTCATACCGTGGGCCAGTTTTGTATTCAGATCGGGGAACCCTTCGACCAGTAAAGACAGGAACCGGCCCAAGCGAATGAAGTCGGGGTCTACAATCGTGCCAATCCGCAAGGTGCCCCGCACATCACCATTGATACGACGCGCCGTCTGATCAAACTCGGTCAATGCCGCACGTACCTTCTCGGCCTTGGCAATCAGCGCCGTGCCTTCGCGTGTCAGCTCTAACCCTTTGGCGGTGCGGGTGAACAAGGTCAGCCCTGTGTCTTGCGCCAACCGCTTGAGCTGCAAGCTGACTGCCGGTTGGGTCAAATGCAGCTTTTCTGCAGCGCGCGATACGTTGCCTTCGCGCGCAACGGCAATAAAAGCGTTGAGGGTACGTAAGTCTTGAACGGGCTTCATTTATAAACTCTGCTTATAATCTTCTACGTCCTTATTCATTGGATTGCGTTTCCGAAAGACGCCACACTGCTAGAACACTAGGAATTTGGAGTGTTTCATGATCATCCCCTCTATCGGGCATTATATCAACGGTAAATCATATCCGGGTGCGAGTACTGCGACACAAGCCTATGGCGAAGAAAGTGTTCGGTTCTACACGAAACAGAAATCCATCATGCAACGCTGGCCGGAAAGCATCTCGAAGGGTGCCGAATTCGCCATGCCTGTGGCGCGCTGAACGCGCCACATTGGGAGGAGGCAAAAAATGCAAAATTCGCAAGATGAAAAGCTCGATGGCGGTCCGCTAAGTGGCATCACGGTTCTAGATTTTTCGCGCGTCCTGGCAGGGCCGTACTGCACCATGGTGCTGGCCGATCTGGGCGCGCGGGTTATCAAGGTTGAAAAATTCGGAACAGGCGATGATACGCGCGCCTTTCCCCCCTTTGTTGACGCCGAAAGCGCCTATTTCATGTGCTTTAACCGCGGCAAGGAAAGCATTGTTCTCGACATCAAATCCCCGCGCGACCGCGCCTTGTTGGAACGGCTCCTGGATACATCCGATGTGCTGGTCGAAAACTTCCGCCCCGGCGTCATGGATAGGCTGGGTTATGGCGCAGAGCGTTTGGCCAAGACCCATCCGCATTTGATCTATGCCTCGATCTCCGGCTTTGGGCATTCCGGCCCGATGTCAGATTTACCGGGCTACGATATGGTCGTGCAGGCGATGGGGGGCGTAATGAGCTTGACCGGCTGGCCCGGCGAACGTCCCGCGCGAGTCGGCACCAGCTTCGGGGATTTGGGCGCCGCACTGTTTGGCGTTATCGGCATTCTGTCGGCGCTTTATCGGCGCACCCAAAACGCTCAGGGCGAACGGGTCGATATCGGTATGCTCGATTGTCAAGCCGCGCTCATGGAAACCGCGCTTGCCCGCTTTGATGTCGAAGGCAAAGTACCCACACGCACCGGTGACTGTCACCCCTCGCTGGCCCCATTTGAGACGTTTCAGGCCCAGGACGAACGGTTTGTGATCGCGGCAGGCAATGATCAGTTATTCCTGTTGATGGCGGATGCTCTGGGCGCGCCCGATCTGACAATGGATCCTGATTTCTCGTCTAATGATCTGCGGGTGCGCAACCGGCCCAAGATGGTCGCGGCCATTGAGGCAGTGACCTCAACGATGCCGGTACAGCACTGGCTGGATGAGCTAAACGAAGTTGGCGTGCCCTGTGGACCGATCAACACCATTGACCGCATCCTGGATCATCCGCAACTGCTGTCGCGCAACATGATCGTGCAGGTCGAAGGCAAAAGCGCCCAGCCATTCCGCACCGCCGGCAACCCGGTGAAATTGTCGGCCTATAAGGACATGGATCCAGCCACAGCACAGGTGTCCCCTGCCCTAAACCAACACCGCGAGAATATCCTTGCAGAGGTCATGGCCGACGCCGAGGCCTATGACCAAAACCAAACCGCAAAGACGCGCGAAGCGACGGAGTCTGATGCCGAAGACATCAGCTGGACGTCCTTCGGGCTCAAAAGCTGATTCAAGACTTGGGAGAGAGATCAATGTCAACAAGCAAAGCAAAGGCCAAACCAGTAAAAGCGGCCGACGAACAGGACAGGGAACGCACTGCTCTGGTAGAAATCATCGTCGAACGCCGGGAACGCGTTGGCCTGATCACGCTGAACCGGCCCAAACAATTAAACGCCCTCAACCTGCAACTCGCTGCCGAGGTGATCGCCACCCTCAAGGCTTTTGATGCGGACGACCGCATTGGTGCGGTTGTGATTACCGGTAGCCCGCGGGCCTTTGCGGCTGGTGCGGATATCGAAGAGATGGCCGAAAAGACGCTTGTCGAGCTTCTGGGCAACGACATCTTTGCCGAATGGGATCAGATGCGCTTTATCCAGAAACCTGTGATCGCAGCCGTCAGTGGCTTTGCATTGGGGGGCGGGTTTGAACTGGCAATGCTGTGTGATTTCATCATCGCCTCTGAGGATGCGCAATTCGGCCTGCCCGAAATCAAACTGGGCATTCTTCCCGGCATTGGCGGAACCCAGCGTCTGACCAAATCGATCGGCAAATCACTTGCGATGGATATGATCCTGACCGGTCGCACCGTAGACGCAGCCGAGGCCAAATCTTCCGGCATCGTGGCCCGCGTGGTGCCTGGTAGCGAATTGTTGCAAACCGCGCTTGAGGCAGCCCATCAAATTGCCGGGCTCAATGCGCCGGCTGTTGCGATGGCCAAAGAAGCCGTGAACTATGCCTTCCAATCCAACCTGTCCGAAGGCGTGATGCACGAGCGACGCTTGTTTCAGGCGGCCTTTGCCACGGACGGCCAAAAAGAAGGTATGGCCGCTTTTATCGCCAAACGCGCGCCCGTCTTTCGCAATCGTTGATCGGCTTGGAAGTGGTGAAATCAAAACGCATGTCTGATCAAACCTATAGCAGTGCCACTCAAATGGGTCGGGTCGGCGTGATCGGTCTCGACCGGGCGCAGGCGTTGAATGCGCTAACCTTGGATATGGTGCGTGAGATTGATGCGGCATTGGACCGTTTCGGCGCAGATCCCTCTGTTGATGTGGTGCTGTTGCGGTCCGAAAATGACCGTGCGTTTTGTGCCGGCGGCGACATGCGGCATATCCGTGCGCTTTGCCTGAGAGAACAATTTACCGAAGCCGAACAGTTTTTCTCTGAAGAATATCGTCTTATCCAACGCATTTCGGACTTCACCAAACCGATCGTTGCGTTGATTGACGGCATCTGCATGGGCGGCGGTATGGGGCTGGTGATGCAATGCGACTACCGCGTTGCAACCGATCGCGCCCGGTTTGCGATGCCCGAGAACGCGATCGGTTTCTTTCCCGATGTCGGAGGCAGCTATTTCCTACCCCGTATGCCGCATTACGGCGGTTATTGGTTGGGACTGACCGGCGCGCAGGTCACCGGTTTTGATGCGCAAACGCTGGGGATTTCCACCCATATGCTACCGCATGCGGATACGGAAAAATTTGCCGAAACACTTTGTGACGCGAAGGTCACTCTGGACCGTACGCTCGAGATGTTCTGCGCAGCACCAGGCTATCAAAGCAGCATGCTAACGCTGGCAGCCAAAACCATGTGTTTTGACCAATCGACGCTTTGTAGCATTAAGGACTGCCTCAGACAGCGCGCAGGGCCAGAGGCGCAAGCCGCCCTGCGCAAGCTTGATAGCGTTTCACCACGCAGCCTGCAGGAAACCATGCGCTTGTTACGCAGCGGTGCCAAGGCCTCTCTCTCCGAATGTCTGGATCGCGAATTTGACGCCGTGCAACGCGCCATCCGTCATCCCGACCTCCTCGAAGGCGTACGGGCGGTTTTGGTCGACAAAGACCATGCCCCGACATGGCAGTCATAACCGCGTAACCAGTCAGACGCGCCCACAGTGATTCAATCAAGAAAGCCGCACCATGACCCAAAATGCAGAAGAGTTTGACTATATCATCGTGGGAGGTGGATCGGCGGGGTGTGTTCTTGCCAACCGTTTGTCTGAAAACCCCGGCAACAAGGTCTTGCTGTTGGAAGCGGGGGGGAAAGACAATTACATCTGGATTCATATTCCTGTCGGGTATCTATACTGCATGGGCAATCCGCGCACCGATTGGGGGTTCAAAACCAAAGGTCAATCGGGGCTGAACGGGCGCGCCCTAAACTATCCACGCGGGCGGGTGCTGGGCGGGTGCTCTTCGATAAACGGCATGATTTACATGCGTGGTCAGGTCGGTGATTACGACGGCTGGAAACAAATGGGCAATATGGGCTGGGGTTGGGACGACGTCCTGCCCTATTTCAAAAAGTCCGAAGATTACTACGCTGGCGCGGACGAAATGCACGGCGAAGGCGGCGAATGGCGCGTCGAAGAACAGCGGCTCACCTGGGAAATCCTTGATGCGTACCGTGATGCCGCCGAACAGGCGGGCATTGCCAAGGTTGAAGATTTCAACCGTGGTGACAACGAAGGAAGCGCTTACTTTCGGGTAAACCAGCGCAATGGTTGGCGGTGGAACACCTCAAAGGGGTTCCTGCGTCCAGCAAAATCCCGTGAGAATCTGAAGGTTCTAACCAATGCGCAGGTGCAAAAGATCCTGTTTGAGGGCAAGCGCGCCGTCGGACTGGATGTGGATCTACGCGGCACGATAACGCGTTTTAATGCGCGCCGAGAAGTCATCTTGTCTGCGGGAGCCATTGGTTCGCCGCAACTGCTTGAGCTCTCGGGCGTCGGTAATCCGGCCGTTCTGCGCGAGCATGGCGTTGAAGTTGTCCACCAGATCGACGCCGTTGGCGAGAACCTGCAAGACCACCTGCAACTGCGCACGGCGTTTCGGGTTCAAGGCGTCAAGACGTTGAACCAACGCGCCGGATCTGTATTAGGCCGCATGGGGATTGGACTTGAATATGTGTTGAAACGCTCTGGCCCGATGTCGATGGCACCAAGCCAATTAGGCATATTCGCTAAATCCGGGCCAGAAGTTGAAACCGCCGACCTTGAATTCCACGTGCAGCCGCTGTCCCTGGACAAATTTGGCGATCCTTTGCATCCCTTCCCCGCATTTACCGCAAGTGTGGTGCCCCTGCGCCCGCAAAGCCGCGGGACGGTTCATATTTCCTCCCGAAATCCCAAGGATCATCCCTCCATCAACCCCAATTACCTCAGCACAAAAGGAGACCAGCAAGTGGCCGTGCGGGCGATCCGACTTGCCCGGAAAATCGCAGAGCAAGAGGTGATGAACAAATACCAACCCTCTGAAATCAGCCCCGGCGCAGCTTATGAATCCGAAGCAGACCTTGCCCATGCGGCAGGGGACATTGGCACCACCATCTTTCATCCGGTTGGCACTTGCCGCATGGGGCCGGATGATGCCGCCGTCGTCGGGCCAGACCTGCGGGTGAAGGGTATCGAGAATTTAAGGGTGGTTGATGCCTCGGTTATGCCGACGATTACATCTGGCAACACCAACTCGCCGACGATCATGATCGCGGAAAAGGCAGCTGACCTTATTTTGGGGCTCTAGGCCCCCACAGTACACATAAAAGGTGCACTTGCCCCCAAAGGAAGGCACTATTTGCTGCACTGTGTATGAATTGGCGAGGTGCGAACAACACTCCCGTCCGATTTTTCGCTTTCGCGGGCACAGCCTTCCTTCGCGCGTGCAGCAGGAAGGCTGTGCAGTGATCCTCCCCCACAGAAATGGCCCACTCCTAAAGTGAGGAATCAGAGGATCAAAAATGGGAATCAAACGTCTCAAGAGGATTAAGCTAGCGTTGAGTTTGAGTGCTATTGATGCTTCCGTTTTCAATCATTTTGGAGCCGCGCAGACTGCGCCATCTAGAACAAAGCGTTGCAGGCAAAATCGGCTCTAAGCGGACATCCAAGTCCTGCCACTTCTCAAAAGCAAAACTGCTTCGGGCAGTTCTTGAAGCGTATCTTACTGCGGTCCTGCTATTGCTCTGAAACGGCTCGAGCACGTGCGCGAAAATCTGATGGTGTCTCTCCGGTTTCTTTGGAAAAGGCACGCGTAAAATTTGATGGGTCTGAGTATCCCAAATCCAATGAAATCTGTTCAATGCTCCGGTCCGAGGTCCTCAAGGCATGTTTAGCGTTTTCCACTTTAGCCGATGATATTTCCTTTCTTGGGGTCGTTCCAAACGCTGACAAGCGCCGCGTCAATGTCCTTGCGTTTATGTGTAACTGCCGAGCAGCCGCATCGGCGTTGATGCCACCCATTGCGATCTGCTGCCGCAGTATGGACCGAAAGCTTGTCAGGAAATCCACTTTGTCTAAGCTGATCAACTGCTTGTTTGATATTTTGGCGGGATCTTGAGCCTGTATCGGCGTCCTGAGCCAATCAGAAGGAAATTGGATTCTTGTTCCCATTTCATTGCCCCTCAAGATCGTGAAACCTTTCATTCGTTTTGGCAGGACATGGGGGTCACTCACGGTCAAGGTTACATGCTGTCTGTCCAAAGACCGATCGAGGACATGTTCAATCAAGGAAATCATTAAACATATCATAAATGCATCGTTTTGCGCTGGCAGGATCAGAGGCTTGAACTTGCGCGTTTCTCCAAACGAAGCAGATTCACCTCTCACGTCGAGGTATGCTGTTACCGAGGACGCAACCTGCGTTGCATTGGACACGTAAATGCTAAGAAAGTCGCCCAAAGTCTTGGCTTCAGCCATCGCCTGTTGGATCATTGGCCACCCGGTTGTATGAAGCCCCGATCCGACCTCTGCACAAAAACACTTGTCTTGGGTTGCTTTCGCACAATTTTCCAAGAACTGATGGATGGCCATCACATGCACCGTTGCGCCGGGCTGCTCAACAGCCGAAAGGGTTAACCCAACGCTGTCCAAAACGACTACGGGGTCGACTCCACGCTGCTCTAAGGCGCTAATCAAGGGCCTAATCAACTGTAGTTGCACAAGCGGAAGTGACGTCGGCATGGTTCTAGTTACCCCCAAGGAATGGGTCATTCACCCACTTCATTGATGTGCGGTCAACGGCTAAATCCGTGAAATCTGTCATAACGCGCCAGTTATTTGCATCAATGTCCGAAAATGACAGGGATTTCACATTCCGATTGTGCAATGCTTAGCCACAAGATTTCGAGGCAAAACATACTTCTGGGAGGAAAAAATGAAATTGCACGCGCTTATTGCCGTTGTAACTGCGAGTATCGCAGTCGCAGCTTCGGCACAGGAGAGTGATGCGCCATCGCAGACGCTCTTTACGAATGTACATGTCTTTGACGGCGTGAATGAGGCGCGGATCGAGAACGCCTCGGTCCTTGTCGAGGGCAACAAGATTAAAACCGTGTCGACCGAAGCTGTCGATGCGCCGGATGCGACAGTGATCGACGGTGGCGGTCGCACATTAACGCCGGGCTTTATCGAGGGGCACGCGCATCTGATGTTAATGGGCCCGAGCCTCAGCGCGATGGAAGCCAACACGACATGGGAAGATTTTGGCATCCACGGAACCCGGATGGCAGAGATGTACCTGATGCAGGGATTCACGACAGTGCGCGATGCAGGCGGCGCCAATGCCGGGCTTCGGCGCGCGATAGACTCGGGCCAGATTGTCGGCCCGCGTTTTTATCCTTCCGGGGCTTTCATCGGGACGCGCGGTGGCCATGCTGATTTTGCAACCTTCACATCTCCGCCGGGTGCACAGACCAATTTCAGCACTCTCAACATGGCGCAGCAGATCAACGGCGTCGATGACGTCTACATGTACGGCCGCAACAACTTGCGCATGGGTGCAACACAGCTGAAATTCATGCAGTCGGGCGGGGTTGTTTCAGCCTTTGACCCCTGGCAATTGCTCGCCGGGTCCAAGGAAGAGATCGAGGCAGCCGTTCAAGTTGCCAACGAATATGGCACCTATGTCATGGCGCATTCCTACCGCAAGGAAGCGATCTTGAGTGCCCTGGATGCCGGCGTGATGTCTATTGAACACGGCTTCTCCTTTGATTGCGACATTGCCAAGGTCATGAACGAGAAAGGGGCCTACATCACGACCAATCTGACGGCTTTTGATCCCGGCCTTTTGGATGTTCCCGCCGTCAAAAACCAACCATCCAGCCTTGCGAAAGCGAAATCTGCATCGGCGACCTTCGCAAACTACATTCCGAATATGAAGGAATGCCCGGTCAAACGTGCCTTCCAGACAGATTGCGTTGGCTCGGTTAAAGACTGCAACATCCAGATCGCTTATGAGAAGCATCTCAACAACGAGTTCTTCGGCCCATACCAGTCGATGGTTACTTTGACCTCGGTGGGTGGGGAGATCATGGCCCTCAGCGGTGATTTCACGAACCCATACCCGGAAGCAAAGCTTGGCGTGATCGAGGAAGGTGCCTACGCTGACATCCTGCTGATCGACGGAAACCCGCTTGACGATTTCTCGGTAGTGGGCACTGGAGACCAGTGGTTCGGGGCCGATCCGCGTCCGGATAGCCCGGCAACCATTCAACTTATCATGAAGGATGGCGTTGTTTACAAAAACACGCTCAATTGATGATCTGGCAGGGCGGTTTCGTACCTCGGCCGCCCTGCACATTTTCCTCTCAGGGTAAGTTTATAATGAATCTTTTTTCGACCATACGGTGTGGCGCTGCCGTTCTTATCCTGACGACCTGTGTCGCACAGGCAGAAGACAAACAGCGCGTGTCTTGGGTGGATCTGGTTGATCAGTCCGCGCAAATTTACGAAGATCCGTATCTGGATTTGAATTATGATCAAATCGAAAGCCTTCAAAACATCCTGACCACACGCGGAAAACTGGGAAGCGCCACATTATCAGATGCTGAGCGGAAGACCCTTCAAGACACGTTAGACGCGGCGATCTCGGTATTGGCCGAAGATGGCATTGATGCCGACTGGCTGATTGAACAACGCTGGATTGTAGCCGAGCGTCGTGAAAAGGCCGCAACGGCTGGCAATCCTGACCTTGATGGAGAGACTGTGACGCTAACGGGTTATTCTATACCCGCTCCGACCTCTGAAGACGGCACACGGATCACCTATCTGGTACCGCAACGCGGAATGTGTAGTCATATGCCTCCACCCAATGCCAATCAAATGATCCGCGCACGGTTAACAACAGACGAATGGCAGCCGCAATCTCTTCATGAGCCGGTGCGCCTGACAGGTGTACTGAAACTCAAGGAAACCGATCACGCCTTCCCGATTGTAGATGGCGTGGTCCCCATGCGCGCAAGCTACGTACTCGAAGTGACCGAGATAGAGCAGCTGAAGAGTTTTGGCGCCAAACGCCCGACATCTGGTGACTGGACGAAAACCCAGATCGAAAACCTTCCTGCTTCTAAAGTGTCAGACACCAACTAAACAGATGAAAATCAGGCTCTCGGGCACACGTCCAAGAGCAGGCGCATTCAGGCAATATTCCAGAGGTACACTATGCTAAAGCTTTCAGTTCTGGCCTGTTCAATTCTAGGGGCCGGCGTGTCGGCCGCATCAGCGCAGGGCCTTGGAGGTCCTTCTTCGGTGCAAGCAGATTTGCAACCCGGTGACGGGCTGACCGATCCGCAATTTCGCACGGAGTTTCCGCGCAACATCGCGCCGAATTATTTCGAATGGAAGCAAAGTCTGTCTGAAAAAAATTTCAGCTACAACATCGACTATCTTTCGCTGGGACAAACCTCGAACGCAGATCTCGGAGAAGGTGATGCGGCCGGTGGCATTTTCCGGATATATGGTAATTGGAAAGCCACGGACAACGGAAGCCTGACATTCAAGGTCGAAAACCGCCACGCTTACGGCGCAGTGGCCCCACAAAACTTTGGCTTTGATGGTGGTGCGCTGTCGATCCCGGGCACGGCCTTCAATGATAACGGCACATTGTTGACCAATCTGTTCTGGACCCAGCGTGCAGATGATGGGGCGTGGACATTTCAAATCGGGCAGATCGACGTCACAGATTTTGTCGACATTTATGGACTCGTAAGCCCCTATACCGCGTTTCAGAACCTTGCGTTCAACACTAACCCGACGATCAATGCGCCAAATCCCGGCTTTGCCATCGCCGCAGGCGCGCGTTTGGGGGAAAATTTCTATATGATCGGCTCTATTGCAGATGCAAATGCCGATCCTTCCAGCCCAGACCTAAGTGTTTTTTCGGAAGGGGAGCTCTTCAAAAGTCTCGAGATTGGCTACACGAGCGGGCAAGATCGTATCTATTTTGACAATATTCACCTAACACTCTGGCACGCCGATAAAGCAGACGACGGCAGTCGGCCCGAAGACTACGGCGCAAGCTTTTCAGCGGCTTGGTTTATCGACAATACATGGATGCCGTTTTTCCGCGCAGGCGCGTCCAAAGGCCGAGCAGCGCTTTATGAAAAATCGGTTTCAGCCGGAATCGGGTATTTTGCCCGCAACACAGATCTGGCGGGTATCGGGTTCAACTGGGCCGAAGCAAACGGGATCGCGGGTGATCAAGAAACGGTGGAAGCCTTTTACCGTTTCTCGGTCTCCCCAGATTTACAAATCACGCCCTCTGTTCAGTACATAAAAGATCCGCTTCTGAACCCGTCAGCTTCAAGCATCACGTTGTGGAGCCTCAGAGCGCGCGTTGTCTTTTGATTCTCTTTCGACCGCCTGCCTGTTCAAAGCTGAAGTCATCTATAATTTAGGGCCGTGGAAATCCGCTGATGCCGTCGAATGGAAAACGCTCAAATGGGTCGACTGGTTCAACAACCGTCGTCTACTTGAGCCTATCGGATACATTACGCCACCCGAGGTTGACGAGGCATTCTAAGCAAACATGAACACAGTCGATAAAGTCGCGTAAGAAGAACGAAACAGTTTCCGCTAAAATCGCGGCGGTTCACTCTATCCGCAAACCGCTCTAGATGGCAGAGCGCTCACCGTTGAGACGGGCCATTGGTTCCATTGAATATTTGTTGCGCGACCCGCCAAGCGTTGACGTGGTGTTGACATGGAATGCTCATAAGAAAAAAGCCCCGCGAGATGCGAGGCATAGGCTATTGATGTATATATGGATTTATTGGTTGCGGGAGGGCGTTGCCAGCATTCCCTTGCCAATTTCCGCACGGGTGAAGCATCCGTGCAAGGGTTCAGATTCGATCTGCTCTTTAATGCTTACGACATCACCGACGCACTCTTGAAAACGGGTTCCCTCCAGTCCTAACAGATTGGAATGTAATCTTATTATCTAAGCGTTGGTGGTTCGTGGGCTGGAGAGCAGACCATGAAAAACACACCATACGGAAAACGCGAAGCGCCGTTCTCGCTTCGCCTCACATTCGAAGAACGAGCTGCGCTAGAAGAGCAAGCGGGGGGTATGCCTTTGTCGGCATACATAAAGTCCCTCTTGTTCACGGAAGACGCGCCGAAGTACCGGCAGCGTCGCCGCGCGGCTGCGCCAGACGAAAAATTGCTTGCAGAAGTGCTGGCATGTCTGGGGGCAAGCCATATCGCCAAACGCCTCGGCGATCTGTCGAAGGCGGCGAATAGCGGCTCACTCTACTTCGATGCGGATACGAAGGCCGACATCAAGCGCGCCTGCGATGATGTCCATGCCATGCACGCCCTGCTTATGCGGGCGCTTGGCATGCAGGTCGATCAGACCCCGCGCCCCAAAGAAAGCACGTCGCAGACATTTGCCCGCGCGGCATCTGCCAAGCCGATGTTCCATGACAGGAAGTTCAGGCCATGATCCTCAAGGGCTCTCAGCGCGCCGGTGCTAAGCAGTTGTCCAATCATCTGCTGAACGACCGCGACAATGATCATGTCACGACTTTGGAAGTCCGTGGTTTCGTCTCGAACGACCTCGACGGGGCGTTGGGTGAGGCGCATGCCATCGCCAAGGCGACCAAGTGCAAACAGTTCCTGTTTTCGCTCAGTCTGAATCCGCCGAAGGGCGTTTCAGCTGGCGAGACGGATTTCCTTGATGCGGCAAACAAAGCTGAAAAGGCCCTTGGCCTTGAAGGCCAGCCGCGCGCGATCGTCATCCATGAGAAAGAAGGACGCCGCCACGCGCATGTTGTGTGGTCGCGGATCGATGGCGAAAAGCTGACGGCGATCAACATGCCATTTTACAAGCGCAAGCTCACGGCCTTGGCCAAGGAGCTCTACCTTGATCATGGCTGGACGTTGCCGAAAGGCTTGCAAGCCAATGACGGCAAAAGCCTTCTCAACTTCACGCGCGATGAGTGGCAGCAAGCGCAGCGCCAGAAAATGGACCCGCGTGAAATCAAAGCGGTGTTCCAAGATGCTTGGGAGCGTTCCGAGACGTTGAAGGCGTTCGACAACGCGATGGCGGAGCGTGGTTACTTCATAGCCAAGGGCGATCGTCGCGGCTTTGTGGCGGTCGATGTTCAAGGCGAAATTTATTCGCTGCCGCGTTGGATTGGCGTGCGCACGAAGGAGGTGAGCAAAAAGTTCGGTGCAGCTGAGCAACTGGAACCCGTTTCGGCGGTCAAAGAGGCCGTCGCCGCGCGGGTAACATTACAGCTCAAATCCTTCATTCAAGACGTGAAAGACAAGCATGCCAAAGATCGTACCCCGCTGATTGAACAGAAAACAAAGCTTGTCGCCAAGCAGCGGCAAGAACGTGAAAGTCTAGCGCGCCAGCAAGAGAAGCGCTGGCTGATTGAGGGCAAGGCACGTTCGGATCGGTTCCGTACTGGCCTCAAGGGTTTGTTCGATTTTGTCACGGGTCGCGCGCGCGAAATCCGCAAGCAGAACGAAGCTGATGCTTATCAGTGTTTGCAGCGCGATCGCGGCCAGCGTGACGACCTTGCTTTGTCTCACCTCAAAGAGCGGCAACGCCTGCAAGAGCGTTTCGACGATCTCAAGATAACACATCGGCGGGAGCGCACGCTGCTCGCACGCGATGTGACCCAATTCCTGCGTTCATCTGAGCGCCGGACCAAGAGTGCTGAACGATCACAAGCGGATCGTGAGCACGAGGCCAATCGGCCACGTCCCGAAGAGCCCCGCAAAAGCGGTCCTCGTTTCTCCCTCTAATCAAGAGTCTTAAAATGAAAACCACATCTAAAACGCTGATCACCTGCGTGATCTTCGCTATCGCATCCGTGACTTTGTTTCATGCCGATCCGGCATGGGCGCAAAACTGGAATCGGCAAACCTATAGCTATGGCCCTTCCAATGCGTATTTGTTTGGCATGGCCGTGCTGCGCGTTCTTCTCGTTATCGGACTTGGCGCGCTTGGCTTTGCCATTGGCTGGTTCTTTTCACCACATGCGAAGGGCATTCGAAAAGTCGTCATGATCGTCATCGCAGCGGTGATCGGATTGGTCATCCTGTTCGGCAGTAGCACCATTAGCTGGGGCCTGGCTTGGTTGGCAGGCTACGTCTTCTTCCTGGCTGGCTTGGGCTATTGGGCGCAGCATGTCGTCAAATCCTTGGGCGAAACGCCGACAACCTTTGGCTCGGCCAAATGGGCGGATGCTAAGCATTTAAAGGCGCATAAGGTCTTCGACCCGAAGCCGGAAGCGCTGAAGGTACAGCCGGTGGCAAAACCCAATCTTCTTGGGCTCTTAGCAAGTGAGTCTGGGGCGCTGGATACAAACCCTTTCCCGTCTTTGCTTGCTGAGAAGGGTCGCACCCCTTTTTCGAAAGCGGCGCTCGCTTCTAACCCTTATCAGGCTGCACAGCTGGCCAGCTTGCCCAAACCCGTGCCTAAACCAAAACCTGGTATTCGCTTAGGCCTAGCCTTTGATGGCGAGGGCGATGCGCTGTTTTCCTATCGTGGTGACCGCCACTTGTTGACGGTTGCGCCGACGCGGTCGGGCAAAGGAACGACGCAAATCGTTCCCAATTTGCTCACCTATGAAGGATCGGCACTCGTGATCGATCCCAAAGGGGAAAACGCGCGCATCACGTCCGAGGCACGCAAGAAGATGGGCCATGAGGTCTTGATCGTCGATCCTTGGGGAATCGCGGTATCTGGCGATCAGCAAGCCGCACGGTTCAATCCCTTGGAATGGCTCAAGCTTGGTGATGTCGATATCACCGAGAACGCCATGCTTCTTGCCGATGCCTTGATTGTTCAGACGGATCATAAAGAGGCATTCTGGACAGAAGAGGCCAAAGCGCTTTTGCAGGGGGTCATTCTCTACGTGGCCACCGATCCTGAAGAAGAGGGGCATCGCCATTTGGCGCGGGTGCGTGATCTGATGCTGCTTGATGGTGACGACCTCAAGGCATTGTTCAACGCCATGCTGAATTCACCTCATCACGTGGTGGCCAGCACGGGTGCGCGGTGTTTGCAAAAAGAAGAGCGTTTGCTGGCAAATGTTCTCGCTTCTGCGCAAGCGCAAACGCACTTTCTTGACAGCACGCGTATGCGGGAAAGCCTTTCGACCTCGGATTTCGACTTCGCTGATTTGAAGACCAAACAGATGACGATCTATTTGGTTTTGCCGTCGGATCGCCTGAACGCGTTTTCCCGTTGGATGCGCTTGCTCGTTCAGCAGGCCATTACCGTGAATGCACGGAATATCGAGGTTAAACCAAAGCAGCCGGTTCTCTTCCTTCTGGACGAGATGCCAACGCTTGGCCGTCTTGCCATGGTCGAACAGGCTTATGGCCTCATGGCGGGGTTTGGCATGCAGCTCTGGGGCATTGTGCAGGACCTTGGTCAGCTCAAGCGCATCTATGGCGATGGCTGGGAAACCTTCATCGGCAACTCGGGTGTGATTCAGTATTTTGGAAGTCATGACAGCATGACCGCCAATTACTTCTCGGAGCTGTGTGGCGTCACCACGGTCTGGAGTCTGAGCACGGCAATGTCCACGGCATTCGGGACGAGTTCGGGGCAAGGGGGCGCATCCTCCAGCCGGACGGTCACCGAGTCCGATACACGGGCGGCGGCGCAGCGGAAACTCATCTATCCGGATGAGTTGATGCGAATGCACAGCTCCAAGCAGCTGGTGTTCATTGAAAATATGAACCCGATCTTGGCCAAGCGCGTGCCCTGGTTCGAAGATTCTCGCCTCAAGGCAAAGGGCCAGAACCTCCACAAAACCTGATCAGATCGGCAGCACCGCTGCCGATCCCCCAAATATCCAGATTCAAAAATCAAGAGGTGTCGCTATGAAATGCGAGAAGTATGAACAGAAATATCCTGAAATTGCATGGGTCGAGGTCACGCTCGTCATGAGTGCGAACGATGTGCGCAAAGCCATCCAAATTGGCGGATTCAATATCGACGATTTCTTCCAAGGTCAGGACGCCGTGGACCTCAATAAGGACCCCAATATGCGCGCTGATTTGGCAGATGCTGCGGCCTATGGCCTGCATACTTTGCTCGATTGCCTGCGTGATGGTGACATTCCGATCGGCAATGCCAGCAACACAAACAGAAAACTTCCCTGATCTCTCGGTTCGACAAAGGAGCCACCAAGATGACTGAGAAACGGCCTACCAAGCCTTTCAACTTTTCAACGCGTCCCAAACAACAGGAGAAAGCACCGCAGCAATCAAACCAGCCAGAACAAATCCGCGACAAAGACAACGCCCAACCTCGGATCAAACCGCCTGCTGGCGTAAGCCATCCAAACTCAAGGCTTGCACCACCAGGTTCCAAAGGAATTCAACGCAATCTGCCAACAAATAATGCAGCAAAAAAGCCTGAACAAAAGCGCTTCGCTCTAGGAAAGGGGGGTGAACTCACGGAGCGCTTCAAGCCCATTGTCCAGAAACCTCCTGGCAAAGGACCAGACATAGGCCGTTGATAACTTTATCGAAAAGCTAACTAAGGGGATGAAAACATGATATAATTGAGCTATGGAAGACTACTTAAAAGCACCAATGCATCCGGACTACGAGCCCATAGGCCGGATGCTCGAAAACTGCCTCGGCGTGAAAGAACTGATCGTTCTGCACGCCAATTACTGGGACTTCTATGACTGGATGGAAGACGAAGGCTACGACATGGCCGCATGGTTCAAGCTCATTGATCAGGAATGCCCAGCCAATATCCCTTTGGGTGGTTTACTGATGAGCCGCCTATGGGACCTTGAATGCGATCGTTACCGCGCTGGCTTGCCCTGTCCAGCCTCAAGCCCACCGTTTGGGTATGAGGAGTAAAGATTAGGTCATAAATGTTGACATAAATGCTAAACTTATGATCTTATATAATTTTAGGAGTTACAGTTATGAGTGAAAAGTTTAATGAAAACGCTTTAAAAGCAGGCATTATGATGACCCTTAGCGGCATATTCCTGTTCGCCAACCCAATTGTTTACGGTATCGGGATTGGAGTAACAACTTTTGCAGCACGTCAGATTATTAGGTTTGAGCCCTAATCTTTTTTTGATCATCTCCCTTTGCCTTTCCCTTGATGCATCGCGTAATGCATGCCGACAAGTTTCCGGTAAGATCGCTAACGCCCCCAAGTAATAAGCAAAGAGAAAGTGCCGTCCCAGAAAAATCTCCGGTGAGAACAGACGCAATTATACAAGTGACAATTGTTCCTATGGCTACAACCGTTAAATCAGGGCGATAAGCAACGAGGCATGATTTTAAGCAAGCAATCAACTTTTTCATTTCTGCTCAACCTCTTTACTACAATCACACGGCTTGCACGCTCGAACAGCGCCAAAGATCGTCATGATTATCATCAACCCTTGAAGATTGTCCTTCTCTACCCAAGAAAATATTGCGATCCATGCTGCAGCGAGGCAGCCCAAAAAAACGCCCAATATTGCTTTCTCAGCACTAGCCATGTCCACTCCTTTGGTTCAATCCTGCATCTCATGCAGGTTACTAATAGGCTGCGCTCAAGTCACGCTGTTCTATCGTTTGCTCAGAGTTTTTGTTTGTAACCATACTACTGTCTTTCTAGCATTCCCCCTTGTTTGACGAATTATAGGTACTACATTTTCGATCACGACGAAACGTTTGCTCTCTGCGGATAACAGCCACTAACCCCTCCGGCAGAGAGCGACTTTTCGGGTGGAGTGTGAGTTTTCCAGATTCGGCTAGCCACCTGCCGCTGAAACAAGCCCCTGTCGGCAATCCATGAAAGTGTTTCGCAGGCCTTCTTGTTTCGTCAGTCCAACCAAACAGAATGGATTTAGGAATTGACGCCCCGCAAAAAGCTTTTGGTCAGTCTCGGTCATTTTCGCAATATCGCAGATGGCATCCCATTCGCCTGCAATCGTTACAATTTGTTGCTCGATGATCGAGATGGCTTCATTTTCTGAAAGAAGGAAGTCCGATGCTGCATCAATACAAGAACGCAGCGTGCTCATGCGGTTTTCACCATTGATGAGCATGGCCTGTGTCGCTTCGTTGCCCGTTCGTCCTTGAGGGCAGATGTCATATGCTGGTGTAAGCGTCAGCATTTTTCCGTCCCAAAACGCAGCATGATTACGGGCGTGATCGTCCGTGTTGCCGCAAAGGATGTTGAAGCATATGCGCCCGTAAAGCTCTTTGAGTGTTTCTTTTGGAGCCGCAAAGCGATGGCGGATGATCTCTGCGAAATCTTGATATGAGGCGTAGCGCGCCATCATTTCATCAAGCCCGAGGATCGTTAGTGCGGAAACCATCGCTTTGCGCTGCCAGTCATCCTTGTGCTTGATCCGATCGAACCGTTCGATCAACAACACATCTTTCCCTGTGGCTTCGATCATCGAGACGGGCGCGACGTTGAGACCACTTGCTCGCGCCAAGCTCATGGCAACGAACTCCGCCTTCACGACACTGTAGATATCTGTTCCAGAAGAGAATTTTGCGATGAGTTTGCGGTCGCCGTCATCAATGAGCGCCTTTGGGCGTGCGCCGCCGATCGATGTGCCATGGTTGAGGGCTTGGTCAAGCGCAGGGGTAAGCGGCACGCCTTTTTCGATGCGTGCTGCCGCTTCGAGTAGTTCCTCGTAAGATGCCTCGGATTTAAGGCGAGGGACGTATTCCGTCGCTGAGTGTTGGAAGTCCAATGCGCCGATCCGATCGGAGCCTGACTCAAGAAGGTAAGTAAGTTCGCTGATGTCGCGCACTTCCGCTTCGCCAGCTTTTGCTCCGACCAGACGGTTTATGATGACGCGTCGCCCCCAAGCATCCGGCGATCCGTCACGAATACAGCTGGCCATGGTGAGGCCCGTCGGTGGTTCAATCGCGCCGCGCCGAAGGGGCAGCTCAAGATCATATATCGGGATTGCGTTCTTGCGCTTGAGGTAGCTGGCACCATAGTTGAAAATATAGCGATCGCCGTCTTGTTCGATGCGACCAGCTACGACGGGCTCGGTTTCGTCCGGAAGCCAGAACCAAACAAAGGCCTCGTTTGTTTGTGTTGCCTTAGAAGTCATCATTAACCTCCTGCTTTGAAGGTCGGACGCTCTTCGGGAGCAATGTCAGTTTTTCATCAAGCCGTGCATTGTGCATGGCCAAAGTACGGTCGTCGAATTCAAACAGCCGAACCCCGACAAGGACGGCCACCTCAAAGACGGTGCCGATTTCAGGACCTGCTTCGCCATACTCAATCTTGCGGAGTGTCTTGCGCGTGATGCCAGCGCGCTCGGCAAGCTCAGCTGCCGTGAGACCACGCTCCACACGGCCTACCTTGATCAGCTTGCCAAGGATCGAAAGCGCCTGCTTTGTCGCGCGTGAATAGCTTCGTGTTCTTCTCATTAGCCTGGCACCGTTTGGGTAAGTTAAGGCCCACAAATAGGCTCTGTGGATCTTTAAGTATCCATTATGCGCAGAACTTTGCTTAGAGGTCAAATTATTGGGTAACTTATAACCCATATGATAGCCATATGGGTCTTAGAGTACTCATATCAAGGGATCAGGTATTGTCGTCCCTACCGGAGCGAAGTGGGTTCAGATGAGACAAGACAAACTCTAATACTCTTTATGTTGCCTTTTTTCTGAACGCGTAGAGCCCTTCAAAATACTGACTGAAGCACAAATCCACGCCTAACAGCACAAGGGCAAGTTTGCCCTGCTCCACATATGTTTCGCCCTACGGTGTCCTGATAGTCGCGATGTGCATTTTCAGCCGCATGAAGGCCTGAGCGGTTCAGGTCAAAACGCAGCAAAAAGGAGGGCACATGAACGCGCTTTTCACAATTTCAGAACTTGATCACCTAACCACATCTCAACTCGACAGTTTGCACCATCAGCTTTTGGATATGTTGATGGCAACCGCCAGAGGCTCATCATCGCGGGTCATGATATTGCAAGCATTGGATCGTATAGAGCACCTCATTGGGCTTCGCGCAACACAGATCAGAAGGTACATTCGTAGGAGGTAACATCGTATGTTCGCTACCTTTCAATGAAATTTTTCGAGGGACAAATGGCATCTTTGATGTCAGGTCTTTGGACCTCGCTGGGCGGGCCGTTAGGCCCGCCGAAAATTTCATGCTTTGTAGAAGCGGCTATGCAGCCGCTTCCTTTTTTCCGTCCTCGGCCTGAAACCCGTTCAAGAAATCTGCTGCACGCTGCGCATGGGCTGCCGCGCTGAAGATCGCGCGCTTGTCGTTCTTCAGAACTTTGAGCCAGCTTTGGATATATGCAGCGTGATCGGTACGAGGCTCTGGCGTCAAGGCAAGATCAGCGCAAAGAAATGCTGCGCCAAGCTCGGCGACCAATTCCTCGCGGGCGTAGCCTTCATCACCCCATTTCTTACGCCCAAACTCCCGATCAAGGCGGCTCTGGTGTTTTGTCCAATGCGCCAGCTCATGGGCAAGCGTTGCATAGTAGGCTTCAGGACTATGGAACGTCTCAAAGTACGGCATCTGCACATGATCGCTGCCCCCACTATAAAAAGCGCGATTTCCACCGTGCCGCACATTTGCTCCGGTGTGGGCAAAAAAATCTTCCGCATGCTCGATCCGCTCTGCGGGATCGATAACCGCTTCCGGCTTTTCGTAGAAGTGTTCCGCCAATCCTTCGATCTGCTCCGCGTTGAATACCGAATAACTTTTCATGAACGGGATTCTGCGTTCTTGCTCTTCGCCGCTGCTGGTCTCCTCGGTCTTGGTGATGGCGTTAGCATAAACAACCATGTTGCCGCGTTCGCCCTTTTTGACGTACGCGCCAAGCTCTTTGGCCTGCTTGAAGGTCATCCAGTATGGTGAAGCATATCCGCCTTCCATTGCTGCGCTCCAAAGCATAAGAACATTAATCCCGTTATAGGGTTGGCCACTGTGGCGTAGCGGTTTGATGATCCGTCCTTCAGTGTTTGCGCTGTTCCATGGCTTCAACCAAGTAAGCTCGCCTTGCTCAAGATCAGCAAAAATCTTGTTTGTAACCTTCTGATAAATATCTGTCTTCATTGTCTTTTCCCTTCATTGGATAGTCAGTTGCGCATGCAACTGGACTAGGCCCGCGCCAATGAGCAGGGGGAGGCCGTCAAGATCCGTACGGGGTGAGGGGGATCACCCAGCCTGCACAAATGACAAAGGAATGCGGAAGGATGGGGATACGCCCCGTGCGCGCGCCAAAGCGCGTTTAGGTCTTGATGGCTGGGGGCCGCAGGCCCCCTAACAAAGGAAAGAAGTGTCAGCCGTTCACGGCTGTTCTAAATCGCACAAGGGATGGAAGCCGCATGGCCGAGACCGACGAAGGCGGGCTTGGTTCACGAAAGTCCGGCCTGAAAGGATGCGCATTAATCTCTATTGACAGGTTATAGCACTATTTGCTATTTTAGAGCGGCAAGGAGATGCCATGAACCGAACAATTCCTATATCAACCGACGTGTTCGCTGCGATTTGGGCGCGGCGACTAGATGGCGAAGAGAGCGAAGACGCGATCCTGCGCCGCGTTCTTGGGTGCGATCCAGAAAGCGCGACTCCCGCAAGCAATACGATCAACGAAGTCGACATCGGCTACGTGGACACGCGGAACAACGTGACGTTCCCTCGTGGCTTCACTATCTTTCGCACTTACAAACGTAAGGAGTTCGCCGCCGTGGCCGAAGGAGGGCATTGGCGCAGGACCGACAATGGTCAGACATACAGCACCCTGAACCAGCTCAACGTTTCCATCGCAGCCGGAAATGAAAACGTCTGGAACGGCAACTGGAAGTTCAAAGAGGCAGACGGCACCATTAAATCAATAGATGCGCTTCGCGTCTGACCGACGGCCAAGCTGCCTCAATTCCAAAGTGATGGCAATCAAAGAGCCCACACAATGTAATTTATCTAATTTTTGCAGTAGTAATTACTACTGCAAAAATTCAACTTGACAATCTTTGGGTTGGGTTGTATTGTTTGAGCATGATCTACAGACAAAAAACCATAACCCTGTCCGATGCGTGCAGCATTCAAAGCGGCTACACCGCACGCTCCGCGCTCGTCAGCGACGAGGCCATGGGGCATCCGGCACTCCAGCTGGGCGATCTGCGCGGCGATGATGAAATAGAGCTGGGTGGAGCTTCACGCTTCAGGTTGGAGGGGAAGCTGGCGCGTTACATAGTTGAACCTGGGGACATCCTGTTCCGCTCTCGCGGCGAAAAGAACACTGCGGTGATGGCCGTCGGCAGCGAGGGTGATGAAGCCATCGCCCTCTTGCCTCTGATGATTCTGCACGCCTATGTCGACACAATACTGCCGGAATTTCTGATGTGGTCCATCAATCAGCCCGAGGCGCAACGCTACCTGGATAGCTCTGCGCAGGGCACCAAGCTAAGGATGATCAAGCGGGAAGTGCTGGAGAAAATGCCAATCAGCATTCCTGACCTGGCAACGCAAAAGATGGTGATTGAGGCAAGTCGCCTGTCGGCCCGCGAGGCGGCCTTGTTGCGCGAACTCGCCCAAAAGAAAGAAGAATTTATGAGCTTCACCCTGCTGCGTCAGGTGCGAAACGCCCAGCTTCACGGCAATGAAGCTGGGCATCCTGAAGCCCGTCAGCCGTCTAAGCACGCGGGCAAACTGCAACCGACAAACTCATGAGGTGAATAATGTCGATCAATATCGGAAGCTACCATGCCGAAGGCCCCTTCGGCAATGACAACAATCTTCAGGCCCGCTCAGGCGTCTACGTAATCCTTGGCCGTCGCACCGTGACCGCCAATTGGAGCGTTGTGGATGTCGGCGAGTCTGAAAATGTCCGCCAGCGTGTCTCCAATCACGACCGCGTCCCTTGCTGGCGCGGACAAGGCCATGCTGAACTGAACGTTGCGGCGATTTATGCGGATGAGCAAAGCCGCATGCTCATCGAACGCCAGCTGCGCGCGCAGTTCAAGCCGCCCTGTGGATTGATTTGAGAAAACAGTTGGGGTGGGAAAGTTTCCCACTCCATAATTACACGCAAAAGGAATTGAAAATGAACGATAAGTTGACACAGACGGAAGTGAACAATGCAGCATGGGCCGCCTGCGACACCTTCCGTGGCGCGGTCGATCCCGCGCAATACAAAGACTACATCCTGGTGATGTTGTTCCTGAAGTACATTACAGACAACTGGAACGACCACTTCGAGACCTATCGCAAGCAATATGGCGATGATGATGTCCGCATCCGTCGTCGCATGGAACGGGAGCGCTTCTACCTGCCTGAAGGTGCGAGTTTCTATGACCTCTACGAGCAGCGCAACGAGCCGAACATCGGCGAGCTGATCAACATCGCCCTCGAAGACATCGAAGACAAAAACCGCGTCAAGCTCGAAGGCGTGTTCCGCAATATCGACTTCAACTCAGAATCGAACCTTGGCCGCACCAAGGATCGCAACCGCCGCTTGAAAAACCTCCTCGAAGACTTCAACAAGCCCGCCCTCGACCTGCGCCCGTCGCGGGTGAAGGAAGACATTATTGGCGAAACCTATATCTATCTGATTTCTCGCTTTGCCTCGGACGCAGGCAAGAAGGCAGGAGAGTTTTTTACCCCAGCCCCCGTCTCCGGCTTGCTAGCAAAACTCGCCGCGCCAAAGGTAGGCAACACGATCTGCGACCCAGCCTGTGGCTCAGGCTCGCTGCTAATCAAAGCGTCCGAAATGGTCGGTTCCGATAACTTCGCGCTCTATGGGCAGGAAGTGAACGGCGCGACCTGGGCTTTGGCACGAATGAATATGTTCCTGCACGCCAAGGACGCCGCGCGCATTGAATGGTGTGACACCCTGAACAGCCCTGCGCTGATCGAGGGAGACCACTTACAGAAGTTCGATGTTGTCCTCGCCAATCCGCCGTTCTCGCTCGACAAGTGGGGCGCAGATGGCGCGGATACAGACCAGTACAACCGCTACTGGCGGGGCATTCCACCGAAGTCCAAAGGCGATTATGCCTTCATCACGCACATGATCGAGATCGCCAAGCGCCAGTCAGGCCGCGTGGCGGTGATCGTTCCGCATGGCGTCCTGTTCCGGGGCGGGGCAGAGGGCAAAATTCGTCAGCAGCTGATCGAGGAAAACCTCCTCGACGCCGTTGTCGGGCTTCCCGCGAACCTCTTCACCACCACGGGCATTCCCGTCGCCATTCTGGTCTTCGACCGTTCCCGCGAGGAAGGCGGTGCGAACGCAGATCGCAAGGACGTGCTCTTCATCGACGCCAGCAAAGAGTTCATGCCTGGCAAAGCCCAGAACGTGATGGACGAAGACACCCATATCAAGAAGGTGCTCGACACCTACAGCGCCCGCACTGAGATCGAGAAGTATTCTCACCTCGCCAGTACCGATGAGATTGCCGAGAACGGCTATAACCTCAACATCCCGCGCTACGTGGACACCTTCGAAGCGGAGGAAGAGATCGACGTTGCAGCCGTGCAAGCGGACATCGTGCGGATCGAGGGTGAGCTCGCAGACGTGCGCGCGAAGATGTCGGGCTATCTGAAGGAGCTCGGGATTGATGCGTAGTCACAGCGAGCCCCTAAAGCCATTCCCTAATCTTGGAAATGACTTGCCGTCTGGGTGGAGCAGAGCCCGACTGGATGATGTTGCTGATCGGGCAAGCGGGCACACGCCCGATCAGAAGAAATCAGAATACTGGAACGGAGGCGTTAGTTGGGTTTCGCTCGCTGATAGTGGCAAGCTTGATCGAGGCTATATCGAGGAGACTGATAAGCAGATTTCTCATCTCGGCATTAGACACTCATCAGCTGTCTTGCTGGCACCGGAAACAGTAATCCTGTCTCGTGATGCGGGAGTCGGAAAGTCGGCTGTTCTAAAAAGCGAAATGGCTGTTAGTCAGCACTTTATCGCTTGGTCTTGCTCTGCCGAGAACATCCTCGACCCGTGGTTTCTGTATGCTTGGATGCAAACGCAAAAGCCCTTTTTTGAGCGGATGGCCGTTGGTTCGACGATCAAGACTATTGGCTTGCCGATTTTCAAACGCCTCACCATTGATTTTCCCACGCTTCCCGAACAGCTCAAGATCGCCGCGATCCTGCGGACCTGGGACGAGGCGCTCGAAAAGCTAAACGCCTTGCGTGCACTGAACATACGCCGTCGTATCTGGCTGCGCACCCATCTCTTCACGTGCAAGGCGCGCTTGCCGGGGTACTCAGGCGAATGGCGCAAGGTTCCCCTCAGCGACGTGCTGCATGAGCACGGCTCCAAGTCTACCGGCGCAGAGGAGGTTTATTCCGTCTCGGTGCACAAGGGGCTAGTCAATCAGGTCGAGCATCTTGGGCGGTCGTTTTCGGCGGCGAGCACAGATCACTACAACCGTGTTCTGCCCGGCGATATTGTTTACACTAAGAGCCCCACAGGTGACTTCCCGCTTGGCATCATCAAGCAAAGCAAGATCGATCGCGAGGTCATTATTTCTCCGCTCTACGGCGTTTTCACGCCGCAGAGCTATGCGCTTGGCGTTATCCTCAATGCGCTCTTCGAGTCGCCCTTGGCGGCGCGCAATTACCTGCACCCGCTGGTGCAGAAGGGTGCCAAGAACACTATTGCCGTGACCAACAAGCAGTTCCTCGAAGGCAAACTCGATCTGCCGATGGACCTGGCTGAGCAAGAGGCAATTGCCGAAGTGGTAAACACCTCTCACGCTGAGCTGGCCTGCCTGGATGCTGAGATCAAAGCACTGACCGACCAGAAACGCGGCCTGATGCAGAAACTTCTGACGGGCGAATGGCGTGTAGAGGTCGAGGCAGAAAAGGAAGCAGTTGCATGAAAGTACTAGGAATTCGGGTAGAACCGAAAAAAACACGTTACGCGCTCGTAGACTATGATGGAGCCGACTTCACGCTGCTCAACGCCAGTGAAGAGTCCCGCCTGTCTTATCCCGCCGATGTTTCCGATCCAGATGAAAAAGTGGATTGGCTCTACAGGGAACTGGTGCGGCTTTTCCACGAAAACCAAGATATTGCCAAGGTTTGCATCAAGACGAACGAGTACACTCAGAGTGACACCAAATCCAAACGTGAAACCGCCTATCTTGAAGGCGCAGTCTTGCTGTTTTGCAGACATAAGGGGTTGCCCGTTTCGACTAAAATTTACGCCTCGCTGGCGACACGTAGTGCGGATGTAAAAACTCACGCCGAACAACGGGTGGGGCGCACGACCATATACTGGGACGGTAAAATGGCGGATGCCGTGGTCGCGGCATGGAATGGAGCACGTGGCTAATGCTCCAACCCGCTCCAATATCCCCCTTTCAGCCCGGTATGCAGCTTTACAAATATCAGCTACGCCAAAGGATCGGCTGCGGCAGCTTCGGCGAAGTCTGGCTCGCCGGAGATCAGGCCGTGGGGCATGAATACGCAATCAAAATTCTGAAGCCAGGTGTGCCCATTCCCGAAAGGTTGCGCGAAGCTCAGATCGGTCACTTGCTTGATCACAACAATGTTGTCCGAGTGCATCAGGCAGATGTCATCTCAGTGGGAGGTCAAGATTACGTGATCATAGCGATGGATTACATGCCCAACGGCCCCATCACAACGCTTGCCAACCCTTCAATGTATTTGCCGCTTCCTGACGTAATCCGGCTGGGCAAGGATGTCCTGCGAGGGCTCGAGTACCTTCACGCGCACGATTTCTATCACAACGACATTAAACCGGAAAATGTTCTTGTCGGTGCGCAAGGCCAAGGCATGCTGACCGACTACGGCATTGTGGGCATCACGCAAGGTGGTGCCCCGGTTCCTTCCCCGATGTTTTACAAAATCCACGCCGCCCCCGAGGTGCATAGTACGAGCGGGATCACTGCGCAGACTGATGTTTTTCAAGCGGGTCTTACCTTGTTCCGCATCGCTGTAGGGCTCAACGATCTTCGCCAGAAATTCAGCGCACTCGGCGAACAAGCCTACTATGATGCGGTGTCGCAAGCTCAACTCATAACTGCATCAGATTTTCCCACCTTTGTACCTTCACGTCTGCGAAGAATTATTCTGAAGGCGACGCATCCCGATTCGAGTGAACGATACGGTTCGGCCCTTGAAATGCGTCGGGAGCTAGAGAAGCTTAACTACCCAGGTTTCTGGACGATCGATGCAAGCGGCGACTACGTCGGTTACAACGGAGCGTACATTTACCGATTTTCCGAGACCAAGAAGGCAGGAAACGTATATGACGTGACTGCTTTCAAACGGAGTAGAAAAACTGGCCGTGAAACCCGGTTTTCGAGGTTCTGCCAATCTAACGTAAGCAGTGCAGCTGCGAAGAGAGAGGTCGAAAAGTTCGTCAAAGCAGTGGTGGAGGGCCTATGAGTTCTCAAGGTTTCAATCCCGCCGAAAAGTACCAATCCCAGATACCAGCATTCCAAACGCTGGTTGCGTTAGGGTTCAAACCTTTGCCACAGGCGAAAGTGGATCAGTTGCGGGGTAAAACCCGCAGCGTGATCCTCGACGACATCGTTGTGGAGCAGATGTTGAAGCTCAACAGCTACAGCTATCGCGGTAAGAGCTATGCATTCGATCTGGAAGACGCACACGAGGCGCTGCGCCGCCTAAAGCCGACCCCTGACAAGCTCAAGGGGCTGAAGGGCACGAACCAGGATATCTATGATCTCTTGGTTCTGGGCACGACGATCTCCAAGGCCATTGAAGGTGACAGCAAGAGCTATTCCTTCAAGTACATTGATTGGAAGACCCCTGAGAACAACGTCTTCCATGTGACAGCGGAGATGAGTGTCGAGCGGACAGCCAGCACCGCGACACGGCGCTGCGATATCGTCTGCTTCGTCAATGGCATTCCGTTCATCGTGATCGAGAATAAGCGCCCTACTGAGTCACTCAAGAAGGCCGACAGCCAGCTGATCGGGTATCAGAACGAAGACAACATTCCGCAGCTTTTTCATTACGCCCAGCTCCTTATGAGCATGAAACGTCAAGAGGCCCGATATGCGACGGTCGGTACTCCGCGCAAGTTCTGGCAAATCTGGCGCGATGAAGAGGATCAAGACGATGTTATTTCCGACGCGATCAACCAGCCTCTGACGGCTGTGGAAAAGAACGCCGTTTTCTCCGGCGACCTGGCCGATGCACGGGCCTTTTTCGAAGAGCTGGCAGCGGGAGGGGGAAGGTCGATCAGTGAGCAGGATCGCGCCATTTTTGCGATGTGCCGCCCGGAGCGCCTCCTCGACCTTGTGCGCCGTTTTACGGTTTTCGATGGAGGGGTGCGCAAGATCGCCCGCCATCAGCAATTTTTCAGCATCAGGATAGCTCTCGCCCGCCTGAAAGGGTTCGACCTGGAAGGGCGTCGCAAAGGCGGGGTGATCTGGCACACGCAAGGCTCAGGGAAGAGCCTGACGATGGTGATGCTTGGGCGGGCACTTGCCCTCGACAAGGACGTGAAAAATCCTCGTATCCTGATCGTCACTGATCGCGATGACCTGGACAAGCAGATCAAGGGCACCTTCAAGTCCTGCGACCTTGAACCTGTGCGGGCAGCCACAGGGGCAAACCTGATCGAGTTGATCAAGAACCGTGCGCCTTTGGTCACGACGATCATCAACAAGTTCGATACTGCGATGAAAGCGGTAGACTTCAAAGACGACAGCGCCGATGTCTTCGTTCTGGTCGATGAAAGCCACCGTAGCCAGACAGGCCGTTATGGCGGTCACGGCAAGTTCGCCTTGAAGATGCGGCGCATCTTGCCGAATGCCTGTTATCTTGGCTTTACCGGCACGCCCCTTCTGAAGAAGGACAAGAACACCCTCGATACGTTTGGGGGGCTCATCCACAAATATACGATTGATCAGGCGGTGAAGGATGAGGCTGTTGTCCCTTTGCTTTACGAAGGGCGCTTGGTTGAGCAGCAGGTCAGTGGCGATGTCGTCGATACCTGGTTCGACAAGATCAGCGAGGGGCTGACGGAGAAACAGAAAGCCGATCTGAAGCGAAAATTCTCACGCATGGATGCCTTGTCAAAGACGAGCCAAGCCATCCGCGCCAAGGCGTTCGATATCTCCGAGCACTTCCGCCAGTATTGGCAGGGCACGGGCTTTAAGGCGCAGTTGGTGGCGCCCTCGAAGGCCTCCGCCGTGCGCTTCAAGGAAGTTCTCGATGAGATAGGCCATGTAACGAGCGAGGTCATTATCTCTGCCCCTGACGACAAAGAGGGGAACGAGGAGGTCGATCAGGAGTCCAAGGACCTAGTCCGCAAGTTCTGGGACAAGATGATGGTTAAACACAAAAGCGAGGACGAGTACAATCGACAGATCATCGACGGCTTCAAGGGCTCAGGCGATCCTGAAATCCTGATTGTTGTCTCGAAGCTTCTGACCGGTTTCGACGCGCCACGAAACACGGTGCTCTACGTTTGCAAGCCGTTGCGCGAGCATAATCTTCTTCAAGCTATCGCTCGTGTGAACCGTCTATTCGAGGACGAAGAGAAAGAGAAGCAATTCGGTTTTATCGTCGATTATGAAGGGCTTCTTGGGGAGTTGGACGCAGCACTGACGACCTATAGTGCTTTCGCAGGCTTTGACGGAGAAGATGTCGCCGGGACGCTGCACGACATTCGGGAAGAAATTCGAAGGCTCCCGCAACTGCATGACCAGCTTTGGGATGCCTTCAAGGAAGTTCGCAACAAAAAGGACATGGAGCAATTTGAGCAGCTTTTGGCAGACGATGCCAAGCGAGAGGGCTTCTATACGCGACTGAAGGAGTATGGACGCTGCCTGCACATTTCGCTTTCCTCAGAGAAGCTCTATGAGGTGTTTGGAGATGCGGAAGTGTCTACCTTCACGAAGGATTGGAAAGCCTTTTCGGAGCTGAAGCGCGCAGTTCAGTTGCGCTATCAGGAAACTGTCGATGTGAAGGAGTTTGAGCCCAAGATACAAAAACTGCTCGATGATCACGTCACAGCCAAACCGGCCGAAGTCATCATTGACTTGGTGAACATCAATGACCCCGACGAATTGAACGCCGTGATCGAAGAAGAAAGCACGACAGCCGCCTCCAAGGCGGATCGGATTGCAAGCGCCACCAAACGCACCATCACTGAAAAGATGGAAGAAGACCCCTCCTTCTACCGCCAGTTTTCCGAGATGCTAGCCGAAACCATCCGAGACTACCGCGAGAAGAGAATTTCAGAGAAAGAATACCTTAAGACCATTGTGGACTTAGCAGGGCGCGTGGCGCGTCGCGATCATGGCCGTGTAATGCCAGAAAGCATCAAGAAGGACACAGACGCACAGGCTGTCTTTGGAGTCCTCGAACCCATTCTAAAAGATATTAACGGTGGGATAGAAGGTGCGGTGACAGCTGATGTCGCACAGTCGATTGTTGGGATTGTTAAGGACCATCACATCGTCGATGTCTGGTCGAACGAAATGGCGCAGAACAACATGCGCAATGCCATCGACGATTATTTCTTTGATGTCGTGCGTGACGAATTGGGTATCAACATCCCACTCGACATTCTTGACGAAATTGAGCTCCGGATCATGGGTATTGCGCGGGCGAGGTTTCCAGGATGACCGGCGAAGTTCTTGAGGCGAGCTTCGGAAACGAGACAATCCGATTTTCTGTCGTGAGGCGGGTTCGCAAAACCCTGTCCATTAGCGTCTTGCCCGACCAGCAGGTCGAGGTTGTCGCACCCGAAGACGTGAGCTCTGAACGTATCATCGAGAAAGTGCGCAAACGTGCTCCGTGGATTTGTAAGCAGCTGCGCTACTACGACCAGTTCCAGCCCAAAACGCCAGAGCGCCGCTATATCGGCGGCGAGACCCACTTGTACTTGGGGCGCCAGTATAAACTCAAGGTGATCCCCGGCATACAAAGCTCCGTCAAGATGCAGCGCGGTCAACTGATAGTGTGGAGCACGAAGCCAGGGCGAGCCGCCCACTCCCGTGAGCTTGTGCGAGACTGGATGTTGCAGCGTGCCCAGATCAAATTCGCGGAGCGTTTGGACATCTGCCGAGGGCGATTTCGAGACCCTGAGAAGGTCGTTCCGAACCGCATCATTATTCGAGAGCTGAGCTTTCGGTGGGGATCAATGACAAGGCGGCGGAATTTGGTGCTGAACCGGGCGCTGATCGGTGCCTCCACGGAAGCTATCGACTATGTGATCACTCACGAGCTGTGCCATATCGACCACCCACATCACGGTTCCGCCTTTTTTGACCAGTTGAGGCGCGTGATGCCTGATTGGGAAAGACGCAAGCTTAAGCTCGAACGACAAATGGCATAATTTCTGCAGGCAGCTAGCTCTCGTTAGATTTATTGAAATGAGGTAAGGTAAGTAGAGGGAGCTCTTCTAAATGCTCTCCTTGAAATGGTCTGGGGTCTTGGGGGCAGGAACGCCCACCAAGTCGATGGGTGCAGGGAGAGCGAAGTCTCCTGCGAGTGGGTTTCAAGGGGCGCGATAGCCTCTGATCGGGTCCAGCGTCGATGCGCTGGTCCATGGTTCGGTGCAGGTGGAGAGGGACGTCTCCAAGGCCTGCGAGTGTTGAAACGGCGATACGTTTTGCTGGCGATGGATGGGTTCGATACCCTGAGGTCGCCACTGGTCGGGGGGATGCAACGGGGGCGCGCAGCGGGCCCCCTTGCCAAGATGTGTGGTACTACCACACACATCTTGCGCTCATTGATAACGATGATGACGGCTCTGGTACTACCCATCAATCCTTCAGCCTTGCGAGAATGTCTGGGTCGAGTTCGTCCTCCATGAAGAACTTGGTTTCTGCATCTTCTGGATTAACGCGGCGCGCATATCCTCGAAACCCTGGGTGAGGGCCTTTGCCATAGACGGCAATGAAGTTGCCCGAGAAGGCGTGAACCTGGAGAAGGCCATCTGGAAACGTGTCGAAGTCATGGATCGAGAAGAACTTGAGGAGGTCCTTACTTTTGCCGCGCCCCATCAAAACGACGTTCATACCAAAGGGGAAAACGACGCCCTGATCAACCTCGTCCACCGGCAGGTTGGCCACGCGATCGAAGAACTTCTGTTCTTCCGAATAGAAGAGGGCATCGCCAACCCAATCGAATTTCAAAACGCATTGGATGTAAGTCGGGCCAGTGGGGGTTGTCCAAGCTTTGCGGAAAAAATGAAAGACGCCCTCTAAGCTCTTGAGCTTGCTGTTATCCAGCGGCCCATCCTTAGCCCCCATATGCACCTGAAGCGCTTGGTGAAGCGGAGCAAGCGCATGGGCGGACTGGATGCGCACGGTTGCGTCGTAGAGCTCTGTTGGCAGCTCTGGGGAATGGCACAGGAAGTTATAGACCTTGCCGATCGTCTCAGGACGAAAGCCAGAAAGCTCAACATCCGTTGCCTTCCTCATTCGCTGCAACGTGGGGCGAGAGATCGGTTGCGTCGTCGCGCTGGAGAATTTAGGGACTTGGTCCTTTTTGACAGTTTGGTTCAGCAAATCACAAATCCTCTGATCGCTGCGATTTGCGGCATGCAGCTGTTGAAGCGCTGTCCGTAAAGCGAGGCGCTGCTCCATCGCACCATCAAAATATCTGACAGATTTTTTGCTCATTGTTGCTCATTTGATTGTATTTGCTGCACACATGAGCAGATCGTACATCATGTATTTTGTCAACCGCTCCCCATCTGTCCAAAAGCGAAAATAACCAACACAGCTTTAAGGACATCGACAATGTTTCTGACCACACGCCGACGGCTACGCTTACGCGAAACTCCCGAAATTTGCGAGAAACAGCGGTTTTTTGATATAATGGGAAGTGATCCCAATGAATACGGTGACGATGAAAGACGAGAATGAGTATCATAAGAGGGGTTTGGCAGAACCCTTCGGTGATGCGTCGACCTCCACCCCAGATGGGTTGACCGAGTTTGTAAAGCTTCTCGCGCGAATAGCTGCGGATAAAGACTACAACGAACTTCTCGAAACGAGCAAAACATCATATAATGGCCCCAACAAGAAAGGACCAAAAGTATGAAAAAGGTAGTGATTTATTCGCGTTTCTCGTCGGACATGCAGGACGAGCGGTCGATCCAAGACCAGGAACGGACATGCGTGGAGTATGCTGAAAAGAACGGCTGGATCGTCATCCACAAGTTTGCCGATTGCGGCATATCGGGTGCCAGCATGCTCAACCGTCCCGAAATGCAGAAAATGTTGCAGGGGGCGCGTAGCGGCCTTTTTGACATCGTCCTGTCTGAGGCGCTCGACCGGTTGAGCCGGGACATGGAAGATACGGCCAATATCTACAAGCAGCTCCAGTTCTCCGACGTGACGCTTCACACGTTGAGTGAAGGCGTCGTCAGTCAAATGCACGTGGGCTTTAAGGGCACGATGAATTCGATGTTCCTGGAAGAGCTGCGCCGCAAGACTCATCGTGGCCTGCAAGGACGTGCGCTCAAGGGTAAGAGCGCCGGTGGTAAGAGCTATGGCTATGACACTGTGCGATCGCTGGACTCCTCCGGCGAACCGGTCACGGGTGAGCGCACTATCAACGAATTCGAAGCCAGCATCGTGAAACGGATTTTCTCTGAATATGTGCGGGGCAAGTCGCCCAAGAAAATTGCGTTCGATCTCAACGAAGATGGCGTCAGCGCGCCAACAGGCGGAGCCTGGGGTGCGAGCACGATCTATGGCAACAGGCAGCGGGGAACCGGTGTGCTGAACAATGAACTCTATATTGGCCGTCAGGTGTGGAACCGTCAGCGCTATCTGAAGGACCCAACCACAGGCAAACGTGTATCGCGCCCCAATCCGGAATCTGAATGGGTTGTGTCTGAGGTGACAGAACTTCGGATCATTGATCAGGAGCAATGGGACAAGGTCAAAGAGTACCAAGGCGTGCTTGAAAAGAAGAAAGCGCCCAATCAAAAGCGTCGCCCCGCGCACCTGCTCTCATTCCTGCTTAAGTGCGGCGAGTGTAGCGGTGGCATGTCGATCGTCTCTAAGGGTCGGTATGGCTGCTCTACGGCCCGCAACAAAGGCACGTGCAACTGTCGGACAACGATCAGCCAGGCAGAGCTTGAAGGGCGCGTCCTCGATGCGATCAAGAGCCGCTTGATGGACCCTGAACTGACAAAGGTGTTTTGTCAGGAATATGTCAGCCAGCTGAACCGCACGCGGATCGAGCGGAACGCAGCGATCACTTTGAATGAGAAGGAGCTCGCGAAAATCGATCGTGAGATGGAGAAGGCCTATCAAGCGATGCTTGATGGCTTGGACATGTCTTTTGTGAAGGAGAAGATGACAGCGCTTCAGGCGCGCAAAACTGAGGTCGAAGGGTTCTTGGATCAAACTGAGGAAGCGCCCGTTTATGTTCATCCGAACATGGCGCAGCGTTACGCGTCGGCGGTTCAAGGCTTGATGGAGAACTTGAACGATCCAGAACACAGACAAGAGGCTGCGAAGACGATTCGTGCCTTGGTAAGCGAAATCGTACTAACGCCCAATGAGGATGCATCCGCATTGATCGTTGATATGAAGGGTGATCTTGCCGCCATTTTGAGTGTCGCAGATGCGCGTTCAAAGAAGGCGATGCCGAAGGCGGCAGATCAAATGGAAACCAGTGAAAGAAAGGAAATCGAGCAGGTCGAAACTCTGGTCGTATCCTCTGTAAGTGACTGTGAGCCTTGCTTGCAGCCTAGCAAGGGAAAAATGGTTGCGGGGGCTCGTGTTGAGCATTCCCTTGGCCAAACCAAAAACTCTACGGAAAGCCTTGCGAACAGCTGCAAGGGAATAATTGGTTGCGGGAGTAGGATTTGAACCTACGACCTTCAGGTTATGAGCCTGACGAGCTACCGAGCTGCTCCATCCCGCGCCATTTTATGAGTGATATCGTTTTAGAGAGATACTGTTATCGAAGCTTTACTAGGTTTGGCGGTGACCTACTCTCCCACGTCTTAAGACGCAGTACCATCGGCGCGACCGTGCTTAACTTCCGAGTTCGGAATGGGGTCGGGTGTTTCACTGGCGCTGTGACCACCAAACCGAGTAAAGCTTCGATACATCAGTTTATCCAAGCCAAGGGCTATGGTGTTTGTGTTAGTGTAGTACAAGCTTTGATCTAGGTAAGTGTCATGTCTGACTATTACTGGATCAAATCAAGCCTATCGGGCAATTAGTACCAGTCAACTGAACGCATTGC
>CANMJD010000002.1 GCA_947498155.1 uncultured Pseudoruegeria sp.
AATTTGCCCACCGTCCTGACCACCTCAGCAGCCCATCCAGTGTCCCAACCGCGCCATCAGCGCCGCCGGTGAAGGGGGTTCTAAGGTTACTACAAAGGAGTCGCAACCCAAAAAAACAAAATCAGCAAAGAAAAACACATAAATCACGTAAGCATCTGAAATATAACGGCTTATAGGATGAGAAGCTGCACGTATTTCGCAAAGGGCATCGCAGAAGCACCGCATTCACCCGCCTTTCCGCTGGGGAAGATTGGCTCAAATATGCTGCAGAGCGGCGTTCGGCGATTCACATTGGCATAAATTGCCCTTTGATGACTCGATTCAGGTTGGAATCAGGAATCACCGCGGGTGATTTGCGCCCCACCCCAAGGCAAACCAAGGCGCGGGAACCGTAATCTTACCGCCAACAACAGACAAATAGCGCCGAGATAGAGGATCGGCTCCAACTGCCAGCCCTTAACCAGCATCAGGTAATGCACCCCGCCCGCCAGCACAGCACCATAGGCCAGTTTGTGCAAAAGCCGCCACCGCATCGCCCCGAGTTTACGGATCGACCAGTTGTTAGAGGTCAGCGCCAGCGGGATCATCAGGAGAAACCCGACCATACCGATGGTGATATAGGGGCGTTTCAGGATATCGGCCCAGATTTGCGCCAGTATCTGTACATCCAGTACCAGCCAGATCAGCAAATGCAGGAAGACATAGAAAAAGCCGATCAGGCCCAACGCCCGCCGATACCGGATCAGGTTGATCCGGAAGAACCGGCGAATCGGGGAAATGCAGAGGCTGGCGATCAACACCTGCAGCCCCCAGAGCCCCATTTGATGTTCCATGGCTTTGACCGGATCAACACCGAGACCGCCGGTCAGCCCGCGATAGAGCAACCATACCGGCGGCAGCGCCGCCAGAAAATAGAGCGGTCCTGCCGGAATGCGGCGGGCCCATCCGTTGATCCTGTCACTCAGCCCCATGTTAGTAGTTCTTGCTCAGATCCATGCCCGCATAAAGGTCCATGACCTCTTCGGCATAGCCGTTCATCATCAGCGTGTCCTGCCGTTTGGCAAAGACCCCGCCGCCGACACGCCGTTCAGTGGCCTGCGACCAGCGCGGGTGATCTACTTCGGGGTTCACATTTGAATAGAACCCGTATTCGCGCGGCTGGATCATGTTCCAGCTGGTTTGCGGTTCTGTGTCGGTCAGGGAAATGCGCACAATGGATTTGATCGATTTGAAACCGTATTTCCATGGCACGACCAAACGGATCGGCGCGCCGTTCTGATTGGGCATGGATTCACCATAGATCCCCGTCGCCATGATCGTCAGCGGGTGCATGGCCTCATCCAGACGCAGGCCCTCGCGGTAGGGCCATTCGATATAGCCGCGCTTTTGACCACGCATTTCTTCGGGCCGCACCAAGGTTTCAAAGGACACATATTTTGCACCGGACTGCACACCGACCTTGTTCAAAATCTGGTTCAGCTCAAATCCGACCCATGGGATCACCATCGACCAGGCCTCGACACAGCGGAACCGGTAGATACGCTCTTCCATTTGCACGTCGCTAATCAGATCCTCCAGCCCGTAATCGCCGGGCTTATCGACCAGCCCGTCAATCTTGATGCTCCACGGATCAGTGGTCAGCGCACTGGCGTAGCGGGCAGGGTCCTCTTTGCCGGTGCCGAATTCATAGAAGTTATTATAAGAGGTGATGTCCTCTAGGGTGTTGGGCTCCAGATCGGTGGAATAGGGGCTTGGCACCGTGGCGATGCTGGCGGCAAGCGCGGGGCTTGCGATAGAGCCCAGCGCTAATGCACCGGCCCCCGCCATCAACTGGCGACGGTTCAGAAAATCCGCCTTTGGCGTCACATCCGACCATTTAAGATCAGTTTTAAATCGATATGCCATCTGGCCCTCCGCATGAATTCGCCGCTACTGTCCTTGATATAGGGCGATTGGGCAAAGACTAACGGGCATTCTCACGAAGATGTTGGTCGGAGTTTATCAGCGGGGCCGTTTATGTGATCCCTGAGGGGCATTGTTACAGGCAGCGCTACAGTGAACCGCCGTATATTTCGTTCATTGGCCGCGAACTCCCATCGTTTTGCACAATCCTCACATGCTTTCGGCGCATCTGGCGGGGTTCGGCAACACCAACGGAATGAGCGATTGTCTCGACATCCTTGATCACGCCTTTCGCATAATTCGCCACCTTTATGTATTTGTCTTCGACCACCAGACCCTTTTGCAGGCGTGGATCATGCGTGGTGATCCCCGTCGGGCAGGTATTCTTATTACACTTCATCGCCTGAATGCAGCCGAGCGAAAACATGAAGCCTCGGGCCGAGACGACAAAATCCGCCCCCGCCGCAATCGCCCACGCCACATCACCGGGATTGACCAGCTTTCCCGAGGCGATCAGCCGAATGCGATCGCGCAACCCTGCTTCGTTCATCAAGGTCGTCATACGCGGCAGGCTTTCGCGGATCGGCATGCCGACCAGATCCATCAACGGCATCGGTGAAGCACCCGTGCCGCCCTCGCCGCCATCAATGGTAATAAAGTCGGGCGCGCAGTCTTCGCCGCGCTCTTTAATCCGCTTTAACAGGTTCTCAAAAGGTTCCAACGAGCCGACCACGGTTTTAAAGCCAACCGGTTTACCGCTGACATCGCGGATGCGCATGATCATATCCAATAAGCCGTCGATATCCTCGATATCGACATGGCGGTTCGGGGAAATGCTGGCCTTGCCTTGCGGGATGCCGCGGATTTCGGCGATTTCTGCCGACACTTTGGCCGCAGGCAGAATGCCGCCTTTGCCGGGTTTGGCCCCCTGCGCCATCTTCAGTTCAAACATTTTGACTTCGGGATGGCTGGCGATTTTGGCAAGCCGCGCTTCGTTTAGGGTGCCGTCTTCATTACACACCCCGTATTTGGCGGTACCGATCTGGAAAACAATGTCACACCCTCCTTCAAGGTGGAACGGAGACAAGCCGCCTTCTCCGGTGTTGAGCCAGATACCGGCCTCCGCCGCACCTTTGGACAGCGCCTCAACGGCGGGGCGGGACAGGGCCCCATAGCTCATTCCGGAAATATTAAACACCGACGACGCAAGATACGGGGTGCGGGCACCCGCCCCGATCACCATTGGCTCTGTAGCGGCAAACTGGTCATCCAGGGGCGGAAAAGGCGCATTGGCGAATATCGGTGTACCGACATCGGTCAGATTACGGGTTGAGCCGAAAGCGATGGTGTTGCTATCGCCCTTGGCCGCCCGCGCCACCCAATCCCGCTGGGCTCGGTTGAAAGGCATCTCTTCGCGATCCATGGCAAAGAAATACTGACGAAAGAATTCACCCAATGCGGTGAACAAATGCCGGAAGCGGCCGATCACCGGATAGTTCCGACGAATGGCATCTCCGGTTTGGGTGCGGTCGATGATGAAAAACGCCACCAACAGGGCGACACAAACCCCAATAACAAAGACAAATCCTAGTGCCAGCGCCTGCAAGACCGTTGCGGCCCACCCCATAACAGTAAACATGCTGCTTCCTCCTCGGTTGGGGCTACCTTAACGAGTATCCAGCGATTGGCATCACAAGTTTCCGAGAAAATCGCCACCGGATCACGAAAAAAGCGCCGGAATTAATCACAGTTTTTTGAGTTGCCGCCAAAAACCCCCGTGGCTTAGGGCGCAGACCCGCTCGGGCAAGGGCCTTTTTGTGAAATCTACACTCATCCAACTTCGAAACGCCGCCGTAACCCCTTCATTGCTCACGACCAAACCCAAACGGAGGAACTCATGTTTCGTAGAACTTTTATCGCCCTGACTGCCGCAACCGCCCTTGCCGCCCCAGCTTTTGCTGATGGCCATAGCAAAGACATCGTGGATACCGCAGTCGGCGCGGGCAGCTTCACCACATTAGTCGCAGCCGTGCAGGCCGCTGATCTGGTCGACACGCTGAAAGGCGAAGGTCCCTTCACTGTTTTCGCTCCAACGGATGATGCCTTTGCAGCGCTTCCCGAGGGCACAGTTGAAACCCTGCTGCTGCCAGAGAACAAAGACCAGCTGGTCGCGATCCTGACCTACCATGTTGTGCCCGGCAAAGTGATGTCCGGCGACATTGCAGGCAAAAAGATGGATGTCAAAACAGTGAATGGCGGCATGGCCATGGTGGATGCCATGTCCGGCGTGACCATTGATGGCGCTACCGTTGTGCAGGCCGACATCGAGGCCAGCAATGGTGTGATCCACGTCATCGATGCGGTGATTTTGCCGAAATAACCAAAAGCAGTCGGGTGGGGTCATTCCCACCCGTTCTTTCTGCACGAATGAATAAGGAATACTTCCATGAACCGTCGTTTTGCCCTTAAGGGATTGATCGCTGCTGGTGTTGTTGCCACTGTATCAGCTTGCGCCACTTCGTCCTCCACCCCAGATATCGTCGACATTGCCGCTGGCAATGATGACTTCTCGACGCTCGTGGCCGCAGTTGGCGCTGCCGGTCTTGCAGATACTCTGAAAGGGGATGGTCCTTTCACAGTCTTTGCCCCCACCAATGCCGCCTTTGACGCCCTGCCCGCAGGGACGGTTGAAACCCTGTTGAAACCTGAAAACAAAGACCAGCTGATAGCGGTTCTGACCTATCACGTAGTGTCGGGCAATTATCCGGCCTCTGCGCTGGCTGGAAAGCGCGGCAGTCTGCCCACCGTCAATGGGGAAAGCCTCCACATCGATGGCCGGAACGGAGTCAAAATCGATTCATCAAACGTGACGACCGCAGATATCGCAGCCAGCAACGGCACCATCCATGTGATCGACAAGGTGCTGCTGCCCTAATAGACCATTTGCCTTGTTACAGAAATCGGTCCTGTTGCTCTATCCCCTACCCATCCCGAGCGCAGGACTGCGGCCCGCTCTTTCCTGAGGAGCGGGCCTTTTTTATAGGCCCAGCAAGGCGGGTAGTGCAGCCATATCGGCAAACAACACGTCAGCAATTGGCGCAAGCTTTGCCGGCGGGGTTTCGCGGGTGAACCCGTAACAACGCATTCCTGCGGCCTGTGCTGCCTTTGCACCGGCGGGGCTGTCTTCGATAACGGCGGTATGCTCAGGGCTGACACCCATTTTCCGGGCGATCATCAGATAGACATCCGGTGCGGGCTTGGGCCGACCGCTATCCTGTGCGGAATACCGGCGCCCCTGAAAGCGGCCCGCCAAACCGGTCCGCCCCAAAGTCACATCCATTTTCGCAAGCCGCCCGTTGGAGCCGATCGCATAGGGAATAGCCGCCTGATCCAGCGTATCCAAAACTGTTTGAATACCAGGCACCGCTTCGACAGTTTCGGCCAGATGCGCATAAAGGATCGTGTAGAAATCCTCTACCCAGCCGTCGGGCAGCCGTGCCCCCAATTTCCGTGCCTCTGCCATCACCCCTGACATCGTACCGCCGATAAACAGATCGGTAATCTCTTCAACCGGTAAGTCCAACCCATGGCTGGCTAAATTATCGCGCAGGATGATCTGGGTCGGGCCTTCGCTATCAACCACAACGCCATCGCAGTCAAAAATCACCAGTTTTGGTGGCAGGGTCATCGAATTTCCTTTCAGGCAGCGTGCACAACCCGATAGATCACAGATGCCACCCATAAAAAAGGCCGGGAATGTACCCCGGCCTTTTGCATTCTTTCTGGTGGCACTTTAGTGCACAACGGCTTCTTCCGGTGGTGTCTGGTTGCTGGGCGCGATGCGATCGCCAACAATCAGCCCGTCTGCACCTGCGGAAACCGGAATGGTCGAACCGTCAAGCACATCCCCCGCCAGCAGCATTTCAGCCAGTGGATCCTGCAGATGACGCTGGATCACCCGTTTCAGAGGCCGTGCGCCAAACACCGGATCATAGCCTTCATCGGCGAGCCATTTGCGGGCAGCATCATCCAACGACAAGGTGATGTTGCGCCGCGCAAGACGTTTGTCCAACAGACCCAACTGGATATCGACGATACCCGCCATGTCATCCCGCGCCAGTCGGTCAAAAATGATGGTCTCATCCAGACGGTTCAGGAACTCGGGGCGGAAATGCGCCCGCACCGCATCCATCACATCGCGTTTGGCATCCGAACTGTCCGACCCTTCGGGCAACATCGACAGGGCTTGCGCTCCAAGGTTGGAGGTTAAGATGATCAGGGTTTGCTTAAAGTCCACAGTACGGCCCTGACCATCGGTCAGCACCCCGTCATCCAACACCTGCAACAGGATGTTAAAGACGTCCGGATGGGCTTTTTCCACCTCGTCAAACAGAACCACCTGATAGGGGCGCCGGCGGACAGCTTCAGTCAGCACACCGCCTTCGTCATAACCGACATAACCCGGAGGTGCACCGATCAGACGGGACACGGCGTGTTTCTCCATGAATTCACTCATGTCGATCCGTACCATGGCGCTGTCATCATCAAACAAGAAGTCGGCGACTGCCTTTGTCAGCTCGGTTTTCCCGACGCCGGTTGGCCCAAGAAACAGGAAGCTGCCCAAGGGGCGGGCTTCGTCGTTCAGGCCAGCGCGCGCGCGGCGCACTGCATTGGACACAGCCGTCACCGCCTGTTTCTGACCAATCACCCGCTTGCCAAGGCTTTCTTCCATGCGCAGCAGTTTTTCGCGGTCGCCTTCCAGCATTTTGCTGGTCGGGATACCGGTCCAACGCTCCACCACCGAAGCAATCTGCTCGGGGCGCACGGCTTCGGACACCATGACAGCATCTTCCAGCCCTTCGGCCTCGGATACTTGCTTTTCAAGTTCTGGGATAACGCCATAGGACAGCTCTCCGGCCTTGGCCAGATTGCCTTCGCGTTTGGCGATATCCAACTCGGCCCGCGCACGGTCCAGCTGTTCCTTGATGTCGCGGGCACTGGCGAGCTTATCACGTTCCGCCTGCCATTGCGCCGTCATCCCCGACGATTTTTCCTGCAGCTCGGAAAGTTCTTTCTCCAGCTTCTGCAAGCGGTCCTTGGAGGCAGAGTCATCCTCTTGCTTCAGGGCTTCGGCCTCAATCTGCTTTTGCAGGATTTCACGATCCAACGCGTCGAGTTCTTCGGGTTTGGAGTCGACTTCCATCCGCAAGCGGCTGGCAGCTTCGTCCACCAAGTCGATGGCCTTATCCGGCAGGAAGCGGTCGGTGATATAGCGGTGCGACAGGGTTGCCGCCGCCACAAGGGCCGTGTCACTGATCCGAACCCCGTGGTGAAGTTCGTATTTTTCCTTGATGCCGCGCAGGATGCTGACGGTGTCCTCAACGGTAGGTTCATCGACCACAAGCGGCTGAAACCGCCGCGCAAGGGCTGCGTCTTTTTCCACATATTTGCGGTATTCATCCAGAGTCGTCGCGCCAACACAGTGCAATTCGCCCCGCGCCAAAGCAGGTTTGATCAGGTTGGCCGCATCCATCGCGCCGTCGGTTTTACCCGCGCCGACAAGTTGATGCATTTCGTCAATGAACAACACGATCTCACCTGCGGCGTCCGTCACCTCGTTCAGGACCGCTTTCAGGCGTTCTTCGAATTCACCACGGTATTTTGCACCGGCCACAAGCGCCCCCATGTCCAGAGACATCAAGCGTTTGTTGCGCAGGGATTCAGGCACGTCACCATTAACAATCCGCAAGGCCAAGCCTTCGGCAATCGCGGTTTTACCGACGCCGGGTTCCCCGATCAGCACGGGGTTGTTCTTGGTGCGGCGCGACAAAACCTGCATGGCACGGCGGATTTCCTCGTCCCGACCAATAATCGGGTCAATTTTACCGGCCTTGGCCGCCGCCGTCAGATCGCGCGCGTATTTCTTTAGCGCATCATAGCTTTCTTCAGCGCTCGCACTGTCGGCGGTGCGCCCCTTGCGCACATCATTGATGGCAGCATTCAGGTTCATCGCGGTGACAGCACCGGCATCCAGCGCATCTTTGGCCTTGGATTTTACCACGGCAAGGGCGGTCAAAATGCGTTCCACCGTGACAAAGCTGTCGCCGGCTTTTTTGGCAATCTTTTCGGCCTCTGACAGGACTTTACCGGTCTGACTATCAAGATAGACCTGACCCGCGTCACCGGTCACTTTGGGCATTTTGGCAAGGGTCGCGTCCAATGCTTCGAGCACGCGATCCGGCGCACCACCCGATGCTTTGATCAGGTTGCTGGCGAGTCCTTGCTCGTCATCCATGAGGGCTTTGAGTATATGTTCGGGGGCCAGACGTTGGTGGCTTTCCCGCATAGCGATCGTTTGCGCGGCCTGAATAAAACCGCGTGACCGCTCTGTGAACTGTTCAAGGTTCATGAGCATTCTCCTTTGTAAAGCGTCCCGAATGTGTTCCGCCCTGCTTTAGGCACGGGTGTCTGGGACCTTGTCTTAGATGTGGTTACAACGCCTTGAGAGTTCAAGTGTCGCCTCACATGTGCGGCAACATTCCTTTTATTCACCTTTTCTTCCCCTGATCGGACCCCCTATTTTTGAAGACGTGTTGTTGAGTGAAAAGGCGTTTAATGAGTATCCGGTCCTTCGAAATTTGTGCTTATCCAGAAACCGGCTCTGCCGGAGCCATAGGCGGTCATGCGATCCTGACCCTGATTGATCCAAAAACAGGGCAGGAAAGCACCCTGCATCTAAAAGTAAACGCCGCCGACGGCGCTTCTTTGGACGCTGAATCCTGTCAGCGCCTGTTACAAGAAGATGCCTTGCGTCAACTCCGGCGCATGCCGGAATACCGGCGGCACGTTTCGGTGCATAGCCAAGCAAAACAGAGCCTGCCCATGCAGGAACGGCAAGGCAATTCAGGTTGACCCTGAGACCATATCGGCACATACCAAGCGCACCCCAATCAGGAGCTTTCCCATGTCAGATGATCGCCTAATTGTTGCTCTGGATGTGCCAAATGCTTTGGCTGGTTTAAACCTTGTTGAACAACTGGGCGACGACGTCAGTTTTTACAAAATCGGACTGGGAATGCTTACCGGCGGCGGGCTGGCCTTGGCCAATGAGCTGAAGCAGGAACAGGGCAAAAAGATCTTTCTGGATATGAAGCTGTTTGACATCGGCGCCACGGTTGAATCCGCCGTGCGCGGGCTGTCGCAGTTCGATCTGGATTTCCTGACGGTACATGGCGATCCCTATGTGGTGCGCGCCGCCCAAGAGGGCAAAGGCGGTACGGATCTGAAAATTCTGGCGGTGACCATCCTGACCTCACTGGATCGGGCGGACCTGAACGCTGCATTGATCAAAGACGGCGCTATTCAGGATCTGGTTTTGGAGCGGGCGGCAAATGCGTTTGACGCCGGTGCCGACGGGATCATCGCCTCTCCACAAGAGGCCGCATTGATCCGCGCCCTACCCGAGGCCAATGGCAAATTGATCGTGACACCCGGTGTGCGCCCGGCTGGGGCAGCATTAGGCGATCAGAAGCGCGTGGCCACTCCTGCGCAGGCGATTGCCGACGGGGTCGATCATATTGTTGTCGGGCGTCCCGTCTGGCAGGCCGAGAACCCCAAAGCCGCGGCGCAGGCCATTCTAGCCGAACTCGGCTAGGCAACTTTTACGCCCATTATCCTGACTTCCGCACTTTCTTCCGCAGCCCCCGTGGGCCTGCGTCCCATTGGCTGCTGTCAATTCAGGCAGGCTGCTAATCTTTAGGCAGCGCTGCCCGTAATTCCAAAGCGCCACAACTTCACCACAGTCTCCCCACATTAATGTCCGGCTTTTCTGAGGCTGCGCCTATAAATTGTGTTCAATTTTACCAACTCCCTGCTAAGTTACTAAGAGTAACCTTGTTACCAGTGTCTGTTTTTCCAAATTTTATTGTAATTTCCAATTCATTCTGGGGAGAGTGAAATGCTGCCTAATAAGCACACCGATACAGTTGTAGACCCAACCAGAGACGTCCTGCGCCGGATCGGAGATTCATGGAGCCTTTTGGTTCTGATGGAGCTCCACCATGGTGCACGCCGGTTCAATCGCCTTCAGGAGTCCGTCGAGGGCATTTCAAAACGTATGTTATCCGTCACCCTGCGGGGTCTGGAACGCGACGGGCTTGTGTCCCGCTCTGTCTTTCCGACATCGCCGCCGCATGTGGAATATGCGTTAACTGATTTGGGGGAATCCCTGTCAGAGCCGCTTCAGCCGCTTCAAGACTGGGCCATGCGTCGACAACCCGACGTTCATGCGGCCCGCCAGCGGTATGACCAGCATATGGCCATCTGACACCACATCACCAGCGCTGCCACTCAGACAATCTGATTTCGCTGGACCCCTCCTCCCTCATGACCTTTTGCGGTCAACCATCACACGGACTTTATAAATGACTCGCGATCAGCAAACGCACCATCACGGTATGGTGCTATCCTATCAGACTATGCGGCAAGGGCTTGGCTATATCGGTTTGGCCCTTCCGGTTGTGCTTTTACTGGGCGGTCTGCTGTCAGGCACCGGTATCGAAGCCTCGATCAGCCATTATTATTACACCGCCTATTCGGACATTTTTGTCGGCGCACTCTGCGCAATCGGGCTTTTCCTGATTGGCTCTTACGGTCCGGATAGCGTTGCCTTTGGCTTTTTATCCCATAAAAACATAACCCGCCTGGGTGGCATCGGTGCGATCGGCCTGGCCCTCGTGCCCACCCATACCACCAAATTGGTCGAATGCAGCTTTGTGCAATGCATCATGGGCGTGCAACGTGGTTCTGATTTGCACCACGTATTTGCCGCGCTGTTCTTTATAAATATGGCCCTGTCCTGCCTGTTGCTCTTTTCCGAACGGGCCGATTCATCCGCCGACCCGGAACGCCAGCGACAGCGCAACCGGCTTTATATCGGGAGCGGATTAATCATCATTCTGGCCATGGGCGCACTTTATACCTACCGCATTTCGCCGGACCATGTGAAAGCCGTCATGGATGCCAACAGCTATCAGTTCTGGATCGAATCCATCGGCGTGTGGCTGTTTGGCCTGTGCTGGCTAGTGAAAGGCGATGCAATTGCCCTTCTGCGAGATCGCGAAACCCTGCCGGATGCGGTAAACCTCGATTGTGCCCCGGCCCGCCCACGGATATCCTTGGCCTATGCCCGCTCTATGCAGAAATTGCCTGAACCTGTTTTCATCGGGGCCGCGATGCCCGAAATGCAGAAGTCCGCGCGTCACCGCGCATGATGAGCTGTGCACGCTGAGCACGGCGCATATGGATTGTGATGCGTTTTATGCGTCTGTGGAAAAACGGGACAATCCAGAATTGGCGGATAAGCCGGTGATTATCGGTGGAGGCAAACGAGGGGTTGTCTCCACCGCCTGCTACATCGCCAGAATTAAGGGCGTGCGCTCTGCCATGCCGATGTTCAAGGCCCTGCAGCTTTGCCCGGATGCGGTTGTCGTGCCTCCGCGCATGTCGGCCTATGTCGAAGTCTCAAAACAGATCCGCGCGATGATGGATGAACTCACACCTATTGTGGAACCCTTGTCGCTGGACGAAGCCTTTATGGACTTATCCGGTACTGAAAAACTGCATGGTGCCCCGCCCGCGGTGATGCTGGCGCGCTTGGTCAAACGCATGCAAGACGAATTGGGCGTCACCGGATCGATCGGGTTGAGCCACAATAAATTTCTCGCCAAGGTTGCCTCTGATCTGGATAAACCACGCGGGTTTTCCGTCATCGGCAAAGCCGAAACGGGCGCTTTTTTGCAAGATAAACCTGTGGGACTGATCTGGGGCGTGGGGCCTGCGTTTCAGAATTCTCTGGCCAAAGCCGGTATTCGCACCTTTACCGACCTGCTGCGTTGGGACCATCAGGACCTGATCCAGCGTTTCGGGGGTATGGGGGATCGGTTGTGGCATCTGGCACGGGGTGAGGACCGCCGTCAGGTCTCTGCCCGAACGCCGGTGAAAAGCATTTCGAAGGAAACCACCTTTTTTGAGGACACCGCCAATCATGATATTCTGGACGGGCATCTCTGGCGCCTGTCCGAACAGGTCGCCGATCGAGCAAAGGCCCGCGATCTGGCCGGGCGGGTGGTGACTCTGAAACTAAAGCGTTTCGATTTTTCTGCCCTGTCGCGGCGGGTCAGTCTGCCGGATGCCACACAAACCGCCGACCGGATTTATCGCACCGCGCGCGGGCTGCTTGATCAGGTCGCAAATGAAGGTCCCTTTCGGCTGATCGGTGTCGGGATCAGCGATCTGGTGAGCGATACAGGGGCCGATCTGTCTGGCGATCTTCTGGATCCCAGCGCCGTCTCGCGCAAAAAGGCCGAAGCCGCGACCGATGCGATCCGTCAGAGATTTGGCAAAGAAGCGATCATGAAAGGTCGCGCCCTAAGATAGGGGGCCTATTCCGCCGCCAGCGGTATGGATGGGCAGCGGCCGATCTCGGCGATCTCACCGGATACCTGCTGCATCAGGCCCTTAAAGGCGCCAAAACTGCTATTGGGCACAATCTTTGCCTCATCCATATAGAGGCTTCGGTCGATTTCGATCTGAATCACATGCTGGTTGCTGCTTGGCCGGCCATAGTGCTGGGCAATAAAGGCACCGGCAAAAGGACTATTTCGCGCCACCCGAAGCCCCGCCGAGACGAAGATAGATTCAACCATATCAACCAGATCCGACCGCGCTGCCGCCCCATAACGATCCCCGAGCACAATATCGGGTTTCTGCCCGCCGCGTCGCTCGACAATATCCAACGCCTCATGGGGCATCGAATGACAATCGATCAACACCGCCTCTCCGAATCGCAACCGGTTGGCCTTGAGCAGCTGTTGCAGGCAGTCATGATAGGGGCGCCAACAGTCAGCAATCCGCAGGCGCGCCTCGGCCAGATCCAGCTTTCCGCGATAAATCTGCCGCCCCTGCGAAACCACACGGGGAATCACACCAAGGCCCGACGCAATACGCGGATTATACCGCACTTTGGGTGCGCCCTCGACGACGGCTGGGTCCAATTCCTCGGTGCTGCGATTCAAATCGATATAAGAACGCGGAAAACGCGCCGACAAAAACGGCGCGCCATGCTCCGTAACCCCTTGAAATAGCTCATCTACAAAAGCATCCTCAGAGCTTCGCAAGGCGGTCTCGTCCAGCACTGACCGCTTACGGAACGCTTTTGAATAGGCCCGTCCGCTGTGCGGCGAGGCAAAAACAACACTGGTGCTTCGGTGCTGAGGGAGCGTCAAATTGTAAGCGTCATTTGTCATTCAGAATCCGTTCGATTAAAAAATAGTCTGCGATATTTTTTCTCTGCTCAAAACCCCTTGAACACCACTCCGACTCCTTTTATAGACCACTCCACCGACGCGGATTGCCCGCGTCCTATTTATTTAGGGCGGGAGGTTCGCAAGGTTCATATGGGCGCTTAGCTCAGCGGTAGAGCACTTCGTTGACATCGAAGGGGTCACTGGTTCGATCCCAGTAGTGCCCACCATGTGAATCTCGGATCCGATTAACCCAGGCGCACGCGCGCCGCGATACAAGGAGAAGGCCATGAAAGTTCGGAATTCGCTCCGTTCGCTCAAGAACCGCCATCGCGACTGCCGCATCGTGCGTCGCAAAGGCCGTGTTTACGTGATCAACAAAACACAGCGCCGGTTCAAAGCCCGTCAGGGCTAAGTCGAACAGACAAACAGTTTAAAGAAACCGCCTGACTTGGTCACGGCGGTTTTTTTACGTCCGCTGTCCGGACTTGCGCTGGCATTCAGGCCGATCACAATTGATTCGGCAGCCACCTGTTTTTGCTTTTCCAAAACAAAGACGCGTGGTGAAAAAACCGCATGATTATCACGACTGTTATCGATTTCTGAATAAACCACCGAACCATTAGATAATTGTTGATTCGAAATGTCGAAACTTTGTCTTTCAGGGCTTTTGAGCCCTCGCCGCCTTTGAAAGGCCACGATTCTTTAGCTACCCTGTCAAACGAACTTCTAAGGGTGTTTAAAATGCGTTTTTTGTTGGTTGCTCTGTTTTTCATGACCTTCGGCCTTTCCGCCTGCACAGAGGCACCGGATTCCCAAAATCCGGCTCGCATCCTCACCATGGGGGACTCCATGCTTGCCTGGAACGAGCTTTCCGGACAATCTGTTTCCCATATCGTAGAGCGGTCCTTGAACGAGCCAGTGGTCGACCGCACGGTGCGCGGCGCGAAGATTAACCATGTCCTGCCTATTTCCGGCGCCATGGGAATGCGGATTGAAAAACAATACACCGAGGGCAACTGGGACTGGATCATCCTGAACGGCGGCGGCAATGATCTTTGGCTGGGCTGTGGCTGTATCAAATGCGACGGCGTTATTAATTCGATGATTTCCGCCGATGGCCGGTCCGGCAAAATTCCTGCCATGGTTGCCAAACTGCGTGAAACCAATGCACGTGTGATTTTTGTCGGCTATCTGCGCAGCCCCGGCGTTGGTTCTCCGATTGAACATTGCAAGGATGATGGCGACGTTCTGGAAAGCCGCATCGCGAAAATGGCGCAGATGGATGACGGCTTTTATTATGTCACCCTTAAAGACATGGTGCCCCATGGGTCCACAAGCTATCACACCATCGACATGATCCACCCTTCGATTCTGGCCAGTCAGGAAATTGGCAAACGCGTCGCCAAGGTTGTCGCGGAGGCCGAGGGTAAAACCCTTTCCGTCGCAAAGCCCGATGACGCGGAAAGCTAAACCCTAGACTGTTTTTGTATCAATGAAATCCGGGCGGTTCTCTTTGAAATACGGGATCAGGATCTCTCGGAAGGCGCGCAGTTTGGCACCGGGCCATACGTCCTTATGCGCCACCAGCCAGATGTCGAAATAGGGCTGCGGCGGCAAAACCGGTACTTGGATAAGGCCTGCAGACCGTCCGACAAAAATCGGCATGCGCGCAACGCCAAGCCCTGCCCGCGTCGCCCCGATCACCGCGGTCATATCATCAAAACTCATCCGGATGCGGGCATTCGGATAGAGATGCAGGGATTGCTTTGGCGGTCCTTTCCAAAAGGTAAACCCGATCCAATCCACCACGCGCGCGGGCGTGTCTTTGATCTGCTCAGCAACTTGCGCCGAGGCAAAAGACGCCGTCTGTTGTGCCGCCAGCCGTCGTCCGATCAGCGTATCTCCGGGGGTGTCCGTGATCCGAATGGCCAGATCAGCCTCTCGGCGGTGCATGTTGAGCTGCTCATTGCTAGCCAGAACGGTCAGATCAACCTCGGGGTGGCGTGCCAGAAACCGGTCAAACACATGGCACAAATGAGAGGCGATCAACAGTTGCGGCGCGGTCACCGTTAGCGTGCCGGTAAGGCGCTCATTCTGGCCAGCCATGGATAAGCGCATTTCGGTCTCTGATTGTTCCATTTTTTCGGCAAAACCAGCCACTTCCTTGCCGAGGGTGGTCGGCGCATAACCCGTGGGCAACCGGTCAAACAGACGCTGCCCGAGGCTTTCTTCGGCCTGCGAAATACGTCGGGCCACAGTCGTATAATTGACCCCGAGCACCTCCGCCGCCTTGGCAAGCGAACCGTGGCGCACCAAGGCCAGAACCACGCGTATATCATCCCAGCTATCCTGCATCACATGCATTTTTGCATACCCTGAGTGCAAATTCATCCGGTTTTTGCGTGGTAAGCACTGATTTATGAAGGCGTAGTTCATTGATAAAAGGAAACCCCAGATGATCTATGCAAATGTTCACATGACAATCACCGATCCGGACGCCATGGCCGCCTATCGCGAAAAAGCTGCGGATGCGCTGGCCAAATACGGTGGCAGGGTAGAAGCCGCCAGCCCAACACCAACCGTGATCGACGATGGTTTGCCAATCCCAAGCCTCGCGGCATTGCTGGCGTTTCCCGACAAGGACTCCGCCTTGGGGTGGCTTAATGATCCCGACCATCAAGATCTGCACGATCTGCGCCGCGCCACCGGAAACAGCAGTATCATTTTAATCGGATAAACAGCGGTTTCACACAAATCGGGCGCAACTTTGGCTTGCGTCCGATTCGCCGGTTTTCTAGACTCAAGCCATGCCGATTTGCCTGCTCATCACCCAACCCCACCCGCGACAGGATCCGCGATTCTACCGAATCGAGATTCAGTTGAACCTGTTTGGTGAATGGTCTGTTGTTGTTGAATGGGGACTGAGGGGGCGTAACGGGCAGCAACGTATTGCCCTGTTCAACGACCTGCGTGCGGCGTCATTGGCGGCGGATACGACCCGCGAACGGCTTTTGCGCAAAGGCTATCTGCGCGCCTGATTTTGCGCGAAATCTGTGCTATGCTTAGGTATGGACCCTATCACACTCGCCTTTTACGCCATCGTCTGTGCGACGTTAAGCCTGCTCTCACCCGCGCAGAAATCGCCTGTTATCAGGCTCTTAACCGGTGCGGGTGTCGGCCTTGTGGCGGCCGCCCTCTTACCGATTTTGCGAACGCAGTTTAACCTTTGAGCGCCTGAAACATCTCGGAATTACGGCAATAGGATGGGGTACGCATTGCTGGCGCTGTTCGGCTTGCCAGCCAATGCTTGCAATCCTCTGTCTGTGTGCAACCAGTACATTTTAGGACCGCTTCGCCGATGTCTTCCATATCGGTATTTCCCCGAAATACCTGCTCCTCCAGATCGACACCCAATGCGGTTGCCATCTGATCCACTAGTTTCGTGTGTTCCCGAAGAGTCTTGTTCATTTTGTGTCCCCCTGTTGCAAACACAAGGGAATGAAACAGGGAAATCACAGCAAAGGCATTGATTCAGATCAAATGCGCCAAGCTCACCGCTAGCCGACAATCATCTGCTTCATGCGCAGCGCTTCATATTCAAGCTCGCGCAAACGGTAGCTCACCACATCGCCAATTGTGATCATGCCGCCCAATCCGCCGCCATCCAGAACCGGCAAATGCCGAAAACGCCCTTCGGTCATGCGCTTCATCATTTCCACAAGCCTTTCATCCGGCGTACAGGTGACGGGCTCTTTGGTCATCACTGTCTCAACGATCTGATCCAGCGTCTGACCCGGCGTGTCTGCCAGTTGTCGGACAATGTCGCGTTCGGAGAGGATACCGACCAGCACACCGGCGCCATCTTTGACAACCACAGCACCGATGCCTTTTTCTTTCATCAGCAACGTCGCCGTGGCTATCGTATCCTTGGGGTGTACCGCAAAAACATTGCGCCCCTTTTCCTCCAGAATCGTTTTCACCGTCGCAGTGCTTTTCAACAGAGCGCTTTCCGCACTCTGGCTGGACGAGCGTGTCTCCTCTCCTTTGACGGGCGGTTGATACGAAGCGGGTGCCATAATCGTCCTCCTGAAAGACTAACCTACCCCTATCCTAGACACGCCGCAGGCGATCTGGCTAGCAAAACTTCTGCATAACTTTGTTCTTCAAATATCCCCGCCGGAGGCATCCAACCCAAAAGCAAAAAAGCCGCACTTGGAACGCAAGAACGGCTTTTTCACAATCTTTTCATAGTTTTATCCGCCGAAGTCATCCAACATGATGTCTTCGCGATCAACACCGAGATCAAGCAGCATGTTGATCACGGATTGGTTCATGATGGGCGGACCACACATGTAATATTCGCAATCTTCCGGTGCCGGATGATTCTTAAGATATTCTTCGAACAGGACGTTATGGATAAAGCCGGTATAGCCCTTCCAGTCGTCTTCGGGCATCGCATCGGATAGCGCAACGTGCCATTCGAAATTCTCGTTCTCGGCATCCAGCATGTCAAAATCTTCGACATAGAACATCTCGCGCTTGGAGCGCGCGCCATACCAAAAGGAAATCTTCCGTTTGCTACTAATACGACGAAGCTGATCGAAAATATGGCTGCGCATCGGGGCCATGCCCGCACCACCGCCAACAAAGATCATTTCTTTTTCCGTATCACGGGCAAAGAATTCGCCAAATGGCCCAGAGATCGTAACCTCATCACCGGCTTTCAGATTAAAGATGTAAGACGACATCTGACCGGCTGGAATACCTTCGGACCCCGGAGGTGGCGAGGCGATCCGCACATTCAGCATCACGATGCCTTTTTCGTCCGGATAGTTCGCCATCGAATAAGCACGCTCGATGGATTCATCGACTTTGGAATTCACATCCCAAATCTTAAAGCGATCCCAATCCTCATGGTATTCTTCATCAACGTCGAATTCTTTGTAGGACAAAGCATAGGGTGGGCATTCGATCTGGATGTAGCCACCGGCGCGGAATTTCACATCCTCACCTTCAGGCAGTTCCAGCACCAGCTCTTTGATGAAAGTGGCCACGTTGTCGTTTGAACGGACCTTACAGCGCCACTTCTTAACGCCAAATACCTCTTCGGGGACTTCGACGTCCATGTCCTGTTTGACGGCAACCTGACAGGACAGCCGATCCCCGCAGGACGCTTCGCGCTTGGTGATATGGCTTTCTTCGGTTGGCAGGATAGACCCACCACCAGAGTGGATTTTCACCCGACATTGCGCACAGGTACCGCCCCCGCCACACGCCGAAGGCACAAACAGCTTTTCAGCCGCCAAGGTCTGCAGCAGTTTTCCACCTGCAGGCACGGAAATGGTTTTTTCGCCGTTGATGGTGATGTTGACGTTACCTGTCGACACCAACCGCGAGCGCGCAAACATGATCACGCTGACCAAGGCCAGAACGATCAGGGTAAAGAGCAGAACGCCTAGTGTAAAAGTTTCCATTTCCGCCCCCTTAAAGTTTCACGCCGGAGAAGGACATAAAGCCCATCGCCATCAGGCCAGCCGTAATAAAGGTAATACCAAGCCCCTGAAGCCCATCCGGAATATCAGAATATTTCAGCTTTTCGCGCACCCCGGCCATGGCCGTAATCGCCAGCGCCCAGCCAAAGCCGGAAGACAGACCATAGGTCGTTGCTTCGGCAAAACCGTAATCACGCTCCACCATGAACAGCGAGCCGCCCAGAATGGCGCAGTTCACTGTGATCAGCGGCAGGAAAATCCCCAGCGCGTTATAGAGTGGCGGGAAATACTTATCCAAGATCATCTCAAGGATTTGCACCATTGCCGCAATCACCCCGATATAAGAAATCAGACCAAGGAAGGTCAGATCAACATCGGGAAAACCAGCCCAGGCCAAAGCACCGGGCTTTAGCAGATAGGTCAGGATCAGGTTGTTGGCCGGCACCGTAATGGTTTGCACCAGCATCACCGAAATCCCGAGACCCAAGGCGGTCGAGATTTTTTTCGAAACCGCAATGAAGGTACACATGCCCAGAAAGAACGACAGGGCAAGGTTTTCAACAAAGATGGCCTTTACGGCCAGGGAAAGAAGACCTTCCATCAGTGCGCCTCCGCCGATTGAATTTTATACTCGCGCTCTTCGACCTGTGCAGGTTTCCAAGTACGGAAGCCCCAGATCAAAAGACCGATGATGAAGAAAGCCGACGGCGGCAGCAAAAGCATACCGTTTGGCACGTACCAGCCACCGTTGTTGACGGTTGGCAGAATGGTAAAGCCCAGCAAGCTGCCAGAACCGAACAATTCGCGGATGATCCCCACCAGAATAAGGATCAGGCCGTAGCCCAGCCCGTTGCCGATGCCGTCAATGAAAGAAGCAACCGGCGGGTTTTTCATCGCAAAGGCTTCGGCGCGGCCCATAACGATACAGTTGGTAATGATCAGACCAACAAATACCGACAGGGTTTTAGACACCTGAAAGGCATAGGCCTTGAGCACCTGATCCACGAGGATCACCAAGGAAGCGATGATGACCATCTGCACAATGATCCGGATCGAATTCGGGATCTGGTTGCGCAGGATCGAGATGAAAAAGCTGGCAAATGCGGTCACGAAAGTCACCGCCAAGGTCATGACCAAAGCCACCTGCAAAGAGGAGGTCACCGCAAGCGCGGAACAGATGCCCAGAACCTGAAGCGTGATCGGGTTGTTGTCGACCAATGGATCAACAAGGAGTTCTTTTCTGGTCTGTGCCATTATAATTCTCCTTCTTTCAAGCTCTCAAGGAAGGGCGCGAATCCGGCCTCTCCCATCCAGAAACGCACAAGGTTATCAACGCCAACCGAGGTTAGGGTCGCACCGGCCAAAGCATCAATATGATGGTCCTCATGGCCTGTGCCCTTGGCCACAGTGATCTGAAGCTCACCGCTTTCGTCGCGCAGTTTCTTACCATTCCACATAGCTTTCCAGCGCGGGTTATCGACTTCAGCGCCCAAACCGGGGGTTTCGGCATGCTCATAGAACTGCAACCCGAAGATGTCGTTGCCGTTTTCTTCCAAGGCGATAAAGCCATAGAGCGTGGACCACAGACCGTAGCCGTAGATCGGCAGGATCACCTTATCCAGATTACCCGCGTCATCATTCAGCAGATAGACCGTGGCATATTTGGTCTGGCGACCGATGCCCGCCGGATCATCGCTTAGCGAGATGCTCAGCGCTGGGTCAGAGGCGGCGGCGCGATCATCAAAGCTCGCGGCGTCGAATTCGTCGGTGAAAGTACCGCTCTCCAATTCAACAATCCGCGGTTCAAAAGCTGCAAAAGCTTCGGCGATGTCGACACCGGGTTCATATTTGCCGGCGACCTGCAGAATATTGACCTGCTTATCCTTCAGCTTGTTGGCCTCTTGGATCGGACGCAGGTTAACGGCAGCGGTTGCCACAACCATCGAGCAGAACAGGCACAAGACCACTGCCACGATGATGGTTTTGCCCGGGCTATCAGGCGAGGCGGCAAGGAAACGACCCAGCGCGCCTTTGGGTTCTGTATTGGGCTCTTGCTCAGACATTGCGCTTTGCCCTCCGGCTGATGTTCGCCCGCACGACAAAATAGTCGATCAGCGGCGCGAAGATATTTGCAAACAAGATCGCCAGCATCATCCCTTCGGGGAAGGCCGGGTTGATCACACGGATCATCACCACCATGAAGCCAATAAGCGCCCCGTAGATATAGCGGCCCAGATTGGTGTGGCTGGCGGAAACGGGTTCGGTCACCATGAAGGCCAGACCAAAGGCATAACCGCCCAGCACAAAGTGCCAGTACCACGGCATCGCAAACATCGGGTTGCTGTCACTGCCAATCAGGTTCAGCAGCAGCGAAAAGCCGATCATACCGCCCATGCAGCCCACAACCAACCGCCAGTTGGCAATACGGGTGATCAGCAGGAAGGCCAGACCGATCATCGCGGCCAACGCGCTGGTTTCGCCCAAAGAGCCTTGGATTGTGCCAAAGAAAGCGTCCCACCATGTGATGCCATAGCCTGCCAATGACTGAACGCCCTCGGCCGCAGAAACACCCAACGCGGTCGCGCCGGAAAAGCCGTCAACCGGTGTCCAGATGCTGTCGCCAGACATATTCGCCGGATAGGCAAAATACAGGAAAGCCCGCCCTGTCAGCGCAGGGTTCAGGAAGTTTTTACCTGTTCCGCCAAAGACTTCTTTGCCAAGCACAACCCCAAAGCTGATGCCGAGCGCAACCTGCCAAAGCGGGGTCGAGGCCGGTACGATCAACACATAAAGCATCGAGGTTACAAGAAAGCCTTCGTTGACCTCATGGCCGCGCACGGTGGCAAACAGCACTTCCCACAGACCACCGACGATCAGCGTCGTCAGATAGATCGGCACGAAATACAAAAAGCCATGCACCATGTTGGACACCAGACCTGGCTCTAATGAGAAGCCCAGCGCCTGCATAACCGCCACGCGCCAGCCGGTCTGGCTGCCTTCGCCAAGTGCGGTCAATGCGGTGTTGGTTTGGAGGCCGGTATTATACAGCGCCATCAGAATACAAGGGATCGTGGCGATGACCACGTAGGTCATGATCCGCTTCATATCGACAAAGCTCCGCGCATGTGGCGCGGCTTTGGTCACTGTTTTCGGGGTATACAGGAGCGATTCCACCATTTCGTAAACGGGAAAATACTTTTCGTATTTACCACCTTTTTCGAAATTAGGTTCGATCCGGTCGAAGAAACTGCGCAATCCCATGGGTTAGCCTTCCTTCTCGATCTTCTGAAGGCTTGCGCGTAGCGCTTCGCCATATTCATATTTAGCCGGACAAGCAAAAGTGCACAGCGCGAGGTCTTCCTCGGCCAGCTCCAATGCGCCCAACGCTTGAGCGGTATCTGTATCCATCACCAACAAGGCGCGCAGAAGCTGAGTTGGCAGAAAATCCTGCGGCATCAGGGTTTCAAACACCCCCGTTGGCACCATCGCCCGACGACCGCCATTCAGGTTGGACGTCAGATTGAACAGTTTGCTTTTGGACATCGCAGAGGCCAGAACCGGCATCACAGCAAATTTATTCGGCTGCGGCAAAATCCAACCAAAGGTCAGCTGGTCTGTGTCTTCTTTGATCAGGGTCACCTGACGGGCATAGCGCCCCAGATAGGCAAAGGCCCCTTCGGCCTGACGTCCGGTCAGAACAGAACCGGAAATCACGCGGCAAGGTTCATCACCAGCGATTTCGCCGTCGGTCAATTCTGTCAGCGACGCGCCAACAGTGGTGCGCAACAAACGCGGATTGACCGCCAGCGGCCCCGCAAGTGAAATCACCCGATTGACGTCCAGAAAGCCGGTCAGCATCAGTTTGCCGATGGCAATCACATCCTGATAGCCAATCGTCCAAACCGGTTTGTCCGATGTCGGCACTGCAAGGAAATGAAGATGTGTGCCAGCAAGGCCCGCTGGGTGCGGCCCGTCAAAGCTGTGAATTTCGACATTTGCCAAACCGGCGCAGTCAACCTCAGTGCCCGGGGCGGTACAAACGAATGTCACCCCTTCAGTCAGGGTAGAAATCGCCGCAACACCGGCCCGGAACGCCGAAAGCGATTCACCGATGATTAGCGCGGCGTCTGCCGCCAATGGCTCTGTGTCCATGGCGGTGACCAAAATCGCTGCGGGGCTACCATCAAGCTGGGGCACCTTGGAATAGGGGCGCGTTGTGAACCCTGTCCAAAGCCCCGAAGCCGCGAGCTTCTCACGCACGATATCTGCTGTGACGCTCTCGGCATTCTCGACCTTGCCAAAATCTTTACCGGCGGCGCGAATATCATCGACATCAATCACGACGCTTTGCAAAACCCGCCGCGCCCCGCGATTGATCGCGCGCACTTTGCCCCCCGCAGGCGCAACATACATCACATCGGGATTGTCTTTATGGCAGAACAACGGTGTGCCCCGTTCGACCACATCCCCTTCGCCAATCAACATTTTGGGCTTTAGCCCGATGAAGTCCTGTCCGATCACCGCAACAGTGGTGGGCGATGGACCATCATGAATCTTCTGGTCCGGCGCCCCTGTAATGGGCAAATCAAGACCGCGTTTTAATACAAACTCTGACATGGGCCTCGGCTGTTTAAGGCACCTAAAACAGGCGCGTCGTGCTCTGGATGCCGAAGCATCCTCGAATCTGTGTTGCTCCGAAGGATACACAATCCGTCGAAACTTTCGCCTGTTCTATTGATCCAATGCTGCAAGAGCAACATTTACTAACGCCCAAAAGGCACCAAATCTTGCTGTTTGGTGGGGGCTTAATGTCTCACCCGCAATTGATTGACAGATAAACGGCACCGTGAAAAACACACGCGAACGATTTCAAATGGCCGGATGGACCTTGTTTGATGCGCTTAATCGCTGCTTTTTTCACAACTTTGATGCTCTCGGCTTGCCTGTTTGCCGCCGATGAACCGGAACCCACACGGCTGGTTGGTGAAACGATGGGCACAACCTATTCGGTGACGGTGGTCGACTTGCCCGACAGTCTGACAGAAGACGCCCTGCATCAGGAAATTGACGCCACGCTGGCCTTCGTCAACAAACAGATGTCGAATTGGGACCCAGAGTCCGAAGTCTCGGTCTTCAACGCGACCCGCGCGCTCACACCGCAGCCGATATCACCGGAATTTGCCGAGGTCATGACGGCGGCCAACAGCATACACCTGAATTCCGGTGGTGTTTTTGATGTCACCCTTGCGCCGCTGATCGATCTTTGGGGGTTCGGACCCAAAAAACCCGGAGAGCCAATTCCATCGGATGCTGAAATCCTGACCGCCCTGAGCAATGTCGGCCAACTGAGCCTGCTAACCCTGACCGACACACCAAGCCTGCAAAAGGGCAAGCCCGATGTGTCGGTTAATCTCTCAGCGATTGCCAAAGGCCATGGGGTCGATCGCGTTGCCCGGTTGTTGGAAGAAAAAGGTATTTCCCGCTATCTGGTCGAGATCGGCGGCGATCTGACCGCCTCTGGCACCAACGCCAAGGGTGAGCCGTGGTCCATCGGCATTGAAAAACCCGATGCCCGTGAACGCACCCTGCAACTGGTGCTGCCGCTTCAGGATATCGGGCTGGCCACCTCTGGTGACTATCGCAACTATTTCGAAGTCGATGGCATCCGCTACAGCCATATCATCGACCCCAACACCGGACGTCCGATCACCCACACTACCGCATCGGTTACGGTGTTGGCCGAGAATGCCATGCTGGCCGATGGTTGGGCGACGGCGATGCTGGCCTTGGGGCACACGCGGGGTGTTGAAATCGCCAACCGGCTGGAGCTGCCGGTCTATTTCATCTACCGCGCGGGCAACAATTACGTGACCACCGCAAGCAAGGCCTTTGAAAAATACGTTTCAGAGTCTAAATAGAAGCTAACAAAACGGGAAACTTTCTGATGGCTACCTTTGTACTTGCGTTTGTTCTGCTGCTTATTGTCGTGACCGGTATGGCCGTTGGGGTCATGTTCAAAGGGCGCACAATCAAGGGCAGCTGTGGCGGGCTGAATGCTGTTGCCGGTGCAGATAAATGCATTGTCTGCAAAAAGGACATCGACCCCGACAGCCCGCTGCGCGACAAGCTCGCCTGCAAACGGGCCGGACAAATCGTCAAACAGTTCTAAACAAAAAAGACGCCGCAAAGGGCGCCTTTTTCATGTTCTTAAATCCGGAGGCCGTTTGAAAACCGCCGCCGGTTTTGTCGTTTAGCCCAAGCTTACCCATGCGCTATCGCGCTTTGAGGATCGCACGCAGGCATCAATAAACTGCACGCCGGACAGCCCATCCTGAACCGTCGGATAGACCACCTCTGCGGGCACAGCCTCGCCTTTGCGCTTGGCGACAATTGCCGCTGCTGCTTCTGTGTAGATATTGGCAAAGCCTTCCAGATAGCCTTCGGGATGACCGGGCGGGATACGTGTCATGCGGTTGGCATTGTCAGTGCTTCCGGCACCGGCACGCGTCAACAGACGCTTGGGTTCACCAAAGGGCGTATGCCACAGCTGGTTCGGGTTTTCCTGACCCCATTCCAGACCACCTTTATCGCCGTAAATACGCAAGCGCAGCCCGTTTTCATTGCCCGGTGCGACCTGTGAACACCAAAGTGTTCCGCGCGCGCCACCTTCATAGCGCAGCATCACATGAGCGTTGTCATCGACCTGACGTCCCGGCACAAAGCTTTGAAGATCTGCTGACAGGCTTTCCACCGACAAGCCACTCACAAAGTTCGCAAGGTTAAAAGCATGGGTCCCGATATCACCAGTCGCCCCGCCCAACCCGCTTTTGGAAGGATCAACCCGCCATTCGGCTTGTTTGTTCTCGACGACTTCGGTCATCCAGTCCTGTACATATTCCACCTGCACCAGACGGATTTTACCCAGATCACCATTGGCGATCATCTCGCGGGCCTGCCGCATCAGCGGATAACCGGTGTAGTTATGGGTCAGAATGAATAGCGCATCCGCGCTTTCCGCTGCTTTTACCAGTTTCTTGGCATCCCCCAAAGTGGACGTCAGCGGTTTGTCACAAATGACGTGGATACCGCGCTTTAGAAACTCGCGCGCGGCGGCATAGTGCACATGGTTCGGGGTGACGATGGCCACGGCCTCGATCCCGTTTTTGAGCCGCGCTTCGCGGATCGCCATAGCTTTGTAATCATTATAAATGCGGTCGTCATCCAAGCCCAAAGCCTGTCCGGATTCTTGTGCTTTTTCGGGAGTCGAAGACAGGGCTCCGGCCACAAGTTGGTATTTCCCGTCCAGACGGGCTGCCATCCGGTGTACACCACCGATAAAGGCGTCTTTACCGCCGCCGACCATGCCCAACCGGACCGGTCCGTCCAACGATTCATTGCGTCCTGTTATTGCCATTCCCCTGCCTCCTTGAATCAGTCAATCTCTTCATAGCGAAACGCGGCGGGCTTTGGGAGGGGCCCGCCGCGATCAATCCCTATTACCGCTTTAGAACGGCGAGTCAGGGAAGTAAAAGGACTCCGCATTCTCGGGTGTGATCAATGTCGCGCCAAGAATATAACGACCAGCAACCGGACCATTTGATTTAAACGCAGCCACAGTCACATCCATCGCTGTTGCGATCATCGAAGGCGGATACAGTACATCAACAGGGATCAACTCATCGCCATCCATGATCGATTTGATGGTTTCTTTCATGCCAGCACCGCCAACAACAAACATGCCGTCGCCATCGCGACCCGCCTGTTTCAACGCCGCAACAACACCGATTGCGATGTCATCATCCTGCGCCCAGACCGCGTCGATATCGGGGAAGCGCGACAGGAAATCCTGCATAACTTCAAAGCCGTCATCGCGGTTCCAGTTGGCGTGTTTGTGATCCAGAACATTCACACCGGAGCCTTCCATTTCGGCCATGAACGCGTCGAAACGCTCATTGTCGATCAGGGTTGGAATGCCGCGAAGAATGACGATATTATCGCCTTCTTTCAGGCGGGTCTTCATGTATTGCGCGCTCACGCGGCCAAGTTCGGGGTTGTTCCCCGCCACATAGATATCTTCGATACCCGGCTGGCTCAGGCCACGGTCCACCACCGTAATCAGCGCGCCTGATTTCTTGACGTTCAGAACCGGATCGGTCAGTGGCTCGGATTCAAAGGGCAGTACCACAAGCGCGTCGATCTGGTGCACAGAGACAAGATCCTCGAGCGCTGAAGCTTGCGATGCCGGATCAGGTGAGTTCACCAGCACAAGGTCAACATCAGGGTACAGTGCCTCCAGACGCTTTTCGGCCTGTTCCGCATGCCAGTTCATCCCGGATGCCCACGCGTGGGTTGGTGTTGGATAGCTCACGCCGATGGTGATATCTGCCGCCGCTGCCGCTGTCGTCAGGCCCATCGCCCCCGCAAGCGCCAAAGCACTAATATTAAATAATTTAGTCATAGTTCCTCCTCCTTGGATGTGGACACCCATTGGTTGGGTTTGCCCGTTTTTCCACGCCGAAGCTCCTCCCCCGGTTTCGTGGAAATTTGCGATTATTCGCCTTTGCTCTCTTTGCGCCCGAAGTCCGCCCGTTGCAGCCAGACAGCGACAATGATGATCAACCCCTGCATGGTGCCGTTGAGGTAATTGGAAATCATATCGGTGAAATTCAGGATATTGCCGATGGTGGTCAGGATCAGCGCGCCAATGATAGTCCCACCGATGCGGCCATAGCCACCTTTTAGAACCGTGCCACCGATGATCACGGCGGCAATGGCCTCCAGCTCCCACAACACACCGGTCGAAGATGAGGCAGAACCCAGACGGGGCACATAGATGATCGTCGCAAGCGCAACACAGAGCCCCTGAATGACATAGGTCATGGTTTTGACCCGATCGACTTTGATCGCGGAATATTTGGCCACCGCTTCATTCGAGCCGATTGCCGTGCAATAGCGGCCAAAGGCTGTGCGGTTCAGCAGGAACCAGCCAGAAATTGCCACAAAGATGAACACCCAGACCGGAATTGGCAGACCAAAGAAGCTTTCGTAATACACTGGGCGATAGGTGCCCCGAATATCAAAATCCAGCGACAGCGTGCCCCCATCGGCGAAATAGGTCACGAGGGAACGGAAAATCCCCATGGTGCCGAGGGTGACGATAAAGGCTTCGATCTTGCCTTTGGTGGTCAGCAAGCCGTTCACCAGCCCGGCCCCAAGCCCCAGAATAATCGCACAACCGCAGCCAAGCAGCACGGTGGCAACGCCGGTGCCCAGCGTATCCACGGCATTATTCATCAGAATAATCATAACACCCGAGATCACCGCCGCCATCGACCCAACCGACAGGTCAATTCCCCCCGCCGTGATCACAAAGGTGGCACCAACCGCGATAATGCCAATAAAGGCCGAGCGCGTCAGAAGATTGGTCAGATTACCTTCGCTGATGAACGCAGGGTTGAGCAGATAGCCAACAATGCAAAGCAGGATCAGCGCGATTAACGGCCCCGCTGATTTAAGATCGATGCCGGCCAGGCGTGACGTTTTTTTCTGTGTCATGGTTGTCTCAGTCATTTTCCCCGACCCGCTTCAGGCCCGCCGCATAGCGAACGATTTCAGATTCATTGATGTCATTGCCGGTCAGAATGCCGGTGATTTCCCCGTCGCGCATCACAACGACCCGATGGGAGATGCCGATGACTTCCGGCATTTCAGAGGAAATCATCACAACCGACACGCCTTCAGACGCAAGTGCTGCGATGAAGTGATAGATTTGCTGTTTTGTCCCGACATCAATGCCGCGTGTCGGCTCATCGATAACAACAATTTTCGGGTTACATTCCATGACCTTGGCCAACAGCAGTTTCTGCTGGTTGCCACCGGACATATCCCCGACCAGCACCTCTGGATCACGGGCCCGAATGTCGAACCGGCGGATACCACGCTCTAGGGCTGATTGCTCCGCAGCACGGTCAATGCCCAGGCGTTTGACAAAATTCGGCAGCGCAAAAAGCGTCAGGTTCGGACGCATCTTTTGCGCCAGCAACAAGCCTTTTTCCTTGCGGTCCTTGGTCAGATAAACAATGCCGCGATCCCGCGCTTCTGCAACGCTTTTGGGATCAAAGGGTTTGCCAAAAAGTTCGACTTTGCCAGCGGTGCGATCAGCCAGACCGCAAATCGCTTCAAAGACAGCAGTCCGGCCAGAGCCAATAAGACCGAAAAAGCCCAGCACCTCGCCTTCGCGCAGGCCAAAAGACACCTTGCGCACCTCGCGACTGGACAGCCCCCGCACATCCAGTGCCAGCGGTGCGTCAACATCGGCCTCATTGATCGGCGGGAAAAGGTCGGACAATTCCCGCCCGACCATAAGCTGCGCCATCGCATCCGGCGTCAGCTCTGCAATATCATTTGTCGCGATCCATTGCCCATCGCGCAGGACGGTCACACGGTCAGCGATCTCTTTGACTTCGCCAAGCTTGTGGGACACGAAAACAATCGCAACACCCGTCGCCTTGAGCCGTTCCACCTGTTTGAAAAACAGCGCTGTCTCGGATTCTGTCAAAACCGCCGTGGGCTCATCCATGATCAAAACCCGCGCGTTGCGGCTGATGGCTTTGACAATCTCGACCATCTGTTTATGGGCAATCGACAGATCGGCAATCCGGTCTGTGGGGCGGATGTCCAGACCGATATCATCCAGATACCCCTGCACAACGGCCCGCATACCCTCGCGATCCAACAGGCCCTTGCGCGTCATTTCGCGGCCCAGAAACACATTTTCCTCAACGGTCATCTGTTCGGCCAGGTTCAGTTCCTGATGGATCAGAATAACGCCGAGCTTTTCAGCCTCGCCGTTTCCCGGCAACACGGTCTCTACACCGTCCAGCAAGACACGACCGGATGTGGGTGCATGAAATCCAGACAGGATTTTCATCAAGGTGGATTTCCCCGCCCCGTTTTCACCAATCAATGCGTGTACTTCGCCAGCGCGAATGTCGATGCTGACACTAAACAGCACCGGCACAGACCCAAATGATTTGTTGACCCGATCCGCCTCTAGGACGGCCGATGACAACGCGTGTCCATCCAGCATATTCCCCCCTTTAGTCCGTCAGATCACACTCCCCTGCGATCTGTGGATGAAAGTTATGTAAACCTTTTCATAGCTCATGTAAACCTTTTCATAGGTGCGTGAAAACCTTTTCAGAACCCAGCAGAGCGCCTATAACTGCAAGAACGCCCTATTTCTTTGTGAAAATACAAGGTTAGGGTCCAGGGCAGGAAAACAACGGTAAATGGCGAATCCGGACGAAAAATCAGCAACAATCGAAGATGTCGCGCGCCTTGCCGGAGTCTCTATTGCGACCGTCAGCCGTACGATTCGAAAGCCCGAAAAAGTCGCCGAGGCCACCCGTAAAAAAGTCACTGCCGCCATCGCACGCACGGGATATACCGCCAATGCAATGGCGCAAAACCTGCGCATGCAGCGGTCCAAAATGGTGCTGGTTCTGACACCCTCCATCGCTGACCCCAATTTTCCGGGCATTTTGATCGGCATCGAAAAGACTGCGATTGAACGCGGGTATGGCGTTCTGATTGGCAATACTGATGGGGACATCTCGATCGAGGAAACCCATATGAAGTTTCTGTCGACCGGCATGGCAGACGGCTTGATCCTTCTGACCGGACACACACCCGTGGCTGGATGGCCCAAATCGCCCCTGCGCAGCTTTCCTCCGATGGTGGCGGTGGGGCGCCCGATTGATCAGCCAGAAATCAGCTACGTTGGTGTGGATGATGTTGCCGCCTCTAAGGTGGCGACAGAATACCTGATTTCACTCGGCCACAAAGAGGTGGCCTATGTCTCGGGTGACTCCTCCGATATTGTCAGTGATTTGCGCTACAAAGGCTATCAGGCCGGCCTTGCAGAATCCTCTGTCACCATGCGCGACTGGCGCATCGAGGGGAACGGCTCCAGCGAATCCGGCCGCGCCGCCGTCGAACGACTGTTTATCAAGGACACGGTGCCCACGGCGTTTTTCTGCTATAATGATCACACCGCCATTGGCGTCATCGCCGCGCTGACCCTACGCGGGTATCGGGTGCCCGAAGATTTCTCTGTCTTGGGATTTGACGATGTTCCTTTCGCCAGCCATGTCGCGCCCGGACTAACCACTATCCGCCAACCGCGCACGAAAATCGGCGAGGCCGCGATGAAGCTGCTGCTCGACACATTAGAAAACCCGCGCGCACCGGCGCAACAACGCCTGTTGCATGGGGATCTTGTCATCCGCCACAGCGCTGCGGCACGACCAAGGGATCTCTGAAGGCTGACGCCCGAAGTATGTTTTATCGCAGCGCTTGTTTCACAAATCTTGAATGCCTAGCTCTCAGTGAAACGCACGCATAACGGAAGAGCAGATATGATCGGGTACGTAACAATCGGCACAAATAACTTTGATGCCGCCCTCCAGTTCTACGATTCCCTGTTTGCGAGCGTGGGGGTGAGCCGCCTCTGGAAACACGGAAATATGGCGGCCTGGGGCACAACGAGAGATAAGCCCGTCTTGTCCATTGCCCGCCCCTTTGACGGGAAGGTTGCAACGGCAGGAAACGGCACAATGGTTGCTCTGAAAATGACCAGCAGAGCGGAAGTTGACGCGTTCCACGCAAAGTGGCTAGCGCTCGGCGGCACCAACGAAGGAGACCCCGGCCCACGCGGCGAACATGGTTTTTATGGTGGATATTTCCGGGACTTGGATGGCAACAAATTGAATGCCTATGTGCCTGCCTGAGCGGCTTGCAGACTAATCGCATTCTGGAAAGCCCGTATTTTCAGGCACATCAGCGCCCTACCCTTAGCAATTCTGATAACAGGCCACTTGGTGCCTCAAGAGGGACTCGAACCCCCGGCCTTGTCCTTACGAAGGACCTGCTCTACCAGCTGAGCTATTGAGGCGTTAGCACGCGTTTAACCACGTGCGAAACCAATTTGTAGCCCAAAAAATCAGGCTTTTTCGGTGGCTGGAATGATGGCTTCATCTGCTGTTTCTTCCACCATCTCGGCCGTGTCATCCCCAGGCGTAATATCTGTGACAACGGCCTCTTGTGCGGCTGCCGGGTCCATATGATCTTCGATCGATACCGTTTCTTCCACGATGGTTTCAGCGGGAACCGCAGGGGCACCTACGATTAAGGGCAGGAATTCAGTCGAAGCTGGCATGGCTTGCGATTTGGCCGGTGGCACTTTCCAGGAAAGCGTATCAAAACCACCACAATGCAAGCAGATCGCCGTCCATTCCGTATGCGGATTGGAGCAGTTTTCACAGACCCACTGTGGTCCGCGAGAGGCTGTCAGGGCTTTGGTCAACCAACCCCGTACTGCCGCGTCATCTGCCCCTTCACCCCGTTCAATGGCCGCCATCAAGGTCAAGCTGCGCACCGAGGGATCGGTTTCCGGCAAATCGCCCAGCGCTTTGCGTGCGGCTGGAAAATTCTCATCGGCGATTTGCAGTTCGGTTTTGAGCATCTTCGTTTCTGCATTATCGGGCATCATATTAGTCAGAATGCCAAAACGGTTGATGCGGGCAATCGGTTTTTCATCCGGCGCAATCTTTGCAAATGCCACCGCCAGATCGGGGTGCGGCTGGCTGGCCCAAGCCTTTTTGATGATCTTCGCAGCCACCCGTGGCTTGCCGCGACTTATGTGGGTTTCTGCGGCCATCACAGCGGCAGGAATCAGTTCGGGCGACAGTTTATTGGCCTCGATTGCCCCGTTTTCAGCTTTGGTGGTTTCGCCATCGCGGGCGGCATCCTGTGCCTCGGAGAGCGCCAGAACAGCGTCGCGACGTTTGTGCAGAGGGCGCGGCAGGCTGCCGTGGCGCAGCTTGGTGTTCAGCGTTGCGCGGGCACCGGTCCAATCACCACCCTCAGCCTGAAGCCGCAGGACCGTGTCTTGTGTGGCTTCGTGTTTCGGCTTCAGCACCATGGCTTTTTCCGCCAGCTTCAGCGCTGTCTCGGTTTCACCCGCCTCAAGCTTTTGCTTCATCAACCCGGTGACTCCGACAAAGCGGGACGCATCATGGGCCAGCAGACGTTTATAGGCAGCTGTGGCTTTTGCCGTATCGCCGGATTGTTCAGCTGCTTGGGCGGTAATCAGGTTGGTCAGTTCAGGTTTGCCCAAAAGCTTTTCCGCCTTGGCCGCCCGAACGCTGGCCAGACGGGATTCGCCTGACGCCAACGCCATCATCGCATCCGCTAAAGCCTGATAGCCTTTACGCTCCCGGTTGCGATCGAAATAGCGCGACAAGGCGGTTTCATCACCAGTCAGAAAACGCAGCGTCGCAACGATCAAACCGGCGATGCGAAGCGTCAGCCACACCAACGCCAAAAGCGCCAGCATTACGATAACCGCTTGGAGTGGACCAAAAGTGAACTCCATATTCGCCACCGCGATACGGATGCCTTCGTCGCTTTCCATCAAGAAGCCAGCCCCATAGGCCAGAGCTGCTACAATCGCCACGAAAACAAGAATTTTTAACAGGGACCAGAGCATGAAGGCTTCCTTAGTTTACGTCGAGGCTTTGGGCAAAGGCCCGTGCCGTTTCTACTGTTTTGGCGCGCGTTTCTGCAGCGGAAATCCATGCAGCCATCGCCTCTTTACCTTCTGGAGAGAGGGCGTCGATTTCCGCGAGAGCCGTTTCCAGATCGCCGGATGTCACAGCCGCTTCGACACGGGACAGCACCGCGTCGGGATCATTCCCCTCGCGCGGGGTTAACGATCGTGCTCCGGTTTGATTGCGCAGGAAATTCACCACACGGTCCGTGGTGTTTTCGGCGTTTTCAGCCCGCACGGTCACAGCCAGAGCCCCTCGAGCGGCGGCAGGATAATCTTGCTGCAACGATACAAGGGTCGCGATGCCGTTCGGGGCAGCCGCGATCAAATCCTCGGGCACGGGCTGGGCCGCGCTCTCTTGTAATTCGGCGACGGCGGCCTCAAAGGGGTCGCCGTTTTGCAAGGCCGCTGTCAGGGACACCAACGCTGCACGGGTCTTTGCAGCGGCAGCGATTTCTGCAGCCTCAGCTTCGCGCGCTTGGGCGGCGGCTTCTGCGGCTTCGACCTCGGCCATGGCTTTATCCGACAGACCTTCCATTGTGGTCTGCTGTTCGTTCAATACGGTGCGCAAGGATTCAAGCTCGCGCTCATAGGCGGCAACCGCAGCGGCAGCGCCTTCGGATTCTGCAATCGGACGTTTCTCAGCCTCAATCAGGCGCGTTTCAAAGCCCGAAAGTCCCTCGGACAGGGTTGTGACCTGTTCGGAAATACTGGAAATTTGGGTGCCGATCTCGGCTTGCAGCGACGCAAGCGCATCGGTCAAATCGGGCGCGGGTTCGGCTTGTGGCATCTCGGCCAGCTTCGCAATTTCTGCTTTCAGGCTTTCGATGGTCTGGTTCTGTGCCGATAGCGCAGTCTCAATCGCAGCCTGCTGAGTGCCATCCTCAGAAGGCATCAGATAGGTGGCAACCCCAAAGCCCAAACCGGCGGCAATCACGCCCCCCAAAACGACAGGGAAAAACCCGCCACTTTTTTTCTGTTCAACTGGTGCAGGCGCAGATGGGGGCGGAGAGTCATTGCTACCTTGTGGCGTCGCCGGAACCACTTCTTCGATCACATCTTCGACAAGACTAACATCCGGCGCATCTGTCGGTTCATCGTTCAGGTCAACCGTCTCCAGATCATCGTCTTGTAAATCCATCGGATCTTCCGGTTCGATTTCTTCGGCGATGGCGATATCCGTATCGTCGGGCTCACTCTCAGAGACTGAAACACTATCCAGTTCCTCGTCAATTTTCGGGCTATCCTCCGCGTCGCTTTCGGTTTTTGCGATCTCGGATTTATCTTTATTGGCCACCGATCAAATTCCCTTTGCACCCCAAAAATGAATCACGCCGCGCTGCGGCGCTTTTGTTACCCTACCCCGCGGGATCACGGCGCTCAAGCAAAGCTCATGCGGCGAAAAGCGCATGTATTTCCTGAACCATGTGAAATGCCGTCGGTTCAGCAGATGTTATGCTGCGGTCTTTCAGGACCAAAGGCAAGGCTGCAATCACGGCGTCACTTAGCCCAATGCATCTCACGCCTGCGCTGCGCCCCTGTGCGGCATTCGCAAACCGCGCTGCAGAGCGCGCAGAGAACAGGGGCACAATCAAATCTGGCGTCGACGCAATGCGCGTTGTCGTCGCCGGCGACCACGCTTTATCGGTTTGCGCATAGACCACATGCTCTTGCAGCGATAAGCCCGACAAAGCAGCGGCATTGATTAAATCATGGCTGATTTTTGCACCACGCAGATATAATCCCCGCCCGTTTGGGCGATCCGAAGACAGCCGCTTAATCAACGCCGCAACCGTTGGCGATTGGGCCAACACGCTGTAGCCCATATCTTGCGCGAGTTTCGTCGTGCGCGGCCCCACACAATACGCGGCCTGCCCAGTAGGGTCTGACGGGACTTGAATCGCGTTTTGAGAGGTAAAAATCAGATAATCCGCATCAATTGCATCCCTTGGCCAGTCATACGGTGCAATCTCCATCAGGGGAGCAATCAGAATGCGCGGCGCCGACGGAAGAGCGGTGGTGATCTGTGCAGCAAAGCGCTGCGATTGCGCCTTCGGGCGGGTCAACAGAATAAGCGTATTTTCTTGCTTCAAAAGGGGCCGCCTTCACCTGTGCCATTGTTTTGACCTCGCCCAAGTGTTACCTGCCAAGCATCCCGCCCGCAACAGATAGCATAGGTTCCATGAGTAGGCTTTTTCTTGGCATTGAAAGCAGTTGCGATGACACCGCCGCCGCGATTGTTCGTCGGACCGAAGAGGGTCACGGTGAAATTCTGTCAAATATTGTTGCAAGTCAAACGACCCTACATGCGGCCTTTGGTGGGGTCGTTCCTGAAATTGCCGCCCGTGCCCATGTTGAAAAACTGGATGTTTCGGTAGAACAGGCTCTGTCTGAAGCCGGCGTCGGCTTTGACGATCTGGACGGGATCGCCGTGACCTCCGGCCCCGGGTTGATCGGTGGGGTTCTGTCAGGTGTTATGTTCGCCAAAGGTCTCTCGGCGGCCACCGGGCTGCCGCTGATCGGCGTGAACCACCTTGCTGGACATGCGCTGACCCCGCGCTTGACCGATGGGATCAGTTATCCCTATCTGATGCTGTTGGTCTCCGGTGGGCATTGCCAGTTTCTGATCGTAAAGGGCGCAGAAGATTACAAACGTCTGGGGGGCACCATTGATGATGCCCCCGGCGAAGCCTTTGACAAAACCGCCCGATTGCTTGGCCTGCCGCAACCCGGTGGACCAGCCGTTCAGGCCGAAGCGTTAAAGGGCGATGCCAAAGCCTTTCGTTTCCCGCGTCCGCTCTTGGATCGGGCAGGCTGTGATATGTCCTTTTCCGGTCTGAAAACCGCCTTGCTGCGCACTCGGGACTCAGTCGTTTCAGCAAAGGGCGGGCTAACGGCGACGGACCGCGCGGATCTTTGTGCCGGATTTCAACAGGCTGTCAGTGATGTCTTGGTCGAAAAATCCCGCCGCGCCTTTGCTGAGTATCTGGCCCTCGACCCGCAAACGCCGGTGTTTGCCGTGGCAGGCGGGGTGTCCGCCAACACCCAAATTCGCACCGCGTTGCAACAGCTTTGCACCGAAGAGGGGCTGCAATTTCTGGCCCCGCCGCTGGCACTTTGTACCGACAATGCCGCCATGATTGCATGGGCTGGCCTAGAGCGGTTCAGCGCAGGCGGGCTGGACGATCTGTCTTTATCCGCTCGCCCCAGATGGCCCTTGGACACGCAAAGCCCGGCTTTGCTAGGGTCTGGTAAAAAGGGGGCAAAAGCATGAGAGATATTTCTGTTCTGGGAGCCGGTGCATTTGGTACCGCATTGGCGATCACCCTTGCGCGCAGCGGTGCTGCGGTAACGCTTTGGGCGCGGAATGCGGATCACGCTGCCGCCATGCAATCCGAACGCGTCAACCAGTTGCGTCTTGCAGATGCCAGCTTTCCACCCAACCTGCGCGTCACGGATAAACTAACGGATTGCGCTGGATCAGAGACGGTTTTGCTTGCCGTCCCGATGCAGAAAATCGCCGGTTTCCTAACGGACAATGGGTCGGTTTTGGACGGCAAAGCCATCGTTGCCTGCTGCAAGGGGGTCGATCTGGCGACTGGGCTGGGCCCAACCGCAACAATCAAAAAGGCCTGCCCAAACAGCGAGGCTGCAATTCTGACCGGTCCCAGTTTTGCAATTGATATCGCGCGTGGATTACCCACCGCCTTAACGCTTGCCTGTCAAAACGCCGGGGCCGCCGCGCATTTGCAATCCCAGCTTTCTACCGACACGCTTCGGCTCTATCGCACCACCGACACGCTGGGGGCAGAGCTTGGGGGCGCATTGAAGAACGTCATCGCCATCGCCTGCGGCGTTGCCATCGGCGCTGGCCTTGGCGAAAGCGCCCGTGCAGCGGTGATGACCCGTGGCTATGCGGAAATCCAGCGCTTGGCTGGCAAAATGGGTGCGCGATCCGAAACTCTGGCGGGGCTCTCCGGTTTTGGCGATTTAACCCTGACCTGCACCTCTGAAAAATCCCGGAACTTTTCGTTTGGTCTGTCCTTGGGGCGGGCTGAACCCTTTGATGCCGGAAAAACCGTCGAAGGTGCGGCAACAGCGCGTGCCGTTGCCCGGCTTGCGAAAACGCAAGGCGTCGAAATGCCGATCACCACAGTTGTCGCGGCTGTGCTAGACCAGAAAATCACCATTACCGACGCGGTAGCCGCATTGCTTTCGCGCCCCTTAAAAGAGGAATAAAACACATGAAAGTCGCCCTTATTGCCAAAGACAAACCTGGTGCGCTGTCCATCCGTCAGGAAAACCGCCCCGATCATGTGGCCTATCTGAAGGCAAATAGTATCGTCGAACAGGCCGGCCCCTTTCTGGACGACGCCGGAGAGATGTGTGGCTCCTTGATCATCTTGAATGTGGACACGATGGCAGACGCGGAAGCATTTGCCGCGAATGATCCCTATGGCAAAGCCGGGCTCTTTGAATCGGTCGAACTGATTATCTGGAACAGGGTCATCGGCTGATGGCGTATTGGCTCTTTAAATCAGAAGCCAATACATGGAGCTGGGAACAGCAGGTCGCCAAAGGCGACGCCGGAGAGGAATGGGATGGCGTGCGCAACTATCAAGCACGCAATCACATGCGGACCATGAAAATCGGCGATCGCGGCTTTTTCTATTTGTCGCAAAAGGACAAAAAGATCGTCGGCATCATCGAGGTCTGCGCCGAAAGCCATCCCGACAGCAGCACCGAGGATGCGCGCTGGGATTGCGTCGACATCAAAGCCGTCGCGCCGCTGCCAACCCCCGTCACGCTTCAGATGTGCAAAGACGACGAACGCTTAAAGGACATGGTTCTGGTGAATAATACACGCCTGTCGGTGCAACCCGTCAGCGACGCCGAATGGCAGATCATCTGCGCGCTTGGCGGCTATTCTGAATAACACAAGCCCCGACCATTTGGCGGGGCTTGCACATATTGACGGATAAAACCGGCTTATCCGTAAACAGATTCTTTGCCGAAATGTTTGGTCAGCATGTAATAAACAACGGCCCGATATTTGTTGCGCTCGGATTTGCCATAGGTTTCACAGACAGCATTGATCGCTTCCATCAATTCCGGCCCATCGGCCAGACCCAGCTTCTTGATCAGAAAATTGTTCTTTACGGTTTCAAGCTCGCTTTCCTGCGAGGCTGCCACGGTGCTGGCATCGGCATCATAAATCGCAGGACCACACCCGATGGTGACTTTGGTCAACAGATCCATGTCCGCATCCATGCCACATTTGTTTTTCAAATCATCCGCATATTGCGCAATCAAATCATCTCTTTTGCCCATTTGGCATCTCCCTAAATATTATTTTTGGCCCGAAACCGAGCTTGCGCTGAAGGGTAGGCAAAAAAACCACGACCGCAAAAGGAAATTTTCGAAAAACTTTCCCCCTAATCTGGTTCACCGCCTGAATGGCCCCAAAGCGCCGGCAAAACATCAATGCGAGGCGCTGCCTCGCGCTCCGGGATATTTGCTTTCAAGTGAAAGGGGTTTTCATTTTGACAAAAATATCCCGGGGAGTCCTGAAAGGACGGGGCAGCGCCCCAAAAAGTAGGGGCCCCGAAGGGCCCCTGATCTGCTTAGTAACGGTAGTGTTCGGGCTTAAACGGCCCATCGACCGTCACACCGATATAATCAGCCTGCTCTTTTTTCAGTTCGGTCAGTTTTACACCGATCCGCGCCAGATGCAGGCGGGCGACTTTTTCGTCCAGATGTTTTGGCAGAATATAAACGTCGTTTTTATACTCATCGCCTTTGGTCCAAAGCTCGATCTGAGCCAATACCTGATTGGTAAAGGAGGCCGACATCACAAAGGACGGATGCCCCGTGGCGTTGCCAAGGTTCAGCAGGCGTCCTTCGGACAGCAGGATCAAACGGCTGCCCGAAGGCATCTCGATCATATCGACCTGTTCTTTGATGTTGGTCCATTTGTGGTTCTTCAGCGCAGCAACCTGAATTTCATTATCGAAATGGCCAATGTTGCCCACAATCGCCATGTCTTTCATCTCGCGCATATGCTCGATCCGAATGACGTCTTTGTTGCCGGTTGTGGTGATAAAGATATCGGCATCCGCCAGAACATCTTCCAGCACAACAACTTCGAACCCGTCCATGGCCGCTTGAAGCGCGCAAATCGGATCAACCTCGGTGACTTTGACCCGTGCACCAGCACCGCTTAGAGATGCAGCGGAGCCTTTGCCCACATCGCCATACCCACAAACAACCGCAACCTTACCGGCCATCATCGTATCGGTGGCGCGGCGGATACCGTCGACCAGCGATTCTTTACAGCCGTATTTATTGTCGAATTTCGACTTGGTAACAGAATCATTCACGTTGATCGCAGGGAAGGGCAAATGGCCTTGCTTCACCAGATCATAAAGACGATGCACACCGGTTGTGGTTTCTTCGGAAACACCTTGGATCTGGTCGCGCATTTTGGTGAACCAGCCGGGGCTTTGTGCCATGCGCTTTTTGATCTGTGCAAAGACGGCCACCTCTTCTTCGGAGGTGGGAACCTCGATCAGGCCAGTTTCGCCGTTTTCAACGCGGGCCCCAAGCAGGATATAAAGCGTCGCGTCGCCCCCATCATCCAGAATAAGGTTCGGACCTTCGGGAAACTGAAACGACCGATCCAGATAATCCCAATGCTCTTCCAGAGACTGGCCTTTGATCGCAAAAACAGGTGTGCCCCCAGCCGCAATTGCAGCGGCTGCGTGGTCTTGGGTCGAAAAGATATTGCAAGACGCCCAGCGTACATCGGCCCCCAGAGCAACCAGAGTTTCGATCAGAACCGCCGTCTGGATCGTCATATGCAACGAACCGACAATACGCGATCCAGCCAGGGGCTTGCTGTCACCGTATTCGTCGCGCAGCGCCATCAGACCCGGCATTTCGGTTTCGGCAATGTCCAGTTCCTTGCGCCCGAAATCGGCCAGCGCAATGTCTTTTACAATATAATCGGCGGCCATCAGCTCGGCTCCTTTGTGTATAGATTTAACGGGCAGATAGCACTGCGGTCCGGTTTCGGCAAGCGCAGCGCCTGCCCTGCGCCATTATCCCCGCCATAACCGCGCGTCACCGGGGATCACGGCAGAATGGCTTTACAAGCACCGCAGAGGCGGCTACCCAAAAAGCAGAACATTTAAAGAACAGATTCTATGCCCAAACAACCCAGAGCCTGGCAACGCATGCTGTCGGGCCGCCGCCTTGATCTACTTGACCCGACGCCGGTGGATATCGAAGTCGAAGACATTGCCCACGGGCTGGCCTTTGTGGCGCGCTGGAACGGACAAACACAGGGGGATTACCCCTATTCGGTGGCCGAGCATTCGCTTTTGGTGGAATGGCTGTTTGGCCAGCTCTTTCCCAAAGCTCCGGTGAAATGGCGCCTGGCAGCGCTGCTGCACGATGCGCCGGAATATGTAATCGGTGATATGATATCGCCGGTTAAAAACGCCGTCGGCCCCGATTACGGGGCTTTGGATGACAGGCTGACTGCCGCCATCCATATCCGTTTTGGTTTGCCCGCTGCCTTGCCTGTCTCGATCAAGAAACAAATCAAACGCGCCGACCGGATTTCCGCCTGGTTCGAAGCGACACAGATCGCAGGGTTCTCCGAGGCTGAATCCAACAGCTTTTTCGGCGCCCCGCCAGAGCAATTGCGCGATGCGGTGAAAATCACCCCCCGCCCGCCCGTTCAGGTCCGGCAGGACTTTACCCAACGCCACGCAACCCTGCTGGACCAGTTCCGTGATTGAGGTGCGAAAAGCGGCGGCTTTTGACAGTGGCGCGATGGCCGCCCTGTTAAACGAGATCATAATCGCCGGCGGCACCACCGCCCTGACAGAGCCGGTAACCGGACGCGATCTGGCGGAATGGATGGGCGCTGCCCCCGATGCTTCTGCGTGGCACGTGGCGGTAACGCAAGCGGGGGATGTCACCGGCTTTCAATGGATTTCACCCCATGAAAACCTCCCGCCCGAGGCTTGCGATGTCGCCACTTTTGTCAAAACCGGTAAAACCGGTCTTGGGGTTGGGTCGCTGTTGTTTGAAGCAACGCGGGCGGCAGCAGCGCGGTTGGGCTACCGCTGGATTAACGCCACCATCCGCGCCGATAACAGTGGCGGGCTGGTCTATTATCAAAGCCGAGGATTTCGCGATTGGCATTTCGAAGAGAATGTGCCGCTTGCCAGTGGTCAGCGGGTTTCCAAAATCAGCAAACGCTTTGACCTGAAATAGCCGGTTTAACGGATATTAGGCTCACACCGCACAGGCCAGACCGGCACTTTGCCCATCCAGCATTTGCCAGCCCTCAAAAGAATTCCCTCTGAAATTCGCGACCAAACCGTCTGAAAACTTCATCTGTTTCGCATCACAGGCGGCATTGATTTCTATCGACATCGCCGGACCGGCCAGTTTTTCCAAAGCAATCACCGCACCCGCTTCGGAGCGGCCAAAGCTGACTTCTTGCAAACTGCCCGCCACCCCCAATCCGTCAGCGATCAAACGATAGCCTATTGGCGTCATCACTGTGGATTCTGGTGTGGCGCAGGCCGTCAGGGTGAAGGCCAGCAAAAGCACCCCGCCCGTTAGTTTGGCTTTAAGGCGAAAGCCAGACACCCTAACGCGGGCTGCGTTTTGCAAGGATACGCTGAAGAGTGCGGCGGTGCATGTTCAACCGGCGTGCGGTTTCACTGACATTGCGATCACACAGCTCATAGACGCGCTGAATGTGTTCCCAGCGAACACGATCCGCAGACATCGGGTTTTCCGGCGGGGGTGGCAAATCGCCATCAGTCGCCAGAAGTGCGGCCGTCACATCATTGGCATCCGCCGGTTTGGACAGGTAATCCATTGCCCCGATTTTCACCGCCGCCACCGCCGTTGCAATCGCACCATATCCGGTCAGCACCACAACCCGGCTGTCAGGGCGGGTTTCGCGCAGGGTTTCGACCACATCCAGACCGGAGCCATCTTCAAGCCGCAGATCAACCACCGCATAGGCCGGTGGACGCGAGGTTGCGATGGCCTTGCCAGCGGCCACCGAGCCTGCTGTTTCCACCGCAAAACCGCGTTTTTCCATAGCCCGTGCCAGGCGCTTCAGAAAGGGTTCGTCATCGTCCAACAATAGTAATGTATTGTCGGGTCCGATCTCTTTCACTTCGCGCTCGGCCATGGGTTTCCTTTCGGGTTAAAATACTCTCTTAGAAAGGTGTAGGGCTTTGCGCCCCACCCGTCAAATCCGACTAGGTCGCATCTACAAAACAGGCCGTGGTTTTTGCCATCTGTTCAGGCGTGGTATCGCGCTTGAAAAACTCTACAAACCCTTGTTCTGGCAGCACAAGATAGCTGAACGTTGAATGATCCACGAGGTAATATTCCGGATCACCATCCTGTTTTCTGAAATATGTGCGATAGGCTTTGGACGCGGCGGTGGTCTGCGCCAGGGTGCCGGTCAGGCCGATCATCTTTTCATGCATGATTTCGACATAGTCCCCCACAACTTCGGGAGTATCACGCTCTGGATCAATGGTGATAAAGACCGGGGTAACATCATAGCCCTGCTCTGCCAGCACATCGACCGCCTCGGCATTGCGGGCGGTATCCAGCGGGCACACATCCGGACAAAACGTATAGCCGAAGTAAACTATAGAGGGTTTGGTGAACACATCCTGATCGGTAACGGTTTCCCCCTTGGTATTCACCAAGGTAAAGGGCCCGCCGATTGCGCCGGCTCCACCAGCGACCTGCGCCGTCCGGCAGGCGGCAAAAGCATCGCCGTTACGCTTTCCGCCGGTAATGAACCAAAGCACCCCGACCATAGCGAAAATCACGATGGCAGACACGATTGCGACAAGGCGAGTCATAGGGTTCTCCGGTTTGTTCAAGCCGCGCATTGATTGCGCTCTGTGCGCAGATTAACAATTGTCCAAACTGACGCATTCACAAAGGTGTGCTCCATGGCGGATTCTTCGACTACCCTGATAAGCGCCCAAGCCCGGAGCGGCTGGATTCGCCTGCGCACACTGATCCTGCTTCGCTGGATTGCGATTATCGGGCAGATCATGGCAATTACCGTTGCCAGCCGGGTCTTTGATTTGCAGATTGAATTGGGTTGGTGCCTGCTGGTGATTGGCGCGGCGGTCATTACCAACCTTGTCGCGACCTATGTTTACCCCGAATCCAAACGGCTGACTGATCAGCAATCTGTGGCCCTGCTGTTATTTGATACCTGTCAGCTGGGTGTTCTGATCTTTTTGACCGGCGGGCTGAACAACCCCTTTGCCCTGCTGATTATGGCGCCGATTGCCGTGTCGGCAACCGTTCTGTCTCTGCGGTCGACCCTGTTGCTGGGCGCGGTTGCGCTGTTGATTATTACCTTAGTCGCCAAATTCTACCTGCCTTTGCAAACCAGCGATGGGTTCGTATTTGCGCTGCCGGACCTATTTGTCTTTGGGTTCTGGATTTCAATTGTCATCGGCACGGTGTTTTTAGGCGGATATGCCTATCGCGTTTCATCTGAAATTCATTCTATGTCACAGGCTCTTCTGGCAACACAAATGGCCCTGTCGCGCGAACAGAAGCTGACCGATCTTGGCGGAGTCGTCGCCGCTGCCGCCCATGAGCTGGGCACACCGCTGGCGACAATCAAACTGGTAAGCAGCGAAATGATCGATGAGCTGCAAGATCAGGATGAGTTGCGCGAAGATGCCGAATTGATCCGGAGCCAAGCCGACCGCTGTCGTGAAATCCTGCGCTCTATGGGGCGGGCGGGGAAAGACGACAAACACCTGCGCCGAGCGCCCCTTGAAGCTGTTATCGAAGAGGCCGCCGAGCCTCACGTCAACCGCGGCAAGGACATCGAATTCATTCTGGTCGGGGGGGATTCGGACAGGCAGCCGGTGGTCATGCGCTACCCCGAGCTCATTCACGGGGTGCGCAATCTGGTGCAGAATGCGGTCGATTTTACCGACACACGGGTCTGGGTTGAATTCGGTTGGAGCGACAGCAAGATTTTTGTGCGCATCATCGATAATGGCAAAGGCTTTCCGACGCAACTGATCGGCCGCATTGGTGATCCATTTGTGCGACGACGCGGTGGCGGCGCAGAATCGGCGGTCCGGCCCGGCTACGAAGGCATGGGGCTTGGTCTGTTCATCGCAAAAACTCTGCTGGAACGCACGGGGGCGACCCTTAGTTTTTCGAATGGCTCAGATCCGTTTCTGACAGATTCCGAACGTCCGGAACAATCCGGCGCCCATGTCGAGGTCACTTGGTCCCGCGCGGATATCGAAGTCGACCCCAGCGCTGCGACCGCCCCATTAGGTGAAAATATCCAATTTAGCTAAATGCCAAAGTTAAAACGCTGTTAACCAAGACCCCCTAGGCTGATCTGCGAACAGGAGGTCTGCCATGGATGCATTCAACAGTCTGACCCTATTTTTCGGGTTTTTGCTTTGTATGGGTAGCTCGGTGGCGACAACGCTTTTTGTGCTGCGCACCAGATCCGGCCAATCTGCAGCGATCCCCATCGATGACACGGGCGACCTCCAGTTTCTTTTTGACGGGGATGTATTGCTGGATGCCTCGCCCGAGGCCAATGAATTCCTGTCTCTGGCAGAAAAACACGCCAGCGACCGGCATTCCCTCACGCGGGCGCTGGCGGAAAAATTCCCGATGATCGAAAGCGTCACCCTTTCGCAGGACACAGAGCAAACACGGCATATCACCGCCGCAGATCCGGATGATCCCAGCCATGTAGATATCACCACGTGGAACGGGTTCATTCGATATGCTGTAAGTCTTAAATCCCCACGCGACGATCCAGATCAACAAATCTTGTGTCATGTGCAACGCGAAATCGACATGTTGCGCGATATGCTCAACACCGCCCCTCTGCCGATCTGGCGTCAAACCTCCAACGGAGAGGTGATCTGGGCCAATGCCAAGTATCTTGAAATGGCACAGGACAGCCGCAGCGGGGATTCCGACACCCAGAGCTGGCCCCCGCGGCGGGTTTTCCCTGCAATTTCACTGGATCAAGGGGCTCCCGAAGGGCTGGCTTCGCGCCAAAAACTCAGCACCTCGACCGAGGAAAAACCATTTTGGTATGACTGTCGCTCTTACACAAAGGATGCCGGATCGTATCACTACGCCTTTGATGCCTCCCCGATTGTCGAGGCCGAAGAGTCCTTGCGCGAATTCATTCAAACCTTGGGCAAAACTTTTGCCCATTTGCCGATTGGCCTTGCGATTTTTGATCGTAACCGGCGGCTGAACCTGTTCAATCCCGCGCTGATCGACCTGACCGGTTTGCCGGTTGATTTTCTGAGCGCGCGCCCCAGTTTAAGCGCGGTTTTTGACCAACTTCGCGAAGCCCGCATCCTGCCGGAGCCCAAAAACTACAGTGATTGGCGGCAGCGTTTAACGCGGGCGGAAACCGAATCAGCGGAAAGTCTTTATGAAGAAACATGGAGCCTGCCCTCTGGCCGCAGCTATCGGCTGACTGGCCGCCCCCACCCCGATAATGCAGTTGCCTTCCTGCTCGAAGATATCAGCTCCGAGGTTTCTCTGACCCGTCATTTCAGAGAGGAAGTCGAGCTATCGCAATCGGTTTTGGATAGTTTTGACTCCGCCATTGCGGTTTTTTCCTCGGGGGGCCGTTTAACTCTGACCAACCGGGCCTTTGTCGATTTGTGGCATGGCGGCGGTGGGGACAGCCCGTTGGAAGAATACAACGTCATCGATGCCACCCGCCACTGGCGCGCCCTAAGTCATCCATCACCGGTTTGGGGTGATTTGCGCGATTTTGTCACCGCAGGACAAGAACGGAGCGATTGGACATCACATATCCACCTTCTGGACGGGCGTGCTCTGTCCTGCCAAATTGTCCATCTGCCTGGCAACGCAACACTGGTGCGGTTTTCGGTTGCCGGCCCGATGCCGCGTTTTTCAACAAATCGATCTATCGCCGCCCATGCTTAACGCCGTTCGCGCTTGCGGGGCCGAAAAGGCACGCTAGTATCGCGCCATGCCTGACGCCCAAAAATCCCTGTTTCTGCCCAGTGAATCCGATGCCACCCTGCTGGCAGAAAAACTGGCGGCCCATCTGTCCGCCGGTGACACCCTGTTGCTGGACGGGCCGGTCGGCGCGGGCAAAAGCCATTTCGCCCGTACAGTGATCCTCTCTAAACTTTTACACCCCGAGGATGTGCCCTCTCCGACATTCACGCTGGTCCAAACCTATGAGGTCGACGGGTTGGACATCTGGCATTGTGATTTATACCGGTTGTCGGGGCCGGATGATGTGATTGAACTGGGGCTGGATGACGCGATGGACACCGCACTTTGCCTGATTGAATGGCCCGATCGTCTGGCCGAACTTACCCCGTCTAATGCCCTGACCCTACGCTTTGCCCACCGCGCGGATGGCGTCGGACGGGATCTGACACTTTCTGGCCCAGCGCAAAAATGGGCGGAAATTCTGGAAACGCTCCATGTCTGACAGGATGCACCGTCAAAACACCTTGCTGACCACCTGGGGCTGGGAAGCCGCCGCTCTGGATCGCTTCGCCGGAGACGCCTCGGCGCGGCGCTATGCTCGGCTAACAAATGCGGACACCGATACCGCCATCTTGATGGAAACTCCCTTGGCGGACACCATCTCAATGGAAAAATTCTGCCGGATCGCCGATTATCTACGCGCTGTTGGCCTGTCGGCCCCGGAAATCTATCATCGGGCGGATGCAGACGGATTCATGCTGCTCGAAGATTTTGGCGACGGGCTGCTGTCGTCGGTTTTGGACGTCTCTCCTCAGGCAGAGCTGACCCATTATTTGCGGGTGACCGATCTTTTGGTCCATCTTCACACCATGCCGCCGCCGGACGGGCTTCAGCCCTATGGGCCAACGGAAATGGCCGATTTTACCGGCGTTCTGTTTGATCGCTATGTCGCCCCTTTAACCGGTGCGGATGTTTCAAAGGACAAACAAGCGGCTGAAAAACTGATCTATGCGGCGCTACTGGAACATGCCCCGCAGAGCGACGTTGTCATCCTGCGCGACTTTCATGCCGATAATATCGTTATTCTTCCTGATCGTACCGGCCTGTCTGCCTTTGGCCTGCTGGATTTTCAGGACGCCCTGTTGGGCCACCGCGCCTATGATCTTGTATCCCTTCTCGAGGATGTGCGGCGCTGCGTCAGCGAAGAGACAAAGCTCGCCTGTATCGCCCGTTACATCCATGAAACCGGAGCCGAGTCGACGGCGTTCCGACGGGCCTTTGCGGTGCAGGGCGCGCAACGGAACATGCGCATTTTGGGGGTTTTTGCCAACCTCGCCCTAAGCCACAATAAGCCGCGGTATATCGACCTTATGCCTGCGGTCTGGGCCCATTTGATGACCGACCTTGGCTCTACTGTGCTGTCCGATTTACGCAATCATATTCTAGACACTGTACCGGAACCCACCCCAAAGACCCTCAACAGATTGAAAGCGCTATGCCAGACGCCGTAATGCTTTTTGCTGCCGGTTTCGGCACCCGTATGGGCGCGCTGACCGCGCAGCAACCCAAACCGATGGTGCCCGTTGCCGGACGTCCGCTGATCGATCACGCGCTAACGCTGTGCCATCAAGCAAAACTGTCGCGCATCGTGATCAATCTGCATTACCGAGGCGATCAACTGCGCACGCATCTGGCAAATCAGGATGTGATGTTTTCCGAAGAACAGCCAGAGGTATTGGAAACTGGCGGCGGATTGCGCAAGGCGCTGCCGTTGCTTGGAGAGGCACCGGTGTTCACGCTAAATTCTGACGCCGTTTGGACAGGTCAGAACCCGCTGCTGCAACTGGCCAAGGCGTGGGACCCTGCCAGAATGGACGCTTTACTGTTGCTGGTGCCCAAACCCAATGCACAGGGGCATACGGGAAATGGCGATTTTCTGATCAATGATCAGGGGCAACTAAGCCGTGGGGCGGGTGCGGTGTATTCCGGTGCACAGATCATCAAAACTGATATGTTGGCGTCCATGCCAAAAGGTGCGTTTTCTTTGAATCTCTGCTGGAACGAGATGCAACAACAAGGCCGACTATTTGGCACGTTGCACGACGGCGGTTGGTGTGATGTCGGCCAACCCGACAGCATAGCCCTTGCCGAAAACATGCTGGCACAACCGGAAAATGCCCATGCCCGATAAAGCTTCGATCTATGGGGTGCCCCTGGGGGTAGATTTCCCCAAAGCCCTGCGAGACGGCATCTTGAAACGTTATGCCGGACAATCGCCCGACGCTTTGGCGCGGTTGACAATCTATGTAAACACCGGCCGCATGCAACGCCGGTTGCGCGATCTTTTTCACAGTGGTGAGGCTTTGCTATTGCCGCAAATCCGCCTACTGCAAGACCTTGGCCGCAGCCAGATCGGAGAGGCCCTGCCCCCGCCGGTGTCCTCTTTGCGCCGACGGTTGGAGCTGGCGCAGCTTATCGCGCAACTGATAGAGGCCCAGCCCGATCTTGCCGCGCGGGCCTCGGCCTATGATCTCGCCGACAGCCTTGCGGCCTTGCTCGATGAAATGCAGGGCGAAGGCGTCACCCCCGATGATATCGCCCGTCTTGATGTTTCCGATCTTTCCGGTCACTGGCAGCGGTCGCTGTCTTTTATATCTATTGTTCAAGGGTTTATCGGCAATGATGCTGCCCCCGATGCCGAAGCCCGCCAGCGCATCATTATCCAGCGCCTGATTGCGCAATGGCAAGAAGAGCCGCCCCAAGATCCGATCCTGATCGCGGGCTCCACCGGGTCGCGCGGGACCACCCATATGCTAATGCAAGCGGTCGCCGCCCTGCCCAATGGCACCGTTGTGCTGCCGGGATTCGATTTCGACCAGCCCACGTCCGTCTGGGAAAACCTTGCCGATCCACTGGCCAGCGAAGATCATCCGCAATACCGCTATTATAAATTACTGTCAGCAGTTGGGTTGCAGCCGCAAGACACACCGCGCTGGACCAATACCCCGCCGCTACAGCCAGAACGCAACAAGCTGCTATCGCTGGCCCTGCGGCCCGCGCCGGTCACCGATCAATGGATGGCCGAGGGCAAGGATCTTACCGGTCTCGACAAAGCCGCTGGCGACATCACCCTGATCAACGCCCCCTCTGCCCGCGCCGAAGCCTTGGCCATTGCCCTGCGGATGCGACAGGCGGCTGAAACCGGCGAAACCGTGGCGCTGATTACACCTGATCGGGGCTTGTCCCGTCAGGTAAGTGCAGCGCTGGATCGTTGGGATTTAAAGGCTGATGACAGCGCGGGCCTGCCGCTACAGCTCTCTGCGCCGGGTCGGTTTTTGCGTCTGGTCGGCCAGCTCTTTGGCCAACGCCTGACGGTTGAAGCGCTGTTGACCCTTTTAAAACAGCCCATCACCCATTCTGCAGGCACGGATCGCGGTCCGCATTTGCTGCGCACCCGTGAACTGGAACTGCATCTGCGCCGCTATGGTCCGGCCTTTCCGAACCCGATTGCACTGCATAGCTGGGCCTCAAAACGAGCCGCCAAAGACGCCGGCGTCACGGCTTGGGTTGACTGGTTGTGCACGGCGCTGCCGCCAGAGGAACACAGCGATACCCTGCCCCTATCTACCCATCTGGAACGCCATATAGCCTGTGCCGAAGCGTTGGCGCGGGGAGTAGATCAAGACAACGAAAGCGAATTGTGGAAAGAGGCCGCCGGTCGCAAGGCGCGCGCAACCATAGACGCATTGTCCGAAGATGCCGGATATGGCGGCGATATGGGTATTCGCGATTACACCGATCTGTTTGGCGCCGTGCTGGCCAAGGCCGAAGTCCGCAAACCGGATGAAGAATTTCCCAATGTAATGATTTTGGGTACCCAGGAAGCGCGCGTTCAGGCGGCGGACCTGATTATCCTTGGCGGGCTAAACGACGGTATCTGGCCGCCTAGCCCTGCACCGGACCCGTGGCTGAACCGTAAAATGCGCCATGATGCGGGTCTGTTACTGCCTGAAAGGCGTATCGGGCTATCTGCGCATGATTTCCAGATGGCCGCTGCGGCCAAGGAAATCTGGCTAACCCGGGCGGCGCGTGATGCAGAATCTGAAACTATTCCGTCGCGCTGGTTAAACCGGTTGACCAACCTTTTAGAGGGGCTCAACAGCACCGGCGGACCCGAAGCCCTATCGCAAATGGGCGCGCGTGGGGATGTCTGGCTGCAGCTTGCCAAAACCCTGGAACAACCGGAACACTGTGTTTCCCCTGCCCCGCGCCCGTCTCCGGCACCTCCGGTTTCGGCACGCCCCAGCCAGCTTTCGGTCACTCAGATCAGAACCCTGATCCGCGACCCCTATGCCATCTATGCCCGCAAGGTTCTGGGCCTAGAGGTGCTTGACCCGCTGCGCCCCTCGCCGGATGCCCCCCTACGCGGGAGCGTGCTTCATCGAATTCTTGAAATATTCGGCAAGGAAGACCCGCTGGCCCCGAATGCCCGCGCCAAGCTGATGGAAATCGCCGCCGCCGTCATGGAAGAGGACGTGCCTTGGCCAACTGCGCGGCGGCTTTGGTTGGCCCGACTGGACCGCGTGGCCGACTGGTTTCTGGAAACTGAGACACAGCGCCACAAGCTGGGCCTACCCAGCGCCCATGAGAAAAAGGGCGGCGCAGAGGTCATTGATACCGGCTTCACCCTGACGGCCCAGACAGACCGGATTGACACCACCGATCACGGCACGCTGCGGATTTATGACTATAAAACCGGCACCCCGCCCAGTGCCAAAGAACAACTTTACTTTGATAAGCAGTTGCCGCTTTCCGCCGCCTTGGCCGAGCGCGGCGCGTTTAAAGGTATTGATCCGGCCCCCGTCGAAGCCGCCGTTTACATCGGCCTCGGGCGTATCCCGAAAGAGGTTGCCGCCCCGCTGGACGCGCTTCCGCCCGCACAGGCTTGGGCCGAACTAGCTGAGCTGATCAGAGCCTATCAAAGCCCAAAACGCGGATATACATCCCGCCGCGCCATGGCCAAGCAACGTTTTGGCAGTACTTTTGATCACCTTGCGCGTTTTGGTGAATGGGAAGACGCAGACGATGCAAATCCCGAGGTTTTGACATGATAACCCGCCATGACGCCAGCGAACGACAGGTTCAAGCCGCCAGCCCGATGGAATCAACCTGGCTGTCGGCCAATGCCGGTTCGGGCAAAACGCGGGTATTGACCGATCGCGTCGCGCGGTTGTTGCTCACCGGGGTCGAGCCGCAGCATATTCTTTGCCTGACCTATACCAAAGCCGCCGCCAGCGAGATGCAGAACCGGCTGTTCAAACGCTTGGGTGGCTGGGCGATGAAGGACGATGCCACCTTAAGGGCAGAACTTGCCGAATTGGGAGAAGATGACGCCGTTGACGGTGAACGTCTGCGCCGCGCAAGACAGCTTTTTGCCCGCGCCATCGAGACCCCCGGCGGTCTGAAAATCCAGACAATCCATTCCTTTTGTGCGTCTCTATTGCGCCGGTTTCCGCTGGAGGCCGGTGTTTCTCCGCAGTTCAGCGAAATGGATGATCGCGCCGCGATCCTGTTGCGCGACCAGATCATCGAAGAAATGGCAGACCGCCTTGCCCCGGACACCATCGATCTGTTGGCGCGCCACCACACCGGAGAGGATTTTGCCGCCCTCACCAGAGACGTCAGCCAGCATCAATCGCTGTTTTCAATGCCCCTTGATGAGGCCCCCTTGCGCGCCGCTTTTGATCTGCCTGCAGGTTTTAACGCGACACAGCTTTTGGCGGATGTTTTTGATGGCACAGAGGTCAAGCTGATCAATGATCTGATCCCCTTTCTTGAAGCTGGCACCGTCACCGACCAAAAGGCCGCGCCCAAATTACGGGACTATTTGGCAAGCTCTGGCAACCTTGCCGGATTGGCGGTTTTAGAAGGTTTGTTCCTGTTTGGTGAAACCGCAAAAGCACCGTTTTGCGCCAAAATAGGCTCTTTTCCGACCAAGGGCACTCAAAAGAAATTTGCCGCCGGTCTGGATGATCTGAACGAGCTGATGCTGCGGGTAGAAGACGCGCGCCCGAAACGCAGTGCGTTGCTCAGCTATGAAAAAACCCGTGCGCTGCACCAGTTTGCCGCGGTTTTTCTGCCGGAATACAACCGTCGCAAACAGGCGCGGGGCTGGCTTGATTTCGACGATCTGATTACCAAGGCCGAGGCGCTGCTCACCGATCCTGCAGTGGCGCAATGGGTTTTGTTCCGGCTCGACGGCGGCATTGATCATATCCTTGTCGATGAGGCCCAAGATACCAGCCCGACACAATGGCGCGTGATTGAAAGTCTGGCGCAGGAGTTCACCAGCGGCAAAGGCGCGCGCGCCGATGTGGCCCGTACGATCTTTGTTGTCGGCGATAAAAAGCAGTCGATCTATTCCTTTCAGGGCGCGGACCCTTCGGCCTTTGATGACATGCGCGCATTATTCGGTGCGCGTCTGACCCAAATCGGCTCGGGCTTGCAATCGCTCAGTCTTGATTACTCGTTTCGCTCCTCGGCGGCGGTGCTCACGCTTGTCGATCAGGTTTTCGAGGGCGCTGCCGCTGATGATCTGGGCGATGATTCCCGTCACATCGCCTTTCATCAGGCGCTGCCGGGGCGGGTGGATCTATGGCCCATCGTTGAACCCGCCGAAGAACCCGAGCCCAGCCCGTGGTTCAAGCCCGTGGACCAACCGGCAGAGAACCACTTTGCCGTGCGTCTGGCGCGACAGGTCGCTGCTGAAATCAAAGAGCTGATTGATCGCAAGGCCCCCCTGCCGGTGGATTCAACCCACAGCCGCCCCGTTCATGCAGGAGATTTTCTGATACTTGTGCAGCGACGCAGTGATTTGTTCCACGAAATCATCCGCGCCTGCAAAGAAGCAAAGCTTGAGATCGCCGGTGCGGATCGGCTCAAGATCGGTGGGGAGCTTGCGGTCAAAGACCTGACGGCACTTTTATCCTTTCTGGCCCTGCCCGAAGATTCGCTTGCCCTTGCCAGCGCCCTGCGCTCTCCGTTGTTCGGGTGGAGCGAGCAGGATTTATTCACCCTCGCCCATGGGCGCGTCGAGACACATTTATGGCCACGCCTGCGGTCGGCGGCGACGCAATACCCGGAAACCATGGGTATTTTGGGTGATTTGCGGAAACAGGCGGATTTTTTGCGGCCCTTTGAATTGATCGAACGCTGCCTGACGCGCCATGGCGGGCGCGCAAGGCTTTTGGCGCGACTGGGGGATGAGGCCGAGGACGGAATTGATGCCTTGCTGTCCCAAGCGCTTGCCTATGAAAGCAGCGAAGTCCCCAGCCTGACCGGCTTTCTCAGCTGGCTGCATTCCGAAGAGGTTGAGATCAAACGGCAGATGGACAGCGCCCGTGACAAAATCCGCGTGATGACGGTGCACGGGTCCAAGGGGCTGGAATCCCCGATTGTGATCCTGCCCGATACCGCCCCACGCAGACCGCCGTCCCGGGGGGAGGTCTTTATTTCAGAAGACGGTATTCCGCTTTGGAAAATGTCCGGTATCGGTCAACCCGAGGCTGTTGCTCTGGCGCAGCAGCGACAAAACAATATTCAAACTGCAGAACGGATGCGGCTGCTCTATGTGGCTCTAACACGGGCCGAAAAGTGGTTAATCGTGGCTGGGGCGGGGAAATTTACCGACACCAGCGATAGCTGGTATCAGCGTATTGAAGCCGGACTAATCGGTATCGGCGCGGTTGAAGCCACACAGCCCGGCGGCACCGGACTGCGCTATGAATCCGGCAATTGGCAGGGTCTGATCGATGCGTCAGAACAGCAGGACCCGATCGCAGATGTTGCCCTGCCCGCTTGGGCCGATGAACCGACGGTGCCAGGCATCGCCGCCAGCAAACCACTATCGCCTTCTAACCTTGGCGGTGCCAAAGCCTTGGCGGGCCCGATCAAGGATTGGGATGAAGAGGCCGCCAAATTGCGCGGCACCCAGATCCACCTCTTGCTAGAACATCTGCCGCAGTATCAAGAATCATCCTGGCCATCGGCGGCAAAACACATCCTACGCAATGAGGATTTGCCAACAGAGGGTGCAGATGCGCTGTTGCACGAGGCCACCCGCGTTCTGAAAGCACCGCATCTGGCGCATTTGTTTTCTGGCGACACCCTTGCCGAAATCGATCTGACGGCAGCACTTCCGACGTTAAACGGCCAGCGGATTCTGGGCACGGTCGATCGCTTGCTCATCACCGAAGATCGCGTGCTTGTCGTCGACTTCAAGACCAACCAATTGGTTCCACAGACAGAATCTGACGTCCCCGAAGGCTTGCTGCGGCAGATGGGGGCCTATGCCGAAGCCCTGTCGCTAATCTATCCAAATCATAAAATCGAACCGGCTATCCTATGGACGGCGAATGCCAGTCTTATGCCACTAACACACGAGGTCGTGAGGGAAGCCCTTGCTCGGACCGCTACATCTTGACGATCACCCCCCCACTGCCTAGGTTCCAAGCAACACAAATTTTCAGGAGAAGCCCCATGGCGACCGTAGCTGTCACCGATGCCACCTTTGACGCCGAAGTGCGTAACGCCGACGTTCCCGTTGTCGTTGACTTCTGGGCGGAGTGGTGTGGCCCTTGTAAACAAATCGGCCCAGCGCTCGAAGAGCTGGCCGCTGAATATGGCGACAAAGTTAAAATCGTCAAAGTGAACGTGGACGAAAACCCGAACTCCCCCGCCCAGCTGGGTGTGCGCGGTATTCCGGCGCTGTTCATGTTCAAAGGTGGCGATGTGGTCTCTAACAAAGTAGGCGCCGCCCCTAAAGCAGCCCTGCAAAGCTGGATCGACGAAGCAATCTAAGGGCCAAAAGCCCAATTTGCCAGTTTAACAAGACCTAGGAACCTGCGCTGCTCGGCGCGGGTTCTTTTTATTCTATCTTTGGGAATAGCCCGCCAGTCGTTCAGAATACGCATACGCAAAATACACCGATAGGCCGCATCTTGCGCTGAAATCAGGCCATATCCGCTAAAGAAACCGGCAAACGCCTGATCCAGATCAATACGGTTGTTGCTGCTGTCGATACTGCTGTTCAATGCGCCGAAGTGAACCGCCAGAACAGCCAGATCCTGCGCAACAGGCAGGCGCTGTGCCGTGCGAAAATCAAGCCCGATGGCTTCGGGGCCCGCCACCATAATATTGCGCATGTTCAGATCACCATGGCGATCCGCACCGATAGTTTCCTGATCCTCAAAGCCAGCGCGCAGATCAAACATCGTCTCTACTGCAGCCAAATACGGCTTTTGGCGCGCGACCTGCGCAGATCCACTCAACAGGTTTGCACGATGCTTTTCCAGAAAGTCATATTGCGGCTTCGGGTTGAACAGACGTGTATCAACGCCAGAGACCCGATGAAACCGCTCTACCCATCGACCGGCGGCGGCAAAGGCCTGAAACCGCACAAAGCTGTCGACAGTTTCCGTGGCATCAAACAGGGTTTGCCCCTGAAATCTGTGCATCAGAATGCTCTGGTCGGCCGCGGTGTAGGAAAGGATTTCCGGTGTCGGCACCCCGCTTTCCCACAACGCCTGTTGCCGCTGCAACCGGATAAGAAACTCCGGCTGCGGATCGGGATGAAATACTTTTTTCAGCGCAAGATTAGGATAGCCGTCCTGCGACAGGCCGATGATCAGCCGATACATCCGCGCATCCTTGCGCCGCGATAGAATGCGGGCCGACCATCCGGTCTGCGGCAGTCCGGCCTGTTGAGCCAAAGACGGAAACGTCACCAGCGCGCGCTTTATTTCATCCATGATCGGGCGAAGCCTTTGTTCTATTTGGCGCGGAATGCTTGCATCGCCCAGCCGCTCTCCCATATGACTCTCGAGACATTGGAGGCTTTTATGACCCAAACAGAATTCCCCGGTTGGCACGGTACTACAATCATCGGCGTGAAAAAAGACGGCGGTGTTGTTATTGCCGGTGACGGGCAGGTAAGCCTTGGACAAACCGTTATCAAAGGCACGGCCCGCAAGGTGCGTCGCCTGTCGCCCGGTGGTTATGAGGTTGTGGCCGGTTTTGCCGGATCAACGGCAGATGCTTTTACCCTGTTGGAACGGCTGGAAGCCAAGCTTGAGGCTACGCCCGGACAGCTTGCCCGCGCCTCTGTTGAGCTGGCCAAAGACTGGCGCACAGATAAATACCTGCAAAAACTTGAGGCCATGCTGATCGTATCCGACGGCGAGGAATTGCTGGTGATCACCGGTGCGGGCGATGTGTTGGCACCGGAACATGACGTTACTGCGATTGGCTCGGGGGGCAACTATGCGCTCGCAGCGGCGCGCGGCATGATGGACACCGACCTGTCAGCAGAAGAGGTTGCGCGCAAAGCGATGGCGATTGCTGCCGATATTTGTGTCTATACCAACGGCAAGCTGACGGTGGAAACCATCCACAAAAAGGCCTGAATGGTCTCTTACTTTTCTGAAATCACAAGGACGCGTTACACATGACCGACCTAACCCCGCGCGAAATCGTATCCGAGCTTGACCGGTTCATTATTGGCCAGAATGATGCCAAACGCGCTGTGGCCGTCGCCCTGCGCAACCGGTGGCGACGCAAGCAATTGCCAGACGATCTGCGCGATGAAGTGTATCCCAAAAACATCCTGATGATCGGGCCAACTGGTGTCGGGAAAACAGAAATCAGCCGGCGGCTGGCAAAGCTCGCCAAAGCGCCCTTTATCAAGGTCGAAGCGACCAAATTCACCGAAGTCGGCTATGTCGGGCGGGATGTAGAGCAAATCATCCGCGATCTGATGGATAGCGCTATTGCCATGACCCGTGAAAACATGCGCGACGAGGTCAAGGCCAAGGCTTATCAGGCGGCTGAGAATCGCGTCATCGAGGCCATCGCTGGTAAAGATGCTCGCGAAGCCACGCGCGAAATGTTTCGCAAAAAGCTGAAAGCCGGTGAGCTGGACTCCACCGAGATAGAGCTTGAACTGGCCGATACATCAAACCCGATGCCGATGATGGATATTCCCGGCCAACCTGGTGGCGGGCAGATGGGCATGATGAATCTGGGCGATATTTTCGGTAAGGCTTTCGGCGGGCGCACCATTCGCAAGAAGATGACGGTTTCCGACAGCTATGATGCGCTGATCAGCGAAGAAGCGGATAAATTGCTGGATGAGGAAACCGTCAATCGCTTGGCGCTGAATGCCGTGGAGCAAAACGGCATCGTCTTTCTCGATGAAATCGACAAGGTATGTGCGCGCACGGATGCCCGTGGCGGCGATGTCAGCCGCGAAGGCGTACAGCGCGATTTACTACCCCTGATCGAAGGCACAACCGTTTCCACAAAATACGGCGCGGTGAAAACCGACCATATCCTGTTTATTGCTTCGGGCGCTTTTCATATCGCCAAACCCAGCGATCTGCTGCCCGAACTGCAGGGTCGATTGCCGATCCGCGTAGAGCTACGCGCCCTGACCGAAGCCGATTTTGTGCGCATTCTGACTGAAACCGACAATGCGCTGACGCTGCAATATACCGCCCTGCTGGAAACCGAAGAACTGACCGTGACTTTTACCGAAGACGGCATTCAGGCGCTGGCAGCGATCGCGGCACAGGTCAACCAATCGGTTGAGAATATCGGCGCACGGCGTCTGTACACCATTCTGGAGCGCGTTTTTGAAGAGCTTTCCTTTAACGCGCCGGATCGGGCTGGTCAGTCGGTGATCGTTGATAAGGCTTTTGTCGAAGAAAACCTCGGTACCTTGGCCGCGACGGCGGATGTAAGCCGCTATATGCTCTGAGATATTGCAGTTTAGGCAAAGGGGATTGACTTGACGATACAACCCGCGTTTTCGTTGCTCGCCCTTTGCCTACTCCTGTTGGGCTGTGTTTCGCGCGGCGAAATGACGTTCATATCAGAGACAACGCAAACAACCGAAATACAGCGTATTTTCGTTGCAACCAATCGCAATCATCTCGCCGGTGGCTCCTATGGCACCGGACGCAGTGAAAGCCTGTATTTTTCGCGGGCTGACATATCCATTCCACCTGACAGAAAGGCGGGTACGATAAGCTGGCCAAAGGAAAAACCTGATCCGGACCAGAACTTTATCACTACCGAATTCGTGAATTTCAACTCAAGGGACGGATTTGAACTACGGCTCAAGCAAGAAATCCAATCCTCTCCGGGGGCGCACGGTGAGGTCTTTGTTTTTGTGCATGGGTTCAATAATACCTTTTCCGAAGGCCTATACCGCGCGGCGCAGTCTGCAGCGGATTACGGCATTGTAGAGCCTGTTGTTCACTTTTCATGGGCCTCTGCTGCACAGCCTTTGTGGTATCTTCGCGACCGCGATAGCGTATTGATCAGCCGCAGCGCCTTTGTCGAATTTTTACTTTCGGTGAAACGCGCCGGCGCAACAAAAATCATCATTATGGCGCATTCAATGGGGACCCATCTAACTATGGAGGCTTACCGGCAGGTTGCGCTGAGTGATCCAACCTTGAAAGAGGCGCTGTTCAGTCAAGTCATCCTGATATCCCCAGACATCGATATAGATGTATTTCGCGCGCAGCTTCTGGATATTGGTGAAATCGACACCCCGATTATCGTGTTTGGAACAGATCAAGATAAAGCACTGGCGCTTTCCTCACGATTAGCCGGTGGCACACGGCTGGGGAATGTGCCCACAGAAAACAATTTGCAGGGGCTAAATGTGATTGTGGTAGATGTGTCCGAAGTGATCGACGGGCAAGCGGGCAACCATTTGACAGTACTTTCTTCCAAAGTCGCAATCGATCAATTCAACACCTTGAATGAAACCGTCGATGACATCAGTTCCGAAAACCTGCGCAGCCTTGGTCCGCTGGCTGGCGGAATTGTGAGTCTGCAAAATTTCACCAAACAAATCTATGAAGTTTCAGGCGGCTAAGCCTAATGGCGGTGCGGGCCGAGGTTTTTTTAGGCCCTAGTATTTCCGGAAAAATAGCACAATAGTCGCCGCAAAGTTCCCCTGTCGTTTCCGCGTCTATGACACATTGCCAAAAACGCCAGATCACTCGAAAGAACAGCGTTATATGTGGAATAGTGACTATATTATGTTCATCCGTAACAATGCCCGCTGGCTTGGCGCGGGTGGCTTATTGGTGTTCTGTTCCAGTTTTGGCCAAACCTTTTTCATCTCTGTTTTTGCCGGAAATATACGCGCTGATTTCGGATTGAGCCACGGGGAATGGGGCAGCCTCTATGCCTTGGGCACACTGGCTTCGGCAGCTGTAATGATCTGGGCCGGTGGCTTGGCAGATCGATATCGGATGCGCAATCTTGGTGCAGTCGTTTTGCTCGGATTAGCGCTTTCCTGTCTGCTGATGGCACAAATCTCTGTCGTTTGGATGCTACCGGTTACCGTGTTTTGCTTGCGCCTTTTTGGTCAGGGCATGGCAAGCCATTTGCCGATGATTGCCATGTCGCGCTGGTTTGTCGCAACCCGTGGGCGCGCCATATCCATTGCCTCGCTTGGCTTTGCACTGGGCGAAGCGCTTTTACCGCTTTTGTTTGTATTCCTGTTGTCTTTTGTGGCGTGGCAGTCCCTTTGGCTCTTTGGGACCATCTTCCTTATCGGCGCAGCTTTTCTGCTGCGCTTTTTATTGATCGAAGAACGAACGCCGCAGTCACTGGCTAAAGAACAAAATGCCACTGGAATGAATGGTCAGGATTGGACCCGCGCCATGGCACTGAAAGATCGATCCTTCTGGCTTATTGTTCCGGCATTGCTTGGGCCATCCTGCTTTATCACCGCATTTTTCTTTCATCAGGTGCATATTGCCGAGGTTGGCGGCTGGAGCCATCTATCCCTTGTGGCGCTGTTTCCGCTTTTTACCTTTGTGGCAATGATTTCAATGCTGCTCTTTGGTGTCGCCGTGGATCGCTTTGGCACGACGTCGATCCTGCCGTTCTACCAAATCCCAATGGCGCTTGGCTTTCTGACTCTGGCCCTAATCGATAGTTTCACCGGTCTGGCCATCAGCCTCTGTCTTTTTGCTGTCACCGTAGGGGCAAATTCACCCGTGCCCCCTGCCCTTTTGGCTGATATTTACGGCACCCGCCATCTGGGTACGATCAAAGCCGCAACAACAGCCGTTATGGTATTAGGCTCTGCGATCGGCCCGATATTAACAGGTTTGATTATTGATGCCGGACTTCCCTTTGCCGATCAGGGTGTCCTGATTGCCTGCGCTTTTGGGCTGATCTGTATGAGCCTGACATTCGCCGCCCGCCGCGCAAAATCGGGCTTAGCGATGGCGGCGTAGATAGACATAATAGGCGCCACTACCCCCATGTTTTAAATGCGCCTCAGTCACTTGCAGAATCATCGGAGACAAAGGCGCGGCACGCAGCCATTGCGGCACCTGATGCTTCAATACACCACGCGGTTGCGGGATCGGGCCATGATCTTCACCCCGTTTCCCTTTGCCGGTGATCACCAGAACCAAGCGGTAGCCCCGCACATGGGCGGTCCGAATAAAGCCAATAAGCGCCGGATGGGCTTGCGCCAATGTCATACCGTGCAAATCAATTTTGCTATCCGGCACAAGCTTGCCGCGCGTCATACGCTGAAAGGCTTTTTTATCCATTGCCACGGGCATCTGCGAAAACTCATCACGCAAGGAGGGTTTCAGATCGCGTTTGGCTTTCTGCGGTTTTGCCTTTTGGCCGACCATGAATTTTTCGATGTATGCCGCTGGTTTAGTCTCTGTTATCGGCGATTTTTCTATGGGCGTGCTGTCGGGCAAAACAAGCGGGTGCGCCTGATGCATCGGCTCGGCTTTTTCGGCCACCCGATTCCAGAGCTCTTTTTCCTCTGGTGATAAATGTCTGCGCTTGCGGCTCATCCTTCGCCCTCAGGGACCAGTTCAAAGGCTTGGGGAATCGGTAGCAAAACAACCATCCGGCCCGGATCGCGGATCGTGCCGGCCTGCGTGCCCGCCTCATCTCCTGTCCCATAAAAAATATCGGCGCGTTGCGCGCCTTTGATGGCCGAGCCGGTATCCTGCGCAATCATCAAGCGATGCATTGGTCTGCGGCCCTGTTTTTCAATCCAGACCGGCGCCCCTAATGGCGTAATAGAAGGATCAACCGCAATAGTGCGCAGGGTGGTGATCGAGCGATTCATCGCCCCGCGCGGGCCATCGCTGGCACTGACATTTCTGATTTTGCGAAAAAACACATAGGAGGGGTTATGCCAAAGCAACTCTTGCCCCAGCACCGGATTTCGGCGCACCCAGTTTTTGATCACTTGTGCTGACACCTGATGCGGACTGTAGATATTGCGTCGCACAAGTTCCTGACCGATGGAGCGGTAATCATGACCGTTCTTGCCACCATAACCGACCCGAAGAGTTTGCCCGTTCGTAAGATTTATCCGGCCAGATCCCTGAATTTGAAGAAAGAAAAGCTCTACCGGATCATCGACCCAAGCAATTTCAAGCCCGCGCCCGTCCAAAAGACCGTTTTCCTCTATCGCTCTGCGGCTGGCAAATGCCCCATTCGCGGCTTCGGGCGGTAAGCGATACAGCGGATACCGATAGCGGCTTGTTGGCACCAATGAGCCGTCCAATTCCGGTTCAAAATAACCGGTAAACAACATCGGATCGCCGTCATCGATCAAGACAGGGCGAAAGAAAACCTCAAAAAACTGCCGCGCGTCGGGATTGCTTTTGGCAAGCTTGCATAGCGGTGCCCACACCGGTGCTTTTAGATCGCCACAGGTGTTTAGAAACGTCGAAAGGGCTGCGCTGTGATCATCCTCAGCCCAACCCTCTAATTCTTCAAACGACAGTAAGGAATACTGTAGCGCCTCGGCGCTATTGCCGCTGCCCATGACGACCGCAGCCCAAAGGGATGCGGCCAACACGGCGCGCCTCATCCGCCAGTTGCGACCAGCTGCCAGTTTGGATCGGCAGAACTCATATCGCGGCCAAAGGTCCAGACATCTTTCTGGCGTTTGATGGCAGATGCATCACCCTCAACGATTTCCCCGTCAGCATTTTTAACAACAGAAGAAATCTCGGCGACGAATTTAACCGTAATCTCGGCCAGCTTATTGTCCGTATCAAAACTGGCGTCCGACAGGGTCAGCTCCCGAATACCGACAAAATGCGCATCAATGCTGAGGCCTTTGGCCACACGATCATCCACAACCTCGGTAAAACTTTCGAAAACATCCTCGGATAGGAAAGGCACGATGGAATCCAGATCACCCTTTTCAAAGGCCATAAAGATCATCTCATAGGCACCCCGAGCGCCCTGCAAGAAATCCCCAACCCCAAAGGAGGGATCAACCCGCTTCATATCCGCCAAAGCTTTGGCAGAACTGCTGTTTTCTTCAACGTGATCAACGATATCGTGGTCGGGACCACCTTCAATCACTTCGAGGTTTGCACGGCTTCGCGCCGCTGGTTGCGCGGCTTTGTCAACGGGCGGTTTTTCAAAGCCTTCCCGCGTGCCCAAAACGCTGCGGAGCTTCAGGACTAGGAAAATTGCGATCCCTGCAAGGACGATCAATTGGATTAGAGATGAGCTCATCGGGGCCTCTGATAAGGGTAAAACTATAGAAAACTGCGCCTACCAGACTTATGTAGGTTACGGTGGCGTTCAAGTCCACCACAAGGCAGTTGTGAAAGGGTAACTAATATGTGGCTGTTTATCGCGTTCCTGATGGTGCCGCTGATCGAGATCGGATTGTTCATTCAAGTCGGCGGCTTGATCGGACTATGGCCCACACTGCTGATTGTTGTGCTGACAGCCGTTTTGGGCACCTATCTGGTGCGCTCTCAGGGTATTCGCGCGATGGACGACATGCGTAACAGTTTTTCAGAAATGAACGACCCGACGGAACCTCTGGCGCATGGGGCGATGATCCTCTTTGCCGGTGCGATGCTGCTGACCCCCGGTTTTTTCACCGATGCCATTGGTTTTTTGCTCTTGTTTCCTCCTTTTCGCGCCGCGGCCTACAGCTATGTCCGGTCGCGCGTGACCGTGCAGAATTTTTCCATGTCGGGTCGTCAAACCTACACGGGCCCGGACAGCGATACGATTGATGGTGATTTCGAAGTCGTTCGGGAGCCTGAAAACGAAGAAGCCCAAAATCAGGATGGTTTTGTAAAACCGCCCACCCATGTGCCTTCGGATTGGACCAAGCATTGAGACCCGTCAAATGACCTGATACAGGTTTCTGGACTTTATTTTTTGGTGGGAGATTCACGATGGCCGAAAACGGCGCAGAAACAGCAGCACAGCCTGCTCAGGTAAAAATGCAAATTCTGGCACAATTTGTGCGGGACATGTCATTTGAAAATATTCTGGCTCAAAAAGGCATTCAGGGTGAACCCAAGCCGGACGTACAGGTTCAGGTCAATCTGGACGCCAAAAAACGTTCCACTGACAACCAGTACGACGTTATTCTGAAGCTGAAAGTTGACTCCAAAAACAAAGAAGGTGGAGAGCCGCTGTTCCTGCTGGAACTGGATTATGCCGGTGTTTTCCACGTTGAAAACGTCCCGGAAGAGCAATTGCACCCCTATCTGATGATCGAATGCCCGCGGATGCTGTTCCCCTATGTGCGCCGCATCGTCAGCGATGTGACTCGGGATGGAGGATTCCCACCGCTGAACCTCGAAAACATTGATTTCGTTGCAATCTATCGCCAAAACTTGGCGATGCGCGCGGCGCAACAGCAAAAAGAAGCCTCCGAAGCACCCGTTTCCTAAGGGCTAGCTCAGCTTTTTCCACAACGCGTCGTCGCCCATTTTATCAACGAATTGTTGATGGGCGGCGATTTCTTCTTCGGTCAGCCGCGATGGCAGCGGCGTTGCCCGACGCGACGGGCGCCACGCCTCTTGTTGGCCTGACGCACCTTGCCGCGCACCGGCGGTGCTCGACAGTCCGAAATCCGGCTGACGTCCGCCGATCAATTCCAAATAGACTTCGGCCAGAATTTCAGAGTCCAAAAGCGCGCCGTGGAGCGTTCGGTTAGAGTTATCAATCCCGAATCGGCGACAGAGCGCATCCAGTGACGCGGGTGAGCCGGGGAATTTCTGCCGCGCGATGGCCAATGTGTCCAACGCCTGAGTCATCGGCAGGGCAGGGCGGTTAACCCATTTAAGTTCGGCATTCAGGAATTTCATATCAAAGGAAGCGTTATGGATCACCAGTCGAGAATCCTGGATAAAATCCACAAAAGCCTGAGCGATATTCTTGAACAACGGCTTATCCGCCAGAAATTCATCCCCTAACCCATGAACCTCAAAGGCGCTCTGCGGCATGCTGCGTTCGGGGTTGATATATTGATGATAGGTCCGCCCTGTGGGCATATGGTTGAACAGTTCAACTGCACCGATTTCGACAATACGGTCGCCACTTTCCGGCTCAAATCCCGTGGTTTCCGTATCCAATACGATTTCACGCATCTTTTTGCCTCTGCTTTGCGATCGCCATAACGTCCTGAACCGCCTTTTCAGCCGCTTCCAAAGAGGATGTTTCAATCACCACATCCGCGTGCTGCCGTTTTTCGTCATCCGGCATCTGCTTGTCCAGCAAGATGTTGAATTGCGCCTCTGTCATGCCGGGTCGATCAAGAACCCGCTGTTTTTGAACCTCGAGCGGGGCCGATACCACAACAACCAAATCAAACTGCGCGGCACTACCGGTTTCAAACAGCAACGGGATATCCAATACAAGAATATCGCGATCACTGCGGGCGATGAAATCCGCCCGATCCTGCGCCACCAAGGGATGCACAATGCTTTCAAGCGTCTTAAGAGCGGTTTTATCCCGCGCAATCCATGCCTTTAGCGCTTCGCGATCTATGCCCTGATCGGTAAGCGAAGCCGGACAAGCTTTGGAAATGGGTCCCACCGCTGCACCTTCTTTTGCATAAAGCCGGTGGACCGCCGCATCCGCATCCCAGATCCCCGCACCGGCCTTGGCAAATAGCTGGGCGGTTGTGGATTTTCCCATCCCAATCGATCCGGTTAACCCGATCAAAAAGGGTCTATTCATGCCGAAAGCACCGCCGCGCGCAGGGCATCATCCACTTCGGGACGCATGCCAAACCAACGCTCAAACCCGGGAACCGCTTGATGGAGCAACATGCCCAACCCATCGACCGTGACACAACCGGCCTTGGCGGCTTCTTCCAATAATCCGGTGCGAAGCGGCGTATAAACGATGTCATTCACAACGCAGGTCGGGCGCAAACCCTCATAGGGCAAGCGCAGATCCGGATTGCCGACCATGCCTTGCGTCGTCGTATTCACAAGGGTCGCCGCATCTTCGATCACCGTGCCAATTTGCGTCCAGTCCACCACCCGAAGCTTGGGCCCGAATTCTTCACGCAGAGCGTCAGCGCGGGATTTTGTCCGGTTGCTGATCTGGATTTCGGGCGTTCCCGCATCAATCAAAGACACAATAATCGCCCGCGATGCGCCTCCTGCACCCAGCACAAGCGCAGGGCCACTATCTGCACGCCATTCCGGCGCACCCTGTTTTAGGTTTTCAATAAACCCGTAACCGTCAGTATTATCCGCCTGAACCTTACCGTCTTTGCGGAAAATAATCGTGTTAGCCGCCCCTATCAAAGCCGCCCGGTCTGTGATGACATCAGCCAGCCCAATCATCGCCTCTTTATGGGGCAGGGTGACATTCACCCCCGCAAACCCCATTTTTGGCAACATCCTGATAACATCCGCCAAATTTTCGCGGCTGACATTCATCGGAATATAGTGCCCTTCCAACCCGTATCGTCGCAGCCAGTGGCCGTGCAATGCTGGCGATTTACTATGGGCAATCGGAGACCCGATAACACCCGCCAATGGCGTATCTGTTTCGCTCATTTCGGCAGCTCCCCCCGAAGCGTCAAATAGTTCAGAAGTTCCAGCAAAGGCAGACCAAGCACATTGAAATAATCGCCATCAACCCGCGCGAACAATCGAACCCCTTCTTCTTCAAGCTTATAGCCTCCGACAGCGTGACGCACAGACTCCCAGTTTCTTTGCACGTAGTCGTTCAAATATGTGTCCGAGAAGTCGCGCATTTGCAGGCGAACCTCTCCGACGTGCCGCCAAACCGGCTTATCCCCTTCATAAATGACCGCCGCAGACAGCAAACGATGACGCGTATTGCGCAGTTTTTGCAATTGTTCGACACAGGCCTCAGGGGATTGGGGTTTGGACAGGATTTCCCGTTTGACCTCGAGCACCTGATCACACCCGATAACCAAAGCATCGGGATGCTTTTGCGCCACCCTCCGCGCTTTATATTCGGCCAGCGCATCGGCAACATCGCGCGGGCTTGCCTCTTCATAAAGCAGGGCGGCTTTGATCGCGTCTTCATCCACCCGCGCCTTCTGCACGGTGATTTCCAGACCGGCGTTTTGCAATAGCTGCCGCCGGATGTCTGAACCGGATGCCAGAATGATCTGTTTTGCCATGTGGATAACCTGCGAAAAACTATTAGGAGGAATCGCGGGCAAAAAACCCGAAATTCAGAGCTTTTCGGGAAATCCCCCGTTTGGCCCCGTTTTGTCAACGCTTGACCCGAAAAATTCCACGGTGGGAAAGAATAACTTTGTATCGCGAAGAACCCTTTTGGTTTTGACTTACCCGGCGGATATGCACATAGTTATCAATTCCACTTTATTATTATAACCAATTGAATAATAATAAAAAATTTGTCCAATTGAATTCAGTTCAAACCTTTTCTCATGAGTTATTCACATCAGAAATCCACGGGGATTATTTCGGGGGTTATTCAATAATCCACTGAAATGGACGATACTACAAAAACATCATCCTTCTTCTTTCTTTTATATTTATTTAAGAGGGGCAAAGAAAACCCGAGGCCCGAATGACCGATTTTCTCTTTGATATTTATCCATGGGTAAAATCCCTCCATGTGATTTCCGTTATCGCCTGGATGGCGGGGCTTTTCTATTTGCCGCGTCTATTCGTTTACCATGCAGAGAGGATTAAAGCCGGCTCTGACACCGACGCGCTGTTTCAAACCATGGAAGTGCGCCTGTTGCGGGCAATCATGAATCCGGCAATGACCGCCACGTGGATCTTTGGCCTAATCATGGTTTTTACACCAGGGATCGTCGATTGGTCGGCTTTTTGGCCCTACACCAAGGCGGCAGCGGTTCTTGCGATGACCTGGTTTCATCATTGGCTTGGTTATCGCCGCAAAGAGTTTCTGCGCAGTGAAAACACCCGCAGTGGCCGCACCTACCGGATTATGAATGAGGTGCCGACACTCTTGCTGATCATAATCGTTTTCTCGGTGATTGCGCGCCCGTTTTAGGTGCTTGTTGACTCCGATAGGGTGCGGCCCTATCTAGGGTTCAACTTGGCCGTCCGGCCTATTGTATTTCCCGATGATTAAAACTGTGAGCTGCTGTCGCGGCCGGTTGAGGACTATCTTCCATGAGCGAATCCCATTTGAACCTGTCTGATCTTAAGGCCCAAAGCCCCAAATCGCTGTTGGCCATGGCCGAAGAGCTGGAGATCGAAAACGCCTCTACCATGCGCAAGGGGGATATGATGTTTTCGATCCTCAAGGAACGCGCCGAAGACGGCTGGACCATTGCGGGCGACGGTGTGCTTGAGGTTTTGCAGGATGGTTTTGGATTTCTACGCTCGCCAGAGGCCAATTACTTGCCGGGTCCGGATGATATTTATGTCTCTCCCGATATGATCCGCCAGTATTCCCTGCGCACCGGAGATACCATCGAAGGCGCGATCCGCGCGCCGGGCGATAATGAACGGTATTTTGGCCTGACCAGCGTAACGCTGATCAACTTTGAAGATCCGGAAAAAGCCCGCCACAAAATCGCTTTTGACAACCTGACCCCGCTCTATCCGGATGAGCGACTGAAAATGGAAGTCGAAGACCCCACCATCAAGGATCGTTCTGCGCGGATCATTGATCTGGTTGCGCCCATCGGGAAGGGCCAGCGGTCCCTGATCGTGGCGCCGCCGCGCACCGGTAAGACGGTTTTGCTACAAAATATCGCCAATTCCATCGAAAAGAACCATCCGGAATGTTATCTCATCGTGCTGTTGATCGACGAACGCCCCGAAGAGGTGACGGATATGCAGCGCTCGGTCAAAGGCGAGGTAATTTCTTCGACTTTTGATGAACCCGCGACCCGTCACGTCGCTGTTTCAGAGATGGTGATCGAAAAAGCCAAACGTCTGGTCGAGCATAAACGCGATGTTGTGATCCTTTTGGACTCGATCACGCGACTGGGCCGTGCGTTTAACACCGTTGTGCCGTCCTCTGGTAAGGTCCTGACCGGTGGTGTGGATGCCAACGCCCTGCAACGCCCGAAACGCTTCTTTGGGGCGGCGCGTAACATCGAAGAAGGTGGCTCGCTGACGATTATCTCGACCGCGCTGATCGATACCGGTTCGCGCATGGATGAGGTGATCTTTGAAGAATTCAAAGGCACCGGTAACAGCGAGATCGTTCTGGATCGTAAAGTCGCTGACAAGCGTGTCTTCCCCGCGATTGATATCCTTAAATCCGGCACCCGTAAGGAAGATCTGTTGGTCAATCCGAAGGACCTGCAGAAAACCTTTGTGCTGCGCCGCATTCTGAACCCGATGGGGACAACCGACGCTGTTGAATTCCTGATTTCGAAGCTCAAACAGACCAAATCCAACGACGAGTTCTTCGATTCCATGAATGCCTAACGGTATAACCATGTAAGTGGTTGAAATATAATGGAAACTATCTTTGCACTTGCCTCTGCACGGGGGAAAGCCGGTGTCTCTGTTCTTCGTATTTCGGGGACAGAGGCCTTTGAGGCTGGTCAAAAGCTGGCCGGAAACCTGCCGCAGCCGCGCCATTCTGCTGTCCGTGTTCTAAAAAACGCAGCAGGCGAAGCGCTGGACGAAGCACTGGTTCTTACCTTTGCAGCGGGGTCCAGTTTTACCGGTGAAGATACTGTAGAGCTGCAATTGCATGGCAGTATTGCCGTGATTTCTGCTGTTCTGCAGGAGTTAGGCGCCATGGCGGGCTTACGGCTTGCTGAACCCGGAGAATTTACCCGTCGCGCCCTTGAGAACGAGCGGTTGGATCTGGCCCAGATCGAGGGGCTCGGGGATCTGATCGAAGCGGAAACAGAGGCGCAGCGCAAACAGGCCTTTCGCGTGCTATCCGGCGCCCTTGGGCAAAAGGCCGAAAGTTGGCGCACACGTTTGATCCGGGCCGCTGCCTTGATGGAAGCCACGATTGATTTCGCCGACGAAGATGTGCCCGTTGATGTGAGTCCGGAAGTGTTGGACCTAATCGATGCGGTGGCGTCAGAACTTCGCATCGAAGCAGAGGGTGCTATTGTTGCAGAGCGGATTCGCGATGGATTCGAGATTGCCATCGTCGGTGCACCGAATGCTGGCAAAAGCACGCTGTTGAATGCCCTTGCCGGTCGGGATGCGGCGATCACCTCTGAAGTTGCGGGCACGACTCGGGATGTGATCGAAGTACGCATGGATTTGAACGGCTTGCCTGTAACTGTTCTGGATACAGCAGGTCTGCGCGAAACCGACGATTTGGTTGAAGGTTTGGGGATTGAGCGTGCGTTGGTGCGGGCAGAAGCCGCTGATATTCGGGTGTTTTTGCAAAGCTCAGATCATGAGTTTCTGGGCATTCATCCCAAAGACGACGATATTACCGTTCTGGGAAAGGCGGATATTTCCACGTCCGACGGCTTTGCTGTATCCGGAAAAACCGGACAGGGCGTGTCGCAACTGATTTCTCGCATAACGGCGGTTCTAGAACAAAAAGCCAGTGGCGCGGGGGCCGCCATTCGGGAACGCCACCGTGTCGCAATCCTCAATGGAATTGAGGCTTTAGAATCAGCGCGGATTGAGGTATGCAACGGACCTGATCGCGCAGAATTGGCAGCAGAAGACCTTCGGACTGTCATCCGCGCTTTGGATTCCTTGGTGGGTCGCGTGGATGTAGAGCAAATCCTCGATGAGATTTTCGCCAGTTTTTGTCTTGGTAAGTAAGGAGTGTTTCACGTGAAACATTCGGACTTTGATGTTGTTGTGGTCGGTGGCGGCCATGCCGGTGCAGATGCAGCCCATGTTGCGGCCCGCGCAGGTGCGCGTACGGCGTTGATTACGCTGAAAGCTGATTCAATTGGTGTGATGAGCTGCAATCCGGCGATTGGAGGTCTGGGCAAAGGGCATCTCGTGCGCGAAATTGATGCGCTGGACGGGATCATGGGACGCGTTGCGGATAAGGCGGGCATTCAATTTCGTTTGCTAAATCGCCGCAAAGGCCCCGCCGTGCAAGGACCGCGCACCCAAGCTGACCGCAAACTCTATCGACTGGCGGTTCAGGCAGAGCTCGGATTGCTTGAAAACCTACAGATTATAGAGGGCGAAGTTGCAGATCTGATCCATCAAGGTGATGCTGTTCGCGGCGTTATTCTAGGTGACGGCAACCATATCAATGCCCATGCGGTAGTTTTGACCACGGGCACGTTTTTGCGCGGTGTGATACACATTGGCGATGTTTCCCGTCCCGGTGGTCGAATGGGGGATAAGCCCTCGGTTAAACTTGCCGAACGTATTGATTCTTATGGGCTTCCGCTCGGTCGGTTAAAAACGGGTACCCCGCCGCGTCTGGATGGTAAGACGATCAATTGGGACGCCTTGGAAATGCAGCCCGGTGATGATACGCCGACTTTGTTTTCCTTTATGTCTAAATCGGTGAGCGCCCCGCAGATTTCCTGTGGCATCACGCATACAAACGAAAAAACCCACGAGATTATCCGTCAAAACCTTGATCGCTCTGCGATGTATGGCGGGCACATTGACGGCGTTGGGCCACGGTATTGCCCTTCGATCGAAGATAAAATCGTCCGGTTTGCGGAAAAAACCTCACATCAAATCTTTCTGGAGCCAGAAGGGGTGGATGACGATACGGTCTATCCGAATGGCATTTCGACTTCGTTGCCCGAAGATGTGCAAGAAGACTACGTGCATTCCATTTTCGGATTGGAAAATGCGCGCATTTTGCAGCCGGGATATGCGATTGAATATGACTATGTTGACCCCCGCGCACTCCAAGAATCGCTGGAGTTAAAATCCGTTCCTGGTCTATATCTTGCGGGTCAGATCAACGGCACCACAGGATATGAGGAAGCTGCCGCGCAAGGTCTGGTTGCTGGTTTGAATGCCGCGCGCTCCGCACAGGGTATGGAACCTGTCGTATTCTCTCGTTCTGAATCCTACATCGGGGTGATGATCGATGATTTGGTCACGCGGGGGGTCACTGAGCCCTACCGTATGTTTACCTCGCGCGCCGAATTCCGTCTGTCGCTGCGGGCCGATAATGCGGATCAGCGGCTGACACCAAAAGGGATTGCGCTTGGCATTGTCGGAGAGCAGCGAGAAACCCAGTTCGCCGATAAGATGGAGCGCCTCTCAACAGCGCGTGCGCGTCTTGCACAGTTTTCCGTAACGCCACGTGTTCTTGCGGAGCAGGGGGTTAAAATCAACAAAGACGGTCCGCGCCGGAACGGCTATGAATCGCTTTCGCTTCCGGAAATGGACTTTGCTAAGCTGGTCACAATTGCACCGGAGTTCGCCGATATAGACACTGAAATACAGGCGCAGGTCAGTAAAGACGCCCTATATCAGAACTATCTGGATCGTCAGCAGAAAGACATTGATGCGTTGATGCGGGATGAAAACCAGAAGATTCCGGCGGATTTCACCTATGTTGGCATGCAGGGGTTGTCCAATGAATTGCGTACAAAACTGGAGACTGTTCGACCAAGAACACTTGGTCAGGCCGGCCGTGTGGACGGAATGACACCCGCTGCACTGTCTTTGGTATTGGCCAAAATTCGGCAGTTCGAAAAGAAGCAGGCGGTATGACGGTCGCTTTTGAGGCCTTTACTGCGCAATGCGATGTTTCACGTGAAACATTCTCTCGGCTGGAAATCTATGCAGGACTTTTGAATAAGTGGAATCCTGCCATTAATCTTGTGTCCAAAAACACACTGAATGATCTTTGGACCCGGCACATACTGGACTCTGCACAGGTTTTTGACGTCGCGCCTGATTCAGCAAAAGGCTGGAGCGATCTTGGGTCCGGCGGCGGGTTTCCGGGCATGGTCGTGGCGATTCTTGCCAAAGAGAAAAGGCCGGAGCTCTCGTTCAACTGCGTTGAAAGCGATCAAAGAAAGGCAGCTTTTCTGCGGACGGTAGCGCGAGAAACCGGCGTGGACGTCAAAATCCACGCCGACCGGATTGAAAAAGTAGCCCCCTTGCACGCCGATGTCTTAAGTGCACGCGCTCTTGCGCCGCTTGATATCTTGTTTGAATTCGCAGAAATGCACCTTGCCCCCTCTGGCGTGGCGCTTTTTCAGAAAGGCGCAAGTTATCAACAAGAAATTGACGCCGCACGGCACCGCTGGGACTTCTCAGAAACGGTAATCCCAAGTATCACTGAGTCACAGGCTGTCATACTTGAGATCAAAGGAATCACGCGTGTCTGATCCTACTCGCCCCGCGGGGCCAAGAATTATTGCAATCGCAAATCAAAAGGGCGGCGTCGGTAAGACTACAACATCGATAAATCTGGCTGCGGCACTGGCGGAAAAAGGGAAACGCGTTCTGTTGGTTGATATTGATCCTCAGGGGAACGCGTCAACCGGGCTGGGGATTGAGCAAAGCAAACGCCAGAACACGGCCTATGATCTGATTGCAGGAGACGCACAGCTTCAGGATGTGATTCAAGATACAGAGATTGCCGGACTGGGGATCATTCCCGCGACAACAGACCTGAGTTCTGCCGATATTGAGCTTTTTTCCAATGAAAAGCGCAGTTTTCTGCTGCATGACGCGTTACGTCAGCCGTCGATTGATGGTTATCAGCTGGATTACGTGCTCATAGACTGTCCGCCGTCGCTCAATCTGTTGACGGTAAATGCGATGGTGGCAGCCCATTCAGTACTTGTGCCGCTGCAGTCCGAATTTTTTGCCCTTGAGGGGTTGTCGCAATTGATGTTGACCATCCGAGAGGTCCGTCAGTCCGCCAATCCCGATCTTCGGATCGAAGGGGTTGTGATGACAATGTATGACGGGCGGAACAACTTATCTCGGCAGGTCGAATTGGATGCCCGGGATAATCTTGGTGATCTGGTTTTTAAAACCGTCATTCCGCGGAACGTTCGCGTAAGCGAAGCGCCGTCTTTTGCCTTGCCGGTGTTGGAATATGATTCTGCCTCCAAGGGTAGCGAGGCCTATCGGGAAATGGCCACAGAGCTGGTCTCTCGGCATGAAATGAATAGAGTTTAAGGTGTTGAAATGACGGATAAAAAACCACAACGCAAAGGCTTGGGTCGCGGTCTTTCGGCATTGATGTCTGATGTTAATCTGGATGAGTCAACAACGACGACTGAGATACGGCCAAAGGCTGAAAATATCCTCCCGGTCGAGAAAATCCGCCCAAATCCCGACCAGCCCCGACGGTTTTTTGAAGAAGAAGCGTTGGCGGAGCTTGCGTCCTCGATCAAAGAAAAGGGCGTGATCCAGCCGTTGATTGTGCGTCCTGATCCGCGTCAGGACGGAATGTTTGAAATCGTTGCGGGGGAACGCCGCTGGCGTGCCGCGCAACGTGCGCAGTTGCATGACGTGCCGGTATTGATCCGGACATTGGACGATACAGAAGTTCTTGAGATCGCCATCATCGAGAATATTCAGCGCGCAGATTTAAATGCGGTCGAAGAGGCTATCGGTTATCGTCAGTTGATGGATCGATTTGGCCATACGCAGGAAAAACTGGCGGAGGCCCTGTCAAAAAGCCGTTCCTATATCGCAAACCTGTTGCGTCTGTTGTCGCTGCCAGACGATGTGCTGCAATTGCTGCGTGAAGGTCAAATCAGCACGGGTCATGCGCGGGCGTTGATCACGACAGAGAACCCGTCGGAATTGGCAAAGATTGTTGTCGCCAAGGGTCTATCGGTTCGCGAAACCGAGCGTTTGGTAAAGCAGGGGCAGGCGCCCGCAAAACCCAAGGCGCAAACCGCGTCAAAGGGGGCGAAGGACGCCGATACAATTGCACTGGAAGGCGATCTTTCGGCAACTTTGAAAATGCCTGTCAGTGTGGACCATCATCAGGGTAAGGAAACCGGAAAAATCACGATTTCCTATAAGTCATTGGAACAATTGGATGAATTGTGCCGCATCCTGTCTCTTACGAGCCAGGGCGGCTCCAAATAAACAGCAGCACAAGGGATAGAACGACAGCCTGAATGATAAGGACCGTCGTTTTAACCCCAAGAAACAGCGAAATCCCGAAAGCCGCCGCAATAGAGAGGGTTGCCAGCCGTTTCGCGGCGGGCCGGATCGCGCCGTGCTGGTTCCAGTCCTCTATCGGGGGGCCAAAAGTCGGGTGAGTCAGCAACCAATCATGCAGCCGTTCGGATGAGCGGGCAAAGCAAAATGCCGCCAAAATCAAAAAAGGTACTGTCGGCAAGAGGGGCAGCAGGATTCCAATCGCGCCAAGGGCGAGGGCCGTCAATCCGGCGCATGTCCAAAGTATTTTCATCGCTTATCGATCCGCCATGAGCTCGCGCAAAACCGCATTCAGAACAGCGCGCCCCTGATCCGTTGCTTTGACGATATCGCCAGTGGTTTCGATCATTCCAATGTCTTGCAGCTGGCTCAGGCGGTCAGCGGGCAATGGTTGACCGGAAAGCGATTGATAGCGGGCATTCGAAATACCTTCGCGCAATCGCAAACCCATCATCAAATATTCATTGGCTTGATCATCCAGCGCGATGGATTCGATATTCCGAAGACCAGATCCATCCCGACGCACGGATTCAAGCCATTTTGACGGTTGCCGCCATGCCTCTGTGGCCAGCTTATTGCCTTGCATCGTCACCCGCCCATGGGCACCGGGCCCGATGCCAACATAATCACCATATCGCCAATAGATCAGATTATGCCGCGATTGAGTGGAATCCGCAGCGTGGTTTGATACCTCATAGGCGGGCAATCCGGCGGCGGCGCATATCTCTTGCGTGGCGGCGTACATGTCGGCGGCGGTGTCATCCACCGGTAAGCCCGCTAGTTTCCCTGCCGCATAGCGATCACCAAAAGCAGTGCCTTCTTCAATCGTCAATTGATACAGCGAAAGGTGGTCGATCGCCATAGTTAGGGCCTCTGACAACTCAGCTTTCCAGTGCTGAAGATCCTGATCTTGTCGTGCATAGATCAGGTCAAAACTGACCCTATCAAAGGCTTTTCGGGCGATCTCAAACGCAGATCGGGCCTCGGCGACAGAGTGTAAACGCCCCAACCGCCGCAGATCGACATCGTTTAGCGCCTGAATTCCCATGGAGATCCGGTTTACACCGGCATCTCTGTAGCCATTGAAACGACCCGCCTCGACAGAGCTGGGGTTCGCTTCCAGAGTGACTTCAAAATCGTTGGATTGGGGCCAGGTTTTGCGCACTTCGTTGAGGATATCATGCACAATATCGGGCTGCATCAAGCTGGGCGTGCCGCCGCCAAAAAAGACGGTGTTCAAAACCCGTGGACCGGTTTCTGCTCCTGCGCGTCTGATCTCTGAAAGATAAGCATCGCGCCATTCATATTGATCTATTTGCGCGGAAACATGAGAATTAAAGTCACAATACGGGCATTTAGATTGGCAAAACGGCCAGTGGACATAGAGTCCAAAGCCGCCATTTTGCCAGTCTTCAATCAAAACAGCCTGCAACGAGTTTGCGGAAAGCATCGGCGCGATGGCTCATGCCGTGTTTTTTATCTGGGTCCATTTCGCCAAAGGTTTCGGACTCTCCTTCCGGCAAAAAGACCGGATCAAAACCAAAACCATGCACCCCGCGCATCGGCCAAACCAATTCACCCGAAACCGTGCCGGCAAACACCTCGTCATGACCGTCAGGCCAGGCAAGGCAGAGGGTGCAGCAAAAGCGCGCCTTGCGCGGAGCAGGGGCGGATTTTTCATCCAGCAATCCCTGAACCTTGGCCATCGCCATGGGAAAATCCCGCCCATTCGGGGTTTCGGCCCAATCCGCTGTATAAACGCCCGGCGCGCCGTCCAATGCATCAACTTCGAGTCCGCTGTCATCAGAAAGCGCAGGCAGGCCCGAAGCATTGGCGGCAAAATGCGCTTTGATCCGCGCGTTGCCGGCAAAGGTGTTTTCGGTCTCTTCCGGCTCTTCAAATCCAAGATCACCGGCAGAGACAACTTCGATGCCAAAAGGCTCTAACAAGGCCGAAATCTCTTTCAGCTTGCCCTTATTGTGGCTGGCCAGAACAATTTTGGCTTCAGAGAGCTTCCGCGTCATTATGCCGTCGCAGCCTTTTGTGCGGCGACCAGTTCGGAGACGCCTTTTTCTGCCAAGTCCAGCAGCTCATCCATTTGCCCACGCGAGAAAACAGAGCCCTCAGCGGACATTTGTACTTCGATCAGTGGTCCTGATCCCAGCATGATGAAATTGCCATCAACACCGGCCTCAGAGTCTTCGGGGTAGTCCAGATCAAGTACCGGTTGTCCCGCATAAATCCCGCATGAAACGGCGGCAACAGGATCAACCAAAGGATCAGAAATCACCTCTCCGGTTTTCATCAGCTTATTTACCGCCAGACGCAGGGCAACCCAACCGCCAGTGATGGAGGCACAACGGGTGCCGCCATCAGCCTGAATAACATCACAGTCCACGGTGATCTGGCGTTCCCCCAAGGCAACACGATCGACGCCGGCGCGCAACGCGCGGCCGATCAGGCGCTGGATTTCTTGCGTCCGACCGGATTGACCGTTCTTGGCCTCGCGGCGCATCCGTGTGTTGGTGGCACGGGGCAGCATGCCGTATTCAGCCGTTACCCAGCCAAGTCCGGAGTTTTTCAGAAACGGCGGTACGCGCTCATCGATGGTCGCAGTACAAAGAACATGGGTGTCGCCACATTTGATCAGGCAAGAGCCTTCGGCGTGTTTTGTAACACCGGTTTCAATTGAAACCGGGCGCATTTCGCTAACGTTTCTGCCAGAAGGGCGCATGGGAAAATCCTTTGGTTCGGGGTTGCGCACAGATACCCGCGACCTGACCGTAATAGCAAGCCCGATTGACCTTGGCCCAGAATGGACTTTAATAACGCCTAGCTTAACCAAAGCGATATTATGACAGACCGAAGCAAGCTTTTATCAGAAATGAATGACCGCAGCCGCGAAGTTTTCCGGCGCGTTGTTGAGGGCTATCTGGAAACCGGTGATCCTGTCGGTTCGCGCACCCTGACGCGCACGCTGTCTGAAAAGGTTTCCGCGGCGACGGTGCGTAATGTCATGCAAGATCTTGAGTATCTGGGTCTTTTACAGGCGCCGCATATTTCTGCGGGCCGCATTCCAACCCAGTCTGGGTTGCGGATGTTTGTCGATGGGTTGCTAGAAGTCGGAGATCTTGATCGGAACGATCAGGCCAGAATAGACACGAGTTTGGGAAATAAAGACGGTGATGTCGGCAGTCTGTTGGATCGGGTCGGTTCGGCTTTGTCGGGCCTGACCCACGGGGCGAGCCTTGTGTTGGCGCCCAAACATGAAGCGCCGATTAAACACATCGAATTTGTCTCTCTCGGGACAGAGCGCGCCCTTGTGGTACTGGTCTTTGCTGATGGGCACGTTGAAAACCGAGTGTTTCGCCCGCCGCTGGGCCAAACGCCTTCTTCCCTGCGCGAAGCGTCCAATTTTCTGAATGCTGCTGCGGAAGGCAAGACCCTGTCTGAATTGCATGGTGCGGTGTCTGCTGAAATTAAGAAACGGCGGCAGGAAATTGACAGCCTGTCCCGTGATCTTGTCGAAAGCGGCACGGCGATTTGGGCGGATAAGGGCGAATCCTACGAACGGCTGATTGTCCGCGGTCGGGCGAATCTGCTGCAAGACAGCGATGAAATCGAGGACCTTGAAAAAGTCCGGAGCCTGTTTGATGACCTTGAACGCAAGCGTGATATCGCCGAATTCCTTGAATTGGCCGAGGAAGGCGAGGGTGTGCGCATTTTTATTGGCTCAGAGAACAAACTCTTTTCACTTTCGGGTTCCTCTTTGGTGGTTTCTCCTTATATGAACGCTGATCGAAAAATTGTGGGCGCGGTTGGGGTCATCGGACCGACGCGCCTGAACTACGGACGAATTGTGCCGATTGTGGATTACACGGCGCAGCTGGTCGGGAGATTGATCTCTGACCAGGGATAATAGGTGAGACATGGCAGAACCAAAGAAAGAAGACGCGTTTCTGGACGATCTGGACGCTTTGGAAGAAGAGCTCTTCGGTGAAGAAGAGATCGACATCACGCAAGAAGAAGAAGACGCGGATGAGCTGGAGGCGCTGCGCGCCGAACGGGATCAGCTGAAAGACCGTGTCATGCGGGTCATGGCGGATGCGGAAAACAGCCGTAAACGCAGCGAACGCGACCGTCGTGAAGCAGAGCAATATGGCGGCTCCAAGCTGGCCCGTGACATGTTGCCGGTCTATGACAACCTGCATCGCGCATTGGAAACGGTTACGGATGAGGCCCGCGAGGCCAACAAAGCCCTGATCGAGGGGATCGAGCTGACCCAACGCGAAATCCTGAACGTTTTTGCCAAACACGGCATCGAAAAGGTCGCACCGGAAGTGGGCGAAAAGTTCGATCCGAAACACCATCAGGCCATGTTCGAAGCCCCGGTGCCCAACACCGTAGCGGGTGACATTATTCAGGTCATGGCTGAAGGCTTTATGTTACATGACCGGCTGTTGCGTCCGGCGCAGGTTGGTGTGTCCTCAACCCCGAAATCCTAAACCTCAATACTTTAAACCCCGGCCTTTGTGTCGGGGTTTTAGTTTTCCAGCGCCTTTAATTCATACAAAAGCTCCAGCGCCTGTTTTGGTGTCAACTCGTCCGGATGGATGTCAGACAGTTTTTGCTGAAGCGGATTTGGCCCTTTCGGCGTTGCGGCAACAGGCGGTGCTGCGGCAGAGAACAGCGGCAGATCATCGATCAACGTTTTCTGTTTCGCCCCGCCTTCGCGTTCGCCTTGCTCCAGCGATTCCAGTACAACCCGCGCCCGCTCAACCACGCTGTCCGGTAGACCGGCGAGCTTAGCAACCTGCACGCCATAGGATCGGTCCGCGGCACCTTTGTGAACTTCGTGCAAAAAGATCACATCGCCTTCCCACTCCTTGACCGCCACCGTGGCGTTTTCAACACCGTCCAATTTCGCTGCAAGCGCGGTCATTTCGTGGTAGTGCGTGGCAAAAAGCGCGCGGGACTTATTGGCTTCGTGCAGATGTTCCAGCGTCGCCCAAGCGATAGACAGGCCGTCATAGGTGGCCGTGCCGCGCCCGATTTCATCCAGAATAACCAAAGCGCGCTCATCCGCTTGATTCAGAATGGCTGCGGTTTCGACCATCTCGACCATAAAGGTCGATCGTCCCCGCGCCAGATCATCAGCCGCGCCAACGCGCGAGAATAATTGCGACACCAACCCGATATGGGCCTCAGATGCGGGCACGAAGCTGCCCATTTGGGCAAGCAGGGCAATCAGTGCATTTTGGCGAAGAAAGGTCGATTTACCGGCCATGTTCGGACCCGTCAGCAACCAGATATCGGCGCCCTCAGAACCATCGGCGAGATCACAGTCGTTGGCGATAAACGGCCCGCTGCCAGCCTTGCGCAAAGCCCGTTCGACCACAGGGTGCCGCCCGTCCGAAATGATGAAACTACGGCTGTCATCGACACGCGGGCGACACCAGTTTTCGCCAGCCGCCAGATCAGCCAGCGCGGCGGTTACGTCAAACTCCGCCAAGGCGCGCGCGGTTTGCCCGATTTGCGCAACCACATCCAGAATTGCGTCGATCAGGCTGGTATAGAGCCGCTTTTCAATCTCGAGCGCGCGGTTTCCTGCGTTCAGAATCTTGGTTTCCATTTCCGAAAGGGGCACGGTGGTGAATCGCACGGCATTGGCCGTTGTTTGCCGGTGGATAAAGGTTTCCGACAGCGGCGCAGAGAGCATTTTTTCGGCGTGGGTTGCAGTGGTTTCGATGAAATAACCCAGCACGTTGTTATGCTTTACCTTCAGGCTCGGGATGCCGGTGGTTTCGGCATATTCCGCCTGCATTGCGGCGATGACACTGCGCCCTTCGTCGCGCAGGGTGCGGGCCTCGTCCAATTCGTCGTTATATCTGGGGGCGATGAACCCCCCATCTCGCGCCAACAGCGGCGGATCAGCAATCAAGGCTGCATCCAGAAGATCGAGCAAGGTATCATGGCCCTGCAGATCCTGCCGCGCTTCTGCCAGCAGCGCTGGCAAGCTCTGCGCGGAAAGTGCCTCAAACAGCCGGTGTGCCTGGGTCAGCCCGTTGCGAATGGCCGCCAGATCACGCGGACCGGCCCGATCCAGTCCGATGCGCGACAGTGCGCGATCCATATCGGGGGCTTTGCGCAGGGTGTCGCGTAGATCGTCGCGATCCGCCGTGTTGTCGACCATATGGCTGACGGCATCTAGTCTCGCGTGCACCGTTGCCAGATTTCTGGAGGGGCTGGACAGCCTGCGTTCCAGAAGTCGGGCGCCCGCCGCTGTGACGGTCCGGTCGATGGCCGCAATCAAAGAGCCCTCGCGCCCGCCACTCAGGGCTTGAGTCAGTTCAAGGTTGCGTCGTGTTGCGGCGTCAATCTGCATGACCCCGCCAGCATTTTCCCTTTGCGGCGCGCGAAGCAGCGGCAGTTTGCCTTTTTGGGTCATGTCGAGGTATTCGACAATCGCCCCCATCGCCGAGATTTCGGCGCGATTGAACCGTCCGAAGGCATCCAGCGTCGAGACATTCAACAGGCTGGTCACGCGGGTTTCTGCCGATGTGCTGTCAAAGCTCCCACGGGAGAGCGGGGTGATGGCGGCACCGGAATCCGTGACTAACTGGGCCAAACTCTGCTCTTGGCTCTCCGAAACGAGCAGTTCCTTTGGCGCCAGCCGGGCAAGCTCTGGCCCCAAACGCACCGGCGGACAGGGGATCACGCGGAACTCTCCGGTGGAAATATCAACCCAGGCCAGCGCGCCTTCGTCCCGCAGTTCGGAATAGGCCGCCAGAAAATTGTGGCGGCGCGCTTCCAGCAGGGAATCTTCGGTCAAAGTGCCGGGGGTGACAAGCCGGACCACTCCGCGTTTAACCACAGATTTCGCCCCGCGTTTTTTCGCCTCTGCAGGGTTTTCAAGCTGTTCGCATACCGCCACACGAAAGCCTTTGCGGATCAGCGTCAGGAAATAGCTTTCGGCGGCGTGATGGGGCACCCCGCACATGGGGATTTCCGCGCCCTGATGTTTGCCGCGTTTTGTTAAGGCAATATCAAGCGCTTCGGCTGCGGCGATGGCGTCGTCAAAAAACATCTCATAGAAATCGCCCATGCGGTAGAACAGCAAAGCATCGGGATACTCTGCCTTGATTTCCAGAAACTGCGCCATCATCGGCGTCACGCCCGTTTTCGCCTGGTTCACTCTTGCCCCCAAGTGGATTATGTTCGGCCACTCGGACCTGCCTGATGTTTTTTACGCGGGTTCTGCCTGAAAAACGACCCGAAAGTTATGCCAGCTAAAGGATAGGCGGAATGTTCAAAGAGCCGATGCAATTGGGGGATCTGCAACCCTTGGCCAAGGGCACATATCGTTCGATCTATCCAATGCCGGGCCGCGATGATCTGATGATCAAGGTCATGCATCCCGCCAAACCCAACCCGCGCAAACGAATTCGAAACTGGATAAAAGGCAACAGCCGTAACCAACGGTTCCGGTTTCTGTTTCGCGAATATGATTATTACCTGAAGCTGAAAATCATTCAGGAACAGCGACAGGAACCCTTGCCTGTCTCAAACCTGATGGCGCTGGTGCAGACCGATAAGGGGCTTGGCATGGTTGTTGAGAAGATCGGACCCACAGGCGAGGGCATTGGAAAAACCGTGCAGTCTTTGCAGCAGAGCGGGGCGTTTTCGGCGCATCATCTGTTGTTGATTAACCGTCTTATCCAGCAAATTCGGGATTGGGATATGTTGGTGAATGACCTTAATCCCGGCAATATTGTTCTGAACGAACGGGGCGATGAAGACCGGTTTGTGATTGTTGACGGCTTTGGTGATTCTAGCTTCATACCGATCAAAAGTTTCGTAAGACCGGTAAATTCACGCAGTTTATCGAAAAAATTCGCTGAACTGGCGACATTTTTGGAAAAATCATGGAATTCTGAGGCCTCTCGTATTGAATGATCGGCCATGCTGGCATAGGCCGGAGGGCAGAGAGAGGGAGCAGTTAGATGGCATCGAGAAGCAAGGTTACACCGGAAGAGGCACTCGCCTATCATTTGAATCCAAGTCCGGGAAAATATGAGGTCGTAGCGACAAAACCGATGACCACCCAGCGCGATCTATCGCTGGCCTATTCCCCCGGCGTGGCTGTTCCGGTTGAGGCGATCGCCGAAAACCCTGAAGCCGCTTATGATTACACCACCAAAGGCAATACCGTCGCGGTGATTTCCAACGGCACGGCCATTCTGGGGCTAGGCAATCTGGGGGCGCTGGCGTCCAAGCCGGTGATGGAAGGTAAAAGCGTATTGTTCAAACGCTTTGCTGATGTGAACTCTATCGACATTGAGCTCGACACCGAAGATCCCGAAGCTTTTATTAACGCCGTAAAGCTGATGGGCCCCAGCTTTGGCGGGATCAACCTTGAAGACATCAAGGCACCGGAATGTTTTATCATTGAGCAGCAGCTCAAAGAGCTCATGGATATTCCGGTTTTCCATGATGACCAGCACGGCACAGCGGTGATTTGCGCCGCCGGATTGATCAACGCGCTGAAAATCTCGGGCAAGCGCATCGAAGATTGTCGCATCGTTCTGAACGGGGCGGGCGCTGCGGGTATCGCTTGCATCGAACTGATCAAGGCCATGGGTGCAAAGCACGATAATTGTCTGGTTTGTGACACCAAGGGCGTGATCTATCAGGGTCGCACCGAAGGCATGAACCAGTGGAAATCGGCCCATGCCGCCAATACCGATGCGCGCAGCCTGGTCGAAGCCATGGACGGAGCGGATGTGTTTCTGGGTGTTTCGGCCAAGGGGGCGGTGACGCCGGAAATGGTGGCCTCGATGGCGCCCAATCCGGTTATTTTTGCTATGGCCAACCCCGATCCGGAAATCACCCCCGAAGAAGCCCATGAAGTGCGCGAAGATGCGATCGTCGCCACCGGGCGGTCTGATTATCCCAATCAGGTCAATAATGTTCTTGGCTTTCCTTATCTGTTCCGTGGGGCGCTGGATATTCATGCCCGCGCAATCAACGATGAAATGAAGCTCGCCTGTGCGCGCGCACTGGCCGATCTGGCGCGGCGTGATGTGCCGGACGAAGTTGCTATGGCCTATGGCACCAAGCTGACCTTTGGCCGTGATTACATTATTCCGACCCCCTTTGATCCGCGGCTGATCCACGTCATTCCGCCTGCCGTTGCCCGCGCTGGCATGGATACAGGGGTCGCCCGTCGCCCGATTGTGGATATGGACGCCTATGAGTTGGCGCTGAAATCGCGGATGGACCCTACGGCATCGGTGCTGCGCGGGATCAACACCCGCGCCCGTGCCGCACAGGCGCGGATGATTTTCTCTGAGGGTGATGACAATCGCGTGCTCAGTGCGGCGGTGAATTATCAACGCTCTGGCTATGGGCAGGCAGTAATTGTGGGCCGCGAAGAAGACGTCAAAGCCCGACTTACGGAAATCGGTATTGAGGATTCCTTTGGCGATCTGGAAATCGTGAACGCCAAAAACTCGGTCCATCTAGAGGAATATAAAGACTTTCTTTATAAGCGTTTGCAGCGCCACGGGTTTGATAAGGCAGATATTCACCGCCTTGCCGCGCGGGACCGCCATGTGTTTTCCGCTTTGATGTTAGCCCATGGTCATGGCGATGGCATGGTAACAGGTGCGACGCGTAAATCCGCACAGGTGCTGGAATTGATCAACCACGTCTTTGATGCGCGCGCTAAAGATGGGGCCGTTGGTGTCACGGCGGTTTTGCATAAAGGGCGGATCGTTTTGATTGCGGATACGCTGGTCCATGAATGGCCCGAAAAAGAGGATCTGGCCAATATCGCCATCCGAAGCGCCGAAGTTGCGCGGATGATGGGGCTAGAGCCACGGGTCGCTTTTGTCAGCTTTTCGACTTTTGGGTATCCGGTCACCGAGCGTACCGAAAAACTGCAAGCCGCGCCGCGAGTGCTGGATCAGATGGGGGTGGATTTCGAATACGAAGGCGAAATGACTGTCGATGTTGCGCTGAACCCCAAAGCGCAAGAGAATTATCCGTTTTCACGCCTGACAGGTCCGGCCAATATTCTGGTTGTTCCGGCGCGCCACTCTGCCTCTATTTCCGTTAAGTTGATGCAGGAAATGGCCGGCGCAACGGTGATTGGCCCCATTCTGGCCGGTGTGGACCAGTCGATCCAGATTTGTTCGTCGGTTTCAACATCGAACGATATCCTGAACATGGCGCTGGTCGCAGCCTGTAAGGTTGGGCAATGACGCTTTATAACCTCGGCTCTATCAATGCGGATCACGTCTATGACGTGCCGCATTTACCGGCGCCGGGGGAAACGCTCGCGGCAAAAAGCCTGACCATCGGACTGGGGGGAAAGGGAACCAATCAATCTGTGGCCGCCGCACGTGCGGGCGCCAAGGTGTTTCACATTGGTGCAGTCGGATCAGACGGGGCTTGGGCGCGGGACCGACTTGCCTCTTACGGCGTGGATGTGCGCTTTGTCGAAACGGTAGAAGGCCCCACTGGCCACGCGATTATTAACGTGGATCAATCCGCTGAAAACGCGATTGTCCTGTTGCAGGGGGCCAATTTTGCTTTTCCGGCGGCGCTGATCACGAGGGCTTTGGAAAATGCGGAAGTCGGGGACAGCCTGCTTTTGCAGAACGAAACCGGATTTCAGGCCGAGGCGGCGCAAATTGCGCAGGAAAAGGGTCTGAATGTCGTGTATTCTGCGGCGCCTTTTTCTGTATCTGCGATCAAGGCCGTGTTGCCCTATATCACTCTTTTGGCCGTTAATGAGATCGAGGCGGCGCAATTGGCAGAGGCGCTGGGCGTGACGCCAGAAGGGCTTGATGTGCCCGAAGTATTGATCACGCGCGGCAAAGATGGTGCGACGTGGCGGTCCAGATCGGGTGAGGTGCATGACTGTGACAGTTTCGACGTAACCCCGGTGGACACCACCGCTGCCGGAGATACATTCGCGGGGTTTTTCGCCGCCGCGCGCGCGCAGGGCGCCGCTGTACCCGAAGCGATGCGCTTTGCCTCAGCGGCCGCTGCGCTGAAAGTCACGCGTTCGGGGGCGGCGGATGCCATTCCCACCCGTGAAGAGGTCGAGGCCTTTCTAGCCAAATCTAGTTAAGGTATTTTTTCGTGAAGGGGGCATCAGACCCCCAAAGCGCTTGTACGCGCTTGTCACGACCACAGGCTTGGCGATAACGCGTGTAGGCATCCGATTGTTTTTTCGGACCAAAGCGCGTCAGCACGCGTTTCGTGCCTTTGTAATAATCCTGATGGTAGGCTTCAGCCATGTAAAACGGCGTTGCCTCGAGAATCGGCGTCACAATCTTCTGGCCCAACGCCGCTCCGGCTTCGGTCTTTTGAGCCTGCGCAATGCGTTTCTGTTCTGTGTTTTTGACAAAAATCGCAGTGCGATAGCTCTCGCCGCGATCACAGAACTGGCCACCGGCATCGGTCGGATCGACGGAGCGGAAAAAAAGTGAAATGATCTGTTCATAATTGATGATGTCGGGATCATAGGAAATCCGCACGGCCTCATAGTGACCTGAACCACCCTTTGTGACCTGTTTATAGGTCGGATTGGCCTGCGCGCCGCCGGTGTACCCGCTTTCGGCGCTGATCACACCGCGCACGCTTTCGAAATCGCTCTCAACGCACCAGAAACACCCGCCTGCCACGATCGCCGTTTCTGCTTCGGCGGCGTGTGCCCGCTCGCTGCAGATCATTAACCCGATGGCAATCGATAGCGCCAAGAGGGTGGTTTTAAGGTTTTCGGCTTGAATATGCATGGCATGGTCCCTTTCAGGATCACCATGCGCAGGGGACCAAGCCCTGCGCAATTCACCGCTTGGTGAGTTCACCGCTTGGTGAGCAGAGTTTACCAAAAGGCAGGAAATATACCCGAAATTGGCAAAACCACTGCCGGAAACTCTTACTCGGGTAAGAGTGCTGTAACAATTTTCAAAGGGGGAATGGGGGCAAAGCCGCCCGTGGGGCGATGCTTTTTATCGATGGATAAGAAAAGGGCACTAGGCGGCGCGGGGCTGCCCCCACTCATCCCAGTGCCCTTAGCTTTTTACTTTTGAACGCGACGGTTCCGTGCGGCAATCAGCTTCAGGCGCAATGCATTCAACTGAATAAAGCCGGCTGCGTCTTTTTGATCATAGGCACCGGCGTCATCTTCGAAAGTGACGTGGGCTTCGGAATAAAGCGAATGCTCTGACCAGCGTCCCACGGTGCGGGCGGCGCCTTTGTAAAGTTTCAGACGCACAGTACCGGTGACATGATCCTGCGAATTATCGATGGCGGCCTGTAGCATTTCGCGTTCAGGGCTGTACCAGAAACCGTTGTAGATCAGTTCCGCATATTTTGGCATCAGCTCATCTTTCAGATGCATCGCGCCGCGATCCATGGTGATTTGCTCGATGCCGCGATGGGCCTCCAGTAGCAATGTGCCGCCGGGGGTTTCATAAATCCCGCGGGATTTCATGCCAACAAAACGTCCCTCTACAAGGTCAAGACGCCCGATGCCGTGCTTGCCCCCCAGTTCATTCAGTTTGGTTAGAACCGTGGCCGGGCTCATGGCTTCGCCATTAATGCTGACCGCGTCGCCTTTTTCAAAGCCGATTTCAACAAACTCAGGCTCGTTTGGGGCATCCTCGGGATTTACCGTGCGCTGATAAACATAATCTGGCGCATCTACGGCTGGATCTTCCAGCACTTTGCCTTCGGAAGAGGTGTGCAGCAGGTTGGCATCCACAGAGAAAGGCGCCTCGCCGCGCTTGTCTTTGGCGATTGGAATCTGATGCGCTTCGGCAAATTCCAGTAGTTTGGTGCGCGACTGCAGATCCCATTCCCGCCACGGGGCGATCACTTTGATGTCGGGGTTTAGCGCATAGGCGGCAAGCTCGAAGCGCACCTGATCATTGCCTTTGCCAGTCGCGCCATGGGCAACCGCATCCGCACCAGTGGCTTCTGCGATTTCAATCAAACGCTTGGAAATCAGCGGGCGCGCAATAGAGGTGCCCAGCAGATAAAGCCCTTCGTAAACCGCATTGGCGCGGAACATCGGGAAAACGAAATCGCGGACGAATTCCTCGCGCAGGTCTTCGATAAAGATGTTGTCGGGATTGATGCCCAGCAATTCGGCCTTCTTGCGGGCGGGCTCCAGCTCTTCGCCCTGACCAAGGTCAGCGGTAAAGGTGACAACTTCGCAGTCGTACTCGGTTTGCAGCCATTTCAGAATGATCGACGTATCGAGACCGCCTGAATAGGCAAGGACGACTTTTTTGGGCGCGGACATCTTGATCTCCAACAACTTCAGATTTTAGACGCGCGTTACCGCGTTTTTCCCTTTAGGGCAAGGTGTGGTGTGGGGCAAAGGGTGTTTCTTAAGGGATCTTGGCAAAACGTGCGCTTGCCTTGGTGCTTGCGCCGCGCGTTGCGGCAGGGCAAAGCTGTTGCATGTCAGATTTCACCGATACCGCCCTTGCGGCTGCTTCCCGAATGCGCACCCTTTTTCCTGAAACACCGTTGCAGCGCAATGCCCATCTCTCGGCGATTTATGCGGCCGATATTTGGTTGAAGCGCGAAGACCTTACACCGGTCCGGTCCTATAAAATTCGGGGGGCGTTTAACGCCATTCGAAAGGTCCGCGCCCAAGCGCCAGAGCAGGATGTTTTTGTTTGTGCCTCTGCTGGAAATCACGCGCAGGGCGTGGCCTATGTCTGCAACCATTTCGGCGTGCGCAGTGTGATTTTTATGCCGGTGACGACGCCGCAGCAGAAGGTTGATAAGACCCGTATCTTCGGCGGGGATTCTGTCGAAATACGCCTTGTTGGGGACTATTTTGACGACACATTGGCCTCTGCGCAGGCCTATTGCTCTGAAACCGGCGGCTATTTTCTTGCGCCTTTTGATGATGATGACGTGATTGAAGGGCAGGCTTCTGTGGGGGTTGAAATTTTGACTCAATGCCCGACGCCACCCGATCTGGTGATCCTGCCTGTCGGTGGTGGGGGGTTATCATCGGGAGTGACGCGGTATTTTGCAACCGAGGCACCAAACCTAAAGCTACGCTATGTCGAGCCTGCAGGCGGGCAGAGCCTGCGGGCTGCGTTGGAAGCGGGGGAGTTGGTGAGCTTGCCTATGGTTGATAGTTTTGTGGACGGGGCGGCGGTGGCGCGAATCGGCGTGAAACCTTTTGAGGTGCTTCAAACGGTGCCTAAGGACGATGTTCTTTCGGTCGATGAGGACCGGATTTGCACCACGATGTTGGAGATGCTGAACGTCGAAGGCGTTGTTCTGGAACCTGCAGGCGCCATGGCGATTGATGCGCTGAAAGATATTGAGGACGAAATTCGAGGTAAAACCGTGGTCTGCGTGACCTCCGGCGGTAATTTTGATTTTGAACGGCTTCCAGAGGTCAAAGAGCGCGCGCAGCGCTATTTGGGGCTGAAAAAGTATTTTATCCTGCGCATGCCACAGCGTCCCGGTGCCCTAAAGGATTTTCTTATGATGTTGGGCCCCGACGATGACATTGCCCGCTTCGAATATCTTAAAAAATCTGCCCGCAATTTCGGATCTGTGTTAATCGGGCTGGAAACCAAATCCGCGCATAATTTTGATGTGCTGTTTGAGAAGATGCGCAACGACGGGTTCAGTTATCGCGACATTACAAATGACGAGACATTATCCGCCTTTGTCGTTTAACGCTGCCTAAGCGGCTGAGTTTTTCAGAATCGTAGCCAGAAACGCAGTGCGCGATTCGTCGTAAACATTAAACAATTGCGGCAAAAAAACCTGATCCGTAGCAAGTATTTCTCCACCGGATTCGCCGGTTTGGCAAAGCGCGGCAAAATCGCTGAAGCCCAAGTTTAATGCGCTGCCCTTTAAAAAATGCATGTCTGCCTGAAAATCCGCTGCAACGACATTGGTCTTAAGGCGTTGGATAACCTCGTCCACTTCCTCAATAAATATCTCCGCAACCTCAAGAAAGGCTTCTTCTCCGACTTCTTCCCGCAGCTGATCCGCGCGTGACCAATCAATCATATAAAACCCCGTTGCCAAGTGAAGACTGAGCCGATTCTGGCCGGAGGAGGTTAAGATTTGGTTGTGCCTGTCCGAATAAAGTGGCGGGCGAAATTCACCTGATATTAAGGTGAGCCTGAAATGAGTGTAGCTGCGATTAACTCTGAGGCAGGACATGAATCTCATTAATACAGCGGGGCAATCCGACGGGCGAAATTCGATGACGGCCCGCGCAATCAGAAATGTTCTGATTGTCGACGACAGCTTGGCGCAGCGGCGTTTGCTGACCTCTGTCCTTCGGCGATGGGGGTTTGAGGCTGAAACAGCCGCCTCCGGGGATGAGGCATTGAAGATTTGCCAAACCAAGGAAATGGATCTGGTGATCAGTGACTGGGTGATGCCGGGTATGGACGGATTGTCGTTCTGCAAAGCATTCCGCGCCATGAAACGTGAAAACTACGGCTATTTTATTCTGGTCACCTCCAAATCGGAAAAAGAAGAGGTTGCCCGGGGGTTGGATGTGGGGGCCGATGATTTTCTGACCAAACCTGTTAATCCGGACGAGCTGCGGGCACGCATCAACGGGGCAGGGCGAATACTTGATATGCAACGCAGGCTTAGCAATCAGAAAGTGGAATTGCAGAGCCAGATGAGCGAGTTGGAAAAACTATACGCTCGGTTGGAGCTTGATCTGATTGAGGCCCGTAAACTGCAGCAGTCTTTGGTGCGCGACCGGTTTCACGAATTTGAAAATGCGCAGATTTCGCTTTTGTTGGAGCCGAGTGGCCACGTTGGGGGTGATCTGGTCGGCTGGTTTCCGATCAATGAATGCAATATTGGCCTTTACGCATTGGATGTTTCCGGTCACGGGGTACCCTCTGCGCTGATGACCGCACGACTGGCGGGACTGCTTTCTGCGGGTTCGCCCGAACATAATGTCGCGATGACGCGCAGTACGGATGGTGCCTTCCTTCCGCGTTCTCCTGCGTTGGCTATGGCAGAACTGAACACGCTAACGCTTGAGAGTTTGGATACGGACCTCTATTTCACCGCGCTTTTGGGATATTATAATCTGAAGACCGGCGATGCAGTAATTTCGCAGGCGGGGCATCCGCATCCGGCCATTCAGCGGCGCGACGGGAGTGTTGAGTTTTGTACTGAGAACGGACTGCCCGTGGGTCTAATTCCCGGCGCGGAATATGCCGAGTTTTCATTAAACCTTGCGCCCGGGGATCGGTTGGTTCTTTTGTCTGATGGCGTGACCGAATGTGAAAATCCCGCCGGAGAAATGTTGGGAAATGATAAGCTCGCCAAGATCATGGGTACTGCGCGGGATAAGACCGGAGAGAGCTTTTTAGCCGGTCTTTTGCATGAATTGTCCCTGTATTCTGAACGGAGAATATTCGCAGATGATGTCTCGGCAGTACTGCTGGAGCGAAAACCTCTACACGAATCGTGATGCAAAGCTTTGATCGCCGGCGTTGCCCAACAGCGTGACTGCATCTGACGTTGGCACAAAGACCGCGGTGTGGTCTTTCTCAGAGGGCTTCCCGAGGCAGCGTACTGGTGTGGCAGAATAAATATGGCAGATTTTTTCAGCCCAAAGGTCATAATCGGGCATAAAGGTAAATCGGCGGAAAACGCCAATTTTGACTGGGCGGGCAATCGTCCAACCGGTTTCCTCGGCAACTTCACGATGAAGGGCTGCCAAAGGGGACTCTCCGGCATCAATGCCGCCTCCGGGCAATTGAAATTCCGGTATGGGGGCGGCCTGAAACGTTAAGAGAAGTGCGCCGGATTTGGGAAGAACGGCATAGGCGCCATGGCGTATTATGTACTTTTGCGCAGTTTGCGGCAGACTTCCGAAACGTCTAATCATCTTGCCCTCTTGGTCCTGAGCTTGCGGGTCCTATATAGTGCAGGTATGCCAGCCGCACGCCTGTAAGGAAACCCCATGACACTTGGTACCAAAATCGCCTGGGACGATACCGTCCTACCATTTCAGCTTGACCGTTCCGACGTACGGGGCCGCGTTGCCCGATTGGATGGCGTGTTGGATAATGTGCTGGCACAACACGATTACCCCCCGGTCGTCGAAGCGCTTGTTGCCGAAATGGCGCTGCTGACTGCGCTGATCGGCCAAACGATCAAACTGAGATGGAAGCTGTCGCTGCAAGTGCGCGGTGATGGCCCGATCCGGCTGATTGCGACCGATTATTACGGCCCCACAGCGGACGGGGCGCCGGCACGGATTCGGGCATACGCAAGCTATGATAAGGACCGCCTAGATCTGAACGGGGAGTCCTTTGCGCAGGTTGGCAAAGGATATTTCGCCGTGCTGATCGATCAGGGTGAAGGCAATACCCCCTATCAGGGGATTACCCCCATTGCGGGCGGATCATTGACGGAATGTGCAAAAACCTATTTCGCGCAATCAGAACAGCTGCCCACACGGTTTTCGTTGACCTATGGAAAATCACAAGAACCCGGCGAAGCAGCGTCCTGGCGTGCTGGTGGGATTATGTTGCAAATGATGCCAAAAGCGTCACCTTTCGCAGTAGAAGCCATCACGAATGAGGACGGTTTGGCAGCATTAGAGCCGGAAGCCGAAGAAAACTGGCTGCGGGCCAACGTCCTTTTGGATACCGTAGAAGAGTTGGAGCTGATCGGGCCCTCCGTGCCGCCGACCGAACTTTTGTTGCGTCTGTTTCACGAAGAAACGCCGCGGGTTTTTGACAAACAACCTATCAAATTCGGCTGTTCTTGTTCCGAGGATCGCGTGCGTCAAAGCCTGTCGATCTATTCGGCCAAAGATATCGCAACGATGACAACCGACGAAGGAACGGTGACCGCAGACTGTCAGTTCTGCGGGGCCCATTATGTTTTGGACCCAGCCAGTGTCGGATTTGAGGCCGCGAATGTCGATAATACCGACAGCTAACACACTAGACACCCTTCAGATGGCGCTGCAGAGAAATTCTGTGGCGTCTTCTGATTTTGATCTCAACCCAGAGGTCAAACTGCCCGACGACCGTGTTTTGCGGCCGGCGGCGGTTCTTGTGCCATTGATCGACCGGCCCGCCGGATTAAGCCTTATCCTGACCAAACGCGCATCAGGTTTGAAACATCATCCCGGCCAGATCGCCTTTCCAGGGGGTAAGCAGGACCAAGGTGATGCTGATCTTGTCAGTACTGCCCTGCGAGAGGCGATGGAAGAAATTGCCCTGCCGACCAATTCTGTCACTATTCTTGGTGAAATTGCCCAGCATGAAACGGTGACGGGCTTCCAGGTGACACCGATCCTTGGGCATGTGACGCGGGATTTCATCCCTGTCTCAGAACCCGGAGAAGTTGCCGAAGTATTCGAAGTGCCGTTGGATATGGTATTGGATCAGCGGCGCTTTAAGATTCAATACCGCTACTGGCGCGGGCAGCGACGGTATTACTATACCGTGCCTTGGGGGCCTTATTACATCTGGGGCGCGACGGCGCGCATGCTGTTCACGCTGGCATCGCTGTGCAAACCATGAGCAAGGTGCAGGGAGATTGGATCGCGCAGCCTGCGGTTCAAGCCGTTTGTTCGGTCCTTCAGACCGCCGGATATCAAGTCTATTTTGTCGGCGGCTGTGTTCGAAACAGTTTGTTAAAAATGCCGGTCAGCGATCTTGACCTGACAACTGATGCACCGCCGGATATTGTGCTGGCGCTTTATGAGCAGGTAGGCATGAAAACCATCCCGACCGGTATTGAACATGGCACAGTTACGGTGGTTCAGGACGGTATCCCGTTTGAAATTACCACCTTTCGACAGGACGTTGAGACCGACGGGCGGCATGCGAAAATTGCGTTTTCAACCTCGATCAACGATGATGCGCGGCGTCGGGATTTCACCATGAATGCGCTCTATGCCTGCGCAACCGGAGAGATTCTGGACCCGCTTGGGGGTTTGGGCGATCTTTGGTCGCGGCGGGTGCGTTTTATTGACGATCCGGATGCACGGATCAAAGAGGACTATCTCAGAATCTTGCGGTTTTTCCGGTTTTTCGCTTGGTACGGCGATCCAGATCAGGGCATCGATGCCGACGGGCTGGCGGGATGTGCCGCGAATATTGATGGGCTGTCAGGCTTGTCGCAAGAGCGGATCACCGCGGAGATACTAAAACTATTGGCAGCCCCAAACCCGTGTCAAAGCTGTGCGGCAATGGCAAAAAGCTCTGTATTAGGCACGGTTTTACCGCAGTCCGACCCGAAGGCATTATTCGTTTTGACCCTCGCAGAGGACTCCTTTGGCATTGTGCCAGATGCGATCCGGCGATTGGCCGCTTTGGGCGTGAATACTGAAACCTCAGCCTTGCGTCTTAGTAAATCTGACAGGCGCCGGTTAAACCTGTATTATACGGAAATCCAGCCTACCCTATCTGCGATGGCATTGGGGTATTACCACGGCCAGTCCGCTGCGACAGATATCGTTCTGTTGCGATCCGCTTATTTTGAAACGCCGGTGGACGCGTCTGACATTACGGCGCTCATACGTGGGGCTGAGGCGAAACTACCGGTATCTGCGGCGGATTTGATGCCGGAGTATCAGGGTAAAGCGTTGGGTGCGGCTTTGGCGCGCTGCGAAGAACTTTGGATTGAATCGGATTTGACCCTATCCCGAGAAGCTTTGTTAGGGCGCTTATAACCCGCCGCTTATGCGTTTTTGCATACTGCAAATTGATTTTTATAGAATTCTATTGAGAAAACTCTGTTGGTAAATTGTTGAAAATTCAGGATTGGTTCAGGAGAGATTACATGAAAGATTCATCTGTTTTTTGGGATAAAATTTCGGAAAAATACGCCAAATCGACGATTAAGAATATACCGGCTTATGAGCAAACTCTTGATCGCACGCGTTCTTATCTAAAGGCCGGTGATCGCGTGTTGGAAATCGGGTGCGGTACCAGCAACACGGCGGTCAAACTTGCGCCGTCTGTTGGCGAATATGTCGCCAGTGATTATTCGCGCGGCATGGTGGAAATCGGTCAGAAACGGGCGGCAGAGGCGGGCCTTTCAAATCTGAAGGTTGTTCAGGGCGCGGTTTCGGATGCGCAATTCGAAGATGCTTCATTTGATCATGTATTGGGGTTTAACCTGTTTCATCTGGTCCCCGATGACGTGGCGATTTTCAAGCAGGTGCATCGGGTTTTGAAACCGGGGGGATTGTTTATTTCAAAGACCCCTTGTCTGGCGCCGATGAGGTTCCTGTTTTCTCCGTTGATTGGCATAATGAAAATCACCGGCAAAGCGCCACATGTCACACTTTATGGCACGGATACGCTTGAGGCCGCGATCGTTTCAGCCGGTTTTGAAGTGATCGAATACGGTGACTACCCCGCGCGCAAGACGCCCAGCCGGTTTCTTGTTGCCCGTAAGGTCTAGGTCGGATCAGCTTGCCCGCAGCAAGCGCCCCAGACGTTTCATACCTTCCTCGATCTGATCCGGCTTGGCGCAGGAAAAGCTGAGCCGGAGCGTATTCGCTCCGGTACCGTCGGCATAGAACGCCCGACCGGGGACAAAGGCCACTTTTTCAGTTTTTAGAGACTGTTCCAGCAGAATATTGGTGTCAATTGTCTTGGGCAGGGTCAGCCAGATGAACATGCCCCCGTCGGGTTTTGTCCAGCTAACCCCGTCGGGCATATGTCGCGACAGGGCCGCCAACATAGCATCACAGCGCTGGGCATAGGTGTTGCGCACTTTGGCGACATGGCCATCAAAATGCTTTTCTGCAACGATTGAAACGGCCATCTGGTTTAAGGTCGGCGAGTGCAGATCAGAGGCCTGTTTAATCAGAACCAGTTTTGAAATCACGTCTTTGGCCGCACAAACCCACCCAACCCGCAATCCGGGCGAAAGGGTTTTGGAAAAACTTCCGCAGTATAGCGTCCGTGTGGCGTTGATGCTGCCGTTGCGCAGGATGTCCAATGCCAGAATCGGCGGGAGCGCCGACCCCTTATAGCGCAGCGCCTGATAGGCGGCGTCTTCGATCACCGCGATGTTAAGCTCTTCGGCAAGATCAAGAATGGCATTGCGGGTTTGTTTGTCCAATGTCTCTCCGGTGGGGTTGGCAAAATCCACTGAGGTATAGGCAAATTTAACCGTGCCACCGGCCTGTTCCGCTGCCGCGCGATAGTCTTGCGCACCGCGGTTTCCCTTTGGGGAAAGCTGATCATACAGCGGCTCATAGGCATTGAAGGCCCCCAAAGCGCCAAGATAGGTGGGCCAGGCGACCAAAGCGGTGTCCTGTGGCGATAGGAATATTTTTCCTAAATAATCAAGGGCTTGCTGAGAGCCGGATGTGATCAGAATGTTTTCCCGATCGCAGGGCACGCCGATTTTCGCCATTTCCTGCACAATCCAGTCCCGTAAGGGGCCGTAGCCTTCGCTGACGGAATATTGCAGCGCAACGCCTTGCTGCCCGTCAGTAAAGATCTGCGCGAAGGCGTCTTGAAAGGCCTGCGCAGGAAAGAGTTCAGGGTCGGGAATGCCGCCGGCAAAGGAAATGATGTCAGGCTGGTCCAGAAGCTTGAGCAGCTCTCTGATTTCGGATGCATTCATCCGTGAAGCGCGTGATGCGAATACCGTGTTCCAGTCCATGATCCCCTCCCAGCAGATGCACGTCGACTACCTAGGCCATAGAGTCAAAGTTAAGTCAATATAACTGACATAAATTGTGATCCATGTTTTAAGGTGTTTTCCGGTGCAAACCCACCTGATCCACCGCTGCTCCCGACACGTTCAACTTGACATCCGGCCCGCCCTCCTATGTATCGGCGCTAAGTTTCGAAATAGCGCCCAAAGGGGACCATCATGCACGCCTATCGCAGCCATACTTGTGCCGATTTGAACAAAGAGCACGTCGGTGAAACCGTTCGCTTGTCGGGTTGGGTACATCGTGTGCGCGATCACGGTGGTTTATTGTTCATCGATCTGCGTGATCATTACGGCATCACACAGGTCATGGCCGATCCGGATAGCCCGGTGTTTGCCAAGCTGGAAAAAGTGCGGTCCGAATGGTGTATCCGTATCGACGGTAACGTCATGGCGCGCGATGAAAGCCTGATCAACCCGTCGATCCCGACCGGTGAAATCGAAGTTTTTATTCGCGATTTGGAAGTCTTGGGTCAGGCCGAAGAACTGCCGCTGATGGTGTTTGGTGATCAGGAATACCCTGAAGAAACCCGCCTGAAATATCGCTACCTCGATTTGCGCCGCGAAAAGCTGCAAAACAATATGAAGCTGCGTTCTGACGTGGTGGCATCGATGCGCCGCCGCATGTGGGACGGTGGCTTCCGCGAGTTTCAAACGCCGATCATCACTGCGTCCTCACCCGAAGGCGCGCGCGATTTTCTGGTGCCTTCCCGCCTGCACCCCGGTAAATTTTACGCCCTGCCGCAGGCACCACAGCAATTCAAACAGCTGATCATGGTGTCGGGCTACGATAAGTATTTCCAGATCGCTCCCTGTTTCCGCGATGAAGATCCGCGCGCTGATCGCTCGCCCACCGATTTTTACCAGCTTGACCTCGAGATGAGCTTTGTCAGCCAGCAGGATGTGTTTGACACAATCCAGCCGGTCCTGACGGGGATTTTCGAAGAGTTCGGCGGCGACAAAAAGGTTGACCAGACATGGGAGCAAATCAGCTACCGCGATGCCGCCCTGTGGTATGGTTCTGATAAGCCAGACCTGCGCAACCCGATTAAAATGCAAGTTGTCTCCGATCATTTCCGCGGTTCGGGCTTTGCGATTTTTGCAAAACTGCTAGAGCAAGAAGGCACCCAAGTGCGCGCTATTCCGGCTCCAAAAGGTGGTTCGCGCAAATTCTGTGACCGGATGAACAAATTCGCCCAAGGCGAAGGTCTGCCGGGCATGGGGTATATTTTCTGGCGCGATCAGGGCAACGGCATGGAAGCTGCTGGCCCCTTGGCCAAAAACATCGGCCCCGAACGGACCGAAGCAATTCGTCAGCAGCTTGGTCTTGGGGTCGGCGATGCAGCCTTCTTCCTTGCGGGCAAACCCAAAGCCTTTGAGGCGGTTGCCGGCCGTGCCCGTAACGTCATCGGCGAAGAGCTGGGTTTGACCGACAAAGAGCGATTTGCTTTTGCATGGATCGTGGATTTCCCGATCTACGAAAAAGATGCCGAAACCGGCAAGATCGATTTTGAACACAACCCGTTCTCCATGCCGCAAGGCGGGATGGACGCGCTGAATGGCGATCCGCTGGATGTTCTGGGTTATCAATATGATCTGGCCTGTAACGGCTATGAGCTGGTGTCCGGAGCGATCCGGAATCACCGCCCTGAAATCATGTATAAAGCCTTTGAAATCGCCGGTTATGGCGCTGATGAGGTGAACAAACGCTTTGGCGGTATGGTCAACGCATTCAAATACGGTGCCCCCCCCCACGGTGGGTGCGCAGCTGGGATTGACCGGATCGTGATGCTTTTGGCTGAAGAGGCCAACATCCGCGAAGTCATCATGTTCCCGATGAACCAGCGCGCCGAAGACCTGATGATGGATGCCCCAAATGAGCCGCAGAACGAACAGCTGCGCGAACTTGGCTTGCGGGTTATTCCACAGGACTAACACCTAACGCGCTGCGATTTTTTTTAGGCTCTCACAGTTTGTGGGGGCCTTTTTACATTGTCTTGTTGAAAGTTGCCGCAGAGCAGCGGGAGGATGGGCGGAAAATGGACCGATCCCGAATATTTGATAAAATCCTCGGTGAAAGGCGTGTAGCATTAAATTTAAGTTAACGCTTCGGGACTTCGTAGATGTTTAATTCTGAAACCGCCGCCATCCGTTTTGGGACCGGATTGTCACCAGTGTTGGAACCGCCTGTAGATGTCGCGCAGATGATGGCGACCCTTTTAGACAAAGACCAAAGTGCGTTGCGGTTCCCAGTCAAAAAATACGGCGATTTTTCTCAGGAATTTAGAGACCTGACCAAAGTAAGCCGCGCCTACAATAAGGCTAGAAAAAACGGTGATATAGCGCAGGAGAGGGCTCTCCGAAAACAGAGGGCTGCCGCCCGCCGCAAGATTGCACGGCAGGGGAGCCAGGATATAGAAAATGAGCTCGTGCGTGGTGTAACGGCGCAGGATGGCTTCCGCGAACGGCTGGTTTGGTTTTGGGCCGATCATTTTACCGCACATCTTAAAACCGGTTACGGCAGAACCCTGACGTCTTCGTATATTGAAGAGGCCATTCGCCCCCATGTCACGGGGGATTTTTCTGACCTATTAAAGTCGGCGGCATTGCATCCGGTCATGTTGCGCTATTTGGATCAGGTCCGTTCTATTGGGCCAAATTCTGTTCTTGGTCAAAAGAATGCAAAGCGCGGGCTGAATGAAAATCTGGCGCGCGAAATTCTAGAACTGCACACGCTGGGCGTCGACGGCAGCTATGCACAAGCCGATGTCAGAGAATTTGCCCGCCTTTTGACTGGACATAATGTTAAGCCGAACGGATTGCCCACTTTTGTTAAACGCCAGGCAGAGCCCGGAGATAAGCGCATTCTCGATCGCCGCTATGCTGGTTCCGATAGCAACCAGCGTGCAACACAAACTTTCCTTGATGATCTTTCAGCCAACCCTGATACAGCCCGTCACATTGCCTATAAATTGGCGGTGCATTTTGTTTCGGATCATCCTGATCCACATTTGGTGGCGCATATTGCACAAGCTTTTGAGCGCTCGGGTGGTGCATTGATGTCGGTTTATGGTGCCCTGCTAGAGCATCCTGCCGCTTGGGATGCTGTAGATGAAAAGGCAAAGCAACCCTTTGAATTAATAGTATCTTCTCTACGTGCGCTGGGCGTCACGGCATATCCACAGTCAGAAAAAAATCCACGGCGCAGAAATATCCTATTGTACGGTCCGTTGATCCTTATGGGGCAACCTTTCCGACTGCCCCCCGGTCCCGATGGTTGGCCAGAGGCGATTGAGGACTGGATCACGCCGCAAGGGCTTGCTGCGCGCATTCAATGGGTGATGACGGTGCCAGAGGTGCTCGTGCAGGGTCAATTGCCTGACCCGCGCGAATTTGTGCAGACCGCCTTGGGCACACGCGCGTCGGAGCGGTTGCGTTTTGCGGCATCTGCGGCGGAATCCAGACGTGAGGGGGTTGGGCTCATCCTGTCTTCCCCTGAATTTCAACGCAGATAGAAGGGAAAGACCATGACTACAGCTTTGTCTCGACGCGGCTTTTTGCTTCGCTCTGGTGCATTGGGGTGTTCGCTTGCGGCCAGCCCTTTGATCACACCGATGACCTTTGCCGCAGCACCTTGGGAAAATCGTCTGGTTGTCATTTTGCTGCGGGGCGGCATGGACGGGTTGGACGTTGTGCAGCCTTATGGCGCGCCGGAATTCGATACTTATCGCGGCGGATTGATAGAGTCCAACCGCGCCGGTGAACGGGATCTTGACGGGTATTTTGCACTTCATCGAAAGCTCGATAAATTGCGCCCGCTTTGGGATTCGGGTGAGCTGTCTTTTGCCCATGCGGTTTCGACGCCTTATCGCGATAAACGCAGCCATTTTGACGGGCAAGATTTGCTTGAGGCCGGCACCGGAGAGGTTTCCGGCTATTCGCGCAGTGCGGATGGGTGGCTGAACCGGTTGATGCAATCCCAAGACGTGCCGTTTGATCTTCGGACGGCATTTGCCGTTGGTCGCGAGGAGCTATCGATCCTTTCGGGCCCTGCTGAAGTGTCTAATTGGGCACCGAATACGGTTTTGCCGATTTCACCGACAACCGAAAGGTTGATGGAAGTCGTCTATCACGATGACCCTTTGTTCAGAGAGTCGATCAAAGAAGCCATTGAATTAGCGGGTGAGATTTCACCCACCGATCTGAATTTTGATGAGTCTGACGATATGATGCGCACTATGGTGCAGAGCGTTAACAAGGGTCAGAAAAGCAAAAGCCATGTGCAGCTGGCTAAATTTACCGCCCAGCAATTGAAGGCCGAAACCCGCATCGCGGCGTTTTCGATCGGGGGTTGGGATAGCCACAACAAACAGACTAATACGATTGGCAAGCCGTTGGAAAATCTTGGCGATGTGCTGTTGACGCTAAAGCGGGATTTAGGGCCGGTCTGGGATAAAACCGCTATCATCGCGATGACGGAATTCGGCCGCACAGTCCGGATTAACGGCTCCGGCGGCACGGATCATGGTACAGGTGGTGCCATGATTTTTGCGGGTGGCGCGATCCGCGGCGGAAAAGTCTTTACCCAATGGCCCGGATTGGCACAGGATCAGCTCTATCAAGAACGGGACCTGATGCCGACCGAGGACGTGCGGACCTATGCAGGTGCCACCATTCAGGGTCTATTCGGCATTGATCAGCGTACCATCGAATCGGTCATTTTTCCGGGATTGGATATGTCAGCGCGGCCTAAAGTGACGCTGTAAACCGGCCTAAATCACTGCACGCTCCTGAATCCGCTCCTGAACAAGGTGAAAGAGCTGGGTGAGACCCTCTTGCTCCTGTCGGGTGGATCGGGGGCAGGATACGGATTGTGCGGCTTTTTCTAGAGGGGTGTCGCGGGCCAGGCGGGCAACCCCTAAAACGAATTGAGACAGATAGGCCGTATCTGCCCCGGTTGGATCTTGCGCCATACGCTGGTGAGCTTCTGCAAGGTCTTCTTGAAAGCTTAATTGATCCGGCGAAAATTGTGTGTTTGATACCGGATAGGGGGACGTTGGTTTTTCGTCTGCGGGCAGATGTTTCAGGATCGCCTGCTGAAACGCGGCAAGGCCGTCGACAGGTTTGGGCAGAAAGCCCTGCGCACCTGCATTCAGAACATCGGTTTCGCGGTCTGTATCACCGCTACTGCCCAGAATCACACGTGGGCGAATGGACGCCTGATGCATTTGTGCGATCAGTTGGGTGCCATCGCCGTCTGGAAGCCCCAGATCCACAATCATCGAATGGGGGCGGTAGCTGGCAAGGTGGTCTTGGGCAGAAGCCATGCAATTTGCCCGTCGCACCCGAGCACCGCTGTGCCGCGCCATTAGGCGAAAGGCTTCGGAGGCATATCGGCTGTCATCCACAATCAGCAATGTCAGGCCATTCAGGGGCCGCTGTGCTGTCGGGCGCATTTGGAGCAAGTCACTATTCATCGAATCTTCCTGTTGGCAGATGGTGGGCTCATTAAGGCGCAGGATTGGATAATGAATGGTTAAGCCCGGTAACGCAGCGTGGACTGCGGCACTGATGCGCTTGCACCTAAGGACCTGCCACCCCATAACCGCAGCCGAGAGCGCGAAAGAGGAGAGCCGAGATGATCGGTCGTCTGAACCATGTAGCCATTGCCGTACCGGATCTAGAAGCCGCATCGGCGCAATATAAAACCACATTGGGGGCCAATGTTGGCGACCCTCAGGATGAGCCGGACCATGGCGTCACCGTAGTGTTTATCGAATTGCCCAACACTAAAATCGAATTACTTTACCCTTTAGGCGACGATAGCCCGATCAACGGTTTTCTGGAAAAGAACCCCGCTGGTGGTATCCACCACATTTGCTATGAGGTGGATGACATCCTTGCGGCCCGCGATCATCTCTTGGCCGAAGGTGCGCGGGTTCTGGGATCGGGTGAACCAAAAATCGGCGCGCATGGTAAACCGGTGCTGTTTCTGCACCCGAAAGATTTCAACGGCTGTCTGGTCGAACTGGAGCAAGTTTAAATTATGACAATCACCGCCGCCTTGGTGCTTTTTGCCGTGATCTGGTTCATGGTGCTGTTTTTGGTACTGCCCCTGCGGTTGACGACGCAGGGTGATCTTGGGGAGGTTGCCAAGGGAACGCCTGCAGGTGCGCCAGCGGTGTTTTCCTTTCGTAAAAAAGCCAAGATCGTCACTCTGATTACAATTGTGCTTTGGGTGATTATCGCCGGAATTATCATTTCTGGCGTAATCTCTGTGCGGGACCTGGATTGGTTTAACCGCATGTCCACACCTAGCCTGTAAAAGCTGGGACAGGCGATTTGCGAGTGTAAGGCGGGGTTTTTCCCGCCTTATGCGTTTTGTACCGGCGTAGCTGTCAGCCGATGGAACAGATGGGTAAAGGTCGCGGCCCCGAGTACCGGTATCAACAGGTTCACAATCGGGATCGACAGGGGTACGGCCATAACCGCACCGGATATCCAAATCTGAAGCCCGTATTGTTCGCGCAAGACCGCTGCCTGCTGACGCCCGACCCGACGCATGGCGACCAGTTGGAAATACTCCCGTCCCAATAAAAACCCGTTCAGCAGCCAGAAGATGATCGGGGCAAGCGGCGCCAGAAATAAATACAGCACCAGAGCGGCCAAATTGGCGGTGATCAACACGCCCAGAAACGAAAGCGTATCCCGAATTGTCTCTGACCAAGGGGTTTGGATCGCTTCCCCCAACTGTGGATAATGTTTGTCCTCGACGGCCTGCGAGACTTCATCCAGAAAAAAACCGGTAAAAGCCGAAGCAACAGGCACCATCAGAAAGACCGAAAGCACCATCATCAAAGGCACCGCCGCCCAAGAGACCGCCGTATCCACCCAGCCGATTTCACCGATAAACGGTAAGGTCAGGCTGTCGGGAATAACCCAACCAATCGTGGTGATAAAGATCACCGACAGGCCAAATAAAAGGGCGAGGGTCAGTCCGATCCCCAGCACCAGAACGCGACGAAAACGGCGATCGCCGAGCTGATTTACTGACAGTCGAAAATCCTGCAACATCAGTGCTCTACCCAGCTTACGATTTTATTCAGATCTGGGCGAGGGCGTTCAGGGGGCGGGTTGGTTTCGGTGCCGATATGGATGAAACCGGCCAGCTTTTCATGGGGGGCCAATCCAAGGTTTTTCTGCAGGAAATCCGCATCATGACTGGCCCACCCCGAGAGCCAGTTTGCCCCCCAACCTGCGGCCAAAGCCCCATTCAGCAGGGCCAAACAGACAGCACCGGCAGAATAAGTTTGCTCTATCGGCGGTACTTTTTCGCTTGCGACGGGGGAGTCTATTACCGCAACGGCAAGACCCGAATTGGCAAACTGGTTGCGCATCTTTTCGATCTTTTCAGGCTCTATTCCACGCAGTTTGCCCTGATCTTCGACCGCGGTGGCCAGACGCTGCAGCGCGCCAGCGGAAAGAACAACAAAGCGCCATGGCTCCAGTTTCCCGTGATCCGGCGTGCGCGCTGCGGCGGTCAGTATCGGGATTAAATCGTCTTTGTCGGGCCAAGGTCCGGTGAGGGTCTTTGCTGGACGCGAGCGGCGCGATAACAGAAACTCTAGGGCGTGGGGATTGGGTGTGGGCATCGATCGACCTTTTGTGTGCATGCTGTGCCATGTCGGTGCGGCGGCCGCTGTTATCAAGAGGGGCCGGATATGAGGTAGGGGCCTAAGGCGTAAATGGCAGAAGGACCAGCGCGAAAAAACACCCCGCTGCAGGCACTCCGAAAAGCCAGGCGCGGCGTTGCCAGCCGTCCTTTTGTGCCTTCCAGTTTTCACGAAAGGCGCGGCCGGCAAAAATCATCACCAGCAGAAGCAGGACGCCGGATATGGGTGTGAGGCTGATGTCAGGCATTGCGTGGCTCCAGATGGTCCAGATAATGGCGCACACAGGTTTGAACATGGCGAAACCGATCACCACCCAGCTTGGTGCCGCCATACCAGCGGGTGACGATGATAACGTGGTTCAACAGTTCTTCGCGCTCTAGCATGCGCAGAATGACCATACCCGCTCCAGATTCGCCATCGTCGTTTTTTACCGGCAAGGATTGTCCATCCTGATCCAGCAGAACCGCCCATGTGTTATGGGTCGCCTTGGCGTATTTTTTCTTGCGCACCAAGGCCTTTAGCACGGCGTCGGCCTCTGCTTTGGTGGATGCTTTTGCACCGGAGACCGCATATTTGCTCCCTTTGTCAGAGAGTACAGAATCAAACTGGATGATGTGGGGTGCCATTAATTCAGGCGAGCCGCAGTTTTCTGGACAACAAAAATGCGGTCGGCATTGGGCGGATGGGTGCCAAGGAATTTATTGCCCGGATCTGGAATGCGGGTGAAATATTTCGCCCCGCGCACCGGATCATAACCGGCATTATGGGCAATCACCGTGCCCAGCGCATCGGCTTCCAGCTCGAAATTCTTGGAATAGCTCCGCGACCCCACGGTGGCACCGATTTCCTGTGCCGCTTCGATCGCAGAGGCATTGCCGCCTAATTGGGTGGCCAGAATACCCGCGACCAACGCCCCCGCCATGGCATTTTGCTGGGTTTTGCTTAGATGGGCGGCAATGTGATGGGCCGCTTCATGCCCCATGATAAAGGCCAGCTCATCCTGATTGCGCACATCGGCGATTAGCGGTTTGGTGAAAACCAGCACCGGACGCCCGGAGGAGGTAATCGTCTGATAGGCATTCGGGGGCTGGTTCGGTTTGTCATCAATGGAAATCAGGAAATCGCAATTCACACCGGACGTGCGCTTTTTGCACTCGGATTCGGCGATCGGCTCAACCTGCCGGACAACCGATTGAAAATTGACGCTACCGACCTGGGTGGTGGCCGGTGTAATCGCTTGCGGCGTGCTGGATGATTGGGGCTGCGTGGTTTGCACCGTACAGGCCGACAGCATCAGGCCCAGAGCGCCAAGGATCACAGGAATGGGTTTCAACTTCATAGCGGAACAAACATCGTTTCTAAGGTGCTCTCCAAGACATAGAGCCTTCGCCACAGTTTGACGAGGGGGTGGCTTGCAATCTTGCGTGAGCGGCGTAGTCTTGAGCATATGTTTACAATCGAACATGATTTTGACGCCACCGTGGTGACCCTCGTGGATGACGGCGGGGTCCCGCTTCAAGAAGACGTTGTGATCAACGCTTTTGAAGAATGCATTACCATTGAACAGCTTAACCCACGCACCGATCAGGTCACGACGATCACTCTGTCGATTTCGCAATTGAATGATCTCGCCGCCGCCCTTGATCTGCCCGAAGGGGTGTACAAGCTGGTGCGATCCGACGAATAGGCCGTGGATCAAAATCTCTTTTGACGCATACTGGTGAAGATTATCCAAAGGTAGATTTGTATCGTGCCGCTTCCTGATTCTGCGCATTTTCTGTTGGCGACCATTGGTTCTGCAGGGGATGTTTTTCCGTTCATCGAAATGGGGCTAAGCCTACAGGCGCGGGGCTATCGCGTTACGCTGATGACCACGCCTTTGCTGGCAGATATGGTGCGCAACCGTGGGCTGGAATTTGAGCCTTTCGGCGATATGGATCAGCTGCGTGGGGCGGCCAATGATCCGACAATACACGGTGAAACCACAGGTCCCGCTGCGTTTTGGTCACGGCTGATTGCGCCGAACCTGACCGCTGTCGCCGATTATGTTGCGGGCAGACCTAAGGAAGAACCGCTTTATGTCATGGCGCATACGTTTCTGGTGCCGGTTGCGGCTTTGGCCAAGGGTGTGCGTCCTGATGTGACACTGATTAACCCGATTTTGCAGCCTTTGTTTATCCGCAGTGACTATACCAAACAGACCCTCGGCGTGCCGAAACTGGGCCAGATCACCTTTGGGCGCTGGATTCCCGCAGGGCTGCGGCGACGCCTGATGAAGGCCGGAGAGGATAAGATGCTGAATGCACCGATCCTGCCGTCCTTAAATGCCGAACGGCGCAAGCAGGCTTTGCCAGAGGCGCAATCCTTTTTCGGGCATATTCAAACCGCTGCCGATCTGTATTTCCCGCTGTTTCCCGATTGGTATTGCCCCCCCGCACGGGATTGGCCACAACCATTGGTGCAGGGCGATTTTGTCTTTTATAATGCTCCACAGGATCAGCAAATCACCCCAGAGCTTGACGCGTTCCTGTCGGATGGGGATCCTCCGGTTGTGTTTACAGCGGGGACGGGCAATTTTCAGGCAAAACGGCTCTATGACAGCGCAATTCCGGCCCTAGAGGCGCTGGGACTGCGGGCGGTTTTCCTGACGCATGTGCGCGACCAGCTTCCTAAAACTTTACCCAATTCGATGCTGTGGCAGCCCTATGCGCCGTTTGACAAACTGTTGCCCCGCGCGGCAGTCCTTGTGCAGCACGGCGGTATTGGCACCACCGCAGAGGCCCTGCGCGCCGGTGTGCCCCAATTGGTAACGCCTTTCGGATATGACCAATATGACAATGCTCGCCGGATCACCGAAATGGGGGCAGGGCTTTCTCTGCCGTTTCAGCATTTTAGTCAGGCCAGATTTGAAAAGACCCTGCGCAAGCTGACGTCAAGGGCACATAAAGCCGATGCACAGAAACGGTTCCAAACTGGCAAAAACACCGATCAGATTGTAGATCTGATGTTGGATCAATTGGTATAGATCTCCGCGGTTCCGGCAAGCACGAATGGGGGTGGCGGTCCGCTGATGGATTCTTTTCACATTTTTCGCTTGTGCGACGATTCAATTTGCATTTCACAATAATGAACTAAATAGTTTAGTACAGATTCAGGGCCCAGAGCTTGTGTGCGATCAGAGGTGACAAATGCAAATAACGGTAAATGGAACCCAGCATGAGGTAGATGTCGAAGAAGACATGCCTCTGCTGTGGGTGCTGCGTGATGAACTTGGCATAACCGGCCCGAAATACGGATGTGGCATTGCTCAATGCGGGGCCTGCACGGTGCATGTTGATGGCATGGCAGTACGGTCATGCTCTGTCGCGATTGGCGATCTGGATGGCAACGTCACCACGATCGAGGGTCTGGGCACGCCAGAGGCGCTTCATGCCGTACAAGAAGCCTGGGTCGAGCATCAGGTGGCCCAATGCGGCTACTGCCAGCCCGGTCAGATCATGGCGGCTGCGTCATTGCTGGATTTTAATGCTGATCCGACGGACGCGCTGATTGATCAGGCTATGTCGGCGAATTTATGTCGCTGTGGCACCTATCCTCGCATTCGCGCCGCGGTCAAAACCGCTGCTGCCAAATTGAACGGAGTGTAAGCATGGGAACCGTTGCAAAAATTGCCCGCCGTTCGTTTTTGATCGGCTCTGTGGCCATTGCCGGTGGTGTTGCTTTTGGGGTTTATCGGGTGAAAACTCCCTACGCCAATCCATTGACCGAAGGCTTGGCCGAAGGAAGTGCTACCTTTAATCCGTGGGTCTTGATTGATCGAGACAAAATCACTCTGATTACGCCCCATGCGGACAAAGGGCAGGGGGTAGTCTCGGCGCAGGCAGCCCTGATTGCAGAGGAACTAGACCTCGAATGGGGTCAGTTTGAAACCAGTTTTGGCGCACCGGATAAAGCCTACTGGAATACCGCAATGGCGGATGAAAGTGTGCCCTTTGCCGCCACCGATGCAAGCCTTGGGGCGCGGTCCGCGCGTGTGGTTGCCGGGGGCGTGATAAAGCTTTTCCAGTTTCAGGGCACGGGCGGCTCGACAACAATGTCGGATAGTTTTGACAAGCTTCGCCATGCCGGTGCGGTGGCGCGTGACACCCTAAAGCGTGCCGCGGCCGAACAATTTTCTGTACCGGTTTCATCGCTCACCACCGCTAAGGGTGCGGTTGTCCTGCCCGATGGCACGGTGGTGCCTTACACCGAGCTGGCCGCCGTTGCGGCGACGATTGAGCCTGTGTCAGAGGTGGTATTGCGCGACCCTTCTACGTGGCGTTTGATTGGCAAGCCGATGGCGCGTTTGGACATTCTGGCCAAATCCACCGGTACCCTAGACTATGGCATTGATTTCACCATGGACGGGATGCTGTATGCGGCCGTCAAAACCAACCCGCGTCAGGGTGGGGTGATGAACGGCTACAACGCTGATGCAGCGCTGCAGATGCGCGGAGTGCATAGCATTGCGCCCGTAACCAACGGCGTGGCAGTGCTGGCGGATAACAGTTGGCGCGCTTTTCAAGCGGCGGATGCCATCGAATTTGACTGGGGCCCAGCGCCCTATCCGGCGGAAATGGATGATCATTGGGCCGCAATTGCGGAGTCCTTCACCGACGAAAGGCTGGATGCAGAATGGCGTAATGATGGCAATACAGAGACTGTTTTTGCCCAAACGCCCCCTTATGTGGCCGAATACCGCGCGCCCTATGTGGCCCATGCGCCTCTTGAACCGCTGAACGCCACTATCCTTGTTACGGCGGAAGGCGTTGATATCTGGACCGGCCACCAGATGCCCGGTTTTCTGGTGACGATCGTGGCCGGCGTTACCGGTCATGATGCATCCGATATCCGGTTTCATAACCTGTTTATGGGGGGCAGTTTTGGCCATCGGTTGGAGTATGAACATATCAAACAGGCCGCCGAGATCGGCAAGCTGATGCTGGGTAAACCGATAAAGCTTACCTATAGCCGAGAAGAAGATTTCGCCCATGAATTCCCCCGTCATCCGGGGATTGCGCGCGCCAAAGGCGTTGTCAAAGACGGCAAAGTAAATGCGGTTGACCTTCAGGTTGCGATGCCCTCTGTGATGCGCTCGCAAATGGGGCGTGCAGGGGTGCCGACCCCCGGACCGGATGCGCAAATCGCAGCGGGGTCATGGGGCAACCCCTATGGCATCCCCAACAGTCGGATGCGGGCTTACCGCGTGCCGGAGCTGGCGCCGACTTCGTCTTGGCGGTCCGTCGGAGCCTCGGCGAATGGCTTTTTCTTTGATAGTTTTCTGGATGAGTTGATCCATCAAGCGGGTGCAGATCCGATGCTGGAGCGTATCCGCCTGATGAATGACGACGTGTCCCGCAAGGTTCTGGAAGCCGTGGCAGAGATGTCGTCTTGGGGCGGCGCGCTGGGCGAAAATCAAGGGCGCGGCGTGGCTTTTGTCGAAAGTTTTGGCGTCCCCACCGCCGAAGTGATCGAAGTGACCAACACCCAAAATGGTATTCGCATTGATAAGGTCTGGCTTGCGGCGGAAGTGGGAACTGTGATCGACCCGCAGAATTTCGAAAACCTTGGTCAGGGTGGCGTTGTGTTTGGTCTTGGGCATGCGATCAATTGCGAAATCACCTATTCTGACGGGATGGCAGAGCAAAGCAATTATCACGCCCATGAGGCCATGCGGATGTATCAATGCCCCGAGATTTTTGTGAAGGGCCTTGAGAATGGCGACAAGGTGCGCGGATTTGGCGAACCGCCGGTTCCGCCAGCTGCGCCGGCTTTGGCCAATGCGATCTTTGCCGCAACCGGCACGCGCATTCGCGAAATGCCATTCAATAAACACATCGATTTTGTGTAAGGAGGGCAACAGATGAAACCTTTTGCTATTCTGGTGCTTCCGCTTGGGTTGGCGTTGGCCGCGACGGCCTTTGCCGCTGGAGAGTCCGTAGAGATTGCCCCGCTTCCCGAAGGCTCTGTTTCAGCGGAACAAGGGCTAGATCACTGGTCGCGCATATACGATGTGACCTCCAGCCCGCGCTGTTCGAACTGTCATGTCGGCGCAGATAACCTGCCGATGTGGTCCGGCCCGTCTTATGGGAAAACCCGTCCGCACGGGATGAATATCAACGCCGGTGAGAGCCGCATCGGGGCAGAAACCATTCTCTGTTCAACCTGTCATATCGGCTCTAACGGCTCAAAAGAACATGGCGCACCGGGTGTTAATGCAGATTGGCAGCTGGCACCGGTAGAGGCTGCTTGGTTTGGCAAATCCTCTGTTGAAGTGTGCAATCAGTTGCGCGATCCGGCGAGAAATGGCGGGCGTAGTTTTGTCGAAATCGCCGAACATCTGAATCATGATGTGATCCTGCATTGGGCATGGAATCCGGGCAAAGGGCGCGAACCTGCGCCCTATAGCTTGCAGGAACATGTGAATGATATTCTGGCTTGGGGGGCGGCGGGTATGCCGTGTGAAAATGACTGATTTGGCTCACCTGAAAACGCCACGCGGGTTACGGGCCGCCAGTGCGCTGATCGCGCTATCCGCTCTGTTACATCTTATCGGCTATGGGCTCAGCGGTTTTGATCCTGTTGCAATGATTTTCCCGCCGGTTGCGGTGCTTTATGGGCTGTTTGCCTGGGGCTTGGCTGCTGGGTGGCGCTGGCTGGCCTGGCCGGTGTTTATTGTCATGCTATTCGGGGCGGTAGTGGCCTATGTGATGACGGGAACCACAGCCGTTCCGGACGCCACTCTTTTGGCGATCAGCGCTGCCGATCTGGCAGTTGCGCTGTCGTTGTTTACTCACATCTGGGCGCGGGACTAGCGCAAAGACATCTGGCGAAATCCGGCATCCTGCGCTAGGCACGCTGAAAGCTTCGGAGTGCCTGCGTTTCTATGACGTCTTCTAAATATGATACGGTGATTATTGGCGCAGGGGCCGCTGGTATGATGTGTGCGATTCACGCAGCCGCCAAGGGTGGATCGGTTTTGCTTTTGGATCATGCCAAGGCTGCCGGTGAAAAGATCCGGATTTCCGGCGGCGGGCGGTGCAATTTCACCAATATGCATTGCACACCCGAGGCATTTTTATCCGAGAACCCGCATTTCGTGAAATCCGCCCTAAAACGCTTTACCCAGTGGGATTTTTTGGACCTCGTGGTGAAACACGGGATCGCCTATCACGAAAAGACCTTGGGCCAGTTGTTTTGTGATGGCTCCGCCAAAGAGATTATCGCGATGCTTTTGGCCGAAATGCGCAAAGTTAGGGTCGAGATCTCGCTGAATACGGCGGTTACATCGGTCGATAAGACGGCCGAGGGTTTTGCACTTGTTACAAGCGGTGCGATGAATGGGCCCGTCGCCTGCCGATCACTGGTGATCGCCACGGGCGGCAAATCCATCCCGAAAATGGGGGCGACGGGCTTTGGTTATGGCATCGCCGAACAATTCGGGCTGCCTTTGATCGAAACCCGCGCTGGTTTGGTGCCGCTGACGTTCTCGGACAAGATAAAAGAATCGCTCAAGGATCTGCCCGGCGTTGCTTGCCCCACCGCGGCCTCGACCGATGCGATTTCCTTTACAGAAGCCTTGCTTTTCACTCATCGTGGCCTCTCCGGACCGGCCATTTTGCAGATTTCATCCTACTGGACGCCATCACAACCCGTGGTACTGAACTTGTTGCCAGAACAGGATTTGTTTGCCCTCCTGCGGGAGAAAAGACAGGAAAACGGGCGGCGGGATATTGCAACGGTTATTGCTGATTTTCTCCCGAAACGGCTGGCGGCCTTTCAGGTCAACCGGCTGGCCTTGTCCGGCAATATTGCCGATCATTCCGATGCTGCTTTGCGTGAAATCGCCACTGCCCTGCAGGCTTGGCAGGTTCATCCAATTGGTACAGAGGGGTACCGCACCGCAGAGGTCACTTTAGGTGGAGTTGATACGGATGCCCTGAGCTCCAAAACCATGGAGGTCAAGGCGGTTGAGGGGCTGTATTTCATCGGCGAAGTGGTGGATGTGACAGGGTGGCTCGGAGGCTATAATTTCCAATGGGCTTGGTCATCGGGTTGGGCGGCAGGTACCGCCATCGCGGCAAAGGGTTAGGCGATGAAACCGGCGATTTCCTCTTTTCTGGTGGCTGGCAAACACGTACCGGATCAGGCCGCGTGGATACCGCTAAAGGGGGGGCGGTCCAACAGCCTTTGGCGGCTTCGGTTCGAAGATATCGATTGGGTGTGCAAGCTATTCCATGCACCGGACGATAATCCGCTTTTCCCCAATGACAGCTCTGCCGAGGCCATTGTTCTTGCAGCGTTGGCGGGCAGCGATCTGGCACCTGAACTGATCAAAACGGTCTCTACACCAGCGGGTTTGTGCATTCTCTATCAATTTCTAAAGGGTAAACCAGCCCATGCGATGCCGGAACGGGTGGCACAAATGTTGGGGCGTTTGCATCAAAGCAGCCATCGTCCGGCGGTACGCGAATTGCCGAGCGGATCTGCTGCGCTTTCCACGCATGCGATGCGCATTCTGGCGCGATGCCATGGGTCAGATGACCTGATCGCGCAGCGGCCAGAGATTGACTCGCTTGCGCCGGTCGCGCCGGTGTTGATCCACGGAGACGCGACAGCGGCCAATATCATTGCCACTGAAACTGGCGCTGTTTTGATCGATTGGCAATGTCCGGCGCTGGCAGATCCGACCGAAGACATTGCGGTTTATCTGTCGCCCGCGATGCAAGTTCTGAGCACAGGGGCGGTTCTGACAGGCGCCCAGCAAGAGGCGTTTTTACGGACCTATCCCGATCCGCAAACTGTCACGCGTTATAAAAGGCTCGCGCCGCTATATCATTGGCGCATGGCGGCCTATTGCCGATGGAAATCAGAGGCAGGGCATCCGGAATATGCCCAAGCCGAAGCCTGTGAGCTTGCCGCGCTACAGAGCTGAGCCGATCCAGATACCAACAAGCGTCAGCACCGAGCCGGCGGCCATCCACAGCACCGCGCGACGTCGGGATGGCGTCGGATGGCTTTGCTGGGGCGGCACCGATTGGGCAATCAGAAGCTTTTCCGCCAATGCCGGTAGACGTGGGCCAAAACGGCTGAGGATGCGGGTGGTTTTTGCCAGATCGCGCGCCAGCGCCTTGGGGCCAATCGCGCCTTTGATGTAATCCTCGACCACCGGCTGAGCGACCTGCCAGATATTGATGTTCGGCGAGAGAGACCGTGATACGCCCTCTACAACCACCATTGTGCGCTGTAGCAGCAAGAGTTCGGTCCGCGTTTCCATGCCAAAGCGTTCGGTGACCTCAAACAAATAGGACAGCAAGCGCCCCATCGAGATATTCGACGCCTCCATGCCAAAAATAGGCTCTCCGACAGCGCGAAGGGCCATTGCAAAGGCATCAACATCACGGTCTGCAGGCACGTATCCGGCCTCAAAATGCACCTCGGCAACGCGCTTGTAGTCGCGCTTGATGAAGCCATAGAGAATTTCAGCGTAAACGCGTCGAGTGTATTCATCGATCTGGCCCATGATGCCAAAATCATAGGCCACGATATTGCCGTCTGCGTCGACCTTCAGGTTGCCTTGATGCATATCGCCATGGAAAAAGCCGTCCCGCAGGGCATGACTCAGAAAGAGCTGAAGCACACGGTCGCCCAGCACCTCCAGATTCAGGCCCATCTGTTGCAAGGCTGTATTATCGCCCAAAGAGATGCCTTCGACCCAATCCATGGTCATAACTTTTTCGCCGGTCAGATCCCAGCGGGCGACGGCCACACGGAAGCCTGCATCGCTTTCGGTGTTGCTGGCAAACTGAGAAGCCGCAGCCGACTCGAGCCGCATGTCCAATTCGCCGTTCACCACACCTTCAAAGTGTTCGATCACTTCGTAAGGTTTCAAGCGGCGCGAAAACGGGGCGAGAAACTCGATTGTAGAGGCGGCAAAATAAAAGGCATCAATGTCACGACGAAACGCGCGCTCGATCCCCGGACGCAGGACTTTGACCGCAACAAATTGGCCGTTTTCAATCAACCGGGCTTTGTGGACCTGCGCAATAGAGGCTGCGGCGACGGGTTCGGAAAACTCTGAAAAGACGTCTTCAATCCTGATACCAAGCTCTCGGGAAACCTCTTTTTTGGCAATGTTAGTGTCGAAAGGCGGCAGTTTATCCTGCAATACCCGCAGCTCTACAGCCAGATCATCGCCGACCACATCCGGCCGTGTCGACAGGATTTGTCCGAACTTGATATAGGCCGGCCCCAACACCGTGAGCGCGCGGGTAATCGGCGGCATAGAGGGGTCGCCTTTGTCTCCAAGCCATTGAAACGGCCACGCCAGACCTCGGGTAACCACCCGCAGAATCGGGGGGGCCTCCATCGCGTCGAGGATAACGGGCATTGCGCCGGTCCGTTCCAGCGTTGCGCCGGTGCGGATCAACCGCCAGATGTTGTGGGGTCCACGCATAGGTTAGATTTTCCAGCCCGAGTGCAGGGCGGCAATGCCCATGGCCAAATTACGGTATTTCACGTTTTCAAATCCGGCATTCCGGATCATTTCGGCGAAAACCTCTTGTTCGGGAAAGTTGCGGATGCTTTCGACCAGATACTGATAGCTGTCCCGATCATTGGCGATGACCTGACCCATAACCGGAATGACGTTGAAAGAATAAAGGTCATAGGCCTTTTGCATCATGTCGTTGGGAATTTGGCTGAATTCCAACACCATAAGCCGTCCGCCGGGTTTCAGGACGCGGTAGGCTTCGGCCAATGCATCGGGAATGCGGGTAACGTTGCGGATGCCAAAAGAGATCGTATAGACATCAAAGCTATTGCTCTCAAACGGGAGCTGCATGGCATCGCCGACCACCCAGTCCAGACTGCTGGCCAAGGCGTCGGCCTCGGCGCGCTGAGCACCGGCCACAAGCATGGATTCGGTCATATCGCAGACCGTCGCATGGGCGGAACCTGCGCGTTTGATGAAACGGAAAGACACATCCCCCGTTCCACCGGCCACATCGAGCAATTTCTGACCGGCGCGCGGGGCCAGCCAATCCATCATGGCGTCTTTCCAGATCCGGTGAATGCCCATAGACATGGCGTCATTCATCACATCGTATTTGCTGGCCACATTGGTAAAGACGCCGTGGACCATGCCGGCCTTGTCGTCTTCGTTTACGGTCTGAAACCCGAAATGGGTGGTTTTATCGCTTTGATCTGTCATCGGGCCTTGCCGTTTCGGATAATCTCACTCTTCTTATAGGCTTCCCGAGGGCTGTTACAATGCGCCCCTTTTGCACAAAGAGAGGCCGATGCCCGAATTACCCGAAGTCGAGACCGTGCGCCGTGGCCTAGAGCCGGTGATGGCAGGGCGAAAGATCATTGCTGCAGATGTCAGGCGCGCGGACCTGCGCTGGCCGTTTCCGCCGGATATGGGCGCGCGGTTGACGGGGCGGGGCGTTTTACGTCTTCGGCGGCGCAGTAAATATATCTTGGTGGATCTGGAGGGAGATGAAACGCTTTTGATCCATCTGGGTATGTCAGGGCGGATGCAGGTGTCGGGTAGCAAGTTGGGGAATTTCGAGCATGAGATTCAGCCGCTCGAAAAACATGATCACGTTGTGTTGGATATGGATAACGGGGCCCGCGTTGCTTTTAACGATGCACGCCGGTTCGGGGCGATGGACCTTTTTCCCACCGATCAGGAGGCAAGCCAGAAGCTGTTGGCAAATCTGGGGCCGGAGCCTTTGGGGAATGGCTTTAGTGTTGAAACGCTGTGTCAGGGATTTGAGGGCAAAAAGGCACCGGTGAAAAACGCGCTTTTGGATCAGAGAATCGTTGCCGGGTTGGGCAATATCTATGTCTGTGAAGTGTTACACCGGACGGGCATTTCGCCCAAACGGCAGGCAGGTGCGATTTCTGTGCAACGGATAGAGACACTTGTGCCTGCCATACGTGAAGTCCTGTTCGAGGCAATTGACGCGGGTGGAAGCTCCTTGCGAGACCACCGTCAGGCCGATGGGGCGCTGGGGTATTTTCAACATAGATTTCAGGTGTATGGCCGCGAAGGGTCTGCCTGTCGCAGGTCGGGTTGCTCTGGGTCCATTGCGCGAATCGTGCAGTCGGGACGATCAAGTTTCTATTGTCCGCAATGTCAAAGATAGCTTGATCGCTCGGATACGAGTGATAAGGAATCGATTAACCGCAATTACCTTGGCAGGAATACATGGCCTTTCAGACACTCAACGTCGACATCAACGACCACGTTGCAATGATCACCCTGAACCGACCGAGCGCGATGAATGCGCTGAACTCAGAGCTTCTGGGCGAATTGGCGCAGGCGCTGAAAGAAGCAGAAGCCAACGACAAAGTGCGCTGTATCGTGCTGACGGGGTCTGAAAAAGCCTTTGCCGCCGGTGCGGATATCAAGGAAATGTCCGAAAAGAGCTTTGTGGATATGTTCACAGAGGACTACTTTGGACAGGAAACCGAGCAAATTCAGAAAACGCGAAAGCCGATCATCGCTGCCGTGGCAGGCTATGCGCTGGGCGGGGGCTGTGAGCTTGCGATGATGTGCGATTTCATCATTGCCGCGGATTCTGCGAAATTTGGCCAGCCCGAGGTTAATCTGGGTGTTGTGGCCGGTATTGGCGGCACTCAGCGCCTGACTCGCTTTGTCGGTAAGTCCAAAGCCATGGATATGCATTTGACCGGGCGTTTCATGGATGCCGAAGAGGCAGAACGCTCCGGCCTTGTCTCTCGTGTGGTGCCAGCAAAGAAGCTGTTGGAAGAGGCCCAGTCTGCGGCGGTCAAGATTGCAGAGAAATCCGCCCTGACGACCAAGGTCATTAAGGAAGCGGTGAATCGGTCTTATGAAACGACTCTGTCCGAAGGGCTGTTGTTCGAGCGCCGGATTTTCCACGCGCTTTTCGCCACAGAGGACCAAAAAGAAGGGATGAATGCCTTTCTCGAGAAAAGAGTCCCGCAGTTTCGGGACAAATAGATAAAAACTTCATCCAAACCCGTTGACTCGTCGCCGAGTCGGGCTTAGAGACCCGACTTCAGATTTATACGACCCCTTAGTAGTGGGAATACGAAAATATGGCTAACTCGCCTCAAGCAAAGAAACGTGCACGCCAGAATGAGCGTCGCGCCGCTGTGAACAAAAACCGCCGTTCGCGCATCCGTACTTTTCTGCGTAAAGTAGAAGAAGCGATTGCGTCCGGTGATCAGCAAGCAGCATCTACCGCCCTGAAAGCCGCCCAGCCTGAGCTGATGCGTGGTGTTACTAAGGGTATCGTACACAAGAACACAGCGGCTCGTAAGATGTCCCGCCTGTCTTCTCGGGTTAAGGCAATCGCCTAAATCCACCTGTGTCAGGTAGCTATGAATTGAACAGGACGCCTTTGGGCGTCCTTTTCGCGTTTGTGAATTCTTGCCGCCCAGATGCTGCAATTGCAGAAATGCGGCGCAAAAACCACACCTCCGGCGGATGAAAAGATTCGGCCCGAGAATGGTCCGAGTCAAGCGCGAAGAGTCATTGCGACTCGGTCTGGCGACGGTCTACCTTCATTCTTGCGATTCACGTCGTCTTGGGGGGACATGCGAAACGCTCGGGCTGCCGCCTGATTGGATGGCTTTATTCCTATGGGATATGCCACAACCGGATCAGGTGCTGGGTGTTTCTATGTTGTACAAGCAATAGGGTGGGGCCTTGTTGTGACGTCCAATTGTGAACGGTCAAGGATGCCTTTGCACCCATCAGACCAGACACATGTCCGAATATAAAACGCTGACCTTTGGTAGGCGCAGATCGTCTTTGCCGTCCGGCAAGGACTCTGATTGCCATCGGCTGGTGTTGCATAAGGTTTTGATACCGGTGCCGCAGATTCCATGAGTCAGCGAGCAGGTTTTCTTTGCCATACCCTCAGCGAAGTGAACGCACTGCGGGCGGTCGTTAAGAACGTCAGCGGGGATACGGGTAAGAATGCAAAATTCGGATATAAAAATGACAGAAGCGACGTGGGGAACGGTTAAAAATGAACTTCAGAAAACACTGGGGCGCAACAACTACACAAATTGGATCGAACCGCTTGTACTGGCTGACCTGAACGGCGGCGTTGCGACATTTTCCGTGCCTACCAATTTTATCGGCAATTGGGTGCAGCGGAACTTTGGCGAAGAGATCAAGCACCATCTGTCCAAGGCCGGCTCCGCTGTAAGCCGCATTGAATTTGTTGTCCCCCGTGGGGAGACCACAGCCATGGCGGCCGTTACGCCAGCCCAAAGCGACCCACAAGCACCCGCCGATGAAACCCCCGCTCGGAAAACCGTTTCTTCCGCGCGCGCTGCCGCACGATCCGAATCTGGTCTGCCCGGCGCCCCGCTGGATTCCCGGTTTACCTTTGACAGCTTTGTGGTCGGTAAGCCGAACGAATTGGCGCATGCCGCTGCCAAACGCGTGGCCGAAGGTGGTCCGGTCACCTTCAACCCGTTGTTTCTTTATGGTGGTGTCGGTCTTGGTAAAACCCATCTGATGCACGCAATCGCCCATGAATTGCACACAAGCCGCCCTGATCTGAATGTTGTTTATCTGTCCGCCGAACAATTCATGTATCGATTTGTGCAGGCGCTGCGCGAAAAGAAGATGATGGACTTCAAGGAACTGTTCCGCGCCGTGGACGTGTTGATGGTCGATGATGTCCAATTCATTGCTGGTAAGGATTCCACACAAGAAGAGTTTTTTCACACCTTCAATGCGCTTGTTGATCAGCAAAAGCAGATCATCATTTCCGCCGATCGCGCCCCTGGAGAGATCAAGGATCTGGAAGACCGGATCAAATCCCGTCTACAAAGCGGGCTGGTGGTTGATCTGCACCCGACCGACTATGAACTCCGTCTTGGCATTCTGCAGCAGAAGGTTGACCACTACAGCCAGCAGTATCAGGGTTTGGAATTAGCCGATGGGGTTCTCGAATTCCTTGCGTTGCGGATTTCCACCAATGTGCGGGTTCTTGAAGGCGCGCTGACCCGTCTGTTTGCCTTTGCCTCCTTGGTCGGGCGTGAAATTACGCTTGATCTGGCGCAGGACTGTCTGGCCGATATTCTGCGGGCCAGTGATCGCAAAATCACCATCGAAGAAATCCAGCGCAAGGTCAGCGAGCATTATAATATTCGCCTGTCCGAAATGATCGGCCCGCGTCGGGTGCGCACCATTGCACGTCCGCGTCAGGTGGCCATGTATCTGTCCAAACAGATGACCAGCCGCTCCTTGCCGGAGATCGGTCGTCGCTTTGGTGGACGTGACCATACGACGGTCATGCATGGGGTGAAACGCATCGAAGAGCTGAAAACGCAGGACCACCAGATCGCAGAGGATCTGGAACTGTTGCGCCGAAGCCTAGAGGCCTGATTATTGGGCGTCTTTGCTTGACGCCCCGACTATTCCAACAGACAGTCAAATAAACACTTGAGCCGGGGCGTGGATGGGGTATTTTCATCGCCCCGACACCTGTAGGAGCGATGGGTATGAAGATCAGCATCGAACGCGGCACGCTTTTAAAAGCGGTTGCCCAGGCACAGTCAGTTGTCGAACGCAGAAACACTATTCCGATCCTTGCCAATGTGCTGATCGAAGCCGAAGGCGAGCATGTCAGCTTTCGCGCCACGGACCTTGATATTGAGGTGGTGGATAAAACACTGGCGCAGGTCGAGCGGGCGGGTGCGACCACCGTCTCGGCGGTGACCCTGCACGAGATCGTGCGTAAATTGCCGGATGGGGCATTGGTACAGCTGACCGAAGAGGCCGCCAGTGGACGGTTGACGGTCGAGGCCGGTCGGTCGAACTTTTCCTTGGCAACCTTGCCCAAAGAAGATTTTCCGGTGATGGCTTCGGCGGAATATTCGGCCAATTTTTCCGCCCCCGCACCCGTGTTGCGCCGTCTGTTCGATAAATCGAAATTCGCGATTTCTACCGAAGAAACCCGGTACTACCTGAACGGTGTTTACATGCATGTGTCCGATGGGGAGTCTGGCAGGGTGCTGCGCTGTGTGGCCACCGATGGCCACCGTTTGGCGCGCATTGATGCAGACCTGCCCGAAGGGGCTGCGGATATGCCCGGTGTGATCGTGCCGCGCAAAACCGTGGGTGAGTTGCGCAAGCTTTTGGATGATGATGACGCGACAATCGCGGTTTCGGTCTCTGAAACCAAAGTGCGTTTTGCTACGCCGGAAATTACCCTGACCTCTAAAGTAATCGACGGTACTTTCCCCGATTATACCCGTGTCATTCCAACCGGAAACACCCGCCAGCTTGAGGTAGATGCCTCGGCTTTTGCCAAGGCGGTGGATCGGGTTGCGACGGTATCTTCCGAACGCTCCCGCGCGGTGAAGTTGTCTTTGGATGAGGATCGGTTGGTTCTGTCTGTTAACGCACCCGATAGTGGTGCTGCTGAAGAAGAACTGGCGGTTGCCTATAGCGATGAGCGTTTGGAAATCGGTTTTAATGCCAAATACCTGTTGGAGATTGCCAGTCAGGTGGATCGTGAAAATGCGGTGTTCCTGTTCAATTCCTCCGGGGATCCGACCTTGATGCGCGAAGGCGGTGATCTGTCGGCGGTCTATGTCGTCATGCCGATGCGTGTATAAGAGAACCATGCCTCCGGCGGGGATATTTATAGAACAAAGTGAAGGGGGCGGCCGATGAGCCGCCTCTTTTTGCGTGAACTGACCCTGTCGCATTTCCGTTCTCATAAGGGGGCGCAGATGCGCTTTGACGGGCGGCCTGTGGCGATTTACGGCGCTAATGGCGTCGGAAAAACCAACATTCTAGAGGCGATTTCGGTGTTATCTCCGGGGCGGGGGATGCGGCGGGTTGCGGCCAGTGAGATGACCCGGACACCGGAGGCCTTGGGGTGGAAAGTCACGGCACTATTGCAGAGTCGGGATCAGTATTACGAGGTAGAGACGGGGTCAGTGGAAGGGGCCGCACGCACGGTGACGGTGGATGGAAAGACCGCCAGTCAGGCGGTTTTGGGGCGTATTGCTCGGATCTTGTGGTTGATGCCTTCCATGGACCGGCTGTGGATTGAAGGGGCCGAAGGGCGGCGGCGGTTTTTAGACCGGATGACCTTAAGTCTTGTGCCAAGTCACGGCGAGGCGGTGATTGCCTATGAAAAAGCCATGCGACAGCGCAACCGGTTGTTAAAAGATCAGGTGGCGGATGCGGCGTGGTATCGCGCGCTTGAGGGGCAGATGGCGGTGCAGGGGGCGCAGATCCATCAGAACAGGGTCGATGCTTTGGCCGCGCTGACAGCGGCGCAAATCTCGGCCCCCACGGCTTTTCCTGCGGCAGATCTGACGCTTTTGTTTGCCGATGGCGCACGGGAGGGACCCGTGCAAGAAGCGGCGTTGCTATCAGCTTATCAGGAGGGACGTATCAGGGATATGCGGGCTGGGCGTACGCTGATCGGGCCGCATCGGGCCGATCTTGGCGCGGTGTATCAGGCCAAAGGGATTGCCGCCCGGCAATGTTCTACCGGAGAGCAAAAGGCGCTTTTGGTGTCGCTTATTCTGGCAAATGCGCGGGCATTGGCCGCTGATTTTGGCGCGCCACCGATTTTGCTGCTGGATGAGGTTGCTGCTCATCTGGACGCCAATCGGCGCGCCGCGTTGTTTGATGAAATTTGCGATCTGAACGCGCAGGCCTTTATGACCGGTACCGGCGCAGAGTTGTTCGAAGCCCTTGGCGATCGGGCGGCCCGCCTGACAGTATCCGAAGTCGGCGGCATTTCAGCGGTGCAGGGGAGCGACAGTTAGGCTGGTGGCGCCATCATCGCCTGCAAGAACGGCAAAAGCGCATCAACGGGCCTGTCGGGGTGTTCGTGTAAGGCACAAAATGACAGGGCAATCACATGGGTCAGGAAGGCCTGAATGCCTTCGGCCAGAAGGGCCGGTGATTGATCGGCACGGATAACACCCACGGCTTGAAGCGGGGCAATCCAGCGGGCGCAGAGATCGATTTGATCATAGAAAGTCTGGGCTACGATTTCATTGGTAATGTCGCCCGTTGCACCGGAGTAGCGCAGCATGATGTCAAAAATCACCCGATCCGAAGCGATATAATCGATCAAAGGCGCAAGGGCATCTGGAATGGCTTCGATGCTTTGGGGCGGGGGGGCGGCATTTATCGCCTCTAGCAGGCGCATAACCTCTTCGCCGACGATGACCGCCAAAAGCCCGTCTTTATCGCCGAAATGGGAAAAAACGGTTCCCTTGGCGACTTTGGCCCGTTTGGCCAGCTCGTCAACGCGCAGGGCGGAATAGCCGACCTCTTGGATCAGGGCGCGGGTTTCCATGAGCAGGGCAAGGCGGGTACGTTCCCCTTTGGATAGTTGGTTGGCGGGCATGGTTGTCCTTCATCAACAAAAATTGACCATGGTCATTAATTAATTGACCGCGGTCATTTACTGGGTCTATAAGATTGACCACGGTCAATTATCACATAGAGACACATCCAATGACAATTCGAAAAATACTTATCCTGAACGGCCACTCTGCAGAGGCTTCTTTATCTGCTGCCTTAACACAAGCCTACGCCGAAGCGGCGCAAAAGGCGGGGCATGAGGTACGCCAGCACGCGGTTTCCGCGATGCAGTTCGACATGGATTTCGGCGCCGGAAGTTATAAGGTCGCAAAACCGCTTGAGCCGGATCTGGAGGCCTTTCTGAAGGATCTTGAATGGGCAGATCATCTGGTCATGAGCACGCCGATGTGGTGGGGCAGCCTGCCGGCAAAGCTTAAGGGGTTATTTGACCGCGCCTTTATCCCGGGCCGGACTTTTGATACCCGCCAGACCAATGCGCTTGGCCTGCCAAAACCGATGCTGACCGGCAAAACCGCCCGAGTTCTAATGACCAGCGATACACCGCCGCTCCTATTGTGGCTTTTTTATGGGGACGCGATCAAAAAGACCCTGCGGCGTCAGATCCTCGGGTTTGTGGGCATTACACCGACCCGATTTACGACTTTTGCACCGGCCACAGATAGCGATCGCAGTCGCGTTACGGGCTGGATGAAAAAGGCAGCGGCACTGGGGGCGAAAGCCGCGTAATGATGCGGATAAAACTGGGGGGATTTGCGTGACATTCCCCCCTGAAACTCGTATAAAATGACAAAAATACGAAGGAAGACACAAATGTCCGAGACAGAGCAGAACACCGCAGAATATGGTGCGGATTCTATTAAAGTTCTCAAAGGGTTAGAAGCTGTACGCAAACGTCCGGGCATGTATATTGGTGACACCGATGACGGCTCCGGTTTGCACCATATGGTCTATGAGGTGGTGGATAACGGCATTGATGAAGCGCTGGCCGGTCACGCCGATGCGGTCACCGTTAAAATCCATGCGGATTCCAGCGTGTCTGTGTCCGATAACGGGCGTGGCATTCCGGTGGGTATCCACGAAGAAGAGGGCGTGTCTGCCGCAGAGGTTATCATGACCCAACTGCATGCAGGCGGTAAGTTTGACAGCAATTCCTATAAGGTCTCCGGTGGTCTGCACGGCGTGGGCGTTTCCGTTGTAAACGCTTTGTCGGATTGGCTGGAGCTGCGCATCTGGCGCGATGACAAAGAACATTACGCCAAATTTGCCCACGGAGAGACCGTAGAGCATCTGCGCGTGGTTGGTCCTGCGAATGGTAGAAAGGGCACCGAAGTGCGCTTTATGGCGTCGTTGGGGACCTTCAGCAATCTGGACTATTCTTTCAAAACGCTGGAAAACCGGCTGCGGGAGCTGGCGTTTCTGAATTCCGGTGTGCGTATCATTATCGAAGACGAGCGTCCGGCAGAGCCGCTGCGTTCGGAGCTGTTTTACGAAGGTGGCGTCAAGGAATTCGTTCGCTTTCTGGACCGTAGTAAAACTTCGACCATGGAAGAGCCGATTTTCATCACCGGCGAAAAGGATGACATCGGCGTCGAAGTGGCCATGTGGTGGAACGACAGCTATCACGAAAATGTCCTGCCCTTTACCAACAACATTCCGCAGCGCGATGGCGGCACCCATATGGCGGGTTTCCGGGGGGCGTTGACGCGCACGATCAACAATTATGCGCAGACATCCGGCATCGCCAAACGGGAAAAGGTCAATTTCACCGGGGATGACGCCCGTGAGGGTCTGACGTGTGTTTTGTCGGTCAAGGTTCCTGATCCGAAGTTCAGCTCTCAGACCAAAGACAAGCTTGTCAGTTCCGAGGTGCGTCCGGCAGTTGAGGGGTTGATGAATGAAAAGCTGTCGGAGTGGTTTGAAGAAAACCCCGTACAGGCCAAACAGATCGTCGGTAAAATTATCGAAGCCGCCCTTGCGCGCGAGGCGGCCCGTAAAGCCCGCGAATTGACCCGTCGCAAGACGGCGATGGATATTGCCAGCCTGCCCGGCAAACTTGCCGATTGTCAGGAAAAAGACCCGTCCAACTCTGAAGTCTTTATCGTGGAGGGCGACTCTGCCGGGGGCTCTGCCAAACAGGGGCGTTCGCGGTTCAACCAAGCGGTGTTGCCGTTGCGGGGTAAGATCCTCAATGTGGAACGGGCGCGGTTTGACCGGATGTTGGGCTCGCAAGAAATCGGTACGCTGATTACTGCGCTGGGCACCGGTATTGGTCGGGACGAGTTTAACATCGACAAACTGCGCTATCACAAGGTCATCATCATGACCGATGCCGATGTGGATGGCGCCCATATCCGGACGCTTTTGCTGACCTTCTTTTTCCGTCAGATGCCGGAATTGATTGAAGGGGGATACCTCTATATCGCCCAGCCGCCGCTTTATAAGGTGAGCCGTGGCAAGTCCGAAGTCTATCTGAAAGATCAGGCCGAGTTTGACGATTATCTAATCCAGCAAGGCATCGAAGGCGCGGTTCTGCGCATGCCGAATGGTGAAGAAATTGCCGGTGCCGATCTGGCGCGGGTGATTGAGGGTGCGCGACTGTTCAAGCGGATTTTGGACGCCTTTCCAACGCATTACCCGCGCCATATTCTGGAGCAAGCCGCCTTGGCGGGGGCTTTTGATGTGGGCAAAGCGGATTCTGATTTGCAAGCTGTGGCCGATGATGTGGCCAATCGGTTGGATCAGGTTGCGGTTGAATATGAGCGCGGCTGGCAGGGTCGGATCACGCAGGACTACGGCATCCGGCTGACCCGTGTTTTGCGCGGTGTTGAAGAAATCCGTACACTCGACGGCGCGGTTTTGCGCTCTGGAGAAGCGCGTCGCCTGTCAGAGGTTTCCGAACCCATTCGCGATACGTTTACCGATCCGGCTGCGCTTGTCCGCAAAGAGCGAGAGCAGTTGATTCACGGCCCGACCGAGTTGCTGAATGCGATTTTGGCCGAGGGCGAAAAAGGTCTGTCCCTGCAGCGCTACAAAGGGTTGGGTGAGATGAATCCGGATCAGCTTTGGGAAACCACGCTGGACCCTGACGCCCGTGTCCTGCTTCAGGTTAAGATCGAGGATTTAGCGGAAGCTGATGATATCTTTACCAAATTGATGGGTGACGTGGTGGAGCCACGGCGCGAGTTCATTCAGAATAACGCGCTAAGCGTGGCAAACCTCGATTTCTAAGTGGTGGCCACCAGTCTAATCTGAAAAAGCGCTTTGGCGGGAAATCCCTCCAGGGCGCTTTTGCTATTTAGGCGGCGGAATGTACGGTGCGGAATCACAGATCGATTTCGACCACGCCATCTTCTGTGGCCGCGCGGGATTGGCACAGAATAATGCTGTCTTCGCGCTGGGCCTTGGAGAGCACAAAATCCCGATGCTCAACAGCACCGCTGACGAGGCCGCATTTGCACACGCCACAAATACCATCCGAACACTTGAGATCTACGGGGTGGCCGTTTTCGACTAAAACATCCGCGGCGGATTTATCTGCGGGCACCTGATATTCCAAATCAGAGCGTGCCAGCCGGAGGGTGAAAGCCTTGTTTTCATAGTCGGGCAGTTCCGGCACAGAAAAATATTCCAGATGGCAGGCCTCCTCGGGAAATCCGGCTCGATTGGCGGCTTCTGTAACCGCCGACATGTAGCGATCCGCCCCGCAAGTATAGACATGCCAACCTGGTTTATAGCGCCTTAGAACCGCATCCAGATCAACACGGCTTGCGGCATCACTGATGTGCAGGGTGACACGATCAGACCAGGCAAATCCCTGAATATCCTCAAGAAACCCCATCGTGTCGCGGCTGCGCCCTGAATAGTGAACCTCGAATGATCTCTCTTGTGCATGTAACGAATGGGCCATGGCGAGCATCGGGGTAATTCCGATCCCACCACCCATCAAAACGCTATGGGATGCGGCTGGAGTCAGTGGAAAATGGTTGATCGGCTTTGATACAAAAACCCGCCGTCCTTCGGTAAAGATGCGCTGCAAAAGCTTAGAGCCACCGCGCCCAGCTTCTTCGCGCAGCACCGCGATTTGGTAGCGGCTGCGGTCTGCCGGATTGCCTGAAAGCGAATACTGCCGCAGGTAATCCGGTGCGATGACAATATCCAGATGTGCCCCTGCCTCCCACGGGGGTAAGGGGCCGCCGTCCCCGGATGTGAACTCGTATTTTACAATACCCTCTGCCATGGTTTCGACTTTACTGACGCAAACCTGAACGACGGGGCTGTCGCCCTCTGAGGTATAGCGGTGCAAATAGGGTTCCAGCGTGCCGTCGACGGCGCGGCGCTGGTATTCTTCGGCGGTGATCATCGCCTGATAGGCCTCTATCCCCGCCTCTCGATCCATCGGAAACGGATAGGGGTAGGGAGGCGGGGCAAGCGGTGCCGTATAGACCGCAAGGGTCTGATCCTCGTATTTGAGATCCAGATCCTTTTGCAATTCCCGCTCGTTAACAGGTTTTTCAGTGGGACGATAATTCCCGCTTTCGTGAAGTTCCAAATCCCACCACCATTTTTTGACAGGATTAAGGGCACCATTGTCGACAAAATCATCCAGCTTTGCCAATAGGGGCGCCGCCCCAGGCATGTTCATCGCCGCCCAGCGGAACGGCTTTTCCTTGAACAGCCCCTCAAGGTTCCACGGGCAGGTTTTCATACAGCGCCCGCACATGGCGCCGCCGGGTGTGGTAACGCGATAGGTCGTGCATTTTTGACTATCGGATTTCCAGATTTCATAGCCGTTGAACATCAGCTTCGGCCCTGCGGTAATTGCCCCAGAAGGACATTCCCGCGCACATTTATTGCAGGACTCGCAGAATTTCTGCAGCCCGAAATCAATGGGTTTATCTGTGGTCATTGGCAGATCAGTGGTGACAACGCCGGATTTCAAACGCGGTCCCAGAAACGGATTCAGGATCACCTCACCGATGCGGCTGACCTCGCCCAATCCGCTGAGCAGCAGCAAGGGCGGTTGCAGGACTTCGCCATCGATCACCGTATGGGCCTTGGCCTGATAGCCAAGGTTGCGGATTTGCTTGGCGATCACCCCGCCGAGCAGAGAAAACCGCAGATAGGCCCGCATGGATTGCGCAACCGCGATCCAGTCATCACCCGAAGACCCAGCCATGGTTTCAAAGCCCTGATCGACAATCATGCTGATGGCGTGATCATGGGACGGGGTAATCGGCTCGCCCCGCGCATCATGGCTGTACCACACCCAGTCGGGGCAGCGCGAAATGCCAACCGCATCCAGACCCAGAAAATAGCTGGTGGCTTTGATAAGCTCTGCAGCCTCGCTCGGGTCGAGTTTGGTCTTGGTGGTTTCGGGATCTCCATCCTGCAGGAACACAAAGGCCCCTAATGCCCGGCGCTGCGCAGCTGAAGGGGCGGCTTTTAGAACGTAATGCCCTCCTCGTGCGGCTTCTTGAAGGGGTTTGCCCATGTCGCCAAAAATGGCACGGGCAAACATATCGGTCCGTTTCGGCACCCGGGCGACATTGGCTTCATCGATATAGGTTGTTGGTGTGTCTACGCGTTTCAGCGTTTCAAACGGATGGGCGCCATCAACAAATCGACGACCGGTGAAGGGCACCGCGTTCATCGCGTTTTTGGCAAAACCGTGCCCGAGTTTCCACGCACCTCCAAAGGCGGATTTAGGTTGTTGGTGCAGCGGTTTAAGTGGTGCGTCGGGGTGCATTTCAAAGGTTGTGGTTACCGCAGCAAGGCCAAAATCCGTACCGATATAGGGATGGGTCATCCCTCCGCTTTCTTCCGTCAGCAGCCCCGCCGCGACCGCCAGCTTATTCAGATCAACATCGGCGCTTGTGGCGGTATGGGCACAGGCGTCAAAGCCCAGAACCCGCAGATAATTGGCCAGCACAGCGGCGGTTTCCGCCGCCAACAGGCTGGCCCGATGGGCATAGGCATCGGCAAACCATGCGGTGCCGGGTTCGGTTTCAGTTGGTCTGCGCGGATTTTCATACAGCAAAACAAAACTGTGGGTATGATGATCAATCGTCCGTGCGGGGGAGTCAGCGGCTTCCTTCAGGTCTGCCATTATGACATCAATCCCCGCCGCAAAGGATTTGCTCTGGCGGGTCTTTAACGCGTCTGACAGCCGCGCCACATCGGGATTTTGATAGGGTTCTGACAGCACGGCAACCTTGGGCAGGCCGCAAATCCCCGCCGCAGCACAGTCTGAAAAATAGGCAAATGCCTTTAGATGCTGCGCGCGCTCCATCGGGTCCGCCGGGCAGTCTGATACAGCTTTGTTCACCATGCCATCGCGAATGACATCCAGCATCGCTTGATGTTCTCGCATCGCGTTTACAATCGAAGATGGGGTTATGGATGCATCAAAGGACAAGGGCTTGAAGGCAGAAATGCGTGTCAAATCAGGTAGGTCTGCGCGATAGGCCAGCCGTTCTGACGGGTATTTCCCCATGTGCACAGGACGGTTTTTGTCGGAAAAGAAACGGACCGTCATGGCTATTCTCCTGCGCAGGATTGGGTGGGGAGGCGGCTTATAGTTAACAGTGTCAATTATGCCAAGTAAATGAAAACCAGCGCGTTTAATTACACTGGCCGAAAGAAAAGCGGCTGCAGCTTTGAAAATTTAGTATGAACGGCTTTGCGATCAGCAGATACCACGCATTGAAACAGTGCGCGTGAACTCTTCAGGATGCCGGGAAAAGGGCTTGGGAGCTTATCCGCGTGTCTCGTTGAAAGAGGCGCGTCAAGAGGCTGACAAATGGCGCAGGGTTTCACAGCAAGGCCAAGACCCGATCAAGTAGCGCCAAGCCGCTCTGCGGGCCTCAGAGCGCAACATGCACCTTCTGAATGATTTTGCTCTGGTTGCCTTTGAAAGTCGGACGGCCGAACTCAAAGGTGATGGAATAGCGGGGCGTTGGTTTTCACCGCTTGAGCTGCATGTACTTCCCAAACCCGGTAAGGTGCCCGTGTCTGAGATTGATCAACGCGACATCCGCGATACCTTGGCTCCGATCTGGCATGTAAAGCCCATACCGCCAAGAAAGCGATGAACCGCCTTGGCATCTGCATCCGACACGCGGATGTCCGCCTTTAGAAACGCCTTTTGAGAGGTGGAATATTCTCAGGGGTAACGACTTGAATATGAGATATGGTTGTATCAGGCGGTTCGGGCGATAGCTTGTAATGATGCAAGAAGGCTTGGAACACGTTTTGTAGATCCATGCGCAGGTCATGGTGCAGTACAAAGCTGAGACGCTTATCTTCGATTAGCCGTCTATTGTCGGTATCCAGATCGTGGGCGACATAAACATCAGGCATTGACCCATTCTGTTCGAGTGCATTCAAAATCGCTGTGTTGCCACCGCCCATCGAATATACGGCCCGTATTTGGTCCAGACCTGCGTTTATACTTTGCATGATGCGCGATGTTTCAAGATGCACGCCGCTGCCCCCACTTGCATCTATGACTCGCAGGTTAGGACACAGCCGGGCCAGAGTCCCCTTGAACGCCACTTCTCGCTCCTCCTCCCCCAAAAATCGATCATTGCTTTTTGAGGTCAGGACTGTTCCTTCACCATCGCCGAGTGTTTTTGCAATCAGGTAGGCCGCTGTGCGACCTGCGCTTTGATTATCAAGGCCGACGTAGGCAAGGCGCTTTGTCGTGTTCAGGTCAGTGACCAAGGTGACAACAGGAATGCCCGATACGATCAATTTATTCACGGCTGCTCTGATGGTCGGCAGATCACGCGCTTTGATACACACGCCATGGCTGCCTCGTTTGGCGATGCGCGACAAAACTGCGGTGACATCATCTTCGGTCATAATCTCTTGCGCTTGGAACCTTGGACGGCAAACGGCGCTTCCAATAGATGGCAAAACCAGTTCCGCAGCTTGCTGTACTTCACGGCTAAAGCGCGTTGGCGCTTCGATCAAAAAATCGAAAAACAGACGTCGACCTCGAGCGGCCAATTGTGCCTCTTGTCCTTCAAGTTCTGAAATGGCTGCAGCAACGCGTGCCCTGGTTTGCGGACTGACATTCGCGCGATTGTTTATCACACGATCAACTGTCGCGGTGCTAAGCCCCGACTGTCTGGCAACTTCTTTAAGTGGAAATCGATGTGTCATTTGATGTGTTTCTGATGTCTTTTGGGAAGTTAATCAAGGTTTCAGTGCTGCATATTCAGGGAAACACAGGGAGATTTTCTATGAACAATCACATCGAAACTGAAGCAGGGTATTTTGACAGCACGGCGTGTGATCTCAACGCATTCAATGCGGTTGTCGATCAAAAGGCAAACCCATCAACCGTTCCGAATGCCGAAGACATTCAAAAGAATGTCCCAATTTATGACATGTCCAGATTGCGCCCGTCGCTTGAAGACAAAGAGCGACGCCGGACAATTATGGCCGAATGGGCCCAAGTCCTAAGGGCGGGCGCGGGTGTTCTGGTTTTGCGCAGGGCCTATGAGGACACTGTTGTTATAGACGAGGTCACTATGATCTACGAACAGATCATTGCTTCCGAAAAATTGGCCAGCGGTGGTGGCGGTGACCACTTCGCCGCATCAGGATCCAATGACAGGATATGGAACTCCTTGCAGAAACTCTGCGAAGTGGCTCCGGAAGTGTTTTTGCGATACTTCGCCAATACCTCCATCGCAGCGGCGTGCGAGGCATGGCTTGGCCCGAATTATCAAATGACAGCTCAGATCAATCTGGTTCATCCCGGCGGTGCGGCACAGCAAGCCCACCGAGACTATCACCTCGGCTTTCAAACCGCTGAGGTTAGTGCGGAATATCCAGCGCATGTTCACGACCTATCGCCTGTTTTGACCCTGCAAGGCGCCATCGCGCATTGTGACATGCCGGTGGAAAGTGGCCCTACAAAACTCTTGCCGTTCTCGCAACTTTACCGCGCAGGTTACGCTGCTTGGCGACGGGACGATTTTAGGGAGCTGTTTGAAGAGCGATGTATTCAATTACCGCTGGCGAAAGGGGATGCCCTATTTTTCAATCCAGCGCTCTTTCATGCGGCCGGCGCAAATACGAGTAGTGACGTTCACCGCATGGCCAATTTGCTTCAGGTGTCGTCTGCGTTCGGGCGTGCCATGGAAACGGTAGATCGCGCAAAGATGTGCAAACTGCTGTATCCCCATGCGTTGGCCGCACACCAGGGAAACACATTAGGCGTTTCAAACCTTCGGGCTGCAATTGCTGCGTCGGCAGAAGGGTATTCATTCCCAACCAATTTGGACCGAGATCCCCCAAAAGGTGGGCTTGCACCTGAAACCCAGCAAACGCTGTTTGCGCGTGCCCTTGCTGAGGGATTTGATCTTCAGAAATTTGAAGCGATTCTGGATGAGATGCATATCAAACAATTAGCGTAGCGTCATACTATCTAGGGTCCTGACCCTAAGCGAGAATGATTGACGATTTCGCTGGGCCAAACTTGCAGAGCGGCCATTCGCCGCTCCGCAGAAATCCGGCAATATGGGCTCAAACCTACCGTTCTCCGCATTGCAGCATGTCCGGCTTCACAGCTACAGGCACGCCGACGCGAACGGCCCTCAGCAGACCTTGGTGATGTCTGTAGCGAATGACGGCATAGAGCCCACTTTCATCAATGCGGGTCATGCGCAAATGTCGGCTTTGGATGAACTGCGCCAACGAGGGTCAAGGATGGCGGCAGATCAAACTTGCTTTTGGGAAGCTGTTAAGATGACATCCGAATGAACATACGTCAGTGAACAAGGTTAGAGATGCGCATTTATATTCGAGATTTTGGTCAACACAGCATGGAGTTCGTGGACGTCATGAATGATGACATGTCCCGTAGGTTTGTGTTGCGCCCGTTTCAAAACACTCATGTTGGCGATGTTGTTGAATCCGAAGGAAACCTATTTTGCCTTGCTTCATCACTGCGTGATCGCACGCAAGAAACAAATTCAACGCAATTAGCGGTTTTTGACAGTTCAACCGGCGAAGAGATACGCCGGAGCCTTCTTCCATTCCAAGCGAATACCATCACGCATCTGCCTCAAAATGGCATGCTCGCTGTTCAGCAATCCAATCGCTTTGTTTCTTTTTTGAATGCGAAAACGCTTGAGGTGGTTTGGCAAGCCAACCCCCTTTTTGCACCCCAGCTTAAGAAGAAGTGGCTGTTTGGTTGGGGGGCTGTTGCGCAACGGTATCGCGAAGTTCCGCTCGATACTTTTCCTTATCCACCCGGACGTGTGTATGTTGGGAGCCGCCTGTTTGAAGATGAAGAAGGACAGATTTGGGGCCTCTCGTCAACAGAATGGGGAGACCGATTGAAGGACGAGATTCTAGGCAACAGCGTTGGTGTCATATCGTTCGATGTAGATGCACAGAAGCCGTCATATCACCCCATCGAGTTCTCGCCTTGGGGGGCTCCGAATTCGTTGGCAACAAGCCCAGATGGGCGCTTGGTGGTAAGGGACTCTCCTCAATGGGACCTAGGGCCCGCATTTGATGCCGGCCATGATCCATCGAAGTATGTTTGGTTGATCAACCATAAGAGCTTGGACCTTTGGTCCTTGTCTGATCAAAAACCTGAAACCAGGCTGCATGTGTCAGATATCCCGGTATCCAAGTATATTGGACGCCAGGGCCGCGATGTCGAAAACCAATTGCGGGGTTTGGCAGCGTGGAGCCAGAAGGGCAAAGACCGGTTTAGGATGCCGTTTCGCATGCCGCCTGGCAGCGAAAAACTAAACGCAGGCCATGACGCACTGCGCGACTTACGCAACCTGCAAGCACAGAACCGACTAAAGGTATTTTGGGAAAAAGACAGTTCAGCATTTTGGGTTGTTTCAAGATACAGCTTGCGCCGAATAACAATTGACGGCGTGCGGGGGCCCTTGTTGATTTTCGATCGGTTTCTAAATGATGAGCATCGCGCGATTTTGGATAAGCGACCTGCGGGCACAGATATTGGTGTGGGCGAAGTCTATCCCGCAGTGCAAATGCCCATGATTAAGGCCATAAGGACAAGCGCCAAAGACGTCGAGATCAGCTTTTACGGTGAAGTCATTCGTTTCCCAAAAAACGTTGCTATGTCTGAAGTACCGGTGACGCTTTTGACGGATGATATGATCTCCGTTGCTTGTATTCCAAAACTTGCGGCGAAAGACGTCGCTGACAAAATACCTGGCTTGGTCAAGATTAAGTCTTGGGGCCAAGATGATGTCGCAGCTGGTTTGCAGAGATTGGCTGACACGCTTCGCAACGATATTTTCAGCCTCAAGGCCAACGGTATTAGCCTCGTCTTTCAGCTAAGTTCCAGTTTTCTTTCCGAGAGGGAATTCATCGAGAAGCTGTCAAACAAAGACATTGAGGTAACAAAAGAAGTCAAAGATGTAATTGACGGCTGGAATGCGACACTGCGTCAGTACAGCCTTTTGTTTTCGGGAAACTCAGAGGGCGCGGGCCCGCTAAGCTATTTCCTAGAATACCTTGCCGAGCGCGATAGTAACTGCTCGGAACAGCTTCGTAATTATTGCCTGTTGCGCGACGGGGAGCACGAAAGCTATTCGCGTGATACTGTGCTTAGATCCTACCTAGATCGCACGGGGTTTACGCGGCCTGAGCTTTGGCGCCTAGGCATTCTGCATGCATTGCTGTTCGGACGTGATGGGCGGAGTGTGGTGAGTGAGGGTCAACAGGTTTCCGACTGGGTGCATACGGGCCTCTTGGAGAAAGCGCGCGAGACTTTGCCGCCTGAGGATTTTGCCCTGTATGTGCGCCGAGAGTTGGATGATTTTGAGCTGCAGCCCGATGAGTTCGCCGCCTTTGGTACTCATGCAGAAGCAGCGGCCAATGCCAAGCAAGACTTACTGGACCAACTCAAAAACAAGGCTTGGGATAAGGAGTGTCGAGCGACTTTGGTTGGTCGAGATATCCTTGCTTAGAGTTGAGAGCAGACCAAAGAGTAAATCCAACGGACTCACGTTTTGTCCGCGATGCAATCATCGGGCCACCCATTGATTTCGCAGGCGCGGCGAATGTCGGCTATGCGGGTTGCAACCGCAGCATCTTGATCGAGAGGCCAAGGTCCGGTTTGGGCCGTTCTTGTTGGGTCGCCAAGGTGCGACACGACAAAGAACTGAGCGTTTGGGTCGAGCTTCAACAACTCTTCCTCAACCAATGCCGCCATGGTGCGGTCTGCTGGCTGGTTGGCAAAAGCATCAAATCTGGAGAAAGTCAAAGCGCATTATTCAGGGTTTAACAAGCTGGCACGGACTTACACTTCGCAGATGGAAGCACTGCGTAAACATCGCAATGGCGGTAGGCAAACATTAACGGTCCAGCACGTCAGTGTAGCGGACGGAGGGCAAGCCATCGTCGGCAATGTAGAGAAAGGGGGAGGGCAATGATCAAAAGTGACGTTAACCCCATGCAAAGGGCGCATCAATCTCCGCGATGCTCTGCAAGATCAAAGCGCTCAGGGGTTCATTGCAAAAATCCAGCGGTACGCGGCTGGAGCTTATGTCGAATGCACGGCGCAGGCGGCGGAGCGAGGTTCGGAAAGAAAAACCCAAATTACAAAGATGGGCTGAGGACGAGGCAAACAACTGAAGCCCGCATTTTAACCCGGTTTCTTCAGAATAAAATTGCTGAGTATTTCTGATTCATGGGGGTAAAGCTTCAGAAGTATCCGGCCATTGACCGAAAGGGGCTAAAGGCTTTGGCCAAAACCGTACCTGCGTGACATTCGCAACGAGTGCCCACTTTGAGCCCAAATCACCGCATGCCGCCTGTGCGGCATCTTGCAAGTGCAGCAACAATGTGTCGTAAATTCCGGCTCATAGTTGCCGTTCGCCATGCTGTCGAAATGCTGCGGCGCGGCCCGTCGAACCGGACATTCGCCGCGACAATGCAATCGTCAAGCCGTTCGATGTCTGCTAAGCGGTCATAGCCGCCGTTCGACGTTCCTATTCGAGGGTCTGCTCCCAATCTATTGCGGTTATTGGTTTTTCCTGTAGTGATGGTTTGCTAATTGTAGTTTTAGTAATTCTTTAATCGGAGGTATCGCCTTTGTCTTTCATCTCTCGGGCTCTGGTTGCGGCAGTCATTTCGTGCGCCACTTTTTCGTTTTCCGTCCAAGAAACCAGCGCTCAAAACGCAGACTCGGGTGAAACTATAGGAAAACCAATTTTTGTTATGGTCCATGGAACGTTCCAGTGGGCTGGTCAATGGGAACCATTGAGCACAATGCTCGAGGATGCCGGATATGAAGTGATTGAAGCTACTTTGACGGGGCTTGGTGAGAAGGAGCATTTGCTGTCCAAAGAGACAGGTCTGATGACTCATATCCTCGACGTCTCCAACATGATGAGTTGGCGTGATCTGGACAATGTTATTCTGGTGGCACACAGCTATGGAGGTCAAGTTATAACCGGTGCGGCTGCGCATGAGCCGGAACGCATAAAACATCTGGTCTTCCTCGACACGGTGCCGCTTGATCACGGTGAGAACCTTATAGATGGGTTTGGACCTGATGTTTATGACGTGGCCAAATCCGCCGTTGACGAAGCCGGAGACGGCTGGGTCATTCCATCGGACACCCTTCGGGATGCCCAGCCTACTATGCGCCCGCATCCTTGGAAATCGTACATTGAACGGATTGATCTGCCCGAAGACACACCAGACTTTGCAGGCACAATTATCGTCGGGACAGAAGGCGAAGTCTTTTCCCATATGCGGAACATTGAAGCCCCCGCGCGTGCCGAAAAACGAGGTTGGGCGTTGGTGACCGTGGAGGGCCCCCATCAGTTAATGGAGGTGAGCCCAGCCAAGGAAATAGTTGCAGACATTCTCCTTGGGATCGCCGGAAACTGACAATAAGCTAAGCAGTAGGTGAAGAAGGTTGCAGGCTTACCACAATGGCAAGTCGGAACTTCACTGGGAAATTTCAGTTTTATTGTATAGCCAGCGTCAATGCGAAACAGCTTTGAGTGTGCTATTTCCGCTCGTAAGCTGTCGTTTGCGCAATTTGCAGCATCGGCAATCTTGGGCTCGACCCTGCCATTCTCCGCAACGCGGCATCTGCGGTTTCAGCAGTAACTGGCGACGTCGCTCACGGCCCATTGCCGCGGTTGCCCGAAGAACCAAAACGCTGTGTTGCAGCTTCCCTAAAGCTGCCGTTCGACACCTGACGCAGCAAATTTGACACCGCGAGCTCGGCTATGCGGACAAGCACTAAGGTCATGGAATGATTCCTGCAAAGGCCTGTGGTCCTCGTCGAAAACCAAGAAGTATGCGCTGCGTTTAGCTCCTTATTGAGCAGTTCGTTGAAATGTAGCTGTCAAAAACCTAGCGGATATCATCCATATTTGCAAAAAACTCATCTCGATGGTTGCTGCGCGGAAATGGTTCCGCAGGCGCGGTAACGCCTAAGAAATCGCAAATTGGAGCCCAGCCCTCCGCTGGATCAAAAATCAAGAGCCGCTCGGCGGCCAGAGTCTTTTTGACTTCATTTTCGTGGTTTTTATATTTTTTGATGAGGGCGGCCGGCGACCAATCGTCACCGATACTTCGGGTTACCGCGCGCTTGGCCATTCGAGAAACTGGACGCGCCGGCTCGGGCAACTGCTCCGGCTCATCGATCACCTTGAGAATGGTTTCCGAGATGCTGGCGTACCAACTTTCGGGACTACGGGTCGTCAGAATGAACTTAGCGTCCGGATAGGTTTGCGAAAGTTCCTCCCAAAATCCAGCTACGGGCCAGTCGACTGCCGAGCGGTTTCCTTTGAAAATAGCATGCCAGTCTGCCTGTCCATCTAACGCCGCATTCCACAGCGGAACCAGCCGCTCCTGATCATTTGCGACTTCCCACATGTGATGGCACACCCCATAACCAAGTTTTTCCAAAGCAAGCTTCAGCGAATTTGTTGCGGTGCGCCCCCATCCGGCGCCAATTACTTCGAGAGACATAACCTAATCCCTTCTACAATGATTGTTTGTAATGGGTATAACACAATTTGGCGTCCTGCGTCAGCCAGACAGACTGACAGACAGAGAACAGCCGTAACGGAGATTGCGGGTCAACCGAAATAGTGTGTCTCCTGCAGGAAACACATGTACTCCTGCTTCCCTCCTAAACCGTTTAGAAACACACAAATTAGCGTAAATTTGCAAATGTAATGACTTCGAAATCACCAAAAACGTCCTGGCTGGTATAGCGAAAACGCCGTTAGTATCCGCGCCGATTTGACTGCTGAATCTCGAAAAAAAGTGAGTTTTCGCAGCAAGCTCAGCAACTTCGGCTTTAGGAATAATCGCTGTGTGTAGCAAGCGACCAATTCTGGACAAATTAAGCTAGGCACTACGGCGCGGGCCCACACGTTGTGGCCAAAGCGACGAAAGATATTAGGGAAGCACTTCTTCTAATTCAAACAAGTTCCCCCAGGGATCTGCAAAAAACGCCAACTTGCGGCCGATCGCTTCGACCTCAAATGGTTCGGTGACAATTGCCACATCACGAGATCGAAGGTTTTCTACTGTCTGTTCAACTGAAGAAACCGTGAAACAAAAATGATGAAATCCAGTGGTGGTGAACGAGTTGGGAAAGTCTGCCGTGGCCCGTTCACCAATTTGAGGGTCATTTCCGCCTACCACTTCGATGATGCAACGATCGTCATTTGCAGCCGCCAAATATCCCATGTCGACGTTTAGCATTGCCTCGTGCCATTCATGAACGACACGAAAATCGAGTTTATCAATTAACCACTGCTTCGCCTCGCCGTAGTCAGGCACGCGCAGGCAGAAATGGCTGGCACGTAAAGTGGCCAAAGGGGCTGTCGGATTTCTCGGTGGAATCTTGAAATTTGGCATCTGATTCTCCTCACTCGCTAGTATACCATATCTGGACTGCCACAGAGACCACGCCGAAGAGTCAATAGTCTTCGATCTGCCCACTGGGCGCTGCGCTTGTCGTCATCGAGGTTGTTGGTGAGATGTCCGACGCGAAGGATCAGCAATTGTTTGCAATGCATATTCCTTTACCGTTCTGGTCTTGAAGCCGACTTTCGTGCAACCCGCAGCATAAGGAAAAATGGGCTCGTTCTTGCCGTTCTCCGCTACGCAGCACCATAGGTTTTCGGTCCAGATGCGAATAACACGAAACGGCCCACACCTGCCGTTGAATACGGTGGTGGCGAACGGCCCCTTTGGCGCTCAAGCAGGGAGCTCGGCGATTTTCCCTCGAGAGTCGGCGGGGCACAAAGTCACTTATCCGAATTGCTGCACTTTACCGCGAGAAGTCAGTAGGTACTGGCTGGGCGACAGGCCGGCCTGCGCCTTGAAGGCGCGACTGAAGTTGTTCGCTGTTGAATATCCAAGGTCAAATGCAATGGATGAAATTGGTATCCCGCCATGGCGGAGCAGTTCCTTTGCACGTTCGATGCGAGTCGCATTCACGATATTGCGGAACGTGCAACCATCCGCCGAAAGCGCTCGTTGCAAGCTCCGAACTCCGATGTCGAGGTTCCTTGCGGCTCTTTCGGCAGAAACTGCGCCTTCATCAAGCTGCAATCGAACCACAGCGGCAACCTTTTCGGACAATGAAATGGGCGGGCCGCCGGCTCTCTCTCGAGCAATGTCCTCGATTGTTGCGACCGCGTTCCGGTCCCTTGCAGGCACTTCCAACACGTCGCTCGAAAACACGATTCCGAGGGCGGATTGATCCCAGTGCACCGGACATCCGAAGACCTCGTCGGCCCAATTGCCACCAACAGGCTTAGAGGTGTCAATCAGCAACCGCTTCGGCACCCACTCCTTACCGAGGTACTGCCGGAACACGCTCAGAAAAACGCCGACGGCTGAGAAGGCGATGTCAGTGTAAGCGATGTGCTCCCTCAGGGCGAAGCGGTAGCCAAACCAGGAGAGGGGGCCATGCACCTGGAAGTCGATCCTGTCAGCGCTTGAATGGTAGGAAATCGCCTTTGCCGATCGCGTAAGCGCTGCGCCCAGGTTCGGCGCGGAAAGGACGTAGTCGCCCCATGCGCCGTAGTCCGATACCGAAAGATGCGGCGCCCAAAGCAGGCCGATACTTTCCTCGCCTGAAGCACGCCCGACCTCGTGGATGAACGTCGCAAGGGCATGTTTCGAGATATATCCGTCGCGGTTTTCGACAAAGCGATATGGCAGCCCAGAACGTTTCAGCGCCCTTTGCAACGGTCTTTGCCCGCATGCCTCAAGCGCAAACTGGGGCATGGCGCCAAGCGCCTTGGCCGAAATCATGGGGGCGGTCTTTGGCATATCCGTGAACTGAACCCGATTGCTGTCGTGAAATGATACGCACATTCGCCTGCGTTGTGGCAATCAAAATCTTCAATACCACTTGTGCCCGAAGGAGAGATGCCAATGGCAATGAAACCGAGCTCCCGCCCTGTCAATCACGTGCTGGCTGCTGTGATGGCCGTGGCGCTTCTGTCAGGGCCTGTTGCGGCTGAATTGAGCGGCGTCGCACGCGAGACCGTCGTGCGGCGGTCCTGCGAAGCGGCGATCTGGGGCATGCCTGCAGTTGGTGCGTTTGACATCGAACTCGCAATCCAGCGCGACGCTGGTGCTGAACAGGGTGTTATCGCCTACATGAGTGAACCCATGGACAGCCGTCACGGTTTTCTGACCGCCAACGACGTGACGCCATACGTTTTCGGGGGCGGTATCTCTGTTGAAGAACCGGTCGTGATCGATGTCCCTCCGGCCGGCGAGAAGGCGGCGTTTTTCGGAACCATTGTAAACGCATGGCAGGTACCGCTGTTCGATGTAGGAACCACCGGCGAAGACGCGGGAAAAGGCGGCAAGTACCTTATTGTTCCGGACGGCTACGAGGGCGATATCCCGAGCGAAGGGTATTTCGTCCACCGGTCGAACACCTACGGGGTTCATTTCGCGTTTCGCCCTGTCGCCAAGAATGACGGCACGAGCGAAGACCAGGCAGCCTACGCGCAGACCCTCAGGGTTTACGCATTGGCGGATGCAGATAATCCGCCAGCGACCAAGTTCATCGACGTGAAGAAGAATCCGATCGACACGTTGCCGGTTTATGACATGACTTTCTTCACCGATTTGAACACGGTCATCCAACGCGAACCTGTTCTGGAACAAGACAAGGTGATGATGGCAATGCTCGCCTCTATCGGAATGGTTCGGGGCGAGCCCTTCGAGCCCAACGAGGAAATGGAGGCCGCAATGCTGGAAGGCTTGCAATGCGCCTACGACAGCATGCAGGAACACTTCATCACACGCTCTGTTGTTCCTCTTTGGGAAGACCGAAAGTGGGGCGTCTGGGCCTTCGCAGAGGGCCAGGCCGAAGCAGGTTTTCCCTATGTGACCGAGGACAGGGTCCTGATCGACGACCGTGCGGGTGGTTCCTATTTCTGGATCACCTATCTGCCAGAAGCGCTTGGAGGAGGGACGTTCTACCTGACCGGCCTGACAGACAGCGATGGCGGTATGCTGAACGGGCAGGATACCTACAAGCTGAATGTCCCGGCCGATACCCCCGCAGAAGATTTCTGGTCCGTAATCGTCTACAGCATGAAGACAAAGGGCTTCGTCAAGGGCAACGAACGGGTCGGCCTGGCAACGCCCAACCTCCCGGAAATGCAACAGAACGACGATGGTTCTGTTGATGTCTACTTCGCGCCGCAGGCACCCGAAGGGCTTGAAAGCAACTGGATCGCGACTGGCGAAGACTTCTTCCTGCTGTTCCGGCTCTACGGCCCCTCCGAAGGATGGATGGAAAGCGGCTGGAAACTTCCCGACGTCATGAAGGTCAAATGAACCCTACCTGTTCCCGCCGAGGAGAAAGCCAAATGAAAAACACATTGCTCGCAGCAACGGCCTTGACCGCAGCCTTCGGATTCGCGGCCCAGGCCGCACCCGAGTTCTTGGCCGATGTTCCCGACAGCGTCATTACTCCAGATGAGGTCACGACGAAGACGCTGGGAAAACTGGAGTTCTTCGACGGCATGCCGTCGCCTGAAACCGTCGAGAAAGCCTTCGCCAATCTTGACCTGATCCGCGCCACCACGGCCTTCTTGGACGGGATGAAGATCGCCTCCTTGCGAGCGATGTTCCAAGGCTACGAAGAGGTCGGGGCCAAACCCAATGATATCGTGATCACCGAGACGCTCATGGATGCCCGGTCGATCTGGCTGACACCGAACACGACCACGATCTATATCGGTGCAAATGTGGACATTTCCGAGGGGCCGGTCGTCATCGATATCCCTGCAGGATTGCTCGGGCTACTGGACGATGCGGCCTTTGAATACGTGACCGATATTGGCGGATTGGGCCCCGACAAGGGAGAGGGTGGAAAATACCTTCTTATACACAATGACGATGAGACAGAGGTGCCGGACGGGTATTTCGAACTTCGGACCAAGACCAATGAGCATTGGTTGTTGTTGCGACGTTCTCCGAATGCCGACGGCGGAACCGAAGGCCCGGTTGCTGAGATCAAGGCCGGATTGAACGTGTATTCTCTTGCTGAGGCAGAAAACCCGCCAGAAGAAACCTTCATCAATGTCTCGGGCGTTCAGTACAATACAGTTCATGCCAACAACGCCGAGTTCTTCGACGAGATCCACGTCGCTCTGAACAACAACCCGGTCGGAGCTTTTGCTCCCGAGATCGTCGGCACATTTGCATCTCTCGGAATCCGCAAGGGCGAGCCATTTGAGCCTGATGAAAGACTGAAGGGTATCCTGGACGAAGCTGCTGCGATCGCCAATGCCACTGCCCGGTCGATCACCTATGCCGCCCGCGATCCAGGTGTCTTTTTCTACGAAGACCGCCAGTGGAACTCGCCCTTCCAGCGGCAGAGTTACCTGTTTCTTGACGACGGTGCGCGTGTTCTCGATGACCAGACCTACTTCTTCTACATGGCCACCGGGATCACCCCGGCCATGACAGCACCCCCTGTCGGAACGGGCTCGGTCTATGCCATGACGGCGCGAGATGTGGACGGCGCCTACCTGGACGGTTCGAAGACCTACAAGGTCGAGATGCCAGCGCCGATCCCTGCCAAGAATTTTTGGTCCTTCATGCTCTACAGCGGCCAGACCCGGTCGATCCTGGAGACCGATCAGAAGTCGGGCGGGATCGACTCAAATCGAGAGGGTATAAAGGCAAACGAAGATGGCAGCTACACGATCTGGTTCGGTCCAGAGCCTCCAGATGGGCAGGAGGCAAACTGGGCGCAGACCGTTCCCGGCAAGAGCTTCAACGCAATGCTGCGCCTCTACGGCCCGCTGGGGCCTTGGTTCGAAAAGACGTGGAAGCCAGGAGATTTTGAACTGGTTGACTGAAGGCCACAATCAGGGTGAGACCGGTCTGACCAACAGAACCACACTGAAGCCATTGGCTGGCGGGGTGGATTAGATCACGCCGTCGACCACGTTCCGTACCGAACGATCGCAATTCGGGAAGCAACAAAAGTGAGGCGATAGGAGACATTGAACCGAGTTGCGGCAAACGACTGCTCCCCGCCCTCTCTGAAGATGGTAGCATCAATTATAAGTGATAAAAATTCGGTCAGTTTCAAAATGTGTCTCGAGAGAACCTCCTGCCCAATGCCAAGGGCATAAGAAGACTCAAGGGAGACCAGACCTTCATCGCTTTTCAAATACCTTCGGCGCACATATCGCGGCATGATAAAGAAAGATTTCGTTTACAACTGTTTCATAAACAGCTGTACGTTACAGGCAATCGGTAGGCCAACTTATCAAATCAACTCATTGAAATTTCCAAAGCCAATAGGAAGACAAAAGGTGGACTAAAGGGTGGTCCACACTGAACATCAAAAGTGTAAGTATTTGATATTGTTTACGTAAAGAAGATTTAATGGTGCTGCTGGAGAGAATCGAACTCTCGACCTCTCCCTTACCAAGGGAGTGCTCTACCTCTGAGCTACAGCAGCAGCGCTGTGTGGCGGGTGATTAATGCCAAAACACAAGCCACGCAAGCGCCTTTTCAAAGAATCTTTGGCGCCGTTTGTGTTTTCTGCCCTGTAAAAATCCGACAGAGCAACAGTTGCAGAGGTTCTGGACCAAAAGCGGTCTCTAGGATACAGAAGGCCTATGGAAAAACAGCCACCGCAAAAGCCAGTCAAAACAGCCGCCCAAAGCCGCGAAGCGCGGCTCAAAGAGGCGTTGAAGGCGAATATGCAAAAGCGCAAGGCGCAGGCGCGGGCGCGTAAGGCGACAGATAAAGAGTAAGGGCAGCAGTCAATGGATTCGATTCTCGTAAAGGGCAATGGCCCGCTGAACGGTACAATTCCGATTGCAGGGGCGAAAAACGCGTGCCTGACGTTGATGCCGGCCACGCTTTTGAGCGAAGAGCCGCTGACGCTGACCAACGCGCCGCGCCTGTCGGATATCAAAACAATGACTGCGCTTTTGCAATCGCTTGGGGCAGAGGTCTCAAGCTTGCAAGGCGGGCAAGTGCTGGCGCTGTCCAGCCACGACATTTACAATCAAAAGGCCGATTACGATATCGTGCGCAAAATGCGCGCCTCGATCCTTGTGCTGGGGCCTTTGCTGGCGCGGTTCGGCCATGCTGTTGTGTCCCTGCCCGGGGGCTGTGCGATTGGGGCGCGGCCGGTTGATTTGCACCTTAGAGCGCTGGAAGCCATGGGGGCAGAGCTGGAATTGAAAGACGGTTATGTACATGCCTCAGCGCCCGGTGGGCTGAAGGGCGGTACTTTTGAATTCCCGATTGTCTCTGTGGGGGCGACGGAAAACGCGCTTATGGCGGCGACGTTGGCCAAGGGGACGACAGTTCTTAAGAATGCGGCGCGCGAACCTGAAATCGTTGACTTGGCTCATTGCTTGCAAAAGATGGGGGCCCAGATCGAAGGTGAAGGCACCAGTACAATTACCATTCAGGGCGTGGATCGCCTCAGCGGCGCGACCCATCCCGTGGTCACCGACCGAATTGAACTGGGCACCTATATGCTCGCACCGGCCTTTACCGGCGGCGAAGTGGAGCTTCTGGGCGGACGGATCGATCTTGTTGGTGCGTTTTGCGAAAAGCTGGATGCGGCAGGCATTGAGGTCACAGAAACCAAGAAGGGTCTGAAAGTCGCCCGGCGCGGCGATCGGGTCAAAGCGGTGGATGTGGTGACCGAACCCTTCCCCGGCTTTCCAACCGATTTGCAGGCGCAAATGATGGCCTTGCTGTGCACTGCCGAAGGTACCAGCGTGCTGGAAGAGAAAATCTTTGAAAACCGCTTTATGCATGCACCGGAATTGATCCGTATGGGGGCCAATATCGAAGTGCACGGCGGCACTGCGACGGTCCACGGCGTAGAGCACCTGCGCGGTGCCCCTGTGATGGCAACCGATTTGCGCGCTTCGGTTTCGCTGATTCTGGCTGGTTTGGCGGCTGAAGGTGAAACCATCGTGTCCCGCGTCTATCATCTGGATCGCGGATACGAGCGGGTCGAAGAGAAATTGCGCGCCTGTGGGGCGCAGATCGAAAGGATTGAAGGTTAATGGCGGAAGATGCACGTTTCGAAGACGCAGGCGATAAGCCGCTAAATCTGCAAGCCATTGATACCGATGATCTGCAGGTGATTGCGACTCTTACGCAGGATGCGATTTTTCCGGCGTCCGAAATGAAATGGCTGGGCAAGGAGCGCCGTTTTGCGCTGTTGCTGAACCGTTTTCGCTGGGAAGATTTGCCGGCTGCCAAAATCGGCAAGCGCCCCTATGAGCGGGTGCAGGCGGTTCTGGCGTTTGATTCGGTGCTGGGGGTTCAAAGTCAGGGCGTTCAGCGCGGGGATGCCGACATGATCCTGTCGTTGCTTTCGATTGATTTCCATCCCACACAAGAAGGCGCTGGGCGGATTGAACTGACCTTGGCGGGCGATGGGGCGATTGCGCTGACGGTCGAATGCATCGACGTCACGCTCAAAGACGTCACCCGCCCCTATATCGCCCCCTCCCATCACGTCCCGACACATCCGGAAGATTAAATTGCCCCTGTTTTTGAACGCGTCTGATGCCAGTTTCGAAGCCGACTTTGCGGCGTTTCTGACCACTAAACGCGAGGATTCACCCGATGTGGACGCCACCGTGGCCGAGATCATCGCCGATGTGCGCGCGCGCGGGGATGCGGCGGTCATTGATTTGACCCATCGCTTTGACCGATTGGCGCTGACATCAGACACGATGGCGTTTTCACCGGCAGAGATTGCGGCAGAGATTGTCAAAGTCGGGCCAGAAGACCGCGCCGCGCTCGAACTGGCGGCAGAGCGTATCCGCGCCTATCACCAACGCCAGCTGCCGTCGGATGAAAGTTGGACGGATGATACCGGCGCGACCTTGGGCTGGCGCTGGACGGCAGTATCGGCAGCGGGGCTTTATGTGCCCGGCGGCTTGGCGTCTTATCCATCGTCGGTGCTGATGAACGCGATCCCGGCCAAGGTTGCAGGGGTTGAACGGCTGGCCATTGTTGTGCCGACACCGGATGGGGTGACCAACCCGCTTGTGCTGCTGGCCGCGCAAATTGCCGGTGTTGATGAAATCTATCGCATTGGTGGGGCGCAGGCGGTGGCGGCGCTGGCTTATGGCACTGAAACCATTGCGCCGGTGGATAAAATCACCGGTCCGGGCAACGCTTTTGTCGCCGCTGCAAAGCGGCGGGTTTTTGGTAAGGTTGGCATTGATATGATCGCCGGCCCCAGCGAAATTCTGGTGATTGCCGATAAAGACAACAATCCCGATTGGATTGCCGTTGATATGCTGTCACAGGCGGAACATGATGAAAGTGCGCAGGCGATTTTGATCACCGATGATGCCGGTTTCGGGCAGGCCGTTGCTGCCGCCATCGATACACGCCTGCAAACCCTTGAACGCCGCGCGATTGCCGCCAAAAGCTGGCAAGATTTCGGGGCTGTGATTGTTGTACCGGACCTTGATGAAGCCGCCCGTCTGTCAGACCGCCTTGCCCCGGAACATCTGGAGCTGTGTGTCGCCGATGCTGAGAACTATGCTGATAAAATTACCCATGCCGGTGCAATCTTTATCGGGGCCTTTACGCCAGAGGCCATCGGCGACTACGTCGGCGGACCAAATCACGTCCTGCCCACCGCTCGCTCAGCCCGGTTTTCATCGGGTCTGTCGGTGCTTGATTTTATGAAACGCACCACCCTGTCGCGTATGACTCCAAATGCACTGAAAGCCATCGGTCCGGCGGCGGAACGGTTGGCACAATCCGAAAGCCTAGAGGCGCATGGCCTGTCCGTGCGCGCCCGGCTAGATTACCTCAACGAGGGCTAAGCCATGAGCACAAATTGTCTGTTTCAAGTCGAAATCGATGACACCGGCCTGCCAGCGCCGACACCAGAGATCGAACAGGAGCGCAAGGTCGCGATTTTTGATCTGATCGAGGATAACTCCTTTGCTTTGCCAGCGCGCGATGACGTTGCGGTGCCCGCTGGCCCCTATGCGTTGAATATTGCGATCCGGGAACGTCGATTGGTGTTTGAGCTCAGCACTGAAACGGGCGACAAAGTGGTGGATTTCCATTTGTCGCTGGGGCCCTTCCGGCAGGTGGTCAAAGATTATTTCCAGATATGTAAAAGCTATTTTGATGCGGTGAAAAGCCTGCCGCCCAGCCAGATAGAGGCCATCGACATGGCGCGCCGCGGCATCCACAACGAAGGTGCGCGCATTCTACAAGAACGGCTTGAAGGAAAGGCCGAGATTGACATCGACACCGCCCGTCGCCTGTTTACGTTGATCTGCGTGCTACACTTCGGTCGTTAGGCATGGGGCAGGATATAATCCCGACCTCGGTGCTGTTTTGCTGCGATCATAACGCGGTACGCTCTCCGATGGCCGAAGGGATTACCAAGCTTCTGTGTGGACAGGCGATCTATATCCAGTCCGCAGGTGTGCGCAATGATCTGGAAATCGACGGGTTTGCCATCGCGGTCTGCGAAGAAATCGGAGTTGAGATTTCGCGCCACCGGTCCCGCTCTTTTGAAGAAATGCAGGCCTGGGGTGATGATATTTCCGGCTATGATCTGATTGTCGCATTATCCCCCGCCAGCCAGCGAGCGGCGCTGGAGCTGACCCGCTTTTTTCATCTGGATGTGGAATACTGGCCGATACTGGACCCCACCGGACTGGCCGAAAACCGCGAAATGAAACTGGAAGCTTACCGCCAGACCCGCGATCAGATTCGCGACCGGATTCGCACGCGGTTCGGGCCGTTATTGCTGGAAAATCACGAGCAGCCTTAGAATCCGCGGCTCCGACGCCACTTTTATCTGCAATCGCATCACGCAGCCCTTGATTCATTTGGGGAATAGGCGCATTTAAGCCGCGCCCGCATTGTCGTCGGGTAATTGTTATGGAGCGAACATGGCCAAGGAAGAAGAACTCGAATTTCCGGGCATCGTAAGGGAACTCCTGCCAAATGCGACATTCCGGGTCGAGCTTGAGAACGGCCATGAGATTATCGCCCATATGGCAGGTAAAATGCGCAAAAACCGCATCCGCGTTTTGGCGGGGGATAAAGTTCAAGTTGCGATGACGCCCTATGACCTTACCAAAGGTCGCATCAACTACCGCTTTAAGTAAGCAGACGATGCGGTTGGTTCTGGGCTCCGGCTCTCCGCGCCGCAAAGAGCTGTTGGCGCAATTGGGTCTGGTCGCGGACGAAATCCGCGCACCCGACATCGACGAAGATCCCCATGAAGGGGAGCTTCCGCGCCCTTATTGTACCCGAATGGCCTATGAAAAGGCTTTGGCCGTGCCTGCCTCGCCGCAGGAAATCGTGCTCTGTGCGGATACAACGGTCGCCCTTGGGCGGCGGATATTGGGCAAGCCCGCCGATGAAAAAGAAGCGGCGGAATTTCTGCTGAAACTCTCGGGTCGCCGTCATCAGGTGATCACCGCTGTGGCGGTGAAACGGGGCGATCAGATTTGGCAAAAAAATGTGGTGACAGCGGTCAAGATGAAGCGTTTGTCCAATCTTGAGCTTAACGCCTATCTGCAGTCAGGTGACTGGCGCGGCAAGGCCGGTGGTTATGGTATTCAGGGAATGGCTGGCGCATTTATTCCATGGATCAGCGGCTCTTTTAGTGCCGTTATGGGGCTGCCTGTGGTCGAAACCGCCGCATTGCTTAGCACCGCCGGATATCCGGTCTACGGTGCCCCCACAGGAGAAAGCGCATGAAGGGATCAATGATCGTTCTGGATCATCTGGGTGAACGTCAAGTCGCTGCGCGGCTTGTGGACGGGGTGCTCGATGATGTGCTGATCGAACCGGCCGACGGAGACATCCCGCTGCCCGGCGCGATCTACCGTGCGATTGTGGATCGCCAGTTCAAAGGGCAGGGCGGTGTAATGCTACGCCTGCCTCAAGGCACGGCGTTTCTGCGTCAATCCAAAGGCTTAAGCCCGGGCCAAGCGGTTCTGGTGCAGGTCACTGGTTATGCCGAAGATGGCAAGGCCGTGCCGGTCACTCAGAAAATCTTGTTCAAAAGCCGCTATGCGATTGTCACCCCCGATGCGCCGGGTTTGAATATTTCCCGCAGCATTCGGGATGAAGAAATCCGCATCGCCTTGATGGCGCTTGCGACCGAAGGCATGCACGGCTCTGACGCCGGCCTGATCCTGCGGACCACCGCCGAGGGCGCCCCCGAGGATGAAGTCTATGAAGACATCACCGACATGCGCGCCGCTGCCGAAGCGGTCTTGGAGGATGCTGAGGGAAAGACGCCGGAATTGCTACTGGATGGTCCCTTGCCTCATGTTTTGGCATGGCGCGACTGGCCCGAAGCGGATGCGATTCACACCGATACCGGTGGCCTGGAAGATCACGGCGTGCTGGACCAGCTAGAGGCGCTCTGCGGTGCTTATGTACCTCTCTCCGGAGATGGTAGCATGTATGTGGAACCCACCCGCGCGCTGGTTGCGGTGGATGTGAATACAGGGGCGGATACGTCGATTGCGGCCGGCCTGAAAGCCAACCTTGCCGCCATCCGCGCGCTGCCCCGTCAATTGCGCTGCCGAGGGCTTGGCGGTCAGATCACGCTTGATCTTGCACCTTTGGCCAAAAAGGATCGCAAACAGGTGGAACAGACCCTGCGCTCGGCATTTCGCAGCGATGGAATCGAGACGAGTCTGGTGGGGTGGACGCCTCTGGGGCATTTCGAATTGCAGCGCAAACGCGAGCGTCTACCGCTTGTGGCCAAGGATCTGCCATGAGATGCCCGACTTGCAAAAAACAAGCCGATGCCAAATACCGTCCGTTCTGTTCCAAGCGCTGCGCGGACGTAGATTTGGGGCGCTGGATGAATGAAAGCTATTCTGTTCCCGCAACCTCAGAAGACGACATGCAAGAGGCGGCAGAGGCGCTAGTAGAACAAACGCAAAAACCGCACTAGAATCTTTGAATCAGCACTGGACACCGCCCCATAGCGCGTCTAGAAGAGCGCCACCCGAACGCAAGTCGTTCACCCATGCCCGGGTAGCTCAGGGGTAGAGCAGTGGATTGAAAATCCTCGTGTCGGTGGTTCGATTCCGCCCCCGGGCACCATTTTTACCAAGTAAAAACAATGTGCAGGCGGCCTGACCGCTGTTGCACCTCATTGGTTGATTGCCCGGGACTGCGCCGGGACTGCAAATCAAGATATGTCGTCTCAGTCGTCTTTGACACCTCGAAGTCGCCGAGTGAGCTCATAGACATTGGTCGAGGGGTTTCCATCCTCGTTGTTTTCTTCCTGTCTATTCTTTCGTTGGCGTTCCGCGCGGTCCTCCGCTTCTTCCAGCTTTCCCATGAGATTGGAGAAGTCTGCAGTTTTTCCAGAGGCCGGGTCGTAGTCGTCAATTAAGTCCTTGGTTGTGGCTTGGGCCTCATGACGCGAACACGGGGCGTCGTGGTTGCCAAGATGGAGGTTTATCCATAGCTCAAAGCACGGGTCGGAGTAGGCATAGGAGATGCCCGCTCCATCGCACATTTGTTTTGCTTCGCCGTAGCAATGAAAGGCGTCCCGGTCGAAAACAGCCCAAACTTCATCATTTTCTTCAAACGAGTTGAGCTTTTTACCTCTTCGCCCTTTTACAAGGCCTTTATCCCGGGCGAAATCAATTGCCTTGGTCGCTACCGTTTTCGGCACCCCGAGAGGGCCATTGTAGAATATTTTGACTTCCTTCGCGTCCAAGGTCGCGCCAAGAGCCTGGAAATAGTCTCTTTCGGTCTTTTCACCTTCGGAGAAGAGGTGGAAGTGCCGTTTTGCAAAACGCTTTGCAAGGCGCCTCTTTAGAGGTCTTTTGCCTCTCGATTTCATACTCTACCTCTTAAAATGGAGTGGCGCCGAAACGACCCTGCAAATAACCTTTTTCAATATTGTCCGATGATCGAGTTCGGATATCGGTAAGTGGGTAAATCTCTGTTGCACCGTTTTGGTCTTTGGACACAAACCAAACTTGATCTCTGCGTAAGCATGCACTTTCCAACAGGTTGGTGTCATGGGTAGTAGCCAAAAGCTGCGCCCCATGAGGATTATACCTCTTGGAACAGAACATTTTCAAAAGTTTCTCCGCTGCTTGAGTGTGCAAACTTAAGTCAAGCTCATCTACAGCGACGATTCCGCCGGTCTTTAGGGCTCCAAGCACTTTCGGTAATGCAGAAAGAAGCCTTAAGGTGCCTGCGCTTTCAAGGTGGATCGGAAAGTGCGCCTTCTCACCTTCGAGACCTTGGTGTTCAAGCTCGATAGACTTAACCTCCTCATCCTCAACAGGATATTCTGCATCCTTGTCGATTTCCTTTATCACCGAATGGAAGGCCAGATTAAGTTTCTTCGTGAGCTTTCGAGACTCCTCAGGGATTTCCACACTTTTGGTTCTATATCCGACGATGCCGGTATTGATACCTGTTAAGAAACTAATGACTTCATCATCAATAACCCAATGATGCTCGTCTTTTATTCGCCTTTCCGCTGCAAAGCCTGACATGCTGAGCGAAGTCTCGATTTGAATAGCATCAAAAAAATCTGAAATGGCGGAGAGCTGTTCATGTCTATTTTGAGCTGCAGCCGAGAGGAAAAGGCTATTTTCTCTCGTTAGTTCGGAAATCGCTACATTTTGTCCCTTTAGGTTTCTCCCAAATGAGAAATCCATGCCTTCTCGCTCAAAGAGCTTACGCTGCGTTCCGCGAGGGTATGAGTAAAGCCATTCCTCCGCAACTTCTGTTTCGTGTATAGCAAAGCCATAGTTGTATCGCACTTCATCAATGATGAAGTTCAGTTCGAATACCGTAGGTCGCTCCTTGGCAGATGGGTCAAGCATAAAAGGTGAGCGAGCATTGATTTTAGCTCCCGGCAACCCTCTGGCTTGAGAAAGTAGGACCGTGTCGATCATTGCACTAAGCGCTTTGATCAAATTGGTTTTTCCGGCAGCATTCGATCCATAAAAAAGCAAAGCTGGAAGCAGCCTACGCTCATTGAAGGCATCAGTTTCGACAATGCCCTCTTCGCAATCCTTAAGACTCGAAGCAACGAATGAAACTTCCTGCCGCTCGTTGATCGAACGGAAGTTCTCGACTTCGAACGAAATTATCATATCGTCATCTCCTCAGCACAAGACATGCTGTTTATCCGGTAAATATGTCAATATTTCGCAAATATCTACAATAAAGTGCGCGGGACATCGCCGCGTCAAGGCAAAAAATGCTCCAATTTCTGCCCTGTTCTCGGTTTGTTGCAGGGTGGGCGATCTTGAGTTCTCTCCAAGGTATCGCAACGGCGAATCGCTACTAAGGCATTATCTGTCGTCGGACCTTGAACTCTGAGTTGCCCAGACATAAATGGTTGAGGCGCTTGAATATCCATCGCTGAAACCTTGCAATGCATTGATAAAATACGGAAAAATACAAGCTCAGCCCTTCGGATTACGGAAAAACGGCCAACATGGCTTTCGCAGAATATGTGAAAGGAAAACCCATGCAAACCCGCACCAACCAGAACCCGAACGACCGCCTTGTGGATATCAAAACCGTTTGCTTCACTTTGAGCCGTTCAAAGGCAAGCATTTACCGCGACATCCAGCGCGGAAGCTTCCCAGAGCCAATCAAGCTGGGAGGCTCGTCCCGCTGGCGTGTGTCGGACCTCAACAGGATCATTGATCCTGATGCACCTGTCGCAGCATAAGTTGCCCAGCGAGCCTGTCTCGCCGTGCCCTATGCTCCACGCTCTGCCCCGCCTCTGCGGGGCTTTGTCGTTTCCGGCGGGCGGGATTGATGGATTTCCTGCCCGGGTGCCTTTGGGTGCGAGCAGCGTTGCCCCTCATGAGGCAAAAGTCGCGCCCTCAAGGTATCTCGCAGCATAATCAGCTCACGATAAATCCGCCGAACGCCACGCCCACGGCGAAGACTACGAGCAAGCCCAAGGCGGGCAGCCGCCAAGAATGGCGGTTGTCGCCCTGGGCGCGGTTGTGGGCGGCTTTGGACAGGGCGACTTGCTGGCCCTGTGTGGCTACCAGTTGGTCGATGGTCTTGGTCAGGTTGGCCAAACTGTTTGAATGGCGGTCGATTTCCCGTAGCAGCTTCGACATGCCCGCCACTGCGTTCTCGCTGTTCTGCGACGCCGCCGTTGCGCTGCGCCGTGTTGTTTCCATTGCCTGTTCCCAATCGAACGGTTCCTGCATTTTTCTGACCCTCTTTCAGTTGGTTGATTTCTCGGATGATTGCGTTCGCCTCGGCCCGGGTGTGGCCTTGGTCGATGTGTTTCCATTTCTCTTTGCTTGTCTTCTTGGCCTTGGGGGTTGCCCGGGAACTCGCGCCCTCGTGGATTGTGGGAATCCTGTCGATGCCACGGTCTGCGTAGGACTGGTGGCTGATCTCGGAATCCGGACCAAAGCCCCAGCCGCGCATCATCTCGTTGTGAAGCTCGGCCCACATCTTGGCAGCGCCTTCGATGGCGTTCTTCCGGGCAAGGCCAAGCGTGCTTTTGGGCCTGCCGCGCCCGCCGGTTTTCTGCTGCACATCGAAGAAGACGAAATGTGCGTGGGGATTCTTTGTGTCATTGCCGTGCTGGTCGTGGATGGCCGCGACATACCCGGCAATGCCCTTGCTCAGTCGCTCCGCAAATACCCGCACCAACGTCTCTCTCTGCGCCGAGGTAGCCTCTTCCGGCAGAGCGATCACGAAGCGCTCACAGACGCGGCCCTTGCGTCTCTGGGCTTCTTCTTCGGCGAGGGTGGCCGTTTCGGGGCGAGTGCCACTGGAAAGCCGCTCCTGCATCACCACACGCGCCGCCTTGGGGCGGGTAATATAGCGAAGATGGGCCGCTGTTTGGCCCGGTTTTGCTGCACGGGTTTCAACCGTGCGCTTTTCTGAGAATGTCTTTACCGAATGCCGAAATGAAAACAGTGCCATGGTCCCGCTGGGGTTGGCGTGGATAAAAACCATGTTTTTATCCGTTGTGCGCCTTCCCTATCTCTTTGTTCGGATTGGAAATAGGAAACGGCCCATGCAATCGGAAAAAGTGGACATTCTGGCCGACAAGCGGAAGCAAACCGGCCAACTGTTGAAGATGCTTACCATCTACTGTCGCAACCACCGGCTGATAGATGTTGATCTCGGGGGCTTGCCAAAGAAAGCACAGGACACGATCGGGAATGAGATCGTCGATTTGTTCTTGGAACGCGTCCAGCACCACCAAAAGAAAGCGCCCCCGAAACCGGGGGCGCATAGTGATGGCAGTATGTCGAGTTGCCGGGGACGATCTCGCGGTTAATGCAAGGTCGGAGCATCAGCCCCCGCGTCGCCCTCGATCACCTCGACGCCCGACGCATAGCGATAAGCAGTCCCGTTCTTCTCGACCGACCCGGCCTTTTCCAGTGTGCCCAGTGTGCGGCTGACGGCACGGCGGAGCGTATCCTGATTTTCGCGGATGTCATTGAAGGGTTCGCCGACCAACCCGACAATTTCCTTCTGGCTGAACCACTTTTCGGGATCATGCTTTCCCATGCCTTTCAGCAGGCGCAACACCTCGTTTGCCCGCGCGCCGGAAATCGCGGGCTTGGTGTTGGACTTCTTCGGCTTCGTATCGCTGATGACCAGAGAGGTGTCGTGCTTGAATGGCACCGCCATGGGCACGGCGAAAATGTCGCCTTCATCGTCTGTGCCAGCATCGAAGGCTTCGATGCGGAACGCCAACGCCTCACCCTTGCGGATGCGCTTTTGCTTCTTCTGCAGCAGCATGGCAGCGTTGCCGCTGTCATCCTCGGCTTTCACCAATGTCAGCAGGGTGTCGAGAGTGCCGGTCATGGCCGAAGAGCCACGCGGCCTGCCTCGGTCGGCGGTTCCCACATGGTGAATGAATAGGACATGCGCGTTGGAAGATTTGGCGATGAACTGCGCATGGCGGAATACCCGGCTCATGTCGCGGGCTGAGTTTTCGTCAGCATCGCCAATGGACAGGTTGAGGGTGTCGAAGACAATCAAGAGGTCGTCGCACTGGTGGTATTCCCGGAATGCTTCTGCATATTTCAGAAATTCTTTGACTTCTCGGGGGTCGGTCAGGTCGGGAACCACATCGAGCACCTCAAACGCGGCTGCACCATCGGGGGCGTTGTGCATGTAAGGGTATGCGCGTTCGAGAATCCCCTCGGGATCTTCGGCGGCGACATAGAGGACGGCTGCGCGTTTGACACGCATGCCCGCCATGTTGCGCCCCATCGCAACATGCGACGCGATGCACGACATGATGGCGGATTTCCCGAGGTTGGGTTCGCCAGCGATCATCCCGACTTGTCCGGCCAGCAGGAGGCCTTTGACGATGAAGGGCCTGTTCGGGTTGATCTGGAAATTGTTGGCCGAAACGGGGCTGCGGCCATTGAAGGTGGGGACGATCAGGGCGTTGGTTGCGGTGGTGTTTTTCACTATATTTTCCTTATGAGTGATGATTGTGGTTTGTGGCTATCGTCGGGGAGAACGGCAGCCGGTCATTAAGTTTGATCGGGGGCTGAAAGGCGGAAACGAATCCTGCATTTTTCCGGACGGGCGGACGCTCCCCCTAAAGGGGGGCGTCCGCCCGTCCGGTGTCCTAAGCAGGATTCGAGGGTTTCACGGTCGCAACGATGTGATCCAATGCGGCGCTCAACTTGGTCAGCGCAGCAACCTTTGGATCGACGGTGCCGTTCATGATCCGAGTCACGACCATGTAGTGGCCGGCTGATCCACTGACTTCCGTCTTAGCAAAGCGGTTCGTGTGATCGAGGATTTCCTCGACGGTCTGGATTGGCACCAGCAGTTCTTCGAGCAATGTGGCGCCAGTGCGACGCAGGTCGTGGCGCGTCCAGCCACTGGTATTGCTGCCCTTCTGGATTTGGTCGGCAATTCGGTTCCAGTTGTCGATCTTGCCGCCATCGCGGTTCGGGAACAGGAATGCCGAGCCATCCCCCATCGAGTGGCCGGGAAGCTTCTTGAGCAGGTCCAAGGCGGCTTGCGACAGCGGCAGGCGCTGGCTGCGGCCTTCGCCTTTGGTGTCCTTCACCTCGGGCTTTGTCCAAACCCCATTGAGAAAGTCGATATCCCGCCAGCGGGCATTTGCGACTTCTTCACGGCGAGCCAAGGTCAGCAGAAGGAACCGCATGGCGGCAGGGCCAAAGTCGTTCTTCGGCAGAATGTTTCGACGGCGGATTTGTTCCGGTGCTGGGTATTGTAGCAACGGGACAATCGCCGCGATTTCTTCTGCGTTCAACACGCGCTCTCGCTTGCCCTTGATGGTAGGATCGTCGCTTGCAGGATCATGAATGCGGCGAAGCTCTGCCACATTGAGGCGCGTGGGGCGTCCTGCGCCAATCTTACCGAACTTGCGACCGCGATGTGCGGCCCAGTCAAGCACTGGCGACAGGTAGGACAGGGCGCGAGATACTTGACCGTTCGCAGTGGTCTTCCCCTTCAAAGGGCGAACGGGTTTGTAGGCATTGGCCACCAAGGCGAAATCTTCTGCGGTTATTGTCTCGACAGGCCTGTCGAGCAACGGATCAAAAACCCGCTCGATGGTGTTCCGTGTGTAGGCAGAGGATTCAGCGCCACCACGGGGCCGCCAGCTTTTCCGGTTCTTGGCGAATACCGGCTGCACTTCGACGACAAGTTCTCGAAGAGTGATTTTCTCGATCTTGGCGATGGCGGGGGCCGATGGCTTCGCCATGCCATTGATCTTCACATCGGCGCGGATTTGATCCGTGATTCCTCGTGCGGCTTTGAGCGAAACATCAGGGTAGTTGCCGATGGTGTATGTCGTGTATTTCCCGGCCTTATTGCGGAACATGGCTGCAAAAGTAATTCGCCCCTTTGCGGAAACCCGGACTTTCAATCCGGGGCACTTCAGGTCGGTGTAGTTAAATCGCTTGCCGGTGGGCTTGATATTGCGGATGAACATGACCGTTAGATCGACGATCATCTTCTTCTTGGTTTCTTCTGGCATAGAGTGCTCCTCGCATTGTTTGCGAAGTGCAAATTGGCGGGTCATCCCATTTCCAAACCGGGACTGCACGGGACTGCAAAACCTGTTGGATTGCCTGAAATCGGGTGAGACGACCTGAGACAATTGGTGCGGCGGCATGTCGCAACCCGATCTCTGATTTTCCCAGTGATTTCAAGCGTTAGTCCGTCTCAACCTGTCTCATTTCGTGCCAGCTGGTAGCGGCGCGATCAGAGTGCAGAATGATTGAAAATCCTCGTGTCGGTGGTTCGATTCCGCCCCCGGGCACCATTTAACTATCTGATAATAAAGCGATAATATGTCTGGACGAACTTCGTTTGTGGTCGCCCTATTTAGCTTGGGCGCCATATGGGTGTTTTTACACCCTAATCAAGCGGCTAGCTCACTTGCCCTCCCTCCTTAGGCGCAAATCATATTGGCGACCACAAGGCAGCGGATCCGGTTGCAGGTTTGTTTCCCAACTGAACGTTACCCAATTCAAGCATGTCGCCTAGCTGCTTAGTAGGTCAGGGACATATTGGGGAAGCACTGCTATCAGCTAGGCGACGAAAGTTTCGATTGAAAGTACCTTTTGGAGGACGAGGACGCTATGAATAGCCACCCTTGGCTCAAAGGACTGTTGCCGTTCCCTTGTTTTGGTTAGATGAGAATGACAAATTGGTAATGGGCAAAGTGCTATGTGGATTTCTAAGGTCATCGTCGAAGGTGGTGTGCTTGATGGGTATGCACAGAGTTTTCATCCCGGACTGAATGTAATTATTGGCGCAAGGGGAACAGGGAAAAGTTCCATTATTGAGCTGATACGGTATTGCCTAGGTGTGAAATCTTACAGTGATGTCTAGCCCCCTCTTTCAGTACCACTAAATTGGCGTTTCTCTAATAGAGTTTCCGGGACAGGTGGACGCATGCCAAGGGCATGGTGTGGCCGGATTTGGTTGTATTGCCGGAGCCAGACATTTATCGCGACCTGAGCCTGTTTGGTGCTGTGGAACCACTCGGTATTCAGCACTTCTCGACGGAGTGTTCCGTTGAAGCGCTCGTTGTAGCCGTTTTCCCAGGGTGATCCTGGATAGATTTGCATCGGCTGGATGCCGACGCGTCTGAGCCAATCCTGCAGATGCGCAGCTATGAACTCGGGGCCGTTATCAGACCGGATGAACTCCGGCTTGCCATACTTCATCAGCAGCCAGTGCAAAACGTCCAGAACATCGTTGGCATTCATCTTGGGCCGCACTGCCACACAGAGCGCTTCGCGGGTGTACTCATCGAGCACCGTGAGCATCTTGTAGCTCCGCCCATTGCTCAGTTTGTCATGCACGAAGTCTATCGCCCAGACGTGGTTGGGATGTGTTGGCCTGAGCCTGATGACGGAACTGTCCTTGTGATAGAGCCGCCGTCGTTTTTTGTGTCTTTGGGGCAGCTGCAGGCCTTCTTCGCCCCATAATCGCTCAACCCTCTTGTGATTGACCTGCCAGCCTTCCATGCGAAGCAAAGCTGTCACCTTGCGATACCCATATCGCCCGTATTGCTTGGCTAGCCGGATCATCGCCAGACGCAGAGCGTCATCATTCGCAGGTTTGGGCTGATATCTCAGGCTGGATCGCGCAACGCCCAAAACGGAGCAGGTGCGCCGTTCCGATGTGTTCAGCTTTTGGCGGGTGTGAATGACCGCCTGACGAAGTTGCTCCCGCGTCAGGCTTTGGGCTTTAAATGATCCAGGCTCTCCTTCAGGATCAGCTTGTCGAGCTGCAGGTCTGCGACAATCTTATTGAGACGATCATTCTCTTTCTGCAGCGCCCGCATCTCAGACAACTGAGGCCGACCCATCCCACCAAACTTCTTGCGCCAGTAGTAATACTTCTTGTCCGAAATCCCCGCCTTACGACAGGCACTCACAACGTCCAGACCATCATGCAAATGCACGTCAATCTCGCGCAAAAGCTTCAACGCATCTTCATCCGTATACCGCTTCCGAGCCATCTTCCATTCCTCCTATGACACCAAAATAGTGGCACAGTTTTACGGGGCTAAGACATCAGAGCGCCGCGATACTGCTGCTGCGCGAGGGTTTTTCAAGCGTGCCGTTGGCACCAACGGTGTTCCAGACCGAATTGCCATCGACAAGAGCGGTGCCAATTTAGCTGGCCTGCAAAGTCTAAACGTCATCCTCAAGTTCACCGGTTCTGGAAATACTATCAAGATTGTCCAATCCAAGTATCTCAACAATGTCGTCGAACAGGACCACCGTTTCATCAAACGAATTACCCGGCCCATGCTTGGTTTCAAGGCGTTGTATTCGGCCGCATCCACGCTGGCCGGAATTGAAACAGCGCATATGATCCGCAAGGGCCAACTTGGTGAAAACGGGGTCTCACCATTCAAGCAGTTTGTAGCGCTCGCAGCATAACTTCATCCAATGATTGCTGACTTTCAGACCTCAAAATATTTGCGACAGAACCCCTCTGAAGTTTAGGCCCAGTAGTTCTGAATCTGCTCGCGGATAAGAATAGATTTTTTCCCTTGAAAAGGCTGCTAATTCCTCACTGTGTAGGCCTTGGAAACTTGTTTCTTTGAAGCAGCTCATACCCGCGACCTGTCACGAGGCAATTTTGCACAAAAAAAAAACAAAGCAGAGATACTAGCTGCAAACTACCTCGGTAACGTGATGTGCAACACCGCAACGATGGGATATCATACAAATGAACCGTTTGAAACTGCCACGATCCGACAGGATTGAAAGTGAAAACTTCGATTCCTCGCAGCCGACTCCGAAATGTTTCGCGCGCGGTTCTGAGTCTCAGAAGGTTGCATGTGTCATCCCGAACCAACGGTCATTCGATAGGCTATCCGGAAACCTGGAAAAACTTGGTTTGGAAGCATGGTTAGCGCCAAATCTGGACTCTGTTTTCAAAACAATTTCAGAAGATTTTGACGACTGGGCGCTTGTGATAGTCCTGCTCCATCAAAAGATCAGCAAAGAAAGTTTGGAGCGGCACATACGGTTGATGCGTATGATGGATGTAAGACTGCCTATCCTCGTTTTGGCCGACTACGCAGAATTTCGAGAACGACGAACAAAAAAAATGATCTATTCGGATTTTGTCGCCGAAGAACCCGAGACAGCCGACGCGCTTGCCGTAAGTATTGGCGTCGCTGTAGAGGCGAACAAGATATGGCAAAGCCGGTTTGACGACTACCGTCTGGAGGCAATGAACAGAATTTCCAGAACGTTCAAATGAAAATCAGCTTTCCTGATCTGGTACTACTCACGGAACTCTAAACCTGCAACCGGATCTAGAAAAAGCGTTGATGTATGACCAAACCGCTCAAATAAACGCCAACTCGGGGCACTCTTTGACGAGACTTTTTCAAGCTGTCAGGGAGTGTCCCACTTTTTGCTTTAGCTGGAAGACCGTGAAGGGTTTTGGCAGAAGTGTGATATCTGCGTCAGGCTCAAACGGCTTTCCGTCAAATTCGGCCAATCCTGTCATGATGAAGAGGCTTGGTGAATTTTGAATTTCCAGACTGGCAAGCCTTAGGAACTCAATGCCGTTGAATGTCGGCATAGAGAAGTCAGCCATCACGATATCAAAGTACCTGTTGTTCGATCTGAGATATTCAAGACATTTGACCGGGCTGGAAAAGTACAAAGTGTCAGCCCCGATCAGGTTCAAGGCTTCGACAAGTTCTGAACCGACATCGATATCATCGTCCACCACCAAAGCAGAAAACAATCTGCTTTCGCATTCTTCAACCGTCATTTTGGTCTAACCTATTCATATTTGGAAACCGCATCTCGATACATGCTCCAACGTCACTCTCTAACACACTAATCTTGCCATTCATGGCCTCTATTACAGTTCTGCATATATAAAGTCCGATCCCAGTTCCAGATTCTTTACTTTTGGTCGAAAAGAATGCGTCGAAAACACGTTCTGCCAAGTCAATGGGAATACCCGGGCCAGTATCTTCAACCGTAATAATAACGCAATCCGCCTTTAGTTGAAATTTCAGTGATAAGACACGCGGTCGATCAGTCTGGAGTCGCATAGCTTGACGGGCGTTTGTCACTAGGTTCACCATAGTTTGTTCGAACAAGATCGGACGCCCATTGATCCGAACCGGGGTTGGAGGTTCTTCAATCCTCACTTTAATGCCATCAAGTCGAATTTGCTCGCTTAGCAACTCGAGGGCCGACCGTGATCGTGCGACAGGGTCAAAGCTGATCGTTCCTTCTTCACCAATTTCGAGCACAAACTTTCGGATTCCCTGGATGATCTCCCCAGCGCGCAAGGCTTGTTGCTCGATGCGCTTCATCTTGAAGACCGTGTAGTCAGTGGGCACGTCGCCAACATTGGCGCGCTCCAGATAGTTTCCGGCGGCAAATGCAATAATGTTAAGCGGCTGGTTAAGCTCATGGGCGAAAGAACTCGCCATTTCGCCGAGCGCCGCCAAGCGCGACGCTTGAATTAGGTTGGCCTGCGCATTTCTTATCTCACTCAGGTTTTTTGCGATGTAGTAGACAATGTCTCCGGACTGCGCCCTGTTTTCTGAAGGGTTCGCTTCGTCGCCACTTTCATCCAGATCGATGGGCAGCTCCGTGGCCATCAGATTGACAAGTTTGCCGTTCGTGCCTCGCAGATCGAACATCAGATCTGAGGCGTTGCCAGTTGGGAAATTGCCGGAAAAATACAAGTTTCCCTCGGCGAGCTGGGAAAGAGATTTGCCTACTATCTTGCTTTGATCGAACCCGGTCAATTGAGTCAGGGCTGGGTTCCACTCAACGATCTCGTCATTATGTCGCAATGCAAAGATGGGAGAGGATGCCCGGGCAATCAACGTACGGAAATTGCTCTGCGCCAGGACTTTTCCGCGCTCTGCGCTTTGGACGGCCTCGGAGAACCTCTTGAGCCATGTTGAAATCTGGCGATCTTCGAAGAAGTTCATGTTCAACGGAAGAGTAGGCGCGGGCTGCCCGCTCAAAAAAGATTCAGCAGTGAGTATGAAACGTTCGATCCAGCGTCGAAATAAGTAATAGAGAAGTTGGCCACCGAACAAGACGATGACGATCATGTAGACCAATAGTGAGAGAAAAAGGATCCAATCGCTTTGAGAGTCCGCAAGCGCGTGTTCAAGCGGCGCGCTGAGGGTCAGGGTTGAAGGTAACTCTGATGACAGCTCTGCCACAGCAGTAACAGTTGACGTTCGCCACGAGGAAAGCCCGGAGATCGGCTTTGCCTCCTGCGAGTTGAATTTAATGGAAGACCCATTGACAATCGCCTGAGGAAGCCGAGAAAAATCAGTCTCACATTTGACCACGGAATCATGATTCGGAAAGCCTGATACAGCCCATGGCACAACTGGCAACGGCCAGAAAAAAAACAGAGCCCTTTGAGACGTCTGATCCGTGTAGAGCGACATCAGATGATTATCAAGGCATCCAATATACCGCGACGAATTTGTTAAAGGCGGATAAAAAACCGAACCAAGCACAGCCTCTACCTGATCGCTTCGAAAGTTCCCATTACTAAGAATCTCATGCCACTGATCGTCATTGTCTAATCTGAATATAGATACCGGCGCGCGCAAACCGCCGCTGTTCCATTGTGAGTATTCATTCGGGGGCACGACCCAGGTCCTGAGAAGGTCTCGTCCGATTTCGTCGGTTTCTTTGAAGATTTCTCCGCTTAGCTTGCGCTCAAAATCCTGCAGATAAGTGAGAGTTGCCTCGGGAAGATCCTCGATTGTTTCGTTGAATGCCTTCTGTTGTATCGCTAGGCCTAAAACCGCAATGGGAACTATCAGCAGCAGACCCAGGCAAGCTTGTAGAAAACTGCTATAAGAGAGGTTCTGCTTTGAACGTTCAGAAATTGGAAAACTTGGCCGAACAAATAAAGTCAGATTCACCAAAAGCGCAGCCACCATCGCATTCAAAACACTGTTGAAGGCGTGTTGGGTCGAAATTAGTAGTGTAGTTTCCCAAGAAAAACCACATATGTGATTGTACAAGACAAACGCGAGAGGGAAACCCAGAAACATCCAAAAAATGAGTACAGAAGCTGTTATTCTGCCTGGAAGTGTTTTGGATATCTGGTAAAGTTTTACCAAACAAAGTGATTCGATCACAAATAGTGCGGCCGTAGACCACTGTCCCAATGCTGGGATAGTTGATATAGCGCCGACGAACGCGGCTGTAAGTGCCCATCGTGGTCCGCATACGGCCAAGGACGCCCAAACAGCGATTGAGCCAAAAAAATATAGTGTTCCAAAAGGGATATCGACGCTGTAGTGGTTGCCCACAATCGCGAAAACGCAAAGCGAAACACCAAGAAAATGGCGAAAATTTAGGCTATTGATGTTTGTTCCCCCCCCAGAACATGACCCATGGCTTTCGTAGTTTGCCTATGGACCCGACAAGCAATGCAGGCCGAACAGGTGCATAGACGCATTCGGCGTTTATTATGTATCGAAATCGAGGTCAAACTGGAGCATTGGCAAGTAAATGCCGATTCAGTTTTTGGAAAACCTGGAAACTCTTAAGCACACATATGGGCAACGCTTCGGGTCGGCGATCCTGTGCGGGTAGGTCTTTTGGAGTGTGTGGTGGCGATTTGCGAGTCCAAAAATGGAAAATGGCAGCTTGGCAAACAATGATTAGAACTAAGAACCAGCGGAGTCGGCACATCCAGAGATTACCTCGATTTCCCGGCAATCTCGTTTGTTTCAAAACCGTCTGATTTCTCACTGAAAATTCTCAAATATTTGTGAAATTCGTCAATTTTTTGTGAAATCTGGTGGCGTAGACTAGACTTCTTCCCAGTATCGCGGGCTATTAAGATTAACACGCTAAACGACCATCCGCGGCGAATCTGCTCGGAGTCATGGAAGACTAACAAATGAGCAGCAACAGAATACTGGTGGTCGAAGACGACTGCTCACTTTCGCAAGAAGTGGCCGAGATGTTGCAAGTTCAGGGTTTCGAGGTCCAATTCGCCAAAACGGTCACGCAATGCGAACAGAAGATCAGGGCAGCCAACTTTAGCCTCTACATCATAGATCTGCTATTGCCTGATGGCCATGGTCATGAAGTCATTAGAAAAATTCGAAAAACAAGCTGTGCTGGGGTTATTGTCCTGTCAGGTCGGCTGGACGAAATGGACAAAGTTGTCGCCCTTGAGCTTGGAGCTGACGACTATGTGGTAAAGCCTTTCGCGAGAGCGGAATTTGTGGCACGCGTAAAGAGCTTGTTTCGTAGAATAAATGATCTTCAGGGCCAAGAAAACCTTCCGAAGTCCGAAGGTTCAAAGCACTGGTTTGGCGATTGGACGACCGACTTGGCCGCACGGAAATTATTCGCTCCATCTGGAGAAGAAGTGCATCTGACCAAACTGGAGTTCAATCTTTGGGTCGCATTTCTGAACGCCACAGATCGCGTTCTGACACGAGAAGATCTGATCTATGCCATAAAGGGCCGCGAATGGAGCGGATATGATCGTTCGATCGATGGTTTGGTAAGTCGGCTTCGAATAAAGATGTCAAAGCACCAGACCGTCGACAACTGCTTTGAGACAATAAGAGGAGTCGGATATTTGCTGCGTAGCGACGGACATGAGAGGCGACCGCAGGAAATGTGATTCGAGCGTATTTACCGGCGGCACGCTTGGTCGGTACAGCCAAGACGGAGGTAAGGACGCACCGAGCGCCTGAACATCGCCAATATTTATCGCGGTCTCCTGGGTTTTGCTTGCTCCAGCTTCCCGAAGAAATAACGATCTGAGCTATTTTGGTTTCGGGTGGTTCAGAGACAGAAAATGAGCTCTCCGGACGGATGTCATAAAAGTTATTAAGTTTTGCCGCATCATAAAATGACGTGTTTGCAACCGGATTGCGTGCAGAATGATAATCCAGTTTTCACCAGATCTCTATTTGCATGAACCAAAGACACTCATGCCCTTGAACTTTTGAAAGGATGGAACCAGCGAAGCAGGAGTAATGGCGTTGGCAGACAGAATTTTCGAACTTCTTGAAAGCGTAGCCAAATGTGGCCCCGCGACCTTGGACGAAGTTTCGTGCAACACTGGAATAAGTCGGTCTGCGACTTTTCGTGGATTGAAGAAGCTGCAAGCTGGCGGCTGGATAAGGCTGCGGTTAGATGGCCGGCAATACGTCTTGACGTCGAGGGTGGAAGATAGGCTCCAATCCGATACCGAGCCAAAAAAGGAAATTGAGCAGCTGTCGACTCTTGTTGCCAACAAGCTTGACTTGAGAGCAATCAGGATTCGGATTTTTCAGCAGAAGACGACCATGACAACCGAATTGGTCGATGACAGCATTTGTGGCTTTTCAGATCTGCCCGATCACCACATGGCGACAAGATGTGGACAGTTTCTGTTGAGCGTCCTTCAGTACGGCGGACTGTCGGTTGGTGCCATAAAATTTGATAACAAGGACCGCACAAAGGCAGAGGATCTTCTTTCGAGGCTTTACCGAGATAACTTTGTCTTGGTTTCGGATGACAGATTTTTGTGGCTACCGCTTTTCTCCAAATCCTCTGATGTTTTTTTGCTGTGTTTTTCGTGTCGGAATTACGGAAGGATCAACGACAGAGTGGGCAACAGGTTTATAGAATACCTTGAGGCACACAAAGGTACGGGAGAATTGACGACCTTTTGCGATGCGGGATTTTCTCGCACGCCGTGTCCTAGGACCAGGATTCATAACCAGTAGATTACGAGGGCGGCGAGAGCGATGGCCGAGAGGAACACCTTGGGACATCGGTCATAGCGGGTCGCGACGCGCCTCCAGTCTTTGAGCCTGCCGAACATGATCTCGATGCGGTTGCGTCGCTTGTATCTCCGCTTGTCGTATTTGGCCGGTGTCTTGCGCCTCTTTCGGCCTTGGATACAGAGGCGCGTATCCCCTTGTCCTGCAATGCTTCTCTGAACCAGTCAGCATCTAGCCGCGATCCCCGAGTAGCCATTTGACGTTTGGCAGGCCGCTCAGCAGAGCCCGTGCGCCGATGTAATCGCTGACCTGTCCAGCGGTGAAGAATAGGTCGATTGGTCTCCATGGCTGTCACAGATTGCTTGCAGCTTGGTGTTCATGCCGCCCTTGGTGCGACCAATCAGGCGACCACGCCCCCCTTTTTGGCGGCCATGCTGGTCGCCGTTCGGTGGGCTTTCAGATATGTCGCGTCGATCACCACGGTCGTCTTCTCGCCGTGTTCCGCCGCCAGCCCGGCCATCATCCGCGCGAAGATGCCCTTTTCGCTCCAACGCTTCCAGCGGCTGTAGAGTGTCTTGTGAGGGCCATAAGCGGCGGGAGCGTCACGCCAACGCAAACCATTGCGATTGATGAAGATTATCCAACTCAGCACCCGCTTGTCATCAACCCGGGGCTTCCCGTGTGGCTTCGAAAAGAAGGGGGCCAGACGTGCCATCTGCGCGTCGGTTAGCCAGAAGAGATCGCTCATGTCACCGCTCCGTTTTCGGAGCCGTGAATCACGCAGCGCTCGAGAAATCAATGCATCCTGACCCTAAGCTTTCATGAATACCTCTCTTGGGTAACTGTCTTAAAGATTCATGACAGATTGAGACGCTTAAAGAAGTCTATTCCACTTTACCATCGCTCCGTCGTCTTGCATTCAGCTCCGCTGCGTGGGGCAAGGCAAAAGTTGCTGCTTTGAAATTGGCGAAAAGCCGCTGGACGCATTTTGCGCGTTCCGCATTATGGAATGGCCGGTTTTGATCGCCTTGTTTTCCAAAGTAATTTTGTTTGGGGCAGTATTGCCGTCTTCTCAGACGCATTGCTTTTTCTAAAACCACTGAAAGGAAATCACGATGTCACAACCCAATAAGTATGAGCAGCAGATGCTGGACCTCATAAACGCAGACCGCGCTGAGGCGGGGCTGGACCCGCTAGTGTTTAACTCAGATTTGAACGAATCCAGCGAAGCTCACAGCGCGTGGATGCTGCAAACGGATACGTTTTCACACACCGGAGCCAGCGGCAGCTCTTCGCGAGAACGCATTGAAAACGCCGGTTACGAGCTGGAAGGCAACTGGAAGACCGGCGAAAACATTGCATGGGTGAGTGAAGAGGGCAGCAACGACGACCTGTCTGACGAAGTTGTTCGCCTGCACAACAACCTGATGAACAGCCCGGATCATCGCGCCAATATTCTGAACCCGGATTTCAAGGAAATCGGGGTCGGCATCGAAGTCGGAGACTTGGTCGAAGACGGGCAAGCCGTTGATGCCGTTGTCGTTACACAGAATTTTGGCACGACCAGCGCGAATGAGGTTATCTTGCCAGACACCACCCCTGGCACATCAGAGCCGGAAACCGAAACCCCGCGACCCGCCATTGAGGACCCGTCTGAACCGCCCGAGATCGTTGCAGGCACGTCCTTTGACATCGGCGCCTTCATGGCTTCCCGTGGTTTTGGCGCGCCATCAACTCAACCCGTCACCGAAACCGACAACTCGTTCATGAACGTTGAGGAGTTCACCTCGACAAGCAGCGTCGAGGTCATAAGCGTCGCCAGCGAAATCGACGGCCCGTCGGTGGACGTTGAGGGCACGGGAAATTTTGACGGTGGTGGAACCGCCACGGTCGAAGATGTCACGGTGAGCGACAGTGGCTCTGGCACTGGGGCTGAAACCGAAGTGGTGCAACAATCTGAAGTGTCACCCACCTCTCCCGAGCCTGCACCGCTGACGAGCGCTGACGCGGATACACAGGGGACGTCTTTGTCCAGTCTGGAAGATATGATCTTTGACTTTGATGAGTTCGTGTTCAATTTCGGTCCCGACGCGACAGTGACGAGCGGATCCACTATGAGCCGCGTAAGCACCGTTTCTAATGCAGATTCAGAAAACGGCCCGTCTGTCGAAGTTCTCGAAATGCAAGGCAACTCGGATACGTTTGCTGCAGCAAGCGTTGACGACGAATTGACCATGCTCTCAAGCGCTGGTTTTACATCGAGTTTTGAGGATCTTGCGGCGTGCACGTCTGTCGAGTGTCTGGAAGACTTCCTTTTCTAATGAAAAGAAAAAGTGGGGCGCGCGCATGTGCACCCCGCACAATTCGATCCCCAAAGACCTCGCTGAGTTAAGGTTGGATAATATGCTCAACACCCGTCGAAGAGAAGTGGATGCGCTTGTTGCTCGCCGGTTTGCTGAGTTGGAAACGCAGGGTCATGGACCGCAGCGTCACGAAGGGGCCGTCACGCGTCAAATGTTAGAAGACCGAGTATTGAAAGGATTTGATCCGATGACAGGCAGTCGGACAGATGGAGTTACAGGCGGACCACACATCCTGAGCCGAAGAGCAACTCGGATTACGAATGAAGCGGATTTTGTTGCCGCTGAATCGCTCATTCGAAGGTCGCCAGAATACAGATTTGCACGAGATGCAGCTTTGCCTCTGGCCGGAAATGGTCGGCCCCGGTTTGAAGTTGGCTGCCGAACTTTGAATCAGATCAAGCGACGAGCCCCAATGCCTTGTCGCTTGTCGTTCCCGCATATTTGTCTCGAGGAGGCCAAGGTCGATCTTTCCAATGTGGTGTGAACGCGAAACTCGAAACAGAGCGCCCATCGACAAGAGCACCGTTTCCGGCGCCAAGCGCATAATCATAGTAAAGCTTCACGATCTCTTCCTCAGTGACCTGATCCGTCGCCGGATGGGTCATACAGGCATCGCGCCAGACGCGCACGCGGTCGTATTCTTCCTCGTCCGGCAACTGAAACTCTTCATAGTAGTCCAAGAACCAGAACCGTTTGAACATTGGTGCAAAAACGGCTTCGGCAAGACCAAAATCATCAAAGAGCCACGGGCCCTCACTGTTCTGCTCAACTAGGAAACTGTTGATGTCACGATAGAGGGATAGCAGTTTTTCGTTGAATTCACTTCTGCGGTCGCGATCCTGGTTCATAACGAAGAGATAACCCGCCATGGTGAATGGGCCCTCTTTCGCGATCAGCATCGACTCGGTCGCGTGTTCAACCGGAGCGCTGCGTCGAAGCATCGGACCTTCCAGCTCCTCGTCAAGGTAACGCAGGATCACTAGGCTCTCTTTCAGTATTCGGCCGTCGGAGGTTTCAAGGACTGGAAGTGCGGTTGTGCCCCGGGTCTTGGCGAGCAGTTCTGGGTCGCGCGGCTTCGTAATATCGACGACCCGAAATTCGACCGCACCCTGTTGTCCTCGCAATGCCAGCAATATCTCGAGACGTTGGGAAAATGGACAGACAGGAATGTGATAGACGATGTGCTTTGCAGTCATAGTTTCAATCCCGAAGTACCGTGAAAGTAAGGTTGTGATGTCGGAAAGAGTAACTTCAACACTGTGTTTGCACCATAGTTTTCGAACGCAGCGTTTCAGGTTGCTGTCTAAACACGGCTTTCCGGGTCAGCAGTGTTGAACGCCTATGGCGGCGCGAGGGGCTCAAAGCGCCAAGCAAGCAGCCCAAGAAAGGGCGACTCTGGCCGAATGATGGCGCATGTGTTCGATTGCGGCCAGAGTATCGTAACCATGTTTGGTCGTATGACTTCGTTCATCATCGGACGGATGATGGGAAGGCGTTCCGGACCCTGAACATTCTGGATCAGCACAGCCGGGAATGCCTGGCGATCAGAGTGAAACGCAAGCTGAACTATGTCCTTCATCTCTGCGATGAGGGAGGCATCCATGCCGCCAAACCTAGCCCACCACTTGTAGAAGCTGGCGCTGCTCATCCCATGCTCTCGGCAAAGCTCAGAGACAGGCACACCACCCTCAGCCTGCTTCAAAATGTCCATGATCTGTGCGTCGCTACATCCTGCTGTCTTCATCGAAAATCTCCTCAGATATCTTGCCGAGAAAATTCTACTTTTGAACATCATTAATTTTAGGGGGGATTACCCCGGCCCTTCACTGATGCAACATCCCGTCGCGCGTGCTGCGTGCTTGTTGTTGCGCTGCAGTGCATGTCACTCGGCCGGTCGTTCACAGATGTCGAATTTCCCGTTCCGATACCGTGCTTTCGCTGCTGCTGCTTCCGATCATCCAGACGCGAGCTATGCGACTCAGTTCTGCCGCAGCGACCTACCTTAACGGATCGTATGATGCATCCTAGATCAGTGGAAACGATCCCAATCTCGCGCCGCTGGCAATTTCGAAAAAAGAGTCGAGAGACATTTCTGACAGTTTGCGACAAGAGCCATCACGGTGGTAGGCCGCCGAAGTCAGTCTGGCTTACTATTGGGCACAGCCAGTTCGCCAAGCGATATTTCTGGCTTCAGGATGTGCAGTTTTTCCATTTCGGCAGCAGAGTGCTCCAAAGTCTCAAGGATCATCCGAGCGGCTTGCTCGCCAATCTGTTTGCGCGCTGTCCGCGAGGTTGCAATCTTGCCGGGAAACCCTTCGATGAGACCCAGACCGTTAAATCCAGCCAGTGCGACATCACCGGGGACATTGATACCTGCGGAAATGCAATGACACAGACCGCCAAACGCAAGGTCATCGTTGGAGAAGTAGATGCAATCAAGATCGGGCTGGCGTTTCAGAAGATCGGCAGTCAAACGGCGGCCGCAATCAACAGCAGAAAGCGTCGTGACATCGACCGAAAAATCCGATCCATCCGTTATGTCAGCAAAGGCGAGCCCATGGTCGCGCAATGCGCTTTGGAAACCTTGTTTGCGTTTCGCGGCCCTAAGGTCTTTGTCGAGGTTGCGCCCCACATACCCAAAGCGCCGTAATCCCGTTTCATACAGCGCGGTGGCAATGTCATGGCCCGCCTCACTATGTGAAAACCCAACGCAGGCGTCGACAGGATGGCCGTCGATATCCATGATTTGGACAACCGGAACCCCGGCGTCTTTTAGCAGCTGGCGGGTTTCGGGCGGTTGGTCGAGCCCGGTCACGATCAATCCGGTAGGGCGCCATGACAGCATGTTCCGCAGGGTTTCGTATTCTGTTTCGGGGTCATAACCGGTGACCCCGAAAACCGGCTGTAGCAAGGTGCCCTTCAGCGCATCGGTTACCCCGGACATGACCTGCGGAAAAACGATGTTTGACAGGCTGGGCACCACAACGCCGATCAGGTCGGTGTGCTTACTCGAGAGGGAGGATGCGAACTGATTCCCGTAGTAGCCTATCTTGCGTGCGGCCTGTTTGACCCGTTCAATATTGGCCTTCGAGACGTCTTTATCGCCACGAAGCGCGCGTGACGCTGTCATTTTACTGACGCCGGCAGCTGCTGCGACGTCAGCTAAAGTTTTTCTGCTTTTCATAGACTTGCTTCCATTCTGTCTATCGCGACGCGGCCTTTTGCCAGAAAGGCCCAAGCCTCTATTCACGCATCGGCCTCCTAAAGTCGACGCCAAAGTGTTGACAGCTTAGGGCAAATAGGGCAGTGGTATCAATACCGGTATCGATACCGGTTCCGATACCAGTCACAAGGATCGTGATTCTGGAGGAGGACAGGAACAACTGCAAAACCAGCGCAAACGCAGCGCTGTGGGAGGAAACATGACAAACGACACTTTGAAATCCATCGCCCTAAGTGGCATCGTCGCGGTAGCAACGCTTTCCGCGAGCACGGCGTTGGCTCAAGATTACCAATGGACGTTTCAAACTTCGGCACAGGCCGGGGACAACTTTTTCCCGATTGAGGAAGCTTGGGCTGACCGGGTCAATGAATTGTCCGACGGTCGCATTGAAATCACTGTTGTACCGGTTGGTACCGTGGTGGCGCATAATGAAACGCTTGACGCGGTAGGCGCAGGCATTCTGCAAGGCCATATCACTGACCCTTCCTACTTTTCTGGCAAAGATCCGGCATTCGCGATGTTGGGAAACCTTGTCGGGGCATGGTCCGCGCCTGAGCAAATGTTCGATTACATGGAGACCGGCGGCGGAAAAGAGCTTTTTAATGAGCTTGTAAACCCCTACGGCCTGCAATTCCTTGGCGCATCCGCAACCGGTGTCGAAGCCTTCTTGTCGACCGTTCCGATCTACGGGGTTGATGATCTCGAAGGCATCAAGATGCGCGCGCCAGAAGGCATGGTGCAGGAAGTCTTCGCTGCAGCGGGCGCGTCACCCGTGAATTTGCCCGGCTCCGAGGTTTACACCTCGTTGGAGAAAGGCGTCATCGACGCAGCGGATTACACTGTGTTCTCAACCAACCATGCGCAGGGCATGCACGAGTTTGCAAAATATCCGCTTTATCCCGGCTTTCATTCGATGCCTGTGATTGAAGTGTCGGTCAACAAGGACCTTTATGATGGCTTGCCCGAAGACCTGCAGGTCATTCTGAACGAGTCAGTCTCTGTGTTTGCGCGTGACATGGTCAGCCAGTTGGAGGCGCAAAACGAGGTCGCCGTAGCAGAAGCAGAAGCCGACCCTGAGATTACTGTTATCAACTGGTCTGATGAAGAACGTGCGCGGTTCCGTGGCATCGCAAAGTCGCAGTGGGCCAATTGGTCAGAGCGTTCCGAGATGGCTGGCAAAGCCTACGAGAGCGTCACGGCATACCTGACAGAGGCCGGCCTTCTGGTCGAGTAACACTCAGCATTTGCAGTGCAGCGAAGGGACCGGTTCTGGCCCCTTCGCCCCAATTTATTGCTCACGTTCCGGGAGGGGACCATGGCACAACATGAACCGGCGATGACCGAAGCCGAAGTCGACGCGCAACTTGAAGCGCTCAAAAAGGTCCATGAAGAAGACAGTGCAGGGCCCCAGAACGCTCTGGATCGCGGCATTGTCACTGTGGGGACAGCCTTTAGTTTTCTTTTTGCAATTGCGACATTGATTTCACTGTATGAGATCGTCGCGCGCTATTTCTTTAATGCTCCTACGATTTGGGCCCATGAAACAGTTATTGCGCTGATCGCGGCGTGCTATTTGTACGGTGGGATGCAGTGTCTGGCGGCAGACAAACATATCCGTATCGGGTTGATCTATTTCGGCACAAGTGGCGGCACACGCAGGCTGCTGGACGTTGTGAACGGTCTGCTTGCCCTGTTTTTTGCAGTTGCAATTGCCTATGCGGCCTACACGATGGTCGAAAAATCGTGGTGGACGCCACAAGGCGACCTCCGTCTTGAACGCTCTGGTTCTGCGTGGAATCCGATTACGCCTGCCATCATCAAAATGATGCTTCTGATTACGGCCATTGTGTTGGCGGTCCAGTCTGTTGGTCACATCTTGACCGCATGGAAAGGCACTGGCTATCGCCAAAGCGCTGGCGAGCCGCCAAGCAAATGGGCCACCATTGGCATCGGAGCCGTTTTTGCGATCCTCGCAGCCGGCGGTTACCTGTTGTTCTCTGAGGGTCGAGATCTTGGCATTCAGACCGGTTCTCTGCTGCTTGTCGGGTCGATCATGGTGTTGATCTTAACCGGTATCCCGCTGGCCTTTGTCACCGGATTGATTGCGATCCTCTTTACAATAGCTTGGTTCGGAACGTCGGGCGTGCCCCTTGTGTCAAGCCGGATTTATTCCTTTGTCAATGAATATGTCCTTGTTGCTATTCCCATGTTTGTTCTGATGGCATCACTGCTGGACCGTTCGGGTATGGCGAGGGACCTTTACGATGCGATGCGTCTTGTTGCTGGTCGCATCAAAGGCGGCGTAGCGGTGCAAACATTGGTTGCAGCGGTTTTCCTTGCGTCGATCTCTGGCATCATTGGTGGCGAAATCGTTCTTCTGGGTCTGATTGCGCTGCCGCAAATGCTGCGGCTTGGCTACAACCGCGCGTTGGCCATTGGGACGGTTTGTGCGGGTGGCTCGCTTGGCACGATGATCCCACCGTCGATTGTTCTGATCGTCTATGGGCTGACCGCCAGCGTTTCCATCGGTGATCTTTTCCTTGCCACCGTGACACCGGGCCTGATGCTGGCGTCCTTCTACATCATCTACATTCTGATCCGGTGCTACGCGAACCCCGAAATGGGCCCGCCGATTTCAGATGAAGAACTGGACATCCCAATGTCCGAGAAGCTGCGCAAGATGCGCGGCGTGATCCTTCCGGTCGGCGTTGCGGTGACTGTGTTGGGGTCGATCTACGGCGGCATTGCCTCTGTAACCGAAGCTGCGGCCATGGGTGTCGTTGGCGTCTTTCTTTCGGCAGCTGTTCGAGGCGAAGTGACATGGGCATTGATCCGCGACAGCCTGAAACAGACGCTTGAGACCTGTGGCATGATCATCTGGATCGGCCTTGGTGCGGCGGCTTTGGTGGGCGTCTATAACCTGATGGGTGGCAACCGCTTTATCGAAAGCACGATCCTCGATAGTGGAGCGTCACCGATTGTCATCGTGCTGATCATGATGGGTATCCTCGTGGTGTTGGGCCTGTTTATGGATTGGATCGGCATTGCTTTGCTGACCATGCCAATCTTCGTGCCGATCATTGTCAAACTTGGAATGGACCCGGTTTGGTTTGGCATTCTCTTCGCGATGAACATGCAGGTCAGCTATCTATCTCCACCCTTTGGTCCTGCAGCCTTCTATTTGAAATCTGTCGCGCCGAAGGACATGAGCCTGTCAGAGATCTTCCGTGCATTGCTTCCGTTCATTGCAATCCAGGTTGTGGCGCTTTCTATCGTGCTGTTCTTCCCTGACGTTGCTCTGTGGCTGCCGAACTGGCTGAAGGGAAATTGAGATGATCATGGATAAGAAAGACGCTCAAAATGTCGCCGTCATCGGGCTTGGCTCGATGGGGCACGGTATCGCAGCTTCGGCGCTAAGGGGTGGTCAAAACGTTTGGGGTGTGGATATCAACCCGGACCAGATCGCCAAGTTCAAAGCGGAGGGGGGGCAAGCGAGCCCCCTGTCCGAGGCCGCCGGAACGCTTAATGCCATAGCGGTGGTTGTCCTGAACGCGGCCCAAACCGAAAGCGTTTTGTTCGGAGAAGACGGTATCGTTGCGAAACTGAAACCCGGCGCGGTTGTGCTGGCTTGCGCGACCGTCCCTCCGGCCTTTGCCAAAGAGATGGCGGCACGCTGCAACGAGTTCGGCGTACACTACCTTGATGCACCGATTTCTGGTGGATCGCTCAAGGCAGCAAACGGGCAATTGTCGATAATGGCATCGGGCACGCCTGACGCCTTCGCAACGGCACGGCCTCTTTTGGACAGTATCGCTGAGACGGTGTTCGAACTTGGTGATGAGGCTGGGGCGGGCAGCGCGATGAAAGCGGTCAACCAGCTGCTCGCCGGGGTCCACATCGCTACCATGGCAGAGGCCCTGACCTTTGGCATGACGCAAGGCGTGACACCTGACAAATTTGTCGAGGTTATCAGCAATTGCGCTGGCACGAGCTGGATGCTGGAGAACCGCGCGCCTCATATCGTGGCGGGCGACTACGCGCCGCACAGCGCGGTCAACATCTGGCCAAAGGATCTGGGCATCGTGCTGGACGTGGCAAAATCGGCGCAGTTCAGCGCACCGATCACCGCCGCCGCACTTCAGCAATTTGTGGCAGCCGCAGGCATGGGCCATGGGCAAGAAGACGACGCCGCCGTCGCCAAGGTCTATGCCCGCAACGCAGGTCTGACATTACCGGGTGAAGAAACATGACCACCGTCCTTGGCTGTATCGCCGATGATTTCACCGGCGCGACTGATCTTGCGGGCTTGCTCGCAAGAAGTGGCGTACGCGTTTCCCTGCGCATCGGCGTGCCCGACAGCCCGCCTGTTAACACGGCCGCCTTCGAAGTCATTGCACTGAAGTGTCGTACTGCACCTGTTGATGAAGCGATCGCCGAAACCCGCGCCGCGTTAAAGTGGTTGCAGGCAGCAGGGGCGCAAAGGTTTTTCTGGAAATACTGTTCTACCTTCGACTCGACAGCGGAAGGCAATATCGGCCCCGTCGCCGAAGCGCTGATGGCCGACCTTGGTACTGGCCAGACGATCTACTGTCCGGCTTTCCCCGAAAACGGGCGCGCCATCTTTATGGGCAATCTGTTTGTTGGACAGCAGCCTTTGGCGGAAAGCCCGATGAAGGATCACCCTCTAACACCGATGCGCGACAGCAACCTGATGCGTCTTCTTGAACCGCAGGTCACGCGCCCTGTGGGCCTGGCGGACAGGTTGACCGTGGCGCAGGGGCCCCATGTCCTGCGAGATGCACTTGAGCAGATGAAAGCCAAAGGCGTCGCCCATGTGGTCGTCGATGCAGTTGCCAATGCTGACCTTGAGGTTATCGCCGAAGCCTGCCGTGACATGCCGCTTATGACGGGCGGGAGCGCCGTCGCGATGCCGCTTCCCGCGCTGTATTTGGCGGATGGCACCCTATCGGCAGATGCCCCGAAGGCGCAGGCACCGCAGCTGGGCGCGGGCACCATTGTCCTGTCGGGCAGCTGTTCGGCGATGACGAACAAACAGGTGGCGGATTACACTCGCCGCGGTGTGCCGGCCTTCCTGCTGGACCCGCTGGCCCTGGCCGAGAACGGCCCGCAAAAGGTGCTCGAGTGGTTGTCCAAACAAGATCTCGACAAAGCCCCGATCATCTATGCCACTGCCGACCCGCAAAGCGTTCGCGCAGCACAGGAAAAACTGGGCGTGGCAGGTGCCGGAGAGATTGTGGAGGCCACTTTATCAACCTGTGCCGTCGCTGCGCGCGGCATGGGCGCGCGACGCGTGATCGTCGCAGGCGGCGAAACATCGGGGGCTGTAACCAAAGCGCTTGGTGTGACCCAACTTGATATTGGCACAGAAATTGCACTGGGCGTCCCGTGGACCTATTGCCAGTCGGGCGGGCATCAGATTGCCCTGACTCTCAAGTCTGGCAATTTCGGGACAGAAACCTTCTTTACCGACGCCCAAGAAAAGCTGGACGCAGTATGAAAGACGAAGCTAAACCGCGCGCGCAATTCTGCTTGCTGGCCAAGTCGATGTTTGATTGCGGCCTAACCGGTGGCAGCACCGGCCACACCTCTGCCCGGACAGATTATGGCGGACTTTTGGTCTCTTCCACCGGATCACGGCGAGGTCAACAACGCCCACATCTTCAGCACCATCGCGCGGCCGGGATATGACGCGCCCCTAGGGGCCGAAGACAAGCTTGGCGGTGACACGGATGCGACGCTGAGCTGGATGAACCACTCCTGACAATTGGGCGCCTCTGTCGCCCCTTCAAAGAAAAGGCTTATGCCATGAACGTTGATCAGATCACCTTTCGCGAATTTCTGTTGTCCCAGCGAAGTCAGCACAAACTGGACAAGGATCTGATCTTCCTTATGGAAGACATTGCGACCTCTTGTCGGATCATCTCTCACCAAATTCGCGGCGGGGCGTTCGCTGGCAGGCTGGGCGCCACGAAGTCGACCAATGTTCAGGGGGAGACGCAAAAGCAGCTCGATGTGATCGCCAACGATGTCTTTGTGCGACACTGTTCGAATTGCGGGCGCGTTGCTGCGCTGGTTTCGGAAGAGGTCGACGAGGTCTATTGGCTGAAAGACAAGCCTGAAGCCGGGGATTACCTCGTCTATTTCGACCCGCTTGATGGGTCTTCAAACCTTGACGTGAACCTTTCCGTCGGATCCATCTTCTCGATCTCGCAACTGCCAACAGCTATTGATGCCACCGATGATCGGTCCGTGCTGCGCGCGGGCGCTGAGCAGATCAGTGCCGGTTATTCGGTCTATGGCCCTTCGACGGCTCTCGTCATCACGACCGGCAATGGCGTGCATGGTTTTACGCATCAACAGGGCACCGGTGAATTCCGCTTGACCTTCCCCGATATGACGATCCCTGAGGCCACGGGCGAATTTGCAATCAACGCCTCTCGTTACTCACTCTGGGATCAACCGGTGAAGCGCTATTTTGACGAATGCATCCGAGGCACAGACGGCCCACGTGAAAAGGCCTTCAACATGCGCTGGACCGCTTCGATGGTGGCTGAAGTGCACCGGATCCTGATCCGCGGGGGCGTGTTCCTCTATCCACGTGACGCAGGCAATAATGCTGACGGTGGCAAGCTACGCCTGATGTACGAGGCCAACCCGATGGCAATGGTTGTCGAACAGGCCGGTGGTTCTGCGTCTACAGGAACCGAACGCATTCTGGACGTGCAACCCAACGCACATCATCAACGTGTTCCCGTGATCCTTGGCTCGAAAGAAGAAGTAGCCGTTCTCGAGCGATATCACCGCGAGCGTTGACAACAGCCCCCCGAGCTACTTTCTGCAATTATTTTGGTGCGTCGCGCCGCAATGGAGCTTTTAAAATGCCTCTGATTTCCCTTCGCCAACTTCTTGATCACGCCGCCGAGCACGACTACGGCCTCCCGGCATTTAACGTCAATAATATGGAACAGATGCTGGCCATAATGAAAGCGGCCGACAAAGCGAACAGCCCGGTCATTATGCAGGCCAGCCGTGGGGCGCGGGCATTCGCCAATGACATCGTTCTCGCACACCTAATTCGTGCCGCGATTGAGATGTATCCGCATTTGCCGGTCTGCATGCACCAAGACCATGGAAATTCTCCGCAAACCTGCCTTTCGGCACTTGTGAACGGCTTTTCCTCGGTCATGATGGACGGGTCCTTGACCGAGGATGGCTCCACACCATCGGACTTCGAATACAATGTGAACGTGACAGCAAAGGTCAGCGAATTGGCCCACCTTATCGGTGCTTCGGTAGAGGGTGAGATCGGGCATCTCGGTTCTTTGGAAACGGGCAAGGGTGAGGCGGAAGACGGTCATGGGTTCGAAGGGGAATTGAGTCGGGACCAGCTCGTGACGGATGCAGATGAAGCTGCAGAATTTGTTCGGCGGACCGAGGTCGACGCCCTCGCCGTCGCCATTGGAACCAGCCACGGAGCCTACAAGTTCACCCGCAAACCGGATGGCGACATCCTCGCCATGGACGCACTCAAGAAGATTCACGCCAAACTGCCGGACACACATCTAGTGATGCACGGCTCCTCCTCTGTTCCGCAAGAACTGCAGGACATCATAAACGAACATGGCGGTGAAATCGCCCCAACCTGGGGCGTGCCCTTGGAAGAGATTGAGCTGGGCATCAAACATGGGGTGCGCAAAGTAAACATCGACACCGACCTGCGCATGGCCCTCACCGGCGCGATCCGTAAGGTGTTTGCCGAGGACAAAGGGCAATTCGATCCCCGGAAATATCTGGCACCGGGTGTGGACGCCATGTCGGCGGTCTGTTTTGACAGGTTTGAACGGTTTGGCTGCGCCGGAATGGCGTCAAAAATCTCTTCCATTCCGCTCTCGGATATGGCCCAACGATACCAATCCGGCAGCATGAAGCCGTCTTTAGGCCGCTGAGGCCTAACCCTTTGGTTTTGATCTCCGTTGCATGCTAGGGGCGCGTATCCACTACAAGCACGCGACAAGACCATATGGGGCGGCATATTTTTGTATCAGGGTAGGTTAATCACCTCCTGACTGTTTTACTTGGCACATCATTGGCTTTCTGGTCTTTATGGGGCGCTTTTGCTCCTCGCCAAACCGGCTTCAACAACACCGTAAAACCGCCCATATCCTCGGGAGAGACCTCAATGATCGAAAATCCGACAGATGTTTTAACAGCGCCACATCACCGCAGGTTTTTGATTGAGCACGCGCGGCAGCAATTCGACTTTTTTGATGCCAGTCTACGGCCGGATGCGGGGTTTTATACGTTGAACCTGGATGGCAGCCCGAACGGCAGTGACCTGCAAGAGCTGCATACAACCACGCGGATGGTGCATTCCTATGCGCTAGGTAAAATTTCCGGGCGCGCGGGCTGTGATCAGATGATTGATCAGGGCATGGCCTATCTTTTGGATCATCACAAAGACGCCGCGCAGGGCGGGTATGTTTGGGCGCTGGACAGCAACGGTGTGCGGGATGGTCAAAAGCTTGCCTATGGCCATGTGTTTGTTCTGCTCGCAGCTTCAAGCGCTTTGGTGGTGGGACATCCGCAGGCGCAAACCCTTTTGGATGATATTGATCAAGTTCTGGACGTGCATTTCTGGGAGGAAGACCGTGGCCTGTTTTGCGAAGAATGGAACCGCGATTGGACACCGTTTTCATCCTATCGGGGGATGAATGCGAATATGCACGGGGTCGAAGCGCTGCTGGCAGCCTTTGAAGCTACGGGGCGGGAGAAATACCTAGCGCGGGCAGGGCGTATATTGGACTATTTCATTGGTACAATTGCACCTTCTGAATACTGGCGGATTCCGGAACACTATACCGAAAACTGGACCATTGATCGTGCCTACAGTGGCAACCCGATGTTTCGCCCCTCCGGCACCACGCCGGGGCATTCGCTTGAACTGGCGCGTCTGCTTTTGCAATTTAGTGCGCTCTCCGGCACCGGTGACGACACCCTTATTCGGGCGGCTCGAAATCTGACCGAGCGCGCCTTAAACGATGCTTGGGATGCGCAGAATGGCGGCTTGTTTTACACCCTGAATTTTGACGGCACCCCGAACATCAAGGCGCGGTATTGGTGGCCGGTTACCGAAGCCATCGGCACCATGGCGGCCTTTTTGAAGGTCGATGCAACCGCGACAGATGCAGAATGGTATCGCCGGCTTTGGGCATTTGCCGAGGCGCATTTCATCGATTTTAAGCAGGGCGGATGGTTCCCGGAGATTGATGAGGCCGGTGTGCCAACGGGCAAACAATTTCACGGAAAGCCCGACATTTACCACGCGATTCAGGCGACTTTGTTTCCATTAACCCCGCGGGTTTCCCACAGCTATGAGGATCTTGCTGGTGCGCTCGGGGAGTAACCCTTGCCCTGAGGCCACCTGCTTGCCTGTTGGGGTGAAATGGGGTTTGAACCGCGATATGGTCGAAACATTCGCAATTCCATTGATCCCTGCGTTTCTGGTCAGGTAGGTCAAACCTCAAAGCCGAACCAGATTGTAATTTTGTAAACAAATCACTCAAAACGCATTAACGCTTTTGAAATCGGAATAAATCCGGCCTGCAAAAACAATTTCCCAAGCCGTCGGGAGCCTGCTTATAGTAAGGCTAGCTTCTTGAACGACTTACTTTTTGGATCGTTAAATGACCCCTCCGTCACAATCCGACCTCAGTCGCCCTTCTGCGGAGCCATCAGCCGGAGTTGAAGGCCCCGTTGTCATGGTGGATCGGGTGCTTTGGCAGATGCTCAAACCAGATGCTTCGGTGGATGCCTTTGCGAGCGCGTGGTTGACGTTGCAATGCCAGTTTGTTGGCGAGGTATCGGCGGCGGCACTGGTTTTGCCGGGGCCTGAGGGCGAAAACCACCTGATCCCGCGGGCCATCTGGCCGGAAGGTGTGGCGGTTGATGCCGAGATGGGTGCGACGGTCGAACGGGCGCTGGCCGACAAGCGGGCTGTATTGCGGGACATCGGGCATGGCAAAATCTGTGTGTGCTACCCCTATCTTGATGCAGAGAGAATTCTTGGCGCGGCGGTTTTGCGGTTTGAAAATGCCACCCAACCCGTGGCTCGGCAGGCGTTACGCCGGTTGCAATGGGGCGGCGGTTGGGTTGAGCTACGCGACGCGCGGGATGCCATTAAAGCCGTCTCTGAAGAGCGGGATCGTGGCCGGGCTGCGATAGATGTTTTGGTCGAGTTGCTGGAAGCTCGCGGCCATAAAGCTGCGGCCATGGCGGCCGCGACGGCGACAGCAGCGGGGCTTGATTGTGATCGGGTTTCCATTGGCCTGTTGCGCGGTAAAAAGCTGAAAGTCACCGCGCTTTCCCACACTGCGAATGTCGGGACGCAGCTGGATTTGGCGAATATGATCCGTCGCGCCATGCTGGAATGTCTGGATCAGGGGGGACCCATATTACGGGCCGCCACGCCCGATGCTCTGCCCGACGAGGACACCCGCGTATCGCGCGCGCACGGTGAATTACTGCGCCGTCAGGGGGCAATGTCTGTACTGACGCTACCCCTATCAGACGCCAGCGGCGAAGTGATCGGTGCGATGATGCTGGAGCATCGCGATCCCGATGGATTTACAGAAGAACGACGGGATTTGGCCCTGGGGATCGGCGCATTGATCGGACCGATTTTGCGGCAAAAAATGCTGGCGGATCGCGGTTGGCCGATGCGCCTGCTGGTTTCTGTCGCTCAGACATTTGCGACGGTTTTCGGCCCCGCGCATCTTGGTGCAAAGCTGACGGTTTTGCTGATTGCGGGTGCAGTGTTTTGGGCCGCGACTGCCAGAACCGCCTTTGAGGTTGTTTCCGATGCCCGACTGGAGGGAACGATCCAGCGTATCATTTCCGCTCCGTTTGATGGCTATCTGGTTGGACAGACCGTCCGTCCCGGTGATCGGGTCATGCAGGGACAGGCACTGGCGCAGCTTGACGACCGCGACCTGCGGCTCCGATTGATGGCCGCCGAAGCCGAGTTGACCGAACGGGAAATAGAGCGCAACGCGGCAACGGCTACGGGACGTCGGACAGAGGAGGCGTTGTTGGGGGCGCAGATAGCACAGGCGGACGCCCAGATAGAACTCTTGCGCGCACAGCTGGCGCGTACGTCGATGGTGGCGCCTTTTGATGGGGTGGTTGTTTCAGGCGACCGCACGCAGGAATTGGGCGCTGCGGTGACGCGCGGCGAAGAGCTGTTTGTTATTGCACCGCTTGATGATTACCGGGTGCGGCTTTCTGTTGAAGAAGGCGACATTGCCGAATTGTCCCCCGGACAGCAGGGGCGCGTGCGCTTTGCCGCCCGTCCGGATGAGACCTTCCCCTTTCAGGTGGAACGCATCCTGTCGGTTGCGGCCCCCGAAGATGGGGGCAATCGTTTTGCCCTTGAAGCCCGCATGGACGCGACAGTGGCGTCGGGAGGCGATGCGCTGCTCCCTGGTATGGAGGGAGTCGCGCGGGTCTCGATCGAAGATCGTTTGACCGTACAGGTCTGGACGCAGGATTTTGTTGACTGGCTGCGCCTTGCTACGTGGCGCTGGCTGCCGTGAGCGTCGCACCAACCCCCTATTCCGCCATATGGGCGCGGGTCGCCGGACTTCGCCCTGTGTTGCGCCCGCATGTTGAATTGCACAGACAGTATTTCCGCGGGGCACTTTGGTATGTGATGGAAGATCCGGCAGATGGGAAGTTCTTTCGCTTTTCGCCAGAGGCCTATGCGCTCATTGGATTGATGGACGGGCGGCGCACGCTGGATGAGATCGCGGATATTGCCGAGAAACGACTGGGTGTGAATGCACCGACGCAGGACGAAATTGTGCAGCTTCTGTCACAGTTGCATGTTGCCGGTGTTTTGACCTCTGACCGGATACCCGATCTTGCGGAAATCGCCGAGCGGTCTGAAACCATGCGCCGCAAGAAGATGATGCAATCCATGCGCAACCCGCTGGGCATCAAAGTGCCCCTGCTGGCGATAGACGGCTTTATCTCAGCGACAATGCCTTTGGTTCGATTTCTGTTTACGTGGGTCGGGTTTTTTGCATGGCTTGGGTTGGTCGTCTGGGGGGCTGTCACGGCGGCCATCTATTGGCCAGAACTTACCGGCAATCTGCTGGACAGGGTTTTGTCGGGGAATGGCATTGCCTTGCTGCTCATCTCTTATCCGTTGGTGAAACTTCTGCATGAGCTCGGGCATGGCTATGCGGTGAAGCACTGGGGCGGTCAGGTACGCGAAGTCGGGGTCATGTTTCTGGTTTTCATGCCGGTCCCCTATGTCGACGCATCCGCCGCTATTGGTTTTCCATCTAAACGGGCACGTATCGTGGTGGGGTCCGCCGGGATAATGGTCGAACTTGCCGTCGCTGCCTTGGCGATGATTATCTGGACCGAAATGTCGCCCGGAATCGCGCGGGCGTTGATGTTCAACATTATGCTGATCGGCGGGGTCTCGACCTTGTTGTTCAATGGTAATCCGCTGTTGCGCTTTGATGGTTACTATGTGCTTACCGACTTGATCGAGGTGCCCAATCTGGGTCAGCGCTCGAACAAATACCTGTCCTATCTCGTGCGCCGCTATGTGTTCGGCCTGCCGCATGTGCGAACACCCGTCACCGCAGTCGGAGAGCGTAAGTGGCTGTTTTGGTATGCAATATTGGCGTTTCTCTATCGTATGTTTATTATGCTGGGGATCTCGTTGTTTGTGGCGGGTAAGTTCTTTTTTGTTGGCATCGCCCTGGCGATCTGGTCGGTGGTGCTGATGATCGGGTTGCCGATTTTCAAAGCGATTATCTATCTGATGAGCGCGCCGGAACTGGAGGCGCGGCGGCGGCGGGCTGTGGTGGGGTCCGCTGCGCTGGTGGCGGTGATCGCTGGCCCGCTTTTGGTTGTGCCGGTGCCGGATGCGACGATTGCAACAGGGGTTGTGGTGGCACCGGGCGAGACCCGTGTCCTTACCCAGACCGGTGGCTGGCTGTCGGATATGGCACCCGCAGGGCGGCAACTGGATGCGCCACAGCAACTGGTTGCAGTGCTTGAAGATCCACTGGCAGCACCGCGGGCCCGCCTTGTTGAGGCTCAGCTTAAAGAGGCGGAGGTTCAGCTTGCAGCTAGTGACGCGGGCGATCCGTTGCGGGCGCGTATCGATCAGTCGCGTCGTGATCTGGCGCAGCGTGATGCTAAAAGATTGGCCGAACAACGGGCGGCTTTGCAAGTGCTTGCCCCGCAGGCAGGAAAGTTTCAACCATTGATCGGTGCGGATACACGGGGCCGTTTCGTTCCGCAGGGGGCCGTTCTGGGTTATGTGACCGATGAAGGGGGCGGTTGGGTGGTGCGCGCAGCGGTGCCGCAGGCCGATATCGATCGGGTTGCCGACAGTGCGGCGAAAATTGCCGTGCGTTTCAGCACCGAACAATCGCACCAGTATGACGCGCGGATCGTGGCTCGCACCCCGCGCGCCACACGGGATTTGCCCAGTGCCGCGCTGACCACCACGTTTGGTGGGCCGATCGCGGCTGATCCAGGACCGTTCCCGGCCCGCTCGCTTGAGAGCGTTTTTATTCTTGATCTGGCGGTAGAAGGCCGTCCGGACCAGCTGTTTTTCAACCAACGCGTTTGGGTTCGTTTTGATCAGGGCCGACGCCCTATTGGCTTACAAGGAGCGCGGGCCCTGCGTCAGGTGTTCCTGGACCGCTTTGGTCTTTAGAATGATGACGACCTCTCGCCGTTCGCCTGTTCGTCGCCACCCGGCCGGTAAGCTCGACAAGCTTGGCTACAGGGTTTGGGTCATGCTTTGGCCCGTGATGCGTCCGTTTGCTTTTGTTGGGCTGGCCTGCCGATCTGGGCACGCAAGGGCAGCAGCGCAGACCATGACCGATGTGCCGCGCTATCGGGACAGACTATCTGCGCTGGCGGTATCACGCGGTTGGATCGTTGAAATTCCCGACCCCATTCGCCGCGACCGCGTACTCGAATTGGCGGCCCTGATAAATGCGCAGGATAGACAGGGCGTCAGCATAGCCACTACCCATGCGGGCGGGGTAGAACGCCTTGCCGATTTGATGATGCCAGCGTTTGAACGGTCGGGCTGTCCGTTGGTGGTGTTGCAGGACACGGACGCTTTTCCCACAGCGCGGGCGTCGGTTGGTCCGTTGCGGCGGCTTGCCCATGATTGTCTGCGGGACCGCATTTTGCTGGATGAGCCCGCAACGCCGATCCGGCTGGCAACCCGACGCTTGCGGGGACGGGACGTCTCGGTGTCGCTAGAGCGTCGCGCGCCGGTGGTGCTTTTGGCGGAAGCCGACCGCGCCCTGCTGGACGAAGCAAAGGGAGCAGTTGCGGGCGGTGCGGCGCTTGATCAGATATTCACTCCGCGCGAAGGGCGGCGGGCCTTGGCAGCGGCAAAATCGCTAGAGCAGGGAAAGCACTGGACCCTGTCACCGCAGCCTGTGCTTACCGCTTTGGGCCGTTCGCAGATTTCGATGGCAGAGGACCTTGATCTCCCTACTGAAACAGCGCGTCGCGCCTATCTGGTCACCCTTGCCCTGACCGCTCAAGTTGGTCTGCTGAAAGAGCGTGACTATGTGATTGAAGCAGGCGAACTGACGATTATCGACCCCAAGACCGGCCTGCCCGATCCGGGCCGGACCTGGACCAGCGGGGTTCAGCAGATGGTCGAATTGCAAAACGGCTTGCCGCAGACGCCGGTACAGCGTGCAAGGGCCCAAATCAGTATGGGAGAAGTGCTGGATAGTGTTTCGATGATTGGGGGCGTTGCTCGGGATTTGGACGGGGCAGGGCGTGAAATCCATCAGCGCTTTCATACGCCGGTCTGGACAGCAGGGCGTGGGCGGCAGGGGAAACAGCGGTTTGAACGCGATACAAGTGCGCTGATCAACCGGCTGGAGCTATATGCCAAAGCGGGGGCGATAGTGATCACGGACCGCCCCGAACTGGCAAAAGGGCTACCGCATTTTGGCATAGAGGTCGCCGCACAGGGATTGCCGGAACAGGCACCTCTTCTGGTGCTGGCGGATGTGACTGAAAGCCGGCGCACGGCGGCGACGCTTTCGGAAAAAAACGGCGAGGCAGAGGTGATTGAATGCCTGTCGTTGGATGATCCGCATTTCACCGGATGGCGCATCGCGGTATTGCGGCGGTTCTGGGGTGTTGTCCCATGGCGGCATCAGCGGGCCGCGCGATTGCTTGCCAGTAGCCGGCGCAGACAAAGAAAACTGGCCGCCCGACAGCGTGCCGGACAGGCTGATGCAGCCCTACGTCGGAAACGATTATTGGCGTTTGCAGAGCGGGTTTAATTCCAAAGAATTAGATGCGAATCCCCGATTCTTTTTGGCGGGGGTTAATATTGTGTTATGCATATGTGTTATCACCCCATCTGCAGGGATTATTTAGTATGGCTTATCCGTTTGGAAAAAATGATTTTGCGTCCTCGACTCCGGTTCGAACGCGACCAAAACGGCGAAGCTATGGGGCAGCCATCCGCGAAATGCTGGCGCGCCGCCAAGAGCGGTCCAAAGCCGCAGAGAGACGTCATGCCGTCACCGTTGAGGCGATGGAACCCAGAATTCTGTTGTCCGCCGATCCGATTTTTGCCCATACACTTGCAGATAGTGGCGATTACACCCTTGGCCTGTCCTTTGATGAAGATGCAGATGCCTACCGTATCCAATTAGTTAATGATTCAGATGGTTTAGTTGTCGCCAGTTCTGAACTGGATGGGGTGACCGATGTTCAGATCACCGGCACAAGTGGCGCAGATAAGCTAACACTTGACCTGCTTTTCCGTCCCGATCCCGCTTTTAAGGTTACCTTCGACGGGGGTGACGGTGAAGATGAGCTGATCCTTGACGGTCCCAAGCATTCCAGCGTCACTTATGACTTAGGTGCGGATGGCACAGGGACCATTACACAATCGTCTGACGGCATGGATCATGTGCGCGATTTCGTGAGCGTCGAATTGGTAGTTGATACCTCCGCAGCCGAATCACGTGTGATAAATGATACAGAGGCTGCTCGGGGCGGCTCTATCATAATTGGCGACAATGATGTTGAAAACGATGGATTGTCTCGCATTTCGCTCGGTCCGGACGCCACAAAGACGGTTTTGGATTTTGCCAAACCGGCGCTGGGTGGGGACTACGGCAGTGGTCAACTCGACATCAATATTCTCGATGGCAACGATGATATCCGGTTTCAAGGTTTTGACGGTCAACTGACCGATGCCGCAACCGAGCTGGATACCGCTGGCACACCGGATGTGATTGCCCGTTTAACCGCCGGTGGGGTGGCAGATTTGACCGGCCCTCAGGCGGATGTGACATGGTACATCATCGGCGAAGACCGTGCTTATGTTGACGGGTTGTTTGTGACCGGTGTTGATACGTTGATCGGGGCCGCTAACAATGAAGATACATTCTATTTTGAACTGAATGCCGGTAATCTGCTTGCCAATGGCGGCGTGAATGATCCCTGGGAGGCGATCGACCTTCCGGGCCGTTGGAACGGCACGCTGCAGGGCGGTGCCGGTGGTACGGATATCATCGTGCAGCAAGGGGCAATCTTTTCAGGCCCGATGTCCGGCCCGGCCGGAAGCGCAACGATAAACCTGACCACATTCAACTACACCGGCATGGAGCCGACAATCACGGTTGGCGGTACGGTTGGGAATGATGATTTTACCTTCCAAGCCACAGGGTCCGGCGATTTTGAAATTATTGACGGCGGTGGTTCCCGATACGGCGGAAGCACTTTTAATTCGGGTGCGCCACTGGTGGTTAACCTTGGATTTGGCGATGATACGTTCCACCTCGGGGCGGGGCTGACAGCTTGGGCGGGCAAGCTAACTGTTCGCGGTGACTTTGGCGGCGATGTCATTCGCATGGAAAACGATCTGTCGACACGCGGTGGTGACGTCGAAATGGACGCGGAATTGATCATTGTGGATGGCGCCACAATCGATACCCGTCTTCTGGCAGGGCAAGTGGGCGATCACGGTGATATTATTCTGGAGGGGGGCGGCAGTGGTGTCGCTTCTTCGCGTTTTGCCGGAATTTTTGCTGGTGATAGTCCGTTTTCGAACGGCGGCGCAGAGGTTGAAGGCGCTGGCATTGTCATCAAGGGGGGCGCGCAACTTTTGGCAGCGGATGCCCAAGGCAATACGCTACCTGCGAATGCCGGGAATGTTACGATCACGGTTGATGCCGGATTTGCGTTGGACGCTCTGGCCTTTACCCCTGTTCTGAATGAGAAAATTGCCGCTGCGGCGATCCAGATCGGCGATGCGGTTATTCGCGCTGGCGAACTAACGATCGAAGCCAAGGCGGATAGCTCCAAGGCGGTCGAAGTCGAAATCGATGTCGATGCGTTGCTGGGACTGCCGGATGATGGTTCCACCGAGGGCGAGGTTGAGGATGGCGACATACCCTTGCTTGTTGGGGGAATCCAGCTTGTGGCGAGCGAGCTTGAAAATGCCATTCAGCAGCAGTTAGATGATCTGCCCGTTTTGGGTGTATTGACCAAGAAAATTCCTCTGCATTTCATGCGTGCCGAGGCCATTGCCCAAGTCGAACTGATGGACGGTCTGGAAGTCTGGGCGGAAACCAAAATTGACGTTGATTCCAACGCCATTTCCGAGCTGACCTTTACAAATCCGGGTCTAAAATTCGGCTTTACCTTTGGTGAGTCCGACGCCACCGCAACCACCACGGTTGCCGATGGCGTTACCCTGCGTTCTGGTGGTTTGATTTCGCTCGATGCAGCGGCGGACAATACGTTGGACGTGGCCACCAACATCCAGTCAGGACTGGTTTTCAAGGCAAAGAAACGCGGCTCTTCCGGCACCAAGCAAAAGCGCGTGAAAGGCCCGGCAATCGCAATTACCTTGGGCGATGCCACAACGGATGCCACCACGGATGTCGGTAGCACGGCTATTCTTGACGCAGTGAACATCGATATTGGCGCGAATACGACCACCGAGCAATCGGTGAGCACCTCATCTAAAATTGTCCAGCCGCAGGCCAATCAGGGTCAGGCAGTTGGCATAACACTTGCCTTTCTCGACAATTCCGCAACTGCGCAAGTAGCGGGTAATCTGACCGCAACGGAAGCCATCACCATTGATGCAAACGCCGTCAATGAAGAGACATTGCTGTCGACCAAAGCCACCACGAAATCCAAGCCAGGGCTAGCAGATCAACCTGCCAGCAGCGCAGCAAAACAACAAATAACCGGAACCGCCAGCGGATTGGCTGGACGCTGGGGGGGGCCTGGCTCCTTTGGGTTGTCTGCAGGGGTTATTGTGTCTGAGAACGTTTTGGCGGCAGAAGCCCTGTTGCTGGACGGTGCGGTTGTCTCCGCCGGAAGTCTGGCGGTGACCGCGCGGGTCGAGGATAACTTCCGAACCACCGCCATTGGCGGCTCCAAGGCCGGGGCTGCCTTCAGCCTTGCGGGCGGTGTGAATGTTTCGCAGTTTGATAACGATGCCACAGCGCGTATTGATGCTGCCGAAGTGACTGTCGGCAAGCTGGTCATCGACGCCGAAGCCATCATCCCCAACCAAGTGGATCTCCTGACAGAAATTCCTGCGCTGGGTGCGGCATTCTCGGACCTCGGAGATTCCTTGGGAGAAATGCCATCTTTGTCCGCGGCCTTTTCCAATATCTGGGGCAGCATTGACGTAGAAAACCCCGCAGCCACCCGTGCGGCTGTGGCCGATGCCGAGACCGCCTTTACCAACTATTATGATGAAAGCCTTGGGCCTGCGCTGACTGGTGTCAACAGTGCGATTACCCCGTTCCTTGGCTATGCCAATCCGACGGGTGGGCTGCCCAATAAAGTTGCCACAAGCTACGTCGCGGCAAGCGCCAAAGCCGGCACGACAGATTCAACCTCGGATCAAGAGGGTAAGTTTGCGGCCAGTGGATCTGTTAATGTTCTATTGATTGAAAACAAAGCTATAGCAGCCGTTGGTGCAGGTGCTTTGATTACGGTTACCGGTGAAGACGGCGCGCGGATCGAGTCGGATGCCAAGATTGAAACCGTTGATATTGTTGGTATTCCTAATATCAAAGCGCTTTTCAAAGGAGCGACCAAAAGTGACGGGTCCGCCGTGGGCGGTTCCTTTAGCTATGTCTCTAAGCTGAACGAGGCAGATTCCTTTATTGCGGATGGCGCAACCCTAACGGTAACCGAGGATTTGCGCGTCGACGCCGAAACACGCCAGTTTGTCTTTAACTTGACGGATGCCGGTGGCGGCGGCGAGGATCTGAATTTCCAAGGCAGTATTGCGATCAACGACCATGCCAATACGGCGCGCGCTTGGATCGAGGATGGTGCCAAAGTCTCTGCCGAAAACGTGACGGTAAATGCGGATCATTCCGCAACCATGCTTAGCTTTGGTGTGGCACTGGCCAATGGTGGGTCGACAGGAATTGGCATTAGTTCCGGTGTGAATATCGCCAATAACACTACGCTGGCCAAGATCGGGGATGTTGTAACCGATACAATTCCGGTTGCATTTGATGCCGGAGTCACCACCACGGGCAACGTCGAGGTAACGGCAGATAGCACGAATCTTGGGTTAACAGTGGCCTTCGCAGGGGCGAAACCAGATAGTGGCGGGTCAGAACCTGATCCTGCCGATAATGCGCCAGTGACTCCACCAACACCAAGCGATGTTACTGTCACCGACAGCGCAGCCTCCGTCGGTGGCAAAGCCGGTTTGGGCATTTCCGGCGCCGTCAGCGTCAATATTGTCAATCAACACACCGAAGCAACGATCGCCGATACAGAGGTCGAGGCCGGTGGAAACGTCACTGTCCATGCCCTGACCCAAGCGCCGATAGTTGCGGTTTCGATGCCGGTAACGCTGATCACTGGGTCTAGTGGGAGCGGGAGTAACACCGGTATTGCCGGTGGGCTCAGCGTGACGAAACTTGACCGCGATACAATTGCCCAGATTGCCTCTGGTACCGTGACAATGACCGGTGGTGGTGATGTGTTGGTCGAGGCCGAAACACGCTCTGAAACCGTTGGCGTTGTGGTTGGCGGATCCGGTGGATCGCAGTCGGATATTGCTATCGCTGGCTCGGTTGGTGTGACCGTCACCGAAGATGAAACGCGCGCGGCAATCGGGACTGGCGCATCGGTTTTGGGCGCGGGTGATGTTGCTGTAACCTCTGATGACTACGCGATTTCTGTCAACGTCGCGGGTGCTGCTGCTGATGGCAATAAAACCGGTGTCGGCGCTGCGTTCGACATCGGCATTTACACCGATGTTGTGGAAGCACGGATCGATGGCACTGTGACCGCTACAGGCGATGTCACCGTCGAAGCCACCAATTTCTCTGTGCTGGTTTCCATTGCAGCCAGTATCGGTATTGCGGACACCGGGCTGGGTCTCGCAGGATCGGTTGGCGTGAATTATGTCGACAGTGATGTCATTGCCGAAATCGGCGGGTCGGTCACAACCAACGGGTCTGTGGGTGTTTTTGCCGTTGATGATTTGATTGCGGTTTCGGTCGTCGGGGCTGTCGGGAGCGGGAACACCGGTATCGGTATCGCGCCGGGCGTTTTGGTTGTTGATCATTCTACCCGCGCAGCACTGACCGGCACAGCCGAGGTGACGGCGCGCGGCTTTGGTGCCGGACTGTCCCATCGCGGGGGTACTGTGCAAGGCGTGGTTGTATCCGCGGATACAGACGACAAATTATTCGCGGTTTCGCTGGCAGGTGCAAAGGCTGATGGCGTGGCTGTTGCCGGATCTGTTGGCACTATCAATGTGCTTGGCTTGACTGAAGCCACCATTGCTGCTGGGGCTCGGGTCAACGATGACGGGAGCACTTCCACCATCGCTCAAGGAGGCGCTTCCAATCAAGACGTCGTTGTCGCTGCGCGGGCGCAATCCCTGCAGGTCACGGCTGCGGGCGGCGCGGCCAAAGGTGGCAGCACGGCGATTGGCGCGGCCTTTGGTATTTCGACCATGGATCGCGATGTAATTTCCTCTGTCGGCACGGGCGCCCACATCGAGGCAAAACGCGATTTGCTGGTGGGGGCGGATTCCCGCGACACAATTATTACTTTTGCGGTTGGCGGATCTCAATCCAACAGCTTCTCGGGGGCCGGGTCGCTGTCTCTGGGGATTCTGGATCGGACAACCACTGCTTTTGTCGATGGTGATATTCGTCTTGGTGGTAACCTGTCGGTCTCGGCGGATGCCAATCTCAATGCCGCCATGATTGCAGGGGCCATTGCGGTTTCTACCAGTGCTGGTGCCGTAGGGATTGCGGCAGCCCCGTTGATCACGATTAATAATACGTCTGCGGAAATTCGAGCTAACGCCGATATTAATGCAGGTGCCGGAAATGGAACAGTTATCTCCACGTTGGGGGGGAACAGAACCATTTATGGTGTGGATGTCGCCGCCAATGATCGCATTGTCTCGGTTGCCGCCGCAATTTCTGGCTCGTCCTCTTCCGGTGGGTTCCAAGGTGCGGGGTCTTTCTCGGGGGCTTTCCTGTTTGGAACAGAACAGACGATTGATGGCGACAATCCGGTTCCGTCTCTGGAATATGAAAATCCTTCTGCCACAGGAAATGCTTCGGTTACACAGGCGATTGTTGCCGGTGGCGCCAAAATTGATACCAAAGGAAATCTTACCGTATTTGCCGATTCTACAGCAACAGTTGTAGCCATAACCGGCGCGGTAGCGGTTGGTTCGGGTACTACAGGTGTTGGGCTGTCCGGCACAGTTGTTGCGCGCAAAAGCATTACCCAAGCTGTGATCGGTGCGGCTGATATTGACGCTGAAGGCCTGCGCTCTGCGACAGTGGCTGCAGATGACGGGGATACCCGTCAGGTGACGGGTGTTGATGTCTCTGCCGATAGCGATCTGGTGATCGTGGCGTTGACCGTGGGCGGGTCCGGCTCTGCCGGGTTCTCCGGTGCTGGTGCGGTGACAGTGATCGTTACGGATGACGTAACCAAAGCAAGCGTTTTGGCGGGGGCCGATATTTTGACCGGTGGCAATGTCACCATCGGCTCGGATAGCGATCTGATTCTGACCTTTGGTTCGGGTGGAATAGCTTCAGGTGCATCGGGTGGCATTGGGGCGTCTGTGGCCGTTGCCATAACCCTGTCAAAAACGATAGCCGAAATTGCATCGGGTGCGACGGTGCGTGCGCTGGCATCTGGCGCGGCAAGTGTCACGCCGGACGACGAAGGTACGCGGAGCGTGCAGGGCGTTGATCTGTATTCCGACAGCTTTTTTGTTGTTGCGGGCCTTACTGTCGCCGGAGCCGGTGGCGGGAGCGGTATAACCGGTTCCGGAACAATTAATACGATCGTTCAAACTGATGAAACCCGCGCCTCTATTGGTGCGCTTGAGGTTGCCGATGGCGGCCCCGCCAACCCATTGGCGACTTCGGTCACGACGCCGGGGGGCAATGTAACGCTAGAGGCTGATAGCGATGCGATCATCGTACCGTTGTCGGGGGCTGTTTCGGTCGGGTCCGGGCCTTCTTTTGGCGCGACCATTGTGTCGCTGACACGGATCGCGCAGACAGATGCGCTGATCGGGCGCGGTGCGTTTGTGTCGGCGGGCGCAACCAATGCGACCTCCATCAACGACAGTGGAAATACACGTAGTATTCGTGGCGTTGATCTGGTCGCGACCTCCTCTCCTGTGTTGGTAACAACAGGGATCGCGGGGGCTGTAGGCGGGTCTGCTTCGGTGGCGGGTGTTGTTGCCGTTGTCGTATCTACAGAAGATGTGGCGGCGCGTGTGTCCGGTGCGACTCTTTCCACAGATGGGAATGTGACCTTGTTTGCCGATACGGCAACTGGCCGCGATGGTCTGTCAGACCTGGACCTTCAGGGTGCGGTGATCGAACCGGTTACTTCTGCGGTAATTGTGGCGGGTGGCGGCGCGATTGCGGGCGGTTCCTCTGTCGGAGTCGGCGCAACCATTGGTACCATTGTTGTAACCCATGATGTTGCGGCGGGAATTGCAAATTCATCGGTCACGGCAAATGCGTCTCGCGGTCTGACCGACCGCTCGATTGGTGCACTTTCCAACCGCAGTGTGACCGGTGTGGATGTGGTGTCTCAGTCTGACATGTTTGCGGCGGCGATAACCATTGCGGGTGGTGCGAGCGGCAGCGCGGCTGTTGCCGGGGCCTTCTCGACGGTGACCGCGATCCGTACGACAGACGCGCAGATCGATGCGAGTGATATTACCACCAACGGCAATGTAACGGTTCTGGCGGATAGCGATGCGACGCTGGAGACTCTGGCGGGTGGTGTTGCGGGCGGCGGAGCTGCCGGTGTCGGTATCGGTGCTGGCGTGACCTTCCATCAGGATACGACCGAGGCGTCGATCCAAGGCGACGGTACCATTACCGCCCGTGGAACATCCGGGGGCACTTTCATGCCGACCGGGTCTGAATTGGGTGGCAGCAAAACCCTTCAATCCGTGCGTGGTGTCTCTGTTTCAGCGGTGTCTGATCAAACGATTATTACGGCTGCCGTCGGTGCCGGTGCTAGCAGCAGTGTCGGGGTCGCAGGGTCCACGGCCGTTTCAGTGCAAGAGGAATATACACGTGCGTGGATCGGGGACGGAACGGTTGTAACAAATAGCGGTGCCTCTGGCGGGCAGGACGCTTTTGTTCTGGCACGCGATATTGGGTCTGTTGTGACGACCGGTGGGTCGGCCTCTGGTGGGGGCACCGCCGGTGTTGCCGCTGGTGCGGGTGTTCAAGTGACCACCAAGGAAACAAAAGCTTGGGTCGCCGGTCAGGTGACGGTGAAGGACGACATCGCCATTCGTGCTCTGTCATCGGACGACGCTGTTGCGGTTTCCGCTTCCGGTGCGGTCGGCACCTATGCAGGTGTTGCCGGTGCCGCGAGCGTTGTCTCGATTAACAACACCACAGAAGCAGCGGTTCATGCGACAGCGCAACTTACGGCGGGCGACTCGATTGCGGTAAATGCCCTGGATGAGACCAATCTTGACGTGATCGCTGGCGCTGTCGGTGGTGGCATCGGTGGTGGCGCTGGTTCTGGCGGCGTGACCGTCGTGAGCAAAACTACAACGACCGATATTGCCGGTGGTGCCTCATTGATTGCCCAAGGCGCGGGCGGCGGTGTCAAAACGCTGACAGGTAGGGTTGGCGTGACCTTTGCAGCTGAGGGATCAGGCGACAACGAAGTTGGCGTGGCAAATGTTAATGATGTAGATTTGACCGCGGCCCAAGGCGAAGGTTTTGCAGATGGCGGTGCGTCCGGTGAGCGCGTTGCGGCCGCTACGTCTTTGATGAAATCGGGTATCCATATCCAAGCCGTATCAACAGACAATGCCGAAACACTGTCTCTGAATGGTGCAGCTGGTGGTGGTGCCGTCGCGCTGGGCGGGACGGCCAATGTCTTTCTCAACGAAACAAAATCGCTGGTTGGTGCAGGGGCGACTCTGACCGCCAGTACGAGTGGCAGTGACATCAGCGTCGGCGCGACCTCTGATGCCTATGCCCTTAATATTATGGCGGCTTTGGCGATTGGCGGTGGTGCGGGTGCGCCTGGTGCCTCTGCGGCTGTGTTTGATAATACAACAGAAACTCGCCTGACCGGTGCCGTTGTGCGTAGCGCCGGTGATCTGACCGTTACAGCAAATGGCACAGATGATGCGCTTGCCGTCACCATAGCCGTTGCCGGTGGCGGAGGCACGGGAGTCGGGGCGTCGGCCAATGCGGTTGTTGTGACCTCTGATGTCTTTGCGGGCATTGATGGTGCGTCCGACATTATCGCCGAGCACAACATTGCCGTTTCGGCGGACCATACAACCGATATCGACGTAATTGGCGGCGCTGTCGGGCTGGGTGGTTCCGGTGCGGGTGGCGCGGCCATCAATGTGGTTGTGATCGATAAAACCACCGATGCCTTTATCGCCGGCAGCGCTACTGTTCAGGCGCGCGGCTTGGGAAGCGGCACTATGACCGTGGCAGATGGCACGCTCACCGGTGGCAACGATATCTATGATGACGGAGATGCTCCCGGTACCGTTGCGATCAAGGGCGCTGCCATTACTGCCACCAGTCAGGAAGATGTCTTTATCATTGGCGCTGCGGGCGCGGCTTCTGGTTTTGCCGGTGCTGCCGGTGCGGTGAGTGTCGCGGTCATCGATAGTGATACTTCGGCCTATCTTGGGAATTCTGCGCGTTTGACCAGTGGCGACGATGTCGCCATCACGGCCACGAACCGTTTGGATTTATTCAGCGGTAACGGGGGCTTATCCCTTGCCTTGGCAGGGGGGGCTGCAGGTGCAGTCGGGGTTGTTGTGGTCCGTTCGGATACGTCAGCCTATACCACGTCGGGCACGACGGTCACAGCCGCTGGCGACGTTATCGTCGGTGCGGCAGAGTTGATCGATGTTGATCAGGTTGTGGTATCCGGCTCAGCGGCGCTTGGAATCAGTCTGGCGGCTTCTGTCTCGGTCATATCGCTTGGCAATGATCTGACGAATGAGCAGACAGGCGAGCTTTCTGCAGGTGGAGATAGCAGTCTTGATCTGGCTAACGATGCGACATCGACGGCTTGGACGAATGATGTTCTCGGGGGCTTCTCGGCGGACAGCGAAGCGGATGGCATTGATGGCACGGGTCAGCAATCGGCGGCGTCGCGTCTGTCAGCGGCTGGCAACAGCGCCGATAGTACGGTGAATTCGAAAGTTGGGGCCTCGGCAGCAACAGGGGGGCTGAATACCCCGCCGGTCACGACCAAAGGCACTGATGCCTTTATCGCGGGCACGGTGAATGCCGATGGTAACATTGATGTGCGTGCGAATGAACGGATCGATCTGGATTCACTGGCCGGAACCATTACCGCCGCTTTGGGCGCCGTTGGCGCCGGTGTTTCTGTTTCCAACATTTCTCGGGGTTCGACGGCGAGCATTGATGGTTCCGCGCGTGTCAAAGCCGGATTGGTTGGCGCTGGCACAGTGGATGTCGATGCCGATATGCGTGTGAACGTGAAGGGTGATGGCATTCTTGGGGTCGGCGGCCTGCTTGGCGGGTTGGGCGCAGCTGTTACAATCCATGATGACACATCCTACGCGACCGCTGAAATATTTGGCCATGTCACGGATGCCGACGTCGTTTCTGTTGATGCCTTCTCAGAACGCGATGTGACCTTGAAATCTGCCGATGTTGGCATTGCCGGCGTATCCGTTGGCGTTTCGGTTACCGAAGCATTGATCGGTGGCACGACACAGGCGCGCACCGGTAGCAACGCTGTCATCGGCGGCGGGAGCGACGGCGGTGTCGGTCGCTTTAATCTGGATGCCGATAGCGAAGTCAAAGCGACCGTAACCAGTACCTCGCTTTCTGCGGGCGTTCTTGCGGCCAGCGTCAATTCAATGAAGGTGACCGTAAACGGTACGGTTCGTGCTGATTTGAACGGGTCTGATGTTACCACAACCGGTGCGACGACGGTGGGGGCGGATAGCGATGTCGATGCTGATGTTATCATCTCTTCCATCAAAGCTGGTGCGGCGAGCCTTGGAAAATCTACGGGGAACACAAGTGTCGCTCCGACGGTGCTGGCCCGTATTCGGGGAGCTGCTGATATTGATGCCGCTTCGGTGAGTGTGATTGCGGATGCAAATCATGAAGCGGACACACGGGCCACAAGCTCGTCCGGTGCGGCCATTTCGGCAACGGGTGTTGAATCGCTAGCAACGGTTGGTGGTTCTGTAATCGCAAGGATCAACGGCGGTGGACTGACCATAGATGCCGGCACCGTTACGGTTGAGGCCATCGGTCTGATTGATGCCGATGCAAAAGCTGTCGGTACAAACGGCGCCGCATTGGCTGTTGGGTCGTCAGAAGCACAGGCCTCGGTGTCGACCGTACTGGGGGCCTTGATTGGTTCTGGGACGATCACGGCCTCAGGCGACGTGAATGTTTTTGCACGGCATAACGCCGACCGCACCGGGGCGGCAAGATCCGATACAGCGAACGATCTTGGTCTTGGTGCAAGTGCGGATGCGCAATCCTCTTTGGGGGCATTGGCTGGGGCGACGGGGTCAAAAGCGCTGGCCTTTGATACGTCAAGCGTATCGGCCAAGATTGAAAACGGGTCCGTTTCGGGCCGTACAGTAACGCTCGGCAGTGTTTCTGTTGCGCGCGCCGATGCGAATGCGACTTCTTCTGTAGGGGGTGCCTTGGCAAAAGGTACATCAACGGCCGGTGCGACAGTTGGCGGTTCGAACCTTGCAGCCGTTAATGCCGCCGACATTACAGCCAGCGGACTGCTTAACATTCACGCCATCGATACATCTTTGGCCGATGCATCGGCCCGTGCGGGCGGCGGCGGTTTGCTGGCAGGCGTCGGGGCCGACAGTACGGCACTGACAACGCGATCGGTTAATGCACAGATCACCGGCAGTGCCAGCGATATCATCAGCGCTACTGGCGTTTCGGTTCAGGCGCTTTCCAAAATGCAATCCATCGCGGTGAGTTCCGGTGTTGTGGGTGGCGGAGTGGCGCTGGGCGATTCCAATGCCACTGCAACAACCAACGCAACGGTCGGGGCTTTGGTCTCGGGGGCGCGGGTCACGGCAACAACAGGTGATGTGGATGTCGATGCATTGTTTAACACCAATGCCGCGGGCAACGCGAAAACCGGTGATGCGGCGCGTGCAAGTGCGACGACCTCTGCTGGTGGTATCGGCGCGGCATCGGATTCCAATGTAAACGCAGGCTCAACAGTTAATATTACGGCCGGATTCGGTGCGGGTGCCAATGTGACGGCAGCCGACGATATTGATGCCTTGGCGCGTGCCTTCAACGAAGCCGACGGGATTGCAAATAATAACGCGACCGGCCTGATTTCCGGCGGTACGGCGGAAGCTGTTGTCGGGGCAACAACCAATGCGCGTGGTATTCTGGGTTCCGGTGCATCGCTCACGGCGAATGATCTGGCCCGTATCAAGTCCCTTGCGATTGGCGAATTGCGCATGGCTGCGATAGGGGGCTCGGCGGGGCTTGTTGCAGGGTCTTATTCCCAAGCAACGGGGACGGTAAACACCTCTGCCAACACAGAGACTGGCGCGAATTCCAACATCTCTGCGAAAGATGCACGGCTTTTGGCGGAGACCTTCGTGACGGCGGTTTCCGATGTTACGGGTAATTCCGGACAAGAGTTGTCGGAAACACTTGTTGCCTTGTTCACGGGCGATTTTGCGAATTTGTCGATTCCATCGATCACAGCGAATGGTGGTTCTGTCTCCAGCATTTCCGGCATGTCGGACTCGAATGTAATCCTCGGAGCAAATTCACTGATCGAAGCTGATAACGACGTTCAGTTGAATGCCAAAAACACAATGGTGTTGGATGTAGATGTGTCTATGACGGTGGGGGGCGCTTTCCTATCGGCGGGCGCAGCCTATGCCTATGCGCATATTTCGACCTTTGATGCCGATGTGATCCTGCGCGATGGCGCGACAATTCTGGCGGGTGGCGATGTGGATATCGATGCCACCAACATTATCGCCGGACACCAGACGGCGACAGGCAACAGTAACGTTACAATCGCTGGCTCCAACGCGACGGGTCTGTCCGAGGTCACCTTTGGGGCCTCCAACAACAAAGCACAAACCCGTGTTTTGATGGAGGGATCCTCCCGCATCGAAGCCGCTGTTAAAATCGACATCGACGTGGATGGCTACGCGACCGATTTCAACGCCAATACCAGCGGGGATTCCCTAAATGTGACCGGCAAAGCCAATGCTGATGCAGCGGTTGGGGCGACGGCCAATGCGACCGGGATCGGCAAAGCCTATGGCCAGTCCGTTGTCGATATGGCGGATGCTGCGGTCATGGTCACCAAACTGGTCGACATTGATGGCGCCTCGGATCTTTTTGTGTCCGAAGCCGCGAATGCAGATGCCTCCAGCCCGATTGTCGAATTTGTTGAAACCATTGTTAATGTTGTCAAAAAGGTTACCAAATGGTTGCCGTGGCCGCTTGATAAAATTGTAGAATGGGTGACCGAACAGGTCGTCAAACTGGTGCGGGTTGTCACCTTCCTTGAAGAGAATGCCGAGGTTGTCTCTGTTGGCGATGATGCCGACGATATCGTTGATTTGCGGGGGTCGATCTATCTCGGAGAAGGTCAGGACAAACTGCTCCATGTTCAGGCAGATGGGTCCATTTCTGCGGACTCCAACGTCGGGGCTGATATCAATTCAAGCCGTATTCTGGTGGATGATATCATCAATGATGCGGGCGGGACGCTCGATATCCGTTTGGTGCGCGGGATCGTCAGCGGTGATGCCGATATCTATCTGCCCAAGCTTCTGACCAGTGTGCGTCTGGTGAATGATACGGCGCGGGACATGCACGTCCAGCGCGTTGAAATGATTTCGGATAATGGCGGTGAGCCGGACATTAATATTGTCGACAGCCGTCCAGCGCCCGCCGATGTTATTCCGGGCTTCAACATTCGCAACGCAGGCGGGGATTACACCACCTTCACCATCCGCAATAATTCGGCCAATGCCGCCTCTGACGTGTTGTTCCTGAATGACATTTCAAATGTGGCCGCGATCTATGATTTCTATGTGGCTGGGGGCAATATCGATCAAGCCGCTGGTGTAGAGCTGATTGCAGGCGATGCCGGTGAAATGTTTGCGACTATGAAACTGGGCCGCCTTGTGCCGGCGGTGACGATTATCACCGATCAGGGTGACATCGGTAGCCCGTCCAAAAACTTCGAAGTTGAATTGGTCCGGGGACGTGATTTTGCCAATGGCGATATTTCCCATACGCCAATCACAATGGTTGCTCACGCCGGAGATGACTTGAATTTGCGTATTCAGGGGACGAATATTTCCTTCTTGTCCTCCACACCGATCAATCAGGTTGCGGACATGATCCGTCTGGATTTGTCGGCCGGTGATGATCTGAACTTCGTCGGAAATGCGGGCAAACTGACACGGGTCCTGACAACCGATATCGGCGGTGGCAATTTCCGGACCACGGCCACGGATTATGCCGTAGAAGCGGCGTATGAAATCCTGAATGCCGAATCTACATCAGGTGATGTTCGTCTGCTGGCTCAGGGCGCCTCCTCCATGGCAATCGGAACGGTTTCTGCGACCAACGGGCTTGCTCGGATCGAAGCCGGTGGCAATCTGAGCGACCGAACCGCAACCAGTGCGACAGATGTGCGGGCCAAGAATGTCACCTTGATTTCGCGATCGGGGAGTATTGGGTCTGCTGCAAATGCATTTGATATCGATAGCTCGAACGCAAGCGCCGGTCTGGTCATTGCGACTGCGCTTAATGGATCAATTACCCTGAACGAAACCTCTGGCCACATGCGGATCGAAACGATCCGCGCAGGCGGTGCTGTGACGCTCAGCGGGGCTGCGTCCTTGTTGGATGGAACTGGTGATGCTGCGGCAGATGTGATCGGCTCCGTGGTAACGCTTCGGGCGCCCAACGGGACAATCGGGACTGCCGCAGAGCATCTTGATATTGATACCGCACGTTTGGATGTCGCGTTGGCGCGAGGTGTGTACATCACGGAAATCACAGGAGATTTCGTTGCAGGCGACGTGGACGCCACGGTTGGCGACGCTGTTCTTCTGGCGGCCAACGGCAACCTACGGGTGGAGTCCGTTCAAGCCAACGCTGCCGCCATTCTGGAATCCGCAACGGCGGCTGTATTGGATGGCACTGCCTCTACCGCAGCGGCTGTGCGGGCAGATGATGTGACGATTACCGCCCGTACCACCATTGGAACAAGCGGCGATGCATTCGAAATAGATAGTGCGTTTGGCGGGGCCGGTCAGGTTACTGCGACAGCTGGACAGGGCATCTGGTTGACCGAAACAGCCGGCAACATGACCATCGCCTCGGCTCAGAGCGCTGCAGGTCCGATTGTCTTGAACGGTCCTGCGGATATTGTCCTGATTGCCAGCGGCACGATTGAAGCGGCGCTTGGTACCGTCAGCCTGACGGCGGCCAACGCGATCCGCACAGGTAGCGACAGCCTGATCCGTGGCAACGGAACGGTAAATCTGAATGCGGCAAGTCTTCTCACCGGTACCAGTTCTCGTGTGCAAGGGGCTGCCATTGGTGTTCTTACATCTGGCGCCGTGAGCACAGGTACGCAGAGCGTCATGTCAGCGGTGGGTGCCATCGGCATACAGGCGGGCGGCTCGATCACGACTGGTCAAGACTCTTCGCTCTTGGCAGGCGGGACAATCTCTATTGATGGTGCCAGCCTGCTTCACGGTGTTGGCGCGATAATGGATGGTGGATCAATTGCCGTTGATGTTGCGGGCTCCCTCACCTTGCAGAATACCTCTCAGCTACTTGGGTCGGGTAATATCCTGTTGATGGCTGGTGGTGCGATTTCCTCTGGAAGCGACGTGATTATTGCCGCCGGTGGTACGGCGACGCTGACGGGGGCGAGTGTAAATCTGGGGCCGCGGACTTCGGTATCCGCCGCACAGGTCAGCATCTCTGCAAATACCTTTGTTACGCTTGGGACGGCTTCTGCGGTCCTTGCCTCGGGCGCTGTAAATATCGACGCGGGAACGGATCTTTTGCTGAATCCTGACGCACGGGTTGAAGGGCTGAACGTCAGCATGGAAGCGGGAGACACTGCGCGCTTTACGGATGGCTCGGTGGTGCGGGCCGGTGATGCATTGAGCATTGCAGCCGAGGATTCCTTCTGGCAGCAACAAGGCGCGCTGTTTGAATCAGCCGATACGATGCTTCTGTCCATTGATGTGGGCGATCCTGATGTCGCAGGCGGAACGATGCTGCTTCAGGGCATGTTGGATGCGCAGTCGATCCTGATGCTTGGTGGCTCGGAAAATGATGACTTCACCATTGCGGTGCAGGCCATTGACGGAAATACACAGCTTTTGGCCGGCGCGGGTGATGATCAGGTATTCCTTGACCGGTTGCCGTCCATGACAACGGTGCGCAATGGCGTACGCGATGCCTTTGGTGTCGATGGTCAAGGCGGTTCAGATGATGTCCGTATTGATCTGACAGGCAGCAGCGATGTGATTATCCGAGTGCTGGATAGCGGATCACCTGGTGATGGGCTTGACCGGATGGCAATCAATGCAACCACCGGCGATGATACAGTTCTGGTCCGCGCCAACTTTATTGCTTTGCTTCAAGATGACGGGGCCGATGGCTTTAGAGATGCGCTTGAGCGGATTGATTACAATGAATCGATCAATGCCCGTATTCGCATCGAAACCGGCCTCGGGGACGACTTGCTGGTGCTGGATGACAATTCAGCAATGATGACGTTGGACGCTGGTGAGGGGAACGACACGTTCCAGGTTGGTCAGATATTCGGCACAAAACGTGCTGCACCAAATGTGGCCGCGGGCGATGAGATTTCAACTGTCACGACGACGCTTGGCTTGCTGAGCCGTGGGATTTCGCAAGCGACTGTCCTGTATGGCGGGACGGGCAATGACAGCTTCCGGGTGTATTCAAACAATGCTGAATTGCGCATGGAAGGCGAAGATGGAAACGACGATTTCCTGATGCGCGCCTTTGTCCTGGAGAATGAAACGGGCTTGTCACTGGTCGGGCAAACCGAACTGAATGCCGGGGCTGGCGATGATCTTGTGCGCTACAATATTAACGCACCGGTCGACATTGACGGCGGCGCGGGTTTTGACCGCGTGATCGCGGTTGGTACCGAAGCAGACGATGTTTTCCTTGTGACCGATAAGGGTATCTTTGGCGCAGGTCTGTCGATTCAGCTTTCGGGTGTCGAAGAGTCGCTGGAAGTTGACGGTCTGGAAGGCGATGACACTTTCTACATCCAATCCACCAATGAAGATTCTATTACGACTGTCATTGGCGGTTTGGGGAATGATACCTTCAACGTCGGTGGCTCTGTCTTGCGCCCGGTGGTTGCTGCGCAATCCGGTGGACAAACGGGCGTGATCAATCAAGTTGTTGATGCTGATCCGCTGACCGATGAAGATTATGCAACGCTGCTTGCACAGGGGGTGAACCTGATTGTCAAACCGGTGGACCCGGAAACGCCGGTTCTGATTGATGCGACAGGAGCAGATACCTCGGTGCGCGAAGGCGATCCAATTGGCGACACCTATACGCTCCGTATGCCTGCCACGCCATTGGATGCCATGACCAAAGCATGGATTACGATCTCTGCGGCGGTACCGTCTTCGAGCCAGCCTGCAGGTGCGCGCAGTGTCTTGGTGTCGCTGGATGGTGTGAACTGGTCCGAACAGGCTGTCGTTGCCTTTGACGCCGCTGATTGGAACGATACCCGGACGATCTTTGTAAAAGCAGCCGATGATAATGCCGAAGAGGGTCCGACCACGGCGATCATCAGCCACTCCATTATTTCTACTGACCCTGCGTTGAACGGGGCGCGGATCGGCAATCTTAAGGTCGATGTCGGTGATAACGATGCGGCGGATATTGTCGTTGAAGAAACCGATGGCGGTACGCGGGCCATTGAGGGCGGTGCGGATGATACGATCTCTGTCAGCCTGTCCCGAGCCCCTGACGCGGGCGAAACCGTTACAATTACCCTGAATGCAGGACCAGGTGCCGGGCTTAGCGAGAATAGCCTGACCTTTACGGCTGCCGATTGGAATGTGGCGCAGATCGTTACAGTTTCGGCTCCTCAGGACGGGGCGCAAACCGGTGATCGGGACGCAGATATTGTCCTGTCGTCGAGCAGTACGACGGGTGGCTTCAATGCCAATGATGCCGAGATTACCGCAGAGATCGTGGATGATGAAACCGCAAGTCTGGTTGTCACGGAATCCGATGGCTCTACCGTTGTCGGCGTTGGGCAAAATGACAGCTATACGCTGCAACTCTCGCAACAGCCGGTCGGGACCGTGACGGTCACCTTGCAGGATGACGGACAAACCCTCCTGAGCAGTGCGGATGCACGATTTAGTGCAAATACCGTGACGTTTGATGCTTCTAACTGGAATGTGCCAATCGTTATCGATGTAGAAATGGTGCCGGATCTGGCCCCGGTTGACCCGGACAATCCGATTATGACCGTGGCAGCCAGCCCGCATCGTGTTGGTGATATCCAAGGGCCGCTGATCCTGAATGGTGGCGTCGGCCCTGAAAACCGCTCGATTGTGCCAGCCATTCTGCTGCCAACCGAGACAGACGTGGCTCCGACCCAACCTGAACAGCCCACAGATGACACCGGCGATATTGATCGGGTCAATGTATTCTCGGATGGCACGAATGTGTCGACTGTTGGTACCCTGACGGCTGATAATATTTCAGGTCTCGGCATGGGGGGCGATCTGACCCTCGATACCGGTGAAGTGGGCGCGCCAAATCCTGTGACCTATGCCGGTGGCATCAGCTACGAGAAAATGGATATCGTCGAAGTTATGCTAGGCCGTGGTGATGATACGTTCACTGTTGAAAGCACGGCGACCGGCGCAATAACCGCAATTCATGGTGGCGGCGGCGATGACAATCTGACCGCGCTTGACCATGATGGACCCCTTGTTTTGTACGGTGATACCTCGGCAACGGGGCTTCGGTATTCTTCCAGCCTTCTTGATCTGAACGAGAATGCCTTTAGCTTCCCGAGTGATGGGAACGACATCATTGATATCTCGGCCACCACAACGACCGTTCTGGTCGATGCGGGCGGTGGCAATGATGTGATCCTTGGGGGTTCCGGTGGCGATCAGATCGCGGCAGGGGGCGGTAATGACACTGTCATAGCCGGTTCTGGCATTGACCATATCTATGGCGATGGCCGTTTCGAGGTTGATCTCATCACACGGATGACGACGACGTTTGATGGCACCGCTGGCAAGGATACGCTGCGGGGCGGCGATAGCGCGGATATTATCTTTGGGGATAACGGCCGCATTTTGCAGCCAGGAGAGCTGAAAGTGCTCACCACGGGGGGGGTAACATCCGCCACAACGAGCAGCATAAGCAATGGTCGTCCGGATTCAATCGAAGGCGGCGGCGGTGCCGATCTGATCTTCGGGGGCGCAAAAGCGGATAGCATCGAGTCGGGGGATGGTTCGGATATTGTCTTTGGCGATTTCGGCAAAGTCATCTGGTCCAATGGCACTTTGGCAGAAGCCTTTTCGACGGGCGCCCGCTCTAACTCTGGGGGTCCCGACCTGATAGATGGCGGGGCAGATGATGATATACTGATCGGCGGTACCAAAGGTGATTACATTTCCGGTGAGTCTGGTCAGGATATTCTGGTTGGCGACTATGCAAAATTAAAATGGTCAGAGGCTACGCTTACGCTTGTGCAATCCACCCATGCTGGCAAATCGACAGGGGGGACTGACACGATATCTGGGGGCGAGGCTGGTGATATCATCATCGGTGGGGCGCTTGGAGATATACTAACCGGCGACGACGGGGATGACCTTATCCTTGGCGACCACGCCAAGATCGTTCTTTCCGGCGGATTGGTTGCACGCGCTCAGACGCAGGATGCTTGGAGGGAAAACGGCGGCGCTGATACCATTGAGGGCGGCGAAGGCAATGATACCGTTCTTGGGGGCGAAGCAGGAGACGTTATTAATACCGGCGCTGGCCGCGACAATGTCCTTGGAGATGGCGGTATTGCAAACTGGGGTTTGGATGATGATTTGCAAACCCTCGATCGGCTTAAGACAGACAAAAATATGCGCGGCGGCAATGATACGATCAATACCGGCGTGGGCAATGATGTCGTCCTTGGTGGGGCTGGTGGGGATCAAATCGAAACTGACTTAGGCAATGATTTTGTCATTGGTGATGCGGGTCAAGTTGATTGGGCGCCTGGTGGCCAAGTTATTAATCTGTTCCAGTCAACGGCAGAATCGATTGGTGGCGATGACACCATCAGCACCGGAGAAGGCAATGACATCGTGATTGCCGGCTACGGGGCAGATGATGTGAACGCGGGTCTAGGCGGTGATTTGATCCTGGGCGACAACGGGCTGATTGTCCTGAGTGGCGGACGGTTGCTGACAGTCGATACACGGGCCACGTCGCTTGGAGGTGCCGATACAATCAATTCCGGCGCAGGTGATGACATGATCCTCGGCGGAACCAGTGGCGACAATATCGACGCTGAAGACGGCGACGATCTTGTCTTTGGTGACTTTGGATCGCTTTTGTTTAGCGGTGGTGCGTTGGTAACGGCGACCTCTACGGATACCGCTGAGGGCGGCGCTGATACGATCGTTCTGGGTACTGGCAATGATATCGCATTTGGCGGAGCGGCGGGTGATACAATAACCGGCGGTTCTGGCATGGATATTGTGCTGGGCGATGCGGGTGCGTTGATCCGTGATGCAGGTGGCGACTCCGCGTCGCTGGTTGCGATCCATACCATTGCGCCACTGGATGGCGGCGATGACACAATCGACAGCGGAGACGACAACGACGCTGTGTTTGGCGGCACCGGTGCCGACCATATCGTAACGGGCGCTGGCAACGATCTGGCCTTTGGTGATCACGGTGGACTGACACGATTGGAAGACGGTGCAATCGACCTGTCGCAACTGCCTTTGACAACCGCCGCGGCTTTGCCGTTCTCCTTTACCTCGCGTGATTTCGGCACGGATGATGGTGGTGCGGGCGATCGCATCATTCTCGGTCTGGGCGATGATATTGCCGTTGGTGGCCAAGGGGGCGATCTGATTTCAGGCGGTGCTGGCGGCGACGATCTGATCGGGGGCCATACCCATTGCGGTGGCGCTGATGGGGATGATGCAATCGACGCCGGTGCAGGTGATGATGTTGTGGCGGGTGATAACGCCGAGATTCTGCGGCGCGACGATACTCTGGATCAACGTGCGCGCACACTTCTGAGCAGCACACTCTATACCATTGATCCGGCAACGGGCTTCTTTACAACAGGCTACACGGCCAATGTTGATGTCGTTTGGCAGAACAATCCAAATGGAAGCCAAGGGCGCGACATCTCTTTGTTTGACCATTCAGAGAATGCTGATCCGTCGACATGGGGCGATGATCTGATTGCTGGTGGCGCAGATGCGGATCGCTTGTTTGGTCAGCGTGGCGATGACACAGTGCTGGGGGACGGCGAAATTGACTTTGATGCAGTCGGTGGTCCGGTTGCAATTGATCTTGGCACGGTTGCCGATGGGAATGACTACATCGAAGGCGGTGGCGGTTCCGATATTCTTATCGGCGGTCTTGGTCAGGATGATCTGATCGGTGGGTCCTCTCTCTTGTTCCTTGGTGAAAGCTGTGGTGATCCGGATGGTGAACGTCTGATTGATGATGCAGACACAATCTATGGCGGTACCTCGAATGATACGGCGCGCAACAGCTTTGGCGCTGGCGGTGATAACCGGTTTGCCCGCGATGCGGATGTGATCCTTGGCGATAACGGCACGATCTATCGTATTGTTGCGGATGGTGCAGTGGTCACCAATGAATGGGACCTGACCGGCACTGAATCCACAGAACGGGTCGAAGTTCGCGCGATTGAATATCTGGCTTATACGCCGGGTGGGTCCGCGTCTGATATCGGGGGGAATGACTTTATCGACGGCGAAGCCGGTAACGATATCATTCACGGTCAAAGTGGCGATGATACGATCTACGGTGGTGCGCAGGATGATGACATCATCGGTGGTGCGGGCTCTGACTGGATTTCAGGCGGTACCGGTGTCGATGGTATTCTTGGTGATGACGGTAAGATCCTAACCAGCCGCAACGGCTGGACAGAGAGCCTGATCGGCCTGACTGTAGAGCGCGAAGAGGAGATTATCTCTTCCAATGCGAATGCGTTCCACGCCATTCTGAACCCACTTGGTGAATTGAATAAAACTGTGGATCTGGAGCCTTGGGACCTTGGCGGGGATGACCTTATCTATGGTGGCCTTGGCGATGATTTCATCCATGGTGGCGCTGGTAATGACGGGCTTTCCGGCGCAGAGGCGTTGCCGGAATACTATGCTCAGCCAAGCAGTTGGCGCCCGATTGTTGATCCGACTACGGAACGCCTGCTGGTGCCCGACGGGTACTATGATCGGACAAATGCGCTGACGCGGATTGACGGTTTTGCGCTTAATTTTGATGAAACCGAGGGTGAACTTACACCAACAACCCGCGAGTGGGCCAAGGGGGACGGGGATGACCGGCTCTTTGGTGACATCGGCGCGGATTGGATTATGGGCGGCACCGGTCGGGATCACCTTTGGGGAGGTCTGGGCACTGACATTCTGAATCTGGATGATGATCTGAATACCAACGGCGGTGCCAACGATGTTCCTGATGCGGCATGGACGCCAATTTCCCAATATGGCGATCTTGCTTATGGCGGTGGTGGTCGTGATCTTTTGATCGCCAACACCTCCCATGACCGGATGGTAGACTGGGTAGGCGAATTCAACGAATTCGTTGTGCCTTTCTCGCCGAACGGGGCCTGGACGATTGTCCGTTCGCCTGCACCTTGGGTGGCGGACTTCCTGATGGCTGTAGCTGAAAGCGATGGTCTTGACCCCACCCGCACTGACTTTGGCGATGCCGATCAACTGGGTGAGCCCTACGGTGAAATCGGGCTTGCAGATCAGGATAGTGGCCTTTGGCAGGATAATACTGGTGCACCAGATGGTCAGCAGTCTGGCAACAGTGGTGGTGGTAAACGCGATGGTCGTGGTATCGAACCCGCACCGCAAGCAACGGACCCGGACTCCCTGAACTTTGTCACCGCCCCCGGCAGTGATCCGTTCATTGCGCAGACCATGACATTCGAAGCGGCGTCTTTGGACGAAGGCGGTGACGGAGATGAAAGCTGGATCACCGAAGAGGCATTTGGGGTAACGTCGTCAGACGATGACGCCGACGTATATGCTGCGCCTGATGCGGTCATTGTTGTTAGTGAACCGGCCAATGACCCGTCTGAGCCGGCTGCGCCGGACCTTGTGGCGGCCGCCGGTACAGCGGACTCTGTTGTAGATTGGGACTGGGCACCGGTTGCGCCGTTGCAAACCCAAAGCAGTAGCAAGGGAAAAGTGCGGTAAACACCACTAGGCACTGGTGCGGGCTCTAAAAAGAGTCCGCCATGCCGCGCCCATGCCGCGCTACGTTACATACGCGGTGATTAAATCGAGGCCTTGCAGCGCAGTCCGGCGGGCAAGGCGATATCTGGGTTTGGCATCGATAGGCGCACGCCAAAAGTCCCCGAGGCGGCATCAAAGACGCGGTCCAGAACCTCTACGGTAGCGGTAAGGTGCATTGTCTCTTCGACGCCACCAATAAAAGGAAAGACGCTGATTTCATCGCCTGGGTTAATACGGTCGCGATACTCTAGGGGAACAAAAAGCTCTACGTGCAGCGGATCAAGTGTGGCAACCGTCAACACGGGCCTTTGCTCTGTTGCGTATTCGCCGGGATCAACATCCCGTGCGGTTATGATCCCTTCGGTTGGGGCGCGCAACGTTCTGAGCGCAAGCTGAGCCTGAACACGTTTTACATCAAGTGCCGCTAGATCGCGTACCGCAATCAGGCGATCGCGTTCCTGAAATAACGCAAGCAACTGGTCCTCTAACCGGTCAACTTCGTTTTGCCGGACCAACGCGCGGTCGGTCAGGGATTGCATCCGCTCCAGCTGCCCTTTCAGGACTTCGACACGCTGCGCAATACCGGCCAATTGGGTTTCATCCGTCGCGCGCCGTTGGGCGACGGCCATTTCGACCGCAATCGCGCTATCGTCAAGTTCCACCAGAATATCGCCCTTTTGAACGGCATCTCCACGCCCGACATGTACGCTCTGCACTACGCCGGGCTGAGCGACCGAGAGTTCGACCACCGCGCTGGGCACAATCACACAGCTCCGGATTTCCTGTGTTTGAGCCTGTGCTTGTACGCTGCCTATCATCACAAGAGCACATATGCAGGTTTTCATAGCTTTAGTTGAATGGTTGTTGGACAAAACGTAGATTCCTTGACAAGCTCATACCAATAAAAGCGACCGCACTGCCTTTTGAAGTGCTTTCACCATTAGGGCCTAGTAGCGGCGTAATATCAAGGAGTTCTACGTGCAGACACAATTGCTTTTCTATCGTAACGCCGTACCGGTTTCGGCAAAAAAACATAAAGACATGTCGTTGCGCAGCGACGGTACCTATTCTTATGCCGCCGAGGTAAATTCGGTTCCACTGGTCGCCGCGGAATTCCGCGCTGCTGCCGCGGACTCCTGTGTTGTGTTTGCCGGCGAGGGTGAAGAGATTATTCCGGTTGTCATTTTGGGGTTTCGGGATCGAGAAAACCTCTATGTCGATGAAGAGGGGCGTTGGACCGGACGCTATGTGCCTGCCTTTATGCGGCGCTATCCTTTTGTTTTTGGTCAGGCTGAAGATGCTGAAAACTTTACACTTTACGTGGATGAGGAATTTGAAGGTCTCAATGAAAACGGTGAAGGTGAGCGCCTGTTTGACAGCCGCGGAGAGCGTACGGCCTACTTGAACCAAATTCTTGATTTCATGCGTGAATATCAGGCGCAATTTGTACGCACCCGCGCCTTTTGCAAAGCCATCGCAGAACTTGATTTGCTGGAGCCGATGCAGGCGCAATACACTATGCCGGATGGCTCTCCCGGTCGATTGTCCGGGTTCAGCGCGATTAGCCGTGAAAAGCTAAAAGCCCTTTCGGGTGAAACGCTAGAAAAGATGCTGCGCAATGATGAACTGGAACTATTGTTTGTCCATTTGCAGTCTTTGAACAATCTTCAGCCCTTGTTGGCAAAAGCCGCCGGTGGTGTCGCTCCTGGACCTGAAGATGACACACCGGTCGAAGATGCCGCCGAAGGCGCCGAGGCAGACGCCGGGGAATAAGCCTGCGTTCGCCTGCATATTCGATACTGCGTGATATATTCGGCCGTATTCCTCTGAATGGATGCGGCCGGATTGCTTTGAGAATCTATGTGCCGTGGTTTTGGCGCAGGATGTTCTTTTGCACCTTTCCCATCGTATTTCGGGGCAGGGCGTCGGTCAGGATATAGCGACGGGGATGTTTGAATCGTGCCAGTTGCGGTGCCACAATCGCGGCAATCTCTGCCTCTGTTAGGGCGGTATCCTCGAGCACCACAGCAGCCACGACGCTTTCGCCGAAATCAGCGTGGGGCAGGCCAAAAACGGCACTTTCCAGCACGCCCTCTATATCGTTAATGACGTCCTCGATTTCCTTGGGGTAAATGTTGTAGCCGCCGGAAATGATCAGATCCTTTTGCCTTCCGACAATCGAAATGCGGCCATCTTCAGATTTTACCCCCAGATCGCCGGTAATGAAAAAACCTGTATCGCGCAGTTCTTCGGCGGTTTTTTCCGGCATGTTCCAATATCCCTGAAACACATTATCACCGCGCACTTCGATCATGCCGATCTCTCCGGCGGCGACAGGGCGGCCTTCGTTGGTGATCTCTACTTCGGTGCCGGGTAGCGCATAGCCAACGGTGCCCGCAATCCGTTCCCCTTCATAGGGGTTAGAGGTGATCATATTGGTTTCGGTCATGCCATAACGTTCGAGGATACGGTGACCTGTGCGCTCTTCAAAGGCGGTGTGGGTTTCGGCCAGCAAGGGGGCCGATCCAGAGATAAAGAGGCGCATGTTTCGCACAAGATCACGAGACAGGCGATCATCGGCCAAGAGGCGGGTGTAGAATGTCGGTACGCCCATCATTAGGCTGGAGGCGGGAAGTTCGGCAATGATTGTCTCGATATCGAATCCCTGCATGAAACGGATTTCTGTCCCGGCCAGAAGGGCGGTGTTCATCGCAACAAACAGCCCGTGGGTATGGAAAATCGGCAGCGCGTGGATCAGCCGGTCCTCGGCTGTGATTTGCCATAGATCGGTCAGGCTCTGGGCGTTGGACAGCAGGTTTTTATGGGTCAGCATCGCCCCTTTGGAACGCCCCGTGGTGCCGGAGGTATACAAGAGCGCGGCAAGGTCATCCGGCCCACACGCTACCGTATCAAACTGGCGCGGCTTGTGGTTGGCTTGCCGCGACAAGGACCCCGTTCCATCTGTCGAAAGCGTTAGAACACGCGGACCCTCCTGACAGATCGCGGTAATCTCTGCCGTGTCATGGACATCACAGACCACAAGCGCCGGTGCGGCATCCTCTATGAAATAGCGCAGCTCGCTTTGGGTATAGGCGGTATTCAGCGGTAGATAGATCGCCCCCGTCTGCACTGCCGCCCCGTAAAGCGCGATGGTGTCCGACAGTTTTGGCGCTTGCACCACCACCCGGTCGCCGGGTTTGACGCCCGCTTCGGTCAGGACATGGGCGAGCTGGGCAACGCGGCCAACAAAATCGGCATAGCTAATCCGGACCCCGTCATCGCACACCAGAAAGGTTGCGTCGTTTTGGCGGTGGGGGGCGATCAAAGCATCGTAGAGCGTATTGGTCACGATGTGGGTTCCTTCGACTTGGTGGTCAGGGATTGGGTGCTCAGGGTCAGCGCCGGTTTTGCGGCGGCGATGGCGTTGTTCAGGGTAAAGTTTTCGTGGCGCTTTTGGGTGAGGGACAGATCGTAATGATAATTCACCATGGCACCGCTGGACTGCGCCAGCCCGTTGGCCGAGTTATCTGCATCGGCGTGAACGTCGAATACCTGCGCCCCATTGCCCAGATGAAACCGCGCAACCGGGTCCAGCGGTCCACCGTCTTGCCGTTTGGCGGTGATCAGATAGCGCGCGGCCATGGCCCGCACATCCTGCGGATCGGCCCTGTGTTCAAGGATCGCTTGTGCCACCTGCCCGTGGGTGGGGTCGTCGGTCTGGCCGGTTAACCAGCGGTTCAGGCCGGGAATGGGCGAGAGCGTGACAAAATCCTGCAACTGCGGCAGCGCAATGGAAAGCTCGGCCACCACCTGTTTGATCAACTGGTTGCCAAAGCTGATCCCGGTCAGCCCCTTCTGACAATTGGAGATCGAGTAAAATACCGCAACGGCGGCCTCTTCTGCCTCAAGCGGGGTGCGCGCATCGGTCAGGAGTTTGGTCACCGATCCGGGGATGTCCTTGGTCAAAGCGACCTCGACAAAAATCAGCGGTTCATCCGGCATGGCGGGGTGGAAAAAGGCAAAGCAGCGTCGATCCGGTGGATAGAGGCGGCGGCGCAGGTCATCCAGATCATTGATCTGATGCACGGCCTCGTAGGCCACGATTTTATCCAGTATCCGCGCCGGTGTGTCCCAGTTGATCACCTTTAGAACCAGAAAACCGCGGTTGAACCAGCTGCGCAGCAGATGCACAAAATCATGATCCGTGCGGGCAAGTTCGGGATGGCTTTTCAGAAAACGCAACAGATCAACGCGCATTGCCACCAACTCGGCGGTGGCCCCTGCAGGTTGGTTCAACCGGCGCAGCAATTCTTGCCGTTTCGGTTCCGCCGCCGCCGATAACGCCACAAAAGATTCCAGCGATTGGCTGTCGGCATATTCTGTCGCTAAGGCCGCCAATCGAGGGGCATCAATATCCAAGGCATCATTCAGAAAGATAAAAAACGCCAGTTTTTCGTCGTCCGACAGCGTGCGGTAGCGTTCCATCACCGTGGCGGCCAATGTCTGGCCCGACATCACGCCCTCGGTAGTCAACAAAGCATGACAGAGTGCCTGAATATCGCGGGCATCTTTCTTGCCACGTAGCCGGTCGCTGCGGTCAAACAGCGTCGAAAGCATATCAGTGAGAAAACGGTTGCGTTGCACAGGAGTTCCCTTGCTTTTTGCGGGTCAGCGTTGCGATTACAACCCGCCAAGCTGGCTTGAGAGATAATCTCCGGTCAGGCGATAATGGCTAAGCAAAGCCTCTGAGGCAGCATCGGCATCCCCGTTCAGGGCCGCGTTCAGAATGCTTTCATGTTCCGCCGCTATGTCACGGGTTTGATAGGATTTCCCGCCAGCCGCGAGGTATCGATACCGGATGTTAAGATCGTAAAGCTGGCTGCAATAGCGCTCTAGCATCGGGGCGTTTGCATTCTTCAGTAGGGCCATGTGAAAGGATTTATGCGCATCCTCAAACGTGTCGGTGCCAATAACCCGTCGCATCCGGTGATGCGCCAAAACAAGGCTTTCCTCCCAGTCGGCGGTGGTGTGGCTGATGGATTTGCGCAGGGCCATGTCTTCCAAAGTGCAGCGCAGGGACAGGATTTCTTCGAAATTGGCAAGGCTGGCCGGGGCGGCGCGAAACCCCCGTTGATCGATACGTTCCACCAGCATGTCCGAGGTCAACAGGCTCAGGGCCTCGCGCACCGGTGATGCGCCTGTCTGCAAGCGCCGGCGCAAATCTTCGATCTTGAGCTTCTGTCCCGGTGGTAAAGCTCCGGACAGGATCATCTCGCGCAGTGACAGATAGGCCGTGCGCGTCGCAGAGGTTTCTTTGCCCCCTGTGTCATCCATCATGTTCATAGCGCAGCTTCCTTTAGGTCAATGATACATGGGCTGTAGATAACCCAATAGACAAATTCAACGATCCTTCATTGATCATCCAGCGACGCAACACAAAACTGCGGGCGCCGGATTTATGCATCGGATCATTTTCGGCCAGCACCTGCGCGGCCGCAAGGCTGTCGGCCCGATAGATGATCATCCCCATGCCCTGCATATGGTCGCCGCTTTCATCTGACATCGGACCGGCAAACGCCAGCGCACCGGCGCGTTCCAGATCGGCCTGATAGGCAAGATGATCGGGCAGGGCGGCTTTCACATCCTGTGGCGTTTTGGCCGGTGTGGACAGGGCCACATACAGTTCCAAAGCCAATGCGCCCCGCGATTTAGCCTCTGATTTATAGTCTGTCCACGCGACCATGGTGAATCCCCGCAAAATGTAAAATATCGATATTTATTGACTTGTGGTGATATTGTAGACATAAATTGTCAAAACTTACAAGGATGGAACGCATGAAATTTTTGGTTGGGGAAACAGAAAACGGAACTGCGGTCTTTGCGGTTCAAGGCGGCGAAGCCGTTAATCTTACAGCGCTTGATGCCACGGTTGGGTCTGATTTGATGGCGTTGATTTCTGACCCAAAGCTGGCCGAATCACTGGCGGACAAAATCGATGGCGCGGCACCGGTTGCTGTCGATTCAATCACCCCCGCCCTGCCGGTCAAAGCCCCCGGCACGATCATTTGCCTTGGTCTGAACTACACAGATCATATCAAGGAAGGCGGCTATGAAATTCCCGACTACCCCGCCCTTTTCATGCGGGGCAAAAACTCGATCATGGCCGCAGGGGCACCGCTGGTCCGCCCGTCCTGTTCTGAAAAACTGGATTACGAAGCCGAGCTGATGATCATCGTCGGTAAGGGAGGACGGCATATTTCCGAAGCCGACGCTCTGGATCATGTCTTTGGGTATACGGTCTTTAATGACGGTTCTGTGCGGGACTACCAGCGCAAGACCCACCAATGGACCCCTGGCAAAAATTTTGACAACACCGGCGCAATTGGTCCCTTTGTGGTCACACCGGACGAGGTGCCAGCGGGCGCATCGGGGTTGAAAATCGAAAGCCGTGTCGGCACCGAAATCCTGCAATCCTCTAACACTGGCAACATGATCTGGTCCGTGGCGCAGACCATCGCGACGATCTCAGAATACACCACGCTGGAAGCCGGTGATCTGATCGCCATGGGCACCCCGCCCGGTGTGGGCCATGCCAAAAAACCGAACCCACGCTGGCTGAAACCCGGTGAGGTCGTAGAGATCGAGATCGAAGGCATCGGCATCTGTGCAAACCCGATCGTTGATGAAAAAGACCATGTAAATACGGTGGCCGCAGAATGAACGCACCAATCGGAAAAGAGCTGGATACTTTGCGGGCCAAAGCGCAGGCCGATCATCGGGCCTTGCGCAGCCGGATTTCGCGATTGTCCGATGACTCGATTGATCTGATCCTGCGTGATGCACGTTCGCATTATGCATGGACCGATAGGCCTATTCCCGATGGTCTGCTCGAAGAAATCTACGAGATCACCATCAACGGGCCGACATCAATGAACACCTTGCCGGCGCGGTTTGTGTTTGTGAAATCCCCCGAGGCCAAAGCCCGTCTGGCAAAATCGCTCAAGCCGCTGAATGTGCCCAAAATGATGGGCGCGCCGGTAACCGCGATTATCGCGCAGGATGTGAATTTCTGGCATGAATTGCCGTTTCTTTTTCCGCATGAGGATCGCCGCCATTTGTTCGATGGCAAAGAGGCCTATTGTGAGGACACGATGAACCGCAACGCCACGCTTCAGGGGGCTTATTTCATGATCGCGGCGCGGGCGGTTGGTTTGGATGTCGGTGCGATGTCGGGCTTTTCCAACGCCATTGTGGACGAGGAGTTTTTTGCCGGCACCAGTCTGAAATCCAACTTCCTCTGCAATATTGGCTACGCCGATGAAACAGCGTTGTTTCAAAAGTTGCCGCGGTTCGACTTCGATCAAGTTTGCAGCGTCATATAAGGAGGCGAAAGTGGCGATTAAAATGAAATCTGTGGTGACCTACCGCGCAAGTGCCGCCTGTCCAACCCATGCGCGCACGGAAATTCCCGTTCGGGATCTGAACGTTGTGATTGATGAACCGCTGGAACGGGGCGGGAGCAACCTTGGTCCTTCTCCGACAGAGGCCGCGATGACGGCGCTTATCGCCTGCACCAATGTCATTGGCCATAAAAATGCCAATCGCCTTGGTATTGATCTGGGCGAGGTTACGATAGACGCGGACTGCAAATTCGACCGGCGTGGCGTTCTCATGGAGGAAGAGATCGACCTACCGTTTCCAGCCATCACACTGACGGTGCACTGCACCACCAGCGCCAGCCAAGAGGACTTGGAGCTGGTTGGCGTAGAGACGGCCAAATACTGCGCAATCGCAAAACTATTCGAAGCAGCAGGGACGGCGCTAACGGTGAACTGGCGCAAAACCAACTGAAATTATCTGGGTTCATGGCCCGCTTTTCTGGGAGGAAAAAGACATGATGAAATGGACACGACGCACGCTCATGGGGGCGGCACTTGCGACACTGACGGCGGTGCCGGTTGTTGCGCAGGAAAAAATTTCTGCGGTGGTGATCGACGGCTATCCGGACCGTGCGCTCTGGGTTAAGGAATTCACCAATTTCTTTATCCCCGAAGTTGACCGCCGTCTGGCCGAAACCGGCAATTATATGATGGACTGGCAGGAAAACTACGGCGGCTCCATCGTGAAACCCAAGGGTGTTCTCGAAGGCATCCAGCTGGGTCTTGGCGACATCGGTATTGTCACCACGATTTTCCATTCATCCAAACTGCCAAGCCAGGGCCTGTCAGCGGTTACCCCGTTTGTGTCCTCTGATGCGCGGGCTGTGGCCAAAGCGGTGGATGAAATCGCCCGTGAATTCCCAGCCATGCAGAATGAATTTGCCGCGCAGAACCAAGTCTATCTAGCAACCGGTGTTGTGCTGAACAGCTATCAGGTTTTCAGCACCAAAGAGGTGTCTGGCATTTCCGATCTGGTTGGCAACAAAGTCGCCGGTGCAGGCATGAACCTGCGCTACCTTGAGGGCATTCAGGATGCGGCAGGCGTGCGTGGTGGTCTGACCGACTTCTACAACATGATGCAAACCGGCCTTGCCGATGCCGGCATGCTGTGGCCCGAAGCCGCCGCCACCTTCAAGATTTCCGAAGTTGCGCCCTATATGCTGCGGGCGGATCTTGGGGCGGTGAATTCCAAAACCGTGACCGTGAATAAAGACTATTGGGACGGTCTGCCCGATGAGGTCAAAGAGGTTCTGCAAGCGGTTGCCGTTGAATATCGCGATCACCTTGCCGGTATCGCCATGGACCGTGCCGCAGCAGCCGAAGAAGCCTATGTCGCTGCCGGTGGCACAATCATCGACGTGTCTGATGAGGATCGCGCCGCTTGGGCAGCGGCCATGCCGAATATCGCGCAGGAATGGGCCGCAACGCTAAATGAAAACGGCGAGCCGGGGACAGAAATGCTTGCGGCTTATTTGGGTAAGCTGAAGGCTGAAGGTTTCGAAGGTGTTCGTGACTGGACCCAGCCGTAACCCTTAGGTGACCCGAGAAAGGCCCAAGTTATGCTCAAATCTGCAATAGGCGGTCTCTCTCGGGTCGCCAACTCTCTCGCCATCGCTGCCAACGTTGCCGGAACGCTGACCGTGTTGATGTTGGTGGTTATCCTGAACGTCGATGTCATCGCCCGCAGTGTGTTTAACGCGCCGTTGAAAGGGACCTATGAAATCGTCCAGCTGGCGGTCGTGTTCATCGTATTTCTGCAATTGCCTGATGTTGTCCGTGTTGACCGCTTGACGCGCTCTGACGGGTTCTTGAACCTTCTACACAGCCGTCGCCCCGCCCTGACCGCCAATATACGCCGGATCATCAATGCCCTGTCGGCGATCTTTATGGGGCTGATCGCCTATATCATGTTCCCCGAATTTCTAAAGATGTGGGGCACGCAGGATTTTTTCGGCATTCCTGGGCTCTTTACGGTGCCGTGGTGGCCTATCAAACTGGTGATCGCTCTGGGGAGTGCGCTGACCTGTCTGATCTTCACGCTCAAAGTCATCACGGCACAGGATCGGCCTGAATTGATCCGGATGCCGGAACATAGCGACACAAACGAAAGCGGGCCAAAAACATGACCCCAATTGAAATTGGACTGATCTCGGTCGTTGCCATCGTCTTTCTGATCTATGCAGGCGTCTATATCCCCATTGCCTTGGGTATGGTGTCGGTTGTCTCGATCTGGTTGATGCGCGACAATTTTACCCTGTCACTGAACCTGCTGAAAATCGCAGTCGGCGACAGTGCCATGGTCTATAGTTTTGCGACCATACCGCTGTTTACCTTTATGGGGCTTATCGTCTCTAAGGCCGGCTTGGGCAGAGATATCTACGAAGTGATGACCATGCGGTTCCGCAAAGTCAAAGGCGGTATTGGCATGGCGACGGTCGGGGCCAATGCGGTCTTCGCGGCTGTCACGGGCTCTTCGATTGCGTCTGCATCAGTGTTCACCAAGGTCTCTGTGCCGCAGATGATTGCCCAAGATTACAACCCGCGGTTTGCCGTTGGGGTTGTGGCAGGCTCATCCGTTCTCGGCATGATCATCCCACCGTCAGCCATGCTGATCATCTATAGCTTTGTCGCAGAGCAATCTGTGGGCGATATGTTTCTGGCCGGTGTTATTCCCGGTATTATGCTGGCCATTGCTTATGTCGCGGCCATTTGGGCCATGGGACGGTTCACACCAGATTTTGTCGGCGGGCGCATTGTCGAAGACACCGAATGGATGAGCAAACGCGAGATTGCCTCTAAAACCCTGCCCACCCTTGGCCTGATCACAATCGTGTTGGGCGGCATCTATACCGGCTGGATGACAGCCGTAGAAGCAGGGGCGACCGGGTCTCTGGTAGCGCTGCTCATCGCGCTGGTACGCAAATCTATGACCTTGAAAGGGTTCTGGGAGGCGCTCCTTGAAACCGGACACATCACGGCGGCAATCCTGTTTTTGATCACAGCGGCTTCGATCTATAGCCGGATGCTGGGTCTAGCGGGACTGCCCAACCAGTTGCAGGACCTGCTGGCTGGCAATGCTGCTGGCTTCTGGACGATCATGTTGCTCTATGTGCTGCTGATGATCTTTCTGGGCACCATTCTGGATACTGCATCGATCATCCTGATCGTGGTGCCGCTGTTTTTGCCGCTTGTCGAGGCGCTGGATATGTCCTTGATCTGGTTTGGCATCATCACGGTTGTTGGTGCCGAAATTGGGCTGTTAACACCGCCATTGGGTATTTCGTGCTTTGTGATCAAATCCACCCTCAACGATGACCGTATATCGCTAAAGGACGTGTTTATGGGCGCGCTGCCCTTTGCCTTTGTGATGTTGATCATCCTGTTCATCCTGATCGAATTCCCGATCCTCAGCCTCGCTCTTCTGTAAGGAAAACCCGCTATGCGAAACGTAACCAAAGACAATATTACAGATGTGTTCCGAAGCTATATGGCCGAAGACATGCCGCCGCGCACCCGTGAAATCATGAGCGCGCTGGTCCAGCACATGCATGATTTTGCCCGTGAAACCAATCTGACCCATGAAGAATGGGGGCAGGGGATTGCCTTTCTACAAGGCTGTGCCGCGGTTGAAACCGAAGACCGGCATGAATTTGTGCTGGCTTCCGATGTGCTGGGTCTGTCGTCCTTGGTGGATATGCTGCATTCCAGCGAGACAGCGACATCTTCTTCGGTGCTGGGGCCGTTCCACGTCTCCGGTGCACCACCCCTTGCAGTTGGGGGCGATATGAAGCGTGATTTTGGCGGTCCGGTTCTGCTGGCCGAAGGCGTGATCCGCGACACCGATGGGAACCCGATCGCAGGGGCCGAACTCGACATCTGGCAAACCGCGCCGAACGGGCTTTATGCCAGTCAGGATGACGAACAGGACACATTTTCCTTCCATGGTCTGATGACCGTTGGGGCGGATGGGCGCTATGCGTTCACCACGGTTAAACCGGTGGAATATACCGTGCCCTCAGACGGCCCTGTCGGGGATATCCTGCGCGCCTGCGGGCGGCACCCATGGCGGCCCTCGCATTTGCACTACATCGTCAAGGCACCGGGCTATAAATCGCTGGTGACAGAGATCTTCCCTGATGATGATCCCTATCTGGATCAGGACACGGTATTCGGGGTGCGCGATGATCTGGTGATGCGGTATCATGAAAAACCGGCAAACGAATTCCCTGATGGCATGGCGCTGTCGGGCAAGGTCAATGATCCGTTTCTATCGGTCAATTTTGACGTGGTTCTCGCCAAAGCTTAATACCTAAAGCTGCGTCAGGTCCAGCGGTCCAGCGCGGCTTCGTCTTCGTCCTTGCTCTGGACCCAATGCACGCCGTCTTTGCTGTGCTCTTTTTTCCAGAACGGCGCGCGGGATTTCAGGTAGTCCATCAGATATTCCGCTGCCGCAAATGCATCGACACGATGGGGTGCGGCAGTGGCCACCATCATGATCATCTCGCCCGGCGCCAGCGTGCCATGGCGATGAATGACCAGCGCATCCTTGAGCGACCAACGAGTCATGGCATCAGTGGTGATCGAGGCAATCGCCTTTTCGGTCATGCCGGGGTAATGCTCGATTTCCATATGAGATAAAGAGCCATCGGCGTTGTTGCGCACCACACCGGTAAAAGTCACAATGGCCCCGGCGTCGTCCCGCCCCTGCGCAAACCGGTTTGCTTCTGCGCCGAAATCAAACGGTGTTGCCTGAACCCGGATATCCATGGCTTAACCGCCCGTCATCGGTGGGAAAAACGCCACTTCGCGCACGTCTTTCAGCGGGGCGTCAAAATCGGAAAGCTCTTGATCCAGTGCCACCCGCAGGGCCGAAATATCCGCAAAGGCGGCCTCATAACGGGCTTCGCGTTGTTTGAGTTCGTCAACCAGATCCTGCACCGTGGCGGCGGTTGTTTCGATCTGTTCCTTAGGCAGGCCAATGCGCTCTCGGACCCAAGCAAAATACATCACATCAATCACTTGGGCGCTTCCTCACGTAGAAACGGCAAGGATTTTGAGAAATAGTCCCAGCCGGTGATTATCGTCAGGATCGCGGCAATCCAGAGCAGACCCACCCCGACATACCAGCAGGCAATCGTCGCATTCAGCTTCCACGTCACGCCAAGAGTGTCTTCGGTGCTGCCGTCCAGAATGCCCGCGAGCACGGCCTCATCCATGCCAAAGACCTGCATCGAAAAATAATGCTCAAACAGGTTGCGCACCAGCAGGATAGAGATCGCCAGCATTTGTGCCGTGGTTTTCCATTTTGCCAGTTTGGTGACTTGCAACAGCTTGGCGTCCGCCCCCAGAAATTCCCGTAGACCGGATACGAAAACTTCGCGGAAAACGATCAGGGTGCTGGGGATCAGGATATAGGGGTTCAGACCGGTCAGCGCGGCCAGCACCATAATCGCAATCACTACCATTGCTTTATCGGCAATCGGGTCTAGCATTGCGCCAAAACGGCTTTGCTGGTTCCATGCACGAGCCAGATAACCGTCTAGATAGTCGGTCAAAGACGCGCCAACAAACAGGATCAGCGCTACCCATTCGGCCAAAGGTGCGGACAGCCAAAGAAAGACAAGCCCAAGAGCAGGGGCGGCGAGCAACCGGATTACGGTTAGAATATTCGGAAGGTTCCATGTCATACTCTGATCCTTACCCTGTCAGCTCTTGTCATGGAAGAAGTCATAAAGCGTTTCCGCAAGGGCATCTGAAATGCCATCCACTGCTTTGAGATCGGAAAGCCCCGCGCGGCTGACCGCCTTGGCGCTGCCGAAATGGGAAAGCAGCGCGCGCTTGCGGCTGGCACCCACGCCGGGTACATCATCAAGCGGTGTCGCAGAGACAGCCTTGGAGCGTTTGGCGCGGTGGGTGCCAATGGCAAAGCGATGCGCCTCATCGCGCAGCCGTTGCACGAAATACAGCACCGGATCATTGTGGCGCAGGGCAAAGGGGCGCGCGCCGGTGCGATAGAATTCTTCTTTGCCGGCGTCGCGATCCTCACCCTTGGCCACCCCGACCATAGCAATATCAGAGACGCCGTATTCTTCCATAATCTCGGCCACAGCAGATACCTGACCGGCCCCGCCGTCAATCAGCAACAAATCTGGCCAATGGCCTGACGTGCGATCAGGGTCTTCTTTAAGGAGCCGCTTAAAGCGGCGGGTCAGCACCTCTTTCATCATGCCGAAATCATCGCCGGGCGTCAGGTCATCGCCCTTGATGTTGAACTTGCGGTACTGGCTTTTCAGAAATCCATCAGCTCCGGCGACGATCATCCCGCCAACGGCATTGGTGCCCTGAATATGCGAGTTGTCATAGACTTCGATCCGTTGCGGCGGGCCCTCCAGCCCAAAAGCGTCGGCCAATCCGGTCAGCAGGCGGGCCTGTGTCGCGGTTTCCGACATTTTACGCGCAAGGCTTTCGCGGGCATTGCGCAAGGCACCGGCAATCAGCTCGGCTTTTTCACCCCGTTGCGGGATCAGGATTTCCACCTTACGTTCGGCTTTCTCTGAAAGGGCCTGCGCCAGCAGCTCACGATCTTCGATGTCATCGGAAAGCAGGATTTGCCGCGGTGGCGTTTTGCTATCGTAAAATTGCCCCAGAAAGGCCTGCAGCACCTCGGGCGTCTCAGCTCCGGCGCCGGTTTTTGGATAGAAGTCCTTATTGCCCCAGTTTTGATGGGCGCGAATGAAAAACACCTGCACACAGGCCTGCCCACCGTCCATGTGAATCGCCACCACGTCGGCCTCGGCAACGCCGCGCGGGTTGATGCCTTGGGCCGATTGCACATGAGTCAGCGCATGGATGCGGTCGCGCAAGGCAGCGGCGCGTTCGAACTCCATCGCATCACTGGCCGTCTGCATTTCTTGGGCAAGGGTTTCTTGTACCTTGGTGGACCGCCCCTGCAGGAATTGCTCTGCATCCTTGACCAATGCGCCATAATCTTCTTGTGAAATCAGCCCGACGCAAGGCGCAGCACAGCGTTTGATCTGATACTGCAGACAGGGGCGAGTACGCCCTTCATACATCGAGTCCGAACAATTGCGCAGTAGAAAGACTTTTTGCAATTGGTTCAGCGTCCGGTTCACCGCACCGGCAGAGGCAAAGGGACCATAGTAGCTGCCTTTTTCGGTCTTGCGGCCCCGATGCTTTTTGATCTGCGGAAAAGCGTGGTGCTTGGAGAGCATGATATTGGGAAAGCTCTTATCGTCGCGCAGCAGAACGTTGTATTTCGGCTTGAGCTGTTTGATCAGATTCTGTTCCAGCAACAGTGCTTCGGTTTCTGTGCGGGTGGTCAGAAACATCATCGAGGTGGTCTCGCTGATCATGCGCAGAATGCGACCGGAATGCCCCTGCGTATTGGCATAGTTGGACACCCGCTTTTTCAGGTTGCGGGCCTTGCCGACATAAAGAACACGCCCTTGATCATCCAGCATGCGATACACACCGGGGGAATTGTCGATAAGCTTTAACTGGCTCTGGATCAACGCATGTCCCGTCAAGGGCGCAGCATCTTTTGGCGGCGTGGTTTCAGTCATTCGCGGTCCATTGTGATTCTCTGCCTTGCTGCAATCTTAACGTGGTAAGAACAAGAGAAAACCTTTCCACGGTTTCTGGGGATAACTCTGGTGACAAGTTTTGAGAGTCATGCAAATTGCCTTATTTTCTTGGCATTTACTAGAGTTGCCTAATAAATAGGCGACATCGTAAGTCATTGAAATAGAAATGAAAAATGTTTCATGCAGTCCAAGAGTTTGAAAACATTAAAGAATTCATGACGAATTGGTAACAGAAGTGTGACGAGTGCAAAACTTTTTGCTGTAAGGCTTTGTTCGGACTATTCAGGGCCCTGCACATCAGGGGTTAACCATGCCAAATGCTGGCCACCATCGGTGCAGATCAACTGCCCTGTGACAGATGGCGCGTCCAGAAAATAGCCCAGCGTAGCGGTGATATCTTCCGGATTGCTCCCGCGTTGCAAAACGGTTGCAGCCCGTTGGTTGTTAAAGTGAGTTTCGCTTTGGCGCGCGCCGATCAAGGTCGGACCCGGCCCAATGGCATTGACCCGCACATTGGGGGCAAGGGCGCGAGCAGAGGTTTGCGTAAAGGCCCAAAGCCCCATTTTGGCGATGGTGTAGCTCATGAATTCAGGTGTCAGTTTGCGCACCCGTTGATCCAGCATATTAACCACGAGGGATTGGGCCAGAGGCTCGCCGTTAGCATCGCTCAAGGCGGGCGGGGCTTGTTGGGCCAATTGCTGGGTCAGCACAAAGGGCGCGCGCAGGTTGGATTGCAAATGCCGGTCCCAACTGTCGCGGGTTGCGGTGTCGATATTATCGTATTCAAAGACCGAGGCGTTGTTGACCAGACAGCTGATCGGCGCGTCAAACCGGTCGATGACGCGGGGCAGGAGCGATTGGATTTCTGCCTCTTCGACCAGATCGGCCTGAAACGCATGGGCCTTCTGGCCCTTGGCGCGAATTTCGGCAACCACTGCCTCGGCGGCATCAACAGAACCGGCATAGTGTACGGCGACGTCAAAGCCCCGATCCGCCAGATAGAGTGCCATCGCGCGCCCAAGCCGCCGTGCGGCCCCTGTGACCAAAGCTGTTTTTGTCATCTATCCCTCGTGTGTCAGAGCAGTACCGCCATCACATAACCGATATAGGCCGCTGTCAGCAAAAATCCCCATCCGCGGGTAATATCACGCTTCAGGAATACAAAGGGCACCAGCAAGAGCGACGCGCCCAGCATAACCCAAAGGTCAAACCGCAGCAGATTAGGATCAACCGGAAGCGGCCCCACCAGACCGGCCACGCCAATAATAGCCAGAAGATTGAACATATTGGAGCCGATGACATTGCCCAGCGCCACATCTGCTTGCTTGCGCAATGCTGCCATGACGGTTGTGGCCAGCTCTGGCAGAGAGGTGCCGAGAGCGACCAGCGTCAGGCCAATAACGGTTTCGGGCACGCCGAAATCACGGGCAATATTCTGCGCCCCATCTATCAATAGATCTGCCCCCAGCGGCAGGCCGATCAAACCCAGTACGATAAATATCCCGATCTTGAGCCAGGACATATCAGGGTCTGCCCCTTCGACTTCTTCTTGTTCGCAGGCGCGCGCGTCTTTGCGATGCCCCATGGCTTCGCGGAAATTATCCAGCAGCACAAGCGCAAGGGCGGCCAACAGGATAAGCGCGTGCCACCATGTAATCGGCCCGAGAAAACACAGCAGAATGAACAACAGCGTTGCGCCGATCATAATCAGATAGCTTTTTGAGGTTTCACAGCCGCTGGTCGCCATCGGGGCCAAAAGGGCCGGCACGCCAAGCACCAGGAGCACATTGGCAGTATTGGAGCCGATCACATTCCCCATTGCGATCCCGGGTACGCCTTCCAGAACCGCCCCGATCGAAATCAGCAGCTCGGGGGCGGATGTCCCAAAGGACACGATGGTCAGGCTGACGATAAGCGCCGGAATGCCCAGACGCAGCGCCAGATTGACCGCGCCGCGCACAAGGGCGTCGCCTCCCAGCAGCAGGATTACGAGGCCAAGGGCCACAAAGAGCCAATCCATTCTTTACGCCTTTCCGTGGCCGCAACGACAAGGGGACTTGCCAATTCTGTATCGGCCGCACCCTTTGCATTTTTGTGATTGCAGTTTCTTCTGGCCGGGAAAGCGCAGTTTGCCAAACATGGCCAGCACCAGCATTCCGATTAGAAAAAGACTGACAACTTTAATCATGGATCAAAGACCAAAGCGGGCGAACTGGGCCCGTTCCTCTACGCTTTCAAGGGCGTCGCCGACGATTTGCGCCCCAAAACGCCGAAAGAACGGCCGCTTCACACCGTAGCTGATGAATTTGACCTTATCGCCAAACAGCGTTTTCATTGTTGGCTTGATATGGCCAATGCCGTCAATCAGTCCTAGGCGTTTGGCCTCGGCCCCCAGCCAGACTTCTCCGGTGAACAGATTCTGTTCCGTTGACAGCTTGTCGGCCCGACGGGTCTTAATCTGGGATTTGAAATTCTCGTGCAATTGCGCCAGCAGCTTGCGCAGCCGCTCTACGTCTTCGGGGTTCTCGGGGCGGAAGGGGTCAAGCATGGATTTTGACTCTCCCGCTGTATAGACGCGGCGGTCAATGCCTTGGCGCTTTAATAGCAAATCCAGACCAAAACCGGCAGAGATCACACCGATGGAGCCAACGATAGAGCTTTCATCTGTCCAGATTTCATCGGCGGCAGAGGCGATCCAATAGCCACCAGAGGCCGCGACATCCTCAACGAAGGCATAGACCGGCACGTCATGTTCGTCGGAAAGCCTGCGGATACGGGCGCCAATCAGGCTTGATTGAACAGGGGAGCCTCCCGGTGAATTGATCACCAGCGCCACGGCTTTGGGTTTGCCTTTTCGGAAGGCCTTTTCAAGGACAGGCCCAAGGGTTTCATCATTCAGGGTTCCGGACCGTCCGCTGGCCGCGATGGTTCCGGAAAGCCGAACAACCGCCACTTTCGGGGCGGATTTAAAAGACGGGATCCAGCGTTTCATAAAGCTGCACATAGAGGCGCGATGCGCTGGGAACAAGGCCAGCGGTGAAATCAAAAATCATTGTTGCGGCGGCTCAACGGCCTGTTCGCCTAAAAGGCGAGCGTACCGGTGATAGCACGACGCCAAGCGGCATATTTTTGGTCGCGTGTGTCCGCAGGCATCTGTGGCGTGAACCGGTGTTCCAGCGCCCAGGATTGCGCAAAACCTTCCCTGTCCGGATAGAGGCCTGCCTGCATCCCTGCTACCCAAGCAACCCCGAGGGCGGTGGTTTCCAGTATCGTCGGGCGATCGACGGTTGCGTCTAGAATATCGGACAGAAACTGCATCGACCAATCGCTTGCCGTCATGCCGCCATCGACGCGCAGCACCTGCCCCAGATTGGCGTCTTCCGCATCCGCGCGCATCGCTTCCAGCAGATCGCGGGTCTGATAGCCCACACTTTCCAGTGCCGCACGGGCAAATTCTGCCGGACCGGTGTTGCGGGTCATGCCAAAAATGGCACCGCGACAATCGGCATTCCAATAGGGGGCCCCCAATCCGGTAAAGGCGGGCACAAGGATCACTTCTTGCTGATCATCGGCGCGTTCCGCCAGTGCGGCGGTTTCCTTTGCCTGTTCGATGATCTGAATGCCGTCGCGCAGCCATTGCACCGCTGCGCCCGCCACAAAGATAGAGCCTTCCAGCGCATAGGTGGTTTTACCGCCGAACTGATAGGCAATGGTGCCCAGCATCCGGTGGCGGCTTTCGATGATTGTGTCTCCGGTGTTCAGCAGCGCAAAGCACCCCGTCCCATAGGTGGATTTCATCATTCCGGGCTCAAAGCAGGCCTGACCGATGGTGGCGGCCTGTTGATCACCGGCAACCCCGCGGATCGGCACCGACGCCCCCAGTACATCCGGTGTCGTTTCGCCGAAATCGCCATCACAATCGCGCACATCGGGCAGCATCTTCAGCGGAATGTCCAACAGCGTGCAAATATCCGTGTCCCACATGCCGGTGCGGATATTATATAGCATGGTCCGCGCGGCATTTGTGGCGTCACTGGCGTGAACCGCGCCTCCGGTGAGCTTCCAGATCAGAAAGCAGTCAACGGTCCCAAAGAGCAAGTCTCCGGCTTCGGCTTTTGCCCGCGCGCCGTCGACGTTCTCCAGAATCCAGCGCAGCTTGGTGGCCGAGAAATACGGATCCAGCAGCAGGCCTGTTTTCTCTGTGATCATCGGCTCGTGACCGGCGTCTTTCAGGGATTGGCAATAAGCGCTGGTGCGGCGGTCCTGCCAGACGATGGCGTTATATACGGCCTCACCGGTGGTTTTATCCCACACCACCGTTGTTTCACGCTGGTTGGTGATGCCGATGGCAGGAATGTCGCTGGCGCTTGCCCCCTGTTTTTTCAAGACCTCGCGACTGGTGCGCAGCACCGTTTGCCAAAGGTCATTGGGATTATGTTCGACCCAACCAGAGTCGGGGAAATGCTGGTCGAATTCTTCCTGCGCGGTGGCCGCAATCTTCATCGCCGGATCAAACAGGATCGCCCGAGAGGACGTGGTCCCCTGATCAATTGCCAGAATATAGGTCATCATTCCCCCCTTGAATGGTTCTTGGTATTACCTGCGCAGATGTGCAGGAAGATCAAGTCTGTGCCGCCCGCGTTTCGCGAATCCAGCTTTCAATACGCGCGACCTGTTCTTCGTTCAGCCGCAGGCCCAGTTTGCCCCGCCGCCAGAGCGCATCCTCTGCACAGCGTATATATTCTTTATCAAGCAGCCAGTGTAATTCGGCCTCGCACAGCGTTGCGCCAAAGTCCTTGCCCAGATCGGCCTCTGTCGTGGCATCGCCAAAAATAATACGGGTGTCGGTGCCATAGGCGCGGATCATCCGGCGCGCCCAGGCGTCGGTCAGGAAGGGATAGCTCTGCATCAGATCGCCATGCAGTTTGGGCAAATCCTGCACGGCAAAATCTCCGCCCGGCAATGCCACACCGGCGGTCCATTTGCCTTTGTCATTGTCCAGCAAAGGTGCGAGCTTTTCCAGCGCTGCTTCTGCCAGTTTGCGGTACGTTGTGATCTTGCCGCCAAAGACATTCAGCAGGGGAGCGCCGGAGGCTTTATCCAGCGAAAGCACGTATTCGCGGGTCGCGGCGGTAGCGCTGCTGGCACCGTCATCATAAAGAGGCCGCACGCCGGAATACGTCCAGATGATTTGATCACGGGTGACCGGGGTTTTGAAATACTGGCTGGCAAAGGTACAGAGGTAATCCTGTTCAGCCTCGGTACAGACCGGTTTGGCATCTACGTCACTGTGGTCGGCATCTGTGGTGCCAATCAGGGTGAAGTCGTCCTCATAGGGAATGGCAAAGATGATCCGCCCGTCTTCGCCCTGAAAGAAATAGCAGCGGTCATGATCATAGAGCTTTGGCACAACGATGTGGCTGCCGCGTACAAGCCGGATGCTTTCGCCGGTGTTGCGGCGCAGTTTGCCGGTCATAATGTCCTCGACCCAAGGGCCGCCCGCATTCACAATGGCACGGCTGCGGTATTCTTTTTGCTGGCCGGTGTCGGTATCCTGAACCGTGATCCGCCAGAGATCACCTTCGCGTTCTGCGCCAATCAGGCGGGTGCGGGTCAGAATATCTGCGCCGCGCGCTTCAGCGTCGCGAGCGTTCAGGACAACAAGCCGCGCATCCTGCACCCAGCAATCCGAATACTCCCAAGCCTTTTCAAAGCGGTCTTCGATGGGTGCGCCCGCCGGATCTGATGTTAGATCAAGGGTTTTGGTCGCGGGCAGAATTTTGCGCCCGCCCATGGTGTCATACATAAAAAGCCCAAGACGGATCAGCCATTGTGGCCGCCGCCCCTTCATCCACGGCATGATCGTGGACAGTAGTTTTGAGGTCGGGGTTTCGCTTTCAAACCGCATGTCGGCGGAATAGGGCAGCACAAAGCGCATGGGCCAGGAAATATGCGGCATTGCCGACAGCAGGACTTCACGTTCGATCAGGGCTTCGCGCACCAGACGGAATTCAAAGAACTCCAGATAGCGCAGGCCGCCGTGAAACAATTTAGTCGAGGCCGACGAGGTCGCCGAGGCCAAATCGTTCATCTCCACCAGACGGACGGATAACCCGCGCCCCGCTGCATCACGCGCGATGCCACAGCCGTTGATGCCTCCGCCGATGATGAAAAGATCAGTTACATCGTCCATCCCGTGATTCCTCGCGCCCAAATTGTTCTTTGTGGGCTATAACCTGTTCGCATTCATCCGTAAACGAACAAGTATCATCAATTTCGAACATTTCCGAACCAAGGCGAAGCTTTCAGAGGGATTTGCTAAAGGCGATCGTCAGTTTCCCGATGATTTCATCAATGTGGCTGTCGTCGATAATAAAGGGCGGGGCCAGAAGCACATGATCCCCGCGAACCCCGTCAATGGTGCCGCCCATGGGATAGCAGACTAAGCCTGCTTCAAAGGCGGCGGCTTTCAGTTTCTTGTTGATGCCTTTGGCCGGATCAAAGGGGGCTCTGCTGCTGCGGTCCTCAACAATTTCAAGCCCGCGAAATAGCCCGCGCCCGCGAATGTCGCCGATATGGGGGTGCTGGCCGAAAGCGGCGTGCAGCTCTCTGTCCAGTGTTTCGCCCATGGATTTAGACCGCGCCACCAAGCCGCCGTCGGTTAGTTTGCTGACTACCTGCAAAGCCGCCGCGCAGGCGACGGGGTGGCCCATATAGGTATGACCGTGCTGGAAAAAGCCCGAGCCGTCGCGGATCGCTGCATAAATCTTGGCAGAGCACATCATTGCCCCGATGGGTTGATAGCCCGCCCCCAAACCTTTGGCGATGGCGGTGATATCCGGTGCGACCTCATCCTGTTCACAGGCAAAAAACGTACCCGTGCGCCCCATACCGCACATGACCTCATCCAGAATAAGAAGAACCCCATGCTGATCGCAGATGTCGCGGATACGTTTGAAATACCCTTCGACCGGCGGCACGGCACCGGCGGTCGCCCCGACGACGGGCTCTGCGACAAAGGCCATCACGGTTTCGGGGCCAAGCCGCTGAATCTCGGTTTCAAGCTCATTGGCCATGCGTTGCCCGTATTCATGGGCGGATTCACCCGCTGTTTGCCCACGATAGGCATAACAGGGAGAGATATGCGTGGTGTTGATCATCAATGGCGCAAAGGGCTCGCGTCGCCACATATTGCCGCCGGTTGCCAGCGCGCCGAGTGTATTGCCGTGATAGCTTTGGCGGCGGGCAATGATGTTCACGCGCTTTGGTTGGTCGATTTCCAGATAGTATTGCCGCGCCAGTTTTAGCGCTGCTTCCATCGCTTCAGAACCGCCGGAGACAAGATACACATGGTCGATTCCCTCGGGCGCATGGGCGGCGAGTTTATCGGCTAGGGCTTCGGCGGGCTCGGAGGTGAAAAAGCCCGTATGGGCAAAAGCCACGCGGTCCAGCTGTGTCTTGATCGCTGCTGTGACATCCGGATCAGAATGCCCAAGGCAAGAGACCGCCGCCCCACCAGAGCCGTCAAAGTAGCGTTTGCCCGAATCATCGATCAGATAGACCCCCTCTCCATGAGAGATGGTCGGCAGGTTGGATTTCGTATGGCGGCCAAAAACATGAGACATTTCAGATTCCTAATCAAAGTGCGCCCAAAAATAGCGGGATGTCTGCCCTAACGTTTGAAACATATGTTTCAGATGTTGACAATGAATAAAACATTTGGAACTTTCAACGTCGATTATCCGGAGAAAGATTTTCGTAATGTCACTGGAACAAGCCATAGCTGCGCAATACAGCGGGCTCAGTCAAAAGCTGCAGGTAGCAGCGGATTACGTGGTGGCGAATCCGCTTGATGTCGCTACGCGCAGTTTGCGGTCGATTTCGCAATCTTCCGGCGTGTCGCCTGCGACCTTCTCTCGTTTGTCACGGGCTTTGGGGTTTGAAACCTACGAGGCCATGCGGGAAATGTCGCGCAATGCGGTGGGGCGTTCTTATGCGAGCTTTTCGGAAAAGGCCGGTCGGCTGGTGGCGGATGCGGACAATAGCAATCAGCCACCGTTTCTGAACCGACAGACCGACGCCTGTATTAGCAATATCGCTGCTCTGCCTGAGCTAATCGATGGCGATAGACTCTCTGAGGCGGTCGAGGTGCTGTATCACGCTCGCAATGTGGTGGTTTACGGGGCTTTCGGATCTACCGGTATTATCGAATATCTGTCCTATATGGCCAATTTTATAAATGCCAACTGGAGCATGGCCGGACGTATGGGGGCCTCTGTCAGCAGTACGCTGGCGCATCTAGGGGCAGAGGATGTGGTGATCATCGTCACCAAGCCTCCCTTTGCCAAACGCGCGATTCGCACCGCCGAGATTGCCCGCGAACAAGGGGCTTATGTTATTGTTATTACCGACACTCATACGTGCCCGGCCGTCAAATATGCGTCAAACACCTTCATAATTCCCACTGACAGTCCGCAATTTTTTTCATCTTATGCAGCGACACTTGTTTTAATTGAAACGATGATTGGCATGCTTGTGACGCGCGCCGGCCCGCAGGCCGAAGCCCGTATTCGGGAAATAGAACAAAAAAACCGGCGGCTTGAAGATTTCATTGACCGCTAGAACGAACGACAAACAACAGAACTACATCAATAAGGGAGAATTATGATGTTTTCGAAACTGAAACTTACGGTTGCTGCCACAGCGATTGGCATGTTGGCCGCGCCTGCTGCCTATGCAGAAGAGTTTATCACAATCGGCACCGGTGGCGTGACCGGTGTGTATTATCCAACCGGCGGCGCGATCTGCCGTCTGGTGAACAAAGGCCGCAAAGAGCATGGCATCCGCTGTTCCGTCGAATCCACTGGCGGGTCTGTTTACAACATCAACACCATTCGCGAAGGCGAGCTGGAGTTCGGTGTTGCGCAGTCCGACTGGCAGTACCACGCCTATAACGGCACGTCCAAATTCTCCGAGCAAGGTCCGTTCTCCGACTTGCGTGCGGTCTTCTCTGTGCATCCGGAGCCCTTTACCGTTGTGGCCCGTGCAGATTCTGGCATCGAATCCTTTAAGGATCTGGCTGGTAAGCGTGTAAACATCGGGAACCCCGGTTCTGGTCAACGCGGCACGATGGAAGTTGTCATGCAAGCTATGGGCTGGGACAACTCCACCTTCCAACTGGCAACAGAGCTGAAAGCGGCAGAACAATCCGCAGCGCTTTGCGACAACCAGATCGACGCGATGGTCTATACCGTTGGTCACCCGTCCGGGTCCATCCAAGAAGCCACAACAGCCTGTGATTCCGTATTGGTTTCTGTTGAAGGTGACGAAATCAAAGAACTGGTTGACGCAAATTCCTACTACCGGAATGCAACAATTGTCGGCGGCGTCTATCGCGGCAACCCTGATGATGTGAACACCTTTGGTGTCGGCGCGACCTTTGTGACCTCTTCGGCTGTATCGGATGACGCGGTTTATGCGGTTGTGTCTTCGGTTTTTGATAACTTTGATGATTTCAAAAAGCTGCATCCTGCCTTTGCCCATCTGGAGCCAGAGGAAATGGCGACAGCCGGTCTTTCTGCACCGCTGCACCCCGGTGCTGCGAAATATTACAAAGAAAAAGGCTGGATCGAGTAATCGAAACGGCAATGATCAGAAAAGAGCGGCATTTGTCGCTCTTTTCGCCATTTTAGAACGTATAGACGCAATTCGCGTACCCCCAAGGGCGTAATCTCGGCGAGCAAAGATCGAGGCGCTTTTTACATCAGGGAGCATTGGGACATGTCTGACAAACCGCAAAGCGGTGGACCTCTTTCCGAAGAAGAACTTCAGGAACTGGTCGCAGCAACAGATTCAGGGGCCCGCAACCCCGTCGGGCCCGTCGGCACGGCACTTGCGGTCATCGCCGTTATTTGGTCGGTTTTTCAAGTCACACTGGCGTCGCCCCTGGCAAATTATATCCTGCCCGGCGACGTTATTAACAACTCGCGCCAGATCCATCTGGCTTTTGCTATTTTTCTGGCCTTCATGGCCTATCCGGCGCTGAAATCCAGCCCGCGTGATTATATCCCGATTCAGGATTGGATCATGGCGATCTTGGGCGTTTTCACGGCTATGTACGGCTATATTTTCTATACCAAGATCGTGAATTCCGGCGGTCTGGCCGATGATGTGGATAAATGGTTCGCATTGCTGGGCCTGATCCTGCTGTTTGAGGCCGCACGCCGCGCTCTTGGGCCTGCAATGGCGATCATCGCAACGATTTTCCTGCTCTATGTGTTTTTCGGTTCGTCCGAAATAGTCCCCGATGTGATCCGCTGGAAAGGCGCGTCGCTGAAAAAAGCCATGAGCCATATGTGGATCACCTCCGAAGGTGTCTTTGGCATTGCGCTGGGCGTTTCAACGAAGTTTGTTTTCCTCTTTGTGCTGTTTGGGGCCTTGCTCGATAAAGCCGGTGCCGGGAACTACTTTATCAAAATGGCCTTTGGTGCTTTGGGCCACCTGAAGGGTGGACCGGCCAAAGCAGCTGTTGTTGGCTCGGCGGCGACTGGTCTGATTTCCGGTTCTTCGATCGCCAATGTGGTGACCACCGGAACATTCACGATCCCGCTGATGAAACGGGTGGGCTTTAGCTCTGAGCAGGCAGGTTCTGTTGAGGTTGCCTCATCGGTGAACGGTCAGATCATGCCACCGGTGATGGGCGCAGCGGCGTTTCTGATGGTGGAATATGTCGGCATTTCCTATGTCGAGGTGATCACCCACGCCTTCTTGCCTGCGATCATTTCCTATATCGCGCTGGTCTACATCGTTCATCTGGAAGCGATGAAGCGCAACATGCCGACCATCGGTAATAAGGTCGTTTCCATGGGCCGGACCATCGGTGGCATGGCGGCATTTTTTGTGCTGTTTGCTGCGATCTGCTACGGTGTGCAATATCCGGTCAAAGCGGTTGTGGCGGTCGTTCCCGAAGGCGCAGGCTGGCTGTTGGCGGGTTTGGTCTTTGTGGCCTATGTCATCCTGCTTTGGCTGGCGGCAAGCGTTGATGATCTGGTGCCAGATGATCCAAACGCCGAAGTAGTAGAACTGCCAGATGTGGCCAAGATCTATAAATCCGGCCTGTATTATCTGCTGCCGATCATCGTTTTGGTCTATTTCTTGATGATCGAACAAAAATCGCCGGGTCTGTCGGCCTTCTGGGCGACCACGCTATTGTTCGCAATTCTGCTGACACAGAAACCGCTTAAGGCAATGTTCCGCGGTGAAAGCGATGCCGCCAATAATTTCATGGCTGGTGTGCGGGATCTGGTTGACGGTCTGATTGATGGCGCACGCAACATGATTGGCATCGGTCTTGCAACGGCCACGGCTGGTGTGATCGTGGGCACTGTGACTCTGACCGGTATTGGTCAGGTGATGGCTGATCTGGTCGAATTCATCTCTGGCGGTAATCTGGTGGCAATGCTCTGCTGTGTCGCGGTTCTGTCGCTTGTGCTGGGGATGGGGTTGCCGACAACGGCGAACTACATCGTTGTCAGCTCTTTGATGGCCGGTGTGGTGGTTGAACTGGGTGCGCAATCGGGGCTGATTGTGCCGCTGATCGCGGTGCACCTCTTTGTGTTCTACTTCGGGATTATGGCGGATGTGACGCCGCCGGTGGGGCTCGCCAGTTTCGCCGCGGCAGCGGTGTCTGGTGGCGATGCGATCAAGACAGGCTTTATTGCCTTCTTCTATAGCCTGCGGACCGTGGCACTGCCGTTTGTGTTCATCTTTAACACCGATCTTCTGTTGATCGATGTGGGCTGGGCGCAGGGTATTCTGGTGTTCATTGTCGCCACTATTGCGATCCTTGTCTTTACGGCAGGTACCATGGGCTATTTCCTGACCAAATCGCGGATCTATGAAAGCATTGCGCTTGTGCTGATTGCTTTTGTCCTGTTCCGGCCTGATTTTGTCATGAACCGTATCCAGCCTCCGTTTGAAATGATCAACCCGACCGAACTGTCGCAATCTGTCGGTGCGGCTGCCGTAGGCGATGATATGCGTCTGGTGGTTTCGGGGCCTGACTTTGACACCGGGAATCCCAAGGATACCACCTTGGTTGCCACGATCGGGGACGAAGCCGACGGTGACGCGCGACTGGATGCATTGGGGCTGACGGTGATGGCCGAGGGCGATCAGTTGCTGATGGAAGAACCCTTCCCCGGCACGCCTTTCTTTGACCAGATGAGCGGTTATGATTTTTACGGGGATACCCCTGTGACGATCACTTCTGTTCAGGCAAAAGCCGATCAGATGTTCAAGGAAATCATCTTTATTCCGGCCCTGTTGTTTCTGGGTCTGATCATGATGATGCAACGGGCCCGCATGCGCAAAGAAGGAGAGGTCACATGAGCAACTCGATTTTAGTCGCTGTCGACATTAACCGTCCCGTTCAAGAAGCGCTGGTTCTGAAAGCGGCCGCCAAACTGGCCGCTGTGGATGGGGCAAGTTTGGATGTGATTACGGTTTTGCCGGATTACGGGTCCAGCTTTGTGGGTTCGTTCTTTGAACCGGATTTCCACGATAAGGCGGTGAATGCGGCGCAGGATGCGCTAAAGGCACTGGTATCCGAAACTTTGGGCGCCGCCACCGATGCGGAGGTGCGCCATCTGGTGACAAGCGGTAAGGCCTATGAGAAAATCCTTGATGCGGCCGAAAAAGCCGGGAGTGATTTGATTGTTATCGGTGCCCATGATCCGGATTTGCATGACTTTCTATTGGGGCCGAATGCCGCGCGGGTTGTGCGCCATGCCAAAGCCTCGGTCTATGTTGTGCGCAGCTGATAGCGGCCTCTAAAAAACGGAAAAACACCGGCCCAATTGGGCCGGTGTTTTTGTTTCAAAACCGGTTTTTGTCGAAGCGTATTTTTTGGATTGACTTACCTGAGTGTTTTAGTAAGAATACTGCTAAGAGCCAGCCGACATCTGATAGGCAAGCCAGAAACTCCTATCGTTTGAAGAGGCCCAAATGCCGAACATCGTAAAAACTGTTCCTCCCCAGTCTCCGGCCCGCCCGACGGGTTTCGGGCTGGACCAATTTGACCGGATTTTTGGAAGCAAAGGGGGCACAAAGTGAAAATTGACCCCCAGACCCGCTTTGACAACGCAGCCCATGTCGCGCAGGCACCAGTTCCTATTCCCGTGCATGATATCTCTGCACTGGTCGGCAACGGCAATCTGGCGCATATCCAGTTGAACCAGCAAACCTATACCCTGCGCATTACCCGTCAGGGCAAGTTGATCCTGACAAAATAGCGCCTATTTTTCGCTGCGCAGGCTTTTCAAAAGCGCAGAAAGCAGAGGCAGCAACAGACTGGAGGTCATGGCTCCAAGGGGATCGCGTCGAATACCGCGCAAGTCCTCGATAATGGCTGTGGCCTCGTCTTTCATTTCATCGATTTCGGATTCCAGATCGGCGATGGCCATATCGCGTACCTCTGTCACCGCACCGATTTCCGCATCGGCATTTGCCTTTCCAGCCCAGAGCAGCAGCCCACCGGCAAGAATGAAATTCACCACTGCCACGATCAAAGCTGCCGTCGGTGCGCCCAGTGAGGTTTGCAGAGCCTGATAGGCCGCGACATTCAGCATCACAAGGCCAAGCACGGCAACAAGTCCGGCAAAAGCCACCAATGTCAGTTGCTTACGCGCCACCGCCAACCGGCGCTGGGTGATCAGGCTTTCTGTGCGCAGAATGATCGATGCGTTGCGAACAATGCGTTTCATCCCTATCGCCCCCGCGCCAAGAGCAGGCCAAGGCAAAAGGCCCCCAGCACCAGCAACACCGGTTTATTGGCACTGATATCCTCGATCTCATGGGTGAATTCTGTCAGCAGGGATTCCGCATCGGCCATCAGCACCTCTCCAAGCCCTTCGGGTTGGGCGGCCTCTGCGGCGTCTTTCATTTCTGCTGCTATGGCGCGTGCGTCATCCAGTTCAGCGCGCAGTGCTTTCAGTTCTTCCTCAAGTTCCGCCTTGGTCGCCATCCGTAATCCTTTCGGTTTCAATGCCAAGGGTAACGTGATTCTCTGTTTCTTGGCAAAGGCTTGCCAAAAAAGGGTCTAGGGTTTGCGATCGTAGACCAATGCGCCTGTCGGCTCGAACCGGTCGTTCAGGTAGAATCCGGCCGCCTCGATTGCGTCTTTGACCCTTGGCAGTTGCACCGCATAGCGGCCGACGCAGGCTTCGCTCAGGATCACGCGGCCAACCGCCTTTAGGTCCTGATTCTGGATGACCTCGGCATTGATGCGATCATCATTAATGCGCAGCACATGGGGTCGGAAATCCTTAAGCAGGGCGGCAAGACCCGAAGCTTTGCCATCGCGATCCGTCGCAAAGAACAGCGGCCCGTCGGTCAGGCGCAGGTTGGAGGACTGCTCAAGCCCATTCAGGGCAGCAATTTCGTGACCGATTTTGGTCAGATCATCACGGTCCTCTTGTCCCAGAACAATCGCCTTGGGATAGGTTAGGCAGATGTGGATCGGGATAAAGCCCATGCCGGAGCCGATGTTCAGAACGCGCTGGGCCGGTTCGATCATTCGAGGGATAAACCGCGCGGATTTGCGGTCAAACTTACCCTCAGCGGCGGCTTCGGCGGCCTCGGGGTTCAGAATGCGCGGATCAGCGGGCAGCAAAACCGTGTGGTTCTGAACCGTTTCAAAGGCCACATCCATGGTCCGATCTATCGGATAGGCAACGTAATCCGGTTCAATCGGGCCGCGCTGCTGGGCGGGCGCCTTCTGTTTTTCCTTATGTTTATCTTTACCGTCTTTGGTGGCTTTGGCTTCAACTTCGCTCATCAAAGCGGCGATTTTGGCGGGGTCACGGGCTTTGGGCGGTTTAGCCGATACCTGCGTGATCGGAATCTTGGAGGCCTCGATCAACCCCGCTTTCATCTCCCGATAAGCGTCGGTGTCGCGGTACTCTTCCAGCTTTGCCTCGACCCGCTGTAGCGCGGTATAATGCAACTCGCTGAGCACCGGATCTTTCAGCAACTCTTCCATGATGGCGGCGCGTTTATCGCAATAGCGCAGAACAGCGGTGTCTTTGACCTCATTGCGGTTCTGAAGCGCCCAATAGTCGCTGTTGTATTTGTCTTTCTTGTTGTTGACGTTGCCACGCAGTTTGCGCACCGCATAGGCATCAACGGATTTAACCGCATAGTGGTTCATCTGCGCCCAGTTATAGCCCACCGTGCGCCGGATCGACCGCCAGCCGCGGAATTTGAAGTAATCCTCCATCGGCTGACCGGACCCGTTCAGCCATTTCACGGTATCGGGGTAACTGGTCTCTAGATGTTTGGCCTTCATCTTGGGGCGATGGATGCCAAGCTTCCAATATTCGGCGTCGAATTTGAACAGGGTTTTAACACCCCAGCCTTTGTTCCAATTGGCAGGTGCCGCATAAAGATACTGTTCGGTGACCGGATCACGGCTCCAGTCGACCACATGACCCGACCCGAAGGTACGCCAAGTGATGACGATGCCGTTGGCGTCACCCGCCGCTGTGATCATGTCATCCAACGTGCCGTCGCCATAGCTGATCGACAGGAATTCATCGGCATCAAATACCAGTACCCAATCGGCATTCTGCACCACCGGTTCGACCTGCGCGTATTTCAACGCCGAAGGTTGCGGCTTGATCCCTTCAGGGATGTCGTTGCGCCGGTGATAACCAAGGCCCAACTCCTCAAGCCGCATCAACATGGTGTCGGTGCCGTCGGAGCAGTCGTTGGTGTAAACCAGAATATCGGTGAAACCGACCGCCATGTGATGGGCGAACCATTCCAATAGGTAAGGGGCTTCGTCCTTCATCATCGACACCGCCAAAACGGTGCCGTGCGGGCTTTTATGCTTCTTCAGATCCATCGGATCAGCCTCGCAATGCTTTAGCGTAGCGCCTTGCTTGGATCGATACCGACCTGCTCACACATCCGCGCGGCATAGCTGCCGGGGAGCGGTACGTGTTTCTCCCACCAGGGTTTTGTGCCATTGGTATAGAGATGCACCGACAGGGTATCATCGGTGAAATGGCCCTCAACCCGACCATAGGGATCGTAGAAAATATCGTTGAGCTGAAACGGCACCGGATAGAGCACATCGGTGCTCATGGCGCGTTCGAAATCACCGGTTTGTTTGGCGAAATAGGTAAAAGCCTGTGGACCAAAAGCGGTGCGCTCCGCTTTGTAGATGCGGGCGGCATGGGTCATGCTCTCGGGCAGACGGTCGTATTTCTTGCGCTGGTTCTTATTCCACCAATGCGGATAATCCGGCAGGTTTTCATAATAATCCAGTAGCTGGTCCATCAGCTCGCATTCCTGCGGCAGGCCAACCACACCACAGTTCAGATTGCCCAACATGCCATGGCCGCCAAAGACCCATTCCATATCATCGGGAAAGGGTTTGTGGCAGAAGGCATCGCAGTCAATCCACAGCGCACCGGTGGCGCGGATCATCTTGTAGCGAAACACATTGGACAGAAACGACGCCGAGGTGCTGTTCACCAGTTCCATATCGATATCCATGATATCGGTGGCGGGTTTGATCACTACGCCTTCGGGGGCGTTTTGAACGTCATGGGTGCAATAGAGCGTTGTGGGGTGACCCTGAATAACGTGGGATTTCAGGCAAAGCTGGTTCAAATAATGCAGCTTTTCACCAATCCAAAGGGATGCGACGGGGCGACGTTCTTCCATCCTGATACCTCAATAATATATGCTTTGAACAAGCGATACCGTTGGCCCTGTGACAAAGCAACGCCAGATTAATAATTAGACAAGAACACAAGGCTTCGCGTCAGCGATGTAACACCTCAAGGCTAATAATCATGCAGTTCGACGGATCATTTACAAGCGCGCCGGGGTCGCGGTAGGGATAGGCAGTGCCAAACAGGAGCAAGTAACGTGACAGGGACAGCCCCTAAAACCAGCGTGTTTTTCATGATGGATGGCCGCCGCTATGAGCCGATGGCGATTCTGTTGGCCGCCACTCTGGTGCATCACAACGATGACTCTTTCCGTTATTTCGCTTATGTCCCCGAAGAGAAGATTTCCAAGGTTGCTGCGCTGACGCGCAAGATCATGGAAACGCTGAACGTTGAAATCAGACCGCTACCCGGATTGCCGGATGGTGATCCGGAGGTCTGGAAAGAACCCTATCCCCACGGCAACAAAATGCTGGCGGCTCTGGATGATCGGGGCAGTGACATCAGCGTTTTCATGGATACCGACATGGCCTGTGTCGCGCCGCTGGATTTGCAAGATATTGTGCCAGAGGGGCAGGTCGCGGCGATGGTGTCGGACTATAAAACATGGGGGGGCGATCGGAAATGGCGCAAGGCTTATGGGCTATTTGACATGGCTGTGCCCGATGAACGCGTTCAGTTCCATCGCGGTCAACGTCTTTGGTCACCACCCTATTTTAACGCCGGTTTGGTCGGCTTTCGCGATGCACCAAATGCCCAAGGGGACCGCTTTGCCGATATCTGGATCGACACCGCACGGCAGATTGATTTCAAAACCAAACTGGACGGGTTGCGCCCGTTTCTGGATCAGGTGTCCTTACCTGTTGCGATCCGGCGGGCGGGGCTTGGGTTTAACATGCTGTCGCGGGATTATAATCTGACGATCCAGAATGCGGATTATGATCCGGAGGCCACGCCGCGGGTTCTGCATTATCACAAGCCCAAATATCTGCGCGTCTGGCCGCAGGGCGCTCAAGCCTTTGCCGCCTGCAAATCGGTTGTTGGGGATCGCCGCTATGGCCGCCTGCATGAACGCTTTGGCTGGTTCTTCAAAAACGACCAACCCAAGGCCGATTGATCAGGGGCCGATCAATCGCACGCCGGATAGCCATAACCCCAACGCCACGGCAATCCGCTGCAGGGGGCGCCGCCTATTCTGACAGCGGAAAACATAGCCTCGCCGATGGTCTGATAGGTGGTGCTGACCTGCGCCTCGGTCATGCCGTAAATGTCTGACAGCTCGGCGCTGCGTTGAGAGGCGGTCTCTATTACACAGTTTTTTAGGGCTTCGTCAGCTGTGAGGCGGGCATAAAAGCTTTCAACTGCATCGGGGTTTTCGCCACCGGTGTGATAGGCCTGATCGTGGATCACACAGCAGTTTTCCCAAGGCGGCAGGTTTTGATGGGCTTCTTCGAAGGCCGGGATTTTATCAGCAACAAAGGACCAGACCTGCGATTGCCACCCGCTGCAGCCATCGGTGACAAAAGGGGCAAGTGCGGTGCCGTCTTTTTCGCGCAATGCCTGCAGGCGTTCATGGGCCCGCAGTTCGATGCGTTGATCCAGCCGGGTGGGGGCCTCATTGCCCTGCGCGGCGCTGGCCATCAAGAGGATGGCAAAAAGGGTCCTAAGGAGAGTCATCGCGATAGGCCTTATCGTTTAGGGAAATCCCCAGCACATCACTCGCCGCGATCAGCAGCCGTTCGGGGGTCGATAGGGCATTCCGCTCTTTTATTACCTGTAACGCGAGCGCAGGTTCATCGGTGATCAGCCCATCGACTCCGCGTGACATCATTTGCGACATCGCCAGCGGATCATTTATCGTCCAGACATAGACCGGTTTCCCCACGTCCGACGCGCGGCGCACCAGCCTGCGTGTCGCAAGACCCGTGTTTACCGCCAGAAAATCCGCATTCAGCGCCGTCAAATCCCCAACCGCGGTTGCCGCCAGCAGACCGGCAGACGCGCTTGAGTCCAGCTCTTTGGTTTTCTCAACCAGTGGCAGTTTCAGCGACATATAGGCCACCTGATCCTGCATGCCCTCAGCCGCAACAATATCCAGAACCCGCTGCTCCAGCATCTCGTTGTGGCCATAGTATTTCAATTCAATCAGGACCTTGGATTTGCCCTTGGCGGCACGCAACACATCGCGCAGCGTCGGGGTGCGTTCTGCGGCATAGGCCGGATCATACCAACTGCCGATGTCGATTGTCGCAAGCTCCTCTGCCGTGACCTCCCATACTTTAGTGGGCACGCCGGCAAGTTTCATAAAGTCGCTGTCATGCACGACGATGATCTCACCTTCGGCAGATTCCTGAACGTCGATTTCAACAAAATCCGTACCGTCTTCGATGGCCTTGTTGATGGAAGCCATGGTGTTTTCTGGACGTTGCCCTGCCGCCCCTCGGTGGGCAATGACAAGTACTTCATCGTCAAGACGAATACCGTCCAACAGGTTTTTACCCGAAAATCCGCCCAGAATAATCAAGATACCGGCGATGGGTCCCAAAAGGGCAATGCGCCGGATCAAACCGGGCATCGCATCGCTATGAACCAGATATTCGGCATCAACCTTGCCCCCTGCGGATTCGAATTCTTCACTGATCAGCACGGCAAAGGCACCGGACGTCAGGGTGGTGACCACCGCGTTCAAAAGCACCCAGATCAACACAACCGCCGTTAGCAACCCGACAAGCGCGGTCAGGCTTGAGCCGGATGTCGGCACCAACAGTCTGGTCAGAAGACCCATCGTGAGCACCAGCGCAAACCCCGCCGCGACTGAAAACACCGCCCATGTCGCAAACAAGCGCAGCAGGCGGAACCGATGCCCGCGCATCAAGGCCTCACTTTGGCGAAAGGCGTGACGCGGTGCGACTCCGGTAAACAACACCAACGGCAGGGTGAACACCCACCCAAGTAGGCGGTGCACCAGAACCACACCCATGGCGATCACGACAATCCCGATCAGAACAACCGCCCGGGTGAATTCCGGCGGGTGTTCGGTCAGGTAATAGTTGATGTCAAATTCGGTCAGCAGCCATTTGGCGATGATCAAACCGACAATCAGAAACGGCGCCGCATACAGCAGCACACGCGCCGTAAGTTGGGCGGCGAGAATGAAAACCATCGGAAGGCGCGGTAAAACGCTGGCAAGACCGGTCCGAAAGCTGCCACGTCCGTCGCGCTTGTCGACCTTGTGGATCGACATCAAAAAAGAGGTGTCCAGCACGCCAACCGTGATCAGCACAGAGGCCGTAACCAAGAGGCAGATCAGGCCAACAGGTGACAGCAGAAAATAGGCGATGTCCTGATCAGCGAGCGCGGGCGTGCCGGAAAGCCCGATGGCGGTGCGCAAAATAAGGGCCGTCAGCGGAGAGATGATCGCAACCGCCAGCAAGGCAAGGGCGACATGCGACACAAGCAGTCGCCATTTCAGGCTCCACGCGCGCGCGAACGCGCCGATCACAGGATGGTTGGTGTCATGTGTCATGTGTCCGTTCCCTGTCGGCTCTGAATTGGTGGCCAAAGGGTTGCGTAACGGCTCCTGTAAGTAAACAGGCTTTTTAGGCAGTTTCAGGCGCTTTTGACCAAAAAACGCCGCCAATATGCAGTGATTTCAGGATATTGCCAGTCGGTGACATGATGTTTGAAGCGGATCTTGTCACCGGGTTCAAACCAGATGATTTTTTCAGGCTTCAGTTCAGCACCGTGGTAGGTGACAATCGCTTGACGCTTCCGGCGGGCTTTGACCCATGGCAGATGGTTGCGGATGCGGGTCATCCAGTCCAGCGGCGCCATATATTCCTGCGTGAATTTGACGGCCGTATCCATCGGGAAAACCCGCAGATCATGACCGGCGAACCGGCTGATCAGATATTCATTTCCGCCGCGATAATCCTTGGGCATTGCCGTGCCATGAGTCGCATGGGCGGTATGGATGGCCGGATATTCGCGGCGTACCCTGTCATACATGAAACCCCAGTCCTCGGGGTAAAAGGCCATGATTGCGGTGTTGCCAAGGTAATAGCGCTCTGGCAACAGGCGGCGCACCAGTTTGGAGCAGCGCCAATAGGGGATGGCATGGCGTTGCAGAATATAAAAATCGCGCTTTCGTGTCAGGCAATCAGCAACCCGCTGGATGTCGCCAAAGACCGAACTGTCCAGATCAATATAAAGCGTCGGCAGGCCCTTTTGCAGAACACCGTCTGCAAAGATTCCCATTTTGGGCAAAGAGCCGCCGCGGCTGGTCAGAGTTTCCAGAGGCAGGCCTAGATCGGGGAAGGGCCTGACGGTGACGCGAGGATCAATGCCTTCGCTATGTTCGGTCAGGCATACAAAACGTACCTCAGCGGCGGTTTGATCCAGAATGGTTTGCACCAGCGCATTCACATAGGCCGCGGAATATTTTTTGGTCCCCCATTTCACAAAGACAACTTGGATGCAGTTTCTGGGCATGGGGACGGTCCTGTCTTAGGCCTTGCGGCGTTGGGACAGATTTTACCGGATGATGTAACGGGCGCATGAAGGCGCGGTGACAGTTTGACGGCATTAAAAAAGCGCCGGACCTTTCGGGCCGACGCTTTTTTATTTTTGTTTTAGAGGACGGACCTAGTCTTCTTTTGCCCAATCCCATTTGGTTGCAAATTCACCGAGGCAATGGCCTAGGGCATCCTCGTCTAGCTCACCGGTTTTTCTGATCTGGGCCACAAGACCGCGTTTCTTGTCATCGACGACAGAGCTGACCTCAGCAGCAAGACCAGCGGTGGCCAGCGTGTTGTTAAACACTCGGGTGATCGCCATTTTCCGAAGGTCTGGTTTAAAGATTTTGCCAACGCCGGTTTTGGGCAGCTCGTCCATGATCTCCAGATGTTTCGGATGCGCCGCGCGCTCGTGCACATGTTTCTTGGCAAAAGCCATCAGCTCTTCGACAGAGGTGTCCGCGCCCGCCACCAGTTCGACATAGACGCAAGGCAGTTCACCGGCAAAGGAATCGGGTTGGCCGATTGCGCCCGCAAAAGCGACGGCCTCGTGACCGGCCAGTGCCTCTTCGATTTCGGCGGGGTCGATATTATGCCCCCCGCGAATAATCAGATCCTTTGCGCGGCCCGTGATCCAAAGATAGCCATCGGCATCGATGCGTCCCAGATCGCCGGTGCGCAGGTATTCGGTATCGGCAAACAAGCCGGTGTTTTTTTCAGCTTCGGTATAGGTCGCCCCGGCAACAACGCCCGGATTGCCAATGCAAATCTCACCGACTTCATCAACGCCGCATTCCTTGATGATAGAGCCGTCATCAGCGCAGTTCAGGATGCGTACTTTGGTATAGGGGAAAGGAATGCCGACAGAGCCGACCTTCTTTTTGCCTTGCGGCGGATTGCAGGACACCAGACAGGTGGCTTCGGTCAGGCCGTAGCCTTCGATAATGTTGACGCCTGTGGCTTTTTCAAAGCGGTTGAACAATTCAACCGGCAGCGGGGCCGAGCCGGAAAAGGCAGTTTTCAGCGAAGAGACATCCGCATCCACAGGGCGCTGCATCAGAGCGGCGATGGCGGTGGGCACGGTGATCACAAAGGTGACTTCCCAGCGTTCGATCAGCTTCCAGAAATTATCAAACACCCCTTCGCCGCGATAACCCTGCGGTGTCGGGAACACCACATGGGTGCCGGATGTCATCGCCGAGAGCACAACCGGATAGGCGGCAAAGACGTGGAACATCGGCAGAGGCACGATCATCGTGTCTTTTTCGGTGAACAGCAGCCGATCGCCAAGCCAGCCGTTATACATCATGCCTGAGTATTTATGCTGCGCGACCTTGGGCATGCCGGTGGTGCCACCGGTATGGAAATAGGCGGCGATGCGATCTTCGGTGGCATCGGCAAAATCAAGCGCATCGGCGCGCTGTTCTGCGATGGCTTTGCTAAAATCGATCACTTTGGCGTGGTGGCCAACCGGATTTTTGGGCCGGATCAGCGGTACGATCAGTTTCTTGACGCCGCTTAGATAGCGCAGCAGGTCAACCTCGACTACGGTTTTGACGTTGGGCGCATGTTTGACCGCCTCGGCAGCCTTTTGCGCTACGTCCGAGCGTGGGAAGGACTTCATCGTTACCAGAACCTTGGCGCCGGTCTCGCGCAGGATGGCGGCGATTTGCTCTGGTTCCAGCAGCGGGTTGATCGGGTTAACGATCCCCGCCGTTGCGCCACCGACAAAGGACAGGACCGCCTCGTTGGCGTTGGGCAGCAGATAGGCCACAACATCGTTTTCACCCACGCCAAGGCTTCGGAACAGATTGGCGGTCTGGGTGACTTTGCCTTTGAATTCGGACCAGGTCAGGGTTTCGGCCTTATCGGTCGGCCCAGAGGTAATCTGAAAGCTGACGGCGGGCCGATCGGGGAATTTCGCGATTGTTTCAGACAGCAAGCCGTACAAGCTCACCGGTACATTGCGTTCGGACCAGGGTGTTTCGGCCTCCATCGCCTTTACATCGTCTGCCGTGGCAAAATTCTTTGCAGTGGTGGCCATTTTGGTTTCCTCCCTAAACGCCTGATACTCGCGTATCTTTTGCTAAGAAAATGCAAATTCGGCGCAGATAAAACAAGCAGGGCCACAGGGGCAACGCTGCGTCACTGTGAACTCTAAACGCTTTTTCCGTAACGGCACATGGTTTTATCATCCGACCTCAGACGGTTTGCGCGCCTTCGGTGAACTGCAACCGGGCCAGACGGGCATAAAGTCCGCCCTGTTCAACAAGTGATTCATGGGTGCCCTCGGCAACAATCTGCCCCTTATCGAAGACCAGAATCCGGTCTGCCTTTTTCACCGTGGCCAGACGGTGTGCAACGATCAGGGTGGTGCGGGTTGCGCTCATGACATCCACGGCCTGTTGCACCGCGCGTTCGCTTTCCGCATCCAGCGCACTTGTAGCCTCGTCCAGCAGCAGGATCGGCGCATCCCGCAGAATGGCGCGGGCAATGGCGATCCGTTGCTTTTGACCACCAGAGAGCATTACCCCGCGCTCGCCGACCTGACTGCTATAGCCATCGGGCAATTCACTCAGGAAGTCATGAGCAGCAGCGGCCTTGGCGGCGGCTTCAACCTCTGCATCGGTGGCATCGGGACGCCCGAACCGGATATTTTCAAGGGCAGTGGTGCCAAAAATCACCGGATCTTGTGGCACCAGAGCGATGGACTGACGGAAATCACTGCGGGTCATGGTTTGAAGGTCGACCCCGTCGAGACAAATTTTACCGCTGGTGGGATCATAGAACCGCAAGAGCAGCTGCAAAATCGTGGATTTCCCGGCACCGGACGGGCCAACAAGGGCGACGGTCTCTCCGGGTTTGATGGTTAGATCGATGCCGTCCAAAGCCGCCACGGCCAAGCGGGACGGATAGTGGAAAGTGACCTGATCAAAGGTTATTTCGCCCGCGCAGGGCAATGGCGCAGCTTGTGCTGAGACCGGGTCCAGCACAGAATCCGGTGCGTTGAGCAATTCAATCAATCGCTCGGTGGCGCCAGCGGCACGCTGCAGCTCGCTCCAGATTTCCGACAAGGCGCCAACCGATCCAGCCATCATGATCGCGTAGATCACAAATTGCACCAAAGCGCCGACGCTCATTTCATCGGCACGCACATCCCGCGCCCCGATCCAGAGCACGCCGACCACACCTGAAAAGATCAGGAAAATGACAATAACGGTCATCACCGCACGGGTCGAAATCCGGTTAAGTGCGGCCACAAAACTGCGTTCGGTGACATCGGCAAATGCGCGGCGGGTCAGGGTTTCATGGGTGAAGGCCTGCACGGTTTGCACCGCCCCCAGCGCTTCGGAGGCGCTACCGGAGCTATCAGCGATCAAATCCTGATTTTCACGGCTTAACTTGCGCAACCGCCGCCCCAGCACCACAATCGGTACGATGACGGTCGGTACGATCAGCAACACCAGCCCGGTCAGCTTTGCGCTGGTCAGCAGCATCAGGATCATACCGCCAATCAGGATCAGCACATTGCGCAGGGCAACCGACACCGAAGAGCCGATCACCGACTGGATGACCGTGGTATCGGTGGTAATACGGGACAGAACCTCGCCGGTCATGATATTTTCGTAGAACGACGGCGATAGGCCGATAACGCGGTCAAACACGGCTTTGCGAATATCGGCCACAACCCGTTCACCAAGGCGCGTCACCAGATAATAGCGCGCACCTGTACCCACGGCGAGCAAGCTGGCAATCATCAAGGCCGCCAGAAAGTAGCTGTCCAGAAGCTGCGTCTCGCCGGAGGAAAAGCTGTCGACCACGCGGCGCACCGCCAAAGGCAGAGCCAGCGATACGCCTGCCGTCAGAACCAGCGCGCACCCCGCCAGAAAGACAAAAGTCTTATAGGGCAGGATAAAGGGCAGCAGACCACGCAAAGCGCCAACATGTTTGGATTTCTCGCGGTCTTCGACGTTCGCTGCGTCGTTTCTGGCCATGGATGCTCGCCCCTGAATTCGTTTCCCGAAACGAAGTACTGTGAACAACGCAAGGCGGCAAGCGCTCTATCGTCGCGCAAGAGTCAAATTGTCAGGGGAAAGCGTGGAGCGGGCGGCGGGAATCGAACCCGCGTCATTAGCTTGGAAGGCTAAGGTCTTACCACTACACAACGCCCGCGTAGCGCCGTTACGATTATGACACCCCCACAGGAGCGTCAAGAGCACAGCGCAGGAAAAGTCATGCAAATCCTGCGCTGTCTGGTTGCTTTAGGAAATCACGTCCGGATCAATGCGTCCGATATGGTTCTGAAAGTCGCAGATCGAAAGCGCGGCGGCGCGCACATCGGCAAGCGCGACCTGCGTATCTGTGTCCACGGCGGCGGGATCATCATTATAGCTCTCGAGATAAAGCCGGATCGTCGCGCCTTCGGTGCCGGTGCCCGACAGGCGCACCACTGCCCGTGCGCCGCCTTCAAAGAAAATTCGAAACCCCTGATTGGCCGAATGGGAACCGTCCACCGGATCATCATAGGCGTATTGGTCAGCGGCTTGCACTGTCAGACCGGCTGCTTGCACACCGGCAAGCGTCTCGGCCCGCGCGTTCAAGCTTGCCATCAGAGCATTGGCTTTTTCGCTGGCGACGGCTTCATAGTCGTGGCGCGAATAGAAATTGCGTCCGAAGGTGGCCCAGTGATCGGCCATGATCGTCGCTACAGGTTCGCCCCGTTCTGCCAGAATATTCAGCCAGAGCAGCACCGCCCAAAGCCCGTCTTTCTCGCGGACGTGGTTAGAGCCTGTTCCGGCGCTTTCCTCACCGCAGAGGGTCGCACGCCCCGCATCCAGCAGGTTGCCAAAGAATTTCCACCCCGTTGGCGTTTCAAACGACTCGATCCCCAGTTTCGCGGCGACACGATCGGCGGCCGCACTGGTGGGCATGGAGCGCGCAACACCGGCCAGACCGGCCTTATAGGCGGGGGCCAGATGGGCATTGGCGCAAAGCACCGCAAGACTGTCAGAGGGGGCGACATACTGGTTTGGACCAACGATCAGGTTACGGTCCCCATCACCGTCAGACGCCGCGCCAAAATCGGGGGGCGTGTCGCTGATCATGATCGTCATCAGCTCTTTGGCCCAGACCGGATTTGGGTCGGGGTGGCCGCCACCAAAATCAGGCAGAGGCGTCGCGTTGATCACCGTGCCTGCGGGCGCGCCAAGGGTGTTTTCGATGATTTCTTTGGCGTAGGGGCCGGTCACCGCATGCATGGCGTCAAAGCGCATGGTAAAGCCCTGCGCAAACATGGCGCGCAGTTTGTCAAAGTCAAACAGGCTCTGCATCAGGGTTTTATAGTCCGCGACGGGGTCAACCACCGTCACCATCATTGCACCCAAAGTGCTGTCTCCCTGTGTGGACAGGTCAACATCGGCGGCCTCAAGGATTTGGTAGCTGCCAAGGGTTTCCGTCTGGACCACCATTTTATCGGTCAGCGATTCCGGTGCGGGTCCGCCATTGGTGCCATTGAATTTGACGCCGAAATCCTCGTCAATGCCGCCGGGATTGTGGCTGGCCGACAGAATAAATCCGCCATCGGTTTTGTTCAGGCGGATCAGATGCGAGGCCGCTGGGGTAGAGAGCAGCCCGTTTTGCCCGACAATCACTTTGGCAGCGCCATTGGCCGCCAGCATTTTCAGAATGGTCTGGATCGCTTCGGCGTTAAAAAACCGGCCATCGCCGCCGACTACAAAGGTTTTGCCTGCGGCCCCGTCGATTGCATTGATCACGGACTGGATGAAATTCTCCAGATAGCCGGGCTGCATAAAGACGCGGGTTTTCTTGCGCAGGCCGGAAGTGCCGGGTTTCTGTCCGTCAATCGGCTGGGTGGAAATGGTTTGCATCGTCATTCGGGGCCTCTTTATCGTCACTTCAATCAAATCAATTCGGGTGTGGCTTATGGGGCCACTGTAACAGGCGGGTTTCGGATTTAAGGATTATCCTCGTTCCGGCTCAGCACAAAGGCTAGCACAGAGTTGCCTTCGATTATGGTTTTCTCGGGGTCGATTTCACAGAGCTCGAACACATCGGCGGCGGCAGTATCGATGGCGCGGACCCAGTGAAACCCCTCGGGGCCTTCGGGCAGGGCGATTTGGGCCGGAATAGGGTCTCGGTTAAAGGCGATGAACACCATGTCGCCCTCAAGCTCATGGTCGGCGACCTCGGCGGAACTGCGCAGGGTCAGGCCGATAGAAGACAGTCCCGGATCACGCCATTGCAATGGTTCGCCGTCAAATCCGATCCATTCAACATCTTTCAAACCATCACTGGCGCGTAATGCACCGTGCAGGAACCGGCTTTGACGCACGCACATATGGTCTTTGCGAAAACGCGACAAGCGGCGCACAAAGCCCAGCAAGGCGTCGTCCTGTTCGGCCCAGTTGATCCAGCCGATCGGGTTGTCCTGACAATAGGCGTTGTTGTTACCGGCTTGGGAATTGCCGATTTCATCCCCTGCCAGCAACATCGGCGTGCCTTGGGATAAAAACAGGGTCGCGAGCATGTTGAGCTGTCGGCGATGACGGCGGGCGTTGATCTTGGGGTCTTCGGAGGGCCCTTCAACCCCGCAATTATCGCTGTAATTGCTGTGGTGGCCGTCGCGCCCCTGTTCCTTATTCGCTAGATTGTGCCGCTCATTATAGCGGGTCACATCGGCAAGGGTGAAACCGTCATGGGACGACAGGAAATTGACAGAAGACCACGCCCGTCGCCCGCCTTTGTCAAACTGACCGGCAGAGCCAAGTAGACAAGCGGCAAGCTCTTGGGCGGAATGCTGATCCCCGCGCCAGTAACGGCGGGCGGTATCGCGGTATTTATCGTTCCATTCCCCGAATTCCGGCGGGAACTGGCCCAGTTGATAGCCTCCCGGTCCGATGTCCCAAGGTTCGGCAATCAGATGCAATTCCGCTAACACAGGGTCTTGTCGCAGGGCATCCAGAAATGAACCGGAGGGATCATAGCCGTTGACTTCGCGGCACAGAGTTGTGGCCAGATCAAAGCGGAAGCCATCCACGCCCATTTCCTCGGCCCAGAAGCGCAGACTGTCCAAAACCATACGCAGCACAAAGGGGTGCGAGGCATTCAGCGTGTTGCCGCAGCCGGTATCATTGACATAATAGCGCGGCTGCCCGTTCAGCAGCCGATAATAGGCCGCATTATCCAGACCCCGATACGACAGGGTCGGCCCACGCTGGTCGCCTTCGGCAGTGTGGTTATATACCACGTCCAGAATGACTTCGATTCCGGCCTTGTGCAGGCGATCCACCATTGCACGAAAGCCCGCAAGGCCGCTGGGACCGCAATATCGGGGCTCCGGTGCGAAGAAACCGACGGTGTTATAGCCCCAATAATTAACCAGATCGCGTTCTAGCAAAAAGCTGTCATCGATAAAGCTGTGCACCGGCAACAGTTCTACGGTGGTGATGCCAAGGCTCTGCAGATGTGCCAGCACCGGTTCGGATGCGAGCGCTTCATAGGTGCCTTTGATGTCGTCGGGCAGATCGGGAAACTCTTGGGTCAGGCCTTTGACATGGGCCTCATAGATCAGCATTTCGCTGCGGTTGATACGCGGGCGCTGGACGGGGGCGGGGGATCTGGTGCCATCGCGCACGACCGATCGCGGCACAAACGGGGCAGAATCGCGGGCATCAAAGGTCAGGTCTTCGGAAGGGGCCAGTTGATCAAAGCCAAGCGTGGCGGAATTCTTGATCCAGTCGCCCCGATATTCCCGACTATAGGGGTCTTGCAGCAGCTTGTTAGGGTTAAAGCGGTGCCCGTGCTCTGGTGCGTATTGCCCATGGGCGCGATACCCATAAAGCGTTCCCGCCGGGAGGTCCGCCAGATAGCCGTGCCAAACCGGGCCGGTTCTTTCCGGTAAGGCAAGGCGACGGAGCTCGGTTTTGCCATCGGGCGAGAACAGGCAAAGCTCAATTTTCTGGGCATTTTCGGAAAACACCGCAAAATTTGTGCCCGCGCCGTCAAAGACGGCCCCCAACTGATGCGGGCGCCCTGCTGTCAGATGCTGGCTCACGCGGTCATCAACCCGTTGAACAGTGCCAGATATTGTTTAGCTGATTGATCCCAGCCGACAGGGTGTTTCATCGCATTTCGCATCATTGCGGACCAAGTATCGGTTTCGGCAAACAGATCACAAGTGCGGTCGATGGCTTGCGCCAAGGCGGCGGCTGTGACCGGCGCAAACTGCACGCCGGTTGCGCATTTGCTTTGCAAAGCGGCATCATTTGCATCGATTACCGTATCGGCAAGTCCACCTGTGCGGGCGACGACCGGTAAGGTGCCGTACCGTAACCCGTATAACTGGGTAAGACCGCAGGGTTCAAAGCGGCTAGGGATCAGGATCGCATCCGCCCCCGCCTGCATTTGATGCGACAGTGTCTCATCATAGCCGATAACGACACCCACACGGCCCTGATACTGCCGCGCTGCCTGTTTGTAGGCATTTTCCAGATCGGGATTACCAGAGCCTAACAAGGCCAGTCGCGCCCCGCGCTCTACCATTTGCGGCATCACCTCTAGCAGCAGATCGAGCCCCTTTTGCTCTGTCAGGCGGCTGATTACACAAAAAAGCGGGGCATCCGGATCGCTCTGAAGATCGAACCGGCGTTCCAAAGCCGTGCGGTTCTGGTGTTTGCGCTTAAGGGTACGAGACGTAAATGTCTGTTCCAGCACGGGATCGGTTTGCGGGTTCCAAACCTCCAGATCGATGCCGTTCAGGATGCCCAGCAAATCAGATTTACGAGCCTGAAGAAGCCCTTCGAGACCCATACCGAATTCCGGTAACATCAACTCGCGCGCATAGGTCGGGCTGACGGTGGTAATTTTCTGGCTATAGGCAATGCCCGCTTTCAGGAAACTGATGCGGCCGTAGTATTCAAATCCTTCGGGGGTGAATCCGGCGGGATCAAGCCCGAGACTGCCCATCATATCGGCACCGAATACACCTTGGAACGCGATGTTGTGAATTGTCATGACACAGGGCGGGGGGCTGTTTGTCATCTGCCGCATATACACCGGCACCAGTCCAGCCTGCCAGTCGTGCGCATGGACAATATCAGGAGACCAGCCGTCGATACCGTTGACGCCAATGCGGGCGCCAATGTGGCTCAGGGCAGCGAAACGGGTCGGATTATCATGCCAATCCTGTCCGTCACGTCCCAGATAAATTGAACCCGGACGATCATAAAGATGCGGTGCATCCAACAAGAGTAGATCCAGCCCCTCGGCTGTCACTGCAACAAGCCGTGCAGCGCCTCCGAACAGATCGGAGAATTCGGCGACCGTCACACCAGAGGCGGCGATTTGTTGGAGCGCCGGATAAAGGGGCAGCAGAACCCGCCCCTCTACGCCCTCTTCGGAAAGTGCTTTGGGAATTGCGCCAATAACATCCGCCAGCCCGCCGGTTTTGATAAAGGGCGCACATTCGGAAGCGATCAGCAGCAGTTTCATAGCATTAGTCCAATTTGTTAAGCATCGACTGCGTGATTAAGCAGACACCGCCTTCTGTACGCCGGAAGCGCTTGGCGTCAAGCTCTGGGTCCTCTCCGACGACCATGCCTTCGGGAATTTTCACTCCGCGATCCAGCACCACATTGGTAAGCTTCGCCCTGCGCCCGATTTCCGCATAGGGCAGCGCAACCACGCCTTCCAATGTCGAATAGGAATGCGAGCGCACGCCGGTAAAGAACAGGCAGCGTTCCAGCTGCGAGCCGGAAATTATGCAGCCGCCCGAAACCATCGAGGAAACCGCATTGCCGCGGCGACCTTCTTCGTTGTGAATGAATTTCGCGGGCGGGACGAGTTCCTGATTGGTCCAGATCGGCCAGGCATTATCGTAAATATCCAGCTCCGGCTGGAAATCGGTCAAATCGATATTGGCCTGCCAGAAAGCATCCACGGTGCCGACGTCGCGCCAGTAGGGGGCCTTTTCCAGTCCGCCCAGCACACAGGAACGGCCAAAGGGATGGGCTACGGCTTTGCCACCCTTAACCAGTTTCGGGATGATGTCGTGGCCAAAATCATTGCTGGAATTCTTATCCGCCGCATCTTCTTGCAGCAGTTTGAACAGCATCTGCGTTTCAAACACATAGATCCCCATCGACGCCAAGGCGCGGGTGGGATCGCCGGGCATATGCGGCGGCTGGCTGGGTTTTTCGACAAAATCCAGAATGCGGTCGTTGTCGCCCACGGCCATCACGCCATAGCCTTTGGCCTCTTCCAGAGGCACCTCGATGCAGCCCACGGTCACGTCAGCACCGCTTTCGACGTGCTGTTTGATCATCAGGGAGTAGTCTTGCTTGTAGATATGGTCTCCGGCCAGAATAACGATGTATTTCGGCGCGTAGCCTTCGATAATGTCGATGTTCTGGGTGACAGCATCGGCCGTGCCCTTATACCAGTTTTCCTGGTCCAGACGCTGCGAAGCCGGGAGGATATCCAGCGATTCATTGCGTTCGGCCCGAAAGAAACTCCAGCCGCGTTGCAGGTGGCGGATCAGGCTGTGGGCCTTGTATTGTGTGGCCACACAGGTGCGGCGGATGCCGGAATTCATTGCATTGGACAAGGCAAAGTCGATAATCCGGCTTTTGCCACCAAAATAAACGGCCGGTTTTGCGCGAATATCGGTTAGTTCCTGCAGGCGGCTCCCCCGTCCCCCTGCCAACACAAAGGCCATAGATTGCTGGGCCAGGCGTTGTGATTCATTATCCATCGTCGTCCTCCCTTATGTGCGGCGGTTGCCGCATTACGCGTCGTTCAATTCAAATATCAATGTTGTCAGAGGGGGCACCGTGATCGAAATCGATTGTGCACGGCCCGAGGCCACCACATCTTCTGACATAACCCCCCCAAGATTGCCCCGATCACCACCGCCATAGAGGCTGGCATCGGTGTTCAGGATTTCTTTCCAGAAACCAGCCTTAGGTACCCCGATCCGGCGCGCTGATCGTTCTACGGGGGTGAAATTGCTCACCACCAGCACCGGAGCGCTGCCCGCATCTCCGTGGCGAACCCACGCCAGAAGCGACTCTTCCGCCGCCCCTTCCTCGATCCATTCAAAGCCCTCGGGCTTGCTGTCCAATTGATACAAGGCAGGTGTGTCGTGATAGACTCGGTTCAGATCGCGTACGAGCGATTGCATGCCGGCATGGGGCGCGGTTTCCAGCAGATGCCAGTCAAGGCTGCCATCATGGTTCCATTCGCGCCCTTGGGCAAATTCACAGCCCATGAACAGCAGCTTCTTACCCGGATGACCCCACATAAAGCCGTAATAGGCTCGCATATTGGCGAATTTATCGTCGCCTTCACCGGGCATTTTATCAAGGATAGAGCCTTTGCCATGCACCACTTCGTCATGGCTGAGAGGCAGCACAAAATTCTCGGAAAAGGCATAATGCAGACCAAAGGTCATCTTGTGGTGGTGGTATTTCCGATTGATCGGATCTTCGGCCATGTAGGACAGGGTATCGTTCATCCAGCCCATGTTCCATTTAAACCCGAAGCCCAGCCCACCGGCATCGGTCGGGCTGCTGACGCCCGGAAAGGCGGTGGATTCTTCGGCAATGGTCATCACACCCTGCACATCGCCATAGGCGACTTCGTTCATGCGCTGCAGGAAATCGATGGCCTCAAGGTTTTCGCGCCCGCCGTCTTTGTTGGGAATCCATTCGCCCTCATTGCGAGAATAGTCGCGGTACAGCATGGACGCCACCGCATCAACGCGCAGCCCGTCCACGTGATGTTCCCGTAGCCAATAGACCGCATTGGCGATCAGGTAATTCACCACTTCTGTGCGGCCATAGTTGAAAACAAAGGTGCGCCAGTCCGGGTGCCAGCCTTCTTTGGGGTCGGCATGTTCGTATAGCGGAGTGCCGTCAAACCGCCCAAGACCATGTTTGTCTTCGGGGAAATGTCCGGGAACCCAATCCAGAATCAACCCGATGTCCGCCGCATGGCAGGCATCGACAAAGCTGCGGAATTCATCCGGTGTGCCGTAGCGGATCGTCGGCGCATAAAGACCGATGGGCTGATAACCCCAAGACCCGTCAAAGGGATATTCCGAAATCGGCAGAAGCTCGAGATGGGTAAAACCCATGTCCTTGGCATAGGACACAAGCTGGGTTGCATGTTCCAGATAAGACAGCGGGCGATTGCCGTCTTCGGGCACACGTTTCCACGAGCCAAGATGTACTTCATAGATGGACATGGGTTGGTCGGGCTTATGCCGATCGCCCCGCGTTTTCATCCAGCCGCCATCGGCCCAATCGTGGTCGCGGATGTCGCGCACAACAGAGGCGGTTTTGGGCGGGTGTTCCGATCCAAAACCGTAAGGGTCGGCTTTTTGCGGCAAAAGGTTGCCGTAATGATCCAGCAGTTCGAATTTATAAGCTGCCCCATCGCCCACATCCGGGAGGAAAATCTCCCATACGCCGGTTTGTCCGCGTTTGCGCATCGGGTGACGCCGGCCATCCCAGCCGTTGAAATCCCCCACAACTGATGCCCGTTTGGCATTCGGTGCCCAAACGGCAAAATGCGTTCCTGTCTGGCCTTCGTGGCTTTGGACATGGGCACCGAGCACCTTCCACAAACGAAAATGGGAGCCTTCACCAATCAGGTGTTCGTCCATTTCGCCCAGCACAGGACCAAAACGGTAGGGATCGTGCTCCACCCAGGTATCATAACCCCGCGTTAAGCGTACCTTATAGGCAAACCGTTTCTTGCGGCGCTTGGCCTGACCTTCGAAAAGACCATTGCCCAAGGGCACCATCGCGACGATGCGGCGGCCGGTTTTGGCATCCAATACGTCTGCGGTTTCAGCTTCGGGGCGGAAAAGGCGCACTGTCAGCACGCCGTCCACTTCTTGCAGCCCAAGAACAGAGAACGGGTCCGGATGCTGACCTGACAGAATAAGATCCTGATCGTGTTGGCTCAAAGTCATGCGACCCTCCTACTGGTTCGGTACAAAGGTATCAGCCACGTTTAATCAGCGACTGCGCACCCCAAATGTCTTTTGCGTAGCCCTGGATCGTGCGGTCAGACGAAAAGAATCCCATCCGTGCCGTGTTCAGGGCCGCCATTTCGCTCCAGTGTTCCACGTCTTGGTAGGCTGTGTCGACCTTGCGTTGCGTTTTGAAATAATCATCAAAGTCACAGCTCACGAGGAAATAGTCATGATCATAAAGCCGGTGCACCAACCCGCCGTAGCGATAGGGATCGCCCGGAGAGAACAGCCCGTCTGCGATTTGAGACAGCACGCGCGACAGCACAGGGCTTTGGCCGATGGCGTTGCGGGCGAAATTCGGTTCCTGCCGCCGTTGCTCGACTTCCTCGGCTGTCAGGCCAAACAGAAAGAAGTTTTCCGCCCCGACCTGTTCGCGGATTTCAACATTTGCCCCATCCAGGGTGCCGATCGTCAGCGCGCCATTCAGAGAGAATTTCATATTACCGGTGCCAGAGGCCTCTTTGCCCGCGGTCGAGATTTGCTCGGATAGATCCGCCGCTGGGATCAGCATTTCGGCCATCGAAACATTGTAGTTCGCTGGATAGACCACCTGCAGGATATCGCGGGTCACGGGGTCTGCATTGACGACTTTGGCCACGTCATTGATCAAGTGGATGATCTCTTTGGCGACGACATAGCCGGGGGCGGCTTTGCCGCCGAAAATCTTGACGCGCGGCGTCCAGTTGGCGCTCGGGTTTTCGCGGATCTGGTTCCAATAGGCGATGGTTTCCAGAATATTCATCAGCTGACGTTTGTATTCGTGGATACGTTTGATCTGAATATCAAACATCGCATTCGGATTGAGCGTAATGCCTTCGCGGGCCTTGATCCAGTCGCTTAAGGCTTGCTTGTTCAGGGCTTTTGCATCGCGGAAATCCTGGCGGAAACCGGCGTCCTTGCTCAGCTTTGTCAGGCCTTGCAACTGGTCCAGATCATCGACCCAGTCTTCGCCGATATGGCGGGTGATCAGTTTGCGCAGCGGCGGGTTGCAGGAATACAGCCAGCGGCGCGGGGTGATACCGTTGGTCTGGTTGATAATGCGGTCCGGATAGGTTTCGTTCAGATCATAGAACACGGTCTTTTTGACCAGATCACTATGGAGCGCCGAGACGCCGTTGACGTGATGTCCCATGACAAAGGCCAGTTCGCCCATTTTGATCGACCCGTGTTCGATGATCCGCACATGAGAACCGGTATCGGTCAGGTGGCGGTGCTCGATATATTGGATGATCTGGTGATGACGCGGCAGGATTCGGGCAAATAGACCCTGATCCCAACGCTCCAGCGCTTCGGGCAGCAAGGTGTGGTTGGTATAGGCCAGACAGTTGCGGGCAATTTCCAGCGCTTCGGCAATGTCCAACCCGTCGTAATCAACAAGGTGACGGATCAGTTCCGGTCCGGCGACGGCAGGGTGGGTGTCGTTCAACTGAATGGCAACGTGATCGGCCAAGGTGCGGATGTCGTGGCCTTCGGATTTGAAGCGGCGCAACAGATCGTAGATCGAGGCAGCGGTAAAGAAATACTCCTGCTTCAGGCGTAGCTCTTTACCAACGTCGGTGGTGTCATCGGGATAAAGCACTCGCGAAATCGTCCGCGCCAGCGCTTCGGGCTGGCTGGCCCCCATGAAATCGCCGCGGTTAAAGCTGGCCAGATCAAACAGTACAGTTGGTTTCGCCGCCCAAAGCCGCAGGGTGTTGGCCCATTTCCCCTGCCAGCCGACAACCGGCGTATCATAGGCCGAGGCGATAACAGTTTCGCCCGGATGCCAGGTGACCTTGCCGTTGTCTTCGGACAGATAGCCGCCAAAGCCGATATCATAAGCGACCTCGGGGCGTTCAAATTCCCAAGCATGTTTCTGGTTTAGCCAGCCTTCGGCGATCTCGATCTGACGCCCGTCTTTAAAGTGCTGCTCAAACAGCCCGTGCTCATAGCGGATGCCATAGCCATAGGCCGGAATGCCGAGGGTGGAGAGGGAATCCATAAAGCAGGCTGCAAGCCGGCCAAGGCCACCATTGCCAAGGGCCGCATCGGGTTCATCTGCCAGTACGGCATCATAGGGCTGCCCCAGATCGGCCAGCGCTTGTGCGGCAATGTCATTCAGCCCGAGGTTCACGGCGACATCTTCAATCAGCCGCCCGATCAGGAACTCCATCGACAGGTAATAGACCCGTTTGCCCTGAGCTTCATAGGTGGCGCGGGTTGAAGAGAACCACGGATCGACCACCAGATCACGGAGCGCCAACGACAGGGCCATGCGCCAATCGTACAAGGAAGCGTGGCTTTCATCTTTGCCTAAGGCGTAGGTCAGGTGATCTAGAATCGCCTCTCGCAAAGAGTCTGGGGTCACTTGTAGAATTTTGGTATTAGGCATGGTGGAATGTTCCTAAGGTCGGAAGCCGGTAATAATTATAGGGACTGTTAGCGGTAACATTTATTGCAAATCAAGTCTAATTAGTTGAATTTCGACAATCGGCGCGGTTTTTCTGCGGTGCAGCGTAGACTGTCACCTTAGAGTCACGAAACCGAGGCCTCAGGCCGCAAGATAAACACAGGGGATCAAGCCGCGCAGGGCGTTTCCAACGAAAACTTTGGCTGATTCCTCTTGCAAGTCGGCGGCATAAAGCGGCGCAACCTTGGCCTGACCGGACTGCAAAAGATGCCGCCGCAAGACACCGGGCAAAACACCGGCAGACAGGGGCGGCGTGTGCAATAGCCCATCACCGGGGTCGATAAACAGGTTGGTGATGGTGCCTTCGCAAAGCTGTCCGGCCTCATTTAGAAAAACCAGCTCGTCGATGCCATCCGGCAGGGCGGCGCGGGCGTCATCATAGATTTTGCGCAGGCTGGTTTTGTGACTCCGCCAGGGATCATCCGACTGAACGCGGTCCTGCGCCAGGGTAATCCGCCAGCTTTCTGCCGCAGGTGGCAGCGGGGCGCTGATGATGTCCGGTGTGCCCGCAAGGCTAAGAGACAGGCGGAGCCGCGCAGGTGTGTCGCCTGATTGCTGGCGCAGCAGTGCCTTTAGGGCCGGACGGTCAAAGGGAATGCCAAGCTTGCGGGCGCTTACGCACATACGATCCAGATGCAGGTCAAGAAAGCGGATGCCCTGCGCGGGCGCATAGCCCATGGTTTCAAACAGGATCAGCCCAGCGGGGGCAGATCGGCGAAGCGTGCTTTCCACAGGGCCTCCTCGTATTCGCTATCGGCGCGGCTGTCATAAACCACACCGCCGCCAACATTCAGCCGCAGGCGGTTGTCCTCAAACAGTGACAGTGTGCGGATAGCAACGTTAAAGCAACTGCGCCCGTCTGGTGCCCACCAACCGATTGCACCGCAATAGATGCCGCGCGGGTCAGGTTCCAGCGCGCGGATAATCTGCATGGCGCGCCGCTTGGGCGCACCCGTGATCGAGCCGCAGGGAAACAGCGCCTGCAGCAAATCCGGCAGGCCGGTATTTGGCAACAGCTGCGCCACCACCCGCGAGGTCATCTGGTGCACTGTGGCATAGCTTTCGATGGTAAAGAGGTCGGGCACTTTGACACTGCCGATCTCGGCGATTTGGCTGATGTCGTTGCGCAGCAGATCGACGATCATCAAATTCTCGGCGCGGTTCTTTTCGCTGTCGGCCAGCCAGTCGCGGTTGGCTTGATCTTCGGCGGCGGTTTTGCCGCGCTCGACTGTGCCTTTCATCGGGCGGGTTTCAATCCGGCCCATGGCATCGGTTTGAAAAAACAACTCCGGTGAGCGCGACAGGATCACGGGGCCGACGCCAAGATCCACATAAGCGCCATGGCGTACCGGCTGCCGTGCCGCCAAGCGGTGATACAGCCCCAGCGGATCGCCATGGTGTTGCGCGTTGATCGGGAAGGTCAGATTGGCCTGATAAATGTCGCCCGCGCCGATATAGGCAATGACCTGATCAAAGGCTTTCTCATAGGTCGGGGCATCCCAGACCGGCGTGATGGTCGATATCCGACCCATCGGATCGGCCCCCATGGCGCCTTGGGGACCGGCGCGAAACAGACCAAAGGCCAGCAGTGGGGTGTCGCGTTTTTGCGGCAGCAGATCTATCAGCTTGGGCATCAACACATAGCCCAGTTCATAGCTGGCATAGCCTGCGAGCCAATACCCCGCCCGACTTGCCGCCCCTAGTGCCTCAAGCGCGGCGGGCACGTCCTCCGCGTGCCACGCCACGATCATCTTGTCCGGCGCGGTAAACCGTTCCGGCCCGCCAGAGGGGCCTTGATCAAACTGGATAAAGGGCGCGCTCACGTCGGGTGCTTGTCCTGAATTGGGTTGTCTTGCGTGATGTAAGCTTAATCGAGATCAAGGCCTAGCCCAAGATCGACATCGCTTGGGACAAAGACGAACTGCAGGGCAGGGTACAAGGTTAAAACGGGCGCACCACATTGCCGGAATAGAAAAACGCGCCCATGCCAAACAAAAACAGCACACAACCCGCGATGGCATGCATCGCAACCGCCAGCCCCAGACTGTGTTTGACCTTATAAGCCCAGGCAAAAGCAATACCGGCAAAAAACGTCAGGATACAGACCAGAAGGCTCCAATACATCAAATGGGCGAGCGAAAAGATCAGCCCGTTCAAGGCAAGGGCGGCGTTGCCCTTGGGCAGTATCACGCGGTAGCGGCGGAAATATAACACGCGAAAAACGATTTCTTGCGGCAAAGCAGAAAGCAGCGTGTATCCGGGGATCAGGATCAGAAAGAAATACCACGGCATGCGGTCAAACAGACCAAAGAGATCAGCAGGCGCATACAGCGTCATGACCCCATAAGAGGTCATCGCCGTCAGCAGTCCCATCACCCCGACCAGCCGCCAGTCCACCCCGCCCCAGCTGCTGCGCAATAGTCGCCACTGAAAACCCGGGGTGAAATGCAGTAGCCCAAGGCCCAGCACCATGACGGCGAACAGCATCGGAAACAGCAAATTCGGCGGCATGAAAACAGCAATAGCGATGGGGCCAAGGATGAAGAAGGCTGTGAATTCAACCCAAAGGGTGGCACGGCTTGCAACAGTGACTTTCTGTGTTCCTGAAACCGACATAGGCGCCTCATCTCGTGGTTGTTCAGAACATAGGGGCTTTGGCTTTCAGGCCAAGTCGTGATCGACAAAAATGAGCGCATTTATGTAAAGAAACTTGGTGATAGAGCGCGCCAAGGGCTTGCACCTGCGCCGCGCCTGTCTATAACCCACGACAATTTGCGCAAACGCGAGTCATCTGGGGTCTGCACCATGCCAAAAAGAACCGACATCTCTTCCATCATGATCATCGGCGCCGGTCCTATTGTGATCGGCCAAGCCTGCGAGTTTGACTACTCCGGTGCACAGGCCTGTAAGGCTCTGCGCGAGGAAGGCTATCGCGTCATTCTGGTGAACTCTAATCCCGCCACGATCATGACCGACCCCAACATGGCGGATGCCACTTATATCGAGCCGATTACCCCCGAGGTTGTCGCCAAGATCATCGAAAAAGAACGCCCCGATGCGCTGTTGCCAACGATGGGCGGACAGACCGGTCTGAATACCTCGCTGGCGCTAGAGGAAATGGGCGTGTTGGATAAATTCGGCGTCGAGATGATCGGCGCGAAGCGCGAGGCCATCGAAATGGCCGAAGACCGCAAACTTTTCCGTGAGGCGATGGACCGTCTGGGCATTGAAAACCCGCGCGCCACTATCGTCACAGCGCCGAAAAAAGCCGATGGCAAAGCCGACCTGAACGAAGGCGAGCGCATCGCGCTGGAAGCTTTGGAAGACATCGGCCTGCCCGCAATTATCCGCCCCGCCTTTACCATGGGCGGCACCGGTGGTGGCGTGGCCTATAATCGCGAAGACTATATCCATTTCTGCCGCACCGGCATGGATGCCTCTCCGGTGAACCAGATTCTGGTGGATGAGAGCCTTTTGGGCTGGAAAGAATACGAAATGGAAGTGGTCCGCGACACTGCGGATAACGCCATTATCGTCTGCTCCATCGAAAACGTTGACCCGATGGGCGTGCACACAGGTGACTCCATCACCGTTGCCCCTGCGTTGACCCTCACGGACAAAGAATACCAGATCATGCGGAACCACTCGATCGCGGTGCTGCGCGAAATTGGCGTGGAAACCGGTGGTTCTAACGTGCAATGGGCGGTGAACCCTGCCGATGGCCGGATGGTTGTGATCGAGATGAACCCACGGGTGTCGCGTTCTTCAGCGCTGGCTTCCAAGGCGACCGGTTTCCCGATTGCCAAAATAGCTGCCAAACTGGCGGTAGGCTTTACGCTGGACGAGCTGGACAATGACATTACCGGCGTGACGCCAGCTTCCTTTGAGCCGACTATCGACTATGTCGTCACAAAAATCCCGAAATTCGCCTTTGAGAAATTCCCCGGCTCAGAGCCGTATCTGACCACGGCAATGAAATCCGTGGGCGAGGCCATGTCGATTGGCCGGACCATTCACGAAAGCATGCAAAAGGCACTGGCTTCGATGGAATCCGGCCTGACCGGTTTTGACGAAGTCGATATCGCCGGTCTGCCTGCCCGTGACGATCTGGTTCTGCGCAGCCATGATGATGTCGAAGTCGTGCAAATTCTTGCTGGCAAGGATGCAGACGCACAGGAAGCCATCGATAAAGCACTGACCAAAGCCTTGTCACAGCAAACGCCGGACCGTTTGCGGGTGATTGCCGATGCCATGCGGTTCGGATTTTCGGACGCCGAAATTCAGGACATCACCGCGTTTGATCCGTGGTTCCTTGCCCGTATCCGCGAAATCATCGGGGCGGAATGCTTGATCCGTCGTGACGGTCTGCCAGTCACCGAAGAGGCGCTGCGCAAGTTGAAAATGATGGGCTTTACCGATGCGCGTCTTGGCAAATTGACCGGCCGCAGCGAAGATAACGTGCGCCGTGCGCGTCTGAACCTTGGTGTGAAAGCCGTGTTCAAACGTATCGACACATGTGCCGCCGAATTTGAGGCGCAAACGCCTTATATGTATTCCACCTATGAAAACCCTGTGATGGGCGAAGTAGAATGCGAAGCGCGGCCTTCGGATCGTAAGAAAGTTGTCATTCTGGGCGGCGGTCCAAACCGGATCGGCCAAGGGATCGAATTTGACTACTGCTGCTGTCACGCCTGTTATGCGCTGACCGATCAGGGCTACGAAACGATCATGATCAACTGTAACCCCGAAACCGTGTCGACCGACTATGACACCTCGGACCGGTTGTATTTTGAGCCGCTGACCTTTGAGCACGTCATGGAGATTTTGCGTGTCGAACAGGAAAACGGCGGACTGCACGGTGTGATTGTTCAGTTTGGCGGTCAGACACCGCTGAAACTGGCCAATGCCTTGCAGGATGAAGGCATTCCGATCCTCGGCACATCGCCTGATGCGATTGATTTGGCAGAAGACCGTGAGCGGTTTCAGGATCTGGTCAACAAGCTTGATCTGAAGCAGCCCAATAACGGCATTGCCTCAACCGATGCAGAAGCGCTGGCAATTGCAGAGAAGATCGGCTTCCCGCTGGTGATCCGCCCGTCTTATGTGCTCGGCGGCCGTGCAATGGAAATCGTGCGCGATATGGCCCAGCTGGAACGCTACATCAAAGAGGCCGTGGTGGTTTCCGGTGATAGCCCTGTGCTGCTGGACAGCTATCTGGCGGGCGCGGTTGAACTGGATGTGGATGCGCTCTGTGATGGCACCGATGTGCATGTTTCTGGCATCATGCAGCACATCGAGGAAGCCGGTGTGCATTCCGGCGATTCTGCCTGTTCCCTGCCGCCCTATTCCCTGTCTGCTGAGATGATCGAAGAGGTTAAGCGCCAGACCGAAGCCTTGGCGCGGGCCTTGAATGTTGTAGGTCTGATGAATGTGCAATTCGCCATTCAGGATGATGTGATCTACCTGATCGAAGTGAATCCCCGTGCCTCGCGGACGGTGCCTTTTGTGGCCAAGGCTGTTGGCTCTCCGATTGCGGCGATTGCGGCGCGGATCATGGCCGGTGAAAAACTGGCGAGCTTTGATCTTGTCGACCCGCTGATCAAACATTTTGCCGTCAAAGAGGCGGTGCTGCCCTTTGCCCGTTTCCCCGGTGTCGATACTATTCTGGGGCCGGAAATGCGTTCTACCGGCGAAGTCATGGGGGTTGATAAAAACTTCCACCGTGCCTTCCTGAAGGCGCAATTGGGGGCAGGAACCGAATTGCCGAAATCCGGTAACGTGTTCATCTCGATCAAGGATTCCGACAAAACGCCAATGATGACCGAGGCGGCTCAGGCGCTGGTTTCGCTGGGCTTCAAGATCGTTGCCACCCGTGGCACGGCCGATTGGCTGAAAAGCAAGGATGTTGCCTGCGATCTGGTGAACAAAGTTTATGAGGGCCGTCCCAATATTGTCGATCTGCTAAAGGACGGGAATATTGATCTGGTGATGAACACCACCGAGGGCGCGCAGGCGGTTGAGGACAGCCGCGATATCCGCGCTGTCGCGCTGTATGATCGGATTCCGTATTTCACGACCGCCGCGGCCTGTCATGCGACGGCCTTTGCGATCAAAGCCGATCTGGAAGGCGAGCTGGAAGTGCATTCGTTGCAGTCCGCATAGCCGCCTAAACATCAAATGACTTTTAAAACGCTCCGATTAACGTCGGGGCGTTTTTCATTGTTTGGTGATAGATTGTTTTTACCCTATATATAGATAAAGCGTAATATGATGGGTGTTGGCCTGTCGATTTGCCCGGAGGAGAAGTCAATGAAACCCGAAGTCTCTGCCTTTTTTGATCCTGCTACCAATACAATCAGCTACATCGTAAAGGACCCTAACAGCGATCATTGTGCCATTATCGATAGCGTGATGGACATTGATTACGCCGCCGGGCGGATCACCTTTGAGCACGCCGATACGATGATCGCCGACATTCGCAATCGCGGCCTGACGCTGGACTGGATTATCGAAACCCATGTCCATGCCGACCACCTAAGTGCCGCGCCGTATATTCAGGACAAACTGGGCGGCAAAATCGGGGTGGGGGAAAAGATTCAGTTGATTCAGGAAACCTTTGGCAAAATCTTTAACGAAGGCACCGAATTTCAACGCGACGGCAGCCAGTTTGATGCCTTGTTCACAGACGGCGATCGCTATCAGGTCGGCACGATGACCGCCCGTACGATCTATACGCCGGGCCACACGCCTGCTTGTATGGTGCATGTCATGGGGGATGCGGCTTTTGTCGGCGATACGCTTTTCATGCCGGATGGCGGATCGGCGCGGGCGGACTTTCCGGGCGGCGATGCCGGACAGCTATATGACAGCATTCAAAAAGTTCTGAGCCTGCCCGATGATACGCGCTTGTTTATGTGCCATGATTACGGGCCAAACGGGCGTGACATTCAGTGGGAAACCACCGTGGCCGAAGAAAAGGCCCATAATATCCATGTCGGTGGGGGTAAAACCCGAGACGAATTCATCAAGTTCCGCACCGAACGCGATGCACAGCTGGCGATGCCCAAATTGATCATCCCCTCGCTTCAGGTGAACATGCGAGCCGGAGAGGTGCCGGTGGATAAAGACGGAAACCCGATGCTGAAAGTGCCGATTAACGGCCTCTAAATTTATGCGTTATTGACGGGTTTTACCGAAATGCTATGCTTTTTTGCATGGATTGGCGGACAGTAAGATTTGACTGGAACAGGGCCCGCGCTTTTTTGGTGACGGCTGAGGAAGGCTCGCTGTCGGCGGCGGCCCGCGCTTTGGGGCTGGCCCAGCCGACCCTGAGCCGACAGGTTGAGGCATTGGAACAGGAATTGGGTGTCACCCTGTTTGAGCGCGCCGGTCGGCGCATGCAATTAACCGCGTCGGGACATGAGCTGTTGGTCCATGTTCGCGACATGGGCGCGGCAGCCAGCCGGTTTTCTCTGACGGCCTTTGGCCAAAACGATGACATGGCGGGGAAAATCACAATTTCAGTCGGAGAAGTCTCTGCGACCTTGGAAATGCCGTCGCTAATCAAGAAGCTACAGGCCAAGGAGCCACGGATCGCCATAGAGATCGTCGCCACCTCCGAAAGCTCTAACCTGTCGCGGCGCGAGGCCGATCTGGCCATTCGCAACTACCGGCCCACCGATCCCGATTTGATTGCCCGCAAAATCCGCGTCGCCAAGGCGCATATGTACGCCACACCGGAATTTGTCGCGAAGCATGGGCCGTTCAACACGGTGGATGATCTGCGAAATGTACCCTTTATCGGGTTTTCTGATGTTGCGCGGATGATTGATTATCTGAACGCCAAAGGGCTGTCGCTCACACAGGCCAATTTCACCTGCATGAGCGAAAACTTTATGGTGGCTTGGACCATGACGTTGCAGGGCTTGGGGATTGGTATTCAGGAAGAGCGGCTGGCCGCAGGCTATCCCGAACTTGTACAGGTGCTTACGGATTTCCCGCCGATTGAGTTTGATATCTGGCTGGTTGCTCACCGGGAACTGCATCACAATCCGCGCTTGCGGTTTGTCTTCGACTTTCTGGCCGAAGCTCTGAAATAGGCTCTATTCCAGCCCATATTTGCAACTTTTGCGCATGTTGACTTTTGTAGCCAGCTATATAACCATGTGGTTATGGAACAACAACACCCCATTGAAAGCCCGAATCTGGATGCGGTTTTTGCTGCACTGGCTGATCCGACTCGTCGTGGCATCCTGAATCGTCTGGCGCAGGGCGAGGCAGCGGTAACTGAACTGGCCGAGCCATTCGCCATGAGCCAGCCTGCGATTTCCAAGCACCTTAAAGTCTTGGAACGTGCAGGCCTTGTAGAACGAGCAATTGACCGGCAACGCCGTCCAGCCCGCCTTAAGGCCGTCCCTTTGCGGGCCGCAGTTCAGTATCTTGAAGAGTTTCAACGCTTCTGGAGCGGAAGTTTTACTCAGTTGGATGATGTCTTGAATGATTTAAAGCAACAAACTGAAAAGGATTAACCCCATGTCAGATTTACCGGTCTATTCTTTTGAACGGATTTTCGATGCTCCGCGCGCCTTGGTGTGGCGTACATGGACAGAGGCAGAGCTGCTGGCGAAATGGTACGGACCGGGGGTGGAGACGACCATCCACAAACTGGACGTGAAACCCGGTGGGGCATGGCATAATGAAATGGCATGGGGCGGGAAATCCAGCTTTGAGCGTATGGATTTCAAAGAGGTGGAGCCAGAGCGGAAACTGGTCTGGCATCATTCTATGGCCGATCAGGATTTCAATATCATCAGCAATCCGATGATGGAAAACTGGCCAAGGGTTTTGCTAACAACGGTCACCTTTGAGGACGCGGGCTCTCAGACGAAAGTCACCCTGCAATGGGTGCCGCATGAGGCATCCGAAGCCGAATTAGAGACGTTCAGGGCTGCGATGGCCGGTCTCAACAAAGGGTGGGGGTCCGGCATGGATTTGCTGGAAACAATCCTTGCAGAGCTTCAAACAGCCTGATCGACCATCCAATAAAAAACGCCCCGCACAGTGTCGGGGCGTTTTTCTATTAACAGCATGTTTTTTGCCGATTAACCGATGATCGCGTTCAGTGTCGCACTTGGGCGCATGACTTTTTCGGCCTTGGCCGGATCGGTCAGAAAGTACCCGCCAAGATCAGCAGGGGCCCCTTGAACAGCGGCCAGTTCTGCCAGAATTTCGGCTTCTTTTTCGGCCAGATCAGCGGCGATTGGCGCGAAATGAGCGGCCAGTTCGGCGTCATCGGTTTGTGCGGCCAAAGCCTCGGCCCAGTAGCGGGCAAACCAATAGTGGCTGTCGCGGTTGTCGGGCTGACCGACTTTGCGGCTTGGCGAGCGGTTATCGTCCAGAATGCCTTGGGTCGCAGCTTCGGCGGCAGCACCCAAAATGCCCGCTTTGGCATTGCCTTGCGTGTCGGCAAGGAACATCAGGCTTTCACCAAGGGCACAGAATTCGCCCATGGAGTCCCAGCGCAAGTGGTTTTCTTCGACCAGCTGCTGCACGTGTTTTGGCGCGGAACCACCGGCGCCTGTTTCAAACAGACCGCCGCCCTGCATCAGTTTCACGATCGACAGCATTTTGGCCGAGGTGCCCAGTTCGAGGATCGGGAACAAATCGGTCAGATAGTCGCGCAGCACGTTGCCGGTGATGGCGATGCTGTCGTTCCCTGCTGTGATGGTTTCCAAAGACGCTCGCGTTGCTTCGCGCGGGGCCATGATCTTGAACTTTTCCGCCACTCCGGCAGCTGCCAGCGCAGGTTCAACGTATTTGATCAGCTCGGCATCATGGGCGCGGTTTGCGTCCAGCCAGAAGATGGCTTCCGAACCTGTCAGACGCTGACGGTCCATCGCCAATTCGATCCAGTTTTCGATCGGAGCCTTTTTAACCGTGCAAGACCGCCAGATGTCACCGGCTTCTACGGTATGGCTCAGCAGAGTCTCGCCGTTTTCCAACACGATCTGAATGACACCATCTGCAGGTGCTTCAAAAGTTGTCGGGTGGCTGCCGTATTCTTCGGCCTTTTGCGCCATCAGACCCACATTGGCCACAGAACCCGCCGTCGTCACGTCCAGCGCGCCGTTGGCTTTGAAGAAGTTGATGGTCTCGTCATAGATCGGGGCGTAGCAATTGTCGGGGATCACACAGTTGGTGTCGCCCTTATTGCCTGCTGCGTCCCAGCCTTTACCACCGGCGCGAATTACCGCAGGCATAGAGGCGTCGATGATCACGTCAGAAGGCACATGCAGGTTGGTGATGCCCTTGTCGCTGTCGACCATATACATGGCAGGACGCTCGGAAGTCAGCGCGTCAATATCCGCTTGAATCGCAGCGGCGTTTGGCAGCTCGGCGATACGGTCAAGCACGTCGCCCATACCGGAATTCGCGTTCACACCGGCGGCGTCAAGCTCTGCGCCGTATTTCTCAAAGATCGGTGCCAGCCAGGCCTTGACCGCATAGCCAAAGATGATCGGGTCAGAGACCTTCATCATCGTGGCTTTCATGTGCAAAGAGAACATGGTGCCGTCGGCTTTGGTATCCTCAATCGCCTCAGCAATAAAGGCGGACAGGGCTTTGACCGACATAAAGGTCGCATCGGCTACAGTGCCTTTTTCCAGCGGCCAGCCGTCTTTCAGAACCGTGGTCGCGCCGTCGTTGCCGACGAATTCGATTTTGGCATTGCCCGCCTGCGCGGCTGTGATCGTGGCGGATTTTTCGTTGGCGTAGAAATCATTGCCCGACATCGACGACACTTTGGTCTTGCTATCTGCCGACCAGCTGCCCATCGAATGCGGGTTCTTCTGGGCAAAATTCTTAACGGCTTTGGCAGAGCGACGGTCAGAGTTGCCTTCGCGCAGCACCGGGTTCACCGCAGAGCCTTTGATCGCATCATAGCGCGCGCGCACATCTTTTTCCGCATCGGTGGCCGGATCTTCGGGGTAATCAGGAACGGCAAAGCCTTTCTCCTGCAGCTCTGCAATCGCGGCGGTCAGCTGTGGAACAGAAGCAGAGATGTTCGGCAGCTTGATGACGTTGGCCGCCGGTGTTTTCACCAATTCTCCGAGTTCCGCCAGATCATCAGAGATCCGTTGCGCGTCGGTCAGGGCTTCGGGGAAGGTCGCCAGAATACGGCCCGCGACGGAAATATCCTTGGTGCCAACCGACACGCCAGCGGCGTCCGCAAAGCTGCGAATGATCGGCAAAAGAGAGGCGCTGGCCAGTTGGGGCGCTTCGTCTACAATGGTATACAATATATCTGCGTTGATTTTATCTGCCATGTTCCACAACCTTTTTTTGTTTCCAGAAAGTGATAAGGTCCGCCACGGATCGCCGTGGCAAGACGGTGTCATTGGACAAGCCAACCCTTTGGATCAGGGCAGCGTTCCCGCAGGGCTTAGCCAAAAGCGCGGGCTCAATCAACCGTTCAGCCCGAATTATAAGGGCGCAAATTGACGCTGATGGGGGATTTCAGCGGAAAAGCAGTCGCCGACCGGCGCAATCCCCTCTATGCAGACCTCATGGAAAACACTGAATCCTTTGAAATCTTTCTTGTCGCGGCTCCCGGTCTTGAGGCTGCTTTGAAAGCCGAAGCCGAGAGCCTCGGATTTGCCCAGCCCACCCTCACCACCGGTGGCGTGACAATAGAGGGCGGCTGGCCCGAGGTCTGGCGGGCGAATCTGCAAGTGCGCGGCGCGGTGCGTGTTCTGGCGCGGATCGGTTCTTTTCGGGTGATGCATCTGGCCCAGCTGGATAAACGGGCGCGCAAATTTCCTTGGGCAGACACCCTGCGGGCTGATGTGCCGTTACGTGTCGATGTGACCTGCCGGAAATCGAAAATCTATCACTCGCGGGCCGCGGCCCAGCGGATTGAAAAAGCCCTGATCGAAGAATTGGGCGTCACCCTCTCGGCAGAGGCCGAGGTGGTGCTAAAGGCGCGGATCGAGGACGATCTTTGTACCTTTAGCCTCGATACCTCCGGTGAGTCCCTGCACAAACGTGGCCACAAGGAAGCTGTGGGCAAAGCCCCGATGCGCGAGAATATGGCGGCGCTGTTCCTGCGGGAATGTGGCTATAACGGCAGCCAGACAGTGGTCGATCCGATGTGCGGCTCCGGCACTTTTGTGATCGAAGCGGCGGAATGGGCGGCGGGACTTTACCCCGGACGCACGCGCAGTTTTGCCTTTGAAAAACTCGCAAGCTTTGATCCCGTTGCCTGGGAGCGCCTGAAAGCCAGCGCAGAGCCGAAACTGCCTGCGCAAAAATTCTATGGCTATGATCGCAATCAGGGCGTCATAGGCATGGCGGGGAAAAATGCCGAACGGGCCGGCGTGGCAGACTCGATCCTGTTCAATACCCAGCCAATCAGCGATCTGAAACGCCCCGAAGGTCGTGCGGGTCTTGTCATCGTGAACCCGCCCTACGGGGCGCGCATCGGCAATCGCAAACTCTTGTTCGCGCTTTATGGCACCTTTGGGCAGCGGTTGCTGGCCGAGTTTTCCGGCTGGCGTGTTGGCATAGTAACCAGCGACGGGGGATTGGCGAAATCTACCGGCCTGCCGTTTTTGCCACTTGGTCCCGGCATTCCTCATGGGGGGCTGAAGGTAAATCTTTATAAGACGGCACCATTGCCTTGAAGTTCATGTCGGATACGGGTCATTTGGTTGGCGAAAAATCCTTTGGCGGACAAATGACATGGCCCAAGCGACGCTCCCTCTGAAACATCTCTTTGATCTGCCCGAAGGCGTGATCTATCTGGATGGCAATTCCCTTGGCCCGCTGCCCAAAGGGGCCGTGGCTCGTGCCGTCGATGTGATGGAGAACGAATGGGGTGCCGAGCTGATTAAAGCGTGGAATACGGCTGACTGGATGTCCCTGCCGCAAATCGTGGGGGATCAGATCGCACCATTGATCGGGGCCCCTTCGGGCAGTATTGCCACCGGTGATACCCTGTCGATCAAAGTGTTTCAGGCGCTTGCGGCGGGGCTGAAAATGCGTCCTGAGCGGCGGATCATTCTGTCGGATCACGGCAATTTCCCGTCTGATCTTTATATGGCACAGGGGCTGATTGCGCTAAAAGATCAGGGGTATCATCTTCGGACACCGGCCCCGGAACGTGTGATTGAACAGATCACTGAAGAGGTGGCGGTGGTGATGTTGACCCATGCCGATTATCGCAGCGGCCGATTGCACGATATGGCGGCGATCACCAAACGCGCCCATGCGGTTGGGGCGGTTATGATTTGGGATCTGGCCCATAGTGCAGGGGCGATGCCCTTGGATGTCTCGGGCTGCGCCTGTGAGTTTGCGGTTGGCTGTACCTATAAATATTTGAATGGCGGCCCCGGTGCCCCCGCCTTTATCTATGCGCGCCCCGATCTTGTGGCGACAGTAGAACCGGCATTGTCTGGCTGGATGGGGCACATAGCCCCGTTTGCGATGGACCCCACCTATCAGCCGGCCATGACAACAGAACGTTTGCGCGTCGGTACCCCGCCGATCTTGCAACTTTCTGTGCTTCAGCAGGCGCTAAGGCTGTGGGACGGGGTTTCGCTCACCGAAATTCGCGCCGCCTCGCTTGCGCTCTCTGAATTGTTCATTGCTGAGGTGGAAAAGCGATGCCCGGGTCTGACCCTTGCCTCTCCCCGCGATCCCGCACAGCGGGCCAGCCATGTTTCTTTCGCCTTTGATCACAGCTATCCGGCGATGCGGGCCTTGATTGATCGCGGGGTGATCGGCGATTTTCGGGCGCCGGATTTGATGCGTTTCGGATTTACGCCGCTTTATCTTGACGCCGCTGACATTCGGCGCGCTGTTGATGTGCTGCAAGAGGTCATCACAGACGAACTCTGGCGTGATGCGAAATATCAAACCGTCAATAAAGTGACCTGATCAGGCTCTATTCCGGCGCAAATGCCTCGGACAGAAGATCGAGCATCATCCGTGTTTTCGCCGGTGTCTGGGGTTGATTTGGATAACAGGCATAAAGGGGCACCACTGTGGTGCTGCGATAGTCGGGCAGAATTTCAAGCAACTGACCGCTGGCCAAATCATGTTGCACGATAAATCGGGGAAGCTGTGCAATACCCAACCCGCAGCGCACTGCCTGATGCAGATTGATCAAAGAGCCGGTGCTGATTTTTCCTTGTACATGCAGGGGGGCTGCTTCCTCTCCTCCGATGTGAAACAGCCAGTTGGCATAGCGGCTGTCACCTGACTGGGTGATACAATTATGGTGTTGAAGCGCGCCCGGCGTTTGAATCGGTTCTTTGCCCTGCAAATAGCTGTCACTTGCCACGGTAACGAGGTCAAATTCGGCCACTTGCCGCCGGCGGAGCCCCTCGACCTCGGGCAGGGTGGTTAACAACAGATCCAGATCATCGGGGCTGTGGCCTGTGGTCAGGTTTTCAATGGTGATCGACAGGTCCGGTGCTTTTTGGTGCGCCGATCGTACCAGTTCCATCGCGGTGTGGGTCAAGGCCGGATCACAATAGAGCGACAAATGCCCCGAAATAGAGCCTGTAACCCCACGGGCCTCGGCCTCGGCCTCTTCAAAAAGGTTCAAGGCTTTGCGCCCCTGAAGATAGAGCATCTCTCCGGCGTCGGTCAGGGTGAAACGGCGGGTAGTGCGGTTCATCAAGCGCACATCCAGTCGGGCTTCGAGGCTGGCAATCAGGCGGGACACACTGGAGGGTGCAACGCCAAGGCGTTTGGCCGCCGGGGCAAAACCTGCCTCTTCGACAACCATGATAAAGGTGTTTATCTCGGCCCAGCGATTCATATCAGCCCCTGATTTGTTGTTAAACTCAGAACAATCAGGGAAACTGTAGCTGTTTCGTGCGAAATGCGGAAGGGTCAAAGAAAGAGGCGGCACCCGATTGGCACCGCCTTTTCAAATCAGTAGCTAAATTGCTTAGGCGTCAAGCGCATCCTGAATAAGGGAATACAGCTTTTCGGTGTCCTTGTTGAAGTTGCGGATACCTTCGGCGAGCTTTTCAGTGGCCATCGGATCTTCGTTCATGGCCCAGCGGAAATCGCCTTCGTCCATCGATACCGGTGCGATACCGCTGGCGTTATCGGCAGACAGCTTGCGCGGCAATTCTGCCTCTGCGGCGTCCAACTCTTGCAACAGAGCCGGCGAAATGGTCAGCCGGTCACAGCCTGCCAGCGCTTCGATTTGGCCGGTATTGCGGAACGACGCCCCCATGACGATGGTTTTGATACCGTTGGATTTGTAATAATCGTAAATCCCGCGCACCGACAAAACACCCGGATCTTCTTCGGAAGTGTAGGTTTTGCCCTCGGCTTTGGAATACCAATCGGTGATACGGCCTACAAACGGCGAGATCAGAAATACACCGGCGTTCGCACAGGCAATGGCCTGCGCCTGCGCAAAGATCAGCGTCAGGTTACATTGGATGCCTTCTTTTTCCAGCACGCGGGCGGCTTCGATGCCTTCCCAAGTGGCGGCGAGTTTGATCAGAATGCGATCCCGCGCAATGCCACGGGCCTCATAGGCCGCGATGATCGCCTTGGCTTTGGCAATAGAGGCCTCGGTGTCAAATGACAGGCGGGCGTCGACCTCGGTAGAGACGCGGCCCGGCACCAATTTGCTAAGCTCGGCCCCGACGGTCACGGTCAGATCATCCGCAATCGCGTGCACGGCATTCTCAGAGCCTTTGCCCGCTGCAACGGCGTCTTTAAAGGCTTGCGCGAAATCATCGCTTTGCAGGGCCTTTAGAACAATCGAAGGATTGGTGGTGCAATCTTCGGGTTTGAGCGCGGCAACGGCTCCGATGTCGCCGGTATCGGCAACGACGACGGTCATGTTACGCAATTGATCTAATTTGCTGGCCATTTTGGGCATCTCCTAGGGCGTCAATACTATGCTGTGGCCCACTATGGACCATCCTTACCGGCGCGGCGTGCCTGCCTGCGCCGAATTGCCCCTGTTTTCAGATGTTCAGAAACCCAAGGGCGCTCTGGGACGTGGTGTCACAGCTAGGCGAAATGGTCAACGGCAGGACTTGACCTTCCAGTCACTGGAAGGGTTAGTTAGGGGGCATCCAGTCCACAAGAATTGATAGCAAAATGCAAGAAATCCACGACTTTACCCTAGAAGGCATGAGCTGCGCCGGCTGTGTGCGGCGCGTTGAATCCGCCTTGCGAGAAGTCGAGGGTGTTCAGGATGTGACCGTCAATCTGGCGACCGAACAGGCACGGGTGATCGGAGGAGACGTTGCCGATATCACCGAACGCTTGGCAAAAGCCGGTTACCCTGCGCGTGAAGACAGCTTTGGTTTTACCGTTGAAGGCTTAAGCTGCGCGTCTTGTGTGGGACGGGTCGAAAAGGCTCTGTTACAGGCGAAAGGCGTCACTTTCGCTTCGGTAAATCTGGCAACGGGGATCGCGACGGTGCGCGCGCGGGCCGGGCTTCTATCCGAAGCCGCTCTTGCGGATGTGATCGCCAATGCCGGGTATAGCGCCACGCCCGTTTCAGACTCTGCAGACCCGCAGGCAAGTCACCGGGATGACGAGATGGCGCGGTTGAAACACCGGGTTATCTGGGCTGCTATTCTAGTGGCACCGGTGTTCCTGCTAGAGATGGGCGGACATGTTTTTCCGCCGTTTCATCACCTGCTGCACCAGACGTTCGGGACGGGGCCCCTCAATTATATCCAGCTTCTGTTGACGGTCCTTGTGATGATCGGGCCGGGCAGGATGTTTTATCAAACCGGCATACCGAACCTTTTACGGCGTCGGCCCGATATGAACTCGCTGGTGGCGGTGGGGACATTGGCAGCGTTCTCTTATTCCTTGTGCGCGACAGTCGTGCCGGATGTGCTGCCGGAGGGCAGTGCGCATGTCTATTATGAATCGGTCGGCGTGATCATTTTGCTGATCCTGACCGGGCGTTGGATGGAGGCCCGTGCCAAGGGGAAAACCGGTGCGGCCATCCGGCATCTGATCGGATTGCGCCCCGAAACAGCACAGCGGTTGCAAAACGGCGTGGCCCAAGAGGTGCCGGTTGCGCAGTTGCGGGTCGGCGATCTGGTTCAGCTCCACCCCGGAGAGCGTGTGGCGATTGATGGCTGTGTGGTTGAGGGCCAAAGTGATGTTGATGAAAGCATGATCACCGGAGAGCCTTTGCCGGTGGTGCGCGGGAAGGGTGCACCTTTGATCGGCGGCACGATCAATGGCGCTGGAGGGCTGGTGTATCGCGTCACCACCCCACAATCAGAGACTGTTCTAGCGCAAATTGTCTCTATGGTCGGAGAGGCGCAGGCCAGTAAGCTGCCGATTCAGGCTTTGGTGGATCGCGTGACAGGGCTGTTCGTGCCGGTGGTTCTTGGTCTGGCAGCTTTGACGGTTCTGGTGTGGTTGGTCTTTGGCACGCCTCCCGCGCTAGGGGTGGCGCTGGTTGCCGGTGTATCGGTTCTCATCATCGCGTGCCCCTGTGCGATGGGGCTGGCGACGCCCACATCGATAATGGTTGGCACCGGACGCGCCGCCGAACAGGGTATTCTCTTTCGCAAAGGCGCCGCACTTCAGGCGATGCAGCAATCACAGGTGATCGCCTTTGATAAAACCGGCACGCTGACGCAGGGCCGCCCTGTGGTAACGGATTTTGAGATGTTGGCCGATCTGGAAAAAGACGATGTACTGGCCTGGATTGGTGCGGTTGAGACCGCCTCAGAGCATCCGATTGCGCGTGCCATCGTGGCGTTTAGCCGCTCGGAAGGGGCAACAGGACCGCAGGCGCAAGGGTTTCAGGCGGTCGTTGGGCTGGGCGCAAGCGCCACGGTCGACGGTCATGTGATCCGCATCGGCTCTGTGCGCTTTCTGCGTCAGGCAGGCATTGATGTCACTAAGGCCGATGGGGCCGCGCAGCGCTATGCCGAGGCGGTAAAATCGCCGATCTTTGCTGCCGTAGATGACACTCTTGCGGCGGTTCTGGCGGTAAGCGATCCGGTGAAACCCGAAGCGGCGCAGGCGATTGCGGCGCTAAAGCGACACGGGTTACAGGTTGCGATGGTGTCGGGTGATACAGAACCGGCGGCGGCAGCGATTGCGCGTCAGCTGGGGATTGATACCGTCATCGCCGGAGTCTTGCCCAAAGGCAAAGTTGAGGCGGTTCAGAGCCTGAAGTCCCGCTTTGGACCGATTACCTTTGTCGGAGATGGAATCAATGATGCCCCTGCTTTGGCGGCGGCGGATATCGGGGTGGCGCTGGGCACGGGCACAGATATCGCCATTGAATCTGCAGATGTAGTGTTGATGTCGGGTGATATTGGTAAAACCGTTCAGGCGCGGGCGATCAGCGCGGCCACAATGCGTAATATCCGTCAGAACCTGTTCTGGGCCTTTGCCTATAATGTGGTTCTGATTCCGGTTGCGGCGGGAGGGCTGGTGCCTTTTGGAGGCCCGATGTTGTCGCCGATGCTGGCGGCGGGGGCGATGGCCCTATCTAGCGTCTGTGTTGTCAGCAATGCCCTGCGCCTGCGGCGGGTATCCCTAGCGGCGGAGGTCGGCGGATGAATATCGGAGAGGCGGCCAAACAATCCGGTCTACCGGCAAAAACCATCCGCTATTATGAAGATATCGGTCTGGTTTTGGCGCAACGTGATGCAAATGGCTATCGGGTCTTTGCCTCGCGCGATGTACATAACCTGACGTTTCTGGCGCGGGCGCGCAGTCTTGGTTTCACCATTGAGGATTGCCGTGCTCTGCTTGCCCTTTATCAGGATTCAGACCGCGCCAGTGCCGAAGTCAAAAAGATCGCGCTGGATCATCTGACAGAGATAAACAGCAAAATCGCCGGGCTGCAGGCGATGGCGGACACGCTGTCGATCTTGGTGCAAAAATGCGCCGGAAATGACCGGCCCGAATGCCCGATATTAACAGAGCTTCAATCACCAAAGCCCGAAGGGTCTTGATCCGTAATCAGCGGCGAACCGCAGGGCGCTGCAATATCTGGTTTTATCTCTTTGGGATTTCCGTCAAGAGAGCGCTTCAGTGCAGGGGGCTCGATGCACGCCGATCGAGACCATTGCAGCGATAGAATAACCGCTTCAGGAGCCCCGAATGCGTCGAATTATGCTGTGTTTGTCTCTTATTTGGGGGGCTGCGGTGGCGCAGGCCGATACCGGTAAAACGGTTGAGGATGCGATAAATTTTCACGTTCTGCCACGCATGGCGCAATTGCAGGCCACAACCGATTCCCTGTCAAAAGCCGCGCTGGCCGATTGCACCGCAGAATCGCCCTATCTGCGTCAGGCTTATGATGTTGCATTTGATGCGTGGCTCAACGTCAGCCATCTGCAGTTCGGCCCCCTGCAATCGCCGGCGCGGCGGGCAAAATTTGCCGACCCCACGTCAGCGACTCAGGGGTTTTTTGCACTTGAGCACGCGATGTTCGCCCCAAAGGCAGCCGGTGCAAGCGCAGCGGGCTGTCAGGCGATCCAAGAGATCACAGCCGGTCTGGCGCATGTGTCCTCTGAGGTTTTAGCCGGTTGGCAGGTCTGGGCCGTCGAAGTGAATACCGCCACAGGGGTGCGAAGCCCCGCCTTTCGCGATCCGGTGGTGCGGGAACAGTTTGTAAAAGCGGTGCAGGACGGGCTGCAGGATACGATTGATCTGAGACTTGCCCTTCCGCTTGGCACGGCGGATGCCCCGCAGCCGATGCTGGCCGAGGCGCGGCTGTCGCTGCGCTCTCAGCGGCACATCTGGCTTTCTATTGCTTCTGTGGCAGAGCTGTCGGAAATCCTTGGTCAGGATCGGCCGCACCTACAGGCCGAATTGGCGCAGGTGTTTGAAGCGGCCCTCAACACGTCGATTGCAACCTATGATCCGGTGCTCGACGGGGTCGCTGATCTGGATCACCGCGCCCAGTGGGTTGAAACGCAGCACATGCTGAACGCCATCAAGCTGCGCGTCTCTGATCTATCCGAGGGCGCGGGCGGCGCTTAATCGGGGCGGTAATCCTTGCGATACCAGTCAACAAAGGCTTGCACACCGGTCTGAAGCTCGGTGCGTGGGATGGCCCCGACCAATTCCTTGAGCAAGCTGTCGTCGGCCCATGTCGCGGGCACATCGCCGGGCTGCATATCCATGAAGTTTTTGGTCGCCGTCTGACCCAAGGCGGTTTCGATGGCTTCGATAAAGGTGCCCAGCTGGCTGGGTTGACCGTTGCCGATATTCACCACACGAAACGGTGCGACAGGAGACAAGCTGTCCACAGGCGAAATATCGTCGGCTGTGGCGGGGCGCTGGGGGGCGGCTTCAATCAGGCGCAGGATGCCTTCGACCAGATCATCGATATAGGTAAAGTCGCGCTGCATATTGCCGTGGTTGTAGACGTCGATCGGACGGCCTTCCAGAATGGCCGAGGTGAACTTGAACAGCGCCATATCGGGGCGGCCCCATGGGCCGTATACAGTGAAAAAGCGAAACATCGTGGTCGGCAGATCGTAGAGATGCGCATAGGAATGCGCCATGTTCTCGGTCGCCTTTTTGGTAGCTGCATAAAACGACATCTGTGTGTCCGCCTTATGGGTTTCGGCATAGGGCATCACCGTATTGGCGCCGAATGCCGAAGACGTCGAAGCCAGCAACATATGTGCCGGCGGATAAGCGCGGGCGGCTTCGAGCAGCTCAAAGGTGCCAATCAGGTTCGCTTCGACATAGGAGCGCGGCGCATCAATCGAATAGCGCACCCCCGCCTGCGCGGCGAGGTGGATCACCACATCCGGTCGGTGGGTTTCAAAAACCTCCATCAGCACGCCCGGCGTTTCGAGCCTTTGTTCCAATGCCGTGAATCCTTGGGACTGAAGCAACATGGCGTGACGGCGCTGTTTCAGGGTGACGTCATAATAATCGGTCATCGCATCCAAGCCGATCACCGTCCAGCCTTCGGCCAGCAGACGTTTGCAGGTGTGAAATCCGATAAATCCGGCCGATCCGGTGACAAAGGCTGTGCGGGCCATGAATACCTCTTGGGAATAAAACGTATCCACACCATAGAAAATCCGGTGCCGCAGACCAGTGCTAAGCATCGCTTCGGCAAATAGGGCTGAAAAACGTGTCTTTATGGTCAAGTTCAGCGCTTAAAACGGCTCTGGGGTGGCGTGTTGGCGCCAACATCTGTAAGGCCTGCGGCAAATGCGAACCGGACGGGTGGCAAGGGCCGCCCCTGACGCTGGAGATACCCTGTGAAAGCTGACACTCTTTCGACCCTGCACCAAGATTGGTTGGGCAACATTCGCGCGGACCTGTTGGCAGGTCTTGTTGTAGCGCTGGCGCTGATCCCCGAGGCTATTGCCTTTTCGATCATCGCGGGTGTGGACCCTAAAATCGGGCTGTATGCGTCCTTTTCGATTGCGGTGATCACCGCGATTGCCGGTGGGCGTCCGGGGATGATCTCTGCGGCAACGGCCGCGACGGCGGTTCTGATGGTGACCTTGGTCAAGGATCACGGGTTGCAATATCTGTTGGCGGCGACGGTTCTGGCGGGTTTGCTTCAGATTGGCGCGGGCTTGCTCAAGCTTGGCAATGTCATGCGTTTTGTCTCCAAATCGGTGATGACGGGCTTTGTGAATGCGCTGGCGATCCTGATCTTTCTGGCGCAATTGCCGGAAATGAACATGGCCAACGAGGGTGTGAACATGCTGACCTGGGTGATGATCGCCGGTGGTTTGGCGATCATCTATCTGTTTCCCTATATCACCAGCGCTATTCCCAGCCCCTTGGTCACGATTATCGTGCTGACGGCGCTGTCGATGCTGCTGGGTCTGGATGTGCGGACCGTAGGCGATATGGGCGCGCTGCCGGATACGCTGCCGGTGTTTTTGATCCCCGATATTCCGCTGAACCTTGAAACGCTGCAAATCATCCTGCCGGTTTCGGCGGCGATTGCGGTTGTGGGTCTGTTGGAAAGCCTGATGACAGCACAGTTGGTGGATGATCTGACCGACACGAAATCGGACAAGAACCGTGAATGTATCGGTCAGGGTGTAGCCAATACGGCTACCGGATTTATCGGTGGTATGGCCGGTTGCGCGATGATCGGTCAGTCGATGATCAACGTGAAATCCGGCGGGCGCGGGCGGTTGTCCTGTTTTGCCGCCGGTGTTTTCTTGCTGATCCTGATTGTGGGTCTGGGGGACTGGGTGGCGCAAATCCCGATGCCGGCCCTTGTCGCGATTATGATCATGGTGTCGGTGGGAACTTTTAGCTGGTCGTCGTTGAAGGACCTGCGCAGCCATCCCCGAGCGTCCTCGATCGTGATGGTGGCGACGGTTCTGGTCACGGTATTTTCGCACAACCTTGCGCTGGGCGTTTTGACCGGTGTGCTGCTGTCGGGCATTTTCTTTGCTTGGAAAATCGCTGCGGTCTTCCGCATCGGTTCTGAACTTTCCGCAGACGGGCGCAAGCGCTCTTATCGGGTCGAGGGGCAGCTGTTTTTTGCGACCGCGCCTGACATTGCCGATGCCTTTGATTTTAACGAAGTGCTGGATGAGGTCGTGATCGACGTTTCGAACGCGCATATCTGGGATATTTCTTCTGTGGCCGCTTTGGATATGGTGGTGTTAAAGTTCCGTCGTGAAGGGGCCGAGGTAGAGATCATCGGTATGAATGAAGCCAGCGAAACCCTGATGGGACGTTTGGCGGAACATGACAAACCCGGCGCGCTAGAGCGTTTGATGGGCCATTAAGGAGAGCAGATATGTCAAAAATTATCGCATTGGTGGATGGCTCTGTTTATTCTGAGAGCGTCTGTGACTACGCTGCATGGGTTGCCAAACGCAAAGGGTCCTCGGTTGAGGTGCTGCATATTTTGGGGCGCCGCGAAGGGGCAACAAGCAATCTGTCCGGCAATATCGGTTTGGGCGCGCGTTCCAAATTGATGGATGAACTGGCCGAACTCGATATTGCGAAAGCCAAACTGGCGCAAAAGCGCGGTCGGGCGATACTGGAAGATGCCGAAACCCGGATCAAAGCCGCAGGCGTAGAGGCGGTGACAACCCGTTTGCGCCACGGTGATTTGATCGAGGAACTGCTGTTGGCTGAAAAAGACGCCGATCTGGTGGTAATCGGCAAGCGCGGCGAGGGGGCGGACTTTGCCAAACTGCACCTTGGTTCCAATCTCGAGCGCGTGGCGCGAGCGTCGCTTATTCCGGTTTTGGTGGCCTCGCGGGCGTTTATGAGCGTGGATAACTTCATGATCGCTTTTGATGGCTCTGCTGCGACGATGAAAGCTGTGGACCATATTGCTAAGTCAAAGGTCTTTGCCGGACTTAAGGCGAATTTGCTGAGTGTCGGGGAAGATGAGCCTAAACAACGACGAGCGCTTGAAGGGGCGGCTGCCACATTGAAAGCCGCGGGCTATGAGGTTTCAGCCGACATTGTTGCGGGTCATGCATCCGAAGTGATCTCTGAGAAAATCAAAGCCGAGAAGATCGACATGTTGATGATGGGGGCCTATGCCACGTCTCGGCTGCGGAGTCTGATTTTGGGGTCAACCACAAGCGAGATGGTGCGCTCCTGCCACGTGCCGATTTTGCTGTTCCGCTAATTGGGGCTTTGCCCCCGCCGCCCACGGGGCGGCTCCCCAAGGATATTTAGGAAACAAAGTGGGGCGCTTTTGATCACGGCTACCAGATACGAAAAGGGCCAGCGGTTAAGCTGGCCCTAAATCATTTAAGCGGCGCGTTTTGAGCGGCGACGACGGTTGCCGCCGGGTTTGCCCTGCGGCTTGCCACCGGGTTTGCCACTACCACCACCGAATGATTTGCGCGGGCCGCCGCCATTGCCACGACGGTTGCCGCCGCCACCACGGCCCTTGCGGGCGGGCGCGTCTTCTTCTTCGGGGCGTTCGCCACCGGCGACAGGGATTTCACGTTTCATCAGTTTCTCGATGTCGCGCAAACGGCCCAGTTCAGCGCCATTCACAAAGGCAATGGCCTGACCTTCGGCACCAGCACGAGCGGTCCGGCCGATGCGGTGGATGTAGTTTTCCGGTACTTCGGGCAGCTCGTAGTTATAAACATGGCTGACGCCGGGTATGTCGATGCCACGGGCGGCCACATCGGTGGCAACCAGAATACGGGCTTCGCCGGATTTAAAGGCTTTGATCGCACGTTCGCGCTGGCCCTGGCTTTTGTTGCCATGGATGGAAACGGCTTTGAAGCCACGATCCACCAGATGCTTCATAAGCTTTTCGCAGCCATGTTTGGTACGGCCAAACACAAGGGACAGATCGTCTGGGTTTTTCGCCAGCATTTCCTTAAGCAGATCGGACTTGCCTTTAGATCCCACGAAATAAAGGCTCTGTTCGATCTTATCGACAGCCTTTCCGGGAGGCGATACCTGAACCCGTTTCGGACGGTCCAGATAAGCTTGGCTCAGTTCTTCCATTTGCTTTGGCATGGTGGCTGAGAACAACATGGTCTGACGTTCTTTGCCCAGATGCGATGCGATCTGGCGCAGGGCGTGGATAAAGCCAAGATCCAGCATCTGGTCGGCTTCGTCGAGGACAAGGAAGGTCGCTGTATCGAGGCGCAGGGCACGACGGTCCAGCAGGTCGATCAACCGGCCCGGGGTTGCCACCAGAATATCGGTGCCGCGTTTCAGGAATTCGATCTGCTTGTTGATCGACGCACCGCCCACAACCGTGTTCACCTTCAGGGGTGTACCACGGACATAGACTTTCATGTTGTCAGCGATCTGGTTGACCAGTTCGCGGGTCGGCGCAAGGATCAAAGCTTTGACGGTTTTGGGATCGGGACGGCCCTGTTGGCCAAGAAGTTGATCAACCAGTGGCAAACCGAAAGCGGCGGTTTTACCGGTACCGGTTTGCGCAAGGCCCAGCACGTCATGGCCGTTTAGCACATGCGGGATCGCCTGAGTCTGGATCGGTGTAGGTGTTGTATAGCCCGCGCCTTCGATGGCTTTGAGCAATTGGGGATTAAGCCCCAGTTCTTTAAATGTGGTCACAAAAGACCCTTTCTTCAGGGTCGCCCCAAGGCAGACCCCATCAAATACGGATGCGTCCGGACAGAATCCGGAGTCGCTACGTCGTGGTTGCGATCAAATCCTCTCAGGGGCAGTACGCCGGTCTGATCGATCCAATCGTCAGAACCCCGCGTGAATTGGGAACTTGGGAGTGTGCGCTTGTCGGTTTGGCTGAAGCGCTTCAGCAACAGGATTTGCCGCGAATGACTCGGGCGGGCTGCTCACGCGGCAACCGATCCTGACGCTCATATGGGGTGAAACCGGGCACAGGTCAACGGTGAAATGGTTTTTAGGCTGCCCATAGGTGCGACATGTTATACGATTTTTGTTGAATTTGCTTAATAATTGGGCACAACTTTAGATCTGGCGTTGCGGTGCGGAATTCTGTGTTCGCGGGAAAATACAATAAAGAGCACTGTCAGAGCATTATCGCACGTCCGTATTTATCAGGGACAGGAGATCCTAACATTGTCACAAATTCTAGTCGGTTACGATGGGAGCGACGCGTCGCGTCGCGCCCTCGATTTCGCTCTTGCGGCGGCAAAGTCCGCCAATACAGGTGTTTTGCTTGTTCATGTTTTGGAATGGTCACCGTTTTCATTCCTGACGCCAAACGAGATTGAAGAGCGTCACAAACGTCGCAAAGAGGAATTGGAGCGGGCCGAAACCGCGATCCTCGCCCCGGTACGCGCGCTCTGTGAAAACGCGGGTGTGTCTGTCGATACGGCGGTCAAATACGGCCATATCGCAAATACCATCAGTGACATGGCCAAGGCTGAAAATGTCGCGCAGGTGATTATCGGGCGCAATGGCCATACCGAAGCCGGTGCGCGCATTTTTGGATCGGTGGCCGGTAGCCTTGCGCAGACCGCCCCCGCCCCTGTGACAATCGTCCCTTAAGCAAAAAGAATTGGAACTCTAATGACACATTCGACACTGCGCCTAGGGGCCTTGGCCACGGCTGCGAGCCTTACGGCCGCCCCCGCGATGGCTCAATCCATTGATGAAACCGTCAATGCGGCTTTTGCAAACTCAACCGGCTGGTTTGTCAGCTTTATCTTTAGCCCTTTTCCGGGCACGTCCTTTCCGTGGATCGTGGCTTGGCTGGTGATCGCCGCATCGGTGTTTTCGCTGTATTTTGCCTTTATTCAGTTTCGGGCTTTCCCGCATTCGATTGCCTTGGTCAGAGGCGATTATTCCGACCCTAATGATGCCGGAGAGGTAAGCCATTTTCAGGCCTTGACCACGGCGCTGTCGGGCACGGTCGGCCTTGGGAATATCGCCGGTGTGGCGGTTGCCGTCGGCATTGGCGGCGCTGGGGCGACCTTCTGGATGATCCTTGCCGGGTTGCTTGGGATGGCATCGAAATTCACTGAATGTACGCTCGGGGTGAAATACCGGAATGAATACCCTGATGGCACGGTCTCTGGCGGGCCGATGTATTACATGACCAAAGGGTTTGCGGAGCGCGGTCTGCCCGGCGGGAAATTCCTTGCCGTGCTGTTTGCGATCTTCTGTATTCTGGGAGCCTTTGGCGGCGGCAACATGTTCCAGGCCAATCAGGCCCACGCCCAGTTGACCAATGTCGTTGGCGAATTTCCCGGCTGGATCACAGGCCTTGTTTTTGCGGGCATCGTATTTGCCGTGATCATCGGCGGCTTGAAATCCATCGCGCAGGTCACCGAAAAAGTCGTGCCTTTCATGGGCGTGATGTATGTGATTGTCGCATTGGTCATCCTTCTGATGAACTTCAACCAGATCGGCGCGGCCTTCGGTGAAATCTTTGACGGAGCGTTTACCGGCAAAGGTATTGCGGGCGGCATGGTCGGAGCGCTGATTCAGGGCTTCAAACGGGCGGCGTTTTCCAATGAGGCCGGTGTGGGTTCTGCGGCAATCGCGCACTCTGCGGTGAAAACCAAAGAGCCGATCACCGAAGGGTTCGTGTCCTTGCTGGAGCCGTTCATTGATACGGTTGTGATCTGTACCATGACAGCGCTGGTGATTATCATTACCGGTCAGTTGATGACCGATCCCGCGACCGGCAATTACATCCTGAACGAAGCTGGTACCGCAATCCAGACTGTGGATGGCAATGGCGGCGTGGCCCTGACTTCGGCAGCGTTCTCTTCTGCCTTTGGCTGGTTCAAATATGTGCTGGCGCTGGCCGTGATCCTCTTTGCCTTCTCGACCATGATCTCTTGGTCCTACTACGGGCTGAAAGCTTGGACTTTCCTCTTTGGTGAGGGCAAAACCCAAGAGATCGTCTTCAAAGTGATCTTCTGTATCTTTGTTGTGATCGGTGCCTCTGCAAGCCTTGGTCCGGTCATCGACTTCTCTGATGCGGCAATCTTTGCGATGGCGGTGGTGAATATTGCCGCGCTCTATTGCTTGATGCCAATCGTCAAAACCGAGCTGGACAGCTACCTGTCCCGCCTGAAGTCCGGCGAGATCAAGAAACACGTTTGATAAAACGTGAGGCGGCCTTCGGGGCGCTCGCAAAACTGGAAAACCCGTCCTATCGGGCGGGTTTTTCGTTTTGGTGTTTTGTGTGGTTTGGGTATCTAGAGGGGAAATGGCTGGGATTGGTTTTTTGGCGGCTCAGCAAGTATAGTAAACGTCTGTCTATTCCATTCGATAAAGGCAGTGCTGGTAGTATTGGTGAAAGCCCACCCCGGCCATACCTGTAAGAAGCGACATGATTGCCCTAATCGGGGATGCTGAAATCCGAGCCACGGTTGCGCCGCCCGGAACGATGCCGGATCACGCTGTGTACCTGAGAGGGTATTACGCACTTTGAAAATGCTGCCCGTTCCGGTATCGGCACGAAACAATCAGAAAAGAGATCGCGATGAAGCTTCTTCTGGCCACCGCATTTGCCTCTATTTTAATATTGGCAAGTTGCGTACCAATCCCGGAAACAACCACTTACCAATTGTACTTGGCGCAGGGTGCAGGCGCGAAAGTGACTGGGCAGTGTAATAACACATCGACTTCCAAGTTTCAGTTTACCATCGGCCCCAAACAATCCCATAACGTCGGAGTTTCGCTGAGATGGTTTGATGGTAGATTGGAAGCATTGGTTACGGCCTTTGCGGACGAAGTAACCGATGTTCAGGTTTCTCCAGAACGTCTTCGCCTAGTATACGAGGGTCGCGAGTTAGCCCCGGTTTCAACCAAAGAACTGGTCAACCATTACAGCAGTTTCTTGGGCAAATCATATCGTAGTTCAGCGCGCTTCAATATCGGCAGCGCACCCATCGAAAAAGTCGAGCTGATCGTCCGGCCCGGAGGGGTGCTTATCGACGGGAAAGACAAGCCATTGCCTGCCATGCGCTTTGCCTATGTTTCCAGAACCGACTCCAGATTGACACAACCGATCAATTGCTGATCGACCAAGCCAGAAGAGAAGAACCCCCTAGCTCATGTTGTCTGAGAAAAACCTTTCGGACGAGTTGAATTACAAACTGCCCGCAGCGAGGTGGTCGCAAAACTGGAAAACCCGTCCTGTTGGGCGGATTTTTCGTTTTGGTGTTTTGTGAGGTTTGGGTAACTAGAGGGGGAATGGCCGGAGTTGGTTTTTGGCGGCTTTGCAGACATAGCCGCCTTTTGCCCTCGCAGCGGATGCACGCGCAGAAATTGCAAACCGGGGTTCGTGCCTGCAGCAACCGGAATGTTGCGCCGCAGCGATATGGTAAAAAGCAGCCATTGGAGAAGATGACCGCAACGGGTTCCGGTCCTTAAGAGGACGAGAATACCGACCAGCGCGGCATTCCAAGGGCGGACTTGCTAATTAGCTCGAAGGGGCTCTTATGTTGAAGGGTACTGTGAAGACCTAGCGACCGAATTGCCACCACTCCGTAAAGGGACCATCAAAATTCTTGCCTTGCAGTGGTTCCGTTAGGCTGCGTTCGGTGCGCCGGAAAATCTGAGAGGTTTTCTTACATTCACCTGGCCCAACTCAAGTCCGAATAAGAACGCTCCCCACGCGTGATTTGCCGTTTCAAGATTGCCTTCGCTGATCTCGCTTTGCCTTCGCTCAGGTGGGCCAATATTGCCTCATGCTCAGCGAAGGATTTCGCTGTTCGTTCCGCGCGCTGTGACAAATGAGTCCGCATCGTTCGAACGATGTCACTGACATTTTGATTGCCGGCCTTCAGAAAACTATTGCCGCAATGCCTGAAAAAGGCGTCGTGAAAATCAGCGTCCAGCTCGAGGTATTGCTCAAATGCATCAGCATCGAGAGCTTCAGACATCTTGGAAACGACGTCCGCAAGTTCAGCGAGAAAGTTCGTGGGGTCTTCGACAAGTGCGGCGTCCATCGCAGACGTTTCGAGGATCAACCTGTACCGGCATAGCTGCACTACATCCTCTTGGGATAGACTGAACACAAATGCCCCACGCTGAGGAATGATCTCGACGAGCCCTTGGAGTTTAAGTGCAGCAAGCGCTTCGCGAATCGGGGTCTTGCTGATGCCAATTGCCTTTGAAAGTTTAGCTTCCTGCAGCTGTTCTCCCAAATGATACGTTCCGTTGACGATGTTCGTTCGAATTTCCTCTTCCGCTATTTTGCTTAAGGAATCCGGTCGCTTGAGGTGAATTGAATCTGACATAGCTTCTCTGTTTGTAGCCCGTTTTAACATGGATAGCACATGTTTTATTGATTTCTAAATCATATCTGATATGTCAGACGGCAGAGCAGTGGAGAGCTCAATGAAATTAACCCTTGGGAGGACACCTTGTTTAACAAATCCACATTCACACTCGCCGCCATCCTGTCGACCGGGCTTGCCATGACCGCATCAGCCGAAACCGTCATCAAAATTGGTCACGGCGCAGCAGAATCGTTCCACATGCACCGCGCGCTGTTGCACTTTGAAGAGTTAGTCGAGGCTGGCTCTGATGGCGAAATCGACGTTCAAATCTTCCCGTCTTCGCAAATGGGCCCTGACCGTGAAATGATCGAAGGCGTTCAGACGGGCGTATTGGAAATGGCCATCCCGCCATCTTCGTTCTTTGCGGGTTGGGATCCGGCCTTTGCTGTGATCGAGCTACCTTACATGTACGCATCCAAAGAGATCGCTTTTGACGTTCTAGAGAGCGAAGCCGGCGACAGCATGATCGATCGGGTCGAAAACCAAGGCCTCGTTGGGCTTGGTTGGTTAGAACTCGGCGTGCGCAATGTGACCAACAATGTGCGCCCAATTGCGACCCCTGCAGACCTTGAAGGCGTAAAGCTGCGCACGATGCAGGTTCCGGCCCATGTCGCGACTTTCGAGGCGCTCGGTGCGAACCCAACACCGATGAACTTTGGTGAGGTGTACTCCGCGCTTCAGCAAGGTGTCATTGATGGGCAGGAAAACCCTCTCGCGATCATCACATCCCAGCGCTTCTATGAGGTCCAGTCGCACCTTTCTACTACAGGCCACGTTTTTGCCGTCTATATGCCGGTCATCAGCCAACCGTTCTTTAACTCGCTTACAGATGAACACCAGGAGCTCGTTCGTACGTCAATGGCATCTGCCCGCGCTCACCAGGCAGAACTGGTATCCGCGGAAGAGGCTTCACAGCTAGAGGAAATCCGTGCCGCTGGTGTCGAAGTTTTGGAACTGACGGCAGAGCAACGCCAAGCGTTCGCTGACTCTACCGAAGGCGTACGTCTGCAATACCGCGACGAAGTAGGTGCAGACGCCTATGACGCTTGGATTGCTGCGGTTGCAGCGGCAAGCGGCTCCTAATTCGATTGGGTTAAGACAAGACAGGTCATCCGAGATCTCGGGATCTCGGGTGGCCTACGACAATCTGGGAGGAATAAATGGCTACGTTGAAATGGTTGAACCACAACCTCGAAAAAGTCCTGGCATCGATGTTGCTGTCGGCAATCGTACTACTGATTTTCGGCAACGTGTTCATGCGCTATGTCATGAACGCTTCGTTGTCTTGGGGCGAAGAATTGACGCTCTGGCTTTTTGTTTGGTTTGTCTGGCTTGCCGTCAGCTATGCCTTCCACAGCCGTGAACACGTCCGCATCACAATCATCCGTGACGGGCTACCAGAGCGAGCGCGATTATACCTTGATGTTGTCATTGATCTGCTCGTGCTCGCGTTCTTGGTGACGCTGACGATTGAATGCATCAAACTCATCATGCTTCCGTTTGTGGCCAGCCAAAACTCGGTCGTTCTAGGCCTCCCCATTCCAATTTTATATGCGTCTGCCCCCGTCGGAGCTGCGCTGTCGTCATTTCGTGTTGTGCAACATCTGACGAAGACCATGCGCACCATTTCTGCAAACAAAGCTTAGGAACAGACAAATGCTCGCTGCAACCATCTTCATTTCTTTGTTCGTACTGCTTCTTTTGAGCGTGCCGATTGGTATTTGCCTAGGACTTGCGACGATGATCGCAATGCTGTTCGTTGACGGCACACCGCCGATGGTTTTGTTGGCCCGATCCGTTGTCACGGGCGCCGATTCATTTCCACTGATCGCTGTGCCGCTGTTCATTCTCGCAGGAGACCTGATGCAACACGGTGGGATGTCACGCCGTTTGGTCAGCTTCGCAAATGCGTTGATCGGCCACATCCATAGTGGGTTGGCCTACGTGAATGTGTTGGCATGTGTATTCTTTGCGGCGATCTCTGGATCTTCGCCAGCAACCGTCGCTGCCATTGGCTCAAACATGATCCCCGAAATGGAAAAGGTTGGCTATTCGCGGCGCTTCAGTGGGGCGCTGACCGCGTCCTCTGGCATGATTGGGGTTATGATCCCGCCAAGCATTCCATTCATCATTTATGGCGTTACTGCGGAAGTTTCGATCGGGAAGCTGTTTTTAGCAGGCATCATTCCGGGCATTCTGTTTGCAATCATGTTCATGGTTGTCGCACGCTTGTTGCTGCGCAAAGACACTGACGTTCAGGAGTCGACCACAGAGTTCTCTAAGATCGGCGTTTGGCAGAACTTCCGTGAGTCCATTTGGGCGTTGCTCGTTCCAGGCATTATTCTGGGCGGCATCTATAGTGGTGCTTTCACACCGACCGAGGCAGGCGCAGTTGCAGTGGTCTACGCGGCTGTCGTCGGCATCTTTGTGTACGGCGATCTTGGCATAAAGGATCTGCCAGAAGTCTTGGCGCAGAGCGCGAAGACCAGTGGGACGATCCTTGTTCTGGTAATCATGGCGACGGCGTTTGGTAGGCTGATCACACTTGCAAGGATCCCAGCCGAACTGTCCATCACCATCACCAGCATGTCTGACAATCCGATCATCATCCTGTTGCTTATTAATCTGTTGTTGTTGGTCATCGGTATGTTTATGGAGACGATCTCTTCAATCATCATCATGACACCGATCCTCCTTCCCGTCGCGACTGCGCTAGGAGTCGACCCGATCGCATTTGGCGTGATCCTCACAGTCAACTTGGCCATTGGGTTTTGCACTCCACCTCTCGGCGTAAACCTATTCGTCGCAAGCGGGATTTCAGGCGTGTCCATTGAGAAACTCAGCAAAGCAATTCTGCCATTCTTCGCAGGTATGCTCATTCTCTTGATGCTGATCACCTATGTGCCCGCAATTTCATTGGCTTTACCGTCTCTTTGGTAACCAGAGAGAACTGCAAGAGCGAGTTAACAAAGGGGAAACCGAATGGATCTCGACCTATCTCACCCATCCATCGAGGATTTGCGACAAGCTGCTCGCAAACGCATGCCGAAATTCGCTTTTGAGTATCTCGACAGCGCGACTGGACGGGAGCTGGGGCTGAAAACAAATCGTGATGCGCTTGATGCAATCGGGTTCATGCCCAGCGTCTTGTGTGGGCGCACGACGGCTGATCTGAAAACAGAGCTTCTTGGGCAGACATACGATTTGCCGTTTGGGATCGCCCCTGTTGGAATGTCCGGCATGATGTGGGCAGGCGCCGAGCGAATGCTTGCGAAAGCTGCGGTCGCGCACAACATCCCTTTTTCGCTGTCCAGCGTCGCGGTTGCGTCACCGGAAGATGTCGCCCCCCACATCGGCAACAACGGGTGGTTTCAGCATTATCCGGTAAAGTCCGCTGAGCTGCGTCAAAAGATGCTGCCGAGGATCAAGGCGGCTGGGTTCCATACGCTGATCATCACTGTGGATGTCCCGCAAGAAAGCAGACGCGAGCGACAGCGGCGCGCCAATCTAACCGTGCCGCCCAAAGCTGATCTGCGGACGATCAAAGAAATGGCAATGTGTCCTTCTTGGTGTCTTGCACATCTTAGGGAAGGCATCATGCCTAGGATGCGGTTCTTCGACGACTATATCCCTCAGCGTGGGCGAGAAAGTTTTACCCATGCAGGCGCGCTGATCCGCGGCATTCCAGATTGGCAATACCTGAAGGAATTGCGTCAGGAGTGGGATGGCCATTTGATCGTGAAGGGCGTGTTGCGACCAGAAGACGCCAAACGAATGGTAGAGGAAGGTGCAGATTGCATCTGGGTATCGAACCACTCTGGCCGTCAGTTCGAGGCTGCACCGGCCGTTATCGACCAACTCCCGAAAATCCGAGAAGCTGTTGGGCCGGATGTACCGCTCATCTACGATTCAGGCATAGCTTGGGGATTGGATGTTATGCGAGCGCTGGCCAAAGGTGCCGATTTCGTCATGGCTGGACGCGCGTTTCAGTTTGCAGTGGCGTCATTTGGGGCGCGTGGCATCGACCACCTAATACACATTCTGAAGGCCGACATTGAAGCCAACATGAGCCAACTTGGTCTTGAACAGATTGACCGTCTTGCGGAATACCTGTTGGTGAGCGACTGATCACCATGCAATGCGAGAACTAACCCAAAGCTCTTGAGTTTGGATTAGTTCTCGAATTCATCTCATCAGCCCGTTCACAATCAAATCAGCGGTTGAGCGTGAACATGCCATAGGCAAATCATAAACGGTCGCCAACCGCGTCAGGGCTTTGACATCAACGTCATGCGGCATAGGTGCGAGCGGATCGACGAAGAAGATCAACGCGTCTAGCTTCTCCTCACAGATCATCGCCCCGATTTGCTGATCACCACCAAGCGGGCCGCTCTTTAAAGGCGTGATGTTCAGACTCGGCATCGCCTCGGACAACCGACGCCCTGTTGTCCCCGTCGAATATACGGAGGCACCCCGAAACGCATCGAAATTGGCCCCCACCCATTCGACGAGGTCGGGCTTGCGGGCGTCATGGGCCACCAGAGCAACCCGAAGCGCATTATCGGATAAATCGGTCGACATAGTCAGCCCCGAGCCCTACTTCTTCGAAGTGTTTCTTGCAAAGCTCGATCTTGGTGAAAACGTCTTCATATCCAAGAACTTCACCCCAAGGATCAACGTAGCACATCACGCCATTTACCTGAAAATAAGTCATCATTTCCTCGACCCCATCCGGCACGACCAGTGTGTGGGTTTCACCGGGCGGCTCATAGACATAGCCGCCTTCTTCCGCTGTCCATTCGTGCTCAAGGTAATGCCAGCGGCCCTTCAGGACGAAACCGTGGACAGGCTGCGGGTGACGGTGCCGCGAGAGTACGCCTGATTTTCGAACACGCAAGATATTCATCCAGTAGCCTTGCGACCGGTTCAAACACAGCGGGCGAAACCATACGTTTTCGGCCTGAGGCACCCAGAGTCGGTCATCCTCTGGAACAGCGTCGGGAATGACGATCTCTTCCTGCGCCTCTTTGGGAAACGGTAATTGATAGGGCGTGCGTTCGTCGTAGTCTTTCTTATTGACCATTTTCGGTCTCCTTACATTGCCAAATAGCCGCCATCGACGGGATAGATCGATCCGGTCACAAAACTTGCTTCATCGGACAGGAGCCACTTCACAAGTGCGCCGACCTCGCTTGTCTTTCCCCAGCGCTTCAAAGGTGTCCGACTAAAGATCGCAGCTTCTCGTTCCGGTGCGTCGCGCAATCCGCGGGTCATTTCGGTTTCAATCCAACCTGGAGCGATTGCATTCACACGGATACCGTCTTCGGCCCAATTTCCAGCGAGCGCTTTGGTCAACTGTGCCACCCCGCCCTTAGAAGCTGAATAGGCTGGCACCAGAGGGCCGCCAAATGTGCTGAGCATGGACGCTGTGTTCACGATCGCCCCGCCCGATTTCGCCAAAAAGGGCTGGGCTGCCAAGCAGCAGCGCATCGTGCCGGTCAAATTTACATCGAGCACCTTCTGAAAAACATCGATATTGTATTCTTCGCTCCGTACCAGAATACCGGCGCAATTCACTAAGCCAGCGAGGTTTTCAAGACCGTCGAACACGCTTTCCACCGATTCAGTGTCAGTCACATCCAACAGGCAGGTTTCGATCTCTGATGACCCCGAAAACCGGTCAATTTCATCCTGCGACACTGTTGCTGCAATTACATGATACCCAGCGCCCTGAAGCACTTCGGACACGCCCGCACCGATGCCACTTGTCCCGCCGGTGACGACAACCGTTTGTTTCATCAGCTTTTCCCGTTCTTAAACGCTGTTACAAAAGCTTCCGCTCTTTTCTGCAGTTCGGTCAGATTATAGGATGGTTTGAACAAAGCTGACCCCAATCCAAAGCTATCGGCGCCGGCCTGTCGGTAGTAATCCATGGTATCAGGTGTAATGCCGCCAACGACGGCCACAACGGCGTCTTTTGGTAGGACTGCTCGCATTGCCGAGATTGCCTTTGGCGGGGCCAATTCTGCAGGAAAGACCTTCAAAACCGCCGCACCATGTTCAAGGGCCGTGAACGCCTCTGTCGGTGTCAGTACGCCGGGGCACCACTTCGCCCCGAGTTCGAGTGCCCGCGCGCCAACGCGTGGGTCCATATTTGGTGCGACAATGACCTGCCCACCGGCATTACAAACGGATGTCGCGACGTCTGGGGTCAACACTGTTCCTGCCCCGATGACGATCCGTTCGCCATACCGATTTGCAATTCTCTCAATAGAAACAAGTGGCTCTGGTGAGTTCATCGGCACTTCAATAATCCGGAACCCCGCATCCACCAATACACCCGCGACATCAAGCGCGCGATCCGGGTCCAGACCGCGAAGGATCGCGATGAGAGGGTTTTCCTGCAATGACTGTTCCCAAAGGTTCATGATACCAACCCCGCCGCTTTCGCGATTAGGAAGTGCCCTTTGGCGACAATATCATCCGGCGCGCGTTTGGATTTCAGACCAGCGGCTTTTAGCGCAACCTCATAGCGATCGGCCAAATCATCACGACCTATGATCGTCACGGTATCCTTGATCGAAGCGACATTCGCACCTTGAATCTCGGCACCAATCAGAAGGCCCGAAAGATAATCGGAGACCATATTCCCGGTGATTTTTTCGAACAGAGGCAATGTTCGCACCCCAAAGAGATCGTGCAAAAGGTTGCCGCCTTCAGCGAAACCAACAGCACATCCCCTTTCGAAGGCCTGTTGGTTAAACGGCCCTTCTTCAATCAATGCGCCAAGAATGGTGTGTTGACGCAGCGCGGCGAAGATATCACCCGTCATAAAGGTTGAATAGTCGTCGATCTGACTATCCCGGACGGTAATCCACTTGCTGTGAGTTCCGGGTAGCACAAAAACACCATCAGACATGCCAAACGCAGTCGCGCCAATGATCTGCGTTTCTTCGCCTCGCATGACATCTGGAACGTCGCCATGATCCGTTGTCATTCCGGTGACGAATATAACTTTAGTCCCGTCCGACGTCTGATGCGCCACGAGAGCGTCAGCAAGCTCTTGGGCGCCAGAGGGCAGCGGCAGGTATGGGGTTTCAACCCATCCGTTTCGGCTCGTGATCATACCAGATGCGATCACGGGCAGGCCCTGAACTTTGACCCAGGGCTCGATCAAACTGCTGAAGGACCCCTCAAAATCTCCGTCTTTGACATGCATGATGCCTTCGGACTTTGAGACCTGATCCAATACCTCACCGCCCGCACCAATAAGAAAGGCGCGGAGCGAGGAGGTGCCCCAGTCGATACCGATGAGAACGGGGTTAGATGCGGCCGAATTCATTCAACAAATCCTCAACCGTCTTACCCTTCGCAACCCATTTGCGGGTCTCTTCCTCACGATCAGCTTGCTCCTGCGCCAGTCTGACAACTTCTTCGGCTGTCTCAATCGGCACAACAACAACGCCCATCAGATCTGCCACGATGAAGTCACCAGGATTGACCACCACGCCACCGCAAGCGATCGGGACGTTGATCGAAAGCTCTTCCTTGCGGCCAGAAAACATCGTGTGCGTGCCACGTGGTGTGATTGCACGGGTCCAGATAGGCCAGTTGATATCTTCAAGTTCATCGGTGTCACGGCCTGCGCCGTCCACGATCATGCCGCGAATGCCACGGTTTTGAGCCAAGCCGCCCATCAAGCCACCACACACAGAGGTGTTCTGATCACCGCCCGCATCGACAACGATCACGTCGCCAGGTTGTCCCATTTCAAGCGCCCGCAGCGGGTCAACCAGATCGCCTTTGGACAACTGAACGGTGATTGCCTGGCCCGTGACCTTGGCGCGAAATGGTGGTTTGATCCCGCTGTCCATGACATTGGTACGGTACTGCACATCGGCAAAGATCGCGGCGGCGGAGTAGGCCTGAACAGCTTTGTCGAATTTCTCGAGCAATTCAGGGCGGCGTTCGAAGTCATGGAAGACTTTGAGGTCGTTACATACGTCTGGCATTTCTAGCTCCTTTAAGCTGTCATTTCGGTCAATGCCTTTGCATTGACGGGATAGTCCGGGGCTACGCCTGTCAGGACTTTAGCCACTTGGGTTGCTGCGCCGACCCGTGCCGCCATGATCGACTCCTCGGAGTAGTAAGCGGCGTGCGGTGTCACGAGGACGTTCGGCAGTGTGAAAATCGGATTGTCATCGGGGGACCAGCTGGCACGTTTTGCCGGTTCTTCTTCGGGATCGTCCAAACCAGCCGATGCGAGATGCCCGTCCGTCAAAGCGCGATAGAGCGCCTTGTTATCGACTGTCGGACCGCGGCCGGTGTTGACCAAAATCGCACCTGGTTTCATAGCCGCAAACTCAGCGTCAGATAGAAAGTGCTTTGTCTCTGGGGTCATCGGAGCCTGCATCAGGATGTAATCAGACCGAGCGAGAAGATCCGCTTTCGAAACCAGCGCGGCGTTATGTTGCGCGGCGACGTCGGCTGGCAGGAAGGGGTCAAAAGCTATGACATTGACGCCAAACGCCTGTGCGCGCGCTGCAATGGCTTGTCCGATCTTGCCAAAGGAGACGACTCCCATGGTTCGGCCACGAAGCCGATTGACGGGTTGTCCGCTTTGCCATTTCCAAATGCCCTTATGGGTGGCGCGATCATAATCGGGCAGCTTACGCGCCAATGTCATCCAAAGGGCGATGGCATGGTCGGCGACCTCTTCCGTGCAATAGTCGAGCACGTTGGTAACTAAGATGCCCTTCTGGGTCGCGGTTTCGACGTCGACAATATCAACCCCGACCCCATACCGAGCGATCACCTCGCACTTCTGCATTGCGCCGATGGTCTTGGCTCCAACACGCGCATATTGGTTGATCATCGCGGCGCAATCCGCGGCGGCCTCCAAGAGGTCGTCCTCGCTTTTGCTTTGCAACGCGATGACTTCCGCACCTGCGGCTTCAAGTATGCCACGCTCTACATCTACATCGCCAAAGTCGTAGTCTGTTATCACGACTTTAGGGCGATCTACCCTTGCTGGGCCAAATGCTGAATCAGACATAGGCAGCAGACGAATATGTCAATTCGTACGAGTGGCTGTAGAGTTCAAAGATGTTGCCGAACGGGTCTTCCATATAGACCATCCGGTAGGGTTTTTCGCCCGGGTAGTACTTGCGCACTTGCTCCATGCGCTGCTTGCCACCGAGGCTTTCGATGACTTTCACGCGCGCTTCTACGTCTTCGTCCTGAACACAGAAGTGGAAAAGACCGCGACGCCAGTATTCGAACGGGCGATCTTCTTCGACGGTGTTTGGGAATTCGAAGAGTTCGATACCGACGCCGTCACCCATTGAAAGGTGTGCGATGCGGAATGAGCCCCAGCCTTCGCCAAAGACGTCATCGCACATCTGGCCGATGGCGCTTTCGTCGTGCTGGACTTCGGTTGGGCCCATGATGACGTAAAGGCCAAATGCCTTGGAGTAGAATTCAACCGCCTTCTCCAAGTCCGGAACGGTGATGCCAATATGTGAGAAAGTGAGAGCTGCCATTTGATTGGCTCCTTTTTTGATGTGACTTAGAGAATGTTGCGGACGATGCCGCCTTCGACTTTGTAGGCACTGCCATTCATGGCCTCGTTGGCCGCAACGGTTACGATTGTCTTCGCGACTTCGTCGGCTTGGACAAAGCGCTGAATCAGCGATGTTGGCTCGTCAGACTTGAAGTAGTTGTCGATGATGTCCGCCACCGGCTCCCCCTTTTGCTCGGCGAGCCCGTCAAAATAAGCTTTCACCCCTTCGGTCCAAGTGGGCCCTGGCAGCACGGAATTAACGCGCACACCGGTTCCTTTGGTCAGTTCAGCCATCCCGCGAGACAACCCAAGCATTGCGGTCTTGGTCACTGAATAATGGATCATCTGCGGCAACGGTTTAACGCCCGCTTCACTGGCCAAATTCACGATCGAACCTGTGCCGCGCTTCAACATGGCCGGCAGGATCACCCGAGACACCCGCACTGCGCTCAAAACGTTGATGTCAAAATACTCTGCCCAATCAGCGTCGGTCAGATCCTCAAAGGCCTTTACCGAAAAAACGCCTACATTGTTGACCAGGATATCGACGTCGCCTTGTTCGAGGGCAAAATTACATAGCATCTTGGCCTGTTCGATATCGGTAAGGTCGGCTGCTTTCCCAACCACATCGCCAAAAGATGCGAGGTCGTCCACGCAGGCTTCAACCTCTTCGTCGGTCAAGCCGTGCACAATCACCTTTGCGCCTTCTGCAAGGAACATCTGTGCGGTTGCCTTGCCGATTCCGGATGCAGATCCGGTCACCAGAACGAGCTTATTTTTAAGTCCAAGGTCCATTTTAGCCTCTCTTTTCCGAGGTGGATTTTCCAAAGATTGAAGACAGCAGGGCCGAGAGCTCAGCCCGCCACATATCAATGCCGACGGCCAGCAAGATGATCAGGCCAAGGACGATGTTCTGAACCGACGAGGGTGCCGCGTTCAGGTTGAGCCCGTTCTGCACAATCACAATTGTCATTGCGCCCATAAAAGTCGCCAGGATGTTGCCTCGCCCCCCAGCAAGGCTGGCGCCCCCGACGACCGCAGCCGCAATCGCCTGAAGCTCAAGAGTCTGGCCATAGTTTGGCGAGCCCGAATTCAGTCGGGCAGACATCAGGACCGCACCGACAGCTGTCATGAAGCCGGCTATCGCGAACGTTATGGCCTGTACCTTGCGAACATTGATGCCCGTTAGTACGGCAGCAGCTGGATTGCCGCCCACGGCATAGATCTCGCGGCCAAGTTTGGTGAAATTCATCGTGAAGGCTGCGAGCGTGTAGAAGAACAGCAGATAGAAAAACGGCAAGGGGATGCCTGCCAGTTTGCCGTAGAAAATAGGCTCCAAGCCTGGGTCCAGCGAGAAGATCGGAGACCCATTGTTAAACGTCAGCGCAAGCCCTCGAAAAGCGATAAGGGCAGCGAGCGTCGTAATAAATGAGGGTATTCGCCCATAGGACGTGATGACGCCGAGCAGCAACCCTAACACGCCACCAACGACCAGGATGAGTGGCAAACCGAGCATCAGGGGCAGCCCCATAAATTTCAGCATTTGCGCAAGTATCATCGTCAAAAGCGCGACCATTGAGCCCGCACTGAGGTCGATGCCGGCAGCAAAGATGACAACGGTGGAACCGATCGCGATCAGTGCAACAATGCTCACCTGCAAGAACAGGTTTGAGAGGTTTCCAGGATTGAGGAACCTGTCGGTCGTCAATGCAACGATCAGCGCGACGATGACCATCGCCGCAAAGGGGCCGATTAATTGAGCGTCAAAAATCCGTTTCATGAGTCTGCAAGCTCCTGAGGTGTGTGATGTATTTGGTCGGCTGACGCACGCACTAGGTCGTCATGTGACAGCTCACTCGCGTCCACGATCTTCTTGATGGCCCCATGCTGAACGATTGCGACACGGTCGCTCATGGCGAGAAGCTCGTCGTGGTCTGAACTGATCAAGATGATCGATTTTCCAGCCCGCGTAAGCGCGTTCATCAATTTGTAGACCGCGATTTTAGCTCCGATATCGATGCCCTGCGTCGGTTCGTCCAAAATCAAGACTTGGGCTTCCGCGAACAGCCAGCGGGCGATGACGATCTTTTGCTGGTTGCCACCAGACAAGAAATTGACGGTTTTCGCTTCTGCTTGTGCCGAGATTTCCAACTCGTCCATTAGGCGCTCAGTGCCAGCCCCTTCGGCAGCGAGATCAAGAAGCCCAAGCTTTGAAATGCTTGCCAGCGACGCTGCGGTGATGTTCCCGCTCGCCCTGAAATTGAAGAACAGCCCGTCGGTTTTGCGGTTTTCTGGAACCAAGGCAACACCTGCTTGGATCGCCTCCATCTCGTTTCGAAACTTGACCGGGGCGCCATCCAGTTCAACCGATCCGGACGTCAATTTATCGACCCCAAACAGCGCGCGCGCGATCTCGGTTCGCCCAGAGCCCAACACACCGCCAAGCCCAAGGACTTCACCGCGCCTTAACGCAAATGTAGCGTCCGAAACACCGAGTTTTGTCTTCAGCCCAGAGGCGCGAAGCACCACGTCTTCAGTTGAATTGTTCTCTTTCGGATAGTGCTCTCCAACGTCACCACCGACCATCGCGCTGACGATCTCGCTGACGTTGATCTCTGTTTCGCCTGCCGCGCTGACAACGCAACCTCCGCGTAGGATCGTGACCTCATCAACAATACGCTCAACCTCATCAAGACGGTGGGACACATAAAGGATGGCAGTTCCGCGGCTTCGCATGTTTCGCAAAAGCTGGTGAAGCTGTTCAATCTCGTCTTCGCCCAGCGCCGCTGTCGGCTCGTCTAGGATAATCATGCTCGCGTCCATCGCGATCGCCTTTGCGATCTCAACGAGCTGCTGCTCACCAACTGAGAGATCGCCGGTGATTGCTTCCGAGTCGATATCGATGTCCATTTCCTTGAGGACACGCGCCGATTCAGAGTGGACTTTAGCCCAGTCAATTACGCCGAAGCGCGATCGGGGCATGTTCCCCAGAAAGATATTCTCACCCACTGACAAGGTCGGCACGATCGAGAATTCCTGAAACACGGTTGCGATGCCCATGTCTCGCGCAGCCAGTGGGCCGGGAATCTGGACTACTTTGCCATCGTGGAGGATCTTGCCGCTGTCAGGTTGTTGAACACCCGAGAGCGTCTTGATCATTGTCGATTTACCGCAGCCATTTTCACCCAGCAGACCGTGAATTGAACCCTTCATCAGCTTGATGCACACCTTGTCGTTCGCCAGAACGCCGGGGTAGGCCTTGCTGATGTCGGCAAATTCCCAAAGAGGAGTCGCATCGTTCATTTTGGTGATCTCGCTGGTTAAAGGGCTAAGAAAGAGGGCGCTCCCCGGTGGCACGCAAACGCGCCACCGAGAAACAGGGAGGAACTCAGTAGTCTTTAGAAGGCTGCGGGAAGAGCTTTTCAGGCTCTTGCAGAACAGCAATGGCGCCGTCACGGTCTTCAATCGACGTGGGCGTCTCGATCCAACCACCTGGGTAGGTGCCTTCCAGCGCGTCTAGCGTTGCATGCATCGCTGCCTGCCCCATCAGGTAAGGTGATGTGTTCACCGTTGCCGTGACGTTCCCAGCAGCAATTTCTTCCAGCCCGGAAGTGTCACCATCATTGCCTAGCAGAGCGATGTCAGAGCGACCGAGAGCTTTTGCCGCGAAGGACGCACCGATGATCATGTAGTCGTTCGCCGCGAAGATGACGTCGAGATCAGGATGAGACTGCAGAAGGTCCATGCCGGCCGTGTTGCCGCCCTCGACGTTCCAGCCGCCAGGAATGGAAACCACAACTTCGAAGTCGTCATTGCCTTCGATACCATCAAGGAACCCACCAACACGTTCTGTGGAGTGATAGCCAGGTTGACCTTCGATGATGCCGACACGCACAGGTTCGCCACCGTACGTCTCAATCGCCCAATCGGCGATCTTATGGGTGCCGTTGCGCTGAGAATAGCCAACAACGCCGTGGATCGGTGTCGGGAAGTTCGGAATGTCGGAGTTGATCATCAAGACAGCGATGCCCTGATCGACAGCCTGTTCGATAAGAGGGGCCGCTGCAAACTCATCGTGCGTACCAAAGATGATTGCATCAACATCCTGCGTCAGAACATCTTGGATCATGCCCATTTGGCCATTGATGTCAGCGCCGCTTTGTGGAGCCAGCATAAAGACTTCTGCACCCTGCTCGGCAGCGACGGTTTTGATGCCTTCGCCGATCGCGATGTAGTAGTTGAACTCGGTCGCCGGTGGCATGTAAGCAATTCGGAATGTGTCGTTTGTCGGCGTGATCGCATCGATCGCTGCTTGTGCGCCGTCGGCCAAAGGCACTGGCGTCGGGTAGTCTTCGGCGAACACCGCACCTGCAGAAACTGCAAGCGATGTCGCGATCGTTGTGGATTTAAGATAGCGGATCATTTTCTTCTCCCTGATCAATTCGTTCAGCCGCAGAACGGTGTATCCTGTAGCCCTTTGAAGCCGGGCTTGACTGCGAACAGTCCTCCCGATTGTGGTTCGCGCGCGAGCGTGGCTTCATCGCTCATGAGTCGCGACGTCGTGATGTACAGAGTGTCGAGGTCGGGACCGCCGAAAGCGCAGCAAGTTGGCTTCCAAACCGGTAGGTCGATGACCGTATCGATGTCGCCCTGCGGGTTGACGCGTACAACGCGTCGGCCCTCCCATTCCGCGTTCCAAACACCGCCGTCGGCGTCGACGCAGGACCCATCCGGCAATCCAGGTTCGTCGGAAAATGACGCCAAAACGCGGCGGCCAGAAAGCTCAGCCCCATAGTCAAACGCGAGGATCTCTCGGTCTGGCGTGTCCGCAAAGAACATCGTCTTGCCGTCTGCCGCGAAGCAGGTCGAATTTGCGCAGGAAACACCTTCAAGCAATGTTTCCACATCTAAATTCTCAGCGATGCGTATCACGGACGAATTAGATTTGCCGGACACTTCATTCATACCGCCAACAACGAAACGGCCCTGCCGATCGATCCGACCATCATTCGTTCTGGTCTCCGGATTCTCCGGCTCGAAATCGCAGATTTTCTTTTCGTCGCCGGTGCTCAAATCCAGGAAAGAAACCCGATCAGCGAAGGCGACAATCAACCCTCCAGATTGACGAGGCGCAAAGCAACAGACCCGATCTTTCATTGGGTAGGATTGCCCCTGAGAAGTCTCGGAATCAAAAGACCAAAGCGCGCGCCCTTCAATATCCGTCCACCAAACCAAGCCATCAACGGCATTCCAAAAGATGCCCTCCCCGTGCTGGTTCCCGCAGTCAAAAATGAGCTTCGCGTCGGTCACCCTGTCCTCCCAAACAAGAATCATCTGGTATCTGATATACCAGCTTGCGGTATGTGGTACACCAGATACAATGATTCTGGCAATGGCTGTTTTTTTTGGAGTGCTCATGACGCTAACTCGACCAAAGTCACTTAGAGATCTTGCCCTAGAACACTTGAGGGATCGGATTGTCGGTGGCGACCTAAAGATGGGTCAGGCGTTGTCGGAACGCGGGATCTCGGACGAACTCGGGGTTTCAAAATCACCCGTTCGTGAGGCGCTAGCACAATTGCGAGACGAGGGTCTCGTGACAATTGAGCCGCAAAAAGGTGCCCGAGTATTCACCTTGTCAGAGCATGAAGTTGATCAAATCTGCGACTTCCGCCAAGCCATAGAAACAGCTGCGTTTGAAATCGCCCTTAACCGCAATCAGGAAAAGCTCGCGAAAGACATGGCCCGAATCGTCAAGGAGATGGAGGCTGCACGTAAGTCTGGCAACGAGGCCAAGTACCTCTCGCTCGACACCGCCTTTCACCAGGCCATTTTCCAGAACTGCGGGAACGACTACCTCTCTGCTAGTTACGATCGTTACGTCGGTAAGATCGGGGCTCTTCGCACCCATCTTTCAGCACTTCCTCAACACACTGAACTTTCCTTTGAGGAGCATGTCGGACTCTCTGAGGCTGTGGCACGTAGCGATATGCTAGAAATAAAGCGATTACTTGCAGAGCACATCGACCGGACCCGGCAGACATATTCGTCGTCGATTGACCTCGCATAGAGCGACGCACGCTGACGTAGAACCCTGCGGTCTATATCGACGCGATTTCCTACAGGATTGCTGAACTGAATCCCCTAGCTGCTCTTAACGCTTTGGATTCACTTACTTTCATTTTCGTTGACATCTGACATATCAGACACCACGTTAGTCGTGGGAGGACGATATCGGTGTATACAAGCGATTCAAGTGAAACTGGGGTTGGGCGTTCAGCAAGCCTACTTTCGCTGCATGGCGTGCAAAAGAGCTTTGGCTCTAACGATGTCCTGAAAGACATCAACTTCTCCCTCAGTGAAGGTGAAATTCACGCACTCGTCGGTGAGAATGGGGCCGGCAAATCGACTTGCCTCGGCCTGCTTTACGGTCTCCATGCACCCTCAGCTGGACAGATCAAACGAAACGGTAGTTCTGTTCGCATCCTTGGCCCCTCGCATGCACAAGAGCTTGGTATTGGTTGCGTCTTCCAAGAACTCAGCCTCGCCGGATCGCTTTCTATCGCCGAAAACATATATGCCGGGCGTGCCCCGTCGCGATATGGTGTCGTCCACTGGAAGGAATTGAACCGCCGCGCCGAGGCCTTGCTAGAGGACTTTGGCCTTACGCTAGATGTAACGGCATCAGTTGACAGCCTGCCAATCAGCACCCGTCAAATTGTCGAAATTGCTAAGGCACTGTCGCTCAATTCCAAGGTCCTACTTCTCGATGAACCCACATCGGCCCTCACCCCGGATGAGGTCGCAGCACTCTTTCAGGTTCTACGGAAATTGACGGCCCGCGGAATCGGTATCGTTTATGTCAGCCATCACATGACCGAGATTTTCGCGATCTCCGATCGAATTTCCGTGCTGCGCGATGGTCACATGATCAGTTCGCGGCCCACTTCCGAAACAACCCAAGAGCGTGTTGTGGCTGAGATGATCGGCAGCGCGCATCCGGGAGATGTAGAACGCGCATCCGACGAACTCGGCGATGTCGTGTTGGAGGTGAATAATTTGTCACAAGACGGGCATTTCGCGGACATCAGTTTTGAACTTCGCAAGGGCGAAATCCTCGGCCTTGCTGGCTTGTTGGGATCCCGTCGCAGCGAGATCGTTCGTTGCATTGCGGGCCTCTCACGGCCGGATCGCGGCGCTATCCGTCTCAAGAACCAAGCCGTAGAGTTTCGCTCTCTCAGAGCCGCCATGCAATCCGGCGTAGGATTTGTCCCCGAAGAGAGGAAAACCGAGGGGCTGTTCCTAAACGATTCTCTGAGCGCAAACCTCGTTTCATCAAGCATGGAACAGCACACGTCATTCGGGCTCTTGAACCGCCGTACTATCAACGAAGCCAGCGAAAGTGCCATTGCCGCATTTGGCGTCAAAACACGTGGCCCTTCAGAAGAGATTTGCGCGCTCTCCGGCGGGAACCAACAAAAGGTAATGTTGGCGAAGTGGTTGGAGCGAAACCCTGACCTACTGATCATTGAGGAGCCGACCAAGGGGGTTGATGTCGGCGCGAAATTCCAAATTCACACGGAGTTATTGCGCCGTGCCGCGAAAGGGATGGCCATCCTCGTTGTCTCATCCGATTTCCCTGAACTCGTGTCTCTAGCGACAAACATCCTCGTCATTCACGAGGGCAAGATGACCGGTTCAGTCGCAGCCAAGGATGCCACGGATGACTCACTGCTGCAGATGGCGGCGGGGTTGCCGACACCAACCGATCCCCAAATTCAATCCAGCGTGGAGCATTGACGTGGATACAACACTCAACACAGAAATCACCAATCAAAGAACTGGTTTAAAGCGGATCTTTAGAGCGTTTGTTGATGTCCGCGAACTGACACTGATCGTGTTAATCGCCGTGATCATCATTGTGATGTCCATCCTCAATCAATATTTCTTTTCAGCGGCGAATTTCCGTGCTGTTGCCGTGGGGATGACCCCAAATGCGATCATAGTCATCGGCATGGCTATCTTGCTGGCCTCTGGCGGTTTTGACCTGTCCGTCGGTTCTGTGATGGCGCTCGCATCGACTGTCGTCGCGATGCTTCTACTGGATGGTATGTCGATCCCAATGGCAGCCACCTGCGGCATCCTTCTTGGCGCTGCGGCGGGGTTCTTCAATGGGATTTTGGTTACGGGGCTTGGGATCAATCCGCTGATAGCGACCCTTGGAACCATGTCGATAACGCGTGGAATCGCGCTGGTGCTGACCGAAGGGTTTTCTGTCTCCAATCTCCCTGCGGGCTTCGCTTGGATCGGCAAGACCTCGTTTGGTGGCTTTCCGATGTTGGTCATACTGACACTCGTTCTGGTGATCTTCTTCGATTTGGCCGTACGCCACACACGATTTTTCCGGCAGGTCTACTTTATCGGAGCAAACGAGAAGGCCGCGATGCTGTCGGGCATTCACGTCAATCGTGTCAGGATCATCGCCTATGTTCTGACGGGCATGTTGGCGGCTTTAGCCGGTATCTTGCTCGCCTCCCGCCTGATGAGCGGGACACCGACCGGCGGTAACGGCATTGAACTCCAAGTTCTTGCAGCGGCAGTCATCGGTGGCGCTTCACTGCGCGGCGGCGAAGGGACCATCCTTGGCGCATTCCTCGGTGTGGTCTTTGTCGCACTCATCAACAACTCCATGACCATGCTCGCGGTCTCTATCTACTGGCAAATGATTGTCATCGGCGCCGTTCTTGTGAGCGCTGTCGCACTCGACATGCTGATCCGCGGCTCAAAGGGCTGAGATCACAACTAAGACGAATACGATAACCAACGGGAGGTCATAATGACCAATTTCAAAGTAAATAGACGAAACCTTCTGACAGCTGGCACCACCGCCGGTCTGGCCTCAGCATTCAGCCTTCCGATGCTGTCCAGCGAGGCAATGGCGCAAGGCGCAGGCAAGGAATACGTCTTCCTGTCGATCGTTACGCAGGTTCCGTTCTGGGTGGACTACCGCAATGCGATGGAAGACCTCGAAGAGCTAATGGGCATCAAAGCAACCTTCACTGGCCCACTGGATTTTGACACGGCTGCACAGGCACGCCAGCTCGACGAGCTGATTGCGCGCCGCCCGGCCGGCATTCTGATCTTCCCCGGCGATCCAGCAACTTTGGCCCCAGGCATCGAACGCGCAGTTGAAGCTGGCATTCCAATCACGTGCTGCATCGGTGACGTTCCTGACAGCCCTCGTTCCACATTCCTTGGCATCAACGGCGTGCAAGCCGGACGTGTGGGTGGTGAAATGCTGGCCCAAGCCATTGGCGGTCGCGGCAAGGTCATTCTTGGGACGTTCCCGGCACCATCTACGCTTGAGCGCGTTGAAGGCTATAAGCAAATCTTCGAAGAGAAGTATCCCGAGATTGAAGTTGTTGACGTAGTGAATGACCGGGCCGACCCGTCATACGCACCGACAGCGTACCTGCAGGCGATCCAGGCGAACCCAGACATCGTCGGCATTGGCGGCACAGACGGCGACAGTGGTAAGGGTGCTGCCATTGCGGTCACCGAAGCTGGTCGCGTTGGAGACATCAAGATCGTTGCAATGGACCGTAACGACGACATGCTTCCTTACATCGAGGACGGAACGATCACGGGCGCGGTCGCCCAAAAATCCTATCTTGAGATTTTCTTGGCCTTCCACATGATGCATTGGCAAAACACAGATGGGCTCAAGGTTCTGCCTGATTGGCGCGCCGCTGGCATCAATCCGTTGCCCGAGCGTGTAGAGACCGGCGTTATGTCCATCACGGCTGACAACGTCGCTCAGTTCAAGCACGTCTAACCAAAAGATGGCACCGCCGATCGCGCGGTGCCATACTGCTTAAAGCACGGGTGCCTTTATGTCTGACATATGGAAGCAGGAAACTCTAAGCTCTAGCGATCTTGAATTGACCGTATTGCCCGGTATCGGCGGGCGGCTTTGGGATGTCCGCTTTCAGAAGCATTCGCTGCTATTTCAAAATCAGGATCTGTCGGGCTACACGCCAGATCTAAAGGACCTGACGGGCTATCCAACAAAATCACCCCAGTTCGGCTTTCCCCTCTGGGGCGGCGAAAAGACATGGATCGCGCCCGACACGAGTTGGCCAAACGGCGCGCCCTATCAGGCCCTCGACTCTGGCTCATTTGAAACGATCGAAATGGGAAAAAACCACATCGCTATGCGTAGCCCAATCTGCCCTCAATCGGGGCTACAGATCGAACGCGAAATTCGACTTGAGCGCGGCTCCGAATTCTCGATCCACCACAAGGTCTGCAACCAAGGAGAGAACGCCAGAGACGTCGGCATTTGGTCGGTCATGATGCTCAACCACCAAGCACGCATAGGCGTGCCCGGAAAGAACATGAAGACGTGCGACGTTTTCGGAAACCCAACATGTTTCTTAGCTCAATCCACCGAAGGGATGATTTGGGATTGCAACGGATTGGGTGAATTCAAGATTGGTGTTGAGAACCCAAACACACGTACTTTCGTTCGCCTTGATGTCGGACAAGCCACGATCTGGATGCTTTGCCAAACGGATTTGGCATCTTTGGGCGACGCCTTTGCTCACACCTATCCTTTGGAGATCTTCAATTCTGGTGACTACCCCTATTGCGAAGCAGAGTGGCACGGGCCGCTCAAAATGCTCTCTCCAAACGCAACGACCGAATTCAAACAACGCTTCAAAGTTTGGGCAGGCGATGCCCCGCTGGCGCTGGCACAATCAGAACTGGAACTGATGAAATGCATGTCTTGATTACTGGAGCAGGCGGCCACCTCGGGCGCAAATTGTTCGACTTTCTTAAGGCCGACGATCGCTTCGTCGTGAGCGGGCTGGATATTCGTCCAGTCGATCACCCCGACATTCGTAAAGCTGACATGTCCGCGTCTCCGGACTGGGCGACGCTATTGGATGGTGTTGACGTAATCGTCCATCTGGCTGGCGACAGAGAGCCAACCGCATCATGGGCATCCAGCGTCAAGAACAACATGGATGCGACGCTTGAGCTTTATCACCAGGCAGCGCAACTGGGCGTCTCGCGTGTTGTCCTTGCCAGCTCGAACTGGATTCACGGTGACAAGCGTTTCACTGATGATCTGTTGAATGCCGAAACGCCACCTGGACCGGTTAATGCCTACGGCATGTCCAAACTTTTTTGTGAGCGCTCCGGAGCTTACTTTGCAAAGCATCGCGGCCTTTCCGTGATCTGTATGCGGATCGGGTGGACACAGTGGACTCATAACAACCGACCAGGAGCGCATATGGCAATGGGGCAATGGGGTCAGGAAATGTGGCTCAGTGATCGTGACTTCCTTGAGGGGATAAAAGCCGCAGTTGTTGCCGAGGGCGTTCGTTTTGCAGCTTTGAACCTGATGTCGAACAACCCGGGAATGCGCTGGGATATGCGGGAAACGAAAGACGCGATCGGGTTTGAACCGCAAGATGGCGCCAAGCCGACCATGAACATCAAGCGGGAATTTCAGGCACGTCTCAAAAAGCTCGTTATGTTCTCGCTTCCGCGGTGGTTCGAAAGGCGTTTTCCTAGCTGGTGATCTCGTCGCTGTTTGCGCGGGGTGCAAGCGTTTCGATCAAAAAGCACACGGACCAAGCCTTTTCCGATGCCGTTGCATCTTCAAGCCGAAGGGGAAAGTTATCCCGAAGCCGCTAAAAGCGTTTATGCCAACGTCGTTGCGACAGCCGAAAATCCAGAAACTCTATACTTGCTAGTTTCTTGCGACACGGAACCAACGAACGTGACTATGAACTTCTGGAAGCGGGCATGCGGGTCGCGGCTTTGAAGGGAAGCAAGGTCCGCGACTTGAACCTTGGCCAATCCCTAGTCGTTGCGGTTTGTTGGAATGGCCGGTTTACACGCTGCGCAGCGATGCTCGAAGCTGAGCAGATTCAGCATTGGTTGTGCTGCGCGGGCATGCAGCACGAAATTGATACTTCTGCTCTGGGCTCAAACCCCACATTTATACTCTCTGCAAAAAGAACGATCTCAAAGCTTGCCAGTCGATCTGAAACCTCATGCCCAGACTAAACAGAATCTCTAGGCTCAATACCCCCTCTCTGCTGTGATGTTTCCGCCGATCCCCTTGTTTTCCGGCAGATGCGCTCTTTTCTATGGGGAGGCCTTGCGGTATGAGGCCTCGTCTTCGGACGATTTGAACAAAGGAGTCCCCTCAGATGGGTTACAAAGTCGCCGTCGTGGGCGCCACAGGCAATGTGGGCCGCGAAATGCTGAACATTCTGGCTGAACGCCAGTTTCCTGTAGACGAGATTGTTGCGCTGGCATCGCGCAAGTCCCTCGGTTCCGAGGTCAGCTTTGGCGATACCACCCTGAAGACCAAGGACCTGGATACCTTTGATTTCACCGGTTGGGACATGGCGTTGTTTGCCGTGGGCTCTGAGGCGACCAAAGTCTATGCGCCGCGGGCGGCCAAGGCTGGCTGCTTGGTGATCGATAACTCCTCGCTCTATCGTTATGATCCGCAGATCCCGCTGATCGTGCCAGAGGTGAACCCCGAGGCCGTACATGGCTACAAAGAAAAAATGATCATCGCCAACCCCAACTGCTCCACCGCGCAGATGGTTGTGGCGCTGAAGCCGTTGCATGACCGTGCAAAGATCAAACGCGTTGTCGTGTCTACTTATCAATCCGTGTCCGGTGCGGGCAAAAACGGTATTGATGAGCTGTGGGACCAGACCAAATCGATCTACAATCCGACAGACAACAAGCCGCCAAAGCAGTTCACAAAGCAGATCGCGTTCAACGTGATCCCGCATATCGACGTGTTCATGGATGACGGTTCCACCAAAGAAGAGTGGAAAATGGTTGCCGAAACCAAGAAAATCATCGACCCGTCGATAAAAGTCACTGCAACCTGTGTGCGGGTACCGGTCTTTGTCGGTCACTCTGAATCGGTAAATATCGAGACCGAGGATTTTCTGGATGAAGATGAAGCCCGCGACATCCTGCGCGAAGCACCCGGTGTTATGGTCATCGATAAACGCGAAGACGGTGGCTATGTGACACCGGTTGAATGTGTTGGTGATTTTGCCACATTTATCAGCCGACTGCGTCAGGACAGCACCATCGACAATGGTTTGAACTTCTGGTGTGTGTCCGACAACCTGCGCAAAGGGGCAGCGTTGAACGCAGTCCAGATCGCAGAGCTGTATGGCCGCGAGATTCTGAAAAAAGGCTAAGTCTTAAACTATATTAAAATTAAAGAAGGGCGCCTGAAGAGAGCGCCCTTTTTTGTGTTTTTTTAAACTGTCAATTGAAGTTGACAAAATACACCCTATCTATCCTGTATTAAGGAAGAAGAAGTCTTCAGTCTTCTGAAATCTTTTTCTGATTGAATATCTCAAAGGGCCCGATCGGGTGTGTCGATACAGACAGACCGACATGGCGTTTTCCCTCGTCTTTCGGGCCCTTCAGAGATTTGGATCGGAGGTCAATTTATGGCTGAATACCAAAATACACCAAGCCAACGTGTGGGCCATGACGACAGGCGCATACAGCGGGTTGTGACGGTTGCCACTCCGACACCACAGACGCGGGGGCGTTCCAGATATGTGGCCTTTGCGGCCAATCATATTTCGCCGCCCAGATCGATGGTTCCGCGACAGGATAAATCTACCAAAGCCTCGAAAGGCTGGTGGCGCATTGCGATCCCGTCTTTCAGCTTTTCAAACTGGTTGGCCCGCCATCGTCCGCATCGCGCAAAGCTGGAGCGGGCCGAGTTGGAAACCCTGTTTCAACGAGAATTACAGGATTTTAAAACCGCCTATATTCGGGCGCGTTTCTAAAACCGTTCTGCCCGCAGAACTTCGCAATCTGACACGGCAACAACGCCGATATGGCGCTCTACCACCGAGAACACATTCTCAAGCAGCGCATCCAACCGTTCGGGGCGAATAACACTGACCACCTGCACCATGCCTGAACCGCGCCCGATCTGACCTTCACGGCTCCAGACGCCCGAATCTCCGGAGCCGCCAAGAACCGGCAGAATAGTATATCCGGTGACGCCTGCTTCTTGCATGGCGTCGGTCAAACGGCTTTGCATCACCGATTCAATGATAATTGCGACGCGTTTGGCTTTATGTGTTTGCATTAGCCTGCTCCATACAATGTTTGGGCCACTGCCAGATATAGTGGGATGCCCAATGTCAGATTAAACGGGAAGGTAACCCCCAAAGACAGGGTCAGATAGATGCCGGGATCGGCTTCGGGCACCGCCACCCGCATGGCAGCGGGCACCGCGATATAGCTGGCCGAGGCAGCAAGAATCATCATCAACACAGCGCCGCCCAGCGACAGACCGATCAGCATGGCCAGACTCAGCCCGATGACGCTGCCCAGAACCGGCATGACAATGGCAAAGGCCAGTGCGCCGCCATTGATTTTGCCCCGCGCCTGCAGCAAACCGCGTCCGGCAACAAGACCCATATCCAGCAGGAACAGACACAAAACACCCTTGAACGGCGCGACGATAAAGTCTTCGATCTCTCCCATGCCGTCGGTGCCGGTGATCATGCCAATCACAAAAGCCCCGATCAGCAAAACGATAGAGCCGTTCAGCAAAATCTCGCGCCAAAGATCGGAGTCCATGCGGCTTTCGCCTGATCCTTTGTTGTTGCGGGCAATCAGCCACAGGGCAGACAGGATCGCGGGCGCTTCCATGGCGGCGGCGACGGCAACCATAAAGCCTTCACTGTCGATACCGCGCCCCGCCAGCACAGAGGTGCCGGCGACAAAAGTCACAATCGAGATGGACCCGTAATGCGCCGCCACGGCCGCTTTGTCGGTTGCAGAGAGTTTGGTAAGTGCCGACAGCATGGCAAAGGCGATCAACGGCAAAGCGAAAGACATCAGAACACCGGCGCCGATGGCGGTGAACAGGCGTATATCCGCGCCGTATTCGGCCACGCTGACACCGCCTTTAAAGCCGATGGCGAACAGCAGATAGATCGACATCAGTTTTGCCGCAGCTTCCGGCACGCTTAAATCAGAGCGTCCCAGTGCTGCAAAAAGCCCCAGGGCAAAGCTCAGAATGATCGGAGAGCCGAGATTGCTCAGGGCCAGACTAACGATTTCTTGCATGATGTTTCCCGTTGGTTGGGCAAGATATGGAATGCCTGGGTGCAGCTTCAAGGCTAAATCGGTAGAAATGCACCAGTTTGTGGATCAAAACAGGCCAGGTCCCCTGCGCCGATATCATTCCAGAGTCCATGAATGGTCAACCGCCCCTCGGCAATGCCGTCGGCGACATAGGGAAAGGTCATCAGGTTTTCCAACGACACGATCACAGCCTGCTTTTCCAGTGCCGTCGTGCGTTCGGCAATATCTTCGATATGGGCGACCTGTTCGTAGCCGGGGCGCAAGATATCCATCCATCTCCCGACAAAGCTGGTTTTCTCTTCTAGCTCGGGTGCGTTACCGGAGCACATGTCGTGGCAACCTTTGACCCCGCCACAGTTGGAATGCCCGATCACAACGATATGCGGTACTTTGAGAGCATTCACAGCATATTCTACAGCGGCAGAAGTGCCGTGGGCTTCGCCATCGGGTTCATATTTGGGAACGAGGTTGGCAATGTTTCGGTGTATAAAGAATTCCCCCTGATCGGCTCCGAAAATAGAGGTCACATGCACACGGCTGTCACAACAGGATATGATCATCGCGCGCGGACGCTGGCCTTCGTCTGCCAACCGCCGGTACCAGGCTTTGTTTTCATCATAGGTGGTGGCCTTCCATCCTTGAAAACGTTGAACAAGATATGCGGGCAATGGTTTCGCGGGGATCATGATCGGGCCTTTCCTTGGTGGTTGCGCCTGTGTATTCACGATTTGCCTTTATTTCGAGCTATTTCTTTGTCGTTGATCAATGCAATTTAAGAATTTCGGCGTCATTCTGTTGTTTAAGTGCCATGGGGGCAATTCAACGGAGGCAAGACTACCATGAATTCAGCGCAGCGATTATCTCCGCGGCAGGAACGTGATCAGATCTCGATGGATTTGTCAGTTCTGGCGGGGCGGGCACAGAAGCAATTAGCCTTGGATGCACTGCGAGAGATCAAGGCGCGGATCAAGGTCCTGCGCAAAGCCTTTGCACAGGATCAATACCGGCAACTCATACTGGAAGCAGAGAGTTTGCATCTGATTCTACAGTCCCACCGCATGACGTTCCACGCAGAGATTGCGCGACAGCTCCTGCAGGAAGCAAAAGCGCGGAAAACCATCGAAGTGGCGGCGATTTTGCACCGGTTGGAGCGGAACATCCGGATCGCGGTCGCTGAGGGCGGGCTGGTGTTATCGACACAGGTTTGAACGTTGAGATGGCTCTTGCGCAACCTTAACAAGGCGCTACCTTACCGGAGCATTTACTGGCAGAGGGCCCTATGACGATCAAATTCGCCGCCGATCATCACACGTCACTTCCACTCCATCTGGTTGATCCCACAACCCTCGGGCCGCAGTTAGAGGCCTTGCCGCCCGCCGCGATGAAATGGGTGCAGGCGCAGGGGTTCTCTGGTGCCTTGGGGCAGGTGGTGGTTTTTGCGGATGATGCGGGCGCTGTTGCCGGGGCTGTTATGGGGCTTGGGACTGCGGCGGCGCGCAAACGCGAGCGCTTTGGTGTGCTGCGTAACCTGAAAACTCTGCCTGATGAAACCTATCACCTTGTGCAGTCCGATTTGGATGCCGATTTCATCGAAGAGTTCACGCTTGGTTGGCTTCTCAGCGGATATCAGTTCGACAGATATCGCGCACAACCGGAACGCAAACTGCGTCTGAAGGTGCCCGAAGGGATCGACAGGGACCGGATGGAAGCCATCGTCGCCGGCGAAAACTTGACCCGTGAGTTGATTAACACACCGGCGTCGGACATGGGCCCGTCGCATCTTGAAACGGCGGTTCATGCCTTGTCGCTGGAGTTTGGCGCCGATGTCGACGTGATCGCCGGAGAAGCCTTATTGGAGGCGGGGTTTCCCTTGATCCACACGGTGGGGCGCGCTGCAGATGATGCGCCCCGTTTGCTGGACATGCGCTGGGGCAAATCCGGTCCGGCCCTGACATTGGTGGGCAAAGGCGTGTGTTTTGATACCGGTGGTCTGAACCTGAAACCGGGTGCCAGCATGGGGTTGATGAAAAAGGATATGGGCGGAGCGGCGACCGTCTTGGGCTTGGCGTCGATGATCATGGCGCTGAAATTGCCCGTGCGATTGCGTGTGTTGATCCCGGCGGTCGAGAATGCAGTCGCGGGCAATGCCTTTCGCCCCGGTGATATTCTGACGGCTCGCAACGGGTTGACGATAGAGATTAACAACACCGATGCCGAAGGGCGGCTGGTGCTGGCGGATGCTTTGTCCTTTGCCGATGAAGAAAAACCCGATCTGCTGATTTCCATGGCGACCCTGACCGGCGCGGCGCGGGTGGCGGTGGGCCCTGATCTGGCGCCGTTCTTTGCGCAGGATGACGGCTTCGCCTCTGATCTGGCCGCAGCTGCACAGAAGGTGCGCGATCCGGTATGGCGGATGCCTTTTTGGGACCCCTATGAGGCGATGATTGAACCCGGGATTGCCGATCTGGATAATGCGCCGTCGGGCGGTTTTGCGGGGTCGATCACGGCGGCCCTGTTCCTGCGCCGTTTTGTTGAAAACACCGAAAACTATACCCACTTCGACATCTACGGCTGGCAACCATCTGCGGCTCCGGCCCGCACCAAGGGCGGCGTCGGGCAGGGCGCGCGCGCCATATTTGAGGCATTGCCTTCGGCGCTGAAATTGTGATCGACCGGCGGGGCCATTACGCCAATGGGTTTGTGGCGCATTCAAGCCTGCGCGGCCAAGTCGAGGCTGGCCATTTTACCGAGGGCCGGCGCCAGCAATGCTGCGTGCCGATAACCGATCTATGCGCCTCACCTGCGGGGCCACGGGACAAACAGCTTTTGTTCGGACAGGCCTTTCAGGTCCTTGAGGCGCGGGACGGCTGGTCATTCGGCTTTTGTCTTGAAGATGGCTACGCCGGATATCTGCGCTCTGCCGATGTCGCAGCGCCAAACGTTGCCACGCATTATGTCAATCAACGCGCCTGCCATGTCTATGCAGAGGCCAACATGAAATCCGCCGACCGCCTGAGCCTGCCTTACGGGGCATTGGTTCAGGCGCACGCCCAAGGGGATTTCTATGAGACCTCTGCGGGGGGCTATATTGCCCAGCAACATCTGTCTGCCCTGCCGCAAGATATCGATGATCCGGTGTCCGTGGCCGAAATGCTTTTGGGCACGCCCTATCTTTGGGGCGGCGATAGTGCTTTTGGCATTGATTGTTCGGGGCTGGTTCAAACCGTTCTACACGCAGGAAATCAAAACTGTCCGCGCGACACGGATCAACAGTTTGCCCATTGGATGATGCTGGAAACCGGTATGCCGGTGCAGCGCGGGGATTTGGCTTTTTGGAAGGGGCATGTGGGAATCCTGCTGGATGACACCCGCCTGATCCACGCCAACGCCTATCATATGCGCGTCGCAATCGAACCTTTTGCGCAGGCGATTGCCCGCATTGCGACCCATGAATTCGGGGCATTGCTCGGCGTGGCGCGTCCCTAATCGACGGGGCGGATAAGCTTGCGCTCCAATACCCGCAGCACGGTTTTCAGATCATGCCCGCGCTTCAGGATTTGCCCATCCATTGCGACCACCGCGTAAAGCCCCTGTTTGTGCCGCAGTTTGGGGCGCTTTTCGATGCGATAGAGCGGGTGTTCGGCAGTGCGGCGAAAGACAGAAAAAACCGCCACTTCGCGCAGCGATGAAATGCCATAATCGCGCCACTCACCGGCTGCAACAAAGCGCCCGTATAACCCCATGATGACGCCGATTTCCCGACGGTCAAAAGAGATTTTATCCAAGGGCTTACCGGCGGGGGTGAAGGGGGTAACGGAATTAAACGTCATACCCCACCGTGGCGAAGCTTTGGCGCAAAATCAAGCCTGACCCAATTTTGCCGTCAAAAGACCCGCAGTTCGACCGGTGCTGGCTAAATTCTCGCCATGTCGCAGGGGTAAAACAGGGTTAAGCGCTGCCCAATTTGCCGGTGTGGGTATTTCTGCCCATCTCCCCACACCCGCGAAACGCGCCCCACTCTACCCCGCCCTTGTGGCGGGGTTTCTTTTTATCCGTAACGGCGAAGGATTTTGGTTCTGCTTGGCAGCCGAAGTACGCTATGACGGAACAGAAGGTTCAGGCTGAAGGAAAACCGACATGCAAAAGACAGTTGTGATGATGGCAGGGCTCGTGGCGCTTTTGGCGGGATGCTCTGACATTTCGGTCCCCTCGGTGCCGACTTTTGCGCCACGCAATCTGGACACGGCCGATCTGGTTATGATCCGCGGCTTCCGGCAGGATGGTGACCCTTGCAAGATCACCGCCGAAACGCCCTATACAAACCAGTTCCTGAGCGATTCAGCAACTCTTGTCAGTTGCCCGATCGAATTTCCCGGACGATCCGCCTTTGTGCAGGAAACCGGCGCGCGGCAAGTTGGGCAGCGCGGCGATTTTGTGCTGTATTCGGTGCCCCGCCGTTAAAGATGGTCGCGGAATTCTGCGACCACCTTCGTATAAATATCGCGCTTGAAAGGCACGATAGAGGCGATCATTTCTTCGGGGGTGATCCAACGCCATTCGGCAAATTCCGGGTGTTCTGAGGCAATGTTGACCATGCTGTCATCGCCGGTAAACCGCAGCAGGAACCAGAGTTGTTTTTGACCGCGAAAGCGGCCTTTCCAGATGCGCGGTACGATGTCATGGGGCAGATCATAGGCCAGCCAATCGGCAGTTTGCGCTTCTATTGTGACATGTTCCGCCAACACGCCGGTTTCTTCCCACAGTTCACGCAATGCGGCATCCTTGGGGCCTTCGCCCTTGTCGATACCACCTTGCGGCATTTGCCATGCGGGTACATCGCTGTCGATGCGTTGGCCGGTAAAGATCAGTCCATCGGCATTGACCAGCATCACCCCGACACAGGGGCGGTAAGGTAGGGCTTTGATTTCTTCTGGGGTCATGGAAAATCGGGCCGGTCAGCACCGGCCCGCCTTTGTTTAATCAGCTGGATCAAGGGCGGAAAGCCCTTTGAGAATGTCGATTGCATAGGCCAGTTGATAATCATCCTCGCGCAGTTGCGCCGCGTCTTCGGCCCGCTGGCGGTCTTCTTCCAGCTGCTTGCGCTCATCTTCGGAGATTGAATCATTGGACAAGCTGCCGCGCAGATCGGCTTCGGAGCGGTTGAAATTGGCTTCCGAACGCGGTTCATCCTGATTTTCTTCATCGTTGAGCGGGCGGCGGGGCTGTTCCACGATGATGTCCGGTGATACGCCGAGCGCCTGAATGGAGCGACCCGAAGGGGTGTAATAGCGGGCTGTTGTCAGGCGCATCGCGCCGTCGCCGCGCAGGGGCATGACGGTTTGAACAGAGCCTTTACCAAAGCTTTTGGTGCCCACAACAATTGCGCGCCGGTGGTCTTGCAAGGCACCAGCCACGATTTCCGACGCTGAGGCAGAGCCGCCGTTGATCAAAACAACAATGGGTTTGCCATTGCTCAGATCGCCTTGGGTGGCGTTAAAACGTTCACCGTCTTCGGGCGCGCGACCGCGGGTGGAGACAATTTCACCCTTGTCCAGAAACGCGTCAGAAACCTTGATCGCCTGTGTCAGCAAACCACCGGGGTTGTTGCGCAGATCAAGCACGATGCCGTTGACATTTTCCATGCCGCCCAGCTCTTCGATTTTTTCGTTCAGCTCTTCTTCGAGGTTCGGGTAGGTCTGATCGTTAAAGGTCGTGACCCGCAGCACAACGGTTTCGCCTTCAACGCGCGAGCGCACCGCCGTCAGTTTGATGGTGTCGCGGATAATAGAGACATCAAAGGGCTCATCCTCGCCTTCGCGAATGACGGTGACGATGATCTCTGATCCAATCGGCCCGCGCATCATTTCGACGGCTTCGTCCAATGTCAGGCCCAGAATGCTTTCGCCATCGACATGGGTGATGAAATCGCCGGCTTCGATGCCCGCGTCATAGGCAGGGGTGTCATCCATCGGCGAGACGACTTTGACAAAGCCTTCTTCCTGCGTGACCTCAATGCCCAGCCCGCCAAATTCGCCACGGGTTTGCACCTGCATGTCGTCGAAGTCTTCGGGGGCAAGGTAGCTTGAGTGCGGATCAAGAGAGGTCAGCATGCCGTTGATGGCCGCCTGAATCAGCTCGCGCTCATTCACCTCTTCCACATATTGGGCACGGATGCGCTCAAAGATATTGCCGAACAGATCAAGCTGCTCATAGACCGAAACATTGTTTTCGGCTTCTTGCGCGATCAGCGGACCGGCGATTTGGGTGCTGACGATTGCCCCAGCGAGGGTGCCGCCCAATGCAGCCATTACGAATTTCTTCATCGCATCCTATTCCTTGTTGATGTCGAACCATGCAGTCGGGTCCGTCGGCTCGCGCCGTTCTCTTAATTCCATATAAAGCGTTTCTGACCGCTCTGCGCCACTCCCTTGCGCAGATTGTGCCAAAAACTCTTCGGCGGCGGGGGTTGCCCCACCCATCATACCCACTGGAGTGCCCGCTGGCACCACGGCGCCGACTTCACCATAGACCCGCTCAAGCCCCGCTAGCACCAATAGATAGTCCTCTTCTGGCTCAAGGATCATCACATTACCGTAGTCCAGCAGCGGACCCCGGTATCGGATGGTCGCAGGCCAAGGCGCTTTGATCAGGGCAAGCGGTCGGGTGGCGATGATCAAACCGGGGCGTTTTGTGCCTGCGGCATCGGCTTCGTTATAGCCGCGCAACACTGTGCCCGCGACGGGCAGGGGCAGCGCACCTTTGGACTGACTGAACTGACTGCCCTCTGGGGCAGAACCTGAGCCGTCCACCAGACGCAAGCCGGAGGCGAAGCCTTCGAGTGTTTCGGCGTTATTCACCAATTCGGACAGCTGGTGCGGATCGGAAATATAGCGCTGCGGCAGATCGGTGCGTTCGGAAATGGCCTTGGACAGATCGGTGCGGGCGGTTTGCACGCCTTGTAGGCCAGCGCTCAGATCTTGGCGGGCGCTTTCCTGTAAGGTGCGCAACAGGGCCACTTCTTCTAATTGCATGCGCAAGGCGTCGGCCTCGGCCTGCAGGGCCGGCGTCAGGCTGCTGATCATCATGCCTGACCGGGCCGTGCCCAGCGGGCCGGCGGGGTGCATCAGATGCATGGCGACGGGGCCATTTTGCAGCGCACTTAAGGCGGCCAGCAATTGCGAGACTTCGGCACTGCGGGCTTGCCAGTCGCGCTGGATTTCCTGTTCGCGCAACGATGAGGCACGCAGTCCTTCACGTAGGGCTTCCAGCCCTTCTTCATAGGCTTTGATCGTTTGGGTCAGGGCCTTTACGCGGTTGCGCGCGCCATGGGCGTTGTCCAATGCCGCAGAGGCTGCGGCCAATTGCGCAGCCGCACGCTGTGCGCTTTCGGCAGCGTCCTGCGCGGCCAAAGCGCTTGTGCAGGCCAACACCCCCGCAACGGCCAAAAGGATGCGCAGGGCCTTCATCGCTGAATTAGGGTCTTTCCGGTCATTTCTGCAGGTGTTTCAAGCCCCATCAGATCAAGCACCGTCGGGGCCAAATCGGCCAAACGGCCTTCGCGCAATGACACCCCTTTGGGGCCGTTAAACAGCGCCACAGGTACAGGGTTCAGTGTGTGGGCGGTATGGGGGCCACCATTTGCCGGATCAACCATCATCTCGCAATTGCCGTGATCAGCTGTCACGATCATCGCTCCACCGGCTTGTTCCAAGGCTGCAGTCACTTTGGCAAGACCGCGATCCACGGCTTCGCAGGCTTTGATTGCCGCCTCCAGATCGCCGGTGTGGCCGACCATATCGGGGTTGGCAAAATTGGTGACGATCATGTCGTAACCTTTTTCAATTGCACCAACAAAAGCCTCTGTCACCTCGGCAGAGCTCATCTCGGGCTGAAGGTCATAGGTCGCGACTTTGGGCGACTTGGGCATGAAACGGTCCTCGCCAGCGTCGGGTACTTCGACGCCGCCATTCAAAAAGAAGGTCACATGGGGGTATTTTTCGGTTTCGGCCAGCCGGAACTGTGTTTTGCCCTGTTTAGAGACCCATGCGCCCAGCGTGTTGACGATTTCGCGGCTCGGAAACAGGGTCGACATATAGGTGTTATGGGTGTCGGAATATTCGACCATGCCACAAACTGTAGCCCAGTCAGGGCGCGCATCCGTGGCAAATTCACTGAACTTAGGATCAGCCAGCGCGGCGAGGATCTCGCGGGCACGGTCCGAGCGGAAGTTGATGAAAATCAGCCCGTCGCCATCCTGCGGCTGCTGATAGGCAGCAAGCTTGGTGGCCTTGATGAATTCGTCGTTCTCACCCCGATCGTAGGCCTCGGCGATAGCGCTCAGCGCAGAGTCAGAGCTATTGCCGGTACCGGACACCACCAGATCATAGGCTTCTTGGACCCGTTCCCAGCGGTTGTCGCGGTCCATGGCGAAATAGCGCCCGACCAAAGAGCCGATGGTGACCCCGTCAGGCAGGGCATCGATCAGTGTCTGAAGCTGGGATTCGGCAGATTTCGGGGCAACATCCCGCCCGTCGGTGATCATATGAAGCTGAACCGGCACACCCGCCTCTGCGATCACGCGGGCGGTTTCAACGATGTGGGATTGATGGCTGTGCACGCCCCCCGGAGAGGCCAACCCCATAAGTTGCGCCGTGCCGCCGGTGCTTTTCAGGGTTGCGATAAACTCGGCCAGCGTATCGTTCTTGGCAAAACTGCCATCTTCAATCGCCAGATCAATTTGCCCCAAATCCATCGCCACAACGCGTCCGGCGCCGATGTTGGTATGCCCCACTTCGGAGTTGCCCATCTGCCCAGACGGCAGTCCGGCATCCGGCCCGTGGGTGATCAACAGGTTATGGGGGCAGTTTTCCATAATCGCGTCAAACGTTGGCGTATGGGCAAGGGCAGGCGCATTGCCTGCGGTTTCGGTGCGATGGCCCCAGCCATCCAGAATACAAAGTACTACGGGTTTAGGTGTGGTCATGATATTCTGCCTTTAAAACTGCTTGTCTGCGTTGTAGGGGCCAAGAGCCAAAGGAGCAAGTTCACGCTAACAGTTTCCCTTTAATTTGGGCTTTTCGTGATCAATCTGCTTGCACTGCGTGCACGGCTCTGGCTTTTTCAACTCCATGACAAATACCCCCCATATCCGCGCCGCCACGCGGGCAGATTACACCGCATTGGCGGCTTTGCAGGCCCGCAGTTGGGCCGATGTTTATCAGGGCGTGTTGCCCGAAGCCTATATCGCCGGTGAGATGACCCGCGATCTTACGCAATTCTGGGCGGAGATGCCCCTTGAAACAGGCCGGTTTCAATTGCTGGCCGAAGCCGATGGGCAAGTGGTGGGGTTTATCGCGGTATATCCAAAAATGGACGGCCCCTATATCGACAATCTGCATATTGATCCTGAGCAAAAAGGGCGCGGGATCGGGCGGGTGCTGATGCAGGCCGCCGCAGATCATTTGATTCATTCAGGGCAGAATAGTGTCTATTTAACCGTGGTGACCACCAATACGGGGGCGGTTTCGTTTTATCGCGCGATGGGCGGGGAATTTTCTGCGCCGATTGCGGATGATATGTTTGGCAATCCGGTCGAAGCCTACCGCGTGTCGTGGCGAAACCTGCCGGCGCTGGCGCAAAAGGCGCGCTGACCGGCAGATCCGGTGACTATTTCAAATGGGTCATCAGGGTTTTGCTGGGGTAGCCATCCGGCGTGACTCCGATCGAGCTTTGAAAGGCGCGGATCGCGTTGATGGTATTGGGGCCGATGATGCCATCGATTTTATCGTCCAGAAAACCTTTGCGCTTCAGCCGTTTTTGCATGTCTTTCTTTTCGCTGAAGGACAGCGGTTTATAGCCACGCGGCCAGCTGGCCTGAATCGGATCACCCCCGGTAATGCGATCCGACAGATGCCCAACACCAATCACATAGGCGTCCGCCTTGTTATAGCGTTCGATCACCGCAAAGTTCTTAAAGATCATGAAAGCCGCACCGCTGGCCCCCGCCGGAAGCAAGATAGAGCCAGACCCGTAGTTCGGCACCGGCTTGCCGTTGGTGCCGACAACACCCAGTTGCGCCCAAGCGGCAGGCGATTTCAGGTTTTTGCGGCTGGCTAATCCATAGTTAAACCCCTTGGGCAGGCGTACTTCGACGCCCCAAGGTTGGCCCTTGATCCAGCCGGACTTGCGCAAATACTGCGCGGTAGAGGCCAGCGCATCAGTGGGGTCTTTGCTCCAGATATCGCGTTTGCCATCGCCGGTGAAATCAACGGCAAACGCCTCATAGGAGGTGGGGATAAACTGGGTATGCCCCATGGCTCCGGCCCAGCTGCCCTTCATTTTGCTGGCTGTGACATCGCCGTTTTGCAGGATTTTCAGCGCCGCAATCAGCTGTTTTTCAAAAAAGCTGCCGCGTCGCCCGTCAAAGGCCAAGGTTGCTGTGGCTTCGATCACCTTGATGTCGCCCCGATGGGCGCCATAGGCGCTTTCAAGACCCCAGATCGCTACCACCACATCGCGGTCCACCCCATAGGCGCGTTCGATTTTATCAAGCGTGCGCCGGTGTTTCTTCAGCGCGGCCTTGCCGTTTTTCACCCGCGTCGGAGAGGCGGCGGAATCAAGGTAATCCCAGATTTGTTTGGTGAATTCGGATTGGTTCCGGTCTTTTGAAATGACACTGGTATTGTATTCTATCCCGCGAAAAGCCTTATCGAGGGTCGATTTTCGAATGCCCTGCGCCTGTGCACGCCCGTAAAATCCGGCGATCCAGCGATCAAACGCAGCATTGGAAGTGGCGGCCTCTGTCACGATGGCATCTCCTCGAAGGGCAGGGCGACGCGACAATTCCAGCGCGTTCTGAGGTGTCGGCTGTAGGGTTCGTTGTGTCGGGCGTAAAGAGGAGTCAACCGCCCCGCCTGCGGCAAAAACCGGCTGGGACGAAAGGACGACAATGGCACTGCACAGGCAGGCGCGTCTTAAAACTGAATACATCTGCTCACCTATTATTTTAGAGGGATTCTAGCGTGAAATCCTCTGGGGGCAAAGCAGAAGCCGTAATGGGGGCGCAGGTTTTCGCCGACGCCGGTGGGGCTCTTTGAAGCCCATTGAAAACCGGACGCTATTTCCGTTTGCGCTGCAGTTTACGTTTGGTTTTATCGCGTTTGACCTTTGAACCTGCGGCCTTGCGCCCGGTATAACTGCGCCCCTTTCGCCGTGGTCCTTGCGGCAGGGCTTTGTCCTCAACGCTAAGCAGTTCCAGCGTCAGCCCCCCAGTCACCGGAATGGCCTCGGAAAGGCGCACCATGACCCGTTGACCAAGGCGTAGGGTCAGGCCGGTTTGCTCTCCTGTCAAGGTTTGCTCATCGGCGTCAAAGTGAAAGAATTCACGCCCTAATGTGCGGATCGGGATCAGCCCGTCGGCACCGGTTTCATCGAGTTTGGCAAAGGCCCCGAATTTGGCAATACCAGAGATGCGGGCGGGGAATTCATTGCCGACCCGTTCGGACAGATAGGCCGCAAGGTATCGGTCGGTTGTATCCCGCTCCGCCATCATCGAGCGCCGTTCGGTGTCCGAAATCAGCGCGCCGGTTTCGGCAAGGGCGGCCTCGGCCTCCATGGTCATACCGCCATCACCCCAGCCATGGGCAGTGATCAGCGCACGATGCACCAGCAGATCGGCATAGCGCCGAATGGGCGAGGTGAAATGCGCATAATTGCGCAGGGCAAGGCCGAAGTGGCCAAAGTTGTCGGCCCCGTAATAGGCCTGCGTCATCGACCGTAAGGTGGCGATATTGATCTGTTCGGCGTTTTCGCTATCGGCGGCTTGTTTCAGCAGGCTGTTAAGGTGCCGTGTTTGCAACACCTGCCCTTTGGCCAGATTAAGACCCGAAGCCTGTGCAATTTCACGCAAGGATTCGAGCTTTTCGGGTTTGGGTTCTTCATGGACGCGAAACAGCAGCGGGCGTTTATGTTTGATCAGCTCTTCGGCGGCACAGACATTGGCCAGCACCATGAATTCTTCGATCAGGCGGTGAGCATCCAGACGGTCGCGGAAATTGACCGACGTCACCTTGCCATCTGCATCCAGTTCAATGCGCCGTTCGGGCAGGTCCAGATCAAGTGGTTGGCGATCAATCCGTGCCTTGGTGGCCGCATGATAGGCGGCATATAGCGGCTCTAATACAGGCGAAAGCCAAGGTTCAGTGCGCTCTGTCGGGGCGCCGTCGATGGCGTCTTGTACTTCGTTATAATGCAAGGACGCAGCGGATTTCATCATTGCGCGGGTAAAGCGGTGGCTGATTTTTTGACCCTCGGCATTGAGCACCATGCGCACCGCCATACAGGGGCGCGCGACGCCTTCGTGCAGCGAGCATAGATCGCCAGACAGCCGGTCCGGCAGCATCGGTACGACGCGGTCGGGAAAATAGGTGGAATTGCCGCGTTTGCGGGCTTCGCGGTCCAGCGCCGATCCCGGCGTGACGTAATGAGCGACATCGGCAATGGCGACCCAAACCACGTGACCACCGGCATTTTTCGGATCGTCATCGGCGTGGGCATAGACGGCATCATCATGATCGCGGGCATCCGCCGGATCGATGGTGATCAGGGGCATTTCCCGCAGGTCTTCGCGCTTGCGAAGGGGTGCAGGTTTGGCCGCGTCGGCCTCTGCGATTACCTCATCGGGAAAATGGTCCGGAATGCCGTGCTGGTGAATGGCAATCAAAGAGACGGCTTTGGGTGCGGTGGGATCACCAAGACGGGCTACAATGCGTGCGCTGGGCAAGCCAAGGCGGTTTTTCGGTCCGGCTTGTTCTGCTTCGACCAACTCACCGTCTTTGGCCCCGTCTGTCGCCCCTGCCGCGACACGCCATTCCTTGTCGCTCCCTTTATCAATGGGTAGCAAGCGCCCGCCTTCATGCCCTTTGCGGAATACAGCCAACATGCGGGTCGGATTGGTGCCGATCTTGCGGATCAGGCGGGCCTCATAGGCGTGGTCTTCTGTGGTGACAGCGGTGAGCCGACCCAGAATGCGGTCACCGGCGCCTAGGGCAGGATCGCTGGCTTTCAGGATCATCAGCACGCGCGGTGCCTCGCCATCGCCCTGCCATTCCAGCGGCTTGGCAAACAGATCACCATCCGCATCGGGGGCAAGGATCTGCAACAGGCTGACAGGGGGGAGTTTGTCCGGGTCGCGATAGGTCTTTTTGCGCTTTTCCAGATGGCCTTCGGCCTCCAGCTCGCGCAGGATGCGTTTCAGATCAATGCGTGCAGCACCTTTGATCCCGAAAGCACGGGCGATATCACGTTTGGCAGATTTGGTCGGGTGGTCGGAAATCCATTGTAGGATTTCGTCCTTTGTCGGAATACGCGTCATGAACCTGCCCTAACATGCAGGGGCGACGGCGTCATGCGCTTAAACTGTGCAGGTCCGCAACGGTATCGACGTCCTGCAAAACATCCAGCATCCCGATCCGATAATCCGGCAGCGTGGCGATGGTATCGGCAAGCGCGTGTTCGCTGGACCAACGTACCCCTTGAAAAAGGCTCTGATCCGGCGGGAAACGGCGTTTTAACCCGATCAGCCAATACCCCCCATCCGGTGCAGGGCCAAAGACCGCATCCTGTGTGCCCAAGGTTTGAAAGGCCTGCTGGATGTGCCGTGGCGTTACGCCGGGAATATCGGCACCGATAATCACAACCGGACCAGCGGGCAATCCACGCAACAGCCGCGCCATGCGGTCCCCCAGATTTCCGCGCCCTTGCGGGATGCGCGGCAGATGGCGGGGCCAGACACGGCTTTGCAGACCTTCTTGATCCGGTGCCACCGCAAGCAGCAGGTGCCAGCGTGGATCGTCCAGCCGCCGTAAAAGTTTGCGGGTTTGATGGCGAAACCACCATGCAGCGGCAGTCATGCCGATATCGCGGCCCAAACGGGTTTTCACCCGCCCTGCGCGGGGCTCTTTGACCATGACCACCAGCGTCGGTTTCACAGCTTTAGGTCCATATCAAAATGAGGAATACCGGCATCAAGATATTCAGCACTGCACACCGTAAAGCCGAGCTTTTCGTAAAAGCCGATGGCGTGCTGTTGCGCCCCGAGCTTGGCCCGCGTGATATCGGGAAGGGTTTTTAAATGGGCAAGCGCATACCGGATCAGTGCCGCCCCAAGGCCGGTGCCACGGTGATCCGCCAATACGCAGACCCGACCGATTTTGCCGATCTCCCCGTCAAACAGCAACCGAGCGGTTCCCACAGGCGATCCGTCCGGTGCTGAAGCAAGGATATGGATGGCTTCGGCGTCTTTATCGTCCATTTCGTCGGCCATGGGGACGTTTTGTTCTTCAATGAAAACCACTTTGCGTAGGTGATGGCAGGCGGTTAAATCCTTTGTCGTCGTCAGGGTGTAGCTCATGCAAAATAGTCTCTGAGTATGCGCGAATAGATGCTTTTTAGCTGATTGATTTGCAACAGATCGACGTTTTCATCTACTTGATGCATGGTTTTGCCAACCAGCCCAAATTCCACCACGGGGCAGTGGTTTTTGACAAATCGCGCATCCGAAGTGCCGCCGGAGGTGGAGAGCACCGGTTCGATGCCGGTTTCGGATTTGACCGCCCGCGCAATCAGGTCGGATAGGGCGCCGGGCGGGGTGATAAAGCTCTCGCCAGAAACCTGCAGAGTCATGGAAATATCGACACCGGTTTCCTCTGCCACACGCACGGCCTCAAGCTCCAGCCATGTGGTCAACCGTTCGGAACTATGGGCGTCATTAAAGCGGATGTTGACCGTGGCCTTACATTGCGCCGGAATGACATTGTTTGCCGGATTGCCGGTGTCAAAGGTGGTGACCGCAAGGGTGGAGGCGTCAAAATGGTCGGTGCCTTCATCCAGTTCAAAACTGGCCAGACGATCCACCAGCTTTGCCAGCGCGGGCACCGGATTTTTCGCGCGGTGCGGATAGGCCGAATGCCCCTGCACACCGTTGGCAGTGATAAAGGCTGTCATCGAGCCGCGTCGTCCGATTTTCATCATTTCGCCCATGACATCGGGGCAGGTCGGCTCCCCGACAAGGCAGGCGCTCATGGCTTCGCCATTGTCCTGCATCCAGTCCAGCAGCGCCGTGGTGCCGTCTTTTGCATCGCCCTCTTCGTCGCCGGTAATGGCAAGGATCACCGCCCCGTCCGGCGGGGTGGTTTTCACAAAATCAATGGCCGCCGCTGCAAATGCCGCAACGCCTGATTTCATATCGGTGGCCCCACGCCCCCAAAGAAAGCCGTCTTTTTGCTCGGCCCCAAATGGGTCAACCGTCCAGGCATTCAGATCACCGACAGGCACAACATCTGTATGACCGTTAAAGCCGAAACTCTTGTTTGCGCCTTTCGCCCCCCAGCGGGCAAAGAGATTGGCAATGCCATTGCGATCAACGCGCGTACAGGTGAAACCGGCGTCGCCCAACAGTGATTCCAGCAGGGAAATTGCCCCGCCTTCCGCAGGGGTCACAGAGGGGCACCGCACCAAGGCGGCGGTCAATGCAATCGGATCAATAGGCTGGGACACGGCAATTCTCCTTTGGGAAAATCGATACTGGCCTTTGGCGACACTCGCAACTCTCGGCAACCAAATTGTGACATCTGTGCGACAATGTGCAGTGAGATTGGCCCGCGATGATTTCCGCGCTCAAAGTTTACTTAACTTAAAGGTCAAGGCGTGCTTTTCTGAGTGAAAATAATCAGACCTTTCGACAGAGTAAGCGCAGGACCTTAAATCGGTCTTGATCAGGTAAGCCGACATTAACAAAAACAGGGAATAATCCTGTGATGTCGTCGCCTGCTCCAAAAAGGGCATTGGGCAGTTATGGGCAGATTGACCTTTTATGTAAACAGCCGTGAGGCTGCGGCGTGACGTGGTTGGCGCTACTGGATTCAAGCTATTCAGGTTTGTGGCACCAATCGCTTGAGGCGGGATATGACTCTCATCGCGGCAGCTTTGTGCTGGAGTTGGAGCTGTGTGCCTCGCGGTCGGAACCCTATACGGCGGCCGAATTTACCAGCCAGGATGGCAAGCAGTTCGGTCTGTACTTGCGCATTGATCCCAATGGCGCCTGTCAGCTGGAGCTGTCGCAAAACGGGCTGCAGACAACGGTTGCGGCCAAAAGCGGTACCGGCTTTGCAACCCGACAATTGCGTATCACCTATTCATGGTGCCAAGAGGAATCATACGGGTTGTTTACCGTTGAAAACCTGATGGATGGCTGGTTGTCACAAAGTGAGATTTGCAATCCGGTGGCAATACCGGCCTGGGCCATTGCCGATATCAGCGCGGCACGGATGGGGAGGGCTTTTGATCCGGATGTGCAGTTTATCGGGTTTTCCGATGGGTTAGAGCCTGTCGGCTTGCCTGCCTCAATTGCTAAAGGGGCGATGATTGAAACCGATGCGGGGTTTGCGCCGGTGGAAAGGTTGAAGGTTGGCGACCTTGTGCAGACCCGCGACAACGGGTTTTTGCCGATCCGCTGGCTGGTGCAACGCACGGTACCTGCCATGGGTGGGTTTCGCCCGATTGAACTGCGCGCGCCTTTTTTCGGGCTTCAGGGTGATCTGTGGGTCGGGCCGGACCAACGGCTGTTGATCGAGGGGTCCTCGGTTGAATACCTGTTTGGCGAAGAGGAAATGCTGGTTGAGGCCCGTCATTTGCTGGATGATCGTGCCGCCCGGCTGGTTCAGAACGTAAAGCATGTCACCTATTACCAGATTCTACTTGATCACCACGAGGTGCTTTGCGTATCCGGTGCAGAGCTGGAAAGCCTTTATATCGGAGATATTTGCGATACGCCGGAATTACTGAAATCCACCGTTCTTGCTGAATGCGCCCCGGAACACCTGCCGCGGCATGATCAACTCGCCCGCCCTCTCATCAGAGCATTCGAAGCGCCGACGCTACGTATTGCGCTAAATTCTTAGGAAAATGCAGGGCTTTGCGGTAAGAGCGGGCACTGACCAAAAGTCCAAAACCCAAGAGCCCCCATGCCCCGTTTCTTTTTTATCGTAATGTTTTTCCTTGTCGGTCTGTCCGGTCAACTGGCCGCGCAAGAGCTGCAGGTTTCGACGGTGACACGCCCGCCGTTTTCGATGGCCGAGAACGGAGAGGACACCGGTTTCAGCATTGATCTGCTGTCGGCGGTTCTGGCGGATTTGGAAATTGAATACAGCATCCAGCGGGTTGATGAATTTCAGGAAATGCTGGATCTGGTGCAAGCCGGGCAGGCAGATCTGGCGGTGGCCAATATCTCGATTACCGCGAGTCGTGAAATGATCCTTGATTTTTCACAGCCTATTTTTGAATCGGGTCTGCAAGTGATGGTGCCGCGCAATGCCTCCAAGGCGGCGTCAATCTGGCAAGTCATCTATTCGCGCGACCTGTTGCTTGCGGTGGCGTTGGCCTTTGGCATGTTGTTTGGCGGCGGCATGTTGATGTGGGTCTTTGAGCGTCGTGCGCAACCCTATTTTGACCGCCCCGCAAAAGAAGCCTTGTTCCCGTCTTTCTGGTGGGCGCTGAATCTGGTGGTCAACGGCGGCTTTGAAGAACGTATGCCGCGCACGGTGTTGGGCCGTCTGTTCGGGGTGTTCCTGGTGATTTCGTCTCTGTTTATCGTGTCGATCTTTGTGGCGAATATCACCGCAGCGATGACTGTGTCGGCCATTCAAAGCTCGGTTAATTCGCTTTCCGATCTGGATGGCAAACGCGTGGGCACCACCTCTGGATCAACCGCCAGCGTGTTTTTGACCGGACGGGATATCCGTCATGCGGGCTATGACGATCTACAAAGCCTTTTGGCAGATTTTGAAGCCGGCAGTTTGGATGCGGTGGTGTTTGATGCGCCGATTCTGGCACATTACGTGACCAACAGCGGGCAGTCCTTTGGTGAATTGAAAGGCGGCGTGTTTCTGCGGGAAAACTACGGCATTGCCTTCCCGACCAACAGCACATTGGCCGAGCCGTTCAACCAGTCGCTTCTTCGGTTGCGCGAAGACGGGACCTATGATGACCTGCGCCGGAAGTGGTTTGGCGCTTCCAGATAAGCGCTATTTTTTCTTGTCAAAAAATGGGGTCATCTGCGCCACGATTACACTGTTTTCTTCCAGCGCGCGCGCCATCAGCGCCCGTTCTTCTTCGGGAATGTCGTGACCTTCTTCCAGCCGCTCTTCCAATGTGCCGTAGCCGCTGATTTCGAGCGGAGCCAAATCAGCCTGCTTTAGAATGGCAACCGTTTCGCGTACTGCCTCGGCCTCGTCCACACCAGAGGCGTAACACACCATCGCTGCGCCGCTCGCGCCTTTGGGCAACCCGTCACCGGTTTTACGCCCCACATCGACAAGCAAGGTAAACACTTTCTGGCGGTTTTTCTTTTTTGGCTTTTCCATAACAGGCGCAGTAGCGGTCTGTGCCGGTTCGGTCAACTCTTGGCTTTGACATGGGGAGCCAACGCAAAAAGAAACGGCCACCCCAACGGGATGGCCGATCAAACTTTAACCCAAAGGAATGGATTTAGTCGCGCAGCAGGTCATTAATGCCCGTTTTGGAGCGGGTTTTAGCGTCCACGCGTTTCACGATGACCGCACAATAGAGGTTAATGCCGTTTTTGGAGGGCATGGAGCCCGCGACAACCACCGAATAGGGGGGCACTTCGCCATACATGACTTCGCCGGTTTCGCGGTCCACGATCTTGGTGGATTGGCCGATGAAAACACCCATGCCCAGAACCGAGCCTTCGCGCACGATACAACCTTCGACCACTTCGGAGCGCGCGCCGATAAAGCAATTGTCCTCGATGATGGTCGGGCCAGCCTGCATCGGCTCCAGAACACCACCAATGCCAACGCCACCGGACAGATGCACGTTTTTGCCGATCTGAGCGCAGGAGCCAACCGTGGCCCAGCCATCAACCATAGAGCCTTCGTCGACATAAGCGCCGAGGTTCACAAAGGAAGGCATCAAGACCACGCCGGGCGCGATATAGGCCGAACGCCGGACGATGGACCCAGGCACCGCCCGAAAACCGGCGTCGCGCCATTGTGTATCGCTCCAACCGTCAAATTTGGACGGCACTTTGTCCCACCAGCCGGAATTACCGTTGCCGCCGGGGATTTGTTCCATGTCGTTCAGACGGAAAGACAAAAGCACCGCCTTTTTCGCCCATTGGTTCACATGCCAGTCACCGTTCTCCCGTTTTTCCGCGACGCGCAGCGCACCGGAGTCCAGCGCATTCAGCGTGGATTCGATTGCATCACGGGTTTCGCCGGTGGTGGCGGGGCTGATGGTGTCGCGCGCCTCCCAGGCGGCTTCGATGGCAGCTTCGAGCTGGGCATTTGACATGAGGAACTCCTATTCTCGCGGGCCTGCTATAGAGGGTGGCTCGGTTTCGGGCAAGGGCGCAATGGGCGCAGGTGCGGGATGGCGGAACGTAGCGTTAGGCTTTTCCTCGGGCACGGGCCGGTCACTATGCTGTCAAAAGACCGGAGGGGACTATGATTCGTAAGGTTGGTGTTGCCGTTGGGCTGGCCCTGTTGACGCTGGTGGCGGTGATCGCGGTGAATACGTGGCGGTTCAAACCTGCAGAGATCACGCAGCTCAAAGCCCCCCTAATCGCGGTGGATAGTGCAAAGCTTGCTGCAGAGCTGGGCGCGGCAATCCGGTTTCGCACCATGGCCCCCGCTGACAAACGTCTGGCGGAATTCACCGGTTTTGTGGACTGGCTGGAAGCCACCTATCCGAATGTGCACCAGACCATGGAGCGCACGCTGATCAATGATCTGACTCCGTTCCTGCGCTGGGAAGGCAAAGATACGTCCTTGGCGCCGGTGCTGTTGACCGGGCACTACGATGTTGTGCCCGCCCTTGAAGGGGGAAATTCCTACTGGACGCATCCGCCCTTTGGCGGGGTGATTGCCGATGGTTTTGTCTGGGGGCGTGGCACGCTGGATGACAAAGGCGCGATTCTGGCGATGATGACGGCAGCTGAAACCCTGATTGCCGACGGCTTTCAGCCCCAGCGCACGATCTATTTCAGCTTTGGCCATGACGAAGAAACCAGCGGCTATCAGGGCGCTGGCGGCGTCGTAGACTATATGCTGGATCAGGGACTGGAATTTGACTGGAGCCTTGATGAAGGCTCTATGGTGCTGCGCGGCATGGTGCCGGGGCTGGAGAACGATGTCGCCAGCATCAACGTGGCGGAAAAAGGCTATCTGACGCTGGACCTGACCGCCAAAGCCGAAGGCGGGCATTCCTCTCTGCCACCTCGGGAAACCGCCGTGGGCGTTCTGTCTGCCGGGATAGCAAAGCTTCAGGCGCAGCCCTTTCCCGGCGGGTTAACCGATGTATCGGCTGACTTTTTTACCGGTATGGGTCCTTATTTTGGCCTGCCGGAGCGGATTGTTTTTGCCAATCAGTGGTTGTTCAAACCGCTGCTGGAATCCCAACTGAGCGGATCAACCGGTACAGACGCGATGCTGCGCACCACTATTGCGCCGACCATGCTGGTGGGGTCCGCGACCGAAAACGTATTGCCGCAAGAAGCCGTGGCGACGGTGAATTTCCGCATTCACCCGCGTGACACGGTCGAATCGGTCATGGCCTATGTGGCAGAGGCCATTGCGGATGACCGCATCGAGATTTCCATGCGCGGCGGTGGGCGCGGGGCAAGTCCTGTGTCCTCCGCTGAAACCGACGGGTTTGCGCTTCTGTCCCAAAGCTTTTCCGCTGTCTTTGAGGATGTTGCCATCGTGCCGGGCCTGACGCTGGCCGCCACCGATAGCGCGCATTACGTCAAGGTTGCCAAGAACAGCTACCGCATCAATCCTTTCGTCTTTGAAGAGGAGGATTTGCCGCGCATTCACGGGAAGAACGAGCGCATTTCATTGCAAAACCTTGAGAAAGGCGTGCAGTTTTACGCACTTGTGATGCAAGGTTCCTAGGCATTCTATGATGTCGCCTTGCAGCCCCGCACCTTGTGGGGGTAGCAAGGAGCAGAGCCAGAAGGAATTTTTAATGACCGATAATCGAAATCATCCGTTTCGGGATTCACATCAGGATGCGGAAACCGCAAAGCACTTGCCGGATACGCCGCAAACCCGGTCACCGGCCTATCGGCTGGCCTATTCCGACATGGACTTCATGTGCCGAGAGGAACTCCGTCCGGTGCGGCTCCAGCTTGAATTGCTCAAGCCGCAAATGCTTCTGGATGAGCGCGGGATCAATTCCACCGTTGTGATGTTTGGGGGTGCCCGTATTCCAGAGCCTGCCAAGAAGGACAGCGCCCGCACTAAAACCTTGGCAGAGCTGAGCCGCTATTACGACGAAGCCCGCGAATTTGCCCGGTTGATCACGCTGAAGTCGCAAGAAAGCTACGGCAAGGAATATGTGGTCGTAACTGGCGGTGGCCCCGGTGTGATGGAGGCCGGCAATCGCGGTGCCGCGGATGCCAATGGCTCGTCCATCGGGTTGAACATCGTGCTGCCACATGAGCAAGCACCGAATGCATATGTCACCCCGGCGCTGAGCTTTAATTTCCACTATTTCGCCATCCGCAAAATGCACTTCCTGATGCGCGCCAAAGTGCTGGCGGCCTTTCCGGGCGGCTTTGGCACGCTGGATGAACTATTTGAGGCGCTGACCCTGATTCAGACCAAACGTATGGATCCGATTCCGATTGTGCTGTTTGGCAGTGATTTCTGGAAAACCATCATCAACTGGGAAGCGCTGGCCGAGGCTGGCACAATCTCAGCCGAAGATCTGGACCTGTTCCGATTTGTCGACACAGCGGCCGAGGCGTTTGAGGTGGTGCAAAACTGGGAACACAAAACCTAACCCTTTGCGCAACTCGCGGCAGAGTGATGCTTTACCTCTGATTGTCTTGCCGTCATGGTGGGACAAACGGAGGCACGAAAATGCAGCAATGGTCCAATTGGTCCGGTAGTGTGGTGGCAACACCGGCGCGGGAGGTAACTGTTGCTGGTGAAGATCAGCTGTCGGATTTGATACGATCCTCCGAGGCACCATTGCGACCGGTCGGGGCGGGGCATTCCTTTACCCCGGTCGCGGCGGTTGAAGGGGGCACCTTGCTACGGTTGGCGGGGTTTGACGAAGTCGTTGTGCTCCCTGATGATGCTGCAGGTCAAAAACGCGTTCGGATTGGCGCGGGCCAAACCCTTGGCCATCTTACGTCAGAGCTGCATCCGTTGGGGCAGGCGCTGAAGAATATGGGCGATATTGATGACCAGACCGTCGCTGGCGCGCTGGGCACGGCGACCCATGGCACCGGTCTGCAGTTTGGCTGTTACCCTTCGATGCTGCAGGCGCTGACGCTGATCGACGGAACGGGCCGCAAACAGGTGCTATCGCGCGAACGGGATGTGGATTTGTTTCGGGCGATGGCCGTGGGGATTGGCACCGGTGGGGTTTTGACAGAAGCGGTGATCAATACGGTGGCCCCCTACCGACTGGATCGCATGCGCTATACCATGCCGATCCATGACCTATTGGCCGAGTTCGATAGTCGCATGTCTGCCGCGCGCAATGTGGAATTCTACTATATTACCGGTTCGGGTCTGGCGTTGATCACGGAAAGCCGTGAAACCAATGCCGACCTGATCGCGCGCCCTGCGGACAAAGACCAAGAAGGCCTGGCCCAGCTTCGACTGACCTCGCGGCTGACACAGTTTTCACCGGCCTTGCGTCGTATGGCGTTGGGCATGGCGATCAAAAGCCACGCCAAAGAGCATTTCATCGAGGACTGGCATCTTGCCTTTCCGACAGATCGTGAAGGCATTCGTTTCAACGAGGCCGAATATCATTTGCCTATCGAGGTCGGCCCAGAAGCAATCCGGCGGGTGATCGATGTGGTCGAACGGGACTTTAGAAACGTCTACTTCCCCCTTGAGGTCCGCACAGTGAAAGCCGACGATTTGATGCTTAGCCCGTTTCAGGGGCGGGATTCTGTCTCTATTGCGGTGCATCATGAGGCGGGCAAGCCGTTCAAAGCACTGCTTGCTGCCGTCGAAAGGATATTCGCCGAATATGATGGGCGGCCACATTGGGGGAAGATGCATTCGCTCAAGGCCGCAGATCTGCGCCGGTTGTATCCTGATTTTGATCTGGCCGTAGAAGCACGGCGTCATCTGGATCCGAAAGGGTTGTTTCTAACGCCTTATATGCAAGCGCTTTTGGCGCAATGAACACCTTGCCAGACGCTTGAGGGGCTAAGGTCCCACGCCACGATGCCTTTTAATCCGCCAATGATACGGCCAATAACGTCACCGTCGGCCTTTTGATGGCGATAGGATAACCGGTTCAGAACAACCGATGCTGATGCTTTAGGAAAGCCCGGCTTCGGCCTCGATCTGTTTGCGGCTTTTGCGTGCGCGTTCGGTTTCGGATTTCAATTGGCCACAGGCGGCCATGATGTCTTCGCCCCGGGGTTTGCGCACTGGAGAGGCATAGCCTGCGTCATGTACAATATCCGAAAACGCCCGAATCCGGTTGTTGGACGAGCGCTCATAAGGGGCACCCGGCCATTCGTTGAACGGGATCAGATTGATTTTGGCGGGAATTTTATAGTCCTTGATCAGTTGCACCAGACGATGGGCGTCTTCGTCGGAATCATTGATCCCCTTCAGCATCACATATTCAAAGGTGATCCGCTCTGAATTAGAGGCCTTGGGATAGGCTGCCAGCGCGCTCAGCAGGGTTTCAATGTTCCAGCGTTTGTTGATCGGCACCAGAATATCGCGGGTTTCATCGGTGGTGGCATGAAAGCTCACCGCCAGAAGACAGCCGATTTCGGTGGCAGTGCGTTCGATTTCAGGGACCACCCCAGAGGTCGACAGGGTGATCCGGCGACGGGATAAGGAAATGCCCTCGGGGTCCATGGCGATCTTCATCGCGTCGCGGACGTTTTCAAAATTATACAGCGGCTCGCCCATGCCCATCAGCACGATATTGGACAGCAAACGCGCCTCTGGCGGGTTGGCACGACCAAGTTCGGGCCATTCGCCCAGATCGTCGCGCACCAGCATAACTTGTCCAATGATTTCGGCGGCGGACAGGTTGCGCACCAGTTTCTGCGTGCCAGTGTGACAGAAGGAACAAGTCAGCGTGCAGCCCACTTGCGAGGAAATACACAGCGTGCCGCGCCCCTCTTCGGGGATATAGACGACCTCAACCTCGTGGCCACCGGCGATGCGCACCAGATATTTGCGGGTACCATCCTCAGAGATCAGACGTGTGACGACCTCGGGCAGTTCGATGCAGAAGGACTCTGCCAGCATCGCCCGAAACGGTTTGGCGAGATTGGTCATATCGTCAAAAGAGCGCACACCCTTTTGATAGAGCCATTGCCAAATCTGGCCGACCCGCATTTTGGCCTGCTTTTCCGGAGTGCCTGCGGCGATCAGCGTCTCGCGCAGCTGGTCGCGGGTCTGGCCAATAAGATTGATCTTACCACCGGCCTCGATCTTGCGGGGCAGGGTCATTACATCCTGTGTAATCGGGGCTTTGGCCGTCATGGGATCACTCCTGTGGGAATCGAAACGGCTGTGTACACGAGTTGGGGGCAAAACCCAATGGGGAGCTACGCCGCTATAGCTGTGCCGATCATATCAAGGGCAACTCTGGTTTCATAGGATTTCAGGCAGCGGGCGTATGTCGCGCCATAACGATCCGGATTGTGCCAGAGATCTGGAAACAGGATTCGCAGTTCGCGCTGCGCTTCGGGCGAAAAACTAAGGGCATTCTGGACCGCGGGATGAAAGCTCTCGCTTAACACCCCTTCGGAATACACAAGCTCATGGGAATCAAACAGCAAGTGCACATAAGTAATATCGGTGTTGCCTGTTGCGATATGAATGCCGCGCCACCCCACCAGATGACGCGCCGGAACCAGAACCTTTTCCCCTTCAAAATATAACGCAAAACGCCCGTCATTCAGGCACATTCGATGGCTTGGGGAAACATAAAGATCACGGGCTGGTTTGCCCGGCCCCAATGCGCCGGCGGGAATGCAAATGGGTTCTATGGTATGAGCCAGCGCGGCGTCTCGGGAAATTCGACGCTCCCCGATCCAGCGCAGTTGTTTCAGCCCGTCCGCCGTCTGGATCAAATCGTCCTTCGACAAACTATCCACGGCCCGCACACCATCTGCGGTCTGGATCATCGTACCGGCAAGAAAGCAGGGAATGACACCGGGATTGGGCGTATCTTGAACCGTGAAGCTTTCACCATCCGTCGAAACAAGAGTTTCCCCGCTCCCGGTGGTGCCGATCTGGGTTGAATCCTCTCCGTTAACCGTAACGACACGGTTAAACGAGAGGAACGAGGTTGTGACACCGTTGATTTGCAGGGCGACGGCACCGTTTCGGTTGATGCCAAACCCGTCCAACGTAAACACATTATTGCCCGCAATCGTCGCATCCGGTGTTGCCGGCAGCACATGGGTCGAACGGATGGAACCATTACTATTGTACACAACGATGGACACCGTTGTGGCATCGAAGTCGCTATCCATCGCGATTTCGACAAAATCGGTTGAGGCATTTCCCAGATACCGAATTTCAGAGATGTATGGGTCCCGTATGATACCCTCCGCTAATGCGCGTCTTTAAACCCAGTCTTGGTGATAGGGGTTAAAGAAGGCAGAATTGGGGTAGGATCAGGGTTATCCACCGCAGCGTTTAACGGCTTCATCCACCGCGGCTGTGAAGCCCAGCAAAGAGAAAGTATCAACCGTTTTAGTCCCGCGAGAGGATCGGCCGGTCACGACGGCCGATGCACCGCGTTTCATCGCTGCCACAACTTTGGCATCATCCTCTTTATTTTTGCTCCAGGCGTTCTCGCCCTGGGTCAGGAAATCAAACGTGCTATCGCCAATTTTGACCTCAACAGTAGAACCGCTGGCAAAAGGGTAACCGCCAATAAAGGAGACCTCGTTTTTGGTGCCGCGTTCAGGCCAGGTTGTGACCAGCAACAGGATATCACTACGCCGCACAGCCACGACACGACCGTCGCGGGTGTTGACGGTTTCCTTCGGGCTGGACACGGCCCAGCATTGGGTCGGATCGTCTTCGACAAAAACACTCCAGTCGGTGCGGGACAGGATGCGGTTGGTCGATTCTTCGTTGGATTGTGCAGGGGCGCTTGTTGCGAGCGCTGCGAAAAGCAGTGCACCTATTCCACGGCGTACAGTCGAAATCATGGTGTGACAGCCTCCAGCTGTGATTGCCTCAATCGCTTTGTCTTTTTCGCTTTCTTTGAGAGCTTTTCAAAAGACATGATCTTCTTTACTCGATAGCCCAGTCTTAGCGTGAAATGATCGCGGTTTGAAAGACCCGTTGGCGAAAATTCGCGCACGATAAAGGGATAGAGATGGCTACAGCGGTAGAGATGGTGGAAATCTGGCGGGGCCCGTTTCTAGAAAGCATCCATAAGGGCCATGCGGTAGTCTGCGATGCGCAGGGCAATATCGTTCAGGCCTGGGGAGATCCGGCGCAGGTGATTCTGCCGCGATCTTCGTCCAAGATCATTCAGGCGCTGCCGTTGATCGAAAGCGGCGCGGCCAAGGCTTTCGGGTTGACGCAGCCGCAACTGGCGCTTGCGGGCGCGTCTCATAATGCGGCGGCGATCCATACAACGCCTGTCAACGCGTGGCTGGCGCATATCGGCAAAAGCGAAGAGGATTTCCTCTGTGGTCCGCAAGCGCCGCGCGACAGGGATGCGTTGCACGCAATGATCCGCGCCCATGGGGAGCCGACGCGATGTGATAACAACTGCTCGGGTAAGCACGCCGGTTTTCTGACCTTCTGCGCCCATAGCAAGGCACCCGCCGATTACACCGCGCCGGATCATCTGTTGCAGCGCGAAGTGCTTGGCGCTTTTGAAGAACTGACCGGCGAAACCTCTCCGGGATTTGGCATTGATGGCTGCTCTGCACCCAATTTCGCCTGTTCTGTGCACGGGCTGGCCAAGGCCATGGCCTATTGTGCTGCCGCGCGCCAAGACGGGGCAACGGTGCGCGAACGTGCTGCGGCCAGCCTTGTGCAGGCGATGGTGGCCTATCCGGAACTGGTTGCAGGCGAAGGGCGGGCCTGTACCGAACTTATGCGGGCGATGGGCGGTAAAGTGGCAGTGAAAACCGGCGCTGAAGCGGTGTTTATCGCAATTCTGCCGGAACAAAAGCTCGGCGTAGCGCTGAAAATCGAGGATGGCACCACGCGGGCGGCAGAATGCGCTATTGCGGCGATTCTGGTCAGGCTGGGTGTGCTTCAGGCAGTCCATCCTGCGACTCTGCGGCGGATGAACAAGCCTCTGAAGAATTTCGCCGGATTGGAGACGGGTATTATGCGACCCGTGGCGGCGCTGCAGGCTTAAAACCAGTCCATCATCAACCGGATCGCCAGAGCGCCGGATGTAAAGACCAGCAAAGGCTTGATTAGCTTTGCGCCGATTTTCTGCGCAAGGCTAGCGCCGACCTTGGCCCCGACGATTTGGGCCAGACCCATCGCCAACCCTGTCGCCCACCAAGGGGTTGCGATAAAGGCAAAGACAAAAAGTGCGCCGCCGTTGGAGGCGAAATTCAGCAATTTGGTGCGTGCAGTGGCTTTCAGAACACCAGCACCGCCCAAAACTACAAAAGCCATCATGAAAAAACTGCCCGTGCCGGGGCCGAGCAAGCCGTCGTAAGCCGCAACCAGCGGCACCATGGTCAGATTAAACATCATGGGCGATAAGCGTTCGGTGCGGTCGCTGTCATTCAATCCCGGTTTTAGGGCAAAAAACAGCGCAATCCCGATCATCAGAAACGGCAGCGCATAGGTGATCCAATGCACAGGTAGGCGGCTGACCAATAAAGCCCCCGCCATCGATGCGGCAAAGGCGATACAGGCGGGCAGGGCTTGTCGTTTCAGATTGACATGGCCACCGGCGGCGTAACTAAACGCAGCCGTGCCAGCGCCAAAGATGCCTTGCACTTTGTTGGTCGCCAATGCTGTCACAGGCGGGCATCCGGCCAGCAACAAGGCCGGCACCGTGATCAAGCCACCGCCTCCGGCTATGGCGTCCAGAAAACCGGCAAAGAATCCGGCGATCAACAGCAGGAGCAGAATGTCAAAACCGACCTCAAACACAGATTACGCCGCGAAATCGGCGGCGCTATAGCCTTGGATGAACAGCAGCGCCGTCAGATCACCGTGGTTGATGCGAATGTCACACTGCGCTGCCACCGATGGTTTCGCATGGAGCGCAACACCAGCGCCGGCCAGTCCCAACATGCCCAGATCATTGGCCCCATCGCCGACGGCCATGACATCCTCTGCGGTGATGTTCAGCTCTGCCGTGATCTCCTTGAGGGCTTGTACCTTGGCCTCGCGGCCCAAAATGGGCAGGCCCACGGTGCCGGTCAAAACCCCATCGGCCACGTTTAGTGTATTGGCGCGGTTCTGATCAAAGCCAAGCGTGGCGGCAACCTTGGCGGTAAAAGCGGTAAAACCACCCGACACCAGCGCCGCATAGGCACCGTTGGCTTTCATCTTGGCCAGCAGAACCGGACCGCCTGGCATCAGGTCGATGCGTTCGGCCAGCACCTTGTCGATGACAGTTTCGGGGAGTCCCTTGAGCAAGCCGACCCGCTCTTTCAGGGCCGCGTCAAAATCTAGTTCGCCATTCATCGCGCGGGCGGTAATATCTGCAACCCTTTCGCCAACTCCGGCTTCGGCGGCCAGCTCGTCAATGCATTCCTGCTGGATCATGGTGCTGTCCATATCCGCTAAGAGCATCTTTTTGCGGCGGTTTTCGCTGGGTTGAACAACCAGATCAACCCCACGTTTTTGCAGATCTTCCCAAACATCCCATTGGTTAGAAGGCACTGATTGCAAAGAAAACTCTGCTGCTTCATCCGCAGCGAGCCACTGGATGTCCCCGCCACCCCAAGCGTTACGCAGGGCTTCGGTGGTGGCAAGGTCCAGCGTTTTGGACAGAGGAGAGGTCAGCAGGGTTGCGGTAAACATGGCGTGGTTTCCGATCGTAAACAGAGATGTCGCAATTAACGACTGTTGCGGCGCTTTAGCCCAGAATTAAGGCTTGCGCCATCCCCGTCTTGGCCTTAGGTCCGGCAGCGGGACACCCTTCCCCAACGAAGGGCAGATATCTGTAAGGATACTAGAAATGGCTATCGATACTCCGGCAACGCGGCCGGCTAACCCGCGTTTTTCCTCTGGCCCTTGTGCCAAACCCGCTTCCTGGACACCTGCTGCACTTGCTGACGCGCCTTTGGGCCGCTCGCACCGTGCTGCCGTGGGCAAGGACAAGCTGAAAGCAGCGATCGAAACAACCCGCGAGGTGCTTGGCATCCCGGCGGATTACAAAATTGGCATCGTGCCCGCCTCTGATACCGGCGCGATGGAAATGGCCATGTGGAGCCTCCTGGGTCAACGCCCGGTCGAGATGCTTGCATGGGAATCTTTTGGCGCAGGCTGGGTCACTGATGTGGTCAAACAGCTGAAATTGGATGCCGAAGTGAAAATCGCCGATTACGGCCAGATCGTTGATCTGGCGTCGGTCGATTTTGACCGCGATGTTGTCTTTACCTGGAACGGCACCACCTCTGGTGTGCGTGTACCGAATGGCGATTTCATCCCAGCCGACCGCGACGGTCTGACCATCTGCGATGCGACATCAGCCGCTTTCGCAATGGACCTGCCATGGGACAAACTGGATGTGACAACTTTCTCTTGGCAGAAAGTACTGGGGGGCGAAGCCGCCCACGGCATGCTGATCCTGAGCCCACGGGCCGTTGCGCGCCTTGAAAGCTACACGCCCGCATGGCCTTTGCCGAAAATCTTCCGCCTGACCAAGGGTGGCAAGCTGATCGACGGTATTTTCTCGGGCGCGACGATTAACACGCCGTCGATGCTCTGTGTTGAGGATTACCTTTTTGCGCTGGATTGGGCGAAAGAGCAGGGCGGTCTGAAAGGCATGATCGCACGCGCCGACGCCAATACCGCTGAGGTCGCCGCATTTGTCGACACCCATGACTGGCTGGAGTTCCTCGCCGAAGATGCGGCAACCCTTTCCACCACTTCTGTCTGCTTGAAATTCAACGACGCGCGGATCACGGACGGGGCGGCTTTTGCCAAGGCGGTTGCCAAACGGCTGGAGGCCGAAGGCGTTGCGCTGGACATTGGCGCCTATCGCGATGCGCCTGCAGGCCTGCGGATCTGGTGCGGTGGCACGATTGAAAAAGCCGATGTTGCGGCGATGCTGCCATGGCTGAACTGGGCCTTTGAGGCCGAAATTGCTGCGCTGTCAGAAGCCGCCTAATTCATGAATTGTACGCTCGACCGATAGGTCGGGCTGCGCCCGCCCCGCCCCCTTGGGCGGGCGCTTCGCACCCACCCCGGGACGGGCGATGCCCTTTGCATTCGGCACGCACCCTCCGCACATAAAAGGACCACCATCATGGCCCCCAAAGTACTTGTATCCGACAAACTGAGCGAAACCGCTGTTCAGATTTTCCGCGACCGTGGCATCGACGTTGATTTCATGCCCGAGCTTGGCAAAGACAAAGAGAAACTGGCAGAGATCATCGGCCAGTATGACGGTCTGGCCATCCGCTCTGCGACCAAAGCCACTGCGGCATTGCTGGAGAAAGCGGACAATCTGAAAGTCATCGGCCGCGCTGGTATCGGCACCGATAACGTTGACAAAGAAGCCGCCTCTAAAAAAGGTGTGATCGTCATGAACACACCTTTTGGCAACATGATCACCACCGCCGAACATGCGATTGCGATGATGTTTGCCGTGGCGCGCCAAATCCCAGAAGCCTCGGCCTCTACCCATGCCGGTAAATGGGAAAAATCCAAATTCATGGGGGTCGAGCTGACCGGCAAAACCCTTGGTGTGATTGGCGCTGGCAACATTGGCGGGATCGTTTGTGATCGTGCCCGTGGTCTGAAGATGAAAGTGGTCGCCTATGATCCCTTCCTGTCGGATGAAAAAGCCGCCAAAATGGGCGTTGAGAAAGCCGAGTTGGACGATCTTCTGGCCCGCGCTGACTTTATCACCCTGCATGTGCCCTTTATCGCTGGCGTGACCGAAAACATCCTGTCGGCGGAAAACCTTGCCAAAACCAAAAAAGGTGTTCGCATCATCAACTGTGCCCGTGGTGGTCTGGTGGATGAGGCCGCTTTGGCGGACCTGCTGAAATCCGGTCATGTTGCCGGTGCTGGTTTTGACGTCTTCGCCGAAGAGCCCGCCAAGGAGAACCCGCTGTTCAATTTGCCCAACGTTGTCTGCACGCCGCACCTTGGTGCGGCGACAACCGAAGCGCAAGAAAACGTCGCCCTTCAGGTGGCCGATCAGATGTCCAATTACCTGCTGACAGGTGCCGTAGAAAACGCGCTGAACATGCCATCGGTCACTGCCGAAGAAGCCATGATCATGGGGCCATGGATCAAACTGGCCGACCACCTTGGCGCCTTTGGCGGCCAAATGACGGATGAGCCGATCACGGCCATCAACATCCTTTATGATGGTGTGGTGTCCGATATGAACCTTGAAGCGCTGAACTGTAGCGTCATCGCCGGGATCATGAAAAAGGCCAATCCTGATGTGAACATGGTGTCTGCACCAGTGATCGCCAAGGAACGCGGCATCCAGATTTCGACCACCAATCAGGATAAGGCCGGCACGTTTGACGGCTATATCAAGGTCACCATCGTCACCGACAAAATGGAACGCTCTGTCGCCGGTACGGTCTTTAGCGATGGCAAGCCGCGCTTTATCCAGATCAAAGGCATCAACATCGATGCCGAGGTTGGCGCGCATATGCTCTATACCACCAACGAAGATGTACCGGGCATCATTGGCACATTGGGTCAGACTCTGGGCACCAATGAGGTCAACATCGCCAACTTTACTCTGGGCCGTTCCGAAGCCGGTGGCGGTGCGATTGCATTGCTTTATGTTGATGCGCCTGTGCCTGCGCCGGTCATCGAAAAGCTGTGTGTCACCGGCATGTTCCGGCAGGTTAAACCGCTGGTATTTGACGTGGCCTAAGCGGCAGCACCATCTTTGATCGATTAGCACCCCGGCCTTAGGTCGGGGTGTTTTATTTTGTGGTTACAACAGTTTGTTAGGTGGCCTATGGTGCGCATAATTGAAACTGGAGATTTAAAATGCGGTATTACGCGATTGGTGACATCCACGGTCAATTGCAGATGCTTGAAACCGTGCATGACTGGATCGCTGCAGACCGCGCCCGCTGTGGCGACCAAGATGCACCGGTTGTGCATTTAGGCGATCTGGTGGATCGCGGGCCAGACAGCAAAGGCGTTATCGATTTTTTGATGCAAGGCATGGCGCGCGGCGAACCTTGGCTGGTGCTGAAAGGCAACCACGACCGCTATCTTGAGAATTTCTACCGGCGCGGTGTCACAGTAGACCCCAATACCCGCACCGGACTTGATTGGCTGAACCCGCGCCTTGGCGGAGATAAGACGCTCCAATCCTATGGTGTGGCAGCGGAGGAAGGGTCCGATATAGAGCCTATTCTTGCGCAAGCCCGCCAATTGGTGCCGCAGGCGCAGATCGAATTTATTGAGAGCCTGCCGTTTTACCATGAAACCAACCATCTGATTTTTGCCCATGCGGGCATCCGCCCTCATGTTGCGATGCACGCCCAAACAGAGGATGATCTGATCTGGATACGGGACGGTTTTCTGGATGATGATACCGATCACGGAAAGATTGTTGTCCATGGCCACACCGCACTAGAAGCACCGGAGCATTTTGGAAACCGGATCGATCTGGACAGTGGCGCGGGATATTTCAGGCCTTTGACAGCGGCGGTTTTCGAAGACCGGACCTGTTATATCCTATCCGGCACCACCCGCACCGAATTGAACGAAAACCCGTCCAAGTAGACTGGTTCAATCGCTGTTAGCGCGAGTGCAACACATTCAAAACCTTTATCCACGGAACTGGAAATAATAACTGACCACGTTAGCGTGTTCATAATGTCTCATAGGAAGGGATTTTAAAAATGACATCGACAGACATAAATACAGGTAATTCAAAGTCTTGGATCTGGCTCGCCATCATCGGCGTGATCCTGACAATCGGCGGCATCATGTGCCTGACCAACCCGTTGGCATCCACATTTACCGCATTGATCTTGGCAGGCGCGACGTTCATGGCCGCAGGGATCATTCAATTGATCGCCGCCGTAACCGCCAAAGAAGACTCCACCGGCAGCCGCATTCTTGGCGCTATTCTGGGTCTGGTGCTCGTGGTTTTCGCGATTTCGCTGATGCGCCATCCATTGGCGGGGATCGTTTCCCTGACCGTTCTGGTGGGCATTCTGTTTCTGATTTCTGGCGTAATCAGAACCGTTCTCAGCTTTCAACTGCGCCCTGCTTCCGGGTGGGTATTTGTGCTGGTTTCCGGCATCATTTCTATCGTGCTGGCCTTTATGGTTTTCAACAACATGCCTGAAATTGCGGCCGGTCTGCTGGGCATCCTGTTGGGCATTGATCTTCTGTCCTCGGGCATCACTTCGATCCTGATGGCCTTTGGTGTGCGTGCTGTGACCAAATAAGGCTCTGATATAGCCAAAGGGCGCGCCGGAGAACCTGTTTTCCGGCGCGTTTTTGTTAGCGTCCTTTGGTCCAGTCGAGCACGACCTTGCCGCTTTTGCCGGACTTCATTGCCTCAAACCCCTGCTTGAATTGATCAACGTCAAACCGGTGGGTGATGACCTTGCTGACGTCCAATCCGTTTTGCAGCATGGCGATCATCTTGTACCATGTTTCAAACATCTCGCGGCCATAGACCCCTTTGATGGTGATGGCCTTGAACACGATGCGGCTCCAGTCGACCGGCGATTTCCCCGGCGGAATGCCCAGCAGCGCGATTTTGCCGCCCATGACCAAAGCTTCAACCATCTGATCCAGTGCTTTTTGGTTGCCTGACATCTCTAGCCCGATGTCGAACCCTTCTTTCATGCCCAGTTCGTGGATCACATCGTTTAATTCCTCATGGCGCACATCCACGGTGCGCAATCGGGGAACGACGGTCTGCGCCAAGGCAAGCCGGTCCGGGTTTAAATCTGTCAGCACCACATTGCGCGCACCCGCGTGACGCACCACCGCTGCGGCCATAATCCCGATCGGGCCCGCACCGGTGATCAGCACATCCTCGCCCAGCACCTCAAAGCTCAGCGCGGTGTGCACCGCATTGCCCAGCGGATCAAGGATGGCCCCGATTTCATCGGGAATTTCATCCGGCAGGGGCACCACGTTAAACGCGGGCAGACGCAGATATTGCGCAAAAGCACCCTGCTCGTTGACCCCGATCCCCCGCGTGCCCGGATCAAGGTGATATTTACCGGAGCGGCTTTGGCGGCTGTCATGGGTGATCAGATGCCCCTCACCGGAACAGCGTTGCCCGATCTTTAGTCCGGTGACATCGCGGCCCAGCTCCACGATCTCTCCGGCGAATTCATGGCCTGTGATCATCGGTATTGGCACGGTATTGGCGGCCCATTCGTCCCAGTTCCAGATGTGTATATCCGTGCCGCAAATACCGGTTTTATTAACCCGGATCAGAACATCATCGGGGCCGATTTCGGGAACGGGGTGATGCCCCAGCCACAGGCCTTCTTCGGGTTTATCCTTAGAAAGTGCCTTCATCTGGTTGCTCATGACAGCACTCCGGTTTCTTTTCCAGCCTCGGCAAAGGCGTTAAGGGCCGTGTCCAGATCGTCCTTGCTCAGGGCGGCGTTCATCTGGGTGCGGATGCGTGCCTGTCCCTTTGGGACCACCGGAAAAAAGAAGCCCGCCACATAGACACCGCGCTCAAACAGGGCGGCGGCCATCGCCTGACTGAGTCGCGCATCCCCCAGCATGACCGGAATGATTGGATGCTCCCCATCGAGCAGCTCAAAGCCCAGATCGGTCAGCCCCTTGCGCCAATAGGCGGCGTTCTCAAACAGCTGCTGGCGCAGATCATCGCCTTCTACGACCAGACGCAGCGCCTCAATCCCCGCCATGACCACCGCTGGTGGTAGGGAGTTGGAAAACAGATAGGGGCGGGCGCGTTGGCGCAGCAAATCGATCACCGGCTGCGGTCCGGCGATATAACCGCCGATCGCTCCGCCAAGCGCTTTGCCCAGCGTACCGGTCAAAATATCTACCTGCGCATTGACGCCGTGATGATGGGGCGTACCGCGCCCCTCTGGCCCCATAAAGCCCGTAGCATGGCAGTCATCCACCATCACCAACGCGTCATATTTTTCGGCCAGCGCGGTTATGTCTTTCAGGTTCGCCAGATACCCGTCCATTGAAAACACACCATCTGTCGCGATCATAATGTGGCGCGCGCCCTCGCTGCGTGCCTTTTGCAGACACTCTTCAAGGGCGGTCATGTCGGAATTGGCATAGCGATAGCGTTTGGCCTTGCACAGGCGGATGCCATCAATGATCGAGGCATGGTTCAGCGCGTCCGAAATCACCGCGTCCTCTGGCCCCAACAAAGGTTCAAAGACAGCGCCATTGGCATCAAAACAAGCTGCAAACAGGATACTGTCTTCTTTGCCCAGATACTGTGCCAAAGCTGTTTCCAGCCGCCGGTGAATATCCTGTGTGCCGCAGATAAAGCGAACAGACGCCATGCCAAACCCGTAGTCCCGCATCCCGTTCTGCGCGGCCTCTATCAGCTCGGGCCGATCCGCCAGTCCAAGGTAGTTATTGGCGCAAAGGTTCACAACCTGCGCATGGGAGATCCCGCCAAAATCCACGCTGATCCGACCGGCCTGCGGCGAGGTAATAGGCCGCTCCATTTTATACAGCCCGTCGTTTCGGATTTCTTCCAAAGTCTGGGAAACTGCGTTCAGGAAATCTTTGCTCATATGCTCACTCCGGTCTGGCATGCAGAATCGGAGGCTAGCACGGCTTTGCTGGCACATTTGGTAAAATGCGACCTCTCAGGGCTGTAAAATGCGAAACTGGCTCTGGGCACTCTGGCCGGTTGCATCAATGACCGAAAGCCGGTGAAAGCCCGTCCCTCCGAGGTTTATAACCGACTGGCGTCGCCTTAACCCGACGTTGACCGGCGCCCCGTTCAACAGAATCGAAAACGGTGGAACCCCATTCTGGATTTTGACCGTCAGAGGCTGGTTTGCGGGGAGCGACGCGTCATTTGGTGGAAAACGCAGGGATAACGCCCGCGTACTCTGTCCGGCGGCGCCGGTTTCTCCGATATGGCGCAGGTGATGGGGCAAACGCGCTGTGCCAATCGTAAGCGCGCCATCGGGGGCGGCGGGCAGCGGGGTGATGTCGTCTTTCAGATGGGCAAACACCTCAAACAGGATAGGGGCGGCCTGCTCAGCGCCAAAGGCACCGGGCACTGGCGTGCCATCCGCGCGACCCATCCAGACCCCCGCCACATGTGTGCCGTCAAAGCCGATCGCCCAAGTGTCCCGATGGCCATAAGAGGTGCCGGTTTTATAGGCCAGCCCTATGCGGCGGGCTGTTGCCGGAGGGGGCACATCCGCCAGAATATCCGCCACATAAAAGGCAGCTACGTCCGATAAAAAGCGTTGATCTGGCGGCGTGTCGTGGGTTTGCCGCCAATGAAGCACGGTTGTGCGCCCCTGACGGGCCAGCCCTGCATAGAGCGTAACAAGATCGGTCAGCCGCAGCCCAACGCCTCCAAGCGCAATGGCCAGACCCGGTTTGCCGCCTGGCAAAACAGGCTCTGTTCCGGCATCTTTCAACGCTTGCAACAGGCGCGCCGGTCCGATGGATTCAGTCAGGGCAACAGCCGTTGTATTTAGCGAAAGCTGCAAGGCTTCGCGCAGGCGCAGGGTTCCCCGAAATTGCCCGTCAAAATTCTGCGGCGCATAGGTTCCGTAAAAACGCAGCCGGTCGGTGATCAGGCTTTCGGGATGGGCAAGACCGGCGTCAAATGCCATGCCATAGATCAGCGGCTTGAGCGTTGATCCCGGCGAACGCACCGCCTCAGTCATGTCGATGAACCCCTTGCGCCCATCCTGCCGATAGGCAGCCGACCCCACAGATGCAAGGATTTCGCCGGTTTGATGGTTGGCGATCATCAGGGCGATTTGCACCTGTGCGCCCTGCGCTTGCACCCGATCAGCGGCAAGGCGTTGGAGGCGTTTTTGCAGGCCCGCAGACAGCGTTAGCCGGTGCTCTGTCGTTAGCGGTGCGGCGGCAATGGCGCGGTCTGCCAGATGTGGTGCGAGCATTGGCATCGGGCGGCGGGCGGTTGGCACCGAAGCACGGCGCGCGGTTTCTGCCTGTTCGTTGGTCAGAACATTCCGGCTGTGCAGTCGATCAATGATGCGGTTTCGCGCCTCTTGTGCAGCTTTCGGATGCAAGTCCGGACGGCGGCGTTCCGGTGATTGGGGCAGTGCCACAAGCAGTGCCGCCTCTGACGGGGTCAGCCGCCCGGGGGGCTTGCCAAAATACTGGCGACTGGCGGCGCTTATGCCTTCGATATTTCCACCAAAGGGCGCATGATGCAGGTAGAGAGACAGGATTTCGGCTTTGCTAAACCGCTGCTCCAGCGCCAGCGCCAGACGGACCTGACGGAGTTTTCCAGCCCATTTTCCCGTGCCGCTGTCCTCTATCAGCCGCGCAACTTGCATGGTAATCGTAGACGCCCCCGACGTCACGCGACCGGCGCGCACTGCCTGAAAAATGGCCCGCAGCACAGCAGAACCATCCACGCCGCTATGATCCCAAAACCGCTGATCCTCATAGGCGATCAGCATATCGAGATACCGCGCATCGACCTGCGCCACCGAGACCGGCAAGCGCCAGAACCCTTTTGGCGTTGTATAGGCCCGCAACAACTGCCCGTCGCGATCTTTCACTTCGACAGAGGTGAGGGGCACCAAAGGGGGCAGTTCGGTTGCAGCAACCCAGTCCTGCATCCGTTCTTGTACCATATCCCGCGCACCCGCTCCCGCCCACAGCAGGGCAATCAGCAAAAAGGGCAGGGTGCGTTTCATCGGGTTACACGTACCGCACCGGCATTGGTTTGTGCCCGCAGATGCGGTCGGTACATGTCTTCGACCTGCGCGGCAGGATGATGATAGTGACCCGGCTGCACGGCGCGCAGAATGTAAGAAAGCTCAAAACCGTCCCGGCCTGACCAATCCACCGCCGCGCGAAAACGATCACTGCGAAATTCGGTCATTTCAGTCTCTATTGAAGGGGAAAGCCAGTCAAACTGCCCTGTATCAGCAGAGCTGATCAAGCTGGGATTGTCGATTTCAAAACCGGCCGGAAGCGGATCATTGATCATCAGTCTGGCGAAGCGGTCTTCAAGCGGGTCGACCGACAGAACCGCCACCAGACGGGTGCCGCTTTTGATCTGGGACACCTCAACCGGCGTGCCATCCAAGGTGTAATAGCGTCGGGCAATCCGGTAACCCTCGCCCCCCGCCTGCGCAGCAACTTCGGGCACACCAATTTGGGTGACGGTGATCTCGACCGGTGTTGTGCCACGATTTTGAAAGACAACCGGTTCCTGCCCCATGGCATCTTCGCGCATCGATATCAGCGGACCTTCGGGGGTGACTCCATCCATCAGGATATCCGTCGCCCCGCCGCCGGACATCAGCGCATGGGCGGCAAGCAGCGTCCAGCTCATTTCCTGCGTGGATTGGCTGCGTACCCCGTCCGGTGGGGTGATCCTGCGCAACAAGGCCGCCTGATCCACCACCGCCGTGTCGCTTTCAACCGCCAGCGCCAAAAGTCCTGCCGCATCTCGAAGATCCGTGCCAAAATCGGTGCGGAACACATCTTCGTCAAAGGCTACTGGTGTGGCTGCTACCTGATTTTGGGCACGCAGAAACAACCGGTCCGCGCGCGCTTGATCCCCATATTGGGCAAGGGCCGTTGCAAGCTGGGCAAGTGCCAGAGGTGTCGCAAAATTCTCGGCTTTTTCATCGGCGAAATAGCGCAAATCCCCCATGGCTGCAGCCCCTTGGCGGGCGAGCACCAGCAGACCATAGGCGATGGCTTCGCCACCGATGTCGAAATCGGGGGCATAGGCGATCTGGTTGCGCAAATTGTCCAGCGCTGTGGTTAAGGCGCGGTTGGGCACAAGATGGCCCTGTTGGTGGGCGCGGGCCAGAAAATCGGTGACATAAGCGTCCAGCCACAAATCCCCCCCGCCCGATCGCCACAGGCCGAAACCGCCGTCGGCACCCTGCCGTGTCAGGATTTGCGATATGCTTTGGGTGATATAGCGCGCATTGGTGATCGCCGTCGACAGACCCGCCGCCTGCGCCACATCGCTAAGATAGAGATAGGGCAGAGCCTTGGAGGTGATTTGCTCGGTACAGCCATAGGGGTATTGCGACAGCTGTGTGATCAAACCCGCAGCATCCAGTTGCGCCAAAGGTCCAAGCCCGATGGTGGCCTGTCCGGTATGGGGGCGAAATCCGGCAAAGACATTGTCATCGAAAACAAAGCTTTCCTGCGCGGCAAGCGTAAACCGGCTGCGCCTGCTGATCTTGGGATCATTGTCGACAATCGCAATATCGAAATCCCGGTCTTGACGCGTGCCATCTGCGGCAGTCAACGCGACCCGAATGTTAAGCGTGCCGCTATCTCCGGCGGTTATGGGCAGGGTTAGAGCCTGTTTTGCCCCTTCTGAGAGCGTGATTTCCTGCTGGAATAGAACGTCCGGATCGGCATCAAGATGCACCGCAACGTCAAAATTGCCGGTCGGGCCGCTGGTGTGGGTAAAACTCAACCCGATGTCGGTTGTATCACCGGGGGCCAGAAAGCGCGGCAGATTTGCCTGCAGCACAACCGGATCGCGCACCAGAACATCGGCACTGGCCTGCCCGACGCCAGTTTTTGACCAGACAATGGCCATCACACGCAGGGTGCCGTTAAAGGCGGGCAGATCAAGGGTTGTCTGCAGTTTTCCATCGGCCCCAACCGTCATAGGACCTTTGAAAAAAGTGACCAGATCTTCGGTGGGCGGTGGGGATTGCAGACGCATGTGCGCCGACGCATCGCCACCGGAGCGCACGCGCCCGTCAAGCCCGCTGCGCGCATCAATCAGGCGGCCATAGACATCGCGCAGGCCGACGCCAAGTTTGCGCTGGCCGAAATAATATTCGGAAGGATCGGGCGTCTGATACCCTGTTAGGTTCAAAATTCCCAAATCAACCGCAGCAAGGGTCGCATAGACCGTTTCACCTGCGACTGCGCCTGCCACTTCAAGCGACACTTCCAACGGCTGGCGGGGCTGCGTTTCTTTGGCAATCTCCAACCGCGCCTGTAGCTGTTTTTCCGCCGGAGAGACCGTTGCATAGGCAAGGCCCAGACGGCGCGGTGGCGTTTGAGCAGCGAGGGATTGCAAAGGACTGATGACCGATGCAGTGACATAGGCCCCCGCGCCCCAATCCTCTGTCACCGGCACCGCAATCACGGAGTCGCCTGCGGGCACAGAAACGATCTGTCGGTCTATCAGGCGGTTGGACAAAACCGTGACCACGGCCTGCCCCGCAGATTGGGACAGGATGCGCAGCTGCGCCGTGTCCCCAACCGCATAAGATGGCTGATCCAGTGAAAGCGTCAGCACATCGGGGCTGACAGTGGTATCTGCGGGGGCATACCAGCCAGCAAAAAACCGGTGGGTTGTGACGGTATAGGGGCCTTCTGTGCTTTCCACGACCAACTCGTATTCGCCCCATTCCACGGGGGCAGAGATCGCCACAGGACGCGCGCCCAGCGTTGCCGTGCCCGCCTTCACCCGGTTGCGCAGGGTGGTCGGTTCCCACTGCCAATTCCCATACAGTTGATACCACTGGTAGCGTGTCTCAAGCCGGTTCAAATGCCAGCTTACCGGCACTTCTGTCGCTGCTCCGTCTGCCGGTAGGGCGATTAACGAAAAATCGGCCGCGCTGTTTTCGGATACCACATCGTCAAACTGCGGCTTTATTCCGATCACCGGTTGCGCGGGCGCAATCATACGCTGTGCCACACGCTCCACCGGACGCCCTGCGCCTTCATTGACACGGATGGTGAAACTGGCCTCATAAAGGGGAAAATCAGTCTCTGTTTCAGGGAATTCCGCCAGAATACGGGCTTTACCTAGGTCATCGGTTTTAAGGGTTTGGGTCAGATATCGACGGGCGGTGTCCGGCATGTCGTCTGCAGGGCCAAAGACATATCCGGGATAGTCTGGCTGGTGCCGTTTCGGGGTTAGGGCGACATCGCCTTCGATAGGCAAATCCGCTGCGGGGCTGCCAAACAGGTATTGCGCATCCACGGTAATCGGCGTCACGCGACCAAGTCGCAGTGGTGTGTCGGGTAACGCGATGTTTACAGCGATACGTTCGGGCAGGAAATCCTCGACCAGCACCCGCGCGTTTGCCAAAGGATCGGCTTTGGTATCGGCATAGATAGACAGTTTCCACGTCCCGCGTGGTGCTGTCTGGGTCAGGGGAAGGGCAAAAACATGACCCCCCATTATGCCCAGATCCGAGACCTGACGTTGGTATTCCACCCCGTCGGGCCGGTACAGAATGGCCGTTATCGGAACACCTTCGATGGCCTCTGAAACCGCCGTACGGGCAAGCGCTGTGGCATGAAGCGTGTCACCGGCGCGATAGGCCCCGCGATCAGTGGACAGAAACACATCAATGGGGCCGGCAGGCGCGCGTCCTGTTACACCACGATCCGACAGATCAAATTCTGCATCCGTCAAAGACAGATAGCTCAGATCACCGGTTTCATCGGTTGCCAGAACCATGGCGGGGGCTGATCCTTGTGCACCCCGCGTCAGTCCGGCGTCAAACCGCACCGTTCCCGCCGTATCGGTTTTCAACGTCGCGATAACGGTGTTGTTTTCCGCCAAAAGAGAGACTGATACGCCGGATTTGGTCTCTGCGCTTTGCAGGCCGCGCACAAAGACATGCAGCCCATCTGTTCCCGAAATCGTACTGAGCCCGAGGTCTGAGATGATAAACCATTGCATGGCGGGATTGAATTCATAGGGGTCTTTACCCTCGATACTGGCCTGAAGCGCATAGATACCGGGTGGGTGCTGGCCAATCATTTCGCCGATGGGCAGGTTGGTTGTGACCTCTTCGTTCAAGGGCGATCTTACCTCGCCCACACCTTGCCAGATTTCTTCGGCCAGTTCCGCGCTGAATTCATTGCTTTGATAGGGCGGAATCGGTTGATCCAGAAACCCCTGTTGATCGGCGCGCAACAGGTTGCGATCGCTCATGCGGAACAGGGTCAGATTAACTTCGCTCATGTTGACGGTAGAAATCGGGAGTCGTGCCGGTCCTTTCGCGGGCAGGATATAGGCCCGTCCCGGAAAGCTGACAGCGGGGCTGCGGTCGCGCACATATTGAGTGATGTCCACGGATTTATAAAGCGTTTCGCCGGATTGGGCGGGCAGACCTTGCCGGAAAGATAGCCGGTAGCGATCCCCGTGGGACAGCCCGCCGATGCAAAGCTGCCGTTCATCGACCGACAGGCTCAGATCATTCTGCGGCAACACGACAAAGGGGGCATAATCCACGCCTTTGGCCAGCGGTTCAGAGAAAACACTGCAAATGCGTGGCGCGGCAAGATCACTTTCGACGCGGGTTTCTGTTATCCGAAAGCCAAATTTCCCAATCGCGGACTCGAGCAATTGCGCTGCATCCTCTCGGGGGGCAATGGATTGCGCCAACCGCAGGCTCGGGATCATATCCCGTCCGCGTCGGTTGGCATCCAGCGCCAGCGCCAATTGATAAAGCGCCGTTGCCTGCTGTGAGTCGGTCAGGCTGCGCAGATAGGCATTCACTGCGGCAGGCACGGCGCGGTTCAAATAGGCCCGTGCCTTGGATGAATCCTGCTGCGCAGACCGCACTGCCAAACGGGCATATTCAACCCAATGTTCCGGCGCGTCCGAAACGCTGATGGCAGAGCCGGTAAAGCGCATGGCACTGATTGCATCGCCTGAGTTCTCCCGATCCCGCGCAGCATCCCGCAAGGCTTGGGCGGACCAACCGCCGGCAGGATGCAAGGCGGCAAGCGAATTTGCCTGTGTTAGTGCCTGTTTCAAATCGGCTTCGGGTAGAAAGGATAAGGCTTGGGCGCGTTGCGGGGAAACGGCGATTACATCGGGATTGGTGACTGCGACATGCCCTGAAAACGCCCCCTCATAATCCGCTCTGTCGCCGGTGGCTTCTTTCAGAAAGCAGGAATTGGAGCGCGCATTAAAGGTCATCGCGGTACATTGAGGCGAGGTCAGGCAAGCCGCCTGACAGGCCGTTAAAGTGGTATCAAACAGGCTTTGAAAATCCCCGCCGGGCAGATCGATGTTGCGCTCAAGGATAAGGCGTCGTTCGGGCACCGGCTCGGCCATTACAGGCACCGAAAGCAGCAGGGCAAACAGCGAAATCAACAGGACGCGCATTACAAAATCCTTTCAATATAGGGTTGAAAGGATTTCACAGGTTTAGGATTTAGGCAACTTTCGCTTTTGCCGGTTTGGCGGGGGCAGGTTGCATGCGCTGAAAGACCCAGCGATCTGCCCCGCTTTGATCCGGTTGAAACCGGTATCCGCCGCTTGCAAAATCCAGCAAGCCCTTGGGGTCGGCAATACGGTGATCAATGACAAAACGGGCCAAGGCACCACGGGCTTTTTTGGCGTAAAAGCTCACGACTTTGGCGGTGCCGTCTTTTTCTTCCAGAAACACCGGCTCTATCACCCGCAGTTTTAGCGCATTGCGGTCTACCGCCCCGAAATATTCCTGAGAGGCACAATTAACCAGAACATCAGTCCCGCTGTCCTGCGCGGTCCGGTTCAGGGTCTCGGCAATCTGACGACCCCAGAAATCATACAGCGATTTGCCGCGCGCGGTTTTCAAACGGCTGCCCATTTCAAGACGGTAAGGTTGGATAAGATCAAGCGGGCGCAACACACCATAAAGACCTGACAGAATGCGTAAGTGCCGCTGGGCAAAATCCATATCATCCGGCGACAGGCTTTGCGCGTCCAACCCTGAATAGGTATCACCATCAAAGATCAAAGCGGCCTGTTTGGCGTTATTTAGGGTCGATTCCGGCGCAAAATCGCGGAAGCGTTCAAAGTTCAGTTTGGCCAAGGGCACTGACAGATGCATCAGCTTGCGCAACTCGGCCACCGAAAGCCTGCGCGCGGCCTCAACCAGAATATTGGCGTCATCCTGAAACAGCGGCAGGCTGTCATCGACATCCGGCGCGGGTGTTTCATTCAGTTTCTTGGCAGGAGAGATCGCAACAAGCATCGGCTTCAGTCCTCTTGTAGAATTTCGTGAAAGGCATCGGCAAACCGGTCCGCACGACGGTCCCCCAGCACACGTTTAACAGTTTGAAGATCGGCGCTGTGTAATTTGGCGACCTTGGCCAAAAGCGAGGCCGAACAGGACATCGGCTTATCCATCCCGTCCGGTCCGCGGGCCAGATCGGCCTGCGCTTGCATCAACCGGTCATAAACCGCCCCGGCGGAGCGACCGGATAAGGCGCGGCGGGACGGGTGTTCTGCAGGCGGAGAACTGCCGTTGATGACAGACAGAAAGTCATCGCCATATTTTTCAAGCTTCTTGGCCCCGACACCGGTGATGCCGGCCATGGCATCGCGATCCTTTGGGCGGGTTTCGGCCATTTCGATCAGGGTGCGATCGTTGAAAATAACATAGGCGGGCACCCGCGCGGCTTCTGCCAGACCACGGCGCTTTGCCTTTAGCGCAGAGAGCAGGGGAGCGTCTTCTTCGCTGACCATTTCCTTGACGGCGGGGCGGCGTGGGGCGTTTCGGATGCTGTCGCGGCGCAATTGGATGGTGGTTTCATCGCGCAACAAAGGGCGCGCCGCCTGCGTCATGCGCAAAGCGCCGTGGCGGCTTGGATCAGGTCTGATCAAATCATGGCCCATCATCTGCCGGAAGATAGCCTGCCATTGGCGGCGGTCAAATTCCTTGCCCACCCCAAAGGTCGGCAAAGCATCATGCCCGCGTTCGCGGATCTTGTCCGTGTCATTGCCGGTCAGAATATCGATCAAATGACCGGCCCCGAAATATTCATCTGTGCGCAATATCGCCGAGAGAGCTTTGCGCACCGCCACCGTGCCATCAAAGATCTCCGGCGGGGTTTCGCAGAGGTCGCAATGTCCGCATGTCGTCTCTGTTTCACCGAAATAGGCCAGTAATGTCTCACGTCGGCACTTCAAGGCTTCGGCAAGACCCAGCAAAGCATTCAGCCGCGCATGGTCTGCCGCCCGCCGCTCTGGCGGGGCAAGTCCTTCGTCGATCTGGTTTCGGCGCAGACGCACATCTTCAGAGCCAAACAGGGTCAGGGTTTCGGCAGGGGCACCGTCCCGACCGGCGCGTCCGATCTCTTGGTAATAGGATTCTATCGATTTGGGCAAATCTGCATGGGCGACCCAGCGGATATCGGGTTTATCGACCCCCATGCCAAAGGCCACTGTGGCCACGACGATCAACCCATCCTCGCGCTGAAAGCGGGCCTCGACATCCCGGCGGTCTTGGGCTTCCATACCACCGTGATAATGGCAGGCGACGTGACCTTCTTTGCGCAGGGCAGCCGCCAGAGATTCAGTTTTGGCGCGGGTGGCGCAATAAACGATGCCGGATTGACCCTTGCGTGCCGCTGCAAATGACAGGATTTGCGTGCGCGGGCTGTTCTTGGCGGCAAAGGCCAGATGCAGGTTGGGACGATCAAAGCCGTGCAGAAACACATCCGGCGTTTCCCCGTCAAACAGCCGCTCGATGATTTCATCTCGGGTTTCCGCATCCGCCGTTGCGGTAAAGGCCGCGAGCTGAATGCCGAGGGTGCGCCGCAACTCTCCGATCCGCAAATAGTCAGGGCGGAAATCATGCCCCCACTGCGAGACACAATGGGCCTCATCCACCGCGATCAGGCTTGTGCCGATCCGGCGCAGCAGGTTCACGGTACCACCGCTGGCGAGCCGTTCGGGCGCCATATACAGTAATTTGAGCCGACCAGCCTCTAGCGCTTCAAAAACCTCTGCGGTTTCTTCCTCGGTATTGCCCGAGGTCAGTGCACCGGCCTCTACGCCGGCTTCGCGCAGGGCACGCACCTGATCGCGCATCAACGCAATCAGCGGCGAAATCACCACGGTTACACCATCGCGGCACAGCGCGGGCAGTTGAAAGCACAAGGATTTGCCGCCACCGGTTGGCATGATTGCCAAGGTGTTGCGACCGGATGTAACGGCTTCGACAATTTCGGCCTGACCAGCGCGAAATTCATCAAAGCCGAAAACGGTAGAAAGAAGCGTGTCCGCTGCGGGCATGGGCCTGTCGATTTGTTGTTTTTCGGCTCGTTTGGCCGACAATCCCACAGCCGCGATACAGGGGCAAGGGGGTGTCTAGAGGAAAGACATCGCGTTATTAATAAGGACGATCCGGATCGCATAAAGTGCCAAGAGGGCGACCAGCGGGGCAAGGTCTAGCCCTCCCATGTCCGGCAGGAATTGCCGGATGCGGCCATATACCGGTTCCAGCAGCCGATTCAACCCGTACCAGATTTGCGCGACAATCGGTTGGCGCAGGTTCAGCACCTGAAAATTAATCAACCAACTCATGATGATATGCGCGATCATGATGAACCAGACGATATCGATGATCATCATAAGAATTTGGAAGAGAGAGGTCATCGGACGTCCTTTTGTTTTCGTTTGCACAGAGGTAAGCGCAGCAGCCCGTTAACGCAAGTATCTGCCGCAACGTTCGGGATTGAGGTTCATGGGTGGCTCATGCATCACAGGGGCAATTGTTAGCCGAGGTTGTTATGTATCCCGTCATTCGAATGATGAAAGAAATTATTATTGCCCGCCGTGCCGGACCGCTTGATCCACTTGGCACGAATGTGACCCATCACATCTGTTGGCCGCAGGACATTGATATCTTTATGGAGTTGAATAACGGGCGCACGCTGACGCTTTATGATCTAGGGCGTGTGCCGATGGCGGTGCGCATCGGGTTTGACAAAGTCCTGAAGCAGCGCAAATGGGGACTGACGATTGCGGGCTCGTCCGTGCGCTACCGACGCCGCATCCGCCCCTTTCAGAAGTTCACCATGCATAGCAGGCTGATCGGTTGGGACGACAAATTCATGTATCTGGACCAGTCCATGTGGTCCAAAGGGCAATGCACCAGTCAGGCGCTCTTGCGCTCGGCAGTGACCGATAAAAACGGTATTGTCGCTCCGGTTGAGCTGGCACGGGCGCTTGATCTGCCGGAAAACAGCCCTCCGCTACCCGATTGGGTCCGGCACTGGATCGCGGCCGAAGATCAGAGAGTTTGGCCGCCGGTTTTGCCAAACCCTAACGATATTCCCGCATAGGTGTATTGTCCGATCTGCTGGTCGCCTAGGGTGGGGGTGTTTGCACCACATAGGGGGCAATTTGGTTGCGTCTACCAGAGTATTAGGGCTCTTATCGTTCCAGCTGTTGGAGGGGTCTCATGTCATCTGGTGTATCAAGCCGCCGTCGCATTCGGGGCTGGATGATGTTTGATTGGGCAAGCCAGCCCTACGCAACATTGCTGACCACATTCATCTTTGCCCCGTATTTCGCGGAAATCGTAACGCAGTCCTTAATTGCCGATGGTATGTCACAACCTCAGGCAAGTGCGCAGGCGCAGGCCTATTGGGGATATGGGCTGACCATTACTGGCCTGTGCATCGCGTTTCTGGCCCCTGTTTTGGGGGCTGTGGCTGATGCCGCCGGTAAACGGCTGCCGTGGATCTGGTTCTTTTCGGGTGTCTATATCGTCGGCGCTTTTGGGCTTTGGTACACGGAGCCCAGCGATTTTAATGTCCCCGTTGCTTTGGCCTTTTTTGGATTGGGTTTGTTTGGGGCCGAATTCGCCCTGATTTTCACCAATGCGATGTTGCCAAGCCTTGGCACCAAAGAAGAGATGGGCCGGATTTCCGGCACCGGTTGGGCCCTTGGGTACGCGGGGGGGGTGATTGCGCTGGCCCTGATGTTGGTCTTTCTCGCGGAAAACGCCAACGGCGTGACCCTGACCGGAAGCGCGCCTGCGTTGGGGCTTGATCCGGCGTTGCGCGAAGGCACGCGCTCTGTCGGTCCGCTGACGGCCATTTGGTATGCTGTCTTTATGATCCCGTTTTTCCTTTGGGTCAAAGACACACCTGCGCCGACGGCGACTAAATTCCACCTTGGCACAGCGCTAAGCGAGTTGATCCAAACCCTGAAAAACTTGCCAAAAAACAAGAGCTTGGCGGCCTATCTCGGGTCGTCGATGTTCTATCGGGATGCGCTTAACGGGCTGTATACCTTTGGCGGTATCTACGCCCTTGGCGTGCTGGGCTGGTCGGTCGTCGAAGTCGGCGTTTTCGGGATTACCGCCGCGATTACAGGGGCGATTTTTGCCTATATCGGCGGGCGGGCTGATGCGAAATATGGCCCCAAACCGGTGATCAAAACCTGTATTCTGCTGTTGTTGTTCGCCTGTGTGGCCATCGTCTCTATTTCGGCAAATAGCATTATGGGCATCGCCTTGCCTGACGGGTCCAACCTGCCCGATATCTTATTTTATATCTGTGGGGCGATCATTGGCGGTGCCGGTGGGGCATTGCAATCCGCCAGCCGCACAATGCTGGTGCGTCAGGCCAATCCTGCCCGCATGACCGAAGCCTTCGGACTCTATGCCCTTGCGGGGCGGGCGACGTCCTTTCTGGCCCCGGCGGCCATTGCGATTTTTTCAGATATCAGCGGAAGTCAGCGGGTCGGGATTATGCCCCTGATTGCCCTCTTCCTTATTGGCTTCATTCTGTTACGCTCGGTGAAAAGTGATAATACCGAGTGAAAGAGCAGCGCCATGATCCGTCTTTTTACAGGTGTGCTGTTTATTCTGACTCTGGCCGTTAGTGCGCAGGCAGAAACAGCAGCCAAGCAATATTTCGGAGCCAAAGATAATGGCTCTTCGCAAAAATCCGCCCCCTATGGAAGCTATGCCAAGGGCTGTCTTGCCGGAGGGCAGCAACTGGTCGAAACCGGCCCCTATTGGCAGGCAATGCGCCTGTCACGCAATCGCAATTGGGGGCATCCGGAAACGGTAGAGTTTGTGCAGCGGCTGGCCAAGAAAGCCGCCAAGCAACCGGGGTGGAACGGTCTTTATATCGGCGATATGTCCCAACCGCGTGGCGGCCCGATGTTGTCGGGGCACCGGTCCCACCAGATTGGTCTGGATGCGGACATTTGGATGTTACCGGCAACCAACCTAAAGCTGAGCCGGAGCCAGAGAGAAAACATCTCTTCAATCTCTTTGCGCAAAAGCAATGGGGCCTTTGTGAACAGCAAATGGACACGACAGCATCACGAGATCATTAAAGCCGCCGCCTCAGACAAAGACGTGGCACGGATTTTCGTGTTTCCCGGTGCCAAAGTGCAGATGTGCAAAGATGAAAAAGGCAACCGCGCCTATCTGCGCAAAATCCGCCCATGGTGGGGCCATCACTATCATTTTCACGTCCGGCTGTCCTGTCCCCGTGGGGCAAAAGGCTGCGTAGATCAGGCCCCGCCCCCAAAGGGAGACGGCTGTGATGAGGCACAAACATGGGTGAATAATATTCTGAACCCGCCGCCGCCAAAACCACGCGACCCAAATGCACCGAAACCAAAACCACGCGGTGAACTGACCCTTGCCGATCTGCCGACTGCATGTACCGCCGTATTACATGCGCGATAGCCGCGGCGCTGTTCTTTAGCGTCATCGGATTGGCAGCGGCGACTGTACCGCGCGCCACCGAAAGCACGTCCGTTACATGGCGTAATGATGATGCCCGTTTCGGCGGGTTTTCCGGGTTGCATGTGTTCGACGGCGGCACCCGGTTCGTCAGCATTTCGGATCGCGGTGCCATTGTCCAAGGCCAGCTGATCCGTAACAACGGCAGGCTGAAATCGATCAAACTGGCGCGCATTCTGCCTTTGAAAAACACCAAAGGAGTACCGCTTCGAGGGCATCTGAGCGATGCCGAAGGGTTGGCTGTGCGCGGCGACGGGCGGCTTTTTATCTCTTTCGAGGGGGCGCATCGGGTCTGGACCTATCGCGATCCCGCCTCCGAAGGCGCATGGTTGCCACGGCATCCCGACTTTAAAACCATGCAGAACAATTCTTCGCTAGAGGCTTTGGCCATCGGGCCAGATAACGCGCTTTATACGATCCCCGAACGCTCTGGTCGATTAAACCGGCCCTTCCCGGTCTATCGATATCAGAACGGCGAATGGACAATGCCATTTTCTGTTCCGCGCCACGGGCCTTATCTGGTGGTCGGTGCCGACATCGGGCCGGATGGACGGTTCTATCTGTTGGAGCGCCATCTGGGCAGCATCTTCGGATTTGAAACACGGGTGCGCCGCTTTGATATGACGGCAGCGGGACTGCAAAACGAGGTCACCCTGATCCAGACCTCAGCCGGGGAGCATGACAATCTTGAAGGCCTCTCTGTCTGGCGCACAGAAACCGGCGGGCTTCGGCTGACAATGATTTCGGATGACAATTTTCGCGGCATACAAAAAACCGAAATCGTAGAATATGACGTACCGGAATAACTTGCTTTCCTGACGTGGAATCGGTAACTGGGCGCGTTCCGCATCGGGCGGACCAAGTCGCCGCGACCTTGTAAAAAACGGAAAAACATTATGACCCGCGCTCTTATCCCCGGCATTCTTGCCATGGCTGCCATCGTTGTGGCCTCTAATATCCTTGTGCAGTACCTGTTTGGAAACTGGCTGACATGGGGTGCTTTCACCTATCCGCTCGCCTTTTTGGTGACCGATGTCATGAACCGTGTCTACGGCGCGCGCACAGCCCGCAGGGTTGTTTTTGCCGGTTTTGTCACGGGCATCGTCTGCAGCTTTATCGGCACGCAAATCATGGGTGAATTCGGCCCGCTGGTCACCTTGCGCATTGCGATAGGCTCTGGTCTGGCCTTCCTGACCGCCCAACTGCTGGATGTGTCGATCTTTGATCGCCTGCGCGGTGGAAAATGGTGGCGCGCACCTCTGACCTCAACGCTTGTGGGGTCTTCGGTGGATACGGCGATCTTCTTTACGATCGCCTTTTCGGCAGCTTTAGTCTTTATCGAACCGGCCAATGATGTGTCTTGGGCAGGCGAAGCTGTGCCCCTGTTGGGGGTCGGCCCGATTGCCCCGCTGTGGGTGTCTTTGGCGGTTGCTGATTGGTTGGTCAAACTATCTCTGGCACTGCTTGCTTTGGTGCCATTCCGTGCACTTGTTACAAAACTTTCGCCAGATACAGCGTAAAAAGTTTTGACAAACACAAAATCTGTGGCAACCTCCTAGGTATAGACAATAACCAGAAAGGAGGTGCCAATGATTATTGGGAAACAGGAGCAGCTGGTAAAGGTTTCGAGCGAGGTGTGGGATTAGGGGGCAGCCCTTCTATTCAGACATCTGGCTTCGGTCCTCCGCTAATCTAAGAGTACCGCTTGCCACCTCCAATTCTCGAGGAGAGCCCCCGCGTAAGTGCACGCTGGGGCTCTTTCCATTTTTAACGAAGGCGGATTTCCCTTTGGGGGTTTGAGCGCTAAATTGGCACCATGTTGTGGATCAATGACGAAATTACGCTGGCCGACTGGGAGTTGAGCGAAAGCTTTACCCGGTCTTCTGGCCCCGGCGGGCAGAATGTGAACAAAGTGTCCACAGCGGTGGAATTGCGCTTTGAAGCCGAGCGCAGCCCCAATATTCCGGCCCATGCAAAAACACGTCTTAAGCGGTTGGCCGGACGGCGCTGGACCAGTGATGGCGCGTTGTTAATTCGGGTAGAGGAAACCCGCAGTCAGGCGCGTAACCGCGAAATTGCCCAAGAGCGTCTGGCCGACTTAATTCGTCAATCGCTGATCCGGCCCAAACGCCGTATCGCCACACGCCCGACATTGGGCTCCAAACGGCGTCGGGTGGAAAGCAAGGTCAAACGCGGTCAGGTCAAAGCGCTGCGCGGTAAGGTTACGCGCGACGAGTAACGCGCATTACACGATGACCGCCTGTTCTTTCTGCGCGCCAAGTTTAAACACATGTTTATAGCGCTCGATTTCCTGTTCCGGTCCCATCGCCTTGAGCGGGTTATCCGAGAGTTTAACCGTAGGCCGCCCGTTCGCGCTGACGGCTTTGCACACCAATGAGAACGGTGCGAGCGCATGATCGGGCACGAGCCCGCGAAAATCATTGGTCATCAGCGTGCCCCAGCCAAAACTGATTTTGGCGCGGCCGCGAAAGCGAGCTGACAATTCTTCGATTTTTTCAACATCAAGCCCGTCCGAAAAAATAATCAGTTTCTGGGTCGGGTCTTCGCCACGCCGGTTCCACCAGTCAATCGCAGTTTCAGCCCCGTGCACCGGATCGCCGGAATCGATGCGAATGCCGGTCCAACTGGCAAGCCAATCCGGCGCATCCTCCAGAAAGCCAGTGGTGCCATAGGTATCGGGCAGGATCACCCGCAGGTTGCCTTCATGCTCGTCCTGCCAGTCGGCCAGAACATCGTAGGGCGCTTGCTTGAGCGCCAGATCATTCTTGGCCAATGCGGAATACACCATCGGCAGTTCATGGGCATTGGTACCGATGGCTTCGACCTCGCGGCGCATGGCGATCAGGCAATTGGAAGTGCCGATGAATTTTTCACCCAAGCCTTCCATCATGGCTTGCACGCACCAGTCCTGCCACAGAAAACTATGGCGGCGACGGGTGCCGAAATCGGCGATGCGCAGGTCTTCAATCTTGCGGAGGCGTTCAATTTTTTCCCAAAGCTTTGTCATGGCACGGGCATAGAGCACCTCCATTTCAAAGCGGCCCATGGTTTCCAGAACCGCACGCGAGCGCAATTCCATCAACACGGCCAAGGCCGGAATTTCCCAGAGCATAACCTCGGGCCATTTGCCTTCAAAGGTCAGCTCGTACTGGCCGTTACGCTTTTCCAGATGATAGGGGGGCAGCCGCAGGTTTTCGAACCATTCCATGAAATCGGGGCGGAACATCTGGCGTTTTCCGTAGAACAGATTGCCCCGCAGCCAGGTGCTTTCACCGCGCGACAGCGACAGGGTGCGCACATGGTCCAACTGTTCGCGCAGCTCCCCTTCATCGATCACCTCTGCCAGATGAATATCGGTGCTGCGGTTGATCAGTGAAAAGCGCACGGTTGTGTCCGGTTTGTTGCGAAACACTGATTGGCACATCAGAAGCTTGTAAAAATCCGTATCGATTAAGGATCGAACAATCGGATCGATTTTCCATTTGTGATTATGGACACGGGTCGCAATATCAACCAAGGCGGTGATCTCCGGACAGCTTCAACTTTCTAAGGTATCGCAGGGGAGGTTCCGCCGTGCAACCTTCTCAGGACGAGGGTTGCGGCAGGCCGCGTTGGGAAAGTTGACGTCGCATTTCGCAGAACAGCTCTTTGCGGCGTACCGGTTTGGTCAGAAATCCGTTCATACCCGCCGCAAGGCAAGCCTTGCGATCGGATTCATAGGCATTGGCTGTCAGGGCAATGATCAAAGTTTCGGTTTTGCCTTCGTCCTGTTCCTCTGCGCGAATGGCTTTGGTTGCTTGCAGGCCGCTCATCTCGGGCATCGAAAGATCCATCAGGATGATGTCGGGAGAGAGGCTCCGCCATTTTTCGACTGCAATCGCCCCGTTTTCAGCGAATTCCACTGTTGCCCCGCTTTTGGTTAGCATCTTGCTCAGAAGCAATCTGTTGGTGCGGTTATCCTCGGCGGCAAGAATGCGCACCCCACTGGGCAAATCCACAGCGGTTGAACTCGCCAGAACGGTGGCGATGTGGCTTTTTGATTCATCCGGTTTCAGCGGTAGTGTAACGGTAAATGTTGACCCTTTTCCGGGGGTGGACTTCAGGCCGATATTGCCGCCCATCAGACCGGTAAGCTTGCGACAGATGGCGAGCCCCAAACCTGTGCCATCCTGTGTGCGCGTGGTCGAAGAATCCCCCTGGATAAAAGGTTCAAACAGGGTCTTTTGAACGTCTGCTTCAATACCGACCCCGGTGTCTTTGACATTAATTTCGATCGACATATCGGGGTGCTGCACCACACAGACATCAACCCCGCCGTTTTCGGTGAACTTGATGGCATTGCTAATCAAATTCATAAGAATTTGGCGAATTCGAACATGATCACCAAGAAGCTTATCCTGTGTAATCTGTTGCGTGCAGTTTAGCGTTAGCCCCTTTTGTTCAGCATCGCCGCGCAATAGGTTAATTGGTTGCTGGATGCATTCAGAAAGCACTAGTGGGTCTTGGCTAATGCTCATCTTGCCGCGTTCCAGAAGTGTGAAGTCAAGAATATCGTTGAGAACCTCCAGCAGGGCCTCACAAGATGTTTGAATCGTGCGGGCATAGCCTTCTTGCTCGGTATCCAGATCGGTTGTGCTCAGCATATCGGCCATGCCGATGATGCCGTTCATCGGGGTTCGGATTTCGTGGCTCATCATCGCCAGAAAATCGGATTTTGCCCGCTCGCCGTCTTCGGCGGCCTGTTTGGCGCGGGCCAATTCGGCCTGGCGTTGCTTGGTTTCGGTGATATCGCGTTCCAGCGCGATCGTCATCTCGACCTCTCCGGCTTCATTCAGCAAGGGGGTCAGGGATGTTTCCATCCACATGGTGCTGCCATCTTTGCGATAATTCAGCACTTCGGTGCGGATCGGCCGATGGTTGATTAATTCCGTCTGGATGTTCTGAACCGTTTCAGGATCGGTTTCAGGACCATTCAGGAGCTTCCAGGGAAACCGGTTCAAGACCTCGGCCTCAGTGTAGCCCGTCAGCCGCGTAAATGTATCATTTACATATTCAATCCGCCCTCTGGCGTTGGTAATGATCACGCTGTCGTTGGCGTGTTTGGCAACATGCGCCAAGCGCCGTGCTTGATGGGCTTGCTTCGCCAGCGCGACGGCGGAATGCGCCGCCTCAACCTTGCGACGCAGGACCTCTCGTTTGTCGGCGGTGCGCGCGTAATAGCCCTGTGTCACATATTTCATAAACACCAGCGTGGTATAAACCAGCACCGCTGAGGCAAGGAGATTGAACAACATCAATTCGCGGACGTGGGGCAGATTGAACCAGCTGTATAAAAACAACCCAAATATCGAGACGAAATACATCGCCAGCCGTGTTTTTGCTGCGCGTGGGTGATGGGGCAGTACTAGACCAGCATTCATCGCCGCACCGGTTAGGAATACGACCGAGAAGAAATGTGTTTGTGTATTGTCCGACGCAAGCCAGGCCGCGCTGGCACAAAACACGATTGTGGCGGCCTGCACCGCAGCGGTTAGCCAAGAGCCGTTGCGAAGTTTTTCGAAGGGCACCTTTTGTTTAATACGGCTGGGCACACGATATAGATACCCGCAGTCCAGAACCTCCCCAAACAGAGCGACCATGGCGGTCAGAACGCCAATAAACGGCGAGACGAAGAGGGCGAGCACGACGGCGCCGAGCAAGGTCAGGATTTGCCGACTGCCGAAACTGCGGACACGTGCAGAAGCATACCGCTCAAATCTGCCTTGCGCGCTGTTCCTTTTTTCAAAGTTGGCCAGCTCTTGTTCAGCCAGTGTCAGTTGTGAGGTTGCTTGCAAAAAATGGCACCCAACAAGTTACGTTGCGGCCACTTTCGCAATAGATGTTTAACAAATTACCTACAATATTTGTGGTTGCGTCAAAAACTGCACGCCTTCGCTGTTAAGGGTGGCTTTGGCCTGTGCAAGAGAGCCGTCCATATCAATCGCCCGACAAAGGTCGGTTATAATAGTTGTGGAAAATCCAAGCCTTGCGGCATCCAATGCCGAATATTGTACACAAAAATCCGTCGCCAACCCGACCATCCAAAGATCCGTCACCCCTCGGGTGCGCAAATATCCTTCTAATCCGGTTGGGGTTTTATGGTCGTTTTCGAAAAATGCCGAATAGCTGTCTACGGCGGAGCGAAACCCTTTTCGAATCACCAAATCAGCCGCGTCTGACCTTAATTCCGGGTGAAAAGCCGCCCCTTGGCTGCCCTGAACGCAATGATCGGGCCATAGTACCTGCGGGCCATAAGGCATGTCGATCACCTGAAAGGGGGCTTTGTCGGCGTGACTACTGGCAAAAGAGGAATGCCCCGAAGGATGCCAGTCCTGCGTCAGAACCTTCACTTGAAAATTATCAAACAACCCGTTGATCCCGGTGATGATCTCATCGCCACCGGCCACAGCCAGAGCACCTCCGGGACAGAAATCATTCTGCACATCAATTACAATCAGGGCGTGGGTTTCGGGATGCATATTGCTTTCCATCTTGGGTCCTCCAATGGGTAAGCAGCCTGTTGCCTTGCGTCAATGGGCCCCTTGTATCTATGGCGGGATTTGCCTAAATCGCCCCTATGTATACAGTTGCAGCTCTCTATCATTTCACCCGTTTTGACCATCCGGCCGCCCTGCGCGGCCCCTTGCAGGATGTTTGTGATGCCCATGGTGTCAAAGGAACACTCTTGCTGGCCAAAGAAGGGATCAACGGTACTGTCGCGGGCACCCGCGCCGGAATTGACGCGATGCTAGCCCATGTGCGTAGCCTGCCGGGCTGCGCGACGTTGGAGCATAAAGAGAGCCTTGCCTCTGAGATGCCGTTCATCCGGATGAAGGTGCGCCTTAAGCGCGAGATTGTCACCATGGGGCAACCGGATGTCGACCCGACGGCCGCAGTTGGTAACTACGTTGATCCGGCGGATTGGAATGATCTGATCAGTGCCGAAGATGTCGTGGTGATCGATACCCGCAACGATTATGAGGTCGCCATTGGCACTTTTGAGGGCGCGGTTGATCCGGAAACCAAGCGATTTGGCGATTTCCCGCAGTGGTGGGAAGACAACAAAGAACGGTTTCACAACAAACGCGTGGCGATGTTTTGCACTGGCGGTATCCGCTGCGAAAAGTCGACCAACTACCTGATGGGCCAAGGGGTCGAGGATGTGTACCACCTCAAGGGCGGTATTTTGAAATACCTCGAGGAAGTGCCCCAATCCGAGAGCAAGTGGGACGGGGAGTGTTTCGTCTTTGATGCCCGCGTGTCTGTCGGGCATGGCCTGACCGAAGGGCCGCATTCGCTGTGTTATGCCTGTCGCCGCCCGATCACCGACGCCGATAAGCTGCGCGAAGATTATGAAGAGGGCGTATCCTGCTATCATTGCATTGACGAGCGTGACGAAGCCGACCGTGACCGATTCAGAGAGCGGCAAAAGCAAATCGCGCTGGCGGAAAAACGCGGTGTGGTCCATGTCGGACCCGAGGCCGGTGCTTAACCGTTCTTGAATTTGCGCAGGGCGGTTTTTAAGGTCGTGCGCGCGATCATGCCGGGGCTGAATTCACTGCGGAAGGCGGCTGCCAATGTGGCCTCATCCAGATGGGAGATGCGTCGCACGGCGCGGTCCCAATCCTCCGGACCATAGGCTGCGGCGCGCTGATTGGTCATAAAGCCGAAATTATAGTTGCGCGCATAGAGACGGGTGCAGGCGGTTTCATATGCCGCCAATGGCCTGTCCGAAGCGGTTTCACAGGCTTTGCCCAAGGCGGTTCCCAAGGCACGCCCGGAGGAAATGGCGGTGCGGATACCTTCGCCCAATGTAGGCGTGGCCATATTGGCGCTGTCGCCAACGCGGATTACGCGGCCATAGACCAGTTTCTTTTCATAGGCTTGGGCGGGCAGGATGCCGGCATTGACGTGATAATCAACCGGTCTTGGCAAATTCATACGTTCGGGCGCATCGCTGTCTAGAAACTGCTGCATCAGTTTTTTGGGGCTGACGGAATTATCGGGTTGGATGATCCCGATCCCCAGCCGCACTGTGCCTTCGCGGGTCGGCAGGGCCCAGCCGTAGGCCGAGAGGGCATGTTTGCCGAAAAAGATCACCACGCGGTGCGGGTCCATCTCTTGGAGAGGATATTCAAATTCGATGCCGACGGCTCTTCGGGTCGGGGCGGTGTTCAGGCCAAGCCGTTCCAGCACCGCGCAATGCCATCCGGAGGCATCGACAATATAGCGAGCCGTGATCTGCTTCGGCCCCTCTGGCGTGCGCAGCTCTGCACGAAAACTGCCGTCGCTTTGTCGGGTAACATCCGTGAATTTGCTGTTGAGCAACAGGCGGCGGTTGGGGTGATCGGAGAGCTGTGCAAGATGGCGGTAGGTGCCGGTAACATCCAAAGCGACCACCGTATGGTGCTTGATCGCGAAATGAGCGGATTCATTGTCGGAATAAACATCAGCCTGATAAATCGGGTGATAGGTGTTTTCCGGTAGGTTAAGGGCCTTGCAATCGGCCAACCAGCTGACGCCGCTGGTGCGTACCGGAACGCCGATTTCCTTATCCTGATGCACAACGATAGAGCGTAGGTGTTTGGGCAAGTGGGAGGCCACAGACAGGCCCGCAGGCCCGCCACCAATAATCAATACATCACAGTCCATACGTCGTTTTAAAACCCGACTTGCTCCCAGAAAAAGAAGTGCGACGGTCGTAAGACCCTCAAATTATTCTTATCCCTTGTGGTACTGTGCAACGCGCTCTAGGGCAATGGGCGCGTAGGATCGCGTACCTGCGCAGATTGATAGACATCAATCAGGAATTCGGCGCGTTTTAACACGCGACCCAACCGGCAATACAGCGCCTCCATTTCGCGCGAGGCACGGACGTGATCCATCACGTTAAAGGCGCAGGCGGAATCGTCATAGCGCGCCCAATCCTTTACATAGCGGATAAACCGCGCCTTATGTTCCCCGCTATAGGTGGTTTCCGCACGACGAAGCAGCCCGCCCTGAATACCATCCCATGCAAGGGTCAAACGCGACAAACAGGCCTTTTGCACACCGGGTTGTTCGACGCTTGAGGTGGTTTTGTCCAGACAGGTTTTAATGAAAAGCTCTGAACATTCCTCCAAGTTTTTGCGGCTGTCATAGCAGAGCATGATTTCCACAATATCAGAATCTGCCGCCTGAGCCGTCTTTGGCAGCACCACCGCCATCGCCAGCAAAGACAGAAGCCCCATAAAAGGGCCAATACTCCCGAATATCTGCGCGACGAATCGGATAACCATGCCTCCTGGGTGGCGATGCATAAAAACAGCTTCAAAATGCCACCAGAGTTGTTTGGTTAAAGTTAATTCACGACGACTCTCATGCAGGGTTTGATTAAAAATCTAATCAATCATCTCGCGGGTCAAACTGGCCAAGAGGGGACGGGCAACAGCTTAAGGCCGTGTGATCCAAATCGGCAAACGGAATCTATCGGATCCCCTTAAGTAACCGGATTGCGCATGGGTTACGTCTCAGGGCCGCAGAGCGGGTTAACGTATTGCAGCAGGCCTTTGTTGCACCAACCCCAGTGGCGATTTGGCCTCGAAAGAAAAAAGCCGGAGCAAGATGCCCCGGCTTTTCCTTTAGACTTCCTCGGAAACTTCCGAAGGTATCATATCCTCACGCGGTTCGCGGGGCGGACGCCCGACAACATCGCGCAGTTCATCAAGTTCGATAAAATTATCGGCCTGACGGCGCAATTCGTCGGCAATCATTGGCGGCTGAGAGCGAATGGTCGACACAACCGAAACACGCACACCTTGACGCTGCAGGCTTTCAACCAGCGGCCGGAAATCCCCATCTCCGGAAAACAGCACAATGTGATCGACGTGTGGTGCCAGTTCCATGGCGTTAACAGCCAGCTCGATGTCCATGTTACCTTTGACTTTGCGACGGCCTTGGGAATCTGTATATTCCTTGGCCGGCTTGGTCACCATGGTGAAGCCGTTGTAGTTCAGCCAATCCACCAAAGGGCGGATGGGCGAATAGTCATCATTTTCAAGCAACGCGGTGTAATAGAACGCCCGCAGCATTTTTCCCCGACGCATAAATTCTTGACGGAGAAGTTTGTAATCGATGTCAAATCCAAGCGCTTTGGCAGCGGCATACAAATTCGATCCATCGATGAACAGCGCTAGCCGTTCGTCTCTGTAGAACATATATCTAAACCTTCCAAATAAGGTCACCGTGGCTGTATGAGTGAATGTGAGTGTGTTAGCCACGAAACCATCTATCAAATAGGGTATTTCATTTCTTGTCTCAAGTCTCCTCTCATCATAAATCCGTCACAAAACTGTTGATCTGCATGGGTGGTAACGTCACGTCACCCGCCGGCACGCCGCTCCAGACGATGAAAGAAGCTGTTTCCGCGCTGGAAGAGGCCGTTGGACCGATTCGGGCGTTAAGCCGGTATTATGCCACAGCTTGCTTTCCAAAAGGAGCTGGTCCCGATTATGTGAACGCTGCGGTGGTGGTGAAAACGGGGCTGTCTCCGCGGATGGTTCTGGATCGGTTGCATCAGATCGAGGCGCGTTTTGGGCGTGAGCGTATAGAGCGTTGGGGGCAGCGCACGCTGGATCTGGATCTGATCGCTTATGATGATCTGGTATTGCCCGATCTGGCCACGCAGGATCGCTGGCGCAATCTGCCTTTGCAGGAACAACAGCTCCGCGCGCCTGATGATCTGGTTTTACCGCACCCGCGCATTCAGGAACGTGCCTTTGTTTTGGTACCGTTAAAGGATATTGCACCGGACTGGCGGCATCCGGTGCTGGGGTGCACTGTGGCACAAATGTGTGACGGCCTGCCCGCCTCCGAGTTGGCAGAGGTTGTCGCGATAGACGGGTAGGCGGTCCTGCACCAAGGCGCGCCGGTTTTGCGCTTGTAAACACCTGCGCATGGGAATAAGTAGGCAGCTTCGATACCCCTAGACGATATTGGAGTCGCAGATGGCCCGCGTTACCGTAGAAGATTGCGTTGATAAAGTTCCGAACCGGTTTGAGCTTGTTATGCTCGCCGCGCATCGTGCTCGTGAGATTTCTGCCGGTGGTGCCATCACTGTGGATCGGGACAACGATAAAAACCCGGTGGTCTCTCTGCGCGAAATCGCCGATGAAACCCAGTCCGCTGCCGACCTGCGCGAGCGCCTGATTGAGGCCAACCAGACCCAGATCGAAGTCGATGAACCCGAAGAAGACGCCATGGCGCTTCTGATGGGGGCCGAGGCCGACAAACCGGCCGAGGATGACATGTCCGAAGAAAAGCTTCTGCGGGCACTCATGGAAGCACAGGGTCAACGCTAAGGGCCTAAACCCTTATAAACCAAAGAGTACGGGCCGGAAATGATCCCAGTCGAAGATCTGATTGCTCTGGTCCGTAACTACAATCCAAATACTGATGCCGTGCTGATCCGCCGTGCCTATGCTTATGGCATGGAGATGCATAAGGAACAGTTCCGCCATTCGGGTGAGCCTTATTTCACCCATCCGGTTGCGGTGGCGGCAATCCTGACCGAACAGCGTCTGGATGATGCAACGATCATCACAGCCCTGCTGCATGACACCATCGAAGACACCAAAGCCACCTATACCGAAGTCGCGGATATCTTTGGTAAGGAAGTGGCCGAATTGGTCGATGGCGTTACCAAGCTGACCAATTTGCAGCTTTCCTCGAGTGGTTCCAAACAGGCGGAAAACTTCCGCAAACTCTTCATTGCCATGTCGCGCGATTTGCGGGTGATTCTGGTCAAGCTGGGTGACCGTTTGCATAACATGCGCACGATCAAAGCCATGCGCCCCGAAAAGCAGGCCCAAAAGGCCCGCGAGACCATGGATATCTATGCCCCGCTGGCCGGGCGCATGGGGATGCACTGGATGCGCGAAGAGCTTGAGGATCTGGCTTTTCGGGTGCTGAACCCCGAGGCCCGGAATTCGATCATCCGCCGCTTTATCACCTTGCAGCGCGAAACCGGTGACGTGATCCATAAGATCACCGGCGACATCCGCAAAGAGCTGGAGGTCGAAGGTATCGAAGCCGATGTCTATGGCCGTGCCAAAAAGCCCTATTCGATCTGGCGCAAGATGGAGGCCAAACATATTGGCTTTTCGCGTCTGTCCGATATTTACGGCTTTCGGGTCATCACCCGGAGCGAGGCCGATTGTTATCGGGTGCTGGGCAGTATTCACCAACGCTGGCGGGCGGTGCCGGGGCGGTTCAAGGATTACATCAGCCAACCGAAATCCAACGGCTATCGCTCGATCCATACCACGGTTTCAGGGCGCGATGGCAAACGGGTCGAAGTACAAATCCGCACGCGGCAAATGCACGAAGTGGCCGAATCCGGTGTCGCGGCCCATTGGGCCTATCGCGATGGCCAGCGCGGCGAAAATCCCTTTGCGGTTGATCCGGCTAAATGGATCGCCGGCCTGTCGGAACGGTTTGATAACGCCGAAGATACGGATGAATTCCTCGAGCATATGAAGCTTGAGATGTATTCCGATCAGGTGTTCTGTTTCACCCCCAAAGGCGAGGTGGTAAAGCTGCCGCGCGGGGGCACGCCGCTGGATTATGCCTATGCCATTCACACCCGCATCGGCGACAGCTGTGTGGGGGCCAAGGTTGACGGGCTGCGGGTGCCGCTCTGGACTCGCCTAAAGAACGGTCAGTCGGTCGAGATTATCACCGCCGAGGGTCAGCGTCCGCAGGGCACATGGCTGGATATCGTGGTGACGGGCCGCGCTAAGGCCGCAATCCGCAAATCCCTGCGCGAGGAAGACCGCGAACGTTTCATCAAGCTGGGGCGCGAGTTGGGGCGGCTGGCGTTTGAGCATATCGGCAAAAAGATGTCAGACAAAGCACTGACAACGGCGGCAGCGGCACTGCGCATTCAGGACAGCGATGAACTGCTGGCACGTTTGGGCAGCGCCGAACTGACTGCGCGCGATGTGGTGCAGGCATTGTATCCCGAAATTGACACCGACCCGCGCGGCGAAGTCGACGAAAAACGCGCCGTTTTGGGTCTTTCGGTGGATCAGTCATTCCAGCGCGCGCCCTGCTGTCAACCCGTCCCGGGGGAACGGATCGTCGGCATCACCTATCGTGGTCAGGGCGTGGTGGTGCATGCCATCGATTGCCCGGTGCTGGGCGAATACGAAGAGCAAACAGATCGTTGGGTGGATTTGCATTGGCACTCTGGTCGTCACAAACCAGTTTACGATGTGACACTCAACGTCACCATGTCCAATGACGCCGGTGTTCTGGGACGAATTTGCACATTGATTGGTGAGCAGAAGGCCAATATCTCTGATCTACACTTCAAGGACCGAAAACCGGATTATTACCGCATCTGGATCAATGTCGAGGTTCGGGATGCAGAACATTTGCACGCGATCATGACGGCACTGGATGCAGAAAGCGATGTCGCCGCGATCGAGCGCGCCCGAGACGGGGCAAACAGCATTTAGGTCAGGCAGGGGCCTCAAGGACACAGGATCATTGGTTTTTAAACGCCGCGATAAACGGCCCGTGCTTCAGGCCATGCAAGAATCGGTCTATCCGCGTCGCGGGTGGGGGCGGGCGATCAGCTATCTAAAACTGCGATTGCACCGGCTGCCCGATACGCCCCATAAAATCGCCCGGGGTGTTTTTGTCGGTATATTCATGTGTTTTACGCCGCTTTTCGGGCTGCATATCATTCTGGCGGCGCTGATTTCCCTGCCCCTGCGCGGCAATGTCGTCGCTGCTGTTCTGGCAACGTTTTTTGGCAATCCCCTGACCTTTCCGTTTATCACCGTTGGTTCTCTGACGGTCGGGCATTTCCTGCTGGGCAAAAAATACGCTGTGGCCGAGCCGCAAGGTTTGTTGCAAAGCTTTCGTGGGGCCGGCGCGGATTTAAAGGATAATTTCGTCGCGCTCTTTACAGAGGCGCATACCGACTGGACGCGGTTGGGGCAGTTCTTTCACGAGGTCTATCTGCCCTATCTTGTCGGGGGTTTTGTGCTGGGGCTGATTGCCGGCGCGGTTGCCTATTACATGACTGTGCCGGTGATCACGGCCTATCAAAAGCGCCGCAAGGGGCGTTTGCGTCAGAAGTTGACAGAAATTCGCGCCGCCGCCGTAAAGAAGGCTGACGAGCGCTCGGCAGGTAAGTAAGATTGCACGAGAATAATACACAGGAGGTCAGCATATGACCGCATCCTTAGGAAAACTGCGCCTTGGCGTTAATATTGATCACGTCGCAACCGTGCGTAATGCGCGGGGCGGGGACACGCCTGATCCTTTGCGTGCTGCGATATTGGCAGAGCAAGCGGGGGCGGATGGCATCACAGCGCATCTGCGCGAGGACCGCCGCCATATCTCGGATGCGGATATCGATGCGCTGATGGAAGGGCTGACGGTGCCGTTGAATTTCGAAATGGCGGCCACCGATGAAATGCAGGCCATTGCCCTGCGCCACAAGCCTCATGCGGTGTGTATCGTACCTGAAAAACGCGAAGAGCGCACAACCGAAGGCGGGTTGGAAGTGGCACGCGAGGAAAACAAGCTCGCCCATTTCATCGCCCCTCTGCGCGCCGCCGGATGTCGCGTGTCGATTTTTATCGCCGCCGACAAGCGCCAGATCGAAGCTGCGCACCGGATCGGGGCCGAGGTGATCGAACTGCATACCGGTGCCTATTGCGATGCCCATGCCGAAGGGCGTTTAAAGGATCGCGACCGTGAATTAAAAGCGCTGGGCGAGATGTCGGCTTTTGCCCATTCTCTGGGTCTGGAAGTTCACGCAGGCCATGGGTTGACCTATGAAACCGTTAAACCGGTTGCCGCTTTCCCTGAGGTGATGGAGTTAAATATCGGCCATTTTTTGATTGGCGAGGCAATCTTTCTGGGGTTGTCACCAGCCATTGCCGAAATGCGTCGCCTGATGGATGAGGCCCGCGCGTGATCACCTCGGGGTTTATTGCCATCTGGATCGCATGGGTTATGGCGGCAGGCTCACCCGGTCCGGCAACCATGGGCATTGCAGGCACTTCAATGACAGAGGGCCGTGGGTCGGGTCTGGCTTTCGCCTTTGGTATCCTTGCCGGTTCTGCCACATGGGGGATTGCGGCAGCCCTTGGACTGTCAGCGATCATGCTGGCCAATGCGTGGTTGTTTGAAATCATCCGCTATATCGGTGTTGCCTATCTTGGCTGGTTGGCGATCAAGGCTCTGCGTCGTGCGGTATCGCCAACGGATTCGGCATTGGGCAACGCTTTTACCGGCAGCGCACCAACACTGTTTGCCAAAGGTGCGATGATCCATCTGACCAATCCTAAAGCCATCCTGAGCTGGGGCTCGATCTATTCAATTGTGGCGCCTGCCGATGCAACACCATCCATGTTGTTTGGCTATTTCTGCCTGCTTTACGCAGCCTCGGCGATGGTCTTCGTTGGCTATGTGTTCTTGTTTTCATCTGAAAAAATGGTGCGGGCCTATGGGCGTGCCCGCCGCTGGTTTGACTTTGCCTTTGCAGGGTTCTTCGGGCTGGCAAGTTTTAAAATCCTGACCGCGCGCCTCGGTTAATCATAGGAAATCCGACGATGTCCGATACTGAATACCGCTTTTCATGGGTGAACGGCCTTTTGGTCACGCTTGGGGCCAAAGTGCTTTTGGCGGCTGTGCTGCTGTTTCTGCAATCGCTGGTCAGCTTTACCAGCCCGCATGTGCTGACCATCCTTGTGCCGGTTTTTGCCCTCTGCTGGATAGAGGCGCGGCGCTATGTGGCCTTGGAAACCGATATACCGCCCCGCAAACTCAACTGGATCGTGGGGCTTTATACCGGCATCTGTGTGTTGGTTTGGGAAACTCTGGGCACGTTTATTGCCTTTGGCCTGAATGTGTTTTCACAGATCGCCGCGAATGGCGGCGGCGCTTTGCTGATGGTTTTCTTTACCTACTTTATGACCGCCGCCGGGGCGGTTGTTTTTGGTGCGCTGTTCTTTCCGCTCTTGGTGAAATCCAAGCGGAGCCGCGAAAATGCGGTTTGAACCCCTCTGCGGAGAAACACTGATATGATCCTTGGCATTGGTACCGATCTGGCAAATATCGAGCGTATCCAAGGCACGCTGGATCGTTTTGGTGACCGGTTCAAAAACCGTGTCTTCACCGAGATCGAACAAGCCAAGGCCGAGCGCCGCCGCGATGTGGCGGGCACCTATGCCAAACGCTGGGCCGCCAAAGAAGCCTGCTCCAAGGCGCTGGGCACCGGCCTGTCTATGGGCATCGCGTGGAAAGATATGTCGGTCAGCAACCTGCGCAGCGGTCAGCCGGTGATGAAGGTCACGGGATGGGCGGCGGACCGACTGGCCGAGATGACACCTGCGGGCCATGAAGCCGTTATTCACGTCACTTTGACCGATGATCACCCCTGGGCGCAGGCATTTGTCGTAATCGAAGCGCGGCCCTTTGCCGACAGGGCTTCAAATCCCACTTCGGGTTGACTCCGCCGCGCCCCGACGCCAAGACAGCCGCAACCAAATCGCATCTGAGCAGGACACGAAACACCACATGGCCGAAAAAGCTGAAAAACAAGAAGGCATCATGGAAACCGTCAAGACAGTGGTCTATGCCCTGTTGATTGCTGGCATCTTTCGCACGCTGTTTTTCCAACCCTTCTGGATTCCTTCCGGTTCGATGAAAGACACGCTGTTGATCGGCGATTTCCTATTCGTCAATAAGATGGCCTATGGCTATTCCAGTGCGTCTTGTCCGTTTTCGATTTGCCCGTTCTCGGGGCGGATTTTGGGATCGGAGCCGGAGCGCGGTGATGTGGTTGTGTTCCGCCATCCGGTGAACAATACCGACTTTATCAAACGCCTGATCGGTCTTCCCGGTGACAAGGTTCAGATCAAAGACGGAATTATTTACTTGAATGGCGATATGGTCCCGCAAGAATCCGACGGCTTTTTTACCGAAACCTACGAAAAGCAGGGTCCGATCGGCAATATGCCGCGCTGCCTGACACCTGTGGGCATTGGCGCGCCATGCGAAAAAGAGAAATTCATCGAAACCCTGCCCAATGGCGTTCAGCATTCTGTTTTGAATATCACAGCCTCGCAGGCGGATAATACGCAGGTCTATACGGTTCCCGAAGGTCATTACTTCTTTATGGGTGACAACCGCGATAACTCCACCGACAGCCGTTTCCCGCAGAATGTAGGCGGTGTTGGCATGGTGCCCTTTGAAAACCTGATCGGTCGGGCGGACCGGATCATGTTCTCTGCCGAAGGGCGGTCTTTGTTCTTTTTCTGGACCTGGCGTTCGGATCGTTTCTTTAAGGCAATCGAGTGAAGCTTTCTGCGGAATTAGAGGATTTTGCGGCCCGGATCGGGCACGATTTCAAGCGGCCCGAGCTTTTGCTTCGGGCCGTTACCCATTCGTCGATGTCTTCGCCCACACGCGAGCATAACCAACGGTTAGAGTTTCTGGGGGATCGCGTCCTCGGGCTGGTGACGGCCAATGCCTTGTTTGATGCCGATAAAAAAGCCAGCGAAGGTCAGCTTGCGCCACGTTTTAACGCCTTGGTGCGCAAGGAAACCTGTGCCGATGTTGCCCGTCAGGTTGATCTGGGGGCGGTGCTGAAGCTGGGACGGTCCGAGATGATGTCCGGCGGACGCCGCAAAGAGGCGCTTCTGGGCGACGCGATGGAGGCCGTAATTGCGGCGGTCTATCTGGATGCGGGCTTTGAAGTGGCCCAGACGCTGATCCTGCGCCTGTGGGGCGCGCGCATCGACAACGTTGATGTGGACAGCCGCGACGCCAAAACCGCGTTGCAGGAATGGGCGCAGGCCCGCAAATTCGCCACGCCGAAATACAAACAAATCAAACGCGAAGGTCCCGATCACGCGCCGGTTTTCACCATCGAGGTCTCTGTGCAGACCGGTGAAACCGAAATTGCTGTAGCCGGTGCCAAGCGACAGGCGGAACAAGCCGCCGCCAAGGCCCTGTTGGACCGATTGGAGAGCTAAAGATGACAAGTGAAACACGTGCGGGCTTTGTGGCTCTGATCGGCGAACCCAATGCGGGTAAATCGACGCTTTTGAACCGGATGGTTGGGGCGAAGGTCTCTATTGTGACCCATAAGGTGCAAACCACCCGTGCCCGCATTCGCGGTGTTGCCCTTGAAGGTGCGAGCCAGATCGTTTTTGTCGACACCCCGGGTCTGTTTCGACCCCGCCGCCGGTTGGACCGTGCGATGGTTGCGGCGGCCTGGACCGGTGCGGCGGATGCGGATGTCGTGGTTCTGATGATCGAAGCCCATCGCGGTGTGACAGATGGGGTCAAAGCGATTCTGGACAGTCTTGGGGAGCGCGCCGCCGGACAAAAGGTGGCGCTGGCGATCAATAAGATCGATCGTGTCTCTTCGGAGGTTCTGCTGGGGCTGACCAAGGATTTGAACGAACGCTTTGACTTTGCCGAGACCTTTATGATTTCGGCTGAAAAGGGCTATGGTGTGGATGATCTGCGCACTTGGCTGGCGGCAGAGCTTCCGGCGGGGCCTTGGCTCTATCCCGAGGATCAGATTGCAGATTTGCCCATGCGGATGATCGCGGCGGAAATGACCCGCGAAAAGCTGACCCTGCGGTTGCATCAGGAACTGCCCTATCAGTTGACGGTTGAAACCGAAGGCTGGGAAGAACGCAAGGACGGATCGGTCAAGATTGATCAGATCATCTATGTCATGCGCGATGGGCACAAAGGCATTTTGCTGGGCAAAAAAGGCGAAACCATCAAAGGGGTTTCGCAAGCTGCGCGTGGTGAGCTTGAGGAATTTCTGGGTCGCAAGGTGCATCTGTTCCTACAGGTCAAAGTGCGTCCGAACTGGCTTGAGGAAAAAGACCGCTATTCCGAAATGGGATTGGACTTCAAAGACGGTAATTCATGAGCCGATTGACGGCAGACTTCTGGGTGCAGGCCTATTTGGCCCGTCTGCGGATGTTTGAAATTCCCGCCTTTATCACCGCCAAAGGCGATCTGACGGCGGGGGCGGTTCTGGTCAAGCTCAATACGCTGGACGGGCAGGCCAAGGTTTTTCAGCGGTCATTTGATTTGATGACTGGAGATCGGCGCTGGGTGGTTCTGGCCGAAGGTGCAGAATCCGAAGTGGATGCGTCGGTGCGTGCCCAACGCGGGTTTGATCCGGATCTTTGGGTGATCGAGGTTGAGGATCGTCAGGGGCGGCATTTGCTGGACGAGGACGGGTTGCGCGACTGAAGACCTGGGGCTGAAGACCGGGGGCTGAAGAGATAAATGCCTGCGGCGCGGATATTTTTGGAACAAAGTAGAACGTTCCTGTAGGGTTTCCTTATGGATTGGCGCGAAGACGGGGCTTTGTTGGCGGTGCGGCGGCACGGTGAAAGCTCCGCGATTATCGAAGTATTTACTGAGCACCACGGGCGTCATGCCGGTGTTGTTCGCGGCGGCACCAGCCGCAGGATTGCGCCGATATTGCAACCCGGTGCGCAACTGGATGTGACATGGCGCGCCCGTCTAGAGGATCATTTGGGGTCCTTTACAGTAGAACCCAAACAGAGCCGCGCTGCGGATATCATGGGGGATCGGGATGCGCTTGCCGGATTGAACGCACTCTGTGCACTGCTGGTGTTTGCCCTCCCCGAACGGCAGCCCTTTGCGACATTGTACCATCAGACCCAGACGGTGCTGGATTTGCTCGGGCACTCCGACGTCTGGGGCTATGCCTACCTGAAATGGGAGCTGGCTTTGTTAAGCGCCATCGGATTGGGGTTGGACCTGTCAGCCTGTGCGGTGACCGGCGCACAAGAGGGGCTTGCTTTTGTTTCTCCAAAAACCGGTCGTGCGGTCACCATGGCAGGGGCGGGGGATTGGGCGGACCGACTGCTGACGCTGCCCGAATTCCTTGCCAAAGGCACGGTTCCAACGCCGTCCGAGCTAAACCACGGACTGCGCCTCAGCGGGTATTTTCTTGAAAACCGACTGGCCTCTGAATTGATCCAGAGACCCCTTCCAGCGGCGCGGCAGCGGCTTGTGGACCGTCTGGCCCGTCAGTCCGGCTGAGCGGTGAAGATCATTTGCAGATTGTGATCACTAGAGAGGATCATTGTATCGCCGGCGATTTCCACCTGAGATGCTGCCATCAACATGGCAAAAAACGCGCCTTCAGCTTCGAGATCGGGGCAGGCGGCGCGGGTTGCGGCGAGATTTTCGATTTTAATCCACGGGTAGGGCAGGGTTTGCTTGCCCGAAAAACTGTTGCAAGGCCCTTGGCCTGTGACATCGCCCTCGGCTGGAAATTCAATCTCTGCGCGGGCAGAAAAGCTTTGGCCGTTGACCTCGACCAGTTGCCAGACAGCATCTGCCCCGCCGTAACCGGTGAGGGTTTCGTCTTTTTGGCAAGCCGCAAGGGCAAGGGCGATCAGAGGCAGAAGTGCAGTGCGTAACATAGAGGCGTTTTGGCACAAAAATCCCCATGGGACCAGTGACATGATTGCCTTGGCTTTCCGGCTATGGTTTCACGGGTGCATCAGGCTGAGCGATCACAGGGGCAGGCATGGAAGATCTGGTTTTAACGCGTTTAAAGCGGCTTCAGGCGCTGGCCAGCACGGGACGGCACTATGCCACCGATGCCTTTGACGTCGAGCGCTACGAGGAAATTGACGCTTTGGCCCGCGCACTGATGGGGGAGGCTTTGAACCTTGAGGATCTGACTGGTTTGCCCGCACCCCAAGAAGGTTATGCGACGCCCAAACTAGAGGTGCGGGGCGCGGTGTTTTCCGAAGGGAAGATCCTTTTGATCCAAGAGCGGCAGGACGGCAAATGGGCCATGCCCGGCGGCTTTTGCGATGTTGGATTATCGGCGGCGGAAAATATCGAAAAAGAGATTTGGGAAGAGGCCTGTTTGCGGGTACGCGCGCAGCGTCTGATCCAGCTTTGGCACAAGGCAAAGGGTCCCTACCCGCCGGATCATCGCGATTTTTACAAGATCGGTTTTCTCTGTGAACCGCTGGATTTTGCGACACCGGAAACCGGAGCAGAAGCGATGGACATCGGCTATTTCACGCTGGAGAACCTGCCGCCCCTATCAGCCGGTCGCATGGCGCGCCGCGATATCGAATCCGCCTTTGCCCATGCGGCCCTTGCCGCCTCGGAAGCCGAATTTGATCGCACCGGTTAGGGGTCCGGCGGGGCAGCAGGCGGCAGTTCGCTTTCGAGGAATTTTTCGAATGCATCCAGATTCACTGCTTCAAACTGTCCGAAACCCTGCATCCAGATCGAGGCATCGCGCAGGGCGTCGGGTTCCAGTTTGCACCATTTCACCCGCCCACGTTTTTCCTGAGAGATCAGCCCGGCTTTGGTCAGGATGATCAGATGTTTCGAAATGGCGGCCAATGACATTTCAAAGGGTTCTGCCACGTCGGTGACAGCCATGTCATCTTCGAGGAGCATCGACAGGATTTCCCGTCGCGTGGCATCGGAGAGAGCGGCAAAAACGTGATCAAGGCGGGTGTTCATTGGCCCAATGTAGAGGTCTTCGCCCCCAAGGGGAAGGGTGCGGACAAATAGCAGCTATCACGGATCATCATTAGACGCAGGGGCTTGGGGTTCTTATGGATTGGCGCAGGAAACGGATTGCCAATCCATTAGGTCTTGGGCCAATTGGGCGGACTGATTTAGGAGAATGTCATGGCCCTACGCCACTGGATTGTTGTTTTTATACTTGGCTTCGGCTGGGGCGCGTCGTTCTTTTTTAATGAAATCCTGCTGCGTGAACTTGGGCCATTGTCGGTCTCGATGGGGCGTGTGGGGATGGGGGCTTTGGGTTGTTGGATCTGGTGTGCGTTACGGCGCAAGCACATGGCGATTCCGGTTGGCATTTTGCTGCCGCTCTTCCTGTTCGGGCTGGTGCAATACGCCATTCCGCTGGCGATCTATCCGGTGGCACAGCAATATATCACCAGTAGCGCGGCGGGTATCATCAACGCGATGACGCCGGTCATGGTGGTGATGGTGTCCAATTTCTGGCCCGGTGGCGAAAGGGCAACCGTTCTCAAGAGTCTTGGGGTGGTTTTTGGTTTTGCGGGCATTGTCATATTGACCCTTCCCGCCCTGAGAGGCGCCGGAGAGTCGTCGTTTTGGGCGTTGATCTTTACCATGCTTGCGCCGCTCTGTTATGGGGTGGCGGTGAATTACATGCGCAAATTCGGCCAGCTGGATCGGGTTGTGTTAACAACGTGGTCGCTGACCTTTGGCACAGTCGCGATTGCACCGCTTGCACTATCGGTTGAGGGTCTGCCGGTGATCACGCAGACCGAAACATGGCTATCCTTGTTTGTAATCGGTTTTGTGCTGACCTCTGCGGCTTTCATCGCGCTGTTTCGATTAATCCCGATCATCGGCGGTACGGCGGCCAGCACCATTACCTTTATCGCACCGGTTTCATCGCTTCTGTTGGGGGCGTTGGTCCTGAACGAAGTGCTAACGGTCTATCATTTGGCCGGAATGGTCGCGATATTCATCGGTCTGGTCCTGATTGACGGTAGAGTGATGCAGGCCATGCGGTCCAAGACGATGCGTTAACCGGTCCAGGATTGCGCCTCGGCAGCCGAAGCCTTGAGCCACAGGAGATCAAATCCGACAAGGATGCGGTAGCCCTTTGCAAACATCGCGTCTGCTTGCTCCTTGGCCAAGCCAACACCGCCCAATGGAATGCCGGCTGCTGTGGCGGCAGCTTCGATTTTTGCCAAGGCGGCCAGAAATTTTGGATGATCAAACTGGCCGGTCAGGCCCAGATCTGTAGACAGATCGAACTGCGCCGGAATGATTGCATCAATGCCTTTGACGGCGCAAATTTCATCGATGTTTTCAACTGCGTCGCGGGTTTCTATTAACAGACAACAGATGAGCTGACCGTCAACAGAGTCTTTATATGCAAGCAAAGACGTCCCCCATCTGGAATGCGCCATAAATGGGCCAAACCCGCGAGTACCATTGGGGGGATAGCGCAAGGAGCGCACGGCTTTTTCGGCATCTTCGGCGGTGCGGATCAGCGGAAAGACAATACCTTCAGCTCCAAGATCGAGCACCCTTTTGACCTGCGCGATGTCGGTTTCGGTAACGCGGACCAGCGGGGCGCACCCGGTGCCGCCGGTGGCTGCAATCATTGCGTGGGTGGTTTCGTAATCCATTGCGCCATGCTCTAGGTCTATGATGATGGCATCACTGCCCGCAGCGGCCATCGCTTGCGTGACAGCTGCAGACGGAATGGTGCAGACATGAGCGGTTAGCTTGCGGTCGGGATCGGCCAGCTTCTGTTTGAACTGCATGGGATGAGAGGTCATTTCAACTCCGGCTCTAGGGCTGTGCATCTATTGGGACTTTGAGTTTAACCATTTTTCACATCAAATGATATGAATGCGATCCAAGGCTTGCTGGCCCAAATCGGGGATATATCAAACGCCATAATTTCGCGGGACAGTTATAATCAACCATTTGGTTGAATTAGAAAGTTGGCTTGATATGACCCGCTATCCGCTGAGAGGCAGGCTCTGTATCTTTGGCGTTCAAATTTTTTATATATATTTCAATGATTTGCATCTTTGTCACGCGGGACTGACTCTTCTTGACTCGGAGGGGGGCTGTGCCTAGGTTGCGGCCAAGTTTCCAAAGGGTGCAAAAACCGTGTCCGACCCCCATGATCCAGAGCGACTTCAAAAGCTGCACGATCGCATTGAGGGTCTGAAGAAGACACAAGAGCGCCCCAAGGAACAGGACGAGCATTATTCGATGGCCCAACACGGCTGGCGGATGGTGATCGAGCTGGTGGCCGGTCTGGGGATCGGTTTCGGCGTCGGATTTGGGCTGGATACCTTTTTTGGAACCATGCCTATTTTTCTGGTGCTATTCGTAATGCTGGGTTTTGTGGCCGGGGTGAAGACAATGCTTCGATCCGCCAATGAAATTCAAGAGAAACACGCGGCGCAAGCCGCACAGGACGACGAGAGGGTCTGAGCGTGGCAACAGACGCACATGAAGAAGGCGGATTGGTTTTCCATCCGATGGACCAATTTATCGTGAAGCCTCTGTTCGGGGGTGATCAGGTACATTGGTACACGATTACGAACGTGACACTCTGGATGGCGCTGGCCGTTGTGGGGATTTTTGTTCTCATGGTGCTGGGCACACGTGGTCGTGCGATTGTGCCGTCGCGTATCCAGTCCGTGGCAGAACTGGCCTATGGCTTTGTCTATAAAATGGTTGAAGATGTGACCGGCAAGGATGCTGTTCGTTTCTTCCCGTATATCTTTACGCTGTTCCTGTTCATTGTCTTTGCAAACTTCCTGGGTCTGATCCCGGGCAGCTTTACCACGACATCGCACTTTGCGGTAACGGCGGTTCTGGCGCTGGCGGTTTTCATCACGGTTACGGTTTTGGGCTTTGTGCTCAACGGTACCAAGTTTCTGGGCTTGTTCTGGGTCGCTTCTGCACCCTTGGCGCTGCGTCCGATCCTTGCGATCATCGAGCTGATTTCCTACTTCGTACGTCCGGTCAGCCACTGTATTCGTCTGGCGGGTAACGTCATGGCGGGCCACGCGGTGATCAAAGTGTTCGCCGGGTTTGCAGCTATCGCTGTTATCTCGCCCGTGTCTGTACTTGCGATTACTGCAATGTACGGGCTGGAGGTTCTGGTTTCCTTTATCCAGGCCTATGTCTTCACAATTCTGACCTGTGTGTACCTGAAGGATGCTCTGCACCCGTCACACTAACCAGATGGCGGGGTCCGCCCCGCCGTTCCAAACGATTTATACGTATCACAAGATATCTAACTTCCAACTGTAAGGAGAATTCACAATGGAAGGCGAACTCGCACACATCGGCGCAGGTCTGGCAGCAATCGGTTCCGGCGCAGCCGCAATCGGTGTTGGTAACGTAGCTGGCAACTTCTTGTCCGGCGCCCTGCGCAACCCATCCGCCGCTGGCGGTCAAACGGCTACTCTTTTCATCGGCATCGCCTTTGCAGAAGCCCTGGGGATCTTCTCGTTCCTCGTTGCTCTGCTGCTGATGTTCGCCGTTTAAGAACTCCGTTCCATCCTTACGGTCGGGTGAGCCCCTGCGGGCTTACCCGTTCTTATCCAAGGTTATCCGGAGGCCAAGATGGCAAGCGACACCACTGCGGCTGCACATGACAGCCACGACATTGCCGAAAATCTGGTCGAACAAGCGACCGAAGCCGCGGGCATGCCGCAGCTTAATTTCGACACATATGCGAACCAGATCTTCTGGCTCGTGCTTACGCTCATTGCGATCTATCTGATCCTGGTCAAGGTAGCACTGCCGCGCGTTGCAGCAGTTCTCTCCGAACGTCAGGGCACCATCACAAATGATGTTGCCGCTGCTGAAGAGCTGAAACAAAAAGCGGTCGAAGCCGAGGACGCCTATCAAAAGGCTCTGGCGGACGCCCGTGTAGAAGCCGCCAAGATTGTGGCCGATACCAAAGCCGAAATTCAGGCAGACCTCGATGCAGCCATGGCCAAGGCCGATGCTGAGATCGCTGCCAAAGCTGCAGAGTCCGAAAAGGCGATTGCTGAAATCCGCGACGGTGCACTGGTTGCCGTCAAGGAAGTCGCCACAGACGCTGCTGCCGAAATCGTGTCTGCTATGGGCATGAGTGCAGATGCCGAGGCAGTTGCCGCGGCTGTAACCGACCGGATGAAAGGGTAAGCGAGATGAAAAAACTGATCCTTGCCCTCTCTGTTGCAGGTACGCCCGCGCTGGCCGCTTCTGGTCCGTTCTTTTCGCTTGGGAACACGAACTTTATCGTAACGCTCGGCTTCTTGCTGTTCATCGCGGTGCTGTTCTATTTCAAAGTCCCCGGCATGATTGGCGGGATGCTGGACAAACGTGCCGATGAGATCAAATCTGATCTTGATGAAGCACGGGCCCTGCGGGAAGAAGCGCAAACAGTTCTGGCCTCTTACGAGCGCAAGCAAAAAGAAGTGCAGGAGCAATCTGCACGGATCATCGCTCATGCCAAAGAAGAAGCCAAACTGGCCGCTGAAGCTGCAAAAGCCGATCTGGCAAAATCCATTGAGCGCCGTCTGGCCTCTGCGGAAGACCAGATTGCTTCGGCACAGGCTGCAGCTGTTAAAGATGTGCGCGACACAGCAACCACGGTGGCCGTTAAAGCTGCCTCTGATGTGATCGCCAAACAGATGACCGCTGCCGAAGGCAATGCTTTGATCGATGCCGCGATCAAGGATGTTTCCGACAAGCTGCACTAAGCAGGTCGACAGCGAAATCTTTAAAACCCGGTCCTTGTGGCCGGGTTTTTGCTATGGAAGTGATGCCTCCGGCGGGGATATTTTTGTCAAAATGAACGCATGCCGCCTTAGCGGTTTCGTTCGTGTTCCAGACGGCGCTGCGCCATTTCCTCGTTCCGGTCGGCTTTGCGCTGATCGCTGAGGGCTTTTTCAACATAGTTCAAATGAGCTTCTACGGCGTTGCGGGCCGCAGCGGGGTCGCGGCTTTGCAGGGCGTCGTTGATGGCGCGATGCTGGGCCAGCAGGGTATCGCGGGTGGTGCGTTGCTTGAACATGATCTGGCGATTGTAGAAAACACCTTCGCGCAACAGATTGAACATGGAGCGCATCATATGCAGCATGACAACGTTATGGCTGGCTTCGATGATCGAGAGGTGGAATTCCGCATCCAGCGCGGCCTCCTCTGCGGGGTTGCGTTTGCTATGGGCGGTTTCCATTTTCTGATAGAGCGTATGGACCACTTCCAGATCAGTATCCGAGCCCAGACGGGCGGCGCGTTCGGCGGCCAATCCTTCCATGTCGCGGCGGAAGTCGATGTAGTCAAAGAGGGCTTCGTCGTGGGCGGCAAAGAGGGTGACCAACGCTTCGGAAAACGCCGAGTCCAGTACCGCTGCCACGTAAATTCCGGCACCGGCGCGGGTTTCCAGCAGACCCCGGGATTGCAGATCAGCAATTGCTTCGCGCAGAGAGGGGCGCGAGACGCCCATCCGTTCTGAGAGCTCGCGCTCTGAGGGAAGCCGTTCTCCGGGTCGCAGGATGCCCCGCAGGATCAGTTGTTCGATTTGCCGCACGATCGAACTGGAGAGTTTTTCGGCTTCGATTTTTTGAAAGGCCATAGTGTCCTCGAATATTTGGTAAAATTATATGACCAAACCCGGAGGGCCACAATAAAAAAGCCGGAGGCAAAGCTCCGGCTTTCCTAAAGAAGATTTCAGGGACCCTTAGGCGGTGGGCCGGATGATGACTTCGACACGACGGTTTTGCGCTTTGCCTTCTTCGTTCAGGTTAGACGCCACGGGTTCGTCTTCGCCTTTGCCAATCGGCACAACACGGCTAGAGGCCACGCCATTCGCGGTCAGCACATTGGCGACCGATCCTGCCCGCTGTTGTGATAGGGTCAGGTTATAGGCGGCGTCACCGGTGTTATCGGTATGGCCGATCACCTCGACCACGGAGGCGGGATTCTGAATGATATTTTGCGAAAGCGCTGCCAGATCTCCGTTGATGGCTGGATTGACGGTCGCACTGTCGCTGGCAAATAGAATGCCTTGGGGCATGATCACTTTAAGCTCGGTACCGGTGTTGACGATCTCAATGTCGCCATTGGTCAGCGTCTGGCGCAGTTCAGCTTCTTGTTTGTCCAGCTGTGCGCCAAACAGCCCGCCGGCGGCCGCGCCCGCTGCGATGCCGATTGCGGCACTTTTGGCGGGATTGCTGCCGGCTGTGGCCAAACCCGCCAGACCGCCTGCAATACCCCCGTAAATCGCCCCTTTTTGGGTCTTTTCTCCGGTGCTGTTCAAATAGGCCGGATCGGTACAGGCCGATAGAGCCAACCCGCTGACCGCAATCAGCAGGGCAGGTTTATAATGCATGTTCATGAGGGACCCTCGGGACAGCGTGATTAGGAGTTTTCTTCGGCATTGCCAAGGACTGCACCTGCGGCCCCGCCAATAAGCGCACCGGTGGCGGCACTTTTGGAGGTATTCCCGCCAGCGGTCGCAGCCCCGATCAAGGCACCTGCAGCGGCCCCCTGTGCAGCGCGGGTTTCGGTGGTCGACATGCCATCGCAGGCGGATAGCGCCAGAACACCGACGGAAGCGATCAGGATGGAAAGTTTTGCTCGTTTCATTTTGAACCTCGTTTTTTATATCTATGACGCAGGTATACCACGAGTTCTGAGGTGACCAAGCGGTGATTATTTCGGGTTCGGCAGCTTTCTGCCGTTGTTAGGCGGATTTCTGTGTCTTGTGATCACATTGCGCAGCTTCATAGGCCAGCATCGCCCGTTTGATTGGCAGGCCCCAATGGTAACCGCCCAAGCCGCCCGATTTGCGCAATGCCCGATGACAGGGGATCAGCCAGCTGACCGGATTGCGCCCAACCGCCGTGCCGACTGCCCGCACGGCTTTGGGGTTGCCCACCGCCTGTGCGATTTCGGAATAAGTTGTCACGTGGCCCGAAGGAATGCGCAGAAGCGCCTCCCAGACCTGTATTTGGAACGGCGCGCCCAGCAGGTGCAATTGGGTTTCGCCCCGTTGCTGAAAAGCGGCTGACACCCATCCGGCAAGGGCATCCGGCTTTTCGACAAAGGTGGCGGCGGGCCAGCGGCTTTGCATGTCGCTGACGGCGGCCTCCGCCCCCACATCATCGGCGAAGGCCAAGCCGCATAATCCCTTGTCTGTTCCCAAGGCGAAGGCCGGGCCGAAGGGGCTGTCAAACCAGCCGGTATAGATAGTCAGCCCGTCGCCTTTGCGGGCATATTCACCGGGGCTCATGGCCTCCCAGCGGAGAAACATATCATGCAGGCGGCCATTACCGGACAGGCCCAACTCATGGACGGTTTCAAGGGTGGTGAAACGATCACGCAACATCTGGCGGGCTTGCCCCATGGCCAGATATTGCTGATAGCGTTTGGGGGAAACACCGACCCAACGGCTGAACACACGTTGGAAATGGGAAGGACTCATCTGCATCTGTGCGGCTAGGTCTTCCAAAGACAGACCGCTTGAGTCGGCGGCGTCGATGGTCTCAATCGCCCGTTTGATTATCCCGTAATGGTAGCTGTCTTGGGGGTCTGGCATTTTGTGTCTCCTATGTCCTATTGAACATAGGGGCAGCCGGTTCTGCAATCGATCCGGTTTTTGCGCAATATGGAATGAAGAACGCCCTTCGGCTTGTCAATCCGAGGGCAGGCAGGCAGGGTCAGGGATATGATGAAACAGCTTGATTACAATAGTATCTGCCGGATCTTTGAACGCTTCAAAGAGCAGGAACCGGAGCCCAAGGGCGAATTGGATCATACCAATGCCTATACGTTGGTTGTCGCCGTGGCCCTGTCGGCGCAGGCGACGGATGTGGGGGTGAATAAGGCGACGAAGGATCTGTTTCCAATCGCCGATACGCCCGAAAAGATGCTCGCGCTTGGCGAAGAACGCTTGGTCGAACATATCAAAACCATCGGGCTGTATAAGCAGAAAGCCAAAAACGTTATCAAGATGAGCCGCATTCTGGTTGAGGACTACGGTGGGGTCGTGCCCAGTTCGCGGGCTGCTTTGCAGAGCTTACCGGGTGTGGGACGTAAGACGGCAAATGTCGTGCTGAATATGTGGTGGGGGGTCCCTGCGCAGGCGGTGGATACACATATCTTTCGCATCGGGAACCGCACCGGCATTTGTCCGGGTAAAAATGTCGACGTTGTGGAACGCGCTATTGAAGACAACATCCCCGCCGAGTATCAGCACCACGCGCATCACTGGCTGATCTTGCACGGACGTTACGTTTGCAAGGCACGCAAACCGATGTGTGCTAACTGCATCATCCGTGATCTCTGCGAGTTTGAGGAAAAGAACCTATGAGCAAGACCTATCAGGTTGTCGGCATCGGCAACGCTATTGTTGACGTGCTGACCCAATCCGATGACAGTTTTCTGGATTTGATGGGGATCGAAAAAGGCATCATGCAATTAGTGGAACGCGAACGGGGTGAAATGCTTTACGGCGCGATGAGCAACCGCACGCAGGCCCCGGGTGGTTCTGTGGCAAACACCCTTGCCGGTCTTGGTAACATGGGGTTGACGACCGGGTTTATCGGGCGGGTGCATGATGATGCCTTAGGCCAGTTTTATGCCAAAGAAATGCACAGCGGTGGTACGGCTTTTGTCAATCCGCCCGTTGCCGGTGGCGAGTTGCCGACATCCCGCTCTATGATCTTTGTCTCGCCGGATGGGGAGCGGTCGATGAACACCTATCTGGGGATTTCCGCCGAACTGGGTCCCGAGGATGTTTCCGAAGATGTCGCCGGTCAGGCAGAGCTGTTGTTCCTTGAGGGCTATCTGTACGACAAAGACAAAGGCAAGGCTGCCTTTGAGCGCGCAGCCAAGGTGTGTCAGGACAATGGCGGCAAAGCGGGCATTGCCCTGTCTGATCCGTTTTGTGTCGACCGGCACCGCGAAGACTTCCGCCGTCTGGTACGCGATCTGGATTATGTCATCGGTAATGAGCACGAGTGGAAGTCGCTTTATCAGGTGGAGTCCCTGGACGAAGCACTTGCACTGGCCGCAAAGGAAAGCGGGCTGGTGGTCTGTACCCGCTCCGGTGATGAGGTCATCCTGTTACAGGGGGCTGAAAAAGTAACTGTGCCTGTGAACCGTGTTGTCCCCGTAGATGCGACCGGCGCCGGAGATCAATTTGCGGCAGGCTTTCTTTATGGGGTTGCAACCGGTCAGTCCTTGGAAGTGAGTGGGCGCATGGGTTGTATCGCCGCCGCCGAAGTCATCAGCCATTTCGGCGCGCGTCCTGAAAACGATATCAAGCAGTTGTTTGCCAAAGCAGGCTTGGTTTAGGATTTCTCGTCCTGCCGAAGCGCCGCGCCGCCCAATGCGACATTCAGGTTGACGTAATCAACCGCGAGGTTGCGTTTATCAACGGCGCGGGCTGTTTGGGCTGATAGAAATGCCCGCTCTGCATCCAGCACCTGTAAAAAATTGATCTTGCGCGCGGCATAGGCCTTGCGGGCAATCGACAGCACATCCGCTGCCGCGACGACGGCCTCTTCAGAGGCGGCGACGGCTTCGGTGTGTTTGCGTAAGGCGATCAGTGCGCGTTCAACTTCCTCGATGGAAATTAGGACCACCCGCTCCCATTCCAAACGAAGTTCATCGGCGCGCGCCTTTTGATAATTCAGCCGCGCGCGCCGTTTGCCTCGATCAAATACCGGAATATCTACAGCGCCCCTAAAAAAGCTCGCAAGCGGATCAAATCCGGAGTCTGTGTAGCTTGCATTAATATTCCCCGTCAGAGTCAGGCTCGGATACAAGTCAGCCTCTGCCACACCCGTCAATGCCACTGCTTCGGCGTAGCGCCGTTCCGCCTTGCGCACATCGGGACGGTTGCGCACAAGATCAGCCGGAATACCGGTGCGAATTCCCTTGCTGCGGGCAATGGGTTGCGGGGCTTGCCGATCAAACCGTTCTCGGAAATCCTGAAGGGGTTGGGCAATCAGTGTGAAAATCCGCTGGATCGCGCCGACGAGAAGGATTTCCACTTCAGGAATAGCCGCTTTTGTAGTCGCCACAAGCGCACGCGCCTGCGCCACTTCGAGATCTGACACTTCGCCACTGGCCTCTAGCTTTTTGGTCAACTCAAAGGTTTTTTCTCGGGATTCCAGGACCTTTAAGTTTGTTCGGATGAGTTCCTGATGAAACCGCATATCTATATAGGCGGTGGTGATTTGGGACAGGTAGAAGAGCCGCTGCACATCGGCTTGGGCGTACTCTGAATCCACCCTATATTCAGCAGCTTCGCGCTCTCGACGCAATTCACCGAAAAGATCGACAATCCAGAGCGATTCCACCCGAGCGAAGCCGGAACCCGTTGGATCTTCACCGCCTCCGATCTCGCGTTTGCCCTCTACCTTACCGTAGATCGATCCGGGTTGACCGACGCCATATCCAAGCGCTTGGGCTTGTTCAATTCGGGAAAGCGCCTTGCGGATATCAAGATTTTGATCAAAACCCAGATCAACAAGCTGGTTTAGCAACGGGTCTTGAAAATCCAGCCACCAATGATATCCGTCGCGCACCTGCGGTGTCGCACCTGTTACAAATGTATAACTGCCCGGAAGATCGGTTTTAGGGGCTGAATAGTTCTCGCCCAAAGTGCATCCGGTCAGCATGGCCAATCCGGCATATACTGTGATCGCCAGTCTCAAAGGACTTGCTCCATACTGCCCAATCATCGCGTTCACCGCGGCTTTCGAACAAGTCTACGCGCAAGCTTTGGGCCAGTCCAACGCGGAAAGGCGAATAGATCTAAACCGTGTCTGGCAAGACTCAGTTGTCAAAAGGCAGCGCGTTAAACACCGAGCTTTGCGTGCACCTCATCAAGGTCGATCTCGGCGATCGGGTATTTGTTGGATGGATCGTCAAAGTCATATTTGAACAGATCAAAGTCCCGTTTGTACATTTCATAAACCAAATGCCGCGACAGATCGTCAAAGTAATCCTCAACCGGATGGGCGCGTTTGGGGCCATGCCCTTCGGATTCGTTGAACCGTGGAATCGCCGAAATATCGACCCCATGGGCGACTTCGATATTATCCAGCACCGATTGCATTCCTTCGTTGAACCGCTCGGTAAAGAAGATGTTGTTGTAGCGCCCACCGTTAACAATGAAGGTCGAGATATGACCGGACATGGCGGACCAGTGGATGTCAGGCTCCATTGGGCGTTTCCAGCGGATGGTGTCGCGGGCAAACAGCAGGAATCGGCGGAAGCTTGCGATCTGGTCGAATTCAAACCCGGTTTCCGGATCGCCAACTTCGATGCCGTATTTCTGGATCAGGAGCGGCACAAGGTTGCCTCTGTAGCGTTTACCGTTGCGCTGGATGCCGCAAATCTTGTCAAAAAACGACGACAGAATTCGCGTATAAGGATTGCGCACGCAGGTAAACGCATAGGTCTCCTGACTTTTAACGCGCCGGGTGATCAGCTGCTGGCTTTGTTCTTGCGACCATTTGTGAAGACCCTTGGTTGAGTCATGGATATCGCCATCATAAAATTCGCCATGGTCGGAATAATACATTATTTGACCGATGGTTGAGCAGGCACATTTCGGCACAACCCGATACGCCACGCTTTCGCTCTCTGTCATCCACGTACCAGGAAAACCCATAAACCTATGCCTCCAAATCCGAATGACTTTGATATCATCCGGCTACAATTTGTGCCAAAAAATCAAATATTACCTTTTTATACAATCACTCTTAGCGCTTTCAGTGTAAACAATCTAAAAACTGTGTAGAACAGGTTTCGGTTATGGCGAAAATTGCATTCATATTACTCTGTCATAAGGATCCGGATGCGATAATCCAGCAGGCGGAGCAGTTGACGGCGATGGGGGATTGCATCTCCATCCATTTCGACGCGAGCGCGAAGCCCGAATTGTATCAGCGTATTCGCAAAGCTTTGGACGACAATCCGAATGTCACCTTTTCGCGCAAACGTATCAAATGTGGCTGGGGGGAATGGTCGCTGGTTCAGGCGACGCTCTATGCGCTGGATGCGGCGGTGAAAACCTTTCCGCGCTGTACGCATTTTTACATGCTGTCGGGCGATTGCATGCCAATCAAATCTGCGAAATATACCCATGCGTTTCTGGATGATAACGACAAGGATTATGTTGAGAGTTTTGATTATTTCAACAGCGATTGGATCAAGACCGGCATGAAGGAAGAGCGGTTGATCTACCGCCACTTCTTTAATGAGCGCACCCAGAAATGGCTGTTCTATCGTAGTTTTGAATTGCAAAAGAAACTTGGGTTAACGCGTGAGGTCCCTGCGGATCTTCAGATCATGATCGGGAGCCAATGGTGGTGTCTGCGCCGCCGGACGGCGGAATGGATTCTGAGTTTCACCCGCAAGCGCCCCGATGTGATGAGGTTTTTCAAAACCACCTGGATTCCAGATGAGACCTTCTTTCAGACGCTAGTGCGCCATCTTGTACCAGGGGATGAGATCGAAACCCGCACCCTGACGTTTTTGATGTTCTCGGATTATGGGATGCCGGTGACATTCTATAACGACCACTACGAGATGCTGCTTAATCAGGATTTCCTGTTCGCGCGTAAAATCTCTCCGGGGGCCAAAGATCTGAAGACCAAATTGGGGGAATTATTTTCGGATGATTCTGCCGATTTCCGCATCAGCAACGAAGGGCGCAGTCTGTTTAAATTCCTGTCGGATCGGGGGCGCAAAGGGCGACGCTTTGCACCGCGTTTCTGGGAGACCGAGAGTTCCTTGGGTCCAGAGCGGGAATTAATGATTGTCACCTGTAAAAAATGGCATGTGGCAAAGCGGCTGCTGGATCGGGCCCGTCATGTGACCAATGTGCCCATGGTCGAATATATCTTTGACGAGGAAGACACCAGCCTGCCGGATTTGGGGGGCATTCAACGCTCTTTGACCAAACGTACGCGCCATCGGCGGGCGGTGGTGCGTCTGTTGTTTGAATATTATGAAACAGACCGGCTGGTGATCTGTCTGGACCCGGCGAATATCGATCTGATGCAGGATTTTTTCTCGGACCGCAGCAAAACCCGCATGTTGGAGATCGAATGCGATTTTACCGATGATTACTTGATCGGCCACGCGAAACGGGTTGGCTTGGCGGGGGAACGCACCACGCAAGATACCATCGACAATCTTCTGCCGACAATCCGCGGGGATGTGTTGTTTGAAAGCGACCGGATCAGGGATTCCAACTTCCCCGGCTATTACCGCGTAAAAGAGGTGAATTCAGCGGATGAAAACGCTGGGCCGATTGCCGCTTTTCTTGATATTCCTCTGGAGCAGGCCAAAGAAGTGGCGCAGACTCCTTATCTTTTTGTGGACTAAAAACAATGCCTTACGCCTATGACGATCAGAACATCTTTGCCAAAATCCTGCGCGGAGAAATCCCGAACAAAACAGTCGTGGAGACCGAGCATAGCCTTGCATTTCACGATATTGCCCCTCAGGCCCCTGACCATATCCTTGTGATCCCGAAAGGGGCTTATGTCTGTTATGACCACTTCGCGCTTGAAGCATCGGATGCCGAAATTCTGGACTACACCCGTTTGATTGGCAAAATTTGTGCCGATCTGGGGGTTCAGCCGGGCGAAGGGGGCGACGGATTCCGGTTGATCGCCAATGCAGGCCCGCATGGGGTACAGGAAGTGCCGCATTTGCATGTGCATATTCTGGCGGGTCGTGTTTTGGGGCCGATGCTGACGCGTCTAAGGTAACGGGCGTTGGCTCGCCGTTTTGTCGGCGGTTAGTCAATTGACCAAGAGCAAGCTGTGGGCGGGCATTCTCTTCGTATTGCACCAATGACTGCTATGCGCAGAAGGCGGGCCTTTTAAAGTCGTGGACAAGACTCCGCAGGGATGTTGCACAATCGATCTGAAATTCTCATATTTCTGTCCTTAGCTGGTGTTAAACCAAGTTTAGCAGTTTTGAATACCCAGCCCCCAAAACAAAGGCGGAAAGCGTGCCGGTAATCAAGGCAGGGATACCCTGTTTCCAAGTATCAAAAACAAGATGGCAAAAGATTGCCCCGATCGAAGTGCCTAGAAGAGCCAGCGCTCCAAGTGGGCCGATCCAGCTGGATTGAAACCAGATCGCAATCGCGCCGAACAGTTCTCCGCAACCAACAAGGAACATGATCTGTCGGTTCAAACTGTAGTTTTCAAACATCTCCAGTTGGATTTCGAAGACTGTCTGTTGCCAGCCAAAGATCTTGATAGATGACGCAAGTAGAAAGAAGGCCGAAAGCAGACCGATAACGATATTTAGGAGCAATTTAGTTTCCTTTGTTTTGCTTTTTAAATTTGGCTGGCGACACGCCGGTCCATTTGCGAAACGCCCGGGAAAAGGCGGTCGGATCTGCATAGCCCAGCCGAAGAGCGGTGCGCCCGACAGACATATTCTGTGTCATCAGCAACCGCTCGGCTTCGCTCTGTTTTACGTTGGTGATCACTTGCGAGGCGGTCATATCATAAGGGGCCAACCGGTTGTTCAACGTTTCCCGATGAAAGCCACAGAGGCGCGCAAGTTCATCCACGCCAAATCCGGGCTCTGCCAGATTGATGCGTATCAGACCTTCTAGACCTGAAAGAAAGTCTTGTGGCGCCGCCATATCCTCGTCCTGTTCGGGTGATACCGGCGCATGTCTCAAGGTTTCGGGACGCAATTGAAAATTTAGCCAGCTCGATGGGAACCGGATTGAAAAGCCCTGCGGACCACATTTTATTGCCTGCACCCCATGAAACTGTTGTGGGATCGCGGCAGGATTGCTTACTCGGAAAATGATCTGATTGGGATCCCACCTGAAATCAAGAACCCGATGCAACAGAGATACCCAAATGCTGGCGAGAAATGCATCCGTTTGGCCCGGCGGTACAGTGGGAACAAAATTGCGGCGTGCGCTCAGGTAGGCGTGGTTATCTTCCACAAGGAGAGATTGGGTAACCGCATTTGACTCCTTAGAAACCGCCTGCGTGAATCTGTTGAAAAAATCACCCAAGGTCAGAGCCTCGCTCAGGGTATCCCCAAACGTCAGGAAACGCACAAGGTCCACAGTTTCCCCAACACGCGCGCAGAAATCGATCGAGGTGGCATCAGCAACCGCTTGATAAATTCTGTAGACCGTATCGTGCGGAACGAAGTTTTGCTTATCCATGACTTGTGCTTCGCTGATCCCCAAAGGGCCAAGCACCAACCCAGGTTCAACATTCACTTTTCGTAAAGCGCCAACCACTGGAGCTGCCACCGATGCCCTAACGAGGGGCAGAGATTGATCTTTCTTATGACGCGCGGTGTCTGACATTCTGTCTCCAATCCCTAAAGACTGACCTGCTGTAACGGGATTATCCAACTGATATTCCCAAAAACCTGACATTTTGCCAAAACAAATTTTTGTATACTGCCAACATGTCAGGCAAAAATATGCACGCGCCCTAAGATTGTATTCAGAAAACAAGATTTTTGATTCGTCTCTGGGGAGGTCACGATGATCAACAAATATCGAAATACATCCAAGGCTTTGGCGCTTGTCTCATTCCTGATGAGTTCGGGAATGGCCGTGGCTCAAGAAGAGAGTTTCCCGACGCTCTTTACCAACGTCAATGTCTTTGATGGGATGAAAGAAGCACTGATCGAAAACGCCAATGTTCTGGTCGTCGACAATCTGATTGCCGAGGTCTCGACCGAACCGCTGGCAGTCGCCAACGCTCAAATTATCGATGGTGGCGGGCGCACGTTAATGCCGGGATTGATTGATGCCCATGTCCATATGGCAATCACCGAACCGGTTGCGGACATCCGGGACAATTTTGATTGGATGTATTGGGGGGCAACTGCGACAGTCGAGGCTGAAAAGATGCTTTTGCGAGGCTTTACCAGCGTGCGGGATGCCGGTGGACCGGCAATGGGGCTTCAGAAAGCCATCGACCGGGGCAAAGCCGTGGGCCCGCGCATCTATCCATCCGGGCCCGTGATCTCGCAAACCTCTGGGCATGGCGAACACAGGCACTATACGGAACCGCACCCCAACTTCGAGGGAGCCTCGCCCTCATTTTTCAATCAGCACGTCGAGTTTCTTGCTGACGGTGTCCCGGAAGTTCTGCGTGCGACCCGCGAAGCACTCCGGTTGGGTGCCACGCAGATCAAGGTCATGGCGGGGGGTGGCGTGTCCTCCAGCACCGACCCGCTACACACCGTTCAGTATTTTCCTGAAGAACTGGAAGCCGCGGTCAAAGCTGCAGCGGACTGGGATACGTACGTTCTTGTCCACGCTTACAATGACGAGAGCATTCTGCGGTCCATCGAAGCAGGGGTGCAGAGCATCGATCATGCTCAGCTAATGACCGAAGTGTCTGCGCAGGCGATTAAAGAGGCAGATGTCTGGGTTGTGCCGTTCTACTCTCACCTTGGTCTGGATGAGGAAACGGTCGTCAAAGTGCTTGGCCCGCTCGCGGCCCCTAAATTCCTTGAGGTTCAGGCCGGTTCCAGAAACCAAATGAAACTTTTGAAAGAATACGAAATCGACAAGGTTGCCTTTTCGACCGACATCATTGGGGACCCTGCGGCGCTGACCAAGCAGAACGATGAATTCAAATATCGCCTAGAAGAGTGGTCCTCATACGAAGTGCTCATGCAAGCAACGTCTAAAGCGGGTGAGTTGTTGGCCCTTTCGGGCAAGCTAAATCCTTATCCGGCGGGCCCACTGGGTGTGATCGCCGAAGGTGCCTATGCCGACATTCTACTGGTCGATGGGAATCCGGTCGAGGATGCGATGATCATGACCGACTACGAAAACAACTTTGATCTGATCATGAAAGACGGCGTGATCTACAAAAACACACTCGATTAAGCGTTTCGCGCAGAGACGTTTTCGCGTCGCTCCGCACACTGTCAAATAAACAGGGAGACAATATCCATGAAGCATTTCAAACAGATCGCAACTGCGGCCAGTACGCTTGCACTGATGGCGAGCGCAACTTTTGCCCAAGACGCAGCACCGCAAACCCTGTTCACCAATGTCCATGTCTTCGACGGCGTGAACGAGGCGCGGATCGAAAACGCCAGTGTTCTGGTTGAAGGCAACCTGATCAAGGAAGTCTCAAACGACGCCATCGACGCGCCGGACGCGACCGTGATCGACGGGGGCGGGCGCACATTGATGCCGGGGCTAATCGATGGTCACACTCATTTCCTTTTCGCTGTGAATGGCGGCGTCGGAGGGGCTGAGCAGACGCATTGGCAGTATCTCGGCGCAATGGGGACGTATGCCGCCAAAGAACACCTCCATAACGGATTCACGACCGTGCGCGAGGCCGGTGGCGGCGTGGTCGGACCGGGGCTGAAACAAGCGATCGATGAAGGCTACGTGGAAGGGCCGAGAATCTACCCGTCTGCAGCTTGGATCGGGCAGACATCCGGTCACCAAGATTTTGTCACCTACGGCCAGTTCGATCAAACCGAAAACAATCTTTATCGGTTGGGCTTTTCGATCAATGCGGATGGTGCGGATGAGGTCACCGCAGCAGTGCGCAAGAACCTGTCCCTTGGCGCGTCCCAGATCAAGATTATGGTGTCGGGAGGCGTGGCTTCCGTGAAGGACCCATTGCATTCCTCACAGATGACCGAGGCAGAAATCCGCGCGGCAGTCGATGCGGCGGCGGCGTGGGACACCTATGTTTTGACCCACGTCTACAACGACTCCGATATCAAACGGGCGTTGGAGTATGGGGTCAAATCGATTGAACACGGGCAGTTCATGACCGACGAGACCGCCAAACTCGCCATCGAAAAAGGAGCGTTCATCGTCTCCAATCTCGCCGGATCGACAGAAGGAATTCTTCAACATCCTGCCTATTCGGTGGAAGGCTCGCCCACTCTGGTGAAGACGAAGCAATTTCTTGCAGGGGCTGCCAATTACAAGAAGGTGGTGAACGACAACCCTGATCTCAAAATGGTTTTCCAAACCGATCTGGTGTTCACCCGCGGATACGATTTGCGCCGCGGGATCGACTTTGAGAAGTGGGTGTTGACCGACTATCTTGGCAACCTGCGCGCGCTTCGGGCCATGACCTCGACTGCCGGCGAATTGATGGCCCTCAGCGGCAAGCAGAACCCTTACCCCGGAAAGCTTGGTGTGATCGAGGAAGGCGCTTATGCCGATATTCTGATCGTTGACGGAAACCCGCTCGAAGACATTACCGTTATCGGAGCGAGCTCCGATTGGCTTGGCGCTCCCGACCGCGAGGAAATCCCAACAATGCGCATCATCATGAAGGATGGCGTGATCTATAAGAACACGCTGGAGTGAGGAAAATGCGGGGCGGTCTCCCTCGTCCGCCTCGCGTTTTCTCACGCTGAAATACTCCCATTGAAAGGATAGAACGTGAAACACTTCGCCCTAGGTTCTCTCGTCGCACTCTGCGGCTCAATGACGTTCGCCCAGGAGACTACAGTATTCATCAATGCCGACATCCTGACCATGGATGCCGATTTCACTGTGGCTCAGGCAATGGCTGTTCGAGGTAATCGTATTCTATCCGTGGGGACCGAGGCGAAAGTTATGTCAGAGGCAGGAGGCGACGCTACAATTTTAGATTTGTCCGGCGGAACGGTGCTTCCGGGCTTTATTGACGCGCATTCACACCCGGTCGGTGGCGGTGCATCCTCTGTCTTTGACAATGTCGGAATTGATCGCTTCTCCACGGTCGAAGAAGCCCTCGAATACATGAGGGAAGCAACAGAAGGTCAAGGCCCTCTTGATTGGGCTCTATTTGTAAACCTTGATCTTGCGACTCAATCGTTTGAGGACGGACTGGTTACCAGAGAGCATCTGGACGAAATAGCGCCGGACACGCCTATGGTGATTTGGCAGGCAGGTGGTCACAAGATGACGGTCAATTCTGTTATGTTGGATTTGATGGGTGTTTCTGACGACACGCCGGACCCCGCAGGTGCCCAGTTTGGGCGTTTTGAAGATGGTCGTCCGGATGGCAACTTATCGGGATCGGCTCTCTTGTTTGGCGCGCTAGGCGTTATCAAGCCTTACAACAGCTATGACCGGATCGAGGGTTCAGTCGCACTGGCCAAGGAATGGAATGCACAGGGGCTCACAACTCTTGGGGTCGCGGGCGTCGCAACTCCGAAAGACTGGGACGTGTTGACGGAACTCGCAGCGCGGGATGACTTCCCTTTGCGGACCCGTAACTACCTTCAATGGGGTGCCTTGGTGATGTGGGATCAAGCTGGTGTGGCCCCCGGACAAGGCGACGAAAAGTCCCGCATCATCGGTTGGAAAATCAGCGCCGACGGTTCCAACCAAGCCTTTACGGGTTTGCAGCGTGAACCCTACCTGAACTCCGATAACCTTGGCCTTGCCTATATGAGCCAAGAAGCCATCGACAGCGCGGTTGTCAAAGGAACGAAGCGTGGCGGTCAAATGGCCATGCACGGCAACGGAAATGCAGCGATCGACAACATCATATCTTCGGTTCAGAAGGCTCGCGAAGCGGGTGTCGATGTTGTCCGCCCCCGAATTGAGCATTGCTCGATTACCGAAGATGACCAGATCGCCAAACTTAGAGAGTTGGAGATTTCCTGTTCTTTCCTGATTGCGCATGTCCTTTACTGGGGAGAGGCATTCCGGGATACTGTTTTTGGCCCCGAAAAGGCGGTGAAGCTGGATCGCACGGGCAGTTTTGAGAGAGCCGGTGTGCCCTATTCGCTTCATACGGATTACTCCGTCTCGGTTCTCTCTCCGCTGGAAATGGTCGAAGCCGCAGTTACGAGGTCGCTCTTTACGTCCCCAGATACCGTTCTCGGTAAAGAGGAAAGGGCGTCGGTGAATATGGCGCTCCGTGCAATAACCAGCGTTCCGGCGTTTCAGCTCTTGTCAGAGGAAGAGATCGGCAGCCTCGAGGTCGGCAAACTGGCCGACTTTGTGGTCCTGGGCGACAACCCGCGTGAAGTGACCCCAGATCAGATTAGCGAGATTTCGGTAAAGCAGACCTGGATGAACGGGAAACAGGTCCATTGAATATCTCAAGCTTCAATGGAATCTGCCACATAAATTCGGCGAGGAAATTACCTCGGGTATCAGGCGATTTGCTCAACAGAGTCTCCGACAAGAACCAATACGAAAAGGCGGTAAGATGAAAAGGATCCTTCTTTCGACAGCATTCTGCGTTTCCGCGACGGTTGCAGCGGCGCAGGACACAAAAGACATGCGCACCTTCCTGTTTATCGGCACGTCCAACAGCGCCGCCTGGGAGATGCAGATCGCAAATCCCGGGGATCGAGCGGCGTTCGTGAAGGGGGGCATCGAAGCGCTCGGCGGCGAACTTCTGAGCTACTACTGGGGGCTTGGAAACGGGAAGAATTATATAACCGTTGCCCTGCCGGATGATCCGACATTCATTCAGGCTTTTTATGTCAGCCGATTAGGAGATGGTTTGCTTGACGACTACCAAATGATCGCATTGATGAGCAGCGCTGACATGGCGACAGCGTTGAGACGTGTCTCTGAAATCAAGGCTGTAGATGACATAAAATGAATTGAGAACCTGCTCTGACGCGAGCCATTTTCCATCGCAAGGGTAGCGAATGCTTTGGGCACGTGCGCCACGTGCAATATGCGAGGTAATCATTAGACAAAGAGCAGACACTAAACGTGGACGCATTAAGGTCGGCTCAGGGCCGAAACTAAAAAATCTTCATTTCCCCGATATACGCACTTCAACCTACTGCAGCCAATGCCGTCCGAGCACAAATCCCTTTCGATCTCTACCCGGCTCAATCGCCGCTTTTGGTCAGTGCCAGAAAGATATCCTCTAGATCAGGGTCTTCGGTGCGGACGTCACGGATTGCGACATTGGCATCGCGCAGGCTGGCTAGAACCTGCTCGGGGGAAACCTGCGAAGTGCGGTAGGAAAACGCCAATGCACCGTCGCGGCGGGTGTCCATGGTCACACCATCTGGCAGCGCAATTTGCGCGGCGGGGGTTTCGGGCTGGATCACAAGGGTTTTCTGGTCCATCTGCCCAATCAGATCGCTGGTCTTTTCCTGCGCGATTTTTTCGCCGTGGTTGATGATGGCGATCTCATCGCACATCTCTTCGGCCTCTTCCAGATAATGGGTGGTCAGGATGATGGTCATGCCCAGATCGTTGAGTTTGCGCACGTTGTTCCAGAGCATCTGGCGCAGTTCAATATCGACCCCGGCGGTGGGTTCGTCCAGCACCAACACCTGCGGGTGATGCACCAATGCTTTACCCAAGAGCAGCCGCCGCCGCATCCCGCCGGAGAGGCTGCGCGCATAGGCGTTTGCCTTGTCGGACAGGCCGATCATTTCCAAAATCTCATCGCTTTTGCGATCGGCTTTGGGCACGCCATACAGACCGGCTTGTACTTCCAATGCCTCGCGGGGGGTAAAGAACGGATCAAGGTTCAATTCCTGCGGCATCACCCCGATCGAAGCGCGGGACTGGCGCGGGTTGACGTCTTGATCAAAGCCCCAGATTTTCACCGTGCCAGCGGATTTCACCACCAATCCGGCCAGAATATTGATCAGGGTGGATTTGCCCGCCCCATTCGGCCCAAGCAGGCCAAAGATCGATCCGGCAGGGATAGACAGATCCACACCCTTAAGGGCTTCTTTGGGGGCGGTGCCTTTATGTCCGGCATAGGTCTTGCGCAGACCGGTGATTTCAATGGCGGATTCACGCATCATATGCCCCTTTGTGGTCTTGCCCGTGGCGGGCGGATCGCTATCATAGCCGATGATGTACGGCCTCTGCCGTCAGACCTCAACAGCAACGGAAATGAACATGACGACACAAGCCCCCGAAACCGTGATTGTTGACAGCTGGCGCGTGGCCTGTGATGGCGGCGAGGGCGCCTTGGGGCACCCGTGTGTCTGGCTGTCCTTGTCCCCCGAGACCGGCGAAGTGGAATGTCCCTATTGCGATAAAAAGATCGTGCATCGGGATTTTGCCGACCAGAAATAATCTGCGCGCGTTTTGACACGCGTTCTTTCGGCCCCTTACGTCCGCACCGCGCCCGAGGGAGGGGCATGTTATGAGTTTTGGTAAAGGTCACCACCTGCATCTGATCGATGGGTCTGCTTTTATTTTCCGGGCTTATCATGCGTTGCCGCCGCTGACGCGCAAATCCGACGGGCTGCCGATTGGCGCAGTGTCGGGTTTTTGCAATATGCTGTTCAAGCAAGTCGAAGATACCACCGGCCCTGATGCGCCGACTCATGTGGCGGTGGTGTTTGATCATTCCGGCAAGACCTTCCGCAATGATCTTTATGACAAATACAAAGCCAACCGACCCCCAGCCCCCGAAGATTTGCGCCCGCAGTTTCCGCTGACACGCGATGCCACTCGCGCGTTTAACATTGCCTGTGTCGAGGTCGAAAACTTCGAGGCCGATGACATTATTGCCACCCTCGCCCATCAGGCACGCAACGCAGGCGGGCGGGTGACGATCATTTCCTCGGATAAGGATTTGATGCAGCTTGTCGGCGGTGGCGTCACCATGCTCGATGTGATGAAGAACAAGCGGATCGACGTTGAAGGGGTGCAAGAAAAATTCGGTGTCGGGCCAGAGCGGGTTGTGGATGTGCAAGCTTTGGCGGGGGACAGCGTGGACAATGTGCCCGGAGCGCCGGGAATCGGGATCAAGACCGCAGCATTGCTGATTAACGAATATGGTGATCTGCAAACGCTTCTGGAACGGGCCGAAGAAATCAAACAGCCAAAACGTCGCCAGTCCCTGCTTGAAAACAAAGAGCTGATCCAGATTTCACGCGATCTGGTGCAGTTGGATTGCGATATGGATCTGGATTTCAGCCTTGAAAGCCTTGAGGTGCGCGAACCTGAGCCCGAGGCCTTGCTGGGTTTTCTGTCCGAGATGGAATTTCGCACCCTGACCAACCGCGCGGCAAAAAAGCTGGGCGTGGACACGCCGAAAATTCCCGAATCCGTCACTGCTGCCGCAACCGCAGATGCGCCCGAAGTGCCTGCGATTGATCCAGAAAAATATGAATGGGTCAAAGACGCCGTCGCCCTGCAGCGTTGGATCGATACAATCTATGCCCGGGGCTGGGTCGCGGTGGATACCGAAACCACTGGTCTGAATGAAATGATTGCTGATCTGGTAGGCATTTCGCTCTGTGTAAACGCCGGAGAGGCCTGCTATATTCCGCTGATCCACAAAACCTCTGCCGGTGAAGACCTGTTTGCCACGGATGAACTGGCCGAAGGTCAGATGCCCCTGCAAGAGGCGCTGGATATGCTCAAACCGGTGCTTGAGGATTCTTCGATCCTGAAAATCGGGCAGAATATGAAATATGATGCCAAGATGTTCGCCCGCTACGGGGTGAATGTCGCGCCGATTGATGACACGATGCTGATGTCCTATGCGCTCCATGCTGGCGAACATAATCACGGCATGGACACCCTGTCGGACCGCTATTTGAGCCATAAGCCGATTTCGATCAAATCGCTCCTGGGCACGGGTAAATCGGCGATCACTTTTGACAAAGTGCCGGTTGAAGACGCGGTGAAATATGCCGCCGAAGATGCCGATATTACGCTGCGCCTCTGGCAGTACTTCAAGCCGCAACTGCATCAGCGCAAAGTCACCACCGTTTACGAAACACTAGAACGCCCGCTGGTGCCCGTGCTTGCACGGATGGAGATGAACGGGATCAAAGTCGATCGCGATGTGCTCAGCCGTATGTCCAATGCCTTTGCCCAGAAGATGGCAGGGCTAGAGGCTGAGATTCACGAAAAGGCGGGGCAGAGTTTTAACGTCGGCTCGCCTGCGCAGCTGGGTGAAATTCTGTTTGATACGCTGGAATTGCCCGGCGGGAAGCGTGGTAAAAACGGCAAATACTCCACCGGAGCAGATATTCTTGAAGACTTGGCGACCGAGCATGAATTGCCCGCGCTGGTGCTGGACTGGCGGCAGCTTTCAAAGCTGAAATCGACCTATACAGATGCGCTGCAGGATCACATCAACCCCGATACAGGGCGGGTGCATACGTCTTATTCCATCGCCGGTGCCAATACCGGACGGCTGGCCTCGACCGATCCGAACCTGCAAAACATTCCGGTGCGCAGCGAAGAGGGCCGCCGCATCCGCGAAGCTTTCATCGCCGATGAGGGCAAGGTTCTGCTTTCATTGGACTATTCCCAAATCGAATTGCGCATTCTGGCGCAGGTTGCGGGCATTGAAGCGCTGAAGCAGGCGTTTCGCGACGGGCATGATATCCACGCCATGACCGCGTCCGAAATGTTTGATGTGCCGCTAGAAGGGATGGATCCGATGATCCGGCGGCAAGCTAAAGCGATCAATTTCGGGGTGATTTACGGGATTTCCGGCTTTGGTCTCGCGCGCAATCTGCGGATACCTCGCAAGGACGCGCAGGGGTTTATTGATCGCTATTTCGAACGCTTTCCCGGCATTCGGACCTATATGGACGACACGGTTAGTTTTGCCAAAGAGCACGGCTATGTGCAGACGCTGTTTGGACGCCGGATCAATACGCCAGAGATTGCCGCCAAAGGGCCGCGCGCCGGATTTGCCAAACGCGCCGCGATCAATGCGCCGATCCAAGGGGCGGCTGCCGATATCATCCGTCGCGCCATGGTGCGTATGCCAGCGGCGATTGAAAACCTGCCTGTGAAGATGCTGTTGCAGGTCCATGACGAATTGATCTTTGAAGTGGACGCGGATGCGGTGGATCAGTCCATCGATGTCATCCGCGATGTGATGGAAAACGCCGCCGCACCGGCGGTGCATCTGGATATCCCTTTGACCGTGGATGCGGGGCAGGGTGCGAACTGGGCCGAAGCCCATTAACGCGCCGCTTTCTCTGCAAGGGTGTTGTGACCCATGGATGTAGCCATTGTCGCGAACGTGCTGCTGCCAATTGCGCTGATCCAGATTGTCGGCTGGGCGACGCCTGGCCCCAACCATCTGACGATTATCACTGCCTCGGTGACGGCGGGGCGCAGGGCGGGGCTGAAGGCGGCTATGGGAATCGCCGTGGGCGCCTTGAGCTGGGCGCTGATTGCGGTGTCTGGTATCGCCGTTGTTTTTGAGCTTTTTCCACCGCTTTATAATGTCTTGCGCGGGTTCGGGGCGGCCTATCTGATTTATCTCGGGGTAAATGCGTTTCGATCCGCCCGTCGCGGCGGGGTCTTTAAACTTGAACCGGACCGTCATTCACCGGCTACGGTTGCGCCGTTTCGCACCGCCTATCTGGTGATGATGACCAATCCCAAGGCGGTGCTGTTTTTTGGCTCTATTCTCACCGCGTTTATTCCGCCCGAAGGATCGCCGGCCCTGATGGTCCTGATCGTTGTGCAGATCGCGGTTTTAGGTGCGATCTTGAATGTGATCGCTGCGTTGTTCTTTTCCCACCCGCCGGTGATGCGCGCCTTTCAGGCTGCCAGTTTCGGCATGTCGATCCTGTTTGGTATTTTGTTTTGCGGCCTTGGCGTGCTGGTGGCTTGGGAAATGCTGTTCTAGCCTCTCTGTCAGGGATTGACTGCCTTGGTAAAGGTGGCGGTCAGGCGTTTGTCCAATTCCACATGCGGCTTGGCGTGGGTGCCATAATGCAAATCAGCCAATGAGACGATACTGTTGAAGATCACCTGAACACCGCCAGTCTCGTCTTCGTAGACCAGCAGTTTTTGGCAAAATGCATCCAGTCCGATGGCCGGAAACTCGGCCATGGCCACCCCACCGGGCGCGGGCCCTCCAAAGAGCAAAAGTGTGGCTTTGGTCCCTGTATCAATGTCCGGCAGAGTGGCGTAATCGATGTCGGCAAACCAGATCGTATCTTCCTGCGCCTTCACGATGCTGCGCAGATTTTCGATGGTTTGTGTGTAATCAAAGTCGGATGTCAGTGACAGAATGCCAAAGTCGGCATCTACCCTATCCGTGGGGGCGGCCATCAGCGGAGCAGAGACTGTTGAAACAACGGTTTCAATCCCCGCATCAAAAGCATCCAAAGCGTCAGATTTCGAAAGTCCGTGACGCTTCTGCAAGAAGGTCCCGTTTGTATAGATCGCTTGGGTTTGATTGGTTTGATCATAGGCAAGAACCCGATAGGGAAGATCCAGGCCTGCACGGATATTGTCATTGATCAGTTGCGCCGTCACCGCAGGATCCATAAAAATTTGCACCCGAGACGCGGGCATTTCCACCCCCGCATCTGCGGCAAGGCGTGCGTGATCTATTTCCAGAACTGGATCATATCCGGCCTGCGTTGCTGCCATGCTGATCGTATCAAAAAGCTGGTCTACTGTAGCCGTGTCCGCAGTCACCGGATGGCAGAATGCCACGACGAGGCCGGTTGCACAGATGGTTCTAAAGAGCGTCATGGTGATTTGGCCTCCTTGGCTTTTGCCTGAACAAGCTAGCAGAGAAAGACGCAGGGGCCAAATATTAGGGTCTATTTCGTCTCTTTCGGTGTGGCATTGAAGATAAACAGGGTTTCGCCGTTGATCTGGTAGCTGTTGATCAATGCTTTAGCGGTCTCGCTGGTGAGCCAGTTTTCCAGTTTTTGCGCAAACTCTGCTTTGACATGGGGGTGTTGTTCTGGGCTGATCGGTAGGTAGCTATATTGATTGAACAGCACCGGATCACCCGCAAACAGCAGGGCCAGATCGCCTTTGTTGCCAAAGTTCAGCCAGCTGGCGCGATCCGCCATGATATAGGCATTCAGACCGCTTGCGGTATTCAGCGCCGCCCCCATGCCGGAGCCGGTGGCATGATACCAGTCACCTTTGGGCGCGACATCCGCAGCGGCCCAGAGCGATTGTTCTTTTTTATGGGTGCCGCTGTCATCCCCACGGCTGACAAAATCCGCCCTCATGTCTGCGATCCGGTCTAGTGCCTCGGGAGCGGTGGCCACCTCTGCAATCTGTGCAGGGTCATCTGACGGGCCGGTCAGCACAAAGTCGTTATACATGATTTCCCGCCGATGCGGGGCATAGCCGTTGGTGACAAAATCTTCTTCGGCGGCTTTGGCATGAACAAGGATCGCATCCACATCACCTGCCTGCCCAAGGCGCAGGGCCTGACCAGTGCCAACCACGAGCAATTGCACATCGATCCCGAGATCATCCTTGATGGCGGGCAGCAGAACCTCTGACAGGCCGGAGTTGTGAAAAGACGTTGTCACCGCCATGCGCAGGCTGTCAGCCGTGGCAACAGACAGGGACGATAACAGCCAGAAAAGGCTTACAATCAGGATGCGGGTCACAGGATTAGATCTCCGTGTAAAAAGGCTTTGGCTTCCGGGGTTTGAGGGGCCTCAAAAAACGGGGTCGCTGCGTTTGTTTCGTGAATGCGGCCCTTCAAAAGAAACAGCACATCATCGGCAAGACGCTTTGCCTGCCCCATGTCGTGGGTGGCCATAATGATGCGGGTGCCGCTTGATCTTGCTGTCTGTAGGATGGTTTCGATCTCGCTGGTGGCGGCCCCGTCCAGATTGGCGCAGGGTTCATCCAGAAACAGCACTTTCGGCTTTCGGATCAGGGCCCGCGCCAGGGCGAGCTTTTGCTTCTCTCCGCCGGACAGCACTTTGGCATTGCGCTGCAAAGCATCCGCAAGCCCGACCTTCTCTGCCCAGTCGGCGGCCTGCGCCCGCGCGTCCTTTTTAGCAACGCCTCGCAGCAGCAAAGGATAGGCGATGCAATCACAGACCGACCGCCGCATCATGATCGGGGATTGGAAAACATAGGCTTGATGGCGGTGTGCCTCAGTGGTGGCGACCGCCCAGTTCAATTGCCCGCTGCCAACCCGCTCTAGCCCGTGCAACAGCCGCAACAGGGTCGTTTTCCCACTGCCGTTTGGCCCCATCACGATGGTGGTGCCCGTGGGGCCAAGCGTAAGGTCTATCGGGCCGATCAGCCGCTTGCGCCGTTTATAAACCTGCACGTCATGCAAGGTCAGGGGTAGGATATCTACCATCGGCTCCCCCGTTCGGTTTGTGACAGGGCATGGATCGACAGGTTCACCAGAATTGCCAAGGCAATCAGCACAAAGCCAAGCGCAAGCGCGAGGGCAAAATCGCCTTTGCCGGTTTCCAAAGCGATGGCCGTGGTCAGCACGCGGGTGGCGTGATCGATATTGCCCCCGACGATCATGATTGCGCCGACTTCTCCGATGGCGCGGCCAAAACCCGCAAGGGACGCGGTCAGCAAGGCGCGCCGTCCGTCCCATATCAGGGCGCGCATCCGTTGGGGCTTGGTGGTGTTCAGCGATAGCAGAAGATCGTGATACTCGGCCCAGAGCTCTCGTAGCGCCTGATGGGCGATAGAGGCGATCAGCGGGGTAATGATAATCACCTGCGCAATGATCATCGCGGTGGGGGTGAACAACAGGCCAAACACCCCAAACGGACCAGAGCGCGAGAGCAGGATGTAAACGATCAAACCGACCACTACAGGCGGCAGACCCATCAATGCGTTCATCACCGCAATGCTCGCACGACGAAACCGAAAGCGGTTCACTGCCAGCCACGCGCCAAACGGCAGGCCAATAGCCGACGCAATAAGGGTCGCTGTGACCGTAACCTGAAGCGAACGCAGGGTAATATCGATTAGATCGGGGTCCAGCGTCAGGATCAATTGCGCGGCCTGTAGCAAGCCTTGAAGGATATCATTCATGGCTGTTCATGGTCTGTGCAAGGGATCCGGTATCTGGCCTGAGGTTCCGGCAAGAGTGTCACCTAAATCGCGTCAGGCCAAATGGAAATACCTAAAATGCCGGTGAAATTTACCTGCCCGGATCGCCTTTTTATGAAAGATCCGCCGCAGCCGGTTTGTGATCAGCTGCGGCGTTAGGTCCATGATCCTGTTGTCGGGATATTCATGCCGGATCAGCAATCACGTTAGGCTTTAACGCGCTCCGAGCGTGGATCATACATCGGCCGCAAAGAGGCTTCGGCGGCAACACGCGTGCCCGCGACCTCTATCTCGTAGCGCGACGCCAATACATCGGCGGGTTTTTCACCGCGACTTGGCACATAGCCCAAACCCACGGCACCTCCCAATGTGTGACCATAGCTGCCACTGGAAAGTTCGCCCACGACCTCCCCATCGCGCAGGATGGCTTCGGCGTGATACAACAAAGGTTCCGGATCGGTCAGTTTGAACTGCAACAACCGGCTGTGTGGCCCGCTTTCCTTGCGCGCGGCGACGGCGGCCTTGCCGATGAAATCGCCCTTATCGAGCTTCACAGCAAAGCCAAGCCCGGCATCCACCGGATTATCCTCAGCGGTGATGTCATGGCCGAAATGGCGAAACCCTTTTTCGATCCTGCAACTGTCCATCATATGCATACCACAGAGTTTCAGCCCCATTTCCTGCCCTGCCGCCTGTAGCGTTTCAAAGACGTGACCGGCCATATCTGTCCCGACATATACCTCCCAGCCGAGTTCACCGACGTAAGTCACCCGATGTACACGGGCCAATCCCATACCGATTTCGATGTCCTGGGCGGTCCCGAATGGATTTACTGCGTTGCTGAAATCGTTGGGGGACACCTTTTGCAACAGTTTCCGAGCATTGGGCCCCATCACCGCCAACACTGCCTCGCCATTGGTAACATCGGTGATGACCACGTTGAATGCGCCGACATGACGGCGCAGCCATGTTTCATCTGCCAGCCGTGTGGCGGCAGGCGTCACCATCAGATAGGCGGTTTCGGTTAGGCGGGTGACGGTCACATCGGCCTCGATCCCACCCTTGCGGTTTAACATTTGGGTATAAACGATCTTGCCCGCTGGCACCGACATATCACCACCGCATGTATGGTTTAAGAACGCCTCGGCATCCCGGCCTTCGATCCGGATTTTCCCAAAGCTGGACATGTCGTACATGCCGACATTTTCCCGGATGGCGCGATGTTCCCGGGCGCGGTTTTCGAACCAGTTTTGCCGCTTCCAGCTGTAGTCATACGCGGGGGACTGCCCCGCATCGGCAAACCAGTTTGCCCGTTCCCATCCGGCAAGCTCGCCCATGACGGCGCCGTTTTCCAGCAAATGATGATGCAACGGAGAGCGGCGGATTCCCCGTGCGGTAGCTTTCTGGCGGAACGGAAAATGGTCGGCATAAAGCAGTCCGAGGGTTTCTTTGGAGCGTTCGAACAAATAGGATTTATTGCCCTGAAACGGCTGCATACGGGCGATATCAACATCGCCCAGATCAAAGGGTTTATCCCCGCTGTCCATCCATTCTGCGAGCGCCATTCCGGCACCGCCAGCAGATTGGATGCCAATCGAATTAAAGCCCGCCGCCACCCAGACATTGTCCATCTCTGGTGCCAGCCCAAGATGATAGGCATCATCGGGTGTAAAGCTTTCCGGACCGTTAAAGAAGGTATGGATACCCGCTTCGGCCAGCATCGGCAGGCGGTTTACAGCGGCTTCAAGGATGGGTTCAAAATGGTCAAAATCCTCGGGCAGTTGGTCAAATTCGAAGTCTTCGGAAATGCCCTCCATGCCCCAGGGTTTGGCATGGGGTTCAAATGCCCCCAGCAGAATTTTTCCGGCGTCTTCTTTATAATAGGCACATTCATCAGGCACGCGCAGCACCGGAAGCTGGGTCAATTCGGGGATGTTTTCGGTAACAATATAGAAATGCTCACAGGCATGCAGCGGCACATTCACACCCGTCATCCGGCCCACCGCATGGCCCCACATGCCCGCGCAATTTACAATCATATCGCAGGCGATGTGGCCGGATTCAGGGCCCTGTTGCCAATCCACACCGGTAACCTTGCGACCCGATTTGTGGATTTTGCTCACTTTGGTGCGTTCGATGACCTTGGCCCCATTCAGCTTGGCGCCTTTGGCCAGCGCAAGGGCGATATTGGCCGGATCACCTTGCCCATCCAGCGGCAGATAGACTCCGGCCAGCACGTCTTCGATGTTCAAATGCGGGTATTTGGCTTTGACCTCATCCGGCGAGATATCCTCGACCGCGACGCCGAAGGCCCGTGCCATGGTTGCCTGACGCTGGATTTCCTCTTTGCGGTGTTCGGTAAGGGCCACAGTGATCGAGCCGCAGCGTTTGAACCCTGTGGCGACACCGGTTTCAGCCTCGAGATTACCATAAAGCTCTTGGGAGTATTTCGCCAGTTTGGTCATATTCTTGGTGGCGCGCAGTTGGGCAATCAATCCGGCAGCATGCCATGTGGTGCCGCTGGTCAGCTGCTTGCGCTCCAGCAGGACGATGTCTTTCCAGCCCTTTTGGGCCAGATGATAGGCCACAGAGCAGCCGATAACGCCGCCTCCGATGATGACAACGCGGGCATGTGAAGGGGGCGTCATGGGTAAATCTCCGCAAATTTGGTTTTGTAGAGCGCGATCATTTCGGCCTCTGTGGCACCGTCGTCATAGGGCGGCGTGGTGATCTGGCTGGCGGCGGTGATATCTATCACCACAAGGGCGTTGATCCGGTCAGCCAATGCGCCCCATTGGGCCTGCCATTTGGGCCAGAGCACCCCGAAATCATCTGTGCCCCGCCGCAGGATTTTTGTTGTGCCGCGCAGGCGCAGGCCCTTGCGTTTCCATTGGTCGATAAAATTGACCTCGACCTCGGGGGTAATCGCCAGATTGGTCAGCGTTTGCGGAGAGCGGATTTCGCCAAAGGCCACGGTTGTGTCATCCAGAACCAAAAAAGTCCCCTTGGGCGACAGGCTGGGATGCCCGCCTGCCGTTACGGTGGCGACAAAACCCAGCGGAAAACGGGCAATCAGCTCTTTGGCAAAAGCGTCAAGCATCAAAGCTCTCCTACGATGGTGTGACCGGCGGATTGCAGATCTTCGGCCAATTTGGCGATGTGCTCCGGGCCGACCTCGCAGCACCCGCCGACACAGCGCGCGCCCTGCTCAATCCAGCCCATGGCGAATTTTGCATAGGCTTTGGGCGTTACGTCTTGTCGCGCCCGAAGGCCCTCTACGGTGCCGCCGATATGAAGTGCGTCAATGGCGGTGAACCCGTTGGCATAGCCCCCGAAGGGCAAACCGGTTTGGGACAGGGTGGCGATGTTTGCATCCACCACTTCCGGCTTGGAGCAATTTAGCATTACTCCTGTCGCCCCCATGCCTTCCAGCGCCAACAGCGCATCTGTCAATGCTTCGCCGGATCGCAGGGTGGCACTGCCGTCATCCGTCAGGCTTAAGGCAACCCATGTGGGTTTGCCGGTTTCGACAGCGGCCTGTGTGGCGGCTTTGACCTCGCTTATCGATGAGAGCGTTTCGCAGATGATCAGATCACAGGCCGCGGCCTGCCCTGCGACGACTTCGCGGAACAGGGGTAAAAGATCGGCAGATGTTTTCGTCATATCGGGACGGTAGGACCCGTGCAGCGGCGAAAGGCAGGCGGCGATTTTTGTATCGGCGGTCCCTGCGGCGTCTCTTGCGGCCTGCGCCAGTTCTATAGCGCGGGTCTGCAGCGGTGCAAACATCTCTGGCACGCCTTCGCGGGCCAGCCGTTCGGGCGTTGCCGAATAGGTGTTGAGCGTTATAATTCTGGCACCGGCACGCAGGAAATCCTCATGCAAGCCTTGCACAATGTCGGGCTCATCCATCATGACCTTTGCGGACCAGAGCGGGTGCGGGGGCATCGAGGAGCGTTTCAGCAATTCCTGTCCTGTACCACCATCTTTGAGCATGATTTTAGCCATTTGAGAAAGCCTTTGGTTGAGGGGGGATTAACACCAGTTTTCCGGCAAAGCGTTTGCTCTGGAAATCTTCTTGTGCGGTGTGAATCCGCTGTAGCGGATAGGTTTTTGAAACCAGTGGTTTTAAGCGGCCCGCGTTGATGAGCTGCACCAACCGCTCAAAGCCTGCGGGGGGTTGAAAGGTAGACCCCGACAGGGTCAGGTCTTTTAGATAGATTTTGCGCAGATCCATTTCAACGATGGGACCGGCGATTGCACCGGCAACGGCATAATGCCCAGCCGGTTTCAGCGCGTCGATCAACCTGCCCCAAGTGGCTCCTCCAACGACATCCACTACCGAATCAAAGCTGTTTTCAGCCGGGCTTTCGGTTCGGTCTATCGTGGCAATCGCCCCGGCAGCCCGCACCGCAGCGGCTTTGGCCGCAGAGGTCATGCCCGTGACGTTAGCACCGCGTAGGGTGGCAAGTTCGACAGCCGCCATGCCAACCCCACCAGAGGCTCCGGTGACCAAAACGGATTTGCCAGCGGCGACCTTCGCGCGATCCAAGAGCGCCTCTGCGGTGCCATAGGCGCAGGGGATGGCAGCGATTTCTATGTCACTTAAAGGCGATGGGCTGACGTCTTTGATGTCGGATGCGGGCAGGCAGCAGTATTGTGCAAAGCCGCCATTCCGTTCGGATCCGATACATTCCATACCCACGGGGTTCTGTAGCGTCGGGCGGGGCATGACCAAGGGGGCAGTGATCCGTTTGCCGATCCAGCCGCGATCCACCGCCGCACCCACGGCCACCACGCGGCCACAGATATCCCCGCCTTGAATAAGCGGAAACCGGAGCGCACCGCTCCAGCCGCCGCTGGCTTTGTCATCAACTTCAATGTTTTCATCGGTGGCGCCTGTTACGTCATCGGAATACCAGCCTAGGCGGGTATTGATATCGGTGTTGTTCATACCGGCGGCGAGAACCTGCACCAGAACCTCGTTCTGTTCGGGGGCGGGCAGGGGCAAATCATCGCGCCAGACAAGGCAGTCCGGCCCGCCGTGGCCGGTCAGAACGACCCCCGACATTGTGTTCCCGCCCATGGCCATCAGGCACGTATCCTTGCGTTATCGGCATCCCATAGGGGCGCATCGGCCTGTACGGTTGCCCCAAAGCGTTTGCCGTAAATCTCCACCTCCAGACGGGTGCCAACGGCATGCAGATCACTGCGCAGCATCGCCAGTGCGATAGAGGCGTTGACGCGGTAGCCATAGCCGCCCGAGGTGACCTCTCCGACGATCTCCTCCCCCAGCCAGATGTTTGCCATATAAGGCGCGTCATAATCGGGGCTGTCGATGGTGAGGGTGGCAAAGCGCTTTGTAACCCCCTGTTGTTGCTCGTTCAGCAAGGCCGCCTTGCCGGGGAAATCCTGTGGTTTGTCAAAGCGGATGAAGCGCTCCAAACCGCCTTGCAGTAAAGAGTAATCGGTCGACAAATCCCCTTTCCATGCGCGGTAGCCCTTTTCCAACCGCAAGCTATTGAGCGCATACATGCCAAAGGGCGTCGCACCGGCATCAAGGACGGCCTCGTAGATCGCGGGCATGTCGTCCATTGCGGCATGTATTTCCCAGCCCAGCTCACCGGCGAAAGAAACACGGGCGAGAGCGGCGTTTTTGCCGGCGACGCTGGCGGGCTGCAAAGAGAGCCACGGCAGGGTCAGATCCCCGTCAGAGATTTTTGCAAAAAGCGCGCGTGACTGAGGGCCGGTGACAATCAGGGTGGAATAGTCGGTTGTATGATCCGTCAGCGTCAGACTGCCATCCGCAGGCAGCGCGGCGCGCAGCATATCGCGGTCATGCCACTGGGCGGATGCGGCCGTAATCAGGGTAAAGACATCCGCGTCATGACGCATGATCGACATCTCGGTCAGGATGCGCCCCTGCGGGGTGGCGAAATAGCCAAGGTTCATTCGCCCGATTTTGGGCAGGGCCCCGGCAATCTGGCCCCGCAGCCATTCTGCCGCCCCGTCACCTCTCAGGTTAAAGCGCGAAAACCCCGGCAGGTCCAAAACGCCGACGCCATCGCGCACGGCGTGGCATTCATCCTGCACCCGCGCCTCCCACGGGCCTTTGCGCGCAAAGCTATGGGTGGCTTCCTCCGAGGTGTCATCCCCGTCCTTGGCAAACCAGTTGGCCCGCTCCCAGCCGTTGTAGACGCCCATTTGTCCGCCCGCCTCCAGCAGGCGCTGATGGTTCGGAGAGAGCTTTTTATCCCGACCGGCGGGCCATTCATGGTGCGGGAAGTGAATGGCATATTCGTGACCGTAAACCTCCATGCCTTTCTGAATGCAGTAATCTTCGTCCGTGTAATCGGTATAGCGACGCGGATCGACGGCCCACATATCCCATTCGGTTTGCCCTTCGGTGATCCATTCCGCCAAAACATTACCCGCGCCACCGGCTTGGGCGATGCCAAAGGTAAAGACGCAGGCCTCAAAGGCGTTGGGCACGCCGGGCATCGGACCAATCAGCGGCAAACCATCGGGCGCATAGGGGATTGGGCCGTTGATCACCTTGTTGATACCGCTTTGCCCCAGCAAAGGCACCCGCGCCATGGCGTCCTCTATGTACCATTCCAGCCGCTCCAGATCGTCTGGATAAAGCTGAAAGCTGAAATCATCTGGCATTGGATCATCCGGCGTAACCCAATGGGCCTTGCAGTTGCGCTCATAGGGGCCAAGGTTCAGACCGGTCTTTTCCTGCCGTAGATAATAGGATGAATCCACATCCCGCAGCAGCGGGAGCTTTTTGCCATTTTCCTTTGTCCAGTCGGCGATTTCGGGAATTTCATCGGTTAGCAAATATTGGTGGCTCATCACCATCATCGGCACCGTGCGCCCACCATAGGGTTTGAACCATTCGCCGACACGCTGCGCGTAATAACCCGCGGCGTTCACCACATATTCGCAGCGAATTTCACCTTTTTCGGTCTCTACGACCCATTCGCCGTTTTCACGACGCACCCCTGTCGCAGGGGTAAAACGCAAGATTTTTGCCCCCAGATCGCGCGCGCCTTTGGCAAAGGCCTGCGTGATTTGCGAGGGGTCCATATCTCCGTCCATTGGATCCCAGAAGCCCCCCGCCAAATCATGGGTTTCCATAAAGGGATAGGCGTCCTTTAGGTCTGAGACGCTCATCATTTCGACGTCCATACCTTGGGATATACCCATGCCTCGGGCGCGTTCGAATTCTTGCATCCGCTCTTTGGAATGGGCCAGCCGGACAGAACCGGTCACCGCGTAGTTGATCGGATAGTCCACCATTTCGCCGATATCGCGGTAGAGATCGGTGGAATAACGCTGCATGTTCATGATCGCCCAACTGTTGGAAAACGTCGGGATATTACCGGCTGCGTGCCAGGTTGATCCGGCGGTCAGTTCGTTTTTCTCCAGCAGCACGCAATCGTGCCATCCGGCCTTGGCCAGATGATACAGGCTCGATGTTCCGACGGCCCCGCCGCCAATGATAACAACACGCGCTGTGGTCGGGAAATTTGCCATGATCGGCTCCTTGTTGGGTCGCGGTTAATAGACGGGCGGGGAAATGACCCAGATGGCCACTGCCGCCGTGTCGAACGGGTTTTCCCAGCGCAAGGCTTGGTCCCGAATGCGGAAACTATCGCCGGGGGTGATCAGGAAGACCTCGTCATCGAGCCAGATTTTTAGCTGACCCGAGATCAGATACCCCAACTCCTGCGTTGGTCGTTTGATCGTGGCTTCGCTTTTTGCACCGGGTTTAAACGTCGAATGGATCACCTCGAAACTGTCGGTCAAATCCGGCGATAGCAGCTCTTCGACAAGGGAATGCTGTGTATCGCCCACCCGTCGCCGCGCATCGCGCCGGACGACGCGGCCGATTTCGGACGCCGGTGCCCCGGCTTGGCCGAACAGGATTGACAGAGAAACATCGTAGACCGCCGCCAGCGCTTTCAATTCGTCATAGCTGGGGTCTGAGATATCGCGCTCTACCTGACTGAGCCAGCCGACGGATTTGCCCAAGGATTCTGCCACAACTTCAAGCGTGAGCTTGCGCGATTTGCGCAAGGCCCGCAGATCAACACCAAGGGAGGAAGATCGGGAATCAAGATGCATGACGGCTCCGTGAAATTACACTCTAAAATTTCACGGAACTTGGTGAAAAAGTCAAAGAAAATTTCACGTCAGTCCTTTTGTGGCTCTTTTTCAGGAAAACGCCGTTCTGTATTAGCGCCTAAAATCAGCCATCGCGGAGCAAGCGTATCATCGCAAATGATTCAAATAAGAGGCAAAACCCGAGGCAAAGGGACATGGTGGTCACTGTCGGATCAACGACAAAATTCAGCGTAACCGCAATAACGAGTGTTATGGCAGCACTGACATAAAGCAGGTTCTGAACAAATATAGAAGGCGCGCGGCGGGCCAGAATAAGTTGGGACAGCCCCTCTAGGCCCAGAAATACAACCAGCATACCAATAACCAACCCAGCGGCTTCGACCAATTGGATCAGGACAAAAAACCCCAGCAAAGCCGATGTGAACACCGACATCAGGCGCACCCAGAAATTGGGCAGACCCCAGCTAAAGATCAGACTAACAAACAGCGCCGCACCGTTGGCGACCATGAGCCAGCCCAGGAGCGATGTCTCGCGATCAATGCCGACAACCGGATAGGCCAGCGCCACCACACCGGCGAGCCCCATCACGACCGCCTGCAGCATGTGGATGCGCCGATAGCGGAACATCTTTGCAAGACGGGGGATTTCGGGCTCAGAAGCGGTGGTATCGGTCATTTATATCTCTTGGTACAGTCGCATTCCGAACAGGCTAACAGTTTGGGCAGATCAAACAATGAGTTTTGGGTTTGCAGTTTCGCTTTCTATGACAATTGTGCTGTGCTAGCCCCGTATTATGTCAGATCGAGCCTCTCTTCGTGCCCTTACTGTTTGCGGCATCATCCTTGCGGTAACCGCTGGTGGATGGGTGTTGAACATCAGTCAAGGGATTGTAATTCCGATTATTCTCGGCGCGCTTGTGGCGTTTTTGCTCTCGGCGGTTGCGCAGGCTGCGGCGCGGCTTCCGGTGATCGGGCCGATGTGTCCGCATTGGTTGCGGATGGGGTTATCTTTTCTGTTTGTTTTTCTCGTGCTGATGCTTGCGGTGGCGATGGTGGCGCGCAATCTGGATCAGGCTTCGCGCGTGGCGCCTGGCTATGGGGCGGCCTTTGGCAATCTGATTACCACGACGGCGGAAAAATATGGCTGGGAAGTTGATGTCACATGGCAGGGGGTGCAATCCCTGCTTGGGGATGGCTTTCAGATGCAGTCCCTCGTGCGCTATGGGTTAAGCGCGATTAGCGGATCACTGGCCTATATTTTTCTGGTCTTTATCTACGCGCTGTTTTTCCTGATCGAAGGACATGTGTTTGAGGCCAAACTGTTGGCGATTTTCCGCACTGAAGAAACCCGCGCACGGGCGCGGCTGGTCACCCATCTGATCACTGCCAAAGTCGGCAGTTATATGGCGCTCAAGACATTGGTGAACGTGATTTTGGCGCTGGCCTGCTTTGCGGTTTTATGGGCCTTTGGCATTGATATGGCGGCCTTCTGGGCGATCCTGACCGGTGTATTCAACTATATCCCCTATGTCGGTTCTCTGATTGCGGTTCTGTTGCCGGTGTTTGTCTCTGTCGGCCAGTATGAATCGCTGGAGACCACGATTTCCTTGGCGATGCTTCTGATATTGATGCAAAATATCGTGGGCTATTACGTGGAACCCCGCCTGCTGGGCAAACAGCTTAACCTTAGCCCATTGGTGATCATGATTTCACTGGCGGCGTGGGGGTCGATGTGGGGTATTGCCGGTGCGATCCTGTCAGTGCCGTTGACAGCCGCGATGATGATCCTTTGCGGGGCGTTCCCCCGTAGCTATCCGCTCGCGGTGCTGCTCAGTGAGGACGGAAACCCGCCGGGTAGCAAAGAGATGCGCGAAAATGAGTAAGGGCAGCCTATCGCCCAATAGACCCACCCCTTGGACATTGGAAATACAATGAGCACAGCCGAATGGGAATTCTGGATTGATCGCGGCGGCACGTTCACCGACATCGTTGCGCGCAAACCTGATGGGAGCCTGCAAACCCATAAGCTGTTGTCTGAAAATCCGGAACGCTATCGGGACGCAGCCGTGCAAGGCATTCGGGAATTGCTGTCCTTATCGTCCGAGGATGCGCTGCCTCAAGGGGTAATCAAAGCGGTCAAAATGGGGACGACCGTGGCCACTAATGCCCTTTTGGAACGTAAGGGCGAAGATACGCTGTTGCTGATCACCAAAGGGTTCGGCGACCTTTTACTGATCGGTTATCAGACCCGCCCGCGCCTGTTTGATCTGGAAATCAAACGCCCCGACCTGCTTTATTCTGCCGTCGCCGAAGTCCCTGAGCGGCTGGATGCAGAGGGCAATATCCTAAGCACCTTAGACGAAACTGCCGCGCGTGATGCGTTGCAAAAGGCTTATGATGCGGGCACCCGTGCCGTCGCCATCGCGTTTCTGCATGCTTATCTGAACCCCGCCCATGAGGCTCGCGTTGCCGAGATTGCCGCAGAGATCGGTTTTACTCAGATTTCCGCAAGCCACCGGGTCAGCCAATTGGCAAAGCTGGTGGGGCGCGGCGATACCACGGTGGTAGATGCCTATCTGTCGCCGATTTTGCGCCGTTATGTGGATCAAGTGGCGGGTGCGCTTGCCGTCGGAGAGGGCGGGGCGGAACGTCTTTTGTTCATGCAGTCAAACGGCGGGCTGACTGATGCGCGTTTGTTTCAGGGCAAGGATGCGATCCTCTCCGGTCCGGCGGGCGGCATCGTTGGTATGGTGAAAACCGCCGAAGCGGCGGGGTTTGATCGGCTGATCGGCTTTGACATGGGCGGCACGTCGACCGATGTCAGCCATTATGCGGGTGATTTTGAACGCTCGTTCGAGACCGAGGTCGCAGGCGTGCGGATGCGCGCGCCGATGATGGATATCCATACAGTTGCGGCAGGCGGCGGATCAATCCTAAGCTTTCGGGATGGGCGGCTTCAGGTGGGGCCGGAAAGTGCCGGTGCCAACCCCGGTCCGGCCTGTTACCGGCGCGGCGGTCCGCTGACAGTAACCGATTGCAACGTCATGCTGGGCAAGCTTGACCCTGCGCATTTCCCACCGGTGTTTGGCCCGCAGGGCGATGCGCCGCTGGACAAGGTGGTTGTGGCCCGGAAATTTGCCGCGCTGGCGCAGCACGTGGCGGATGCCACCGGGCAGCCAGTGCAAACGCCGCAGGCCATAGCCGAAGGGTTCCTGCGCATTGCCGTGGAAAACATGGCCAATGCGATCAAGAAGATCAGCGTTCAGCGCGGCCATGACGTGACCCGCTATACGTTGCAGTGTTTTGGCGGGGCGGGGGGGCAGCACGCCTGTCTGGTGGCCGATGCTTTGGGCATGACGCGCGTGTTCTTGCATCCCTTTGCAGGCGTGCTGTCGGCCTATGGCATGGGGCTGGCGGAAATCCGGGCCCTGCGCGAACGTCAAGTGGATGCACCGCTGAGCGATATGACAGACGCGCAAAACGCGCGACAAGAACAGACCGAAGAAGCCGTCGCCGAAGTCGCGGGCCAAGGCGTTGCTACCGGTGATATCCGGTGTGAAACGCGCGCATATCTGCGCTATGAAGGTTCGCATCAGGCCTTGGAAGTGGGCTTTGGAACGCCAGCAGAAATGCAGGCCGCATTTGAAACGGCGCATCTGGCACGCTTCGGGTTCATCTCGCCCGAACGGGCATTGTTTTTTGACATGGTCAGCGTCGAGGCGATTGGCGTCACCGGCGAAGGGGCCAGTGCCATTCTGCCCGAAGCCGCCGCAACAGCCCCACAGCAGGGCCGCATTCACTACAGCGGCCAAGACCAAGATACCCCGATCTTCGCCAGAGATTCTTTGCCGGTCGGGGCACGGATCGCCGGTCCGGCGATCATCACCGAACCGACGGGCACCAATATTGTTGAACCGGGCTGGCAGGCCGAGGTCGACGGCCTAGGTAACCTGATTTTGCAGCGGACCGAAGCCAAAGCGCGTCCGCCTGCCGCTGGTACAGAGGCCGATCCGGTCCTGCTGGAGGTGTTCAACAACCTCTTTATGTCGGTGGCCGATCAGATGGGCGCGACACTGGCCAATACTTCGTGGTCGGTGAACATCAAAGAACGGCTGGATTTTTCATGTGCGATTTTTGATGCGCAGGGGGATCTGGTGGCCAATGCGCCCCATGTGCCGGTGCATCTGGGGTCAATGTCGGACAGTATCAAAACCGTTATGCGTGAAAACGCCGGTGCGATAGCGTCGGGCGATGCCTTTATGCTGAACTCACCCTATAACGGCGGAACGCATCTGCCGGATGTGACAGTAGTCACGCCGGTGTTTGTCGATGATGCGATTGCTTTCTGGCTTGGGTCGCGGGGGCACCATGCCGATATTGGCGGTCGCACCCCCGGATCGGCCCCACCCGATAGCACGCGGATCGAAGAAGAGGGCGTGTTGATCGACAATGTGCGCCTCGTGTCCAAAGGGGTTCTGCGCGAGGGAGAGGCGCGGGCGGTGCTGTCCTCCGGCAAATACCCCTGCCGTAATGTCACCCAGAACCTTGCAGACCTCAAAGCGCAAGTGGCGGCCAATGAAACCGGACGGCAAGAGCTTTTGAAAGTTGTCAAAAACGTCGGGCTGGATGTGGTGACCGCCTATATGGGCCATGTGCAGAATAACGCCGAGGAAAGCGTGCGGCAGGTGATTGACCGGCTCTCTGACAGTGCGTTCCTTTATCCGATGGACCATGGTGCGCAGATCGCGGTGAAAGTTTCTGTGGATCAGAGCACCCGATCCGCCACCATCGATTTCACCGGCACCTCGCCCCAGCATTCCGGAAATTTCAACGCCCCGTCGGCGGTGTGCCGCGCGGTGGTGCTCTATGTGTTCCGCACCTTGGTCGGGGCCGATATTCCCTTGAACGAGGGCTGTCTGAAGCCATTGAAGATTGTGATCCCCGAGGGCTCTTTGCTGAGCCCAACTTATCCGGCGGCGGTGATTTCGGGCAATACCGAAGTGTCTCAGGCCACCTGTAATGCGCTTTATGGTGCACTTGGGGTGATCGCCGGATCGCAGGGCACGATGAATAATTTTGTCTGGGGCAATGATGATTTCCAGAACTATGAAACCATCGCTGGGGGCACCGGTGCCGGTCCGGGGTTTCAGGGCTGTGACGCGGTGCAAACCCATATGACCAATACCCGTATGACCGATCCCGAAATCCTTGAAAAACGGTTCCCCGTACGGCTGGAAAGCTTTGGTATTCGTGCGGGTTCCGGTGGTGCGGGGGAATGGCGCGGGGGCGCAGGCGTCACCCGCCGGATGCGGTTTCTTGTGCCGGTTACCGTGACCACGCTGTGCTCGCACCGGATCGTGCCGCCCTTTGGCGTAGCGGGTGGGGAAAACGGCACCGTCGGAGAGGATTTTGCCGAATACCCCGATGGCCGCCGCGAAAAACTGTCAGGCTTTGCCGAGGTTGATCTGCCCGTGGATGGGGTGTTTGAAATGCATACACCGGGGGGCGGGGGCTGGGGGCCTAAGGGCTGAGGTGCCCCTTGAGACGCAGAATTTCCTTGTAGCTCTGCATGGCTGCGCGATCCTCGCCAAGCCGTTCATATTCGCTGCCCATCAGGCGTAGAAACTGAATCTGCCACTGCGGGTAGTTTAGCCTGTCGGCAAGACGTTTACCTGCCTTGAGCCGCCGCAGGGCGGGGCCGTTTTTTCCGCGTTTCAAAAACAGCAGCGCCTGCGCCAGCATCAGCTGGCAAAGGGCGCGTTGATCGCCTTCGGCCTCGGCTTGGGTGGCCCCGATCCGAAGCGCGTTTTCAGCCAGATCCAACTGCCCCAATTGCGTCCACACCCGCCCCAGAACGCTTTGGATATAGGGTTTAATGACCTCGTTTTCCTGATCCTCGGCATCCGCTTGGGCGCATTGGGCAGCCAGTAGGGCAGCATCGGGTTTAGAGGCGTAATACAGGGCATTGGCGATATAGGTCTGGATGCGCGCGCCTTCGGGGCCTTTGCTGCAGGCAAGGGCGTCATAAAGCAATGTCAGCGCCGCCGTTCGGGCGTTTTCACAATATAGCAGCATGGCCTGCGCCGCCATTAGACAGGCTTTGGTATCGCTCGGGGTTTGTGCATCCAAGTCAGGACTGGCCGTCTCCAGACAGTGGCGGGCGAGATTGGGTTTCTCCTGATTGATGAACAGCACCGCCAAAATGCACTGCACGTCGATGCGTTCGGCGGCAAAAGCGGAGTCCAGCAAATGGCCCTCTGCTTTTTGGGCAAGGGCGACGGCTTCATGGGTGCGTCCGGTCCATTTTCCATGCCATGCAAGGGTCCGCAGGGCCGCGCCGGTTGCGGCATCCACCAAGGGGGCCTCTTGCGGGGAATGATTGCAAACCTGCTGTGCAAGCGTGACGCTTTGGCGACGGTCGCGCCAACGCATCGACCATGCGGAGCGGTTCAGCAACGCTTCGGGCTGGGCCACGGTCGGATTGGTTGTAAAAGGGGTGGCGGGGACATGGGACATAAGTGCAGTCTAATCACCCCCGTCGAAAGCACGTAGAAAAATTATTCCTGCAAATTCAGCCCGCCCCGAAAATATCAGGGCGGGCCAAAGGGGTTTATTTGGATTTACCGGCCATGCCGCCAGAGATTTCCTCTGTCTGAGTCGCATCCAGAGGAGTGGGCAGGATCAGGTTCAGTACGATGGCAATCAGCGCCGCTGGCAACAGGCCAGAAGTCGCCAGAATGCGCAGCGTATCTGGCAGATATTGCACCGCACCGGGTTCCAGCTGCAGGCCAAGACCAACCGAGATGGCGATGGCAAAGATCACCATGTTGCGGCGATCCCAGTCAACATCCGACAGCATCGACATGCCAGCGGCCACAACCATACCGAACATCACGATCACACCGCCGCCCAATACTTCGATCGGCACGGTGCGAATGACTGCGCCCACTTTGGGGATCAGCCCGCAAACAATCAGAAAGATCGCGCCGCAGGTCACGACGTGGCGGCTCATGACGCCGGTCATGGCAATCAGGCCGACGTTCTGGCTGAAGGAGGTATTCGGAAAGCCGCCAAAGATGCCCGCCACAGCAGAGCCAACACCATCGGCGTAGGTTGCACCGGTGATCTCTTCTTCGGTTGCTTCGCGGCCCGCGCCACCTTTGGTGATGCCCGAGACATCGCCGACAGTTTCGATGGCAGAGATAAACGCCATCAGGCAAAAGCCGATGACCGCCGCAGCCGAGAGTTCGAAGCCGTATTTAAACGGCATCGGCAGGGCAAACACCGCCGCATTGTTCCAGCTTGCAGCAATACCGAAGTCCCCGCCAAAGCTGATCATGCCCGTGATCAGCGCGTAGATATAGCCGACAATCAGACCGATCAGCACGGCTGATATCGACAACATGCCTTTGGTAAAGAACTTCAGGCCAAGGGTGACGATGATCACCACGAGCGCGGCGGACCAGTTTAGCAGGCTGCCGTATTCCGGTGTGCCAATAGCAGGCACCCCACCGGCTGCATATTGAATACCGACTTTGACCAGCGCCAGACCGATCATCGTGACCACAAGGCCGGTGACCAGCGGCGGCAGGGCAAAACGGATTTTGCCAACAAATGTGCCAATGAAGGCGTGAAAAAGGCCGCCGATAATGACACCGGTGAACAGAGCGGCAAGCCCGTCAACGCCTTTGCCTGCTACCAGCGGGATCATGATCGGCAGGAAGGCAAAACTGGTGCCCTGCACAATGGGCAGACCTGCGCCAATCGGGCCAAGCGTAATGGTTTGCAGCAGTGTCGCAATGCCGGCAAACAACATCGACATCTGGATCAGATAGAGCAGTTCGGGAAAATCAGGAGAGCCCGATCCAAAACCGAAACCAGCGGCACCGGCGACGATGATCGCGGGTGTTACGTTGGAAACGAACATGGCGAGCACATGTTGAATACCAAGGGGGATGGCCTTGGCCATCGGCGGCGTGTAGTTGGGATCGCGCAATTGTTCTGGCGTCCCGATGGATGTGTCTGTCATTGACCCTCTCCGTGTTGTTGCGCCGGTGTTTTTGTGGCGCGGTGTTAGCCTTCCATAGACTTTTATTGGCGGGTTTTCCCGCTCTGGCGTTATAGTTCTGTGATGATATAGCGGATTGGGGTGGTGTATACCTCTATATTTGGTGTGTTCCCGATCCGGTCAATCACCGCAAACAGTCCGGGTTCATACAGCGGTGTCAGCACGCCGTGCCAGACATCGCGATGCAAATTGATCCCTTGACCGGGGGCGGTGATAAAGGCGACAGGCCCCGTAGGTGTGCCATTGTCATCCCCCGCCACTATGACCAAAAACGGATGCATCGACATCGGGATAAACGCCTGAGAGCCGTCAGGATGGCGTTCGAGCAGGTCAAACTGATAGGGCAGGCTACGAGGTTTGGCTTTGAACAGGCTGATCCCCGCCCGTCCTTCTGGGCCGAATTCCATTTGGGCACGGTCATGAAAGCGTTCACAAAACCCGTCATTGATCGGAAAGGACGGATCACCTTGGGCTTCCAATATGTCCCCATAGGGTGAAAAATCACGCTTGTTTAACGGAGTGGGCGTAAGGACGACCTCGATGTTGCTCATGGGAATACCTGTGCCGGATCGCTGCCATCCTTGGCCGCAAGGGCGCACCTGGCGCTGTTGAAACCCGTTCGTATTTTCATGGCAGCATATCTTTGAGCCGATGCTGAGCGATGCGTTCCACCTGCTTGCAGGCCTCGACAAATTCCACATCGCGGCTGTTGTCCAAGCGGCGTTCAAAAGCAGCCAGAATGCTGGCCTTACTGTGGTCCCGCACGGCGATGATGAAGGGAAACCCGTGCTTTTCCACGTAGCTGGTATTTAAGTCAGTGAACTGCCTGCGCTCGGCATCGGTCAGGGAATCCAGACCCGCCCCCGCTTGTTCTGAAGTAGATTCTGCTGTCAAACGTTTGGCTGCAGCAAGCTTTCCGGCCAGATCAGGATGCGCCTTGAGTACCGCAAGCCGCGCAGAATCTGGCGCGGAGCGGAACACCCGGCACAGCGCACTATGAACACCGATAGCACTGTCATGGGCAGGGCCAAGCTCCAACCCGTGCGCGCCTTCGGCAATCCACGGGGAATGTTCAAAAATACCGCCGTAAAGCTCTACAAAACGGGGCAGCGCCATCTCTGAGGGGCGTTCAAACGGGGCTGGTGCCGGATGTTCCGCGGCCCAATGCCCGGCGATATCAATGCGGCGCGGGAACCAGACATTGGCGTGGCCCTTGGCATATTCGATAAAGCGGCGCAGTGCCTGAACCCGACCCGGACGCCCGATCAGACGGCAATGCAGCCCGATCGACATCATTTTGCCCGACCCTTCTTGCCCCTCGGCATAGAGCGCATCAAAGCTGTCCTTCAGGTAGGTGTAAAACTGTTCTCCGGTGTTGAACCCCTGCGGCGTGGCAAAGCGCATATCATTTGCATCCAGCGTATAGGGGATGATCAACTGTTCGCGGCCATTGATGTTTTTCCAATAGGGCAGATCATCGTCATAGGTATCGCTGATGTAATCAAAACCGCCGGCGTCGGCGACCAAAGCCACCGTATTGACCGAGCAGCGCCCAGTGTACCAGCCGCGCGGGCGCGCGCCGGTGACTTCGGTATGCAGGCGGATGGCTTCGGCGATTGACGCGCTTTCATCCTGCGCAGCCATGTCTTTATGCTCGACCCATTTTAACCCGTGGCTGGCGATTTCCCACTCGGCCTCTTGCATGGCTGCAACCTGTTGCGGGGAACGCGCCAATGCGGTTGCCACCCCATAGACGGTTACAGGAATGTCAAAACCAGTGAACAGACGATGCAAGCGCCAGAAACCCGCGCGCGCACCGTATTCATAGATCGATTCCATGTTCCAGTGTCGCTGATCCGGCCATTGCGCCGCGCCAACGATCTCGGACAAAAAGGCCTCAGAGGCAGCATCCCCATGCAGGATGTTGTTTTCCCCACCTTCTTCGTAGTTCAGCACGAATTGAACAGCAATTTTAGCGCCGCCCGGCCAATTGGCATCGGGGGCGTTCGGGCCATAGCCCGCCATGTCTCGCGGATAGCGGTTCACGGGTATTGTTCTCCTGTCTGTTGGTTTACCCTTGTAATCCATAACGAACTGTAATTTTTTCAAAAAATAGTTGAAGGTCCTTCCCGCAGGAAAATCCTTCGAAAACTGCGGCTTTTGAAGGCAGTTAGCGGCAGAAACCGACGAATAGGGGATCAGAACATGCCAACGGTAACAGGTTATCTCTCGACACATGTGCTTGATACGGCGCGCGGTGTGCCCGCTGAGGGGATTGAAATTGCCCTATATCGGGTGTCGGGCAACAGCCACACAAAGATAAAGACCATGGTCACCAATGCGGATGGGCGCACGGATACGCCCATTTTACCAGCGGAAGACTTTAAAACCGGCCAATACGAACTGGTATTTTTCACCGGCGCTTATCTGGATAAACACGGGCTTGGCGACACAGAACCGAAATTCCTGGATCAAATTCCGATCCGCTTTGGGATCAATGACGTGGAGGCGCATTACCATGTGCCGCTGTTGCTCTCTCCCTTTGGCTATTCAACCTATCGAGGGAGTTGATCCGGCATGGATAGCCCTGCGGTCAGCTTGACATTTGACGGTGCCTATATCGATCACTGGCGCCGGACCCGGGGATTATTTGCCGCCTATCAAGCGCGGGCGACATTCTTTGTCACCGCGCCTGACGCGCTGTCCGGCGATGATATTCTGGCCTTACAGGCGCTGGCTGAGGACGGGCATGAAGTCGGCTTGCAGGGGGCCGCGGATAAACCCTTTGAGCGATATCTGGAACAGAAAACACCGCGCGATTACCTCAAGGAAGAGATCGCCCCGCAGGTGCAGACCCTACAGGACCATGGGTTTAACGTGCGCTGCTTTGCCTTTCCCGCGCATACCGAAGATCCGCGTATGGTGTCACCGCTGCTGTCACGCTTTCGGGTGGTGCGCCGGTTCGGGCCCACAGCGCGGCCTGCCGGGCGGGTCTATCAAACCAGCAACCAGAATGTGGTGGATTGCATTGGCAGTCTGAACATGGCTTCTGATCCGGCGCTGGATGAAGAATATTATGAAAAATGCCTGCGCCAGACCCTTAACCGCAACGGCATGAGCGTCTTTTGCGGTCAGGCAATTTGCAGCGCTGACAAGGCAGACGGGGCAAGCTTTATGCGCCCCGAGGATTTGGAGTGGTTCCTCTGGACCCTGCGGCAGAAAAAACTGCCGGTTTTGCCGCTCTCAACCTTGGCCCGCGCGCTTTAGGTTACCTTGCGGAGGACACAAAACACCCCGCGTGTTTGTAGGGGGGATTTAGATTCAATGCCTCCGGCGGGGATATTTTAAGAACAAAGTAATGCACTACTTTGTTCCCAAATATCCCTGGGGAGACCCCGTCAGGGGGCGGGGGCAGCGCCCCCCTTATTAGCGGCGTTCCACCCAGAGAACATCGGCGGGCGCGATTGTGTGCCCGTCATGAGACAGTGGTTCAGGGGCATAGTTGATATAGAAACGGTGGCTGGCGGTATCGCGAATGCGCAGCCCTTCGGGCAAGCGGGTGGTTGTGATCCCCTGAGCATTGGCCAGTTCGGACAGCAAAGACAGTAGGGTTTCCGCATCGGGCCAACCGGCCAGATAGTGCAAGCCTCCGGCCCGTACCAGCGCAGGTAGCCCGCTGGACGTCCGCTTAACCACATCGGCACTGCCTTCAAGATGTTCAAACCAGTGCTTGAAGCACCCACCATCCTGCAACGTCACGCTGCAATCGGGCGGCAGGCTTTCGACCAGACTGACGGTGGTCTCCAGCCCATCTAAGGCAGGCGGCATCGGGATCGGGATTTCAAGTTCGGGCGTTTTACTATTGCTGCGCGGGCCGATCAGCGCGGTGCCTTCAAAACGGCCAAGCGCAGATTTCAGCGGGTCGCTTATCGACAACAAACCCGGCGCCAGCACCAGCTTATAGGCCGACAGATCCGCCGTGTCGGGCGGTAGGATATCTATCGATAGCCCGGCCTGACGCAACCCTCGATAGAAGGCAAAGCACAGCCGGAAATAGTCGAAATCAGCGCCTTGGGGCTGCACATCCCAGGCCCAGGCGGAGGCGTAATCAAAGACCAGCGCCACCGGGGCCGTGGCCTGGTGTAAGGCAGGCAGCGATTGCAGTTCTTGTGCGACGGTGGCAGCTTCGGCGAGCGCAGGGGCAGCGGCGCTGTCAGGGCGCAGCAATCCGGCGTGCATCTGTTCTTGCGCAAAGGGTGCCTGTCGCCAGCGGAAATAGCAGACCGTTTCCGCGCCATGGGCAAAAGCCTCCCACGCCCAGAGTCGCATCATGCCGGGCAGGGGGGCAGGGTTATAGGGCGCCCAGTTCACCGGACCGGGTTGTTGTTCCATCACCCACCAGCGGCCCTTGCCGACGGCACGATACAGATCGTGGTGAAAAGCCTGCATGTCGGGGTCGCCCTGCCGCAGGAAGCGGGCTTTATGGTCCGCACTGCCTTCGAGACGGTCCGAGAGAAAGCCAATAGGGTAGCTGTCCCAGCTGGCGATATCCAGATCATCCCCGACGGCGTAGTGGTCGAACTCGGTGATCCGGCCCATATAGTTATGGATCAGCGGCGCATCCGTATATTTACGCAGTACATCGGTCTGGATGCGGTTGAATGCCACCACCATATCCGAGGCAAACCGCCGGTAGGCCAGCATATGGCTCGGGTTGGCTTCTGTGACCGTCAGATTAGGCAGATCGATGTCATCAAAGCTGGCATAGTCCATCGACCAGAAGATATTGCCCCATGCGCGATTCAAAGCTTCGGGTGATTGATATTTCTGCGCCAACCAATTGCGAAACGCCTCTGTATCGGACTGCGCATAAGACAGCACCGTATCGTGGCATCCGTATTCATTATCGGTCTGCCATGCGGCGACATGGGGGTTTTTGCCATAGCGTTCGGCAAGAATCGTCACGATCCGGCGGCATTCCGCGCGATAGCCTTCGTGGCTAAAAGAATAATGCCGTCGCGAGCCGAATTTGCGGGGCCGCCCCTCTGCATCCACCGCTAGCATGTCGGGATGTTTGTCCAGCATCCAGCGGGGTGGGGTCGCGGTGGGGGTGCCGATGATGACCTTTAGGCCCGCAGTGCCTAATACCGCGATTGCGCGATCGAGCCAGTCCAGTTCCAGCTGGTCGGGAGAAGGCTCCATCCGCGACCAGGCGAATTCGCCGATCCGGACCCAGGACAAGCCGGTTTCAACCATACGCGCGGCATCCTCGGCCCATTGGGCTTCGGGCCAATGTTCCGGATAATAACAAACGCCCAGTGTCTGGGTCATAGGATCACCTGATGCTCCGCCTGCCCTTTGGCGACGTTTTTGATGCGGAAAACCTGTCCGGCAGCGGCGTCATCCGGCAGGCCGACCGCCGCCGAGGTGACATAAAGGTCAGTACGATCTGCGCCGCCAAATGCAGGGCACGTGGATTGCGCGCCGGGCACAGAAACCGTTTGCAGCAAGGTGCCTCCGGGGTTGTAGCAGGCCACGCGACCCGCTCCCCATTGTGCGTTCCACATATTGCCCGCCGCATCGATAACCGCCCCGTCCGGACGCAGCCCGTCTGAGCCCAAATCCAGCCAGTCCTCGGCAGCACCCGTCGGCCAACCGGTATCGGCGCGCAGTTTTTGCCGCTGGATGATGCCCACATCTGTATCGACAAAATAGGCGAATTGCTTGTCTGGGGAAAAGCAGATCGCATTTGAAATGGTGATTTCGGGGAACAACAGGCGGACTTCGCCTTGGTAGTAGCGATAGATCGCCCCTGCTTGTGGCTCGGCCTTGATCCCCATTGTGCCAATCCAGAAACCGCCCCACGGATCAGCGCGCCCGTCGTTGGAACGGGTGGTTTTATCCTCGGCTTCCAAAGGGGCAACATCGACGCTTTGCCCTGTTTCGACATCGAATGTGAACAGTTTGCTGGCCGAAGCAATCAAAAGACGGGTTTGGTCTATCCAGCCTGCGGCACTGACATATTCGTCAAATTGCCAGCTTAGCGGGTTCCCGTCGACTCTGGAACAGAGCTGTTTTTGCAGGATGTCGAACCAGAAAAACTGTTGACGCTGTGGGTGCCATAGGGGGCCTTCGCCCAGCATTGCTTTGCGTTCGTCAAATAGAATGTCGCTCATGTCCTAGCCCTTTGCCTCATCATATGCCGCGACCACATCTTTGGCCCGTGCGGTAACATCGGCGACAGAATAGCCAGGTTTGTAAATATTGGAACCGATGCCAAAACCTGCGGCTCCGGCCTTGATGAACTGGTCAAAATTGTCCGGCCCCGCACCGCCAACCATATAGACGGGGACTTCGGGCGGCAGAACGGCTTTGATCGCTTTCAACCCTTCAACGCCAAGCAGGAAGCCGGGAAAGATTTTCAGCCCGTCCGCCCCTGCGGCAAGGGCCGCGAAACACTCGGTCGGGGTAAGAACGCCCGGAAAGCTCTGCATGCCAAGGGCCTTGGAGGCGCGGATCACATCGGCGTCGGCATTCGGTGACACAATCAGCCGCGCGCCAGTGTCGTGGACCTGCTGCACGACCTCGGTGGTTAACACGGTGCCCGCCCCGATCAGCGCAGTTTCCCCAAAGGCATCGACCATACGTTTGATGCTGAGCAGCGGCGCGGGTGAATTCATTGGGACTTCGATGCGCTCAATACCGGCCTGGATCAGAGCGGCACAAATCGGGGTGGCTTCGTCGGGGGTGATCCCGCGCAGGATCGCAATAATCGGGCGACTCATTCAATGTCTTCCTTCAGCATTTTTCGGGCGGCTGTCAGGCCTGCAAGGGTCATGGTGGCCCCGTCTTCGCTTTGGCTGTCGACGGCCTGCAAAGAAAGGGCTTGGGCATAGAGCCTGTTTAGTTCGGGGGTGCCGATCAGGATCACAGGTTGCCCGAGCCAATACGGACGGGCGGCGGCCAGTTCGGCCCCGATCAATTGGCCGGATAATTGCGCCCGTGCTGTTGCGGCGGATTGATCCGCAACCAGCGATGCGGCGCGTAGGGTGAACAAACGAGCGGCAAGGCGTTCGGGTTTGGACAGCGTGTCCGATACCGCCGTGTCAAAGGCGTCGCTATCCCAATCCTTACTGTTGACTGAATGGCGTAAAACGCTCTGCTGAGAAAGCAGGGCGAATAATTCACCGGTCATAAAGGTTTGAAAACTGACGATCTCGCCAGCGCTGACCTGCACCCATTTTGTATGGGTACCCGGCAGGCAGAGAACGCCGTCGAAGGTGGGATATTTTGCCAGCGCACCGGCAAGCTGGGTTTCTTCGCCGCGCATTACATCCGGTGCGGGGTTCAGCTGGCGGATACCCGGCACGATGTGGATCGACAGGCGGGAATCCTTGACCATTGGTTTGGCGAACCCTTCGCCCAGTGGGGGGCAGGGTGTGGTTTGGTAGGGGGCCTCGACCCAGCCCTGACGCGAGCCCACCATCCCGCAGGCCATGATGTCCATCGTCTCTGCGCCGAGCCAGGGTTCGATCAGCTCGATCAGGGCGGATTCAAATTGATCGGGCTCCAGAGAGCCCATGCCTTTTTCTGATCCGGCTACGGCTTTGACCGCGCCTGCCTGATCGACCGCGTAGGCCCGCAGATGCGAGGTGCCCCAATCCACGGCAATCCAGTCGGCATATGCTGCTTCTGCGCTCATCAGCCGGTCACCACGACGCCGCCGTCAATCACCAGCGATTGACCGGTCATCATTTTGGAGGAGTCCGAGGCCAGAAACAACACGCCGCCGACGATATCACTCGGATCAAGCGTATCCTTCAGGCACTGGCGCTCCAGATGGGCGGCAAGCCCCTCTTCGGTGACCCAGAGGTCTTTTTGTTTCTGGGTCAGCACCCAGCCCGGCGCCAGCGCATTGACACGGATACGGTCTGGCCCAAATTCGCGGGCCAATGAACGGGTCATCCCGTTGATGCCGGAATTGGCGGCGGTGTAAGCGGGGTAGCCCGCATTGCCCATCATATAAGAGATCGACGAAAAATTGATGATCGAGCCGCCACCGCATTCTTTCATGTCGTTCATGACTGCCTGACAGCCAAAGAAATAGGCTTTTAGGTTAATTGCTTGAGACCAATCCCAGAATTCTTCGGTGACTTCTTCGGTGCTGTGGCGTTTATCATTGGCGGCATTGTTGACTAGAACCGAAACCGGCCCATTCAGATCACGCGCTTCGGCCAAACAGTCGCGCAGGCGGGGGATATCGGTGACATCACATTGCATGTAATGCGGCCGCACCCCGTGTTTTTCCTCCATCGCATCACAAAACCCCGTGGCATCGGAACGCTGCACAAATGCAACCTTTGCCCCTTGCTCGATAAACCCTTCGGTCAGATGCGCGCCGATGCCATCACCGCCACCGGTGATGAATACGGATTTACCTTTCAGATCAGGATAAAGGGCGGTCATATCGGTTTCCTTCGGCTTAAATAGATGTCGTCGTCGATGGGATGCGTATCTGGTTCCCTTGGGGAAACCAAGGTGCGCCTTTCATCCAATCTGCAAATCAGAAATAGTAAAGACTTGGACGCTGTCGCACACGACAATGTGTGTGCAGTGCTCTGCGACGGTCCCCTCATGCCAGTTTTCCTTGCACAACCCACATGGTGTCCGGAAAGCTCCACGGCAGGTTAATGCCATGGTTCATGAGATAAGCTCCGCTTGCGGTCAAAGAACCGTTTTTCAACAAAGGATTGCCACGGGACAAAGCCGGGGCATCGGCGCGGTTTACCAATTCGATCCGGTACATTTGATCCGGTGACAGGCGGGTCAGGCGCAAGGGGCGCGGGGTAATTTGATCCGAGGTCGCGGCCTTACCGGCGAAGACCACAAATTGCCCACCACCTTCGGCCAGTTGTTGCTCGGCAATTACCGCCGGATCGGCGCTGTCGAGCCGCAGAATATCCGCCGAAGTCATCCAGTCGCGGTTGTCTTTCCACCAATGCGTCACCTCGGTCAGGACCTTGGCTTCTTCTTCGGTCAGTTCGCGCGGGTCCATTTCAAAGCCCATGTGGCGCTGGGCCGCGACCCAAGCGCGGAAGCGGATATCAAAGATACGACCCGAAGTATGGCACCGTCGGGGGCCGACATGGCTGCCGGTGACCGCAAGCGGTAGAAAGATCGCTGCATTATGCTGCATTTTCAGCCGTTCCAGCGCGTCATTGCTATCAGAAAGCCAGACCCGATGGGTGCGCGAAAGAATGCCAAAATCAATGCGTGCCCCGCCAGAGGCGCAGCTTTCGATTTCGACCTTTGGAAAAGCCGCACGCAGGGCGTCTATCAGGGCATAGGACCCACGGGTTTGCGCCGCGTCCGGCGCAGGCAACACCCGGTTATGGTCCCATTTGATGTAATCAATGTCGTGGTCGCGCAGGATCGCGGAAATCCGGTCAAACAGGAAATCGCGGACCTCTGGAAGGGCCATGTTCAGGGCTTTTTGCTGCCGGCCAAGAATCTGGTCCTCGCCCCCCAAAGCCCAGTCGGGATGCAGGCGGTGAATGTTGGAGTCCGGATTGATCATCTCGGGCTCAAACCAGATGCCAAAGCGCATGCCTTCGCTCTGAACATGCTCAATCAGCGGCGTCAGCCCGTCTGGATATTTGCGCGGATCGACCTCCCAGTCCGACAGTGCTCGGGTGTCATCATCGCGATTGCCGAACCAGCCGTCATCCAGCACAAACCGTTCCGCGCCAAGGGCAGCGGCGCGGGTGGCAATGTCTTTGAGTTCCGGCAAATTGTGCCGGAAATAGACCGCCTCCCAACAGTTGTAATGCACCGGCCGCGGGCGTTTGGCGTCGGGCCAGTGCACGATGCGATCCCGCAAATGTCGCTGAAAGGCCACCCCGCAGCCGTTCAGCCCATCATCCGAAAACATGGCAAACAGTTTCGCGGTTTCAAAATGGGTCTGCGGTGCCATTTCAACGCTGCTGGCATGGCCGAACTGGATCTGGCGACGACCATCGGGCAGCTCTTCTGCAATCATACGATGCCCGCCGGACCAGCCGTAATGAAACGCATAGGCATGGCCGGTGGCATTTGTCGCGCCACGGCAAGGCACAATCAAGCCGGGGAAGTGTTCGTGTCCGGTGCGTCCGGTGCGGTTTTCGCGATAACGGATACCGGCGGACCACGGGGTGCGGTTCATCTGGAATTCCCCACACCAGCGACCGGCGAAATCGATCATCTCATCCGAGAACTGCGGGGCAGGGAAAACCGGTGCCGACAGCCAGTGCAGATGCACGGGCGCCTCTGAGGTGACGGCGGATTGAGCTTCGATCACATGGGTATGGGCGTCGATGCTGAAGCGGCCTGTAAAGGTCAGCCCATTGGGGGCGTCGGTGAATGTCAGGGTCAGCGCATCTGCGACCTCTTCGGCCTTTTCAAAGCAGAATTTCGGCAGGATAGGGGTGCCATCCTTGCTGCGCAGGTTCAGACCCGGTTGACCCGGAAAGGTGCGGGTGGCCTCGGGGCAGATGGACAGTTCTGGGTTCAGGTCCAGCATGCCGCCGGTAATATCGATCAGATGCGCCTGATACAGCGCATTCAGATCTTCGGTATCAGGAAGCCTCGGGCCCCAGTAGATCACCTCGGCGAGGTGATCATTTCGGGACCCAAGGACGAGGGTTTGGCGTGTGTCGTCAAGACGCCAGCATCGGATCATTTTACGGCTCCGAGTGTGAGACCGGCGATAAAGTGCTTTTGCATCAGAAAGAACATGGCAACCGGTGGCAATGCCGCCAGCAAAGAGGCTGCCGATACCAGATGCCAGTTGTTAACGAACTGCCCGTTCAACGCCCGAATACCGGCGGTGATCGGTTTTGCGCCTTCGCCTTGGGTCAGCACGTTGGCCCAGAAGAAATCGTTCCAGACAAAGGTAAAGATCAGTACCGCCAGTGCGGCGAGCGCCGGACGCACCAGTGGCACAACGATGTACCAAAATATCCGCCATTCCGCGATGCCTTCGACTCGTGCACTCTCGATCAGATCAAACGGCAAAGCCTTAATGAAGTTCCGCATGAACAATGTGCAGAAACCGGTCTGGAATGCCGCGTGAAACAGGAACTGACCTGCAATCGTATCATAAAGCCCGGTTTGCACCGACATATCCCGCACCGGTACCATCAGAATCTGGAAGGGGATAAAATTGCCCGCGACAAACAGGAAGAACAGCGGCAACGCGAGGCGGAATTTATAGATCGCCAGCGCATAGCCCGCCAGGCAGGCCAGTGCCACAGAGATCGCCACCGTCGGCACCGTAATCAGCACCGAATTCAGCATATATTGCGCGGCTTCGGATTGGGTGAAGACGGCAGTGTAATTGTCCAGCATTTGGAACTGTGACGGCCAGCCGAACACATTGCCCGAGTTAATGTCGGTCGCCGAGCGGATCGAGGTCAGAAAGATCGCCAGCAAAGGCAGCAACCATAAGATCAGGGCAAAGGGCAGGAAGGCCTGATAGGCGAACCGCGCTGTCGGCGTGGATTTTTCAATTGGACGTGGAAACATTACCGTGTCCCTTTCTCATCCTGATACATCCGCCATAGGAAATAGCTGATGAAGAACAACATGATGACAAACAAAACCGTGGCCACGGCAGACCCGTACCCATAGCGCTCGCCATATTCCGAAATCGCAACTTCATACATGTAATGCGACAGCACATTGGTAGACCCATAGGGGCCGCCCTGCGTCATGATCGCAATCATATCAAAAGAGCGCAGCGCCCCGATCACCGTGACCACAACAGCAATAAAGGTCGCCGGTTTCAGCTGCGGGATGATCACATACCAGAGCATCTTCCATTTCTTGGCGCCATCCAGTCGCGCGGCTTCGACCTGATCGGGGGCGACATTGTTCAGCCCTGTCAGATAGAGGATCATGCAATAGGCGATCTGTGGCCAAAGACCCGCGAAAATGATGCCATAGGTGGCCCATTGCTCGCTGGATAGAATGTCAGGCACGGGACGGGCGCATTTGAACGTCGTATTGCCGACAAGGTTAACCGTTTCTTCGCAGAACAGCGCTTTCCAGACGGTGCCGACAACGCCAAAATCGGGGTTGTAGAACCAGCCGAAAATCAGGCCCACGACCACTTGCGAAATCACAAAGGGAAAAAAGAACATCGATTTGTAGAACCGCATGCCCGAGACTGTCTGATTCAGGAACAGGGCGATGAACAGGCCGACCGGCACGGCAAGCATATACAGCACCAACCAGGCGATGTTGTTGCGCAGCGAGGTCCAGAAATTCGGATCATCCATCAGTTTGACGTAGTTCTGAAAACCGATCCAGGTGGCGGTCGAATTGCCGTCTACGTCGTAAAGTCCGTTCCATTCATAGAGGCTCAGCCAGAGCGATTCAAAGATGGGCAGGACCACATAAATGGTGAAAAAGATCAGGGCGGGGATAAGAAACAGCCAAGGAGTCACCGCCAGCTTGTTCCGCTTGATCCAGCTGGGACCGTGCGTTTGGTGCATCGGGGCGTCTGCCATTCTGCTACCTCCGGAATAAAATAAAAGACGTGCCAAATGGGTGGCGTGGCGCTTTTGAACGGAGCAAGGGCATCCGTCTAAAACCGCAGGGACGGGTGGGCATCGCTGCCCACCCAGGGCTTACTTTAGTTGTAAACTTCTTCTTGTACGGTATCCAAACGCTCGAGGACCGCATCCATCTTAGAGGTATCCAGCATGAATTCCTGGAAACCTTCCATACCGGCTTTGGCCATCGCCGCAGGGGCATCGCGGTCATAGAATTGCGCCAGACCGGTCGCGCCGTTCAGCAGGGCAAAGCCTTCCTGAATGAACTTGTCATCGGAAATATCAGCTTTGGAGTTGATCGGCAGCTGGCCAATGGTCTTGTTCCATTCGGTCTGAATGTCAGGACGGGCAACAAAGGCGAGGAACTTCTTGGCGTCTTCGACGTTCTTCGCATTCGCCGGAATGAAGAACGCATCCGCAGGGGCTTCTTCGGCGGGTGGCACATCTGCATTGATGGTTGGGAATGGCATAAAGTCGATCTGATCTTCGGTCAGACCGGCATTTTTAAAGCCGTCCACAGCAAAGTTCCCCATGACATACATCGCCGCGTCGCCATTGGCGAAAGGCGCGATGGCGTCTTGCCAGCTCATGCTGGCATGGTTGTCAACAAAGCCGCATTCGTTGATCAGCTGTTCCCAGTTGGTGAAGGTCGCTTTGATGCGCTCATCGGTGTATTTGATTTCACCAGCGGTCAGGCCGTTGTGCACATCATAACCATTGGTGCGCAGGTTGATGTAGTCAAAGACACCCGCCGCGGTCCAAAGGAACTTGGTGCCGATGGTGAACGGGGTGACGTCGTTTTCCTTCATCTTCGCACAGGCCGACATCAACTCGTCCCATGTTTGGGGCTCTTCCAAAGACAGCAGGTCAAAGATGTCTTTGCGGTAATAAATACCCCACTGGTAGTAGCTATACGGCACCCCCCAGATTTTGCCGTCGCGGCTCATTGTGGCTTTGATCGCGGCCAGATCCTCGTTAAAGCCGTTTTCCTCCCAAACGTCATCAACAGGCTGGAACAGACCGGCGTCTACAAACGGTGCCATACGGTTGCCCGGATACCAGCTTGTCACGTCCGGTGCGTCGGCGGTCAAAAAGTTACGGATCGCGGTTTTATGCGCTTCGCGGTCATTGATGTTGACGATCACGTTGATGTCTGGGTTCTCAGCTTTGAACTTTGCGACGGCGTCTTCGAAACCTTGCTTGGGGCCCGGGTTCAGATCGTCGAAGTTGATAACGAGATCGGCTGCCAGCGCTGGCGTACCCAGCGCGACAGAACTTGCCAGAGCAGCAAGTGTCATTTTCATTTTGGAAACCATGTTTTCCTCCCGTGGTGTCCTGAAAGTTGTCTCAATATGTGAAACTTAATTTCGCATATTGAAAACATAACTGCGAATCGGCTAAGGTTGTCAAGTGGCAGGTGATCACGCTTTGACGCGCCAACAGGGAGGGATGTATAGGATGACAGCTTCGGGAGGAGGCGACGGAACGGTGGGGAAAGCACTTGAGGTGCTTGATATTGTTTCGTCTTTTGAACGCCCGGTCCGGTTTTCCGAGGTGGTGGAGCGCAGCCCCTATCCAAAGGCAACGACCTATCGACTCATCCAGACTCTGACCAACCAGCGCATGCTCGTGTTTGATTCGGACCGGAACACATACGCCCCCGGATTGCGTTTGGTGCGCATGGCCCATGCGGCGTGGACGCAGTCCTCCTTGGCACCGCTGGCCCGTCCTTTACTGGACCAGCTAAGCTCTGCCATCGGGGATACGGTGCATTTGGCGCAGCTGGATCATGCCCACGTGCTTTATGTCGACAAACGGAATGCCAAAGAGCCGGTAGAGATGTTTTCACAAGCCGGCAAAGTTGGGCCGGCCTATTGCACCGGTGTTGGCAAGGCGATGCTGGCCTTTCTGGAAGAGCCGAGCCTTTCGGACATTATCTCGCAGCAAAGCTTTCACCGTTTCACAGAACATACGCTCTGTACCGACACCGATCTGCGCGCCGAGCTATCGGCAATTCAGGAACGCGGTTTTGCCTATGATCGCGAAGAACATGAGCCCGGTATCATCTGCGTCGCCTTGCCGATTCTAACCCGGAACCGACGCGTCCTTGGCGCCTTATCGGTGACCAGCACCACCCACAGAAACACTCTTAATGACATGGCGGAATTGGCGCCGGTCATTCGTGAAACCGCAAACAATATCGCGGAGGTCGCCGAAGACTGGCGTTTCCCCGAGACTGGTTTGTTAACCCAAAGAACAGGAACCTAAGCAATGTCGGGACTAAAACTTGAAAATGTGATCAAGCGCTACGGCGATGTTCAGGTCATTCACGGGGTAGATCTTGAGGTGGAGGACGGCGAGTTCTGTGTTTTTGTCGGCCCGTCCGGCTGCGGTAAATCGACGTTGTTGCGCATGGTGGCTGGGCTTGAGGAAACCACCGAAGGCAAGATGAGCATCGGCGGGCGCGATGTCACCCATGCTGATCCGGCGGATCGCGGTGTGGCGATGGTATTCCAGACCTATGCGCTTTATCCGCATATGACGGTCGAGGAAAACATGGGTTTTGGTCTGAAAATGACCGGCCACCCGAAAGAGGAAATCAATCGTAAGGTTGCCGAAGCCTCCAAAATTCTGAAGCTGGACGAATACCTGAAACGCAAACCCAAAGCGCTTTCGGGCGGGCAGCGCCAGCGGGTGGCCATTGGCCGTGCCATTGTGCGCGGTCCGGAGGTGTTTTTGTTCGATGAACCGCTGTCTAACCTTGATGCTGAATTGCGGGTCGAGATGCGGGTGGAAATTGCCCGCTTGCACAAGGAAATCGGCGCGACCATGGTCTATGTGACCCACGATCAGGTCGAGGCGATGACGCTGGCTGACAAGATTGTTGTATTGCGCTTGGGGGTGATCGAACAGGTTGGCGCGCCGCTGGATTTGTACAAAGACCCCGACAATAAATTTGTCGCGGGCTTTATCGGCTCTCCGGCAATGAATTTTGTAGACGGCACTGTTGAGGACGGCAAGGTGCGTCTGCCGGGCATGGGCAATACGCTTGTTGGCACAGATGTGAACTTGCCCGCAAATGGCACAAAAATCATCGCCGGTGTGCGTCCGCAGCATATCAAGGTGGAGCCGGACGGCGACAGCCATACGGTTGACATCACAGAGGCATTGGGCGGCGTGTCCTATGTCTATCTGAACGCCGATAACGGGGATCGTCTGGTCATCGAGGCCCACGAAGATGACCCGATGCCCAAAGGCGGTAAAGTGGGGATAAGCTTTGCCGAGAAAGACATGATGGTCTTTGACGGCACCAGCGAATTGCGCATCCGCTGATCGCAATCAGAGACTACAAAGAAAAAACCCGGCGCCTTGGCCGGGTTTTTTTGTTAGCCGTCTTTGCAGGTAGCAATATTCACCGCAAGCCCTTGGATCAGCGCATCATATAGCAAGGGACCGGGGGTCAGCGTGCCACCCGTCGGGTCCAGAACACCCCGGCCAACGGGGTGATCGCCGATTACTGCATCCATTAATTCGTTGGACTGTTGCGGTTCCAGAAAGACACAGGCGACTTTGGCCTGATCAATGGTTTCCTTCAGGCTCGAAAGATGGGCCGCACTCGGCGCGGCGTGATCGCCTTCTTTCAAGGCACCGGCGATAGTAACCCCGAAACGGTTGGCGAAAGGCGCGTAGGCGTCGTGGAAAACCACAATCGGGCCAATATCGGCCTGATCAAGTTGGGTCTGTACATTATGGACCAGCTCGTCGATCCGGAGTTGCGCGGACAAAGCGTTGGACCCGTAAAGCGCTGCATTTTCGGGATCGGCTTCACTCAGGGCCTCGGCGATTTCCACCAGCCAGCTTTGGGCGGTCAGCGGGTCAAGCCAGGCGTGAATGTCGGGGCTGTGGTTGTGATCCGCGTGATCATCATGACCGTCGTGATCGTCATGCCCGTCGTGATCATCGTGCCCGTCATCCTCTTTATCATGATCGCTATGGGCGTGATCCTCATGGGCTTCTTTGTCATGATCATGGTCACTATGTTCAAGATCTTCTGCGTGGATTTCGGTCTCTGTCACTTCGGGCGGATGCATCTCTGCTTCCAGCAAGGTCAGTTTCGTTGCCGAAAAACTGGCTCCCTCGGTGGCGCGTTCCAGCCACGGGGTAAGCTCTGGCCCGATCCAGACCAAAAGGTCGGCATTGGCAAGGCCGCGCGCTTGGGACGGGCGCAACTGAAAAGAATGCGGATCAGCCGGACCTTCAAGCAGAAGCGTCGGGGTACCCGTGTCCCCCATGACCTGTGAAACAAGGGAATGTACCGCGGGCAAATCGGTTACAACCCGAGGTGCCTCGGCATGCGCCGCTGTTGCACAGGCGATGGAAAGGGCACAGAAATGCAGTTTCATGAATTGTTTCCTTGTCTCTTGACCGAGTTTTGCGTTAACAAGCGAAGGTCTTAGATGTGATGTGATAACATTACAATAGCAAAGCGACCGGAGATCAAGATGAATCACACCCAAGCTTTTCAGTCCCACGATCATTCCTCTTGCAAAGAGGATGGCCTTGCTCATGCCGAAGAACTGGTCAAGACACAAGGGCTTCGGCTGACGCCTGTGCGACGGCGGGCGTTGGAAATTCTGTTAAAGGATCATCGCGCACTTGGGGCCTATGAAGTGCTCGAAGGGCTAAAGGAAAGCGGCTTTGGCGGACAGCCGCCCGTGGCCTATCGGGCGCTGGATTTTCTGGTCGAAAACGGGCTGGCCCATCGCATCCAACGTCTGAACGCCTATACGGCTTGTGTGCATCCGGGCACCACCCATGCGCCGGTTTTCCTGATCTGTGCATCCTGCAAAGTCGTGGCCGAAGCCGCCACCGACGGGGTGCGCGCGGCATTGGATCTGGCAGCGCGGGATTTGGGTTTCACCATCGATCAGAGCAACGTCGAAGCCTTGGGTCTATGCCCGAGCTGCACGGAAGCCCCTGCATGAGCCTTATCACCGCGCAGAATATGTCGGTTGCCTATAGCGACACGCCCGCCCTGTCGCATGTTAGTTTTGCGATTGAACCGGGGGAAATCGTCACGGTGATCGGCCCCAATGGATCGGGGAAATCGACCTTGATCAAGGCGCTACTTGGCGTGTTGTCCCCCAGTACCGGTGTGATCAACCGCAAACAGGGCCTGCGGATCGGCTATGTCCCGCAAAAACTGTCGCTGGATTCCACCATGCCACTGACGGTGAAACGCTTTCTGTCGCTGCCCAAGCACCAATCCGCCGCTGACATCACCCGCATGCTGGCGCGTGTCGGCATCTTCGGCGTTGAGCAACAGCAGATGGCAACTCTGTCCGGCGGCCAGTTCCAGCGCGTACTTTTGGCGCGGGCGCTGTTGGTGCGGCCTGACGTGCTGATCCTTGATGAAGCCACGCAGGGATTGGATCAAACCGGCGTCGCGGCTTTTTATAAGTTGATCGAAGATATCCGGCAGGAAATGGGCTGTGCGGTGCTGATGGTCAGCCATGATCTTCATGTGGTGATGAGCGCGACAGATCGGGTAATCTGTCTGAATGGCCATATCTGCTGCGAAGGTGCGCCGACCGTGGTGTCGGAAACACCGGAATACCGCGCCCTTTTCGGGGTTGGCACCGGCGGCACATTGGCGCTGTATCAACACGCCCATGATCATCGCCACGATTTAGGCCCATCACAGGAACACGACCACAGCCACTGCGACCATGATCACGGAGTTTCGTCACATGGATGATTTTCTGATCCGCGCCCTGATCGCAGGGGTTGGAGTTGCGCTGGCCGCTGGCCCGTTGGGGGCTTTTGTGGTCTGGCGGCGTATGGCCTATTTCGGCGATGCCACTGCCCATGCCGCCATTTTAGGGGTGGCGATTTCACTGGGGTTTTCGACCTCGATCTACCTTGGCACGGTGATCACGGCGGTAGGCATGGGGCTGGCCATTTCTGCCCTTAGTGCGCGAGGCCATGCCATTGAAACCTCGCTTGGTGTACTGTCGCATTCCGCTTTGGCCCTCGGGTTGGTTGCGGTGTCTTTCCTGTCGGGGGTCCGCGTTGATTTATCGGCCTTCCTGTTTGGCGATATTCTGGCGGTGTCGACCACGGATCTTTGGGTGATCTGGGGCGGGGCTGCTTTGGTTCTGGCCCTGCTGGCGTGGCGCTGGCAGGCCCTGTTGACCGCAACCCTCAGCCCCGATCTGGCGCAATCCTCAGGGCTGAACCCGCAACGCGAACAGTTGGTGCTGACCCTTGCTTTGGCGGTGGTTGTGGCGGTGGCAATCAAAGTCGTGGGGGCGTTGCTGATCACGGCAATGCTGCTGATTCCAGCGACAACCGCGCGCAACCTGTCTAAAACCCCCGAGCAAATGGCCGCCTTCGCCGTAGGCGTCGGTATTCTGGCAAGCATTGGCGGATTACTCTTGTCGCTTTATGCCGACACACCCGCAGGCCCGAGCATTGTTCTAGCCGCCGGCGGGTTGTTTCTGCTGTCGTTGATCGGCGGGCGTCGGGCCTAGCGTTTATCGTAATAGAGCCCGACCACATGCTCGGCTTCAGCAAAGAACAGCCAGCGCGCAGCAAATACTCCGCCCAGATGCATCAGCACAACGAGCAATGCCATAAAATGCCCCACAGGGAGCAACAACAGGATTACGGCGGGCAGAATGCTCATGCAGATCAATGCGATGATCCGCAGCTTTTGTGCATGTTTGCGCCCCACCACATAGACCATTTCAGTCAGCAGATAATTGGTGCCAGTGTGCGGTGGCTCAAACAGACGTACCGCGCCCCGATCGCCAAGGCCCGTTGCTGTGCCGATGGTAGAGCCAGCGCGTTTGAAACGTTGGTCCCCGTCCCACCAGACCCAAGCCTGAACCCCGCCGACCAGCGCTAGCAAAACACCCGCCAGCGTGCTCTGTCCGGCCAATAATGCCCCGCCCCCCAAAGAAAGCAGCAGAAACAGAACCGGTGTGGACCAGTGATGCCAGCGCGGAACCGTCGTCAGTTGCGTATAAATCATCGAAGTGGAAAACACCGCGCCCACACACAACAGGGCCCCCGCAGCACCGATCCACGGCAAACGTAGGCCGACAAAGATCAGCAAAGCGGCGTAAACCCCCATGACACAAAGCCCCAAAACCGCCAACCAGGCCTCGCGCGACAGCCAACTGCTGCGCCACTGGCTAAAGGATTTGATCGCGTTCTTGGGATTGCCAAGGTGGAAGGCCGACGCCATGAGGCCGCCCACGGCCAAGGCATAGGCCACAAAGAAAAACACAAAGGCGACCCAGCCAGAGACATCCGGCACGCCAAAGCCCAAAAAGGCCAGCAAACCAAATCCAAGACCCGACAAGACAGTGAATAAAATAACAGAAGGTGCCGGATGCATCAGAGCTTCTCCAGAGCTTTATCAAGCCAGCCCAGAAAGCCCTTTGGCTCCTCGGCGACGGGTTGCAACAAGGGGGCCAGTACATCGACTTCTTCCCATGTATCTTTGGGTCGTGGGGGCAGATAGCGGTTCACCGGCTGCGTACCCAGTTCCGGCATCAACGGCATGCCGTCGCGTTCGGCAACCAACTTGCTGACATCGCTTTCGGGATCGCCCAGATCACCGAAATGCCGCGCACCGGCAGGGCACGTGCGCACACAGGCTGGCTGGCGATCCTCTTCGGGTAGGGTTTCGTTGTAAATCCGGTCCACACAAAGGGTGCATTTTTTCATCACACCGGCATCTTGATCCAGCTCCCGCGCGCCATAAGGACAAGCCCAAGCGCACAGCCCGCAGCCCATGCAGGCGTCTTCATTGACCAGCACGATGCCGTCCTCGACACGTTTGTAACTCGCCCCCGTTGGGCAAACCGTCACGCAGGGCGCATCATCGCAATGCAAGCAGGACTTGGGGAAATGGATCGTCTGTGCAGGCCCGACCTCGGGCTGGACTTCAAAACTATGCACACGGTTCAGAAAGCTCCCCACCGGCTCAGACCCATAGGCATCCATATCAGCCAAGGGTGTGTCCTCGTTCTGCGTATTCCAGCCTTTACAGGCGGTCACACAGGCATGGCAGCCGACACAGGTATCCAGATCGATGACCAGCCCCAGCTTCTTTTCCGTGCTTTGCGGCAAACTGGTCATGGGCGCGCCCCTAACTTTGTTCCAAAAATATCCCCGCCGGAGGCATAAAATCTTTTCATCATGCTTTACTCCACCTTCTGACGGTTGACTTTGGGGCCTGTCCCCACGGGCGATGTGATCGGCTCAAACGCCGGTTGGCTTTCGGCGGGGGCTTCGGCTTTTTCCACCTTGACGCGCAGATCGAACCACGCTGCCTGTCCCGTAATCGGATCGGAATTGGCCCAGCGCTGCCCGTCACCTTTGGGTGGCAATAACTCATGGATCAGATGGTTCAGCAGAAAGCCCTTGGTCGCCTCCGGCGCATCCTCTTCCAAGGCCCATGTGCCCTTGCGTTTACCAATCGCATTCCATGTCCAGATGGTGTTTTCGTTCAGCGCGGCCATATGGGCCACAGGCACGGTGATCTCTCCGTGCGGAGAGCTGACCCGGGCCCAATCGCCCTCGGCAAAGCCGTTGGCCTCCCAAATCTTGGTCGGCACATAAAGGGGATTGCGTCCGTGGATCTGGCGCAACCAAGCATTCTGACTGCCCCAGCTATGATACATCGCCATCGGGCGTTGGGTCAGGGCGTGCACGGGGTATTCTTCGCCCAGATTATCGGCATTGGTGTCCCACCAGATCGGCAGCGGGTCCATTGTGGCTTTGATCCGGTCGCGCAGATGATCCGGCGGCTGGCGTTCGCCATGGCCTTCGGCAGCCAGTTGGAATTTGCGCATCGGTTCGCAATAGAGCGTAAACAAATAGGGCTGGGGTACATCGTAGATACCCATCTTCACGGCCCAATCCTGATAGGCTTTGTTCCACGGTTTATAATACAGCGCCTCATCCGGGATATGCTGCACATGGAAGCCACCGTTCTCGATGTAGCGGTCCAGTTGTTTAGGGTTTGGCGCCCCGCGCCCCGCAGACTCTCCGTCCTCATCGCGCCAGCCAAACAGAGGCCCGATGCCGGGGCGGCGTTGGTGGTTGGTGATGTAATCGGCGTAATCGTCGTATTTCTGGCTGCCGTCTTCATTGACAAATCCGGGCAGGTTCAGCCGTGCCCCAAGATCGCAAAGCACCGACTGAAAGCCGCGCACATCGCGGTCCGGTTCAATCACCGGCCAGCGAATTGCATCCGCCGCGCCATCGGCCTCGCAGATCGGACGATCCAGCAGGGAAATACAGTCGTGGCGTTCCAGATAAGTGGTGTCGGGCAGGATCAGATCGGCATAGGCGACCATTTCCGAGGCATAGGCATCGGAATAGATGATATTGGGGATGACGTAATCGCCGTTCTCATCTTTGTCGGTCAGCATCTCCATGACACCTTTGGTGTTCATCGAGGAATTCCACGACATATTGGCCATATACATGAACAGCGTGTTGATCTTGTAGGGATCACCGGCGTGAGCATTGGAAATCACCATATGCATCAGACCATGGGCCGACATCGGGTTTTCCCATGTAAAGGCCTTGTCGATCCGTGCCGGTGTGCCGTCTTCTTTCAGGGCCAGATTTTCCGGCCCGCGCACGAACCCCAGATGCGGGCCGTCCAGTGGTGCACCGGGGGTAACTTTGCAATGGGGCACGGGGTGGGCTTCGACGGGTTTGGGGTAGGGCGGTTTGAACCGGAACCCGCCCGGCGCTTCGACGGTGCCCAGAATAATTTGCAACGTGTGCAGGGCGCGGCAGGTCTGAAAGCCGTTGGCATGGGCCGAAATCCCGCGCATCGCGTGCATGGCAACGGGGCGGCCTTTCATGGTTTTGTGGGTCTTGCCGCGGAAATCGGTCCATTCCTGTTCGACTTCAAAGGCTTCTTCAAAGGCGACCCGCGCCAATTCGATGGCGATTTTACGAATGCGACCGGCAGAGACACCGCAGCGTTCGGCGACGGCTTCTGGGGCATAATCATCGCTCAGGTAGCGTTCTATCATCAGTTGGAAAACGGACTTATGCGCAATGCCCTCATTAACCCATGTGCCGCCCAGATCGGGACAGACATCGGGTTTGTCAAAACAGCGCGGGCGGCGTTCAATCCGGTCCCAGACCAAGGCGCGGCCTTCTTCGTCGCGCAGGATCAGCCCGTATTCATCGGAATTCGGATCGCTGTTGACCAAGCAAGGCGCATCGGTGAACCACGTTAGATACTCCAGATCGATCTTGCCCGCCTTCAGCAGACAATGCACCAATGCCAGAATGAACAAACCATCGGTGCCCGGCGTGATGCCCACCCATTCATCGGCAATGGCGTTATAGCCAGAGCGGATCGGGTTGACGCCAATCACCTTGGCACCGCGTTTTTTCAGCTTGCCCAACCCCATTTTGATCGGGTTGCTGTCATGGTCTTCGGCAACCCCGAACAGCATGAAAAGCTTGGTGCGGTCCCAATCCGGCTGACCGAATTCCCAAAACGCCCCGCCCATCGTATAGATGCCACCTGCCGCCATATTGACCGAGCAGAACCCGCCATGGGCGGCATAATTCGGCGTGCCAAACCCCTGCGCCCAGAAGCTGGTGAAACTTTGCGACTGATCGCGGCCCGTAAAAAACGCCAGCTTTTCCGGTGCCTCCTTGCGGATCGGTTCCAGAATGCCGGTCGCCATCTCCAAGGCTTCGTCCCATGAGATTTCCTCAAACGCGCCGGAGCCGCGCGGGCCGACCCGTTTTAAGGGCGCGCGCAGTCGAGAGGGCGCGTTCACCTGCATAATACCCGATGCACCCTTGGCGCAGAGCACCCCCTTATTGACTGGGTGGTTCCGGTTGCCCTCAATATAAGCGACCTTGCCGCTTTTCATGTGCACATTGATGCCGCAGCGACAGGCGCACATATAACAGGTGGTTTGGCGCACCTCGTCGGACACTTTCGGAGAGAGGTTCAGATCGGGCTGGTGATGTGTCATGCGGACCTCTCGTGGGTGATGGATGCCCGCAAAATCAGGGACACCGCTTTGAAGCTTTTTGCAGCAAATACAGCCAGATTGCGATGAAAAACTCTGAATTCATGAATCCAGTTCAACAGAATGGTCGGGCCAGAATCAAGAATTGATGAATATTGATCCACCTTACTTACTGCGGATTTGGTTTTTTGTGCCGTGTTGTTCAAAATTGTTCCTGCCTGTCAGGGAACAATCTTGCAGAAAAAAATCCAGCGTTCTGTCTATTAATTGCCTAGCGAGACATAGAATTTCGGCACCCTTGTCCGTGCCAATGCGAATCCCCCTGCCGTCCCGGCTTTGGTATGTAAGGGGATTGATGCCGTGGATTTTAATGGGCCTTTGCCGAAAAACTGAGAACCTTCAGAACGTTGGGTGGCCGCCCGGTTCTTTGGTTTTGAAAGCCAATACTTCCAGTGACTTGGGCTGCGATTTGGGCAAGAATTTCGACAGAAGTCAGCGTAGGGTCAGGGCCTGAATTTCTACTTTGATTTCACAAGAGTGATTGACAGGAAAACGTTTACATGAATATATTTTACCGATTAAAATAAACCTGCGCAGAGGAGGCGCGGGTTATCATTGGGGGGTTTCCATGTATTTGGGACTGGATCTGGGCACGTCCGGCTTGCGGGCGCTGCTGGTAAGAGATGACGGCAGTATTGTCGCTTCGGCGGAGCGGAGCTGTCGAGTGCAGCATCCCCATTCGGGGTGGAGCGAGCAAGATCCGGCAGAGTGGATCAGCGCTTGTGCGGCGGCATTGGAAGAGCTGAAATCGCGGGTTCCGGCAGAATTATCCGCCCTGAAAGGCATCGGTCTCTCGGGCCATATGCATGGCGCGACCCTGCTGGATGCGAACAACAAAGTGTTGCGCCCCTGTATCTTGTGGAACGACACTCGATCCGCCGCAGAGGCCGCCGTACTGGATAGCACGGCGCAGGTGCGCGATTTGTCAGGCAATATCGTCTTTCCCGGCTTCACCGCCCCGAAACTGGTCTGGCTCGCCAAACATGAACCCGAGGTTTATGCCAAAGTCGCCAAGGTATTGCTGCCAAAGGATTACCTGCGCTTCTGGCTGACCGGAGAGCTCTATGGCGATATGTCGGATGCGGCGGGCACAAGCTGGCTGGATGTCGGGGCGCGGGACTGGTCGGACACCTTATTGGACGCCTCCGGTATGCGCCGCGATCAAATGCCTGATTTGGTTGAAGGCAGCGAAGTCGCGGGCATGTTGCGTTCTGCGCTGGCCTCTGACTGGGGCATCAGCGGTCCGGTTTCGGTGGTTGGCGGCGGCGGCGATAATGCCGTTGCGGCTTGTGGTGTCGGTTGCTTTAACGAAGGCGACGGATTTGTATCCTTGGGCACCTCTGGCGTGGTTCTGGCGGCGAAAAACAGCTTTAGCCCCAAGCCGGAGTCTGCGGTGCACACCTTCTGTCACGCGATCCCGAAGACATGGTATCAAATGGGGGTGATCCTTGCGGCCACCGATTGCATGAACTGGTTGTCGGGCAATCTGGGCAAAAGCCCAGCTGAATTGTCCGGCCTGCTGTCCGACACCATCCAAGGCCCGGGATCGGTGCAATTTATGCCCTATCTGTCGGGCGAACGCACCCCGCATAACGACAGCCATATCCGCGGAGCATTCCTGAATCTGGACATTGCAACGAGCCATGCCGAACTGACCCAAGCGGTGATGGAAGGCGTGGGCTTTGCCCTGCGCGATAATTATGAGGCGCTGAAATCAACCGGTACCGATCTGACCCGAGTCTTGGGCATCGGTGGCGGCTCCAAAAGCCGCTATTGGGTTGAAATGATTGCGACCTTATTGAACATTCCCGTCGATCTGCCAGAGGCAGGGGATTTTGGTGCCGCCCTTGGCGCCGCACGATTGGCCATGGTCGGTGTGACCGGCGCCCATCCATCTGACATCATGAGCCGGCCCAATGTGGCCGAAACCATAGACCCGCGCGCCGATCTGACGGAGGCATACGACGCTGCCTACGCCCGATACCGCACGCTATACCCAACCCTAAAGGCACTGAACACATGAGCACTGGTTTCTTTCCCGTCGATAAAATCGCCTACGAAGGCCCTTCTTCCACCAACCCGCTGGCGTTCCAGCATTACAATCCCGATGAGATCGTGATGGGCAAGCGGATGGAAGACCATCTGCGTTTTGCCGCGGCCTATTGGCATTCTTTCGCTTGGCCCGGCGGTGACCCTTTTGGCGGTCAGACTTTTGATCGCCCTTGGTTTGGCGACGATATGGCCAAGGCCAAGCTGAAGGCTGATGTTGCCTTTGACATGTTCACCGCGCTTGGCGTGCCCTACTACTGTTTCCACGATGCCGACGTGCGTCCGGAAATGAACAATTTTGCCGATAACACCAAAGCCCTGAACGAGATCGTCGAGGTTTTCGCCAAGAAGCAAGAAGAGACCGGCGTAAAACTGCTGTGGGGCACGGCCAACCTGTTCACCCACCGTCGTTTCATGGGCGGGGCGTCCACCAACCCTGATCCCGATGTTTTTGCCTTCTCGGCGGCCACGATCAAAACCTGTATGGACGCCACCATGCGTCTGGGCGGTGAGAACTACGTGCTTTGGGGCGGTCGTGAAGGCTATGAAACCCTGCTGAACACCAATCTTGGTCAGGAAGATGCCCAGATGGGTCGGATGCTGAACATGGTTGTGGAATACAAACATAAGATCGGCTTCAAAGGCGATATTCTGGTAGAGCCGAAACCACAGGAACCGTCCAAGCATCAGTATGATTACGACACAGCGACTGTATATGGTTTCCTGAAGCGTCACGGCCTTGAAAATGAAGTCAAAATGAACCTTGAGCAGGGGCATGCGATTCTGGCGGGGCACAGCTTTGAACATGAAATCGCCACCGCTTGTGCGCTGGGGATTTTCGGCTCCATCGATATGAACCGCAATGATTACCAGTCCGGCTGGGACACCGACCAGTTCCCCAATAATGTGCCCGAAGTCGCGCAGTGCTACTACCACATCCTGAAAAACGGCGGCTTCAAGAATGGCGGCACCAACTTTGACGCCAAACTGCGTCGTCAATCCTTGGACGCCGAAGACCTGCTGATCGGTCACATCGGTGGCATGGATGTCTGCGCACGCGGTCTGAAAGCCGCCGCAGCCGTGATCGAGGATGGCACCTATGACAGCTTCCTCGAAGAACGCTATGCCGGCTGGCAAGGCGATGAGGCCCAAAAGATGCTGGGCGGGGATTATTCGCTGGATGAAATTGCCGAATATGTCGAAAAATCTGATGTGAATCCGGCGCCGAAATCCGGTAAGCAGGAGTATCTGGAGAACCTCTGGAACCGCTTCGTCTAATCCTAAAAACAGTGCATCGCCGCCGGTGCGGCGGTGCGTGTAAAACAGGGGCAATGCTTTGAAAGAGATCATCAAAACCGCAACAGGTGAGAACATCGAACGCATTGTCCTGACAGAGGGTGACCAATCGGTCGCCCTTTTGTCGGTTGGCGGCTGTACGCAGGACTGGCGCATCTGCCGGAACGGGCGTAGCGCGCCTATTATTCTTGGCTATGAAGACCCGCACGCCTATCTGCAGAACCCGTTCTGGTTTGGAGCGATCGCGGGCCGTGTTGCCAACCGGATCGGCGGCGGTGGATTTACGCTAGACGGGCAGTTTTATCCGCTGCAACCCGCAGAGGACGGTTTGGTCTTGCACGGCGGGCCGGTCGGCTTGGCGCGCCGGATGTTTACTATGGAAACGGATAGTGCAGCCAACGCGGTGCGCTTAACCTATCGCTCTCCTGATGGCGAAGAGGGCTTTCCTGCGACTCTGGATATTACCTATGATATTCAACTGAAAGACGGGGTGCTACGCTATGACATGCAGGCGGTGCCGGACCGCGCCACACCCGTCGCCTTGGCGCAACATAATTATTATAACCTAATGGGCGAAGGGGCGATCTGGGGCCACCATTTGACCATTCAGGCGGATCGGTACACGCCGAAGCTGCCCAATAACCTGCCCAATGGCGACATCGTTCCGGTGGATAAAACCCGCGATTTTCGCAGCGGTGCAACCGTGGCCGAAGCGGACCCGAACCACGAAGGACAAGACGCCAATCTGATTTTTGCCGAAGGTGTAAACCGCAACAATCCGGTGGCATCCCTGAGCGCCCCGAACGGCTTGCAGATGCAGCTCTGGAGCGATCAACCGGCCGTTCAATATTACACCGGCGTCGGGATCGCGCCGTCCAGCGGCGGTCTTGACGGACGCACATATGATGCCTTCTCGGGCCTGTGCCTGGAGCCGCAAAACTATCCCAATGCGGTTAATACACCGCATTTCCCTTCTCCGATCTGCACGCCGGATGCGCCCTACCGGCAAGAAATGATCCTTAGATTGTCGGAGACATCCTGATGCTGCGCCACATTGCCCTTTTGTTGTGTTTGGCCGCGCCGCTGCAGGCGGCGGAATTGCCAAAGCCCGACGCGGTTTTTGCGACGCCGGATCAGGCCTCGGTCGAACTCGGCTGGCTGTTGTTTTATGATCCGGTCCTGTCGGGCAATCAATCGGTGGCCTGTGCCACTTGCCACCATCCTAAATTTGGCACCTCTGACGGGGTGTCGCTCTCGCTTGGGGATGGCGCGACGGGCCTTGGGCCGGAGCGGGTGGTTGATCCTCAAAACCTGCCCGAGCAACGCATCCCGCGCAATGCGCCGGCCTTGTTCAATCTGGGTGCTGACGAATTTTCGGTGATGTTTCATGATGGTCGGCTTGAGGCAGACGCCAGCAAACCCAACGGCATCCGCACGCCCTTGGGGGATGAAATGGTGCTGGGGTTTGACTCTGTGCTCTCGGCGCAGGCGATGTTTCCGGTGCTGTCGGGCGATGAGATGGCCGGGCACTATTCGGAAAACGAGATTTCCAAAGCCGTGCGGCTGGGGCATTTGACCCATAACGGCGGCGCGTGGGATCTGATTGCGCAGCGCATTTCGGCGATCCCTGCCTACCGGCAGCGTTTTGATCAGGTCATCGGGGCGGATCAGCCGATTGGCTTTACCGATATTTCTAATGTATTGGCGGATTTCATCGCGGTGGAATGGCGGGCTGATAACAGCGCCTTTGATCTGCATCTGCGCGGCACAGCACCCCTAAGTGGCGCAGCTCTGGACGGGATGAACCTGTTCTACGGGGCGGCCGGATGTGGCAGCTGTCACAGCGGGCAATTCCAGACCGACCACGGATTTCACGCCATCGCCATGCCGCAAATCGGGCCCGGCAAGGGCGCGCGCTTTGAAAGCCACCACCGTGACACCGGCCGGATGCGGGTGACGGGGCGGGCCGAAGATGCCTATCGGTTTCGCACGCCTTCTTTGCGCAACGTGACCCAAACCGGCCCCTATGGCCATGCCGGTGCTTATGCCTCGCTTGAGGATGTGATCCGTCACCACCTTGATCCCGAGGCCGCATTGCAGGCCTATCGGCTGGATAAGGCGGTCTTGCAGTCGTTGCCCGGTGCTGTGGACACATGGGTCTTAGACCGGCCCGAAGAAATGGCGGCGATTGCCGCGGCGAACGAGTTAGCGCCGCGCCCTTTGGCTGATGATCAAATCGCGGACCTCTTGGCGTTTTTAGCCGCCCTTGACGATCCGACGGGCCTGACAGGGCGTCTGGGTGTGCCCAAGGCCGTGCCCAGCGGGCTGCCGGTTGACCGCTAGATCCTAGCTGTTGGGCATGTGCTTTTCGATATAGCTGCGCAGCTCTTCGGCCTCTTGCCGCGCATCGCGCAGACCTTCCATGGCGGCATTTAGCTCGGCCTCCAGCTGCACCTGCGCATTGGTCATCTCGGCCTCGCGTTGTTGCAGATAGATGATTGCCTCATCGCGGGTTTCCTCGGCTTCGTGCAGGGATTGGGCCATCTTGTCCAACTCGCCCATGTCCGATTGCGACACACGGGTAAAGCGATGCACCAGCCAATTTGCAAACCACCCCAGACAAAAGGCCACAAACAAAACCAGCGCCGTTGCGGCCACGAACTCAACACTATTCATTGTTTGCCTCTCCCGTGGCGTCCGAGGGCGTCTCGGTTGTCGTTTCTTCTGTTTCAGAGGGTGGCGCTGCCGCCGCGCCTGCATTGCTGGCCTCATTCTGTTCCAGCGCAGTTTCATCGGGTTCCGCAACTGAATCTGGGCGAACCACGGTGATTTCGATCCGGCGGTTGGCCTCGCGGCCCACTTCGGTATCGTTATCTGCAATCGGGTTTTCTTCGCCATAGCCTTGGGCGGTAATGTTTTCGCTCAGCACGCGGCGGGCCATCAGCGCGGTCAGCACGGCATCCGCTCGGGTCTGGCTCAGGGCGAGGTTCATGGTTTCGCGGCCCTGACTGTCGGTATAACCGGCGATTTCCAACTGCATGGGCACATCGCTACAGTCGTTCAAAATCTCGGCCAGCCGGTCAATCGTCGACAGGGAGCCGGCATTAATATCGCCCGAACCCGGTGCAAACGTAATCTTGTTTTCGACCAGCGCGGCCGTCAGATCGGCAAGACATTCATCCGCAGTTGGCAGGGCGGCGATGGGGTCGAGTTTTTCCTCATAGAGCACCTTGATCGAGAAGCTGCCGGCATTATCCAACTGTGTCGTAAAGATGCGCGCAATGTTGGAGCGGGCCTCTTGGTTGCCGGTAGAACCGCTGATTTCGATGCGGTCTTCTTCGACGCGCAATACGCCATTGTTCAGCTCTGACAGGGCGGCCAATCCGGCCAACACCCGTACAGACCAGCCCTTGGGCATTCCCTCGGCCAGTCGCGTGGCACCGTAGACATTGCTGTTGCCAAAACGGGCGCGGGCATAGCTTTCAGAGGCCTCGCGGTCCAGATCGGTGCCAAGCTTGCCGCGCAGCTGTACCAGCCCTTCGGGGCTAAGCGTGGCGGTGAATTCGGGCAGGGCGGCTTGCGCCTCGGCGTCCAGCTCTTGTTCTATCACAGGCAATTCGGCGCTCAGCGAAAAGACATCGGGCAAATCTGCCTCAAGCTCGCCCATGGTTTTATCAAACAGCGCTTGGGGCGTGCCTTCGGGGGCGATTACCGACACATCGGCATCGCTAAAGGTCAGGGTGCCGCCGCCCAGATCGCCGATGGCAGCAAGGGCGGTTTCCACCGCATCGGTCCAGTAGACCGAGGGCACGCCAAGGCCGATTGTGCAAGCCGCCGCCGCCGGTGCGCCCAAGGTTGCGCCAGCATAGCGGATGCGGGTCAGCCCCTCTTCGGTGTCGGCAGAGCAATCATCAAACCGCGCGCCTTCGTCATCACTGACAAAGCGCAGGGTAAAGGGGGTCAGCACTGGACGCGGAGCTGACAGGTTCAGCGTCAGTTCCACCCCCCGCGGCGCGGCTTTGCTCAGGTCCTGATCCAGCCGCTGCTTTGCGTTTAGGCTTTCGGTCATGGCAGTGACGTCGATTTGGTCGGCTGCCATGGAAATCTTGGAGCGGGGCAATTTGCGCAATGCCTCCAGCGCAAAATCAAGGGACGCCTGCCAGCCTTCGGGGACGGGGTAATCCGCGCTATCCAGCAAATCGGTAACCACCGCGCCGCCCGCAGCTGTCGAAACCGCCGCCAGTATTTGACGACGTTCGTTGGCGGCAGGAATAAGCCCGACAAGGGTGATGCCGTCGTCATTGCGCAAAAATTCTATCGAGAAATCCGGTGCTTGAACCAGATCGGCGTCCTCGACCTCCAGATCGCTGACGATGCGGGTATGTTCCACCACAGAGCCGACCACCGAAATCGCCCGGAACCGGGTGGCTTCTGTCGGGGCGGTGCCAAACAGGTTCACTTTCAACCCGTCAATGGTGACATCCACCCAGTCAAATCCCTGAAGCGACAGGGTGCGCCGGACTTCATCGCCAGTGCGGTCTTCGATGACTTTCACGGCGGTTGTCGCGGCAAGCAAGCAAAGGAGTGCGGCCAAAGCGAAGGCTGCTCCTGCAATCAGGGTATTTTTCAGACGCATGAAGGCGAGGCCGTTTCCTACTGGTATTGCTGCATCGGTTCTAAGGGGTGGATCGCTCGGGATCAATCAAAGGAACAGTGCAACGGCGAAAAACAGCGCAGGAATCAGCCCGGCATCGCGATTGCTGCGAAACAGACGCAGGCAGGTTGCGCCGTTATCGATGTCGAGAAGCCGTAATTGCCACAGCAGATGCCAGCCCATCGCCCAGACACCGGCCATCGCCAATAAGAAAGCCAGGGCATTGCCCGAAATCTGCACCGCCCCGATCACGGCGACTGCCAGCAAAGAAACGGTGGCGACCTGAAACCACAAAAGCCAACGCGGGGTATTCTCGGCAAACAGGCGCGCGGTGGATTTGACCCCAATGAGCGCATCGTCCTCTTTGTCCTGATGGGCATAGATCGTGTCATAAAACAGGGTCCATGCGATCCCGCCAAGATACAAGGCAAAGGCAGGCCAGGCAAAAGTGCCGTCATGGGCGATCCAACCGACCAAAGCCCCCCAGTTAAAAGCCAGCCCCAAAAAGACCTGCGGCCACCAAGTGAAACGTTTGGCAAAGGGGTAGATCGCCACAAAGACCAGGGACGCCACGCTGGCAAAGATCGCCAGCGGCGGGAAGGTCAGCAAAATCAGCAGCGACACGCCCATCTGGGCCGCCATCCAGATCAACGCCCCTTTGACAGAGACCTGACCCGAGGGAATCGGGCGCGACTTGGTGCGGGCGACTTTGGCGTCGATATCGCGGTCAGTAATATCGTTCCATGTACAGCCCGCACCGCGCATCAGAAACGCACCAAACAGACAGGCCAGCATGATCCACAGATCATAAAGACCAAACACACCACTGGACAGGGCGGCCAGGAGCGTACCCCACCAGCAGGGAATCACCAGCAGCCATGTGCCAATCGGCCGGTCCGCTCGCGAAAGCCGCAAAAAGGGACGCGCAGCGGCGGGCGCGTGTCGGTCGACCCAATTATCGGCCACTGCATCGGCAACAGGGGCATCGCGCTCTGGAACTTCGGTCGGCTCGGTCATATGTTGGCGTCCATGACAGCAAAAATCAGGCTCTATGTAGACGCAGCATTGTCCGAGGGGCAAACGGTTCCTTTAAGCAAGGAGCAGGCACATTACCTTTTCGGGGTGATGCGTCTGGGAACAGGTGACTTTGTGGCGCTGTTTAACGGGCGCGATGGGGAATATTTATCCGAGGTCGTAGAGGCCGGAAAACGCAAAGGTGTGCTTTTGTGTCAAAAGCAAAGCAAACCGTTGCAATTGCCACCGGACCTTTGGCTGCTTTTTGCGCCGATCAAAAAGGCCCGCACTGATTTCATCGTCGAAAAGGCGGCAGAAATGGGCGCGGCGCGTATTTGTCCGGTGCAGACCGAATATACCAACTCAGAGCGCATCCGGCGGGACCGTTTGCAGGCTCATGCGGTCGAAGCTGCAGAGCAATGCGGCGGAACATTTGTACCGGAAGTCACCGAATTAGTGAGGCTGAACAAAATGTTAGACGGCTGGCCCGCCGACCGGCAGCTGATCTTCTGTGATGAGACACTGGTCTCGGCCCGGCAGGTTTTGCGTGCCGAGGGCGCGCCTTCAAAGGCGGCGATATTGATCGGGCCGGAAGGGGGGTTTTCGGAAAAAGAAAGAAATTTCCTAAAAAGCCTCTCTTTTGTGACACAAATTAGCCTAGGTCCCCGCATACTCAGGGCTGATACCGCCGTTGTGGCGGCTATGACGATCTGGCAAAGTGTACTTGGTGATTGGTAGTTTTCTTTATGAGACAAGAAGTGAAAGATGCAATTTGGCGGTGGCGTGAGTTTCTGATTGGTGGGATTTTCGCTGTTGTCGGGGTTGTTTTTATTTTCCATGGGTTAGGTTTTGTGCCGACACTTGGGATTATTCTCGGCGTAACCGGTGCGTTGTTGTCCTATGCGGGCATCCAGCGGGCAAGATTCCGTCTTGGCGAAGGTGGCCCTGGCGTTGTGCGCGTCAATGAAGGTCAAATCGCCTATTATGGCCCATTTTCCGGCGGTGCAGTGTCGGTTGAAGGGCTCTCAAAAATCGAGCTGGACCCGGTTCCGGATCCGGCACCGCATTGGGTGTTGCGGGGGGCCGAAAGCCCGCCGCTATTTATCCCGGCCAATGCTGAAGGCGTGGATGCCTTGTTTGATGCTTTTGCATCGATCAAGAACTTCCCCACCCAAAAGATGCTTGGTTACCTATCCAGACCACCGGCTCAACCTGTTGTGATCTGGCAAAAAGAGCACCGTATGCTCCATTGACTTCTGCGCAAATAACTTCCACCTGTTTGATCTCAAACGGGTGGAAGCGGAGCGCACAACATGTCTATTCCTCAATCCGGCGGCGGGCCGATCGAACATCACGATCAACTGGCGCAATATCTCGCGGATGGCTGCAAGCCCAAGGAAGACTGGCGTATTGGCACCGAACACGAGAAATTCGGCTATTGCAAAGACTCCCTGAAACCGCTCCCTTTTGAAGGCAAGCGCTCAATTGTGGCGGTGCTTGAGGGTCTGCGCGATCGCCACGGTTGGGCCGAAGTGCGCGAGGGCGGTCATTTGATCGGTCTTGAGAAAGACGGGGCCAATGTATCGCTGGAACCGGGCGGCGCGCTCGAGTTGTCTGGTGCACCTTTGGAAACCATCCATGAAACCTGCGACGAGGTGAACATCCACCTGCGCGAGGTCAAAGACATCGCTGATGAAATCGGTGTCGGCTTCATCGGGCTTGGGGCCGCGCCGATCTGGCAACATGAAGAAATGCCGCTGATGCCCAAGGGTCGCTATAAGCTGATGGATGCTTATATGCAGCGGGTCGGCACCATGGGCACAGCGATGATGCGCCGGACCTGCACAGTTCAGGTCAATCTGGATTTCGGCTCCGAAGCCGATATGGTGCAAAAAATGCGGGTCGCCATTGCCCTGCAACCCATTGCCACCGCGCTTTTTGCAAATTCGCCGTTCTTTGAAAATAAGATCAACGGACATAAATCCTGGCGTTCGCGGGTCTGGCGCGATCTGGACGCGGCGCGCACTGGCATGGTGCCGTTTGTATTCGAAGAGGGCTTCGGTTTTGAACGTTGGGTGCAATATGCGCTCGATGTGCCGATGTATTTTGTCTATCGCGACGGAAAATATATCGACGCGCTGGGCATGTCGTTCCGCGATTTTCTAAAGGGTGAGCTGCCCGCCTTGCCCGGGGAAAAGCCGACGCTGTCGGATTGGGCCGATCACCTGACCACCCTGTTTCCCGAAGCACGGGTGAAAAAGTTTATAGAAATGCGCGGGGCGGATGGCGGACCTTGGCGTCGCCTCTGTGCCTTGCCAGCCTTTTGGGTCGGGTTGACCTATGATCAATCTGCCTTGGATGCGGCATGGGATCTGGTCAAGGATTGGGATGCACAGACCCGCGATGACATGCGCGTGGCGGCCTCTGTTTCGGGGTTGCAGGGCGAAGCGGGGGGCGTGAAGCTTCTTGATATTGCCCGCCAGACGGTAGGGATCGCGGAGGCGGGTTTGAAGGCGCGTGCGCGTCCCGGTGCGGGGGGATTGATCCCGGATGAAACCCATTTCCTGAATGCGCTTAAGGAAAGCGTTGAAACCGGTAAAACACCGGCGGATGAGCTTCTGGACCGCTATAACGGCGATTGGGACGGTGATCTGACGCGGATTTATGGCGATTACAGCTATTAGGCTGTGATCTTTGAAGCCGGAGAGCGGCAAGAGATTTTAGGCCTCCGGCGGGGATATTTTTGTCAAAATGAAAGCTATTTTTTAGAGGCACCGATTTTGGGTTCGGTGCCGCTCAGGATGCGGCTGATGTTGGCGCTGTGGCGCCAGAGAATCAGCGCCGCAAGGAGGGCGCAGAGCAGCATGGCTTCGGGCGCGCCGAGCAGATAGGCGATCAGCGGGGAGCTGACAGCCGCCACCAGAGCCGAGAGCGATGAAATCCGACTGATCAGAGCGGTGATCAACCACATGGCACAAGCGCCAAGACCGATAAGCGGGTTCAGCGCCAGCAGCGTGCCAAGGAAGGTCGCAACCCCTTTGCCGCCTTTGAAACCAAGGAAAACCGGGAAGCAATGGCCAAGAAAGGCCATGAAGCCTGCCAGCTGCGCGGCGTCTTCACCAAGGGCTGCGCGTGCCACCAACACGGCAATCCCGCCTTTGCCCGCGTCTAGTATCAGCGTTAGGAAGGCCGCGAGCTTATTACCGGTGCGCAGCACATTGGTCGCACCGATATTGCCGGAGCCGATCTGGCGCAGATCGCCAAGGCCGAACAGCCGCGCCATAACAAGGCCAAACGGCACCGATCCCAGCAGATAGGCCGCGATGGCGGTCAGTCCCAACAAGGGGAGAGAGGTCGTGAGGATCGGGATCATGAGAGGTCTCCGTGGACCGGCGTGCCAGACACAACTGTGAGCAGCACCTTGCCTTGCAGGCGTTGTTCATCAAAGGGGGTGTTTTTGGACTTTGACTGCAGTTTAAAGCGGTCCATGACAAAAGGCGCGTGGGCATCAAACAGGATCAGGTCCGCCGGAGCCCCTTCGGCCAAGCGCCCGCTGTTAAGCCCAAGACGTTTTGCAGGGTTCAGGGCCATGGCGCGAAACAGGGTCGGCAGGTCCAGAAGTTCTGCATGAAACAGGCGCAGGGCGGCGGGCAGCAAGGTTTCAAGGCCAACCGCGCCGCTGGCGGCCTCTTCAAAGGGCAGGCGTTTGCTTTCTTCGTCCTGCGGGGTGTGGAACGACGAGATGATGTCGATCAAGCCGCTGGCCACAGCCTCGACCATGGCCAGACGATCATCTTCGCTGCGCAGGGGGGGTTTGAATTTGAAAAAGGTCCGGTAGGCCCCGACGTCCAATTCGTTCAGGGTCAGATGGTGGATATTCACCCCTGCGGTGACGTCCAGACCGGCGTCTTTGGCCCGTTTCAGGGCCGGCAGGGCCGCCGCCGTCGACAGAGCGTCAGCGTGGTAGCGCGCGCCGGTCATTTCCACCAGCGCCAGATCGCGCTCCAACCCCATGCGTTCGGCTTGCGGCGATACTGCTGGCAGGCCCTTGAGCGAGGCAAATTTGCCCGAGGTCACTGACGCCCCGTTAGAAAGGATCGGTTCCTGCGGGTGGGTCATCACCAAAGCGCCCAGAGATTTTGCGTAGGTCAAACAGCGCGACAGCAGTTTGGTGTTTTCCACCACATGGTCACAATCGGTAAAGGCCACGGCCCCCGCATCTTGCAGAAACCCGATTTCAACCATTTCCCGCCCGTTGCGGCCTTTGGTCAGGGCCGCCATCGGCAGGATGTTGACCGGCGCGGCCTCATTGGCGCGACGGGTGACAAATTCGAGGGTTTCGGGGCTGTCGGTGGCCGGAGTCGTATCGGGGCGTGTGATAACGGTGGTGACCCCGCCCGCCGCAGCCGCGCGGCCCGCGCTACGAAAGCTCTCTTTGTGGCGCTCACCCGGTTCGCCGATTTTGACGCCGATGTCCACCAGACCGGGGGCCAGAAATTTACCGCCGCAATCATGGGTTCGGTCCGCCTGTGGGGCCTTGCCTGTGCCGGTTGCAGCGATCTTCCCCTGATTCACCAGCAGCCAGCCGCTGCGCACCTCTGAGGCTTCGGGGTCGATCAGTTGGGCGTTGGTAAAGAGCAGCGTCATGCCTGACCTCGTTGGATTTTGCGCAGCATATCATAGATCCTGCGGGCGTCCGCAATGCGTTCGAACCCGACTTTTTGTCGCGAAGAGCCTTTGGACGTATTAATGAATATCGTGTCGAAATAGACCGATCCAGGGGTGCCGTCGACCAGCTCCAGCACCAAATCGGGGTAGATGTCATAGGATTGCAACTGCCGCTGGCCTTTGTTGTCTGTGGCAATAAAGGCGCGGCGGTTCGAGAGGGAATACCAAGAGGCCCGGCGCAGGCGCATGTTGCGCAGCGGTGCGCGGAAAAGCGTGCTTATTCCTGCGCCGAAGATGAGCAGACCGAGCAGCCAGAAATAACCGCCGGATTGGGCGGCTTGGTACATCCAGAAAAGCGAAAACCCGCATATCGCTATCATTGGAGCCAGCGATTTCGGGGTGAGCGTGGGCCAGATAAAAGCCCCGTCGGGGCGGTCTTGCCAAAGCAGGGTCTCATCCGCCTCTAGTATGCCGTCCCATCCGTCGGGATGATTGCTCTGCGCCGCCGTGGAGTGCATTAGCTCAGCACCCAAACCACAAGCGCCATAATGGCTGCCGCCAGCGGCAGGGCCAAGAGCGCCAGTATCAACGTCAGATACGGGCTGCGGGATGTGCCGGTGCCCTGCGCCAATTGTCCTTTGGCGCTCTCGGATTTCAGATCGATGATGCGGCGGTCTGGCGTTTCTTCGGCAAAGGTGGCCAGCCAGCGCAGCGGGGGTTTTGGCGTCAGGGTTGTGGCTTGCCCGCCAAAGGCTTTGGACAGGATCACCGCAACGGTACCTTTGATTGCCTCAAGGCGCACACGATACGGCGCGACCTCTTCGACCGAGACGCCCAGACCTTCGTTCAGATACCGCGCCAATCCCAGCTCTTCCAGATCCTCTAAATCAAAGACTTCGACATAGGTTCTGTTCAGCCCCGATGCGCCAAGCGCTTCTTCGAGAGGGCTGCTGCCTGTTGCATCCGGTGTCACAAAACGCTCGATCTCGGTCTGTGGGATATCCACCGAAAAGACGCGAACAACGCCAAATTCGGTGGCAGGGACGTTCATTTGGGTCATCCGCCGATCCAGATCATCAGACCGACAAGGGCAAACATGACGATCAGCGCAATCATCGCGATCCGGCCGCTCATCTTTGGGTCTTTGGGGTCTTCCATTGGCTTAGGCCTCTATCGTTTTGGGGGCGCTGGCGCGCCGGTTTCGGGCCAGCAAATCCATCGCCGCCATCCGTACCGCGACGCCCATTTCGACTTGTTCCTGAATGACCGAGCGGTTGATGTCATCGGCAATCGTGCCATCGATTTCAACGCCACGGTTCATCGGACCCGGATGCATGACGATGGCATCCTTCTTGGCGAAATCAAGCTTTTCGGCATCCAGCCCGAAGCGGTGGTAATATTCGCGCTCTGACGGAATAAAGCCGCCATCCATACGTTCGCGTTGCAGACGCAGCATCATCACCACATCCACGTCCTTTAGCCCTTCGCGCATATCGTCATAGACCTCTACGCCAAAATCCGCGATCCGGCTGGGCATCAGGGTCGGCGGGCCGACAAGGCGCACGCGGTTTTCCATCTTGCCCAGCAACATGATGTTAGAGCGGGCCACGCGTGAATGGGCAATATCGCCGCAAATGGCGATGTTCAGGCGATGCAGGCGGCCTTTGGCGCGGCGGATGGTCAGCGCATCCAGCAAGGCCTGGGTCGGGTGTTCATGACGCCCGTCACCGGCGTTGAGCACCGCGCAATTCACTTTTTCAGCCAAAAGGTCCACCGCACCGGAATGCGGGTGGCGTACCACCAAAAGATCGGGGTGCATGGCGTTCAGGGTCAGCGCCGTATCAACCAGTGTTTCGCCCTTTTTGATGCTGCTGGCCTGCATGGCCATATTCATCACATCCGCGCCCAGCCGTTTACCGGCCAGTTCAAAGCTGGCCTGCGTGCGGGTGGAGTTTTCAAAGAACATATTGATCTGGGTGAGGCCTGCCAGCGCGTCGGAATGTTTGAGGGCGCGGCGGTTCAGGTCGACATATTGGTCAGCGAGATCAAGGATTTCGCGAATCTCTTCCGGATAAAGGGGTTCGATGCCAAGAAGATGTTTGCCGCGGAATGTCATTTCGTCTCCGTGTCTGCTTGATTTGCTTATAGAAACGCTAACCATTCGCCGCAAGAGTAGAGGAGCCATTTACCTTAACGCGCGAGGGGCGTAGCTTGAGCACATGATCGAGAACATGGATTTTCATACGGCGAAAGCGCTGCTGGAATGGCAGCTGGAGATGGGCATTGATGAGGCCATCTCAGAGGCGCCTGTGAACCGTTTTGATCTGGGGCCACCGGTGGCAAAACCGAAGGAAGCCCCGACGCCAGCTATTGATAAACAAACCGCAGAACGCCGTGAAAAACCGCCGCTGCCTGTGGTGCCGAAAAAACCGGATGTGGATGCCGTAAAAGTTGCCAAAGAGGTGGCAGCAGGGGCCCATACGCTCGAAGAATTACGCGCCGCCCTTGAGGGGTTCACCCTATGTGAACTACGGCGCGGTGCGCGCAATCAGGTGTTTGGCGATGGGGTGGCACCCGCGCGGATCATGGTAATCGGCGATGCGCCCAACCGTGACGAAGACCGGCAGGGACGCCCATTTGTCGGTAAAACCGGCATCTTGCTGGATCGCATGTTTGACGCCATCGGATTTTCGCGCGGCGCAGCGGATGCAGAGGCCGGGCTTTATGTGACCACCGCACTCCCATGGCGTCCCCCCCATGGCCGTGACGCGGCACCGGAAGAAAACGCCATGCTGTTGCCCTTTATGGAAAAACATATCGAACTGGTCGCGCCGGATGCGCTGGTTTTTATGGGCAATGCGGCCTGTCAATTGCTGCTGGGCAAGCGCGGTATCACCCGTATGCGCGGCACTTGGACAGAGGCCTTGGGCCGTCCGGCTTTGCCGATGTTCAACCCCGAAGCCTTGCTGCGCAATCCGGTGGCCAAGCGCGAAGCCTGGCAGGATTTACTCTCCCTAAAGGCACATTTAACGGCAGGATCAGCCGAATGATTATAGATCCGCTGCTGCTTCTGGCATTTATTCCCGCCGGTTTGGCGCTGAACCTGACACCGGGTGCGGATATGTTGTTTTGTTTCGGGCAAGGGTTGCGGGGCGGTCCTCGGGTTGCGTTGGCGGCTAGTGCGGGCATTTCCCTCGGGGCGTTGGTGCACACGATGCTGGCTGGATTGGGTCTGGGCGCTTTGGTTGCGACCTATCCACCGGTTTTTGAGGCGATCCGCTGGCTCGGCGTTGGATATCTGGTCTGGCTCGCGGTGACCACTTTACGCGCACCGATGACCAAACCGAAGGATGCACCGATGGCGCAGATCGGGTACCCGTTTCGAGGGGCTTTGCTGGTCAATCTGACCAACCCCAAAGTCATCCTTTTTGTGCTCGCCTTTCTGCCGCAGTTTGTCGACCCGAGCCGGCCAACCTTGCCGCAGTTTTTGGTGCTTGGTGCGATGTTGGCCATAGGCGGGTTCATTGTGAACGGTGCCGTCGGGGTGCTGGCGGGTGGGCTCGGACGAAAGCTTTTGCAATCAGACAGGTTTGAACGCGGCATCCGTTGGGCTTCGGCAACAGTATTCGGACTGCTGGCGTTGCGGCTTGCGGTTATGCGACAAGGATAGCGCGATATGAGCAGAATTGATGAAACCAATGATTTTATCCCCGTCCGGATCGCCGTTTTAACCGTCTCCGACAGCCGCAGTCTGGCCGAAGATCGCTCCGGTCAAACGTTGGTCGATCGTCTGCAATCGGCAGGTCATATCTTGGCGGATCGCCAAATCCTGCCGGATGAGCGGGCCGAGATCGCGGATCAACTGCGCAGATGGTGTGCCGATCCGGCAATTGATGTGGTGATTTCAACCGGCGGCACCGGCCTGACGGGGCGCGATGTTACCGTTGAGGCGCATCGCGATGTCTATGAAAAGGAAATCGAGGCTTTCGGCACGGTTTTCACTATTGTCTCGATGAAAAAAATCGGCACCTCTGCGGTGCAATCCCGCGCCACGGGCGGCGTCGCGCAGGGCACTTATCTGTTCGCGCTGCCCGGAAGTCCCGGCGCTTGCAAGGATGCATGGGATGAAATTCTGTGCCTGCAGTTGGATATGCGCCATAAGCCGTGCAATTTTGTCGAAATTTTTCCGCGTCTGGACGAAAAATTGCGACGGAAGTGATCCCGACGGGCGTTTAAACAGTACTATATACAAGTTGCGCTTAATTTTTGCGGTTTGCCGCGCTGTGATGGCGGGCTCTGCGCGGGCTAAAATGAACAAAGGGACAAGGCATGCGATTTTTGGGCCGGAGCCTTATGGGGCTGTTTTTGCTGGCGATTACCGTCGGCCTTTTGGCATGGGCGGGCAGTACCCTTTTGGGCGCGATCGAGGCCAAGCGCAACGAAGAACAGCGGCAGCGGCCCGCGCGGGAACGCGTCTTTGCCGCCAGCGTGCAGCTTGTTGAACCTGGCGTTGAAACCCCTGTTTTGCAAACGTTCGGGGAGGTCCGAAGCCGCCGGTCGCTGGATATACGCGCCGCATCTTCGGGGCGGATTGTTATGCTGCACGCGGCCTTTCAAGAGGGCGGTCAGGTGCAAAACGGAGAACTGTTGATCCGCATTGATCCCGCTGACGCACAGGCCGGACTGGATCGGGCGCAGGCTGGCTATTCCGAAGCTCAGGCCGAAGTGCGCGACGCCGAACGCGGCCTTCTTTTAGCGCAGGATGAGCTATCTTCGGCCCAAGAACAGGTGACTTTGCGCAGTGCGGCGTTGAAACGTCAGAATGATCTAAAAGAACGCGGCGTCGGGACAGAGGCCGCTGTAGAAACCGCCGCATTGGCCGAAGCGGCGGCGCGACAGGCCGTGGTGTCGCGCAGGCAATCATTGGCGCAGGCCGAAGCGCGGGTTGATCAGTCGCTGACCGCTTTGAACCGTGCCGAAATCACTGTCGCCGAAGCCGAACGGCATTTGGCCGACACAGAGGTTTATGCAGATTTCACCGGAACGCTCGCCGATGTCACCGTGATCGAAGGCGGGTTGGTTGCCAATAACGAAAGGCTGGCAACCTTGACCGATCCGAGTGCATTGGAGGTGGTGTTCCGCATTTCGACCGGTCAATATGCGCGGCTTCTGGATGATCAGGGGGCGTTGCTCGGTGCACCTGTCACAGCGACCCTTGGTGTTTTGGGGCTGAACCTAACAGCCCAAGGCGTTGTCTCCCGCGAGAGCGCCACCGTGGCCGAGGGGCAGACAGGGCGGTTGCTTTTTGCCAGTCTTGAAGGGGCCAGCGGGTTCCGGCCCGGTGATTTTGTGACCGTGGAAATCCTTGAACCCGAAATGCGCGGAGTGGCCCGTTTGCCCTCGACCGCAGTTGATGCGGCATCCACGGTTCTGGTGGTCGGGGCAGAAGACCGGTTGGAATCAGTGCGCGTTGAACTTTTGCGGCGGCAGGACGACAGTGTTCTTATTCGGGGCCCAGAGGTCTATGGCCGCGAAGTGGTCACAGAGCGCTCTCCGCTTTTGGGCAGCGGGATCAAAGTGCGCCCGATCCGTGCAGAAAATGCCGAAATTCCCGAGGCACCGGAGATGCTGTCGCTCACGGATGAACGGCGCGCCAAGCTGGTTGCTTTTGTCGAGGCAAACAACCGGATGCCGGACGCGGTCAAACAACGCCTGCTTGGTCAATTGCAGGCAGCAGAGATACCGGCACCGGTTGTTGAACGGCTTGAAAGCCGGATGGGAGGATAAGAACGATGCGCTCTCTTTCTGGCCCCGCAGGCGGCATACTGTCCTATTTCACCCGTCACCGCACAGCGGCAAACTTGTTGCTGGTGGTGCTGATCGTCTTGGGGTTGGCGGCGGTGCCGCAGATGCGCGCGCAGTTTTTTCCCGATGTGATCATCGATGACGTTTCGGTCAGCGTGCGCTGGGATGGCGCAGGGGCCGAGGATGTCGACACCGCGATTGTGCAATTGCTTGAACCGGCTTTGCTGACGGTTGAAGGGGTTGAAAGTTCTTCTGCGACCTCGCGCGAGGGGCGCGCTTCGCTTAATCTGGAATTTGAACCCGGCTGGGATATGGCCCGTGCTGCCGATGATGTGCAGGCGGCGGTGGATGCCATCTCCAACCTGCCCGAAGACGCCGAAGACCCCGAAGTCCGGCGCGGCGCCTGGCGCGACCGCGTGACAGATGTGGTGATCACGGGGCCGGTGGATGTCGGCCAGCTTGGGCTATTTGCCGATGAATTTGTCACGCGGCTCTTTGCCGAAGGTGTGACACGAACCACGATCCGGGGTGTTGCCGCGCCTGAAACCATCGTCGAGGTGCCAACGCTTTCGCTGATCCGCAATGACGTCAGCATGTCCCAAATTGCCAATGCGATTGCCGCCGAAGCCAGCGCCGATCCGGCGGGGGATGTTTCTGGCGGGGCGGCTCGGGTGCGCACCGGCGTGGCCAAACGCACCGCAGATGAGATTTCCGATATCGTGCTGCGCTCGAATGAGGATGGCTCCAAGCTGCGTATCGGCGATGTTGCAACCATCCGGGTAGAAGGGATCGACCGCAACCGTGCCTATTATGTCGGTGAAAACCCAGCGGTGTCTGTTCGGGTGGATAGATCAAGTCAGGGGGATGCGATCAGCATTCAGCGGCAGGTCGAAGGTGTGGCCTCGGAAATGGCGCTGACGCTGCCAGCTGATGTGAATATCGAATTGATCCGCACCCGTGCCGAAGCGATTTCGGGCCGATTGAACCTGTTGATGGATAACGGGTTGATGGGGCTGGGTTTTGTGATCTGCCTGCTGTTTCTATTCCTGAACGCACGCACAGCCTTTTGGGTGGCGGCGGGGATTCCGGTGGCGATGCTGGCGACCATCGCGATCATGTATGCCGCCGGGTTGACGATCAATATGATCTCGCTGTTTGCCTTGATCATCACTTTGGGGATTGTGGTTGATGATGCCATCGTTGTCGGGGAACATGCCGATTTCAGAGCGCGACGGCTGAAGGAGAACCCGCAAGAGGCCGCCGAAAACGCCGCCATCCGCATGGCACCACCGGTGTTCGCCGCCACAATCACAACCATCATTGCGTTTTTCGGCCTGACCGCCATTAGCGGGCGTTTTGGCGACTTGATCGCCGACATTCCCTTTACGGTGATCGCAGTTCTAACGGCTTCTCTGGTGGAATGCTTTTTGATCCTGCCCAACCACATGTCCCATGCGATTGCCCATTCCGCAAAAGAGCATTGGTATGACTGGCCCAATCGGCAGGTCAACAAGGGCTTTGGCTGGGTGCGCGACAGGCTGTTCCGCCCCTTGATGAAACTGGTGATCGTGGCACGCTATCCGGTGCTGGCCGGTGCCATTCTTTTGCTGGCATTTCAGGCGGTGCTGTTTGTGCGCGGAGATGTGCAGTGGCGGTTCTTCAATGCGCCGGAACGTTCTTCTGTTTCGGGGAATTTTGCCATGGTGACTGGTGCCGACAGGGCCGATACCTTTACCATGATGAAGGAAATGCAGCGCGCCACAGAGGCAACCGCGCGGCAGTTCGAAGGCGAACACGGGGTCTATCCGATCCTTTATGTGCTGTCTGAAATCGGCGGCAACACCGGACGCGCTATCGCTGGATCAGAGAATAAAGACGCCGAATTACTGGGCTCGATTGCGATTGAACTGGTGGATGCGGATCAACGGCCCTATTCGTCTTTTGCTTTTGTGGCCGCCCTTCAGGAAGAGGTACGTCAGCATCCGTTGGCTGAAACCGTCAGCTTTCGCGGTTGGCGGTCCGGTCCGGGCGGCGATTCGCTGGATGTCGAATTATACGGGGCTCAGTCCGAAACCCTAAAGGCCGCGGCAGAGGCAATCAAAACCGCTGTCGCTCAATTTCCCGAGGTGTCGGCAGTCGAGGATTCGCTGGCCTATGACAAGGAAGAACTGATACTGGAACTGACCCCCCAGGGTCAGGCGCTTGGCTTTAGCGTCGATACGCTGGGGTCAGTGTTGCGCAACCGCTTGAATGGCATCGAGGCCGCCACCTATCCTGATGGGCCGCGGTCTGCGACCATTCGGGTGGAGCTGCCCACCGGCGAATTGACCGCCGATTTCATGGAGCGCACACAGATGCGCACGCCAAGCGGCGAATATGTGCCCCTGTCCGATATTGTCACGGTCAAATCGCAATCCGGTTTTTCAACGGTGCAGCGTGAAAACGGGCTCCGGCTGGTCAATGTGACCGGCGATATCTCTGAGGATGATCCGGCCCGTGCGCAGGAAATCATTACCCAGCTGCAAGAGGTCATCTTGCCCGAGATCGAGACCGAATACGGGGTGGCGTGGCACATGGGCGGCTTGGCCGAGCAGGAACAGGATTTCCTGAATGACGCGCTGATCGGTTTTGGCCTTTGTCTGGTCGGCATTTATCTGGTCCTTGCATGGGTTTTTGCCAGCTGGACCAGACCCGTGGTGGTGATGGCGATCATTCCCTTTGGTCTCATCGGCACAATCTGGGGGCATTACATCTGGGATGTGCCGCTGTCGATGTTTACCGTGGTTGGCTTGATCGGGATGACGGGGATTGTAATCAATGACTCGATTGTGCTGGTCACGACGATTGACCAATACGCCAAGGATCGCGGGTTGGTGGCGGCGATCATCGATGGTGCGGCAGATCGCTTGCGCGCGGTGATGCTAACCACATTGACCACCGTGCTTGGTCTTGCGCCGCTGCTCTATGAAACCTCGGCACAGGCACAGTTCCTGAAGCCGACGGTAATTACGCTGGTCTATGGGTTGGGTTTTGGCATGGTGCTCGTGCTGCTGGTGGTTCCGGCGCTTGTGGCGATGCAGCTTGACCTTTCCCGCCAGTTTCAAGCGCTCAAGCGGGCGATGGCTCTGCGCAAGGGCGGGCGGCTCGTTGGTGGTGCAACGATTCTGGCAGGTCTGTCGATGGCGGTTTTGTTCGCCGCGAGTCTGGGCAGTGTGATCCTGACGGATCAATTTGCACCGATGTTGGCAGAGGGGCTGTCGATGCAAAGCCCCACTACGATGCAAGCGCTTGCGGTGTTTATCATCGGATCAGCGGCGATTTCGGTGCTGGTGTTTGTGGTCAGCGCGTTGATCTTTGCCTTTGGCACGTCGCGCAAGGCGGTGGCGCGCTAAGGGCAGGATTACTTGGCGGTGCAGCCGCGAATATCAACCATCTGGCTGTGCCCGAAAACAGAGATACGAATATCTTTGCGGTTCAGCACCAAAGCAGAACCGGTTTCCGGCACCAGATCGGCTGAGGCCACCAGCATCTTACCGCTGCGCTGGCTTTGAGCTTCGGACACCCAAACGGATTTGTCCGGCACTTCAAAAACTGTGACCTCTGCCCCACCGGCACTGGGCATATTGATCCGCGCGGTGACGCGCATGCCGTCCTTGATCGGGGCGATCTCGCAAACCACAGAACGCACCCCTGCTTCGGCAGCCGTCTGCGCACGGTCGCTGAGACCGGCAGAGATTTCAGCGGATTTTGATCCGGATGGGGGCAGGGTCGCCGAAAGGGTCAGATTCACCGGAATACAGACATCCTCACAGACGCCAATATGCAGATTGCCCGAGAGCTGGATCGGCGCGTCCTTTTTCTTTGGCGTGATCTTCAGCGGAAACACCACCTGATCCGTATAACCGATCACCCGCATGCCATTCTGTTCGCTGACCGAAGGCTTTGGCCAATGGGTGGCGGTTGCGGCGATGTTTTCAGAGCCACCCAGCGATAATTGCGGCGGAATACCGGCATCACCGGGCGCGCGCCAATAGGTTTTCCACCCCGGAGCCAAGGAAATGCGCACCCCGGCCATATGGGTGCCATCGGCTTGTCGCCATCCCGGCAACAGTTCCGCCTGAACCACATCATCAATGGCAAGCACATCGGCCTGCGCAGTAGGGGCCAAAAGGCCTAGGGCGGTTAAACCGGACAATAAAAGAGAGAAAGGTGTTTTCATGGGGCCGACAATACGCCGCTCTGCAGCGATGGAAAGTCACAAATCCAACAGCATCGCGTGATTGCCTGCGGGATGGGCTTGCAGAGCGCCATCCTAAGGCGCATCTTTAGTCCATGACTGAGATATCTGACTCCGAAAGCCTAAGTGGTAAACTTTTGATCGCCATGCCCGACATGGGCGATCCGCGATTTTCGCGTAGCGTTGTGTATATGTGTGATCACACACCCGAAGGTTCCATGGGGGTGATCATCAATAAGATCGCACCGGAGGTTTCCATGGGGGAGTTGCTGGAGCAGCTTTCGATCAATACCCATATGTTTAACACTGAATCCGACGTGCATTTTGGCGGCCCTGTCGAAACCACACGCGGCTTTGTGCTGCATTCCACCGATTATTTTCGCAAGGGCATCACTTTGCGGGTCTCTGAACACGCCAGTCTGACGGCCTCGCTTGAGGTATTGCAGGATATGGCGGAAGGCGACGGCCCGAAGGCTTTTTTTCTGGCGCTGGGCTATGCCGGATGGGGCGCTGGCCAGTTAGAGGGCGAGATTTCCCAAAACGGCTGGCTGACTTGCGATCCGACCTCTGAAATCCTGTTTTCCGAGGACAATGACGCCAAATGGACGGCGGCGCTGGCGCAATTGGGGATTGATCCGCTGATGTTGTCGGCCACGGCGGGCCACGCTTAATCGCGCGGTGCGGCGGCGCGTTTCAACCGATCATTAATCGCGCGGCCCAGACCTTTGTCTGGAATGGGCGATACGGCGATTGTGGCGCCTGTGACCCCGTCCAACCGGTGCAGGGCGTCAAACAGATTGGCCGCGGCCTCGATTAGATCGCCGCTCTCAGAGAGCGAATAATCCGCATCTGCAACAGGGCCAAAGCCCAATAACACTTCTCCGGCGCGTTTTTCCGTGGCGTTCAGGCGGACCGCCGCCCGTGGTGCGTAATGCGACAACAGCTGCCCCGGAGAGGTCGGTGCATCGGGGTCTTCTGAGGTGTTCTGGCGCAAAGGGTGGCCCAAAACGCGGGCGATATCTTCCGCCGCCAAGCCGCCGGGGCGCAGCAACACCGGTTCCGGATCAAAGCCGACGATGGTGGATTCAACCCCCACGCCACAGGCGCCTCCATCCAGAATGGCGTCGATCCTGCCCGACAATCCGGCGGCGACATGGGCTGCACGGGTCGGGCTGATCTGCCCTGACGGATTGGCCGAGGGGGCCGCGACGGGCACCGCCGCCTTTCGCAGTAAGGACTGGGCCAGCGGTGTGGCAGGAACGCGAATGCCAACACTGGTCAGGCCCGCCGTCACCAGCGGCGAGAGAGCGGCCCCTTTTTTCAGCGGTAGCACAAGGGTTAACGGACCGGGCCAGAAGGCCTGCGCCAGTTGCAAAGCGGCATCGGAGAAGTCGGCATATTTACGTGCTTGGGTCAGGTCGGGCAGATGGATGATCAGCGGATTGAACTGGGGGCGCTGCTTTGCCGCGAATATCTGTGCCACGGCTGTGCTGTTGCTGGCATCGGCCCCGAGCCCGTAAACGGTTTCCGTCGGAAAGGCCACGAGCCCCCCGGTACGCAGCAGGTTTGCTGCTTCTGCAACCGCGTCGTCTTCTGTTGTTAGGTGACGGGTGTTTTTGTCCATAATCTCTGACGTTGCGTTTTGGTTGCTCGGAGAGGCGCGCCGAATAAAGTACTTTTCAACAAGTGATTAACGTGGGAATCAGATGATTCCAAGTACCGTTCAGGAGAACGCCATGCCATATCGTGCCCCGGTTGAAGAGTTTCGCTTCATCTTTGATGAAGTCGTCGGTTTCCAACAGCTTTGCGAAACCGAGGTTTTTGCCGAGGCCACCGACGATGTTGCGGCGGCCATTCTGGGCGAAGCGGGCAAGATGTGCGAAGAGGTGATCGCCCCTGTCAACCGCAATGGCGATCTGCATCCGGCACGGCTTGAGAACGGTGTTGTCCGCTCTTCTCCGGGATTTGCAGAGGCTTATGCGTCGATCCGTGAAGGTGGTTGGGTCGGGATTTCCTCGCAAGAGGCCTATGGTGGAATGGGGCTGCCGTTTTCCATGGCAACGGCAGTTAATGACATGATGTCGGCCTCTTGTATGGCGTTGCAGCTTAATCCGTTGCTGTCGCAGGGCCAGATCGAAGCTTTGGAGCATCACGCAAGCGATGCGCTAAAGGCGCTGTATCTGCCCAAATTGAACGCCGGGGAATGGAGCGGGACAATGAACCTGACAGAGCCCCACGCCGGGTCTGATGTCGGGGCGTTGCGCAGCAAGGCAGAACCGTTGGATGACGGCACCTATGCCATCAGTGGCCAGAAGATTTTCATCACTTGGGGCGATAGCGATCTGCATAGCAACACCATCCATCTGGTGCTGGCGCGTCTGCCCGACGGGATCGCAGGCACCAAGGGGATCAGCCTGTTTCTGGTGCCCAAATTGCTACCCGATGAGAATGGCAATCCGGGGGTGGCAAATACGCTTAAGGTGGTGTCGCTGGAGCATAAAATGGGTATTCACGGCTCTCCGACGGCGGTGATGGAATTTGACGGGGCCAAGGGCTGGCTGGTTGGCGAAAAACATGGCGGGATGAAAGCCATGTTCACCATGATGAATAATGCCCGTGTTGGTGTGGCTGCGCAGGGGGTGGCGATTGCGGATGCGGCCTATCAACACGCGCTGGGCTATTCCATGGACCGAAAGCAAGGCAAAACACCGGTTCAGGGTGGCACCGGTGCGATTGCCGAACATGCCGATGTGCGACGGATGCTTGCAACGATGAAGGCCGAGGTTTTCGCCGCCCGTGCGATTACGCTGGCCTGTTCGGTTGCGATTGACATGCAGACCGCGACAAAATCCAAAGACTGGACCACGCGCGCAGCCTTTTTGACCCCCATCGCCAAGGCCTATGGCACGGATATCGGTAACGAAGTGGCCGCGCTGGGGGTGCAAATCCACGGCGGTATGGGCTTTATTGAGGAAACCGGCGCGGCGCAATATTCCCGCGATGCGCGGATCACGCCGATCTATGAGGGCACCAACGGCATTCAGGCGATGGACCTAGTGGCGCGCAAGATGATGGACGGTGGCGAAGCGGCGTTCCGTTTGCTGGAAGAAGTCGAAGCACAAGCCGAGGCCGCCCGCACGATCGTGCCGGAACTGGCCGAAGCCGTCTGGTCGGCAGCGGAATCCTTGCGTGAAACCACCGAGTGGCTGCTGGCTCAGGAAGACCTGAACGACCGCTTTGCAGGATGCGTGCCGTATTTGCGGGCTTTTGCCCGGGTGTTGGGGGCGCATTTCCACCTGAAGGCTGCGATGGCCGTGAACGGAGAAGGCAGCCGCCTGCGCTTGGCAGAGTTCTATATCAAACGTCTGCTGCCCGAGCATAGTGCCCTGTTGGCGCATGTTCAGGAAGGGGCCGCAGGACTGTATGCAATCAGCGATGAGGATCTGGCAGCGTGAATGTCGCTGCCCCTCGGGGCATTCGCTATCCTGTAGAAAACCCGCCGGCAGCCGGTGATTATGTGCAGATCGCTCAGGGGGTTCTTTGGATACGCCTTAGCCTGCCGATGGCGCTGGATCATGTGAATGCCTACGCGCTAGAGGACGACGATGGCTGGACTATTGTCGACACTGGTCTGGACACCAAACGCACCCGCGCCCAATGGCAGGGGATTCTGGACGGGCCGCTTGCGCAAAAGCCTGTTACCCGCCTTATCCTGACCCATTATCACCCCGACCATGTCGGCTGTGCCGCTTGGTTGGCCGCGCGTACCGGGGCGGCCATCTGGACCACCCGCACAAGTTACCTTTATGCGCGGATGTTGACGCTTGATGAACAGCCCCTGCCGACGCCTGAGCAGGTTGCTTTCTGGACATCTGCGGGCATGGACCCCGAGATCCTTGCGGCGCGCAAGACCGAAAGACCGTTCAATTTTGCCGATGTCGTCGGGCTTTTGCCGATCGGTTATGAACGACTCCAGCAAGGGGACGTGATCGAGATGGGCGGGCGGCGCTGGGATGTGCATATCGGCCATGGCCATGCGCCCGAACATGCCACCTTCTGGAGCCGCGACGATCATTTGGTGATCGCGGGGGATCAGATTATTTCATCGATTTCCCCGAATATCGGCCTCTATCCAACCGAACCCAACGCCGATCCGGTGGCGGAATGGGATGAATCCTGTCACCGGCTGGCGGCGCTGGCCAAGCCCGAGCATCTGGTGTTGTCCGGACATAAGCTGCCCTTTACGGGGCTGCCGTTGCGGATGCGCCAATTGATCGAGAATCACGAAAACGCGCTAAAACGCCTTTTGGATTTTCTGCAGACACCAAAACCAGCCGGTGCGTGCTTCATACCGATGTTCAAGCGCGAGATTCGGGGGGGCGAATACGGGCTGGCATTGTCAGAGACCATGGCCCATGTGAATCACCTCTGGCTTTCTGGTCGATTGACCCGCACACTCTCTGAGGATGGTGTCTGGCTGTGGCAGGCGCGAGGAGAGGAGCCCTATGGACAACGCAATCAAGACAACGGCTGAGGCCGCCGAGGCCGACGCCCTGCCGCGCGCTCATGCGGTGCATTCCGACCCCAACGCCGATTGTGCCGAGGGCAAACCGCTGCCCGAACGGCTGACGCGCAAACCGGTGAAGGAAAAAAGCCCAGCAGAATGGGCCTATGAGCGGCTAATTCTGTATATCAAGAATTTCGAGGATACGCTGGATAACAACCATGAGGTCGCGCTGGGCATGACCGGTGGCGACGCTGGCGTGTTGCGCATTGAAGGTTTGGGATTCTTTGATCCTGATATCGTCACCTTTTATGGCACCGACCCGACAGGGGTGAAAACCCAGTTGATCCAGCATGTCAGTCAGCTCAACGTGCTGTTGCGGGCCATGCCCCGGCAGTCCGAAGAACCGGAAGTCGAAGCCAACAGGATCGGATTCAGGCTGGCACAGGATCTGGAAAACGACTAGCGGCAAAATTACCTGATGGCTGGGGCGTGACAGCCTTTGAAATTTCGTATAATTGAGCTGGCAAACACGTAATCAAGGACGACAGACATGGCCGACTATAAGCAGGGCGAAATGGACATCACAGTTCAGGAAAAAACCTTTGAAGGTTTTGTGAAAATGGTCACTTGGGGTGCTTGCATCTCTATTGGCGTTCTGGTCTTTTTGGCGATCTTTAACAGCTGATCCCGCAAGCGACGGCGCGATTGCCCTCGCCTGGTACCTGTCAAAGAGGATACGTCTTGCGCCGTTTGCTTTTCTTGTTAAGCGCTGTTTTTCTGGTGCTGGTCTCTTGTACGGCTGAACCGAAGTGGGCCTCTGATGAGGCCGTCGCTGCGCGCATCTATCGCCATGATGCGCCCCCCTCTATTACCCTATATACCGTGGTGAACACCCGTTCCAACGAGGGCGCGCATTCCGCCCTGTTGATCAACGGATCGCAACGGTTGATCTTTGATCCGGCGGGTACATGGTATCACCCGTCCTTGCCGGAACGGAACGATGTGCATTTCGGCATGGAGCCAAGTGCGGTTGCCTTTTATGAGGATTACCACGCGCGTGAAACCTTTGATGTTGTAGCGCAAACCGTTGTGGTCTCGCCTGAAACCGCCGAACTGGCCTTGCGACTTGTGCAGGAAAACGGCGCGGTCAGCAAAGCCCAATGCACCAATTCGATTACCCGTATTCTGCGCCAGATCGAGGGTTTTGAAAGCATCCCGCAGACCTGGTATCCGCTAAAAGCGATGGAGGCGTTTGCCCTTTTGCCGAACGTTCAAACCCGTCTGGTTCAGGATGATTCTGCTGATAATAACAAAGACCTCTTGGGCACGACGGGTAAAGTCACGCCTTAACCCAAAAGATACAGCATCAAATAGAGCGTGCTGGCTCCGCAGATAATCGCGACAAACAGGTTTTTGGACAGATAGCCCGCAATCAGTGTAACCGCCGCCGCCGTGAGCCGCGCCGGGTCCGGGGCGCCATCGGTGGCGGCGGGCCACATCACCAAGGGGGCCACAAGCGCGGGCAGAACCGCGACGGGTGTGTAGCGCAGATGCCGCAGGACCCAATCCGGCAGTTTGCGATCTCCGATCAAACCGATAAACGAAAAGCGGATCAAAAAAGTGCCGATCCCCATGATCGCAATAATTAGCCAGATTTCTCCGGTGCTGTAGCTCATGATTGGCTCCTTTCGGTGCGCAACTCGATATAGGCTCCCATGGCCATCGCCGCCAAAGCAGCAAGGATCATGCCACCATTCAGGGGCACATCGATCAGCAGCAGCGACAGGACAACAGCGGTGATCGAAGCGGCAATATGGGCTGGGGTTTTCAACATCGGAGCGATCATTGCCAAAAAGGTGATCGGCACGGCAAAATCCAACGCGTATTCCGGCGGTATCTTGGTGCCAATCAATGCGCCGATGACGGTAAATACATACCACAGCGGACACATCAGGCTGATGGTTCCGAAGAAATAGGCGATTTTCGCTGCGGTCGATTCATCGGGGCGTTTTTCATATTCCATGATCGACAGCGCATAGGATTGATCCACCAGAAAATAGGCGATCACGGCGCGGATACCCAGCGGGGCTTTGCCGATATGGGGCGCGAGCGAGGCCGAATACATCGCCATGCGCATATTCACTGCAAGCGCGGTTCCGGCCACCACCAGAACTGGCGCGTTTTCGGTCATCAGCTGTACAGCGGCAAACTGCGCCGCACCGGCGATCACCAGCAGGGAAAAGCCGATGGTTTGGCTCATCCTGAGTCCGGCTTCTGTGGCGACGACTCCGAACAACAGCGCAAAAGGCAGCAGAACAAGCAGAAAAGGCGTACCATCCCGCAGGCCGCGCAGATATGCTGATTTCGGAGTGGAGGCAGGCATAACTCTTCCCTAAAGTGACCTCTAGGCCTGTAGGTCAACTCAGCAGGAGATGCAATTGCCCAAAAGATCATCGCAAGACGACTATGTGATTGCACCGATGCCGTCCAAACCGGGTCTGACCCGCGCGGTACAGGGCATTGATCACACCGGTACGCCTGTCACGACCGAGGTGGTCGAAGAACGTCCGCTGACCATTTATTTGAACCGGCAGGAAATTGTCACGGCGATGACCATTGGCGATTATCCCGAATATCTGGCGCTGGGGTTTTTACGCAATCAAGGCATGTTGAACCCCAAAGAAGAAATCACCGGCATTGATTTCGACGCAGAGTTGGAGACCGTAGTTGTGCGCACAGCGCGCGAAACCGATTACGAGGAAAAACTGCAGAAAAAGACCCGCACCAGCGGCTGCGCCGTGGGCACGGTATTCGGGGACATGATGGAAGGGCTTGCGGATTTGAAATTACCGCAAGCCGAAGTGCGCGCCTCTTGGCTTTACCGGCTATCGGCTGTGATCAATCAAACGCCGAGCCTGTATCTGACGGCGGGTGCGATCCATGGCACGGTTCTGTGCCAAAAGGATCAACCGCTTGTCTATATGGAGGATGTGGGGCGGCATAATGCGGTGGATAAAATCGCTGGCTGGATGATGGCCACAGGCACCGAAGGGGCGGATAAGATTCTGTACACGACAGGACGGCTCACCTCGGAAATGGTGATCAAATGCGCCCAGATGGGCATTCCGGTGTTGGTCTCTCGATCCGGTTTTACCGCATGGGGCGTGGAAATCGCCCAGCAGGTCGGACTGACGGTGATTGGCCGTTTGCGCGGGCAGCGCTTTGTCTGCCTTTCAGGGGCGGATCGGCTGATCTGGGATGCTGATCCTACGTCGGTTCCTGATGAGCATCGTAAAAACCGCCGCAAAGGGGCTGCCGAATGAAACAGCCTGTTGGTGTGATCCTTGCGGGCGGGCTGGCCACGCGCATGGGGGGGGGCGATAAGGGCCTGTTGAAGATCAACGGACGCAGCCTGATGGGCCGCGCGATTGATCTGTTGGAGCCGCAGGTGGCGGCATTGGCCCTCAATGCCAATGGTGATCCGGCGCGGTTTTCCCGTTTTGGCCTGCCGGTCATTGCCGATTCAATCGAGGGCTATGCGGGGCCTTTGGCGGGCATTCTAGCGGCACTGGATTGGGCGGCGGATCAGGGCGCGGATCATGTGGTATCTGCGGCAGCTGACACGCCTTTCTTTCCCCAGGATTTGACACCGCGTTTGTTGTTGGCGGCAGAAACAGAAGCCAAACCCATCGCCCTTGCCGCGACCCCCAATCCCAAGGGCGGAGTGTGGCGGCATCCGACCTTTGGGCTTTGGCCGGTGGCGTTGCGCGATGATTTGCGGGCCTCCTTGCAAGAGGGCTTGCGCAAAGTGGTGCTCTGGACAGACAAACACGGCGCAGCAACGGCGCGTTTTCCGGACAAGCCATTTGATCCCTTTTTCAACGTGAACACCCCTGAAGATCTGGAGACCGCAGAACGCCTGCTGTCAGGAGCCCCCGAAACATGAAGATATTTGGTGTCGTCGGCTGGAAAAATGCCGGAAAGACCGGTCTGATGGAGCGTCTGGTCACCGAAATCACCGGTCGGGGCTTTTCGGTATCGACTCTGAAACATGCCCATCACCGTTTCGATGTCGATCAACCGGGTAAAGACAGCTATCGCCATCGCCATGCCGGTGCAAAAGAGGTCTTGCTGGCCTCGGGCACGCGTTGGGCCTTGATGCATGAGTTGCGCGGCACATCCGAGCCTCGTCTGGCCCTACAACTGGCCCGCATGACCCCAGTCGATCTGGTACTGATCGAGGGGTATAAACGCGACGACCATCCCAAGATCGAAGCCTTTCGGGCGGCGACCGGCAATCCGCTGATCGCGCTGGATGACCCTACGGTTCAAGCCATTGCGGCGGATTCCGCGCTTCAGGTCAGCGACCGACCGGTATTTGATCTGGATGATACAAGTACAATTGCCGATTTCATTCTGCACCAGACAGGATTGCAGACCTCAGCAGAACCACAGGCCAGAACGCCTTTGAAAAACGACTGTTTTGCCTTGCCCGAAGGGGTGAAATGGACGCCGGTTGAGCAAGCGCTTTCAGTTCTGAAAAGTCGAATGCATCCGGTTGTCGGTCAGGAAGAGATCGCCGTGACCGCGGCGCAAAGCCGTGTGCTGGCCGCGGATGTCGCCGCCCCGCGTTCAAACCCGCCGGGGGCCAATTGCGCGGTGGACGGCTATGGCTTTGCCTTTGATGCGCTGACACAGGATGCTTCGCAGGATTTGCCGCTGGCGGCGGGTCGGGCGGCGGCTGGGGGGCCGTTCACTGGCACTCTGCCTTTTGGTCAGGCCCTGCGCATTCTGACGGGGGCTTTGGTGCCCGAAGGGGTCGATACTGTTGTCATGGACGAAGATGTCACGCTTAGCGCTGGGCGGGTCCGGTTTTCGGGCCTGCCAAAGTCGGGGGCGAACCTGCGCAAAGCCGGAGAAGATGTTCAGGCCGGGCAAATCGCCCTGCAAAAATCCGCACGGATCGGCGTTGCCGAGACGGCTTTACTGGCGGCAGTTGGGGTGACACGCGTTGCGGTATACAAAAAACTGCGTGTCGGAGTTTTATCGACCGGTGATGAATTGGCCGCCAGTGGTAGCACGGCGGATGCGGCGCGAACCTATGACGCCAACCGCCCGATGCTGCTGGCGCTGGCGCAGGACTGGGGCTATGCACCCGTAGATCTGGGGCATGTTTCAGATGATCGCGGTGCCTTACGCGCGCGGCTGGATGCGGCGGCGGCGCAGGTGGATGTGATCCTGACATCGGGCGGGGCCTCGGCAGGGGATGAGGACCATGTCTCAGCCCTTCTCGCCGAAGAGGGCACTCTGCAGCATTGGCGCATCGCGTTGAAACCGGGACGCCCCTTGGCGCTTGCGATGTGGCAAGGGGTGCCGGTCTTTGGCTTGCCGGGAAATCCGGTGGCGGCCTTTGTCTGCAGCTTAATCTTCGCGCGCCCCGCTTTTTCGGCGCTGGCAGGTGCCGGCTGGACCGAGCCGCTGCGCATGCAGGTGCCTGCCGGTTTTGAGAAACGTAAAAAAGCCGGTCGGCGCGAGTATTTGCGCGCCAGATTAACTCCTGATGGCACCGCCGAAGCCTTTGCCTCCGAAGGCTCGGGCCGGATTTCGGGCCTGTCCTGGGCTGACGGGTTGATCGAGCTTGGCGATGATGCTCAAGAGATCAAGCTGGGGGATATGGTGACGTTTCTGCCCTACGCGGGATTTGGGCTGCGGTAGGGGCGGAAAGGGGATATTCGCTGCGCAACGCGCTAAGGCCTGCTGAGCGGGACGATGCGGACTTTCTGTGATCCAAGATCAATGTCGGCTTTCATCACACCAGCCACGCCTTTAGGCTACCGCGTATGGACGCTTTGTATCAAAACTCTAAACTCGTTGAACTATACGACGCGATTAACTCCTCTCGCGAAGACTTCGACTTCTATATTGCGCAACTTCCAGAAACGCCCGCGACTATCCTTGATATTGGGTGCGGCACAGGAACCTTGGCGCTCGACCTCGCGGGGCGCGGATATCAGGTGACAGCGATTGATCCCGCGCCCCAGATGATCGCCAGCGCGATGCAGAAGGACGGTGCTCGATCAGTAAACTGGGTGACAGGGTTGGTATCCGATTTGGACGATCTTCCAAAATTCGATGCAGCGATCATGACTGACCACGCATTCCAATGTCTTTTGCAAGATACTCAAATTTCGGCCCTGTTTGAGGCGGTTAAGAAGCGGTTGCATCGCAATGGATCGTTTTGGTTTGAGACCCGCAATCCGGCCGTCAGACCTTGGTTTCGATGGATGCCGGAGCATGCCGCGCCTGCCTGTGATCTTGGCGGGGGTCAAACAGTTCAAGTTGTCCACGAGGTTTTGAAGGTCAGCGACGATTGCGTGACGTTCGAAGAGCGTTACGACTTCAACGACGGCAGCGGGACTTTGATTTCTCAAAGCACGCTGCGATTTGTTGGACTAGCCGAGATAGAAGCGATGGCAGTCAAGAGCGGCCTGTTGCTTGCGGAAACCTTCGGAAACTGGAAGCGAGAGCCGTTATCGCGTGGCAGCCCTGAGATAATCGTCCGGTTGACAAGAGCTGCATAGCTCACATTCGTGCAAAGCGCAGCATCGGTGACTTTGGGCTCGAAGCCGTCATTCGCTACAGACATCAACGACCGGTAAGGGCCGGAATTCGCTTCAAGCCAACCTTCAGCACCCCTACCTAAACCCTTAGTTAAACGTCCCTGATACCCGTCCCAGCAGCATAAAGGCGCGGGCGGTGCGGGTGGTGGCGAAGTTGGCGATTTCCGTATCCGACGCGCCGTCGGCAAACAGCGCATATTGGCTGTCGAACTGACGTAGAAAATGATGGCTGGCGTCGCGGAAAATCGGGTCAGAGCGCATCCGAGCTGCGGTCAGCGCCAGACTGGAACGGTCCCGAATGCCGCCCATCGGCGCAATGGCGCGCCCCCGTTCGCCGCTGGCAAAAGCGCGCCAGACGTCGGGGCGAGCAATGTCGGGACGCAGGTCATCCATATAGATGCCCTCTTCGCTGAGCAGGGTCAAAACATCCTGTGCGGCCTGAATAAGCTTGGCCGCCTGTCGGTTCTTGAGCGCCATGCGCAGGGCGGCGAACCCTTCGACGTCTTCGGTGTTTTCAGGAAAATTAACCGCACGGATCAGTTCGGCACGCGTCAGAGCGGGCTGCATATCTTCGGCAGAGGTGCCAAGCGCAAGGGCGGATTGACCTTCGACTCCGGCGGAAGAAGGATTGTCCTGCGCAAGATGGACCGGTTGGCCGCTTTCGCGCGCAGAGGTGAAGGTGGCAATGCGTTGTTCGGTTTCTTTGGTCGCGGCGGCGATTTCATTCAGCTTTTGGGTGACTTCGGGCTGTCGTGTTGAGGCCAGCAGTTTTTGCTGCTCCAGATAGCTTTGGCGCATGGCATCAATCGCAGCCTGCAGCCGTGCAGATTCCTCGCGCATGATCCTGCTGCTTTTGGCTGCCCAAGCCCCGACCCAAATCACCGCCACAGGCATGAAGACCGCCATCAGCACCATGATAAACTGCAGCGGGTTGCTCAGGCTGCTGGTATCGGTCTGCCCCCGCGTCGTCAGGAAAAACGCGCCGGTCAGCGCGACCCAGACCAATGTGAGCACAATGGCGATCACATCAGCTTTGTCGCGCCCCTGCTGTGCGGATTGCGCGCTGTAAATGCCGGGGTCGGACCGGTTATTATTGTCTGGTTGGGCCACAAAAGCCTCCTGAGACCGCGGTGCGGTCAAACGTATTTTACGTCCAGAATTTCATAGCTGCGTTCCCCGCCGGGGGTCCGCACCTCTACGCTGTCACCTTCTTCTTTACCGATCAAGGCCCGCGCAAGGGGGGAGCGCAAATTCAGCAAGCCGCGTTCAATATCGGCCTCTGCTTCACCAACGATTTGATAGGTCCGCTCTTCGTCGGTGTCTTCATCAACCAAGCGCACGGTCGCGCCGAATTTGATCGAACCGGACAAGGAGGCGGGGTCAATTACCTCGGCCAGAGAAATCAGCCCTTCGATTTCCTTGATGCGGCCTTCGATAAAGCTCTGTTTTTCGCGGGCAGAATGATACTCGGCATTTTCCGACAGGTCGCCATGCTCGCGGGCCTCGGCAATCGCTTTGATGATTGCGGGGCGCTCAACCGATTTGAGCTTTTTTAGTTCTTGATCTAGCGCGGTGAAGCCCGCGCGGGTCATTGGTATCTTGTCCATGGAGGCCCTGTTTTCTTTGTGTTTCTTCAGGCGTCAGCGTCTTGCTGTTAACTCAGGGGCAGGGGGGAAAGTCAAGAGTGTGCGCCAGCCTGCCTAAGGGATTCGGGCAATGTTTTGCCGGATTTTTGTTGGAACCGCATAAATTTCGGGTCCGAATGTCGCGCTCGGGGCATATAACGCGCCGTTTCAATTGACCGGCTTTGGGCGCTTCCGCTAGGGGAAGAGGGAGAGCTTGCGAATAGAAAGTAGCGCGTGGCGCTGTGGGGAAGAGAATTATGTCCGATATCGAACGCGAATCGATGGAATATGATGTGGTCATCGTGGGCGCTGGCCCGGCTGGCCTGTCGGCGGCCATCCGTCTGAAACAACTGGATGCCGATCTGAATGTTGTGGTGCTGGAAAAAGGGTCTGAAGTTGGGGCGCATATTCTGTCCGGCGCGGTTCTGGACCCCTGCGGGCTGGATGCTCTGATTCCGGACTGGAAAGAAAAAGGTGCGCCGCTGAATACGCCGGTGACCGAAGACAAATTCTACATGCTGGGGGCTGCCGGTCAGATTCGTATTCCGAATTTCCCGATGCCTCCGCTGATGCACAACCACGGCAATTACATTGTCTCGATGGGGAACGTCTGCCGCTGGATGGCCGAACAGGCCGAAGAGCTGGGTGTTGAGATTTTCCCGGGTATGGCCTGTTCTGATTTGGTTTATGGCGACAAGGGCGAAGTCAAAGGCGTGATTGCCGGTGTCTTTGGCCTGGAGAGTGACGGCTCTTACGGTCCGAATACAGAACCGGGCATGGAGCTGCTGGGAAAATATGTATTCCTTTCTGAGGGCGTGCGGGGCTCGCTGTCCAAAGAAGTGATTGAGAAATACAATCTGTCGGATGGTCATGAGCCGCAGAAATTCGGCCTTGGCATGAAGGAAATCTGGGAAATCGACCCAGCCAAGCATAAGGAAGGCTCTGTCACCCATACGATGGGTTGGCCGCTGGAAAGCAATGCAGGCGGCGGGTCTTTCATCTATCACCTTGAAAACAATCAGGTCTATGTCGGTTTTGTGGTGCATCTGAACTATCAAAACCCGCATCTGTTCCCCTATATGGAATTCCAGCGCTTCAAGCACCATCCGATGGTGGCCGAGCTGCTGAAGGGCGGCAAACGCGTGGCCTATGGCGCACGGGCGATTTCCGAGGGTGGTTATCAGTCGATGCCCAAAATGGTTGCGCCCGGTGTGGCTTTGCTGGGCTGTTCTGTCGGCATGGTCAACGTCCCGCGCATCAAGGGCAATCATAACGCGATGTTGTCTGGTAAGGCCGCCGCAGAGGCCGCCTATGATGCGATCAAGTCCGAGCGGTCCGGTGACGAGCTGACCGCCTATGAAACCGAGGTGCGCACAGGGGCCATCGGGGACGATCTGAAAAAAGTCCGCAATGTTAAACCGATGTGGTCCAAATGGGGTCTGACGGCGTCTTTGATGCTGGGCGGGCTGGACATGTGGACCAACACGCTGGGCCTTTCGCTCTTTGGCACGTTGAGCCACGGTAAAAACGACGCCGAGTCGACAGGGCGGGCGAGCCTTTACAAGAAAATCGACTATCCGAAACCGGATGGCACGCTGTCTTTTGATCGCCTGACCAACGTTAGCTATTCGATGACAAATCACGAGGAAAGCCAGCCCTGTCATTTGCAGCTAAAAGACGCCGCTGTTCCAATGATGGTGAACCTGCCGCAATTTGACGAACCGGCGCAGCGCTATTGCCCGGCGGGTGTCTATGAGGTGATCCGCGAGGACGGCAAAGATCCGCGTTTTGTAATTAACTTCCAAAACTGCGTGCATTGTAAAACCTGCGACATCAAGGACCCGAGCCAGAACATCAACTGGGTCACCCCGCAGGGCGGTGACGGTCCAAACTACCCGAATATGTAAAATCTTTGGCAACGGGGCGCTCATTTGGGCGCCCCGCATTGCTTTGCCGGTCCCGACGTCCTAGTTTTTAGACAAGCAAAAAAACAAGGGGCCCGCGCGTGATCCGTCGACAACTGAGCATTCTGGCAATTTTATCAATGGGTATTTTGCCGCTTACCCCTGTATCGGCACAAGCCGAAGGTTTGGCAGGGCCCTATCTGGCCGCCAGCCACGCCCGTTTCTTCAGCGATTACGAAGCCTCGGCGACCTATTACACCCAAGCGCTGTTGCGCGATCCGGGCAATCCGGTTTTGCTGGAAAATGCCATGTCTGCCTATGTCGGACTGGATGAATTCGACAAGGCTGTCCCGATTGCCCGTAAAATCGTCGCGGACGGGTTGAACAGTCAGGTGGCGCGTATGGTGCTGCTGACGAACCAGTTCAAAAACGATGAATTCGGGGCGGCTATTGCCGACATTGAGGCAGGCTTGTCGGTCGGGCAATTGGTCGATGGTCTGGCCATCGCCTGGGCGCTTGTCGGCGAAGGAGAGATGAGCGAAGCGCTGGCCGAATTTGATAAGGTCGCCGCGCAGGACGGGCTGGCCGCTTTCGGGTTGTTCCACAAAGCAATGGCCTTGGCGACCGTGGGCGATTTTGAAGGGGCGGATGAGATATTCTCAGGCGATACGGGGGTGATGTTGCAGGCCACACGGCGCGGTATTATGGCCCACGCTCAGATTCTGAGCCAGCTGGAGCGCGGCGATGACGCGATTGAACTGATCGACGCGATTGCGGGTCGTGATCTTGACCCTGAACTGCAGGCCTTACGCGCCCGACTGGCGGCAGGCGAAACTGTCGATTTTGACATTGTGCGCACGCCGCAAGAAGGGCTGGGAGAGGTCTTTTTCATGGTGGCCGAAGCCCTGCGCGCAGAGGCATTGCCAACCTATACGCTGATGTATTCACGCATGTCCGAAGTGCTGAACCCGAGCCAGATAGAATCACTCTTGCAAAGCGCCTCCCTGCTCGAAGAGTTGAAGCGCTTTGATCTGGCGACCGAAACCTACGCCAAAGTGCCTGCGGATCATCCGTCTTTTCACGCGGTTGAATTGGGGCGTTCCGAAGCCCTGCGTCTGGCGGGCAATCCGGAGGCTTCGCTTGAGGTACTCAAACAGCTGAGCAAAACCCATGGGGTGCTGCCGATCGTGCATTATACGCTGGGCGACCGGTATCGTCAGATGGGTGAGTTTGACGCCGCCGCCGCCGCCTATGACCGCGCGCTAGAGCTTTATGGCGACCCAGAACCGTCGCATTGGTTTATCTACTACGCCCGAGGCATTTCCCACGAACGCGAGAAACGCTGGGATCTGGCCGACGCCGATTTTCGGCAGTCCCTCGCCTTGGTTCCCGATCAGCCACAGGTCCTGAATTACCTTGGCTATTCGTTGGTGGAGCGGGGCGAGAAGCTGGATGAAGCCTTGGGGATGATCGAAACTGCCGTCGCGGCGCGTCCGAATGATGGCTATATTACCGATTCTCTGGGCTGGGTGCTGTATCGTCTGGGCCGCTACGAAGAGGCCGTGGGCCATATGGAACGCGCGGCCGAACTGATGCCGGTTGATCCGATTGTGAATGACCATCTCGGGGATGTTTATTGGGCCGTGGGTCGCCATCTGGAGGCCGAGTTCCAGTGGAAACGGGCCTTGTCCTTTGATCCCGAAGAGCAAGAGGCCGACCGCATCCGGCGCAAGTTAGAGGTGGGTCTGGATGTTGTGCTCGAAGAGGAAGGCGAAGCGCCGATTCCCGTCGCCCATGACGGTTAAGGAATTTGCGCCGGCCAAAATTAACCTGAGCCTGCATGTCACCGGACAATTGCTTAACGGCTATCACCTACTGGATTCACTGGTGGTTTTTGCAGAAATCGGTGACCGGCTCACGTTATCTTCGGCGACTGAGACCGGTTTGACCGTCACCGGCCCAAGGGCCAAAGGGGTGCCAGTGGATGGCCGCAATCTGGTGCTAAAGGCTGCTGCACTTTACCCCGGGCTAAGGGCGGATATCAGGTTGGACAAACATCTGCCTGCGGCCTCTGGAATTGGCGGCGGATCATCGGATGCGGCGGCGACGTTGCGGGGGCTTGCGCGTTTGGGCAACCTTGGGCTGCCTACCGATGCTGCGGTGCTGTCCCTTGGGGCTGACGTGCCGGTGTGCCTCGCGGGGCAGCCCTGCCGCATGCAGGGGATCGGCGATGAATTGACCGCATTGCCAGCTTTGCCGGACGGCTATCTCGTCTTGGTGAACCCGTTGGTTGAGGTCGCCACGGCGGATGTGTTCAAAGCCCTGCCTCGCAAGGATAACAGCGCCATGCCCGCCGTTGTGCCAGCATTCGCGCGGTTTGAGGATTTTATCGACTTCCTTGCAGAGCAACGTAATGATCTGCAGGCACCGGCGATTGTGCAGCAGCCGGTGATTTCAGATGTTCTACAGGCCCTTATGGACACCGAGGGTTGCGCCTTGGCGCGGATGTCCGGATCGGGTGCCACCTGTTTTGGCCTCTACCCAACGCAGAAAGCCGCACAACAGGCGCAGCAGGTCATTGCCGGGTTGCACCCCCATTGGTGGGCTTCATCCGGCCCGATGCGACGGGTTTAGCTGATACGGGCCACGACGTAATCGGCGATATCAACGAGTGTATCGCGCAATTCATGGTCTGGCAGCGTGCGGATGGCAGCTTGGGCCTTGGCGGCCCATGCCATCGCTTCCTGACGGGTTTCTTCCAGCGTATCGTATTTATGCAGTAGCGTCAGCGCATGCTCGAGATCACCGTCCTGTTGTTTGCGTTTTTCGATGACGCGCACCCAGAATTCACGTTCTTCTTCGGTGGCTTTGGCCACAGCCTTGATCACTGGCAGGGTCAGTTTGCCTTCGCGGAAATCATCGCCGATGTTTTTACCGGTCTGCGCGGCAATGCCGCCGTAATCCAGCAGATCATCCACGATCTGAAAGCTGATTCCAAGCGCGTCGCCATAGGTGAACAGCGCCTGTACGATTCCCTCGTCGGCCTCTGCAATGACACCGCCCACCTGGGTTGCAGCCGAAAACAGCGCCGCCGTTTTGCCGCGAATGACCTGCATGTAAATCGCTTCATCCGTGTTTAGATCCTGCGCGGCGGTCAGTTGCAGTACTTCGCCTTCGGCAATCGTCGCAGAGGCATTGGACAAAATATCTAGGACCCGCAAATTGCCGGTTTCAACCATCAACTGGAAAGCCCGTGAAAACAGATAGTCACCCACCAGAACAGAGGATTTATTATCCCACAACAGATTGGCCGTTGGCCGCCCGCGCCGTTGAGCACTTTCATCAACGACATCATCATGCAGTAGGGTGGCCGTGTGAATAAATTCTACGGTCGCAGCCAGATTTAAGTGGTATTCCCCTTGATAGCCACACATCCGCGCCGCTGCGAGGGTCAGCATCGGGCGCAGCCGTTTACCGCCCGCATCGACAAGGTGTTTTGTGACCTGCGGAATGCGCGGCGCATGTTCGGAGGCCATGCGTTCACTGATCAGCACATTAACAGCCGACAAATCGTCGGATAAATAGGCGCTCAGGCGCTCGTGGGGTTTCACCGTGCTATCCAATGCCATCACGCTCTCGTCACTGCTCTCGACAAAATAGGGTTGCGCGCCTTATGTGAGACGTATGAAAGAATTGATGCGAACGAACGATCCAACTCTCATTGCCTTTGCCAAAGCGCTGCTTCAGGGAGAGGGTATAGACTGCTTTGAAATGGACGTAAATATGAGCGTTCTCGAAGGGTCCATTGGCGTGCTGCCCCGCAGGGTTCTGGTGCACCGGAAAGATTACTTTTCGGCGGCGGCGGTGCTGCGGGACAATGATATTCCGGTCTCCGAGAACGCGCGGTGAGCGATGGCGCTCTGACGCAGGACCGGTTTCTGGGGGGCAAAGTGCAGATTTGGCAGCCCAAACAGGGCTACCGTGCCGGTGCGGACCCTGTTTTCCTTGCGGCTTCTACACCGGCGCAGGCCGGTCAATCGGTGCTGGAGCTGGGTTGCGGGGCGGGAGTTGCAAGCCTGTGTCTTGGCCGGCGTGTCGCCGGTTTGACCCTGAACGGGGTCGAGCTGCAACCGGAATATGCCGCGCTGGCGCGTCGCAACGCCACAGAAAACAACATTGATTTCAACGTCTATGAGGCCGATCTGGTCAAATTGCCTACCGCCCTGCGGGAACGCAGATTTCACCATGTGATTGCTAATCCTCCTTATTATCTTGGTGCACGCGGGGTGAAATCCGGCAAATCCGGTCGCGATACGGCGCTTTGGGAAGAAACGCCGCTCTCGATCTGGTTGGAGGTTGCCGCAAAGCGGCTGGCCCCAAAGGGCGTGCTGAGCCTGATTCAGGACGCCGCGCGCCTGCCGGATGTGCTGCAGGCGTTGCCAAAAACCGTTGGAAGTCTTGAGATTCTACCGCTTTCAGCTCGCGTGGGACGTCGGGCGCGGCGTATATTGCTGCGCGCCCGCAAAGGCGGCAATGCCGAATTCTGTCTGCATGCGCCGCTTACGCTTCATAATGGTGCGGCGCATCTGTCTGATTTCGATGACTATTCCGACACGGTCAAAGGCATTTTACGAGATGCGGAACCGCTCGTGTTTCCGGCGGTTCGCAAAGGGAATGGGCAAAGAAATGTCTAAGTTTAATCATCTCGCCGGAAGAGCGTGACACGACTCATTTTCTGTGGTGCACTTGTGACGTTGATGTAACAAATCAGGAGGACGACAATGAGTGTGACCGCACACGTGACGGAACTTCAGAGGAAGCACCAAGCCCTTTCGGAAAGGGTTGAGGTAGCGCTTCGCACCCCTTCAATGAGTGACATAGAAATTGCCGAGATGAAGAAACAAAAGCTGCGTTTGAAGGAAGAAATCCAGCGATTGTCGACTGTCTAACTAAATGGCGCTGGCGCGTGCCGCCAGCGCAGCCCCTGCGGTGATCAATATCGCCGCCCCCAAGAGTGGCCAGCTTGGGGATGCAACGCCGGCCAACACCAGTATCAGCGTTGACAACAACGGGGCCGCATAGGAGGCCACGCCAAGTAATTGGATGTCGCCCTGTTTTACGCCAATGTCCCATATATAAAAGGCCAGTCCAACCGGACCAAACCCCAGGCCCAGGATCGAAACCCATCCCGATAGGGTGGCGGGCCAGACGGTGTCTTCTACCATCATATGCGCCACGGCCGAGAACAGCGCGGTGGCAAGGCAGAAGACCGAGACAGAGGCGGTAGGCACAGAACCAAGGCGACGTGACAGAACCGAATAGCCTGCCCATGTGAGCGCGGCGATAAAGGCGAGCGCAAAACCGGGCAGGGCGTCCGGATCTAACCCGCCAATATTTTGCACAACAATCAGGGCGGCCCCCAGAAACCCGATACAGCCGCCAAGGACATGGCCGGTTTTCAGTTGTTCTCCGGGCAGAAATCCCGAAAACAGCACGATCAAAAGCGGCCAGAGATAGGCGATCAGCCCGGCTTCGGCGGCGGGTGCAAGCCTAAGGGCGGAAAAATACAGCAGATGATAGCCGCACAGCCCGATCGCGCCAAATGCATAGACCTTCCAGCTTATGCCGCGCAGCGGTGAAAAACCGGTGCTGCCTGCGGTCCAGATCAGCCCGATCAACCCGCCGATGGTAAAACACATCGCATTCAATTGCAGCGGCGGCACCGGGGCCGACCCAACGGTGAGCAAGGCCAGCAACGACCAGAGCATAACCGCACCAAAGCCGATCAGGGTCGCGCGATTTCGTGTCATGTGGGGCGTACCTCTTCGGCGGAAACGAATGTGAACCTGTCATTGATATGTGATAGTTTCGCGATTTCGTCCAGCATCCAGTCCCGCAACGCCTTGATTGCGGGGCGTTCTTGAGCGCCCTGACGGCAAATGAACCGGAAATTCGCATCTGTGGTCAACGCGGTATCAAAGGGGGCGACAAGGCGGCCTTCGGCGATGTCCTTGATCACCAGACTGCGCCGCCCCAACGCCACACCTGCGCCGCTTAGGGCCGCGTCAACTGCGTGGTCGGCTTGGGAAAAACGTGGGCCGGTGGCGGGGGTGAAATCGTCGCCGACGGCGCGAAACCACGCCGCCCAGTCGCAAGGCGGATCAAGAAAAGCGGTTGAATCATCATATAGAAACGTCGCGGATTTAAGGGCCTCGATCGTATTATAGCGCGCCGCAAGATCCGGGTGTAAAACCGGTGTCATCCACTCAAAGGCAAGGGGATGAGAGTACAGTCCTGTATCCGGCCCAAGCCCAAAACGGATGGCCACATCAATGTCGTCCCGATCAAAATCGACAATCCTAAGATTTGCGCTGAACCGAAGCTCTACATCGGGATGATCCTGTGCGAATTGATACAGGCGCGGTGCCAGCCATTTTGACGTAAAGGCGGGCCCCGCTGTGATGATCAGGGTCTGCGTATCCACGATCCGCTGGGCCGAGCGCCACGCATTTTGCAAGGTCGCGAACCCGTCGCTGGCGCCGGGCGACAGGGTTTTGCCTGCTTGCGTCAGGCTTACGGCGCGGTTGTGGCGGTGAAACAGCGGACTGCCCAGATGCGCTTCCAAGGTTTTGATCTGAAAGCTCAGGGCGGCGGGCGTCACATTCAGCTCGGCTGCTGCTTGCGCAAAGCTGAGGTGACGGGCAGCAGCCTCAAAGGCACGAAAGGCGGTCAGGGGGGGGAGTCGATTGCTCATATCACTTAAGTAAAACTAAATTGAAGCATTGAAAAGTCTCGTTTGAAAGCTGGGATTGGGATCGTCATATTGGTTTCAGTTAATAGATACTTTCCATCAAAGGAAGCGCACCATGATCGAAGCCACAACAGATACCCGAACACGAGATGCCATCCGCGCCGCCCACGCCCATCGCGGAGCAGCCTTTGCGGGCCTCTGGCACAAACTGTTTATCCGCACGTCCCGCTGATCGTTTCCAGTGAAAAGCGGACAAAAGAAAGGGCCGACGCCAAAATGGCAGCGGCCCTTTCGTTTCTCAAAAAACGCCAAAGCGTTAGATCATATACTGCCCGCCATTGGCGGAAATTGTAGAACCGGTGATGAAGCCGGCGTCATCGGCAGCAAGGAATGCCACGCAGCGCGCCATTTCGTCGGCTTCGCCAAGGCGACCGACCGGAATTTGCGGCAGAATGACTTCGTTCATGACTTTTTCAGGAATCGTGCTCATCATGTCGGTGTTGATGTAGCCCGGGCAGATCACGTTGACCGTGATGCCAGCGCGCGCGCCTTCTTGGGCAAGGGCTTTGGTAAAGCCAATGTCACCGGCTTTGGCGGCGGCGTAATTGGCTTGGGCAAACTGGCCCTTTTGACCGTTGATCGAGGAAATCGTGATCACGCGGCCGAATTTGCGTTCGCGCATGCCACCCCAGACGTTGTGGGTCATGTTGAAAACGCCCGACAGGTTGGTGTCGATGACTTCCTGCCACTGTTGCGGGGTCATCCGGTGGAACGGCGCGTCGCGGGTGATGCCCGCGTTGTTAACCAGAATGTCAACGGGGCCGACTTCGGCTTCGACTTTGCTGATCCCGTCTTTACAGGCGTCATAATCGCCGACGGACCATTTATACGTCTTGATGCCGGTTTCGGCAGTAAAGGCAGCAGCGGCTTCGTCGTTGCCGCCATAAGTGGCGGCGACATTATAGCCGTCGGCCTTTAGTCGTTTTGCGATCGCGGCACCAATGCCGCGGGTGCCACCGGTTACAAGGGCTGTTTTGGCCATGGGGCGTCCTCCTCCCAGAAGATAATCAAATTTCCGAAACTAATTCGGGCGCGCAATATTGTTGCGCGCCCATTTTTATTAGTCGCGTTCAACGCAAAGCGCAACACCCATACCGCCACCGATACACAAGGTCGCAAGACCTTTTTTGGCGTCGCGTCGCTGCATTTCAAACAGCAATGTGTTCAGGACCCGACAGCCAGAGGCGCCGATGGGGTGACCGATTGCAATCGCGCCGCCATTGACGTTCACGATAGCCGGATCCCAGCCCATTTCTTTGTTGACCGCACAGGCCTGTGCAGCAAAGGCTTCGTTGGCTTCCACCAGGTCCAGATCGTTTACGCTCCAACCGGCTTTCTCCAGTGCTTTGCGCGACGCATAGATCGGGCCAACGCCCATGATGGACGGGTCAAGACCGGCCGTGGCGTAGGAGGCGATGCGGGCCAATGGCTGCAGACCGCGTTTTTCAGCATTATCCGCGCTCATCAACAAGGTGGCGGCAGCACCATCGTTCAAGCCGGATGCGTTTGCGGCAGTGACCGACCCGTCTTTGGTGAAAGCCGGGCGCAGTTTTTGCATGGCTTCCATGGTGGCACCGTGGCGGATGTATTCGTCTTTATCGACGATGATATCACCCTTGCGCGTTTTCACAGTGAAGGCTGCAATTTCATCCTCGAACTTACCGGCCTTTTGCGCGGCTTCGGCTTTGTTTTGCGAGGCTACGGCGAATTCATCCTGCATTTCGCGGGTGATTTCCCATTTATTGGCAACGTTCTCAGCGGTCTGACCCATGTGGTAGCCGTTGAACGCATCCCAAAGCCCGTCACGGATCATCGAGTCAATGAACTTCATGTCGCCCATTTTCTGACCATTGCGCAAGTTGGCGACATGGGCGGACATCGACATGTTTTCCTGACCACCGGCAATTACGATATCAGAATCGCCGAGTTGAATGTGCTGGGCACCCAAAGCCACGGCACGCAGGCCCGAGCCGCAGACCTGATTGATGCCCCAAGCGGCGGCTTCTTGGGCAAGGCCTGCATTGATATGGGCTTGACGGGCGGGGTTTTGGCCCTGTCCGGCGGTCAGGACCTGACCCAGAATAGTTTCAGAGACTTCGCCTTTTTCAATACCGGCGCGTTCTACTACAGCTTCAATGACTGTGGCGCCAAGGTCGTGGGCGGGGGTATTGGCAAATGAGCCTAAAAAAGAACCGACGGCCGTACGGGCCGCGGAGGCGATAACAACATTGGTCATGGGGGTGTCCTCTCCCAAATAGTTCAGGCAAGTGGACCACACACGCGCTGCGCGGCCCGATACTTCGCCGTTGCAGCATCATTCGTAGGGCTTCCGCTGCGTCACGGCAACGGACAGCTTGTCTCAATCAATGGGAAAAAGCGGTTTCACACGGTTTCAGGCCCGGATCGACCGGTTTTTTTCAACCCATGGCGGGTGAATTGTGGGGGCAGCGAAGTAGTAACCTTGCAAACAATCAACCCCCATAGCCGCCAATGTGGCGGCATCTTCTGCCGATTCTACGCTTTCGGCGACGGTGAACATGTCGAAATGTTCGGCAATGGATAACAGCGCACGGGTCAGAACCTGATTATCCGGATCTTGCGCGATCCCCCGAATAAACTGCCCGTCAATCTTGATGATGTCGAAGTAGAACTGTTTGAGATATCGAAAGGCCGTGTATCCCGCCCCGAAATCATCCAAGGCAAAGACGATCCCTTTGCTTTGCAGGTCGGCCATGAAGGTCGTCACAAGTTCGGGCATTAACATCGCGCTGGATTCGGTTATTTCCAGAATGAGCCGATCTGCGATGGTCGGATCTTCTGTCAGACCATGGTGCAGAACCTGCATCCACCGTGGGTATCCGATAGAGCGCGCCGACATATTGATCGCCAATCGCACATGTGGTTGCTCCAGCAATGTGCGCAATCCCAGCTCTAGCGACAGGCAGTCCACCTGTCGGCCAATGTCCGTGGTTTCGATGGCGTTCATAAAGTCAGCGGCGGGGATAATCCGACCGGTTTCATCAAAAACGCGGATCAACCCCTCATAAAAGGCGGGTGTTTTGCCGCCATTTGCCCGCATAACCGGTTGAAACGCCAAAGCCGTTTGCCGGTGCTTTAGCGCCTGCGCCACCATATGCAAAGTGTTGCGGTTGCGGGTGGCGGTGGCAAAATTCAACGGGTCCTGCAAAATATGCGGCACATCCTTGAGCAAGTCGTTGTCAGCCTTTAGCATGGTCCATCCTTTCAAACTGTTGAAAGCAGCTTGGAACAGAGGCGTTTAAGACTGGTAAATATTCCCATTTTGTTCTAATTTTAGCGAATGCGTAAAATTCGTTTAACAGATTGATTTCGGGTGTTTTTATGGAGCGTTGCGGCTGGGTCGGGCAAGAAAAAATCTATATCGACTATCACGATACCGAATGGGGTGTTCCGGAATATGACAGCCGCGCCCTGTGGGAGAAACTGATTCTGGAAGGTTTTCAAGCCGGATTGAGCTGGATCACCATCTTGAAAAAACGCGACGCTTTTCAAGCGGCTTTTGCCGGGTTCGATCCAGATATTATTGCCACTTGGGGGGATGCGGAAATTGAACGCCTGCTTGCGGATAAGGGGATTGTACGCCATCGCGGCAAAATCGTGGCGACCATCGGCAATGCCAAAGCCTGGCAACAGATTGAGGCCGCGCAGGGGTTTGATCGTTTCTTGTGGGATTATGTCGGTGGCACACCGGTGCAAAACAATTTTGCTACCCTTGCTGATGTGCCGGCGTTTACGCCGCTATCCAGCCAGATTTCAAAGGACCTTAAGAAAGCCGGTTTCAGGTTTTGCGGCCCGACCATTGTCTATGCCTTCATGCAGGCGGTGGGTATGGTCAATGACCATGTGGTGGATTGCCCCTGTCACGTGCGGGTTCAGGGTTTGTAATTCTCAAATCCCGGCGTGCCCGCGACCTCGGGATTGCGCCGGACATATTCGGCCTTCAGCGAGTCAGAGCCCCGCGTCGGATCATCATGGCGCCATCCCGGCGGGTTGAGTGCATAGCCGATGCGCTGTTTCAGGGTCAAACCCGGTTGGCCCATGTCCTTGAAGACCGAAACCCATTCATGAAAAGCAACGCGAAGTGGATTGAAGGTGCCGATGTTGGTAACAAGACCATAGTCGACTTTGTCGTCTTCTTGTTCAGGCACAAAAGTGCCAAACATCTTGTCCCAGATTATAAAGACACCGGCGTAGTTTGAATCCAGATAACGCGGATTACGCCCGTGGTGCACCCTGTGGTGGCTTGGGGTGTTCATCACCGCCTCGAACCAGCGGGGCATTTTGCCGATGGCCTCGGTGTGAATCCAGAACTGATAGATCAGGTTGATCCCGCCGACAAAAAGCACCATCGCCGGATGGAACCCCAAAAGGATCAGCGGCGCGCGAACGATCATCATAAAGGTGAAGGTACCCGTCCATGTCTGGCGCAGAGCGGTTGTCAGATTGTAATGCTGCGACGAGTGGTGGTTCACATGGCTGGCCCAGACCCAGCGGATACGATGCCCGAAACGGTGCACCCAGTAGTACCTTAGATCATCCAGCACAAAACACAGCAGAACCGTCAGCACCGAAGTGCCCAGATCAAGCGGCGTGATCCGCCAGAGCAGCATGAAAAATCCCCACGCGATAAAGCCGAGGATTATGCCACTTGCAACGCTGCCCGCCCCCATGATGAGCGAGGTCACCGCATCGCGTGTTTCATATCGCCCGCCACGCCCTTTGATCGCGATCCAGAGCAATTCAATCAGGATGGCGGCAATAAAGAACGGCACCGCGAAATTCACGATATCAGGATAGGTGAGCATATCGGTCATGGGGCATTCTCTTTGTTTTGCATCAGCCAGAGCCGTTTTTCTGCATGGCTCAGCGCGATTTTCGGGCCGGGGGCGGCAAAATCATGCAGATGAAAATGCGCGCCTTCGGGGATATCTTCGATTTCGGCACCTGTGAGCCCATGCAGCGTGCAATCGGCACCAAAAGACCAGATCAGATAGCGCAGCTCCGGGGTGGTGACGATCGCGGCCTTGCCATCCTGTGACAGCAACACCGACGTTACCTCAACAAAGGGGAGCAACCGGTGGACGTGTTGGCGTACCTCTGCTTCATTAGCAAACTGCAAGGATTTGGTAAAACCTTTGAGATGCAGAATTAGGGCAATACCCAGAATACCCAACACCACCATCGGTAACAGAATTGACAACGGCATCCATGCCTCCCCTTTGAAAACAGGCCAAAGCAACGGGATTCTGTCAATTAAAACGTTGGGTCATGGCTGGATTTAAGAAGGTGTTAACAGGGCAATAACGTTTGGCTAACGGCGGGAGCTGCATAAGGGATATACGCACTGTTTTGCTGTTCAGTAAGTATTTCAGCACCTGTTTTTTGCGAACCATAGGACCAAGTATCCACAGGCTTATTACCTTCCGGCTTTTGTGGTGTGAGTAGCTTGGTGTTCTGTGTGTTCTAGGAACTGAAACGCAAAATACGCGTACATCCCCAGAAGGGCTGTCTCGCAAGAGATGGCGCTTCAAATCTCGGGACGGCGTCATCTATATCATTCACCTGCCCAGGTGGATCTCGTTGTCCCGAGATTTTTCCCTTTCCTCATTCCTGCACCAAAGAGCTTTGCCAATTGCTCAAGAACCGGCTTCGGCGCATCTGATCCAGAAATACCAGTAAACCAGGGCCGAATCTGACCGGGCGCAATGCGGTATTATTCTGGAAACGGTCCGAATCGATTGCTGGCAGCCCAGAGGCCGCTACCAGATCGGGGCGCTGGTTCAATCTTAGTAAAAAGTCGATGAACTGCCGTGCGGGATCGATGTTTTCGGCGTTGCTCGGGATAAGCGCCGTGCGCAACATCACACTAACGTAATCCTCAAGCTCTATAATGTGGAATCCATCCAGCAACTGTTGTTGGGCGGCGGCATAGCTGCCCAGAACATTATAGGCCAAGGCCAGTTTACCGCTGGCCACATCCTGAATCATCTCGCCCGAACAGCAATACAGCTTTGCATCCAGACGCCCCATGACTTCCATCAACCGCCAGAAGGCTTCGCTGTTGCGGCTGTCCTGCGTGGCCATCAAATAGCCAAAACCGGAGCGGCGGACGTCGTAGGTGCCGACCAGCCCCTGAAACCGGTCGGGATTTTCGCGCAGGGTTGCGATCAAGGCAGCGCGCGTGCGGGGGGCGTCGCCTTGCGGGAAGTGCGCGTCCGAAACGACCATAACCGCCGGTTCCTGCGTAAAGGCAAAAAGCTGGTCCCGCCAGCTTGCCCACTCCGGCAATTCCGAGACATCCGCCGCGCCATAGCTTTGGGCAAAGCCATCGTTAGCCAGTTTGGTCTGCAAATCCATCGCCGAGGAAATTGCCAGATCAAACACAGCCCCTTCGTCCTGAATGGCTTTCATCAAATCAGAAGTGCCGGTGATGGTGTATTCCACAGAGATGGTCGGATAATCGGCTTGAAAAGCGTTGATCAGGGGCTCAAAGGCGGAGCGGTCCGCCGTTGAGATAATCCGCAGCGTTTCAGACGGTGATTGTACCGGATAGATCACCTGTTCTTCGATCTCAAAGCCAACGGCGCTACCTGCGCAGATCCAGCTGACTAACGCGGCAAATGCAAGGACACGCATACGCCTACTCCTTCTGTGTTCGGTGCGATGGCCAGCCGCCCCCCATGGGCACGGGCGACCTCATCGGCGATGGTCAAGCCAAGGCCGGAGCCAACGATATTGCCGACATTGCTACCGCGATTATAGCGGCGGGTGACTTTACTAAGGTCGGCATCGCCAAAGCCGCGCCCCTGATCGGTGATGGACAGACAGATGGTGTCGTCCAAAGCAATACTGGCTTGAATGATGCTGTCGTCGGGGGAGTATTTGATCGCGTTATCAAGGATATTCAGCAGTGCGGCCTGCAACAGAATACCATCGCCGGTAAAGGGCACAGGCATTGTGGGAAGATTGTGCAGGATGGTGATATCCTTAAGCTCGGCGGTTGGTTCAAGGCGGCTGCAGGTTTCGCTGAGCAGGGTGCGCAAATCCAGATCGTCCTGAGCCAGACTGTCAGCGCGAAAGGTGACCATGGCGTGATCTAGCATCTGCCCCGCAGAACGCGAACTTTCATCAATCGCACGGATCATTTCCCGCATCGCCTGGCGATGTTCGGGTTTTTGCAGCTTGCGATGGGTCACTTCGGCCTGCGTGCGTACGGTCGCCAAGGGGGTGCGCACACGGTGGGCGGCCTCGGCGATAAAGTTTTCGGTTTGCGACAAAGACGCTCGCAGACGTCCCATAAAGCTATTCAGCGCTTCTACCAGCGGCACCAGTTCGGCAGGGGTTTCGGCGGTGACGGGACGCAGGTCTTTGGGGCCGCGGCGGGTCACCGCAGAGGTCATGCGCTCAATCGGGGCGAGAGCCGTGCTGGCGGCCCAAAGGCTCAGGGCGGTGGCAAGCAGGAAGAACAGCACACCAACGCCGGTGGCGGTGGCGGTGATGCGTTGTGAGGTGGCCGCCAACCCGTCGCGGGTTTGCGCCACGGTTACAATCACATCCCGAGAGGTCGCGGCCGCCCCGACAGGCCGCAGCACATAGACGCTGCGCACCGTATCGCCCCGATAATCATGGGTGGCAAAAACCGGATCTCCTGCCACCAATGCTGTGGCGGGCGGCGGCAGATCTGCATAGCCAGTGAGCGTTTTTTCTATGGTGGACACACGGTAAAAAACCCGATCTTCCCCGACAGAACCCAGCATCGAGATTGCCGAATAGGGCAGTTCCAGAAACACATCGCCGTTTTCGCTACGCAAGCTGTCGGCAATGGCGATGGCAGAGGCGGCAAGGATATTGTCTTGCGTGGCCTCTGCGGCACTTTCGGCCACCCCGCGCACAACAACAAAAAACGCCAAAGACAAGAGCGCTGCAACCCCCGCCAATTGAAAGAACAACCGCCGCCTGATCGAGCCATGGCGCTTCATTCTGGGATCATCCGGTAGCCAATCCCGCGCGCGGTATCGATGCGCAAACCAGATCCCTCGAGCCGCTTGCGCAGGCGTCCGACATAGACTTCGATTGCATTCTCGCTGGCCTCATCGGACAGAGAATACAGCCGGTCCATCAGGTGGGATTTCGAAAAGACCTGTCCCGGCGCATTAAAAAAGACCTCAAGCAGGCGTAGTTCACGGTTGCGCAGGGTTATTGTCGTTTGATCAAAACGCAATTCGCCGGAAATCGAATCAAGTGTCGCTGCTCCGATGGTTTTTTGACTGGCTGCCACCCCGCCCTGACGACGCAGAACTGCCCGGCAGCGCGCTTCCAGCTCGGAAAAATCGAAAGGTTTGGTGATGTAGTCATCGGCCCCAAGGTCCAAAAGCCCGACCCGATCCGACACCGCAGAGCGGGCGGTAATGACTATGACGGGGGTGCGTTTTTCCGACTGCCGGTGTTGTTCCAGAAAATCCCGTCCATCCCCATCGGGCAACATAATATCCAGCAAAATCAAATCGTAATCCGCCACAGCAATACAGGCAGATGCCGCCTCAAGCGTGTCTGCATGATCCACCGCGTGGCCGTCGAGTTGCAGGCGTTCCTGCACGGCTTTGGCCAGTTTGGGGCTGTCTTCGATCAGTAGAAATCGCATTGCGTTGCCTTTTTTGCGCCGTGACAGGTTGGTGTCAGGTTTGCGCGGTCTGTTGTCAGCATGAGCGGCGAAAACCGCCATGTCAAACGGGAGGAAACCATGACAAAACGTCTTTTCAAGGCGCTCATGACCGGTGCGGTCGTGGGCCTTGGCGCTGTATCCACGGCATCTGCAGCCGAATGTATTGCGCCAGCAAACCCCGGCGGTGGCTGGGATTTCACCTGCCGCCAGATCGGCAAAATCATGTATGATATTGGCGCGATTGATAAGCCGATGCAGGTCACCAATATGGCTGGTGCCGGTGGCGGTCTTGCCTTTGGTCATGTTGTGGCAGAACGCGGTGACGACACCGATCTGATCGTTGCGGCATCCTCGGCGACATCAACCCGTCTGGCGCAAAATGCCTATGCGGGTATGACTGCTGATCAGGTGCGCTTTGTCGGGGCCATTGGAGCTGATCCGGGCGTGATCGTGGTGGCGGCAGACAGCCCCTATGAAAGCCTGAATGATCTGGTCGATGCGATCAAAGCAGCCCCGGGTGAGCTGGCCTTTGCCGGTGGTTCGGCTGTGGGCGGCTTTGACCACCTGAAACCGCTGATGATCCTGCAACGTGCCGGTGTAACTGATGTGCAAGCGGTGAAATACATCGGTGTTGACGGGGGTGCTGATGCGATCACCCAAACCGTGGGCGGCTTTACGGCGGCAATGTCAGGTGACATGTCCGAAGTTGTGGGCTTTCTGAAATCCGGCGACGTGCGGGCGATTGCGGTTCTGACGGATGAGCGCGTTCCCGGATTTGACGACATCCCGACAGCCAAAGAACAAGGCATCGATGTGGTCGCGGTGAACTGGCGCGGTCTTTATGTACCCAAAGACATCAGCGACGCAGATTTCGACATGTGGGCAGACCGCCTGCAACAGGTTGCGGACAGTGATGAATGGGCTGAAGCCATGACAGCAAACGGTTTGGCACCCTTTACCAAAGTCGGCGGCGACTTCCAGTCTTACGTTGACGGTGTGGTTGCGGAAATCCGTGAACTGTCCAAAGAAATCGGAGTGATCCAGTAATGGTATCAGACCGGATCTTCGGACTGGTCGTCACTCTGGCGGCGCTGGCCTATGTGGTCAGCGCTACCCAGATACAGACCAGCTTTATGGCGGACCCTGTTGGTCCCAAAACCTTTCCCATTCTGGTGGGCTGTGTCGCAATTCTTTGTGGGGTCATCGTCATGATACGGCCTGACCCTGATCCCGACTGGCCTGCGATGCGCACCTTTGCTTCGCTTGCGGTGGCGGTCGCTGTGTTGGTGGCCTATGCCTATGCGCTGAAACCAATGGGTTTTTTGATCCCGACTGCAATTGCGGCCTCGGTATTGTCATATCAAATCGAACCGCGCCCGAAAAACGCTGTTCTTGCTGGATTTGGCCTGTCGATTGGCCTGTTCCTGATTTTCAAATTCGCTCTTGGGTTGGGGCTTGTTGCCTTTCCCAAAGGCTTGATCGGCTAGGATACCCTCATGGACCTGCTCTCAAACCTTGCGCTGGGCTTTGGCATCGCGCTCTCTCCGTTCACCCTGATGCTGGCGGTCTTCGGCTGTTTCATCGGCACCATCATCGGCGCGCTTCCCGGGCTTGGCCCGTCAAATGGTGTGGCGATCCTGATCCCGTTGACCTTCTCGATGGGGCTCGATGCCACCTCTGCGCTGGTCCTGATGACGGCAGTCTATTACGGGGCGATGTATGGCGGGCGGATCAGCTCGATCCTGCTGAATATCCCCGGCGATGAACCGGCGCTGATGACCACGCTGGATGGCTACCCGATGGCCAAGGCTGGCAAGGCCGCCGATGCGCTGGTGATTTCTGGCGTGGCCTCGTTTACCGGCGCCTTTCTGGCGACCATCGGCCTGATGCTGCTGGCCCCTTTATTGGCCGGAGTGGCGTTTCTATTCGGCCCTGCCGAGTATTTCGCCCTGTATCTGCTGGCCTTTGCTACCCTTGGCGGCATGGCGTCCAACAATCAGGCCAAAGCGGCAATTGCTTCTTGTATCGGCTTGGGCATTGCGATGATCGGCGTGGATAATAATTCCGGCCTGCCGCGCCTGACAGGCGGCAATCTGCACCTGTATGACGGGGTGGATTTCCTCGTGGCGATTGTCGGCTTGTTTGCGATTTCCGAAGTGTTCTTCTTTATCGAAAGCCATGGCAAAAACACCTCGATCGGGGTGAAGCTGGACAAGGTCCGCGTGCCTTGGGCGGCTTTGTGGGAAACCAAATGGACCCAGCTTCGGGCCTCTCTTGTGGGTTTTGTCGCGGGTGTCTTGCCCGGTGCGGGCGCATCGCTCGGCAGCTTTCTGGCCTACATGAGCGAAAAATCAATCGCCGGAGAAGAAGGCAAATTTGGCACCGGTGTCCCCAAAGGGGTCGCAGCCCCGGAAGCCGGGAACAACGCCGCAGCAGGCGGGGCCTTGGTGCCGATGCTGACCCTAGGCGTGCCGGGCTCAGGGACCACGGCGGTTTTGCTGGCTTTGTTGATGACGCTGAACATTACCCCCGGGCCGACGCTCTTTGCTGAACGTCCCGAAGTGGTTTGGGGGCTGATCGCTTCGCTGCTGATCGCCAATGTGGTGTTGCTTCTGATGAATGTGCCGATGGTGAAAATTTTTGTGCATATCCTCAGCGTACCGGCTTGGGTGCTGTTACCGGGGGTGACGATGATCAGCTTTGTCGGGATTTATTCGCTGTCGGGCAGCTATTTTGATCTGCTGCTGATGGTGGGTTTTGGCGCGCTTGGGTATGTGTTGCGTAAACTGGACGTGCCGACTGTGCCGATCATTCTGGGCATTCTGCTTGGCGGCCATATGGAGGACGCGCTGCGCCGTGCCATGGTGCTGTCCAGTGGCGATTGGACTTATCTCTTTAGCTCCAACATCGCCATCGGGCTTTGGGTCATCGCGGTTGCCGGATTTGTCGCGCCGATGTTCCTGCGCGGCGTGCTGAAGAAACCACAACGGGTGACTGACTGATGGTCAAGGTGCTGATCCCTTCCGGTGCATTGGGTCTTGGGTATGACCGAGAGGCTCTTGCCCGTGGTATCGCCCAACAGCCCGATATCATTGCGATAGACGGGGGGTCCACGGATAGTGGGCCCCATTACCTTGGGACCGGTACGTCGAAATATTCGCGCAATTCCACAAAATCCGAATGGCGCGAACTCATGGCGGCCCGTGCGCAGGCGGGCGTGCCGTTGATCATCGGCACGGCGGGCACCTGCGGGGCAGATGATGCGGTCGACTGGCTGGTAGACATCACCCGAGAGATCGCCAGCGAGACCGGTGAGCGGTTGAAGATCGCCGTTCTTAAAAGCGGGCAGCAGGGTTCGGATATGGCCACGGCCTATGCACAGGGGCGAATTTCGCCGCTTCCGGCGGCACCGGATATTGATGCGGATACCTTTTCCTCCTGCAGCAATATTGTCGCCCTTGCCGGGGCGGAACAAATTCAGGCGGCCTTGGAAACTGGCGCGGAGATCGTCATTGCCGGTCGCACCACAGACACCGCGATTATTGCCGCCCTACCTCTTGCCCGTGGGTGCACAGCCGGAGGGGCGTGGCATGGGGCGAAAATTGGTGAATGCGGGGCGCTGGCCACAACCAGCCCGAATTCCGGTACGATCCTAATCGAATTTGACGCTGAAGGGTTTACAATGACCCCGATGGGCGCAGAGGCACGGGCAACGCCCCATACGGTTTCGGCCCATATGTTGTATGAAAATTCTGACCCCTATGTGCTCTATGAACCGGGCGGGCATCTGGATGTGACAAATGCAATCTATACCGCGCTTGACGATCGGCGGGTGCGTGTCACCGGCGGGGTATGGCATGTGGCGGACCGCTATACGGTAAAACTCGAAGGTGCGCGATGCGTCGGGTTTCAGACGGTGTCTTTGGCCCTGGTCCGCGATCCGCGTTATGTCGAAAACATTCGGGAATGGTGCGAAGACATCCGTCTTAAATGCACGGCAAAAGCGGCAGCGCGTGTGGGCGGGACCTTTAGCATCGAACTGCGGTTGATCGGCGTTGATGCCACGCTGGGTTCGCTGGAGCCCCGTGCGCCTTCGTCGGCGGAAGTTGGCGTTTTGGGGATCGTTACGGCAGAGACCGAAGCTCTAAGCCGAGAGGTGGCCAAGATGCTGAACCCTTATCTGTTGCATCATCCGCTCACCGAGCAAGAGGAAATGCCGACTTTTGCCTTTCCGTTTTCACCACCGGAAATGTCGCGTGGCGCAATACATGAATTTTGTCTCAATCATGTGCTGACCCTAGAGGACCCCATGCAGGCCTTCCGGCTGAGCACAATCGAGGTGGGATCATGAGCAGACTCGGCGAAACAGTGCAGAAAATCCGCTCAAAAAATGCCGGGCCGTTCTGGCTGACCATCGATATTTTTTGCGGCACGCCCGAGGTGTTTGAACAGGTCGGCGTGGGGCTTGAGACACAGCAGGTGGCAGCGCGGTTTAACGTCGATGCCGCTGTGTTGAAACGGTTCGATATTGCGGCGCTGAATACGATCAAATTCAGTCTGCCACGCCCCGAAGTTCAGGGGGTGCGGCAGGACCGTGACATGCATGGCGCGTCTTTTGCGTTGGTGCTGGCCGGACTAGAGATTTGAAAACAGCCCCCCAGTCGAAACGGGGGGCCGTCTTCGTTGGTGTTTAGCTCGCGGCGGCGAGCAGGTTGGCGTTGCCCCCGGCCGCAGTCGTATCGACACAGACGTGCCGTTCAAGGCGGCAGCGTTCTGCCAGATCATCTGCACAACTTAACGCGACCATCGGGCCATCGTTATGCGCCAAGGCCTGACGATAGGCGCGGCAGCTTTCGTCCTCTCCCCAATAGGCGACAACGGCGAAACCGCTTAACCCTTGCAGGTCTTGCGCAGAGAGTTTTGCGTCGACCACAACCGGATGGCAGCCGTTTGCCATGGCAATGTCGGCCTGCGATTGAGCCGCTTCGGCGGTGGGCCCAAGGCAGAGGACAACCCCGCGCCCATAGACGGACAGGCGGTTGGATTCCCCTGTCGGACCGGGCAGGGATTCTGTGCCCAACAGCATCGGCGCCAGGCTTGCGGCGGTATCGATTTCCAGTTGGACCGCATGGAGATCAACCGGCTGTGCCGTTGCCTCCGCCAGGGATCTACGCGTTGCCTTGGTAAAGCGGCGCACATAGTTCGGCCCGCCGGCTTTGGGGCCGGTGCCGGACAGTCCTTCGCCACCAAAGGGCTGAGAACCCACAATCGCGCCGATCTGGTTGCGGTTCACATAAATATTGCCCGCTTTGATTTTTTGGGTGATCTCTTCGACCCGGCTGTCGATCCGCGAGTGGATACCAAAGGTCAGCCCGAAGCCAGTGTTGTTGATCGCCTCAACCACCTTATCCAGCGCCTCGGCTTTGAATGTGGCCACATGTAGCACGGGGCCAAAGATTTCCTGCTTTAACGCTTCGATGCCAGACAGGCGGATCACGGTTGGGGCAACGAAATGACCACTCTCGGGGACGGACAACTGCTTAAGCACCTGACCCCGCGCCCGTGCCTTGCTGATATGGGCGTTGATGCCGCTGGCGGCCGCCTCGGAAATCACCGGACCGATGTCAGTGGTCAATTCCCACGGGTTCCCGACGATCTGGGCATCCATCGCACCATACAGCATGGTCAGGAAATCTTCTGCCACGTCTTCTTGCACATAAAGCATCCGCAAGGCCGAACAGCGCTGCCCTGCCGATTGAAAGGCCGAGGCTACAATGTCTTTGACCGCTTGCTCGGGCAGGGCAGTGCTGTCCACGATCATCGCGTTCAGCCCGCCGGTTTCGGCAATTAAGGGTGCATCCGGTGCGAGTTTCGCCGCCATGCCGCGATTGATTGTCTGGGCGGTGGCGGTGGAGCCGGTAAAGCAGACCCCGTTGATTTCAGGCAGTTGGGTGAGCACCGGACCCAGCACCGTGCCCCGACCGGGCAGCAATTGCAGCGCTGCTACCGGCACACCTGCATCGTGCAGCAAAGACACCGCAAGATCGGCCGTCAGACAAGTTGTTTCAGCCGGTTTCGCCAACACGCCATTGCCTGCCGCCAAGGCCGCCGCAATCTGACCGGTGAAAATCGCCAGTGGAAAGTTCCACGGCGAAATGCAGGTGAAAAGCCCGCGCGCTTCCGCCGTATGCTCTTGGCCACGGGCGGCGTAATAGCGCAAGAAATCCACCGCTTCGCGCAACTCGGCGATGGCATCCATCTGGGTCTTACCGGCCTCGCGTGCGAGCAGGGCAAAGAACGCCCCGAAGTTTTCCTCGTAAAGATCCGCCGCGCGGTTCAAGACCTGCGCCCGCGTGACCGCATCCGCTGCCCAAACCGCTGCATCTGCAACGGCGCGCTGGGCATCCTCGGCGTTGCAAAACGTGACCTCGCCGACCTGATCGCGAGGATCGCCAGGGTTTAGAACGTCGTAGGTTTCACCACCCGCCGCAGCCGTCACCAGACGCGGTTTGACCACATGCGATGTGGTCTGATGCGGCGCGCGCGCTGCTTTGATGTCTTGCACATCCTTGGCGTCGTTCAAATCCCAGCCTTTGGAATTAGGGCGCTCGGCGCCGTAGATCGCAATCGGCGCGATCACGGCGCTATTGCTGCCCGCGGACTCCAAGCCAGCAATCGGGTCAGCTGCGACCACTTCTGCAGGGACGTTTTCATCGACGATCTGGTTCACAAAGGAACTGTTGGCCCCGTTTTCCAGCAAGCGCCGGACCAGATAGGCCAACAAATCCTGATGCGCCCCGACCGGCGCATAGATTCTGCAACGGGTTCCTGCCTCTTTGAGTACCAGATCATGCAGCGCGTCACCCATGCCATGCAGGCGCTGGAATTCGAAAGCATCCACATCTTCGGCCATCTCAAGAATAGCGGCCACCGATTGGGCGTTATGGGTGGCAAATTGCGGATAAATGCGATCGGTTTTTTGCAGCAGGCGGCGTGCACAGCAGAGGTAGGACACATCGGTTGCTACCTTGCGGGTAAAGACCGGAAAATCCGCCAGCCCCTCGACCTGTGCCAATTTGATTTCGGTGTCCCAATAGGCGCCTTTCACCAGCCGCACCATGACCTTGCGGTCCAGCTCTTCGGCCAAAGCATGCAGCCAGTCGATCACAGGGGCGGCGCGTTTGCCGTAGGCCTGAACCACCACGCCGAAGCCGTCCCAACCGGCCAGCGACGGATCGCGCAAGACTGCCTCGATCACATCCAGCGACAGGTCCAGCCGCGCGGCTTCTTCAGCGTCGATGTTAAATCCCATCCCCGCCTTGGCCGCCATTTGCGCGAGCTTCAGCGTCGCGGGCACCAGTTCGGCCAGCACCCGTTCACGCTGCATGAATTCATACCGTGGATGCAGCGCAGAGAGTTTCACCGAAATGCCGGGGTTATTGCGGATGTCATCCGAAGTGCATTGCGGCGCAAGGGCGGTGATCGCATCGGCATAAGCGTCATAAAAGGACCGTGCATCGGCGGCGGTCAGGGCGGCTTCACCCAGCATGTCATAGGAATAGCTATAGCCGCGTTTGACGTTCGGCGCGCCCCGTTTCACCGCTTCTTTAATGGTTTGGCCCAAGACGAACTGCTGGCCCATTTCCTTCATCGCACGGCCCGCTGCAACGCGGATGACAGGCTCGCCCAAACGGCGCACCGCCCCGCGCAACACCGCTGCAAGGCCCTGCCCATCCTGCAAAACCTTACCGGTCAGCATCAGCGCCCAAGTCGAGGCATTGACCAGAGAGGAAGACGAATGGCCCAAATGCTCTCCCCATGCGGAAGGGGCGATTTTATCTTCGATCAGTTCATCCATGGTTTCGGCATCCGGCACCCGCAGCAGGGCCTCGGCCAGACACATCAGCGCAATACCTTCTTTGGTGGAAAGGCCATACTCGGCGAGAAACACCTCCATCAAGCCCGGTTCGCTATCGTGGCGAATGCCATTGACCAAAGCCACAGCGCGGGTTTGGGTTCTGGCCTGCCAGCCTTCGGGAAACGGGGTATCGGCGCGCAACGCTGTGAGAACAGCGGCCTCATCGCGCAGGTGGTTGCGGGTGATGTCAGTGCGGGCATTGGAAAGCTGTGTCATGGCGAAACCTAGATGATGTGATAGGTAAAGATAGCATCTCGCTTTGCGTCGTTTTCCCTGTGTTTATCCACCAATCGATGTGTTATGCCTAAATTTAGGCGATAATTTGGTCTTTTTGGAGTGTTTATTGATGGAAAGCAGGCAAATTGACGCGTTTGATCTGAAAATTATCAAAAACCTAAGCCAAGACGGGCGCTTAACTGTGACCGAACTGGCCACTCGAGTCGGGCTAAGCAAAACCCCCTGCCAGAATCGACTGCGCCGATTGCAGGACGACGGGTATATCCTTGGCTACCGCGCGATACTGGACGCCAGCAAGCTGGGGCGCGATCACATTGCTTTTGTTGAGGTTAAGCTGGCCCAGACAACGGAAAATGCGTTGAAGGCTTTCAATCGGGCGGTGAATAAAGTGCCCGAGATCGAGCAATGTCACATGATCGCAGGGGCTTTTGATTATTTGCTGAAAGTGCGGACCAAAGATATCCGCACCTATCGGGAAATTCTCGGGGAAACCATTTCCGCCTTGCCCCATGTTGATAGCACCTCGACCCATGTGTCGATGGAATCTGTAAAGGACACGGCGTTTTAAAGGCTCTTACAAAGAGGCAGTAATGCCGCCATCCACATATACCGTGGTGCCATTCACAAAAGAAGACGCCGCCGAACTTAGGAAAATGCAGGCCCCGACCAGTTCTTCGACCTTGCCCCAGCGCCCTGCAGGGGTGCGTTTGGCCAGCCAAGCCGTGAATTCCGGATCATCCACCAACGCCTGATTAAGCGGAGTTTCAAAATAACCCGGCGCCAGACCGTTACATTGCAGCCCGTATTGGGCCCAATCGGTGGCCATGCCTTTGGTCAGATTGGCCACCGCTCCTTTGGTGGCCGTATAGGGCGCGATACCGGGGCGGGCGAGGGCGGTTTGCACCGAACAGATGTTCACGATCTTGCCTGCCTCGCGCTTGATCATATGCCGTGCCACCGCTTGGCCGACATGAAAGACAGAGGCGACATTGGTCTGCAGCAGCTTGTCAAACATATCCGCTGGATAATCCTCAAGCGCGGTGCGGTATTGCATGCCGGCATTGTTCACAAGGATATCTATCGCGCCGATGTTGGCCTCAAATCCGTCAATGGCAGTGCGCACGGCCTCATGATCGGTGGCATCAAAGGCGCATTGCTCAACGCTGTAGCCAAGGTCTGTCAGTTTTTGGGCGGCGGTGGTCAGCTTTGCTTCGTCGCGCCCGTTCAGCACAATCGCGGCCCCCGCCGCCGCCATACCTGCGGCCAGCGCAAAGCCGATCCCTTGGGATGAGCCCGTGATCAGCGCGCGTTTTCCGGTCAGATCGAACAGTTGTAGGCTCATGTGGGGATTCCTTTTGTCTCGACAGGGGCAAGCAATACACCCTAATCTGCCGCAAAGCCGGATGCCAAGCCCCAAGGCGCGTTTGGGTCATCAAACATCAAGGATTGCCCTATGAAAGCCGTTGTCATTCACGCCCCCAAAGACCTGCGGGTCGAAGACGCCGAAACCCCGGAATTGGGCAAGGGGCAGGTCCGTGTGGCAATGTCTGCCGGCGGGATTTGTGGATCGGATTTGCATTATTACAACCACGGTGGTTTTGGCACCGTGCGCCTGCGCGAACCCATGGTGCTGGGCCATGAGGTGTCAGGCCACATCATTGAGGTCGGGCCGGAAGTGTCGGGTCTCTCGGTCGGGCAGCTTGTGGCGGTGTCACCATCGCGTCCCTGCGGGATGTGTAAATTCTGTCTGGACGGCAAACAAAACCACTGCCTGAACATGCGGTTTTACGGATCCGCCATGCCCTTTCCCCATATTCAGGGGGCTTTTAGGCAGGAACTGGTGGCGGAGGCCGCGCAATGCGCGGTGGCGGACGGGTTAACCGCCGCAGAGGCCGCCATGGCAGAGCCTTTGGCCGTGTGTTTGCATGCGGTCCGGCAGGCTGGCGGGCTTGTGGGGAAATCAGTTTTAGTCACGGGATGTGGTCCGATTGGGGTGCTGTGTATTCTGGCGGCTCGTCGAGCCGGTGCGGACCATATTGTCGCCACTGACCTTAGCGATTTTACCCTTGCCGCAGCCAAAGCGGCGGGTGCAGATGAGGTGATCAATGTGGCGACATCGCCTGAAGGCCTGGATCGGTTCACAGCAGATAAAGGGCATTTTGAGGTTTTATTTGAATGCTCTGGCGCGGCCAGTGCCTTAGCGGCGGCTGTGCCCGCCCTCTACCCTGCTGCGCGGATCGTTCAGGTTGGCATGGGCGGAGATATGACCCTGCCGATGCAGGCGATCACCGCTAAAGAAATCACTCTGCGCGGCTCATTCCGGTTTCATTCGGAGTTCTTCACCGCCGTGCATCTGATGCAAAAAGGCCTGATCGACGTGTCGCCGTTGATCACCCATCGTTTTGGGATTCAGGATGCGGTGGATGCGTTTGAAATGGCTGCGGATCGCAGTCAGGCGATGAAAGTGCAGCTGGTTTTCTGACCCGCGACCCGCGTTTAGCGGATGCCCGCTGCCAAGGTAATGCACGTCGGCAATGAGAAACCAAACAGCGAGACGCAGAAGGCCAGATGGGGTTCGATCGCCGCGCCCCTTAGATCGCAAGGCACTACTATTTTTCGTTTCCCCACGCACAAGTCCATCAGATTGCCCTATGATAAAGGGCGATGCGTGCAACGTAACAATCTTTTTTGGGAGTGATCGGCCGCACCTAATTGGTCCAGTTTGAATGCTAGTACATGATTGGCCTGAGTTCCATCGGAACGATGACCTCAGGGGGGCGGTGGGCGGTAGCCCAGAGCACTATTCGGTCGTTTGGTGTTGTAGTGTTTCCTCCATTGTTCAATCAGGATTTGCGCTTCCGGTTGGCTGTAGAAGACCGCGCCGTCGCGCAGCTCGTCCCTGAAGCAGGCGTTGAAGCTCTTGCAATACCGGTTCTCCCAAGGGGGCCCGGGCTCAATTTAGGCTGTCTTGGCACCGACGGCTGCACTCCAATCCCTGAAAGCCTCAGCAATGAACTCTGGGCCGTTGTCCGATCTGATGTAGGCTGGAACGCCGCGCAGGATGAACAATTCTGTCAGGGCGTCGAAGACCTCGGTAAAGTTCAGCTTGCGTTTCACTCTGATCGCCAGGCATTCCCTCCCCACACAGTACCTCAACCTGCCGTAACTTTATACCAATCTCTTCCGACTTGTGACGTTTGTTTCCCATGTTTGATCCTCCGTTTCCTAACTATGGAGGGGCACCGATGCAGTTGGTGGACGTGACGTTGCCCACCGAATGGCAAGTCGGCACAGCCAGCCCGTCGTTTGGATCTCGTGAACTCAATTATCTGCCCTATCCCGGGGACATGGTGACAGAGCGAACGAGCTTGGGCTTTGTCTATGTGTCGCTCGATGCGAAACACGTCACCGATCTACGTAGGTTTTTGCAAAACCACCCTGCCGCTGCGGAGGGCCACACATGAGAGCTTTGATCATCACGAGGTTGTTATGGCTACAACGGCCGCAATCTGGCGCAATTGGCGGCGCAAATGATCCTGGGCGATGCGCACTCTGAAAGGGCGTGGTTCATGAGAGCGCCTTTTGATCAACGTATCGTTTCCGTTGTAAAGTTCAGGCAAATGTCTGCAGACATCAAAGATGTGCGTTGCTCTTGAAGCTAACTAAGAGCGACTCCGGCAGAAGCGCGGTCAACCACGCCTCATAATGGGGCCCAAAGGCCGCGAGATGCGACAATCGCTCGGGGCCATCCGCCATCCAATAGGCCGCGTCGCAACTGCCGCGTCCCCCAATCTTGGGGAAGAGGTAAGCGCAGCCCAAGTAGGCACCTGAGCGATCTCTGATCACCCAAGCGTAGGACCTTTTGGCGGTGAATTCGCGGTGATGCCAGTGTAGGTCAATCAAGTTATCCTGAAAGGTAAGCCCCTCTGGCCAATCCTGCCCGAACAGGCCCTGCAGCACGGATTGAGAGCGGGTAACCGCCTCGAAATCTGTCTCGACATCTGCTGCCGTCAGCACATCAAGGTGGTAGTCACCCAACGCGATGGATGTTGGCACTTCCAAAGCTTCAAAATCAGGATGCGGCTCCATGCTATGATGCGGGCTCTTTGGCTTCGCGGGCGAATGGGCTTTCTTCCAAAACCTCGTAATCTGGTGTGAAAACGCCGTTAGCTTTTGCATCTGCCATATAGCGGAATGTGTTCACGGACATGCGCATCAGATGTTCGCCCGCCTTCATTGGCGGATACTTGGCAATGGTTTCCTGTGTACGAAACTTTTCCAACGGTTCAACGACGGCGTCATAGTCTAGTCCGAAGAACAACGGCATCGAATAGCGCTCTTTGCCTGTATTCACGACCCGATGCTGCGTCGACTTAAACTGGCCACCTGACCATGTCTCAAATATGTCGCCAATATTCACGATGAAAGTGCCCGGAATCGGCGGCGCCTCGATCCAGACATCATCCGCGTTCATCACCTGTAGACCGGGCGCACCCTGCATTAGGATAGTGAAACATTCGAAATCCGAGTGAGCCGAGATACCGGTCACATCCTTTGTTTGGGGCATATCGTTTTCGATATACCTCAGAAGACGGAGTTGGGACGTGGGACATGTGATATGACGCGTCAGATGTTCTGCGGGGACGCCAAGCTCTAGCGCCAAGGCGTCCAGCATGCGCAGTCCAAGATTGAAGATGCCATCATAGTACCCCGAAATAGTGTCCTTCCATCCGGGCAGATCTGGCCAGACATTGGGGCCGGTCATGCGCCAGCCGGCAACATAGTCGGGGTGATCAGCGGGGGCCTCAAAAGACATATCCCAGGCTTCGTTGAAGTTGATGATCTTGGGGAACTTTGTTCCATTTTCCTCAAACGGTACGTAGCCTCGGTGGTTCGTGGTGAAACCGGACCAGTACTTCATTTTGAAGCTGCGCGGCATTTCGTGAAACTGTTTAGAGGCTGCAAAGGCAGCGTCCATGAGCGTCTGCGGAACACCATGCCCCGTGATGTAGAAAAACCCCGACGTGCGGGCTGCAACGCCAAGGGCGCGGGCGACCTTGGCCTTTTGGTCGAGGTTGTCAGAGAAAAGCCCCGACAAATCGATAACTGGCAGCGTGGCATCATCCACAGTGAGCGCTTTGAGTTCCTGAGTTTCTGACATGATTTTCCCAATTTTGGCTACCAGATCAGCATGCGATAATATTTGGTTAAGACGACTCCCTTTTGACTAAGAAAACATATCCAAACTGCTTGAATGTTCAAATTTTAATCAGCTGCCAGCACCGTTTGATCAATTTCGATCACTTGCATTGACCAAAATCCGCTCTGCGCGCGCAATGATTCCCAGAAGGCCTCTCGGAACGGGGTGAATTTAAACGGGAAGGCGACTCAGCACGCCGAAAGGGAAACCAATGTTAAAAATGAACAGACGTACACTTCTGAAATCAGGTGCAGCCAGCATCGCCGCATCGGGCTTGGCAACACCATTGATCGCGCAAAGCCGAAGCTTGAAAGTTGGTTCGTATGGCGGTTATTTCGAAGATAGCTTCAAGTCATTCGTTTACCCAGAATTCACGGCAGCCACAGGGATAGAAGTTGAAAGCGTGACGCAGCCGAACTCTGCCGACTGGCTGGTGACGATGCAGCAGGCTGCCTCTGCTGGTACGGTGCCTACTGATATCTCTTTGTATGGGCGTCAGCAGATGATCAAGGCCAGCCGCATCGGTGGCCTGATTGCGCCGCTGAATATGTCGGCGATCGGCAATGCCAGCAATCTGGATAGCTATTTCGTTTTCGAAGGTCCCGACGGTCCTCAGGGTGTTGGCGCGATGTCATGGTTCACCGCGATGGTGTTCAACCCTAATGAGGTAGAGACCCCCGCAAGCTGGGCTGACTTCTGGGACACGGATACGTTCGAAGCATCGCTTGGCTTGAGCAACGTTTATTCTTCGGGTCTGCTGGATATTACCTCTGCTACTTTCTTTGAAGGTGAAGCGACGATGATGTCGGACGAAGGGATTTTGGCGATCATCGATAAAGTTCGCGAAATCAAGCCGAATGTGACTCTGTGGTGGAATGCAGAAAGCCAGATGGAGCAGGGTATGAAGAATGGTGATGTGATTGGCGGTCAGTACTATCTTGATGTAGCCAACCTGATGGCCTTAGACGGTTTCCCCATTCAGCCGACTTTCCCTAAGGAAGGGAACCTGCAGGATTACGGTTCTTGGTGCTTGTCCGAGGGTTCGGAAAAATCCGAGGAAGCCGCGGAGTTCATGAATTTCTCTAGCGATCCGGCAACCCAAGCATTGATGAGCCGCAAGATTGGGACGGCGCCTTTGGTAGATCAATCCGCAACTGATCTGACTGATGAAGAATTTGCCTTTGTTTCGGGCTCGCCATCAATCAAGCCTGCCTATGAGGCCTATCTTGATAATGAGACCTTCATCAAGGAAAGCTGGGACAAGATGCTGGCGGAATCCTAGGCGCGTATGACTGATTTGGTCCTGTCGGGTGTTTCCAAGACGTTCGGAAACACGCGTGCCGTTGAACCCACTGATTTGACCTTTGCCAAAGGTCAATTGACGGCCTTGCTTGGGCCGTCAGGGTGCGGGAAAACAACGCTGTTGCGTATGATTGCCGGATTGGAAAACCCGACCCGCGGCCAGATTAAGCTAGGGAATGACAACATCACGGATTTACCTGCCCATAAGCGTAAATTTGGGATGGTGTTCCAAAGTTTTGCCCTGTTTCCGCACTATACCGTGCGCGAAAATGTTGCTTACTCGTTGATCATCGGCGGAATGTCGAAACCGAAGGCGCTGGAAAAAGCCGAGAGCTTGCTAGCCACTGTGCAGCTGAACGGTTTTGGCGATCGCCGCGTTGGTGAACTGTCAGGGGGGCAACGTCAGCGTGTGGCGATTGCCCGGGCTTTGGCGCAAGAACCGAAAGTATTCTTGCTGGATGAACCGATGTCCGCTTTGGATGCTAAATTGCGTGAAGATATGCAGGTCGAACTGCGCCTTTTGCAACAACGGCTGGGGATCACAACCATCGTCGTCACCCATGATCAGCGCGAAGCCATGACGATGGCAGACACTATTGTCGTCATGTCGAATGGGCGTGTTGAACAGGTCGCGCCGCCGCAAGAAGTCTACCACCGTCCAAAAAATGCCTTTGTCGCTGATTTCATCGGCAAGGCGAATTTCTTTGATGGATTGTATAAGTCGGGAGGTGTCATGATCGGGCCGCAAACCTTGGATGCGCCGGCCAATTTTACGCCCGACAGCCCTGTGCGACTTGCAATTCGCCCGGAAAGCGCCTGCCTTGCGACGGAACCCGGACAAAACCGTATTCCGGCGGTAGTCGGATTTGTGCGTGATCTCGGCCCCGTGCGGGAATACCATTTGATCACTGATATTGGTCCGATCATCGTTGAATATGCCGCTGGGTCCGACGAACAGAAACTGACGGCAGGTGACAAGACATTGGTGCACTTGCCCGCTGATGCGTTGCGGGTCTACCCGCGCACAGCGGCATGACAGTGGCCCATGACATTGACGTCGCCGCAGACAGCCCTGCGAAGGCCAAGCCCGGGCTAACCCGAAAAGGCGCTCTTTACGGGGTGCTAAGTGCCTTGATGGTCGTCTTCTGCGTGGTCCCGTTCATATTGGTGATCGTGATTTCCTTCGGCCGCAAGGTAGAGGGCGCCGCGTGGGTCTGGGGCTTTACCTTTGAGAACTATCAACGGTTTTTTGTCGGGACCCTTTGGCCGGATGAAGTCACCTTTCTCTACCTGCAACAACTGGGATATTCGTTTTACTTCGCAATCGTCGCCTCGTTGCTTGCCGTTATGACGGCTTTGCCTTTTACCTTGTTGCTTACCCGGCTCAACCGCCGCTCTCAGGCGATCTGGTTGGTATTCATCTTGTCGTCTTTGTCGATGTCGGAAGTGTTTATCGTCATGGGCTGGGACATTTTGTTGTCGAACAATTCAGGCTTGCCAAAGCTGTTTCAGGTCACTGGCACGACCCAATGGTTAAAGGATGTGGGATGGTTCCAAACCCTGCGAGACATCGGCCTGGCCAACCCGCGCAACGTAAAGTTCAAACCCTCTGAATTCGCAACGATCCTCACGATGAGCTATCTTGTCTGGCCCTATGCGGTAATCCTGCTGTATCCGGCCTTATCCCGGCTTGACCCATCATTGTCAGAGGCGGCGCGCACGATGGGCGCAAGCCGCTGGACGGTCACACGGACCGTGACGCTCCCCTCGATCCGCTTGCCATTGATGGGAACAACTTTGCTGTTATTCGTCTTCTTACTGGGAAGCTATGTCACCATCAGCGTGTTCGCGACGCCGGACAAACAAACCACAGCGGTAGCGATCTATTCCAACATTCGTGGATCAAACCTGAACGCACCTTTTGGGTCGGCGCAGGCGGTGATCCTGCTGATTTCGGCGAGCGTCTGTCTGTATTTCGGTCACCTTCTAAACCGTAAAGCCGAGGCGCGCTGATGCGGATAGGCGGACATATCTTCATGGCGCTTGCCGCGCTTGTCTTGGCTTTGCCCATTATCGTGGTATGCGCCGCCGCGCTGAATGGGGGGCGGAGCATGTTCTTCCCACCACGAGACCCGACACTGGCGCGCTTCGGCGAGTTCTTTGTCTCGGAACCGGTCTGGACAAATGCGCTGGCCAATTCGAGCATCGTTGCCTTTGGGGCCGCAACATTGGCCGTCTTGATCGCTTGGCCTGTTGCCTATTTGCTTTGGTCGTCAGGGTCGAAACTGTCCAAGGTGCTGGCAGGTCTTGGATCTTTGCCTTTTGCGGTTCCACCGATTGTCATCGGCGTGGGACTAGGGTTCTTTTGGGCGTTTACCGGCGGTTTGGGGCATGTCTGGTCTGGGGTGATCAGCCATGCAATCTTGCTGATGGCATTACCTTTGGTGACGATCTCTATTGGTTTGCAATCCATCGACCGGTCGCATCTGGACGCCGCGGCAACCATGGGTGCGACGGAACAAATCGCCTTTCGCACAGTCGTTCTGCCTCAAACCATACCCTACACGATCTCGGGCTTTTTCTTTGTGTTGGTGCTGTCGTTCAACGAATTCATCGTGATTTTCTTTGTCTCGGCGTCGTCCTATGCGACGGTCACGCTACAAATCTTCAACTCTCTGCGCAATGGATATACGCCCACAATGGCTGTGGCAGCGATCACATTCCTTGTGGTTTCTATCCTTGTCTTTGCCGCGGTCGCCCGTTGGGGTGACTTGCCGCGTCTGATGGGCGCAGATCAATCCAAAAATTAGTTCGAAGGACCCTGAAACTATGCCCAAGCAACCTATGATCGTCGGAAACCCTGTGTTGATCGTCGTTGATATTCAAAAATCTGCCTTCATGCGCGACTATGATAACGGTATCCCGCGCATGCCCAACTACTACGACAATCTGGAGCGTGCTCGCAGCATGGTAGACGCCGCCCATGAGGCCGAAATTCCCATCATCTTCTTTCAAGAAATTCACCGCAAAGACCTGACCGACTATGGCCGAGAGTTGGACGGGGAGGAAGATATCCATTGCCTTGAAGGCCGTCCCGGCACGCCCGTTGCCGCCGAAGAAATGGATATGCGCGATACAGATTATTTTATCCATAAACGCCGGTATTCGTGTTTTTTCGGAACCGAGCTTGAAATCTTGCTGAAAGGTCTGAAAGCGGACACTTTAATCCTGGTGGGCGGGCTAACAAATGTATGCGTACACTATACCTTCGTTGATGGGCACCAGAGTGATTATTATTGCCGCGTTGCCAAAGACTGCGTCGCGGGCTCCTCTCAAGAGGCCCATGACGCGGCACTCAATGCCATGGAATATCTGCAAACTGGCGCTGTTCTACCAAGTTCTGATTTGATTGCGGGGATGCTTGGCCACAAGCAGAACGCCGCTTGATCACTAAATACCACCTACAAGGTCACTGGAAACGGGACTGGATCAAGGCGCCTGGGTTTGAGGATGCCACAACCCGCGTCCATTGGCTGCAGGCCGGAGCGCTGTTCGCGGATTTGCGAATTCCATTGGAACGGCCGGACCTGACAGGTCTGTCCTGTTTGGCGGAATTGGATCCATCAGCCTTGCGCCGTCTGATGGATGCCGAAGGGTTCGCAGGCCACATCACCGTTGCCGACAGCCACTGCACTTGGCACCGCCAGATCAACTGGCATGGGGTGCCGGGGCAGGCAGATGTCGGGCAGATGTCATTTGATGAGACCTGTGGATTGATCGAAGACGGCGTTTTGGCAGAATACCGTGAGCTTTGGCAATCCGCCTCTCAATCGCCTCTGCGCGGCGCGCAGGTCAGCTGCGATGCAATGACCGGGGTGCTGATCGAAAATGAGGAAATCTTCTTGCTGGGCATTGGCCCAAACCCGCTTGGAACGACCGATGATCTAATTGCGAATCTGGAAAGCCGCACAGCAGAGCTCCCAGCACTGCAACAGCATTTCGCGAGCGAATATGTGCTGGGGACTTGGGACGGGGCATCAGGGATCGCAATGCTATCAACCAACCCGTTTCAAGAGGGGCAAGTGGTGCTAGAGCGCGGCGATGATCTGTATTGGCATAGCCAAGGCTTTGACGGGGCACAAAGCGCGAAGCGACTTGAGGTCAAAGGGGACTAGTCTGCCGGTGTCAGAGGTGACCGAAACGGCTGGTCGAGCCCCACGTAAGCCGGACCAAATGCTGCCAAGCCGCGCGCGGTTGTGAACTGACTGGGGGCCGGAAGGATCACAACGGCCACGCGCATGTCTCTCGTATAGTTGGGGTTTGAAATCGGCATGCCGGTTTGCGTATCGATCAGACAGATCAGATCAGGAATGGTCGCATGCACCATACCGTCCAACCAGCCAATCATGTTTTCGTTCTTTAAGCTGATGCGGTAGGTGTTGTTCTGATATTGGTCACTGCCAAGGATCGTGATGGACCCCAAGGTAAACCCTCCTTCCGTCCGCCAGTCGCAATCGCTGATCTGACCTCGAAACATCACCGTACCACCGCCGGTCTTGGCCACCGCCTCAGCCGCGTCTTGGCCCTCCGCGCGCGCCTTGCGATGCGCACGTCCCATGGTTTGCGCCAGCGTGATCGTACCAGGAATAAGCGCATCACGGACATCCCCCACCGGCAGCGCATGATCTATTGCAGCAATATCGTTGCGGCTGACCACGGATAGGGCACGGACGAGGGCCTCGGCCCGCAGGTCATCGTGAATGTTTTCCAGCAGCATCACCTCTCCAAATTCATTGGCGAGCACGATAGGTGCGGCTGGCAGGTCATTGATGTAATAGGTGGAATGGGTGATCTCTGGCACGGCCCGTCCTGCAGGGTCTGCGTCGATGATCCTATGCCCGGACATCGCTGCTGCATAAAAGGCCACGGCGGTGTTTGAGCCACCCAGCTCGCAGCACACCGTTCCATAAAATTCCTGCCCCAGATATTCCTGAAACCGCGCATAGGCCAAAAGGATAGCCGGCCCGTCGATCCGTGGCAGGCGGGCATAGGCTGCTTCTTCCTCGGGCGGGAGTGTCGATATCGCCCCCAGCATGTAGGGTGTGCAGATCATCGCGTCGGGTGGCGCGTCGTCTAGGGTGATCATGTCGAACGTCTTGCCTTTGGCCAAGGCATCGTCGATCAGGCCGATCCCCTCGGTCATGTCGCCGCCACCACCCGTACCTAGAATTGTGCAACCCATCAAAATATCAAGAAGGTCGTCCCGTGTGAGGGTTTTCATGCCTGCGCATGCATCATTCAGATGCCCTTTTGTGGTGAGTTTCTGCGAGCAGGCACAGGATTTCATAGGCAAGTGCAGCCCCGGCAAGCGACGTGACATCCCCAACGTCAAAAGGTGGGGAGACTTCGACAAGATCTGCACCGACATAGTTCAGATCGCGCAATCCGCGCAGCAGGACCTGCGCCTGATGTGTGGTCATGCCTCCAATCTCCGGCGTACCCGTCCCTGGCGCATAAACCGGATCAAGGCTGTCGATATCATAGGTCAGATAGACAGGCATATCGCCAACCAGCTCTTTCGCCTCTGCTGCAATCGCAGCTGGCCCTTTTTCATGAAACTCTTCGCAGAACACGACGCGCATGCCTGAAGACGCCGAAAAATCCCATCCATCCGACGTATTCTGTGTGCCGCGAATGCCGATCTGGATGGTCTTCGTCGGATCAATCAGCCCTTCCTCTACCGCCCGGCGGAATGGGGCGCCGTGGTTGAACTTAGAGCCCTGAAAGCTGTCGGTTGTGTCCGCGTGTGCATCAACATGGATCAAAGCAACGGGTTCTTTTGCAATGGCGCGCAACAGGGGCAAGCTGATCGAATGATCGCCGCCAATCGCAAAGGGCAGCACCTCTGCCCCAAGTAGCATGTTGGCAAAAGCCTCAATTTCGTTGTGGCTCGCCTCGACCTCAAACATCCGGGTGAAAGGCACATCGCCCATATCCCTGATCTGTGCCAGTTCAAATGGGTTGATCCGGGTAGCGTGGTTGACGGCCCGCATCAGGCTGGATTGATTGCGCACTTCACGCGGCCCATGACGTGTGCCTGCGCGGTTTGTGAGCGCGCCATCATAGGGCACTCCGAACATGCCGATGTCGGCCTCTTCCAAAGTCTGTGCGATGGGCACCCGCATGAATGTAGCGATTTCTGTGAAGCGAGGCGCCAATTGGTTCGGCGTCGCAGGTGAGTTGAATTCCAATGCACTGTCCTTCCCTCTAGTCGCCAGCGGCTTTGACATTTCTTGTGCTGATCTGAGACTAAAACCCGCGCCAGTTCCACTACTGGTCGGCGAAATTAGCGCTTGCATAGCAAAACGATGCGTTCGGCGTGCGAGTGAGGTACCAAAGCTGCTTAAATTTTGAACTTAGTGCCTGACTTGCTGCGTTACTTTCTTGGGTTGTCGTCGAAATGCTCAAAACGCTGGCAGAGGCATGTGCTGCACTTCAATGTATCAATTGGGTTCATCCGCGGCACAGGAAAAGCGCAAGGAGCGAAGAAACAAGATGACACTTCCTATTGCCACACAGTGGTACACGTCGTCGAAGATCGACGAAGATACGACGCTGATTTTGGAGCCGCATGTGCATGTGCTCGAACAGGCCAACATGTTTTTGGTTGAAGGCAGCGAACGCGATATGATCCTTGATACGGGCATGGGAATTGTTCCTTTGAAACCCTACCTTGATACGATCAGATCTAACCCAGACAAAGACATCATCTGCGTGTCGTCGCATACCCATATTGATCATATTGGCTGCGTGCATGAGTTTGAGACACGCCTTGTCCATCCGGCCGAAGCTGATGAAATGGCAAACCCATCCGGACTGTCGTCGCTTTATCGTGACGATATCCCCGCGTCGCTTTTGAAGACCTTCCTTGATGCAGGCTACCCGCCGATTGACGAGCTGCTGATCGATGCTTTGCCCTTTGCCGGATATGATCCAAAATCCTATGTTTTGCGCGGCGCACCGGCGACCGGTTTGCTTAACGAAGGGGACGTGGTCGATTTGGGCAATCATCAGTATTCTGTATTGCATCTTCCGGGCCATTCTCCGGGCGGCATTGGGCTTTTTGAAGCGTCATCCGGCGTGCTGTTTGGAGCCGACGCCATCTATGATGGCCCCCTCATTTATGAAGGCCCGGGGATGAGCGTTCCTGACTATATGAAGACTTTTGAAAAGCTAAAGGCGCTCGATGTCACGGTTGTTCATGGCGGGCATGACCCAAGCTTTGGATCAGAGCGCATGCAAGAGATAATCGCAAACTACGAGGCGATTTGGCGCGCCTAACGGCCCATCATTCCAGAATTTTGACGGGCCGTTCCCACTGGATCAATACGGCGCAGCCTGTCTCGGACCAGACCGAATGTGATGTGCCTTCGGGGTTGAGAACAAGCGATCCTTTCGGATAGTCGCCGCGTTCATCCGACTGGCTTCCTTCGAGAACAAGGATCGTTTCCAGCCCCGTGTGCAAATGCAACGGAACTTTAGCACCCGGCGCATACCGCAAGATGGCCAAAGCTGGCGACCCTTCTTTAATGTAGTGCACCTCAACGCCTTCGCGGAAGGGCACGAATGGCAGATCCTGCCACGTATTGATCACATCACTGATAACTAAGGGATCAATCATTTAATGCGGCCTCTAGCTCTGAGTAGATTGCTGTCCAGCCCACAATGGCGCCTTGCGCGCGGATCATGTCGAGCGTTGCGGCCTTGAAGGCCGGAAAATAACTTTCGGTGGCGTCTTCGATCAGAAGGCTGTCATAGCCGCGATCATTTGCCTCGCGCATCGTGGTTTGCACGCAGACTTCGGTTGTGACCCCGGCAAAGATCAGGGTCTTTATTCCGCATTGCGCCAGATAATCGGCAAGGCCTGTCGCGTAGAATGCCCCTTTGCCGGGTTTGTCGATCACCAGCTCATCTGCAATCGGATAGACCTGTGGAATGATATCCGCCCCGTCTTCGCCAGCGACCAAAATGCGCCCCATCGGCCCTGGATCACCGATCCGCAGGCTGGGTTTGCCCCGGTCACGCTTGGCATCGGGCAGGTCGGAAAGATCGGGTTTGTGGCATTCGCGGGTGTGAATAACGGGCAAATCATGGGCGCGGCAAAGTGCCAGCAGTTTGGCGGTCGTTGGCACAATCGCTTGTAGCAGCGACACATCATTACCAAGCGTTTCCCCGAAGCCACCCGGCTCAATAAAGTCCCGTTGCATGTCAATCACGATGAGAGCGGTTGTTGTGGGGTCAAAATCGAAGGCAAAAGGCTGGGCGGTTGCAATCTGCACCATCAGGCATGCCCCCCCATGTGATGGCCGATAGTGGCGATATCCGCCTGTTCGATCGGGGTATCATAGGCGACGCGCCCTTCAGACATGACCAGCACGCGGTCGGCCAGTTCCATGATTTCATCAAGGTCTTCCGACATAAGTAACACAGCCGTGTTGCTATTGCGTGCAGCCATGATGCGCGCACGGATTTCGCTGACGGCTGAAAAATCAAGGCCAAAGCAAGGGTTTGAGATAATGAGTAGATCAACAGCGCCTGACAATTCCCGCGCCAGAACCGCGCGTTGCACATTGCCCCCGGACAAGGATTGCATGGGGCTGTTGATCGAGGCTGTTTTGACTTTGAAAGCGGCGACAAGATCGTTTGCATGGTCGCGCATCTTACGCGGCGACAGCCAAAAGCCCGTGCCATCAAAGTTGCGAAAGGCAATATTTTCGGCCACGGACATGCGCGGCGCGCAGGCGTTTTGCAAAGGTTCCTCAGGTAGATAGCGAACGCTGTGGGTCTGGGCCTCTTGCCGGGTGGCACTGTATGGCGCGCCTTTGACGCGGATTGTTCCGCCTTCCAGTGGTCGCTGTCCGGTCAGGATTTCCATCAGCTCCATTTGGCCATTGCCAGAGATGCCCGCAATCCCGACGATTTCGCCTGCATGCACCGTTAGATTCGTAATTTCGATGTCTTTGAGACCGGACCGGTCTTTCGCGCGTGCCTCTTGAAGCTGCAAAATCGGCGCGCCCGCATCGCCGGTGCGCTCGGCGGCAGTGGCCAAGGTTGCGTTGCCCATCATCATTGCGGCCATATCGGCGTGACTAAGGTCGCTGACCTTGCCACTGCCCACCAGTTTACCACGACGCAGGACCGAGACTTCATCGGCATAGGCCGTCACTTCGCGGAATTTATGGGTGATCATCAGGACCGAGATCGCACCATCCGCGCAAAGCTTGCGTATATGGCCCAGCACTTCGTCAGCCTCGTCCGGAGTCAGAACCGAGGTCGGCTCATCAAGGATTAGAAACCGCCGTCCAAGGTAAAGCTGCTTGAGGATTTCTAGCTTTTGCTTTTCGCCCGCCGCCAAAGCGCTGACCGGTCGATCCAGAGGCACCCGGAAGGGCATTTTCTCCATAAAGGTTAGCAGCGCAGCACGCTCGGCACGCCAGTCAATCACGGAAGGCGCGTCTTCGCGGCTGATCACCAGATTTTCCGCAACTGTCAACGAAGGTACCAAGGTAAAATGTTGATAGACCATCCCAAGGCCAAGCGCGTGGGCGGCTTTGGGATCGTCGATGCGGGCTTCTTTGCGGTCCACGAGCATTTCACCCGATGTTGCGTGGTAAAACCCCATCATGCATTTAACGAGCGTGGACTTGCCGGCGCCATTCTCGCCTAGCAGCGCGTGAAAACTGCCGGGTTTGATATGGATCGAACAATCGTCCAGTGCCGTGAAAGCCCCAAACCTCATCGTCATATGCAGCGTTTCAACACCGATTGCGCCTTGGGTCATGGCAACTGGCTCAGCAGCGTTTCGCTATCGCTGACCGCCCCAAAGACGCCGCCTTGCATAGTGACCATCTTGAGCGCTGCATCATGGTTGCTCTTGTCGGTCGCCCCGCAACAATTAGAGAGGACGAGGCATTCAAAGCCACGGTCATTACCTTCGCGCATGGTCGTGGAAACACAGACATCGGTAGTAATGCCGGTCAGGATGAGGTTCTCGATCCCGCGCGTGCGCAGGATCATTTCCAGATCTGTTGCGTAGAAGCTGCCCTTGCCGGGCTTATCGATGATGGGTTCGCCGTCAATTGGGTAAAGTTCTGGGATGATGTCCCAACCGGGTTCTCCTCGGACGAGGATTTTGCCACAGGGACCGGGATCGCCAATGCCTGCGCCAATCTGTTGGCTGCGCCAGCGCTTGTTGGCGGGCAAGTCGGCCAGATCGGTGCGGTGGCCTTCACGCGTGTGGATGATGTGGTAGCCTTTGGCGCGCATTGTTGCGAGCACCGCCTTAATCGGCTGAATCGGGGCTTGGGTCATGGACAGGTCGTACCCCATTTTGTCCACGTAGCCGCCGGTGCCGCAAAAGTCGGTCTGCATGTCGATGATGATCAGCGCCGTGTTCTCTGGGCGCAAATCGCCGTTGTAGGGCCAGACGTAGGGGTCGGCTTGAATACTCATTCGGCGGCCTCAAGTGTTGTTTTGAAAAGGGCTGTTGGTGCGGGAAAGCCAAAATCGGTGCCGTCGGTGGTTTTGACTTCATCCTCCCATGGCAGGCGATATTGCCCTGCCGCCAGATCAGTCATGTAGGTATAGGGGCAATCCTGCGCGCCGCCTTTGACGGCGACATATCCGCGATGGCCGAATTGGTAGATATTGTTCTCAACCCCCCAGTTGATCCGCGCTTCGCGGACAAGATCAGGGCGGACTTCGGCGGTGATGATCTCATCCGCGCGGCCAGAAGTCCCATGCGCAATAATGCTGCCATCAAAGTTGCAGATCATTCCTTCGCCCATGCTGTCAAAGGTGCCGTCCGTGCCGCACATGCAGACATTCGCGGTCACCATCAGGTTGCAAAATGCGTTTGATTGATTGGTGAATTTCCAGCTATCGCGGATCGGCGCGGTGTAGCCCGCCGTGCGCAGCATAATCTCAGCGCCCTTGTATGCCGCCTCGCGCGCCATTTCGGGGAACATGCCGTCATGGCAGATGATGAGAGACAGTTTGCATCCCTTTGGCCCCTCGATCACCGGAATACCGCCATCGCCGGGAGCCCAAGGTTCGACCGGGACCCAAGGGTGCATCTTGCGATAGTAGAGTTTGACCTCGCCGGTATTGTCAATAATCAGCCCTGTGTTCCAGGGCATGCCGCCGGGGTTCTTTTCCATGATCGAAAAGCAGCCCCAGATGTCATTGTCGATGCAGGCTTGCTTGAAAGCCGCAACTTCGGGGCCGTCCATGGTGCACATGATGTCGGGATTGATGTCCATCGACAGGCCGTGCAGCGCATATTCTGGAAACACGACAAGATCCATCGTGCCCATGTTGCGGCGTGCCTTTGCTGTCATCTCAACGATGCGGTCCGTTTGGGCGGCCAGGTCATCTGGCGTGACGACGGTGGGCAGTTTGAGTTGCACCAGACCGATGACCACACCATTGGGGGATTTGTTCAGACCTCCGAGACCATTCATGTCACTCTCCTATTTGGTAATGCTCAACTCACCCGGGGCGCCCGTCATGGCGCGTGTGGGCGAGGAGGTTGCGATAAGAACACCCAGCGTCAGCACATAGGGTGCGGCGAAAAACAGGTAGTACCCCTCAGACACCCCAACCGACTGCAAGGTTGGGCCTAGCGCTCCGGCGCCGCCGAACAGCAAGGCAGCCCCGAAGCAGGCGATGGGATTCCAGCGGGCGAAAATCACAAGGGCCACGGCCATCAGGCCTTGACCAGATGAGATGCCCTCGTTCCAGCTGCCCGGATAAAACAGCGACAGATAGGCACCGCCCACACCGGCAAAGGCCCCGCCGGCAGCAGTGGTAAGCGTGCGGATCAGTGCAGGGCGCAGGCCCATCGCACGGGCTGCATCAGTGCTGTCACCCACCACTCGGAGGATCAGACCCACTTTGGTGGTGCGAAACATCCACCACATGGCGAATGCCAGCACAGCCCCGATCAGGAACAGCACGTTCACGCGCAGGGCTGCTTTCACCTGTGGGACATCAGACCACCAACCAAAGTTGATCGACGGCAAATCAGGGGCAACTGGCTGCACGTAGGGTTTGCCAAAATAGAAGGCGAGGCCCATGCCAAGGATCATCATCGCGATCCCCACAGCGATGTCATTTACCCGGGGAAGCGAACAAATCAGCCCATGGACCAGCCCAAAGAGCGCACCACCTAAAGCGGCGGCCAGGACGCCAAGCCATGGCGATCCGGTGAGATATGCGATGGCATAGGCAGACATAGCCCCAAAGACCAACGTGCCCTCCAGCCCAAGGTTAATGCGGCCGGAGCGTTCGGTCAGAACCTCGCCGAGGCTCACGAATAAGAACGGGGTCGAGACGCGGATTGCACCGCCTAAGATCGCGAGGGGGATGACCCATAGGCCCAGATCTTCCATTACGCCGACCTCCAGCGTTCAGGTGCGAAAACCTTGAACCGGCCATAGAGCGTGTCGCTCATCAGGATGGAGATGAAGACAAAGCCTTGCAGGACAAGGGTTGTGGCATCTGGCAGGCCCATGCGCCGTTGAATCAGGCCTGAAGACGCTTCAAACCCAGCCAGCAGGATGGCTACAGGGATAATGGCAAGCGGGTTATGCCGCGCAAGAAAGGCGATCAGGATGCCTGTGTAGCCATATCCTGTTGCCAAGCTCGCATTGGCCGCGCCGTGTACCGCAGTGACTTCGAAATATCCTGCCAGCCCTGCAAGTGCACCGCCAAGTGCGGTGAAGCCGACGATCAAACGACCCACTGGCAAGCCCTGCACCTGTGCGGCCCGCATATTGCCGCCCGCAATCCTTGCGGCAAAGCCCCACGTGGTTTTGTCGATGAGGACCCAAGCCAACACGCAGCAAAGCACACCGAATGCGAGACCCCAGTGGACCTCCCAGCCGGGGATGTCACCTACGCGCAAATTGTCAGCCAGCGGTGCTGTTGAAGGTTTGTTCAGGCTCGCCGGGTCTCGAAGCGGGCCCTCAACAAGGTGGTTCATCAGGGCTATCGCAATATAAGCCATAAGCAAGCTGGCGATTGTTTCATTTACCCCGCGATAATAGCGCAGAGCCCCAACGCTTCCGATCCATAGACCGCCAACAATCATCGCGCTCGCGACCATCATTGGGACAGCAATCAGACCGGAACTATGTGCAAGTAGGGCCCCCATGGCCCCTGCAGCAACGCCGCCCAAAACGATGGCGCCTTCACCGCCAATGACCACAAGGCCCAATCGGGCAGGCAAGGCGACACAAAGAGCGGCAAACAACAAAGGGGCGGTGCGAGACAGGGTATTTTGCCATGAAAACGCGGTGCCAAAGCCCGCGCGGTAGGTCAGAGCAAAAAACTCGGATGGTGATTTGCTTTGCAGCAACAAGAAGATACTGAACACTGCAAAGCCGATCAACAAAGCAGCAAGGGGCAGGAAGACGGCCTCAGACCGACGCGCGAGCATTCCCAAAAACCCATTGGGCGATGGTGTGGCGAGCTGCGTTGATACTGTTTGGTCCATCATGGCTGCCCCTTGATCCTATAATCAGGACGTTGAGCCGATGACGCCCTCGACCAGATAATCCATGCTTTCCAAGGCGATATCGGTTTCAACCAACGCATCAGCTGCGCCTAAAAGCACATTACCTTTGTTATCGTTCAACGGGCCTTTGATTGCGGCAAAGCCACCGGCCATGATTTCGGCTTTCACGGCTTCAAACTGAGCGCGTGAGGCGTCAGACACCGCTGGACCCAATGGCGACATCTTGATGAACCCATCGGCCAAACCACCGCGCACGAAGTTGTCGATGGTACCGCCATCCAAAACGGTCTGAACCATGCCCGTGTAAACACCGGCCCAGTTCCATTCGGCGCCGGTCAGGTATTTCTCCGGCGCAAGGGGGGCCTGATTAGCGTGGTATCCGCAGACAAAGCAATCACGTCCTGCGGCAGTTTCCATAACAACCTTTGGGCCGTCGACATGGCATGTGATCACGTCACAACCCGCGTCAGCCAACGCATTGGTGGCTTCAGCCTCTTTGACCGCAAGAGACCATTCGCCGGTAAAGATAACCTGGCAAGTAATTTCCGGGTCAACCTGACGGGCACCCAGCAAGAAGGAATTGATGTTCAGAAGAACCTGCGGAATAGGCTTGGCCGCAACAAAACCAATCTTTTTGGTGGTCGTTGCGTGTCCGGCTGTGATCCCGTTCAGGTACTGCCCCATACCGATATAACCAAAATAGGAGCCGACGTTTGTTGGCATACCTTCTGACCAGAGACCTGCGGCATGTTGGAACCGTACGTCTGGGTGTTTGGGAGCGGTTTCCAGAACATGTGGGTTGAAATAACCGAATGAAGTTGGAAATAGCAATTTCGCATCGTCAAAATTGATCATCGACTCCATGGTGTTCTGGACATCGGTGGTTTCGGCGACGTTTTCCTCCTCGACAACAACGACGCCTTCCATTGCCTTCACAGCAGCGGCGCCTTCGGCATGTGCTTGGTTATAGCCGAAATCGTCCTTTGGACCGACATAGATGAAGCCCACGGTCAGAGGCGCATGGCCATCAGCGGCCACAAATTGAGGAAGTGCGGTTGCACCTGCAACGGCAGCGGTGCTTTTAAGGAAACTCCGGCGGGAGAACGATTTAAGTGACATTGGTAAAACTCCTATGGCGTAGCGTCATCGGAATGGACCTGCTCAAGCAGCGCTCCAAATCCCTTTCGCTCATCATGAACGCTTTGGAGCGATGCTGTCGTCTGCTAGTTTCGCAACATAATGCTGCAAATTTTGCAGCACTCGTCTTATGGTTGCTGTGGGCTCAATCGGCGGATTGAGCCCTGTCAATGTGGTGCCTTGCTACTCCGCCCAATGCGCCAGCGCCGCAGTCAGCTGCTGGCCAAACTTGAACGAGGCCAACGGGAGCGCGCGACCCTTCATTTGGCCAAGCAAAAGACGCCCCGCAGGGATGTCTCTTTCCGACAACGGCAAATGCATGATCTCCGGCTGCTGTTCGGTGCTCAATCCAATGGGGATCTGGAAGCCGACAGCATTCTCGCGGGTGACGTAATGACGGATCAATTCAAATGACTCAGTTTCGACAATCGGGGACAAGCTATGTCCCATTCGGGCCGCCGCATTGTCGAGGAGATGGCGCACACCGTAAGCGGCGGAGGGCAAAACCAGTTGCTGGGTCAAGCAATCTCGCAGACGCAATTCGGTTTTCTGTGCCAATAAGCTGTCGCTTTTGAAGACGGCGTGAACGGGTTGAAGAAGTGCATAGAGGACTTCGAAATCCACAAGGTGGATGGGTTCAAAGACAAGGGCAATGTCGCTGCTGAACGATGCGAGGTCTTGCTCAGCTTGCGCGCGGTCTCGCACGTTGACCGTGAAACTAACGCCGGGGTGGGCGGCGCGGTAAATCGCGATCTGCTGGGGAATAAAATACGGAAGCAGGGCTTGCGAACACGCAATAGAGACATGCCCGCGCCTTTGCCCTGACAAATCAGCCACCTGCGATTGGACACGGGCCAAGTCGGTCCGTTGCAGGCGGATGTGCTGCATCAGCAACTCTCCGGCAGGGTTCAACCGCATCCCCCGTGGCAGGCGTTCGAAGATTGGCCAGCCGAATTCCTGCTCGAAGTTTTGTATCCGCCTGTTCAGCGCCGAGGCGGTCAGGTTGGTGTCTTCGGCGGCTTTTCTAATTGAACCAGCCCGAACCACCGCTTCGATTAGTTCAAAGGTCTTTAAGTACTTCAAATCATAAACCTTTTCTCATTGCGATGCAAAAAATGCAACGTATATATGATTTTATAGCATTAGAAGTACACGGTAATCCATCGCAACCTCTTCCCAACTGCCGAATCTTGAGAAAACAGACACCAGCGAGAGAGAAACATGACCAATACAACCTCCAGACGTAACTTTCTAAAAATGGGCGCCGCGGGTGCTTCCGTTCTGCCATTTTTACGGGCGATGCCTGCCGCGGCCCAAGGATCGGACACGCTGGTCGTTGTGACGGGTGCGACCATCAACAGCCTTGATCTACACCGCTCTGGCACAAGCCGCGCATCTTATCAGGTGGGGATCAACTGTTATGATCGCTTGCTGTCTTTCGGGACAAAGCAAACCCCTGACGGCGGCTTTTCCTACGATTATGAAGTTATCGAACCTGAGCTCGCCGAAAGCTGGACGGAATCTGAGGACGGCCTGACGCTTACCTTTAAGCTAAAATCAAATGCGACTTTCTGGGATGGTCGCAAGGTTACCGCGCAAGACGTCAAATGGTCCTTTGATCGCGCCGTGTCGGTCGGTGGTTTTCCAACCGTTCAGATGAAGGCTGGTGGGCTGGAGCGCCCAGACCAATTCGAAGCTGTCGATGAAGAGACTTTCGTGATCAAACTGGACCGCGCGTCCAAGCTGACGATCCCGGATCTGGCTGTGCCTGTGCCATATATCATTAATTCAGTTGAGGCTTTGGCCAACGCAACCGAAGACGATCCTTGGGCGACGGAATACCTCCACACGACACCTGCCGGATCAGGCGCGTATAAGGTGGCGCGCTGGACGCCCGGTGAACAGCTTGTCTATGAGCGTAATGACGATTGGGTTGGTGGGCCGTTGCCTGCTCTGCAACGTGTTGTGATCCGCGAAGTGCCAAGCCCAGCGACCCGCCGTGCGTTGGTAGAACGTGGCGATGTGCAGGTCGCATTCGACATCCCCGACAAGGACGCCGCAGAGCTGGCCGATACGCTTGATGTCTTCTCGACCCCCGTTGAAAACTGCATCCACTGCCTGAACCCGAACTTTGCGTTTGAACCGTTTCAGGATGCGAATGTACGCAAAGCCATCGCCTACGCGATCCCGTATGAGGATATCTTTCAGGCCGCAGCCTATGGTCGCGGATTGCCCATGTGGGGCGGTGAGGAAGAGATCACAGACATCGCTTGGCCGCGAAAGACGCAGTATTATACGGATATTGACAAGGCGAAGGAGCTTATGGCCGCCTCTGGTTATGCGGACGGGTTCGACGTGCCATTGTCGATCAGCCTGGACCTTGCGTCTTGGATGGAGCCTACTGCGCTGCTGGTCCAAGAGGCACTTGGCGAGATTGGGATCAACGTCACCATCGAAAAGATCCCGGGTGCCAATTGGCGGACGGCCGTTCTGGTCGAAAAGCGCCTGCCACTGCATCTTGAGAACTTTGGTGGCTGGCTGAACACGCCGGACTACTATTTCTTCTGGGCCTATCAGGACGGTCATCTTTTCAATTCATCCAATTACCGCAACGAGGAAGTTGAAGAGTTGACGAATGCCACGTTGCACATGCCAATGGACGATCCAGAATACGCGCCAAAGATCATGCGCATGTTCGAGATCGTGCTGGATGAGCTGCCACGCATTCCGCTGTACCAACCAGCACTGAACGTCGCGATGAATGGGGCAGAGGGCTATGAATTCTGGTTCCACCGTCAGTTGGACGTCCGTCCAATCACGCGGGCATAAATGATGCTAGCCTCCTCCCCTCGGCTGCGCGCGACCCTGTTGCGCGTGGCCCAGTCTATCCCGGTTGTCATCGGAGTCGTGATCATCAGCTTTTTGCTGACGCGGGCGTTGCCGGGCGATCCGGCGGTTTATTTCGCAGGGGTGGCGGCTGATACGGCATCGATTGAACAAACCCGTGTCGCTATGGGTTTGGACAAACCGCTGGTGCAGCAGTTCTTCATCTATGTGGGGAACTTGCTGCAAGGCGACCTTGGCCAATCGCTCTCAAGCGGGCGGTCGGTCGCTGCTGATCTGGCAAAGCGTTTGCCGGCCTCGTTGGAACTGACATTGTCAGCCCTTATTCTGGCCATTGTCATTGCCGTACCTTTGGGCGTTTTGGCCGCAACGCGTCCGGGCACTTGGGTGGATCACCTGTGCCGTGTTGTCGTGACGGCGGGCGTGTCACTGCCTACCTTTTTCACCGGTATTTTGCTGATCTACATCTTCTATTACCTGCTGGGGATTGCGCCCTCGCCATTGGGTAGGTTGGATTTCATCTACCTTGATCCCGATCATGTCACGGGGTTCTACCTGATTGATGCGGCCTTGATGGGCGATTGGGAAACATGGCGCGGGGCGGCGAAACAATTGATCTTGCCTGCAACCACACTTGCGCTGTTCACGCTGGCGCCCATTGCGCGGATGACGCGGGCGGCAATGTTGACGGCGCTGTCGTCGGATTTCATCCGGACTGCGCGGGCGGCTGGATTGTCCAACAGAACTATTTTGTACCGCTATGCCTTTCGCAATGCATTACTGCCCGTCGTCACAACCCTTGGCATGGTGTTTTCCTTTGCGCTGGGGGCCAATGTCCTGGTGGAAAAGGTTTTTGCTTGGCCCGGTATCGGATCATATGCAGTCGAAGCCTTGGTTGTGTCCGACTATGCGGCCGTACAAGGGTTTGTATTGGCCATGGCCCTTTTGTTTGTAGCACTCAACCTTGTGATTGACCTGCTTTACACAGCCATTGACCCACGGATTGGATTCTCCTCCAAATGACTGAGGTATCCCAAGAACCTGCTCCCAAGACGCGGGGCAACTTCGACCATATTCTATACGTCCTGCGGGCGAACCCTGTCACGTTGATCGCGTTTGGCATGTTCGCACTTTTGATTTTCTCGGCCGTCTTTGGACCGTCTTTGGTTCCCTATGATCCGCTGGCGACCAACGCCGCCAATGCGCTCCAGCCGCCCTCGGCCCTGCATTGGTTTGGGACCGACAATGTGGGCCGTGACGTGTTCAGCCGCGTGATCGTGGCCACACGGTTGGATCTGTCGATCTCTGTTGCGGCCGTGGCGCTGTCCTTTGTTGTTGGCTCCATATTGGGGTGCATCGCGGGCTACTGGGGCGGTTGGCCGGACATTATTTTAAATCGTTTCCTCGATACGATCATGGCTTTTCCATTGTTTGTACTTGCGATGGGGATTGTCGCGGCGCTGGGGAACACGATTGAAAACATCATCTACGCCACTGCGATCATCAATATGCCTTTCTACGCACGCCTTGTGCGCGCTGAGGTGAATATTCGCCGCGATGCAGGCTTTGCACGGGCGGCGAAACTTGCCGGCAATTCCGATATCCGCGTTCTTGCCATGCACATCTTTCCCAACGCTTTGCCACCAATGATGGTGCAGGTGTCACTAAACCTCGGCTGGGCGATCCTGAATGCGGCCGGGCTGTCGTTTATCGGCTTAGGCGTCAGCCCGCCGACGGCAGAATGGGGGATCATGGTGGCAGAAGGGGCGAATTTTATCGTCTCGGGCGAATGGTGGTTGGCTGTCTTCCCAGGGCTTTGGCTAATGATCGCCGTCTTCACCTTCAATCTTTTGGGGGACGGATTGCGCGATATTGTCGATCCACGGAAACGGACATGAGCAAGATGCTATCCGTTAAAGACCTTGCCGTCTCGTTCCAGACCCGCCGGGGCGAGGTGGATGCCGTGCGCGGCATCAGCTTTGAAGTTGCCAAGGGTGAAATCCTCGGCATTGTCGGGGAAAGTGGCTCTGGCAAATCGGTAACGTCTTATGCGTTGATGCGCATCCTTGATGCGGGTGGGGTGATCAAAGCGGGCGAGGCGACCTATTCTGGCATCGACCTGCGCCGGGCTGCTGAGCGCGATATGCGCGACATCCGTGGCCGTGAAATTTCTATGATTTTCCAGAACCCCCGTGCGGCGCTCAATCCGATCCGTAAGGTTGGGCACCAGATCGAAGACGTGCTGCGCCACCACGCCCGCGCCACCCGTTATGATGCGCGTGCCAAAGCGATTGCAGCCCTTAAGGCCGTCAAGATCAACGATGCCGAGGCGCGCTATGATGCTTATCCGTTCGAGCTTTCGGGCGGCATGTGCCAGCGCATCGTCTGCGCAATCGCATTGGCCTGTGACCCACGTCTGCTCATCGCCGACGAACCAACGACGGGACTTGATATTACAACACAAAAGGCCGTCATGGACCTCGTCCGCGACCTGATCCGGGAACGCGAGATGAGCAGTATCCTGATTACCCATGATCTTGGCCTTGCCGCGCAATATTGCGACCGGATTTTGGTAATGAAGGACGGTGTGATCGTCGAACAAGGCGACCCTGTTCAGATATTCAGCGACCCGCAACACCCCTATAGCCGCAAGTTGGTGGACGCGACCCCGCGTGCAGGAGAAACGGTGCGTAGCTTGCTACCTCCCCAAGAGCGTGGGGAAGAGTTAACCCCGACGGTCAGCGATCAACCTATCCTCGAGGTCCGCGACCTGACCAAGACCTATGCCGGGAAATCCGGCCCTGTGCAGGCGGTGAAGGGGATTTCATTTACGATCAACCAAGGCCAATGCGTCGGGCTTGTGGGTGAAAGCGGCTGCGGCAAATCCACAACATCGGAGATTTTGGTCCGGTTGATGGACGCGACCAGCGGGCAGATCAATTTTGATGGGCACGACATCGCGCGCGTTCCAGCGCGAAGCTTTGCAAAAGACAGCAGGCGTGCCGATATTCAGATGATCTTTCAGGACGCCACCGACAGTCTAAACCCGCGGCACACAGCGCGTCAGACAATCTCGGAACCGCTGCGGCGCTTGGCGCGGATGCGTGGTGCAAAGCTGGCTGTGCGGATCGAAGAACTGGCGGTGCTTGTAGGGCTGCCATTACCCCTGCTTGATAGGTTTCCGCATCAACTGTCGGGCGGTCAGAAGGCGCGTGTGGGCATTGCGCGCGCCATAGCGCTTGATCCCAAGTTCCTGATTTTGGATGAACCGACAGCCGCGCTTGATGTGTCGATCCAAGCGGTCGTTTTGAACCTCTTGGTGGATTTGCGCGCCAAACTGGGCTTGAGCTATCTTTTCGTCAGCCACGACTTGCATGTTGTACGGCTGCTTTGTGATCATGTGATTGTCATGAAAGACGGTGAAATCGTCGAACAAGGCGCGGCAGAGCAGGTGATGTCAGACCCTCAAAGTGACTACACCAAAGCCTTGCTTGCAGCGGCCCCCAAGCCACCCCAACGCCGAAATATCAGTTAAATACCAAGACCCGGAGAATACCATGCCTAGCCATCTTCCGTTTACACTGAACGCCCTGCGCGAAGCCTATGCCACGGGCACCAGCCCTGTTGACGTCATTGATGAAATTTTTGAACGGTTGGATGCAGTGAATGATCCGGGCATCTTTATCCATCTGCGTGATCGCGAAAGCCTGCGCGCAGAGGCGACAGCCCTAGGGGCCTACGACCCAGATATGCCACTTTGGGGCATTCCTTTTGCGGCCAAAGACAACATTGATGTTGCCGGGATTGAGACAACGGCGGCCTGTCCAGCTTACGCTTACACGCCGACCAAGGATGCCTTTGTCATCGCAAACCTTCGCGCCGCAGGGGCCCTGATGATCGGCAAGACCAACCTTGACCAATTCGCTACCGGGCTTGTCGGTGTCCGCACGCCTTACGGGGCGCCATTGAATGCGGTTGATCCAGAGATCGTGCCGGGTGGTTCTTCGGGGGGGTCTGGCGTGATCGTAGGTCATGGCATCGTGACGTTTTCGCTTGGAACTGACACCGCTGGGTCTGGCAGGGTGCCTGCTGCCTTGAACAATATTGTCGGCCTCAAGCCGACGTTGGGGGCCATATCCGCCAGCGGCGTCGTGCCCGCCTGCCGCTCGACCGAAACAGTGTCAATCTTTGCTCTGACTGTCGACGATGCCTATGCGGCTTTGGAAGTCGCGCGCGGCTTCGATCCGGCGGATGCATATTCGAAACCCCTGGCGCATGAGCCGTTAGCTGCACCAAACAAACGGTTGCGGATTGGTGTGCCGGATGCCGCCACCATCGAATTCTTCGGAGACACAATCCAGCAAGCGGCCTTTGATCGGGACGTTGCGCTGTTGAAGGCGGCTGGCGCAGAAATTGAATACATAGATTTCGAACCGCTCTATGCGATTGCGCGCATGCTCTATGAAGGCGCATGGGTGGCTGAGCGGTACACGGTCATCGAAGATCTGTTGAAGTCCGATCCAGATGCAATCCATCCAGTGACCAAACAAATCATCACCCATGCGGAAAGCATGTCTGCCGCAGATGCGTTTCGCGGAATGTACCGGTTGGCTGAATTGAAACGCGCGGCAGAGCCGATGTTGGAAAGTCTTGATTTGCTTTGTGTGCCAACAATCCCAACTTTCTACACCGTGGCCGATCTGGCGGCTGATCCCGTCACCCCAAATTCAAACAACGGCACATATACAAACTTCGTGAATCTATTGGATATGTGTGGCATTGCGGTTCCAACAGCTGCACGCAGTGATGGCCGACCGGGGAGCGTGACGCTCTTGGCAGGTGCGGGTCAGGATGCGTTGATTGCGGCTGTTGCGCGCGGGTTCGAGGCCGATTGCACACGTAGGATGGGTGCGACCGCCCATCCAATTCCGACACCCGCTGCTTTGCCAGAAAAGCCTTCGGATCAAATTGAATTGGCGGTTTGCGGGGCGCATATGACTGGATTGCCGCTAAATTGGCAGCTGACGGACTTGGGGGCGACGTTTGTCCGCAAAACGCAAACGGCTCCGGATTATAAGTTTTACGCATTGGCTGGCGGGCCGCCTGCACGGCCGGGTTTAGTCCGTGCGGAAGGGCCAGATACTGGTGCCATCGCAGTTGAGGTGTGGTCGTTGCCCAAGGCGGGTTTTGGAACATTCATGGCCGGCATCCCTGCGCCATTGGGGATCGGTACAATCGCCTTGTCCGATGGATCATCCGTGAAAGGGTTCATCTGCGAGGCGAATGGCGTCAAGGGGGCGACGGATATCACCCAACTTGGTGATTGGCGGGCGTTTTTGGCGCAAGAGGCCGTCACGGCATGACATCGCAGGTCGAAAAACGGCTCACTGACCTAGGTCTTGAATTGCCGCCTGATTGGACACCGCGCGGCCAGTTTCTGCCGTTTCGTAAAGATGGAGCGCTTGTTTACCTGTCTGGTCAGATTTGTGAATGGGCAGGCGAAGTGTCCCATACCGGCCCCGTTGCAGATACGCCCGAAGGGATCGCAGCCGCAAAAGAGGCGGCCAAAATCTGTGCTCTGAACCTCATCTACCGTTTGAGAGAGGCTTGCGAAGGTGATCTCGACCGGGTGGATGTGATCCTGCGTCTGGGCGGGTTCGTGAATTGCCAGTCCGGCTTTCCCAGCAGTCCCGCAGTGATCAACGGCGCGACAGAGGTGTTCATAGCACTGTTTGGGGATGATGGCTGGCATGCCCGAACCGCAGTGGGTGTCTCTGGTCTACCCGGCAATGCGTCGGTCGAGGTGGATGCGATTGTGCGGCTAAAAAACTAAATGGGCAGTTGTGGTTTTGGCAAATCAGGACTGTGGTGTTCCAGCTGCGCGGCGGTTTCCAAAATCTGCACGTCTTGTCCTGGATGCGCGGCCAGCATCACTGATCTGGGTCGGCCAAGGCGATCTAGACCCCAAGGCAAACAGACAAGCGGGCCGCCAAAGACAGTCCAAGGGGTCAGCCAATCCTGATAGCCGGTGGTGCCGTCAATCAAAGGTGCCCCTTCGGGAACCGGCAGGGTTAGCACGATTTCGGTACCAGCAAGGGCACCCCAAAATTGCTGCCGCGCGCCGGCTAAAAAGTCAGCTGCTTGTTTGGCTTCATCTGGCGATGTTTTCAACCCGGCCTTGAGGCCAGCCAGAAACTTAGGCTTCAGCACATCAACCCGGGCGTCTTGCAACATCGCACCATGGGCCGTTGCGGCCTCATAATTCATTACGATCCGATGTGCTTTGACGACAGCATCCACATCAGCGCTGAGTGGCGCGTCGTTGATCTGTAGGCCAAGGGCGGTGGCTGCGCTGTGTAAACCGGCCAAGGCATTTTCATCCACATGCGCATCGGTTTGCCAGAGCCCGGCGACACCCTTTAAGGACGAAGGCTCTGCTGCGCTGACCTCGGTGGGGATGATTGCTGCAAATGCTTTTTTCGCCAGTGCTACGGAGGAGGCGATGATCCCGACGGTATCAAAACTGCCGGCAAGTGGCGTGACACCTGTCGTTGGCAACAGGCCGTAAGACGGCTTAAAGCCAACGACCCCACAATATGCTGCAGGCCGACACAGAGACCCGGCAGTCTGCGTACCAAGCGCGATATCAACGATGCCAGCCGCCACCGCAGCCCCTGATCCACTGCTCGACCCGCCCGGGCTGCGGTTCAGGTCATGCGGATTGCGACAAGGTGTCGGATCAGTGAATGCAAACTCTGTGGTCGTAGTCTTGCCAAGGATCCGCGCACCGGCATTGCGCAGTGCTGCAACGACAGCGGCATCTTGCAAGGCAGGTTCGGCAACTTTGCAAGCGTCGCTGCCATTGCGGGTCGGGACACCGGCGACATCAATGACATCCTTCACACCGACCGTCATGCCGGCGAGGGGACCATCGTTGGGACCATCCCTTTCACAAAGGCTCACAAACGCATGGATGTGCTTGTCCCACTGCATCAGGTTTTGTGGCACATCGGGCTCGGTTTTGGACTCGCGTTGGCTCACACGACCTTTCTCGCTACACCAATAAGGTGGTCCCGCGAAATCAGCGCCTCTAGCTCATTCAACGTAAACCTTTCGAGGTCCTCTGGCGGCTCTGGCAAGACCAGATACCGCATATCGGCGTTACTATCATGCACGACGAGCTGAATATTTTCGGATAGGTCCAAACCAAACTCTGCCAGAACGCGGCGTGGCTCACGGACAGACCGCGCACGATAGGCTTTCGAAATATACCAAGAAGGCGGCTGACCTAGAATGGACCTTGGGTAACAGGAACAAAGCGTACAGGTGATCAGATTGTGAAGCTCTGGCGTATTCTCAACCACGATGATTCGTGCCTCGGTCACGGGAATGTTGAGTTCTTGGACGGCAGCACGGCCATCAGACAGAAGGCGGGCGCGATAGTCCGGGTCGGTCCACGCTTTGACCACAACCTGCGTACCGAGGTGAATACCCGGACTTTCCAGTTTGGCGATAGCGCCTGTGACTTCAAGTGCTGTCAGCAGGCCTTTGCCAATCAGCAGCTCTTGCAAAGCATCGACAACGATCTGGGCCTCAATGTTTCCGGCTTCATCCTCGATGACAAGCGCCTCATGTTCGCCGTGGTCATGGTCATGGTCATGGGGCATTTGGGGTCTCCTCGGCGGGGGCAAGCCAGTGGTCATAAATCTCAATGACAAGCGTGTCGTGGTGCGGGATCACATCGTCCGGCCACAGCTGTGTCTGCGCAAACGCCACCCGGTAAAGATCAACGGCGCGACCAGCAGTATTGCCTACTGCCAGGTCCTCTGGGTTCAGATAGGTTCCGCAATACGCAGTCACGCGGCCGATCTGGTTGCGAATGTAATGTGGGATACGAACATGACCCGTCTTCCCAAGCGCCAGAACCCGAACAACATCATCTACCGCGAACCGTCTCATGAAGGCGCATCAACGTCCGTCCATCGCAACGTCCCAGCCTCAATCGCTTCATCCAGTTCAGCGCGCGAGATAATCCCTTTTTCAATCAAAACATCGGTCATTGCTTCCAACCGGCGTCGGTAGAATGACAGTGTGTTGTATTTCTCAACGCCGAAGCTCTCAAACCCACGCCGAACCTCATCAAGCGAGACGATCCGGCGCGTGCCGTCACCAAGAAGACCACGAATTGCCTCAACTTGCTTTTCCCAATGAAGCCATGGGAGATCGACCATTGGAATGTCGCCCGCAGGATCGCCACCCACGTCGTGGTAGCCTCTGGGGCCCTTGTCATTTTCCATAAATATTCTCCAAGACTGTCGTAATATGGCGATCTGCTACTATGAAGACCATTGCTTTTTTTGCACCGAGCCGGTGCGAAGAATGGGCCGACGAGGCCCCTCACGGTATCGCGCGACACTGAATCCTCGCAATCGGGTTCATTCGCCGGTCAACAAGGGGAGGTGAAATGAGCATCAACAATCAGGCGACCTCGGCGTTCCTTTGGCGGGGGCGCACAGTTTGTCCGCCGTAAAGACGGACATCCATGACACGTGCTGCATTCATCTTGTTGGGCTCACAACAGCCGTTCTCCGCTTCGCAGCATCATGTTGGGGCAACACAAATCAGATGGTCGTTCCGGCCCTGAGCAGACCTTGGTGATGTCTGTAGCGAATGACGGCTTCGAGCCCAGAGTCACCGATTCTGCACGCTGCGCAAATGGTTGCAGTTGGCGGAAGCGGCCATTCGTTGCGATAAGTTAATTGACCGGAATAGTGTCTCTTATGACTAATCCTCGATCCCTTAGCTACGTCATACGATTGGAAAATTGTTAAAGCTCAGGTTAGTTTCTTGATCCTCGAATGTAGCTCTAGGACGCCACCGAATTTGGTCTGTGGTTCCTTTGGCGAATGCAATTTCGCTCTAATCGTCCAGCCGCGCGCCTGTTTCAGGGTCAAAGAAATGCAGGTTGGCAGGGTCCACGCCGAACTGCATCGCCTCCCCCGCGACAGCGTGATGCACGCCGGCAAGGCTTAGCGTGAAGGCATCGTTGCTGCCCGTAATCCGCCCATGCAACAGGGTATTGGCGCCCAAAGGTTCGCCCATTTGAACGGTTATCGACAGTGGCCCCGCGGGGTCGGCTATGATGTGTTCGGGGCGAATGCCGACTGTCACCTTGCCTGATGCGGTTTGGGTCGTGGGGACCGTGGCATCGCCAATTTTCAAAACGCCATTTGTGATTTCACCGTCCAGCACATTCATCGACGGGCTGCCGATGAATTGCGCGGCGAACAGGGTTTGGGGGCGTTCGTATACTTCAAGCGGGGTTCCGATCTGTTCGGCGCGCCCGGCGTTCATGACGATCATCCGATCCGCCATGGTCATCGCTTCGACTTGGTCGTGGGTCACATAGAGGGACGTGATGCCAAGGCGGTTTTGCAGATCACGGATTTCAAGGCGCATCTGCACTCGCAGCTTTGCATCAAGGTTGGACAGGGGTTCATCGAACAGGAATACCGCTGGTTCGCGCACAATAGCACGGCCCATCGCGACGCGCTGACGCTGGCCGCCGGACAGATCACGGGGGCGACGATCAAGATAGGGTTCAAGCTGCAAAAGCTTGGCGGCGGCTTCGACCTTTTTGTCGATCTCGGCCGTAGGGAGTTTGGCGATTTTTAGCCCGTAGCCCATGTTTTGGCGCACGGACATATGTGGATAAAGCGCGTAGTTTTGAAACACCATGGCGATATCACGGTCCATCGGTTCCAGTTCGTTAACGCGTTTATCGCCGATTTGGATTTCGCCTTCGGACACGGATTCAAGCCCCGCAACCATGCGCAACAAGGTGGATTTTCCGCAGCCGGACGGGCCGACGATGACGATGAATTCGCCGTCTTCAATCGCGGTGCTGACGCCGTGGATCACCTGCGTGAGCCCAAAGCGTTTCTTGATATCTGAAAGCGTTACAGTTGCCATGAGTGCCTACTTTTCACTGTCCACGAGCCCGCGGATAAACAGTTTTTGCATTGAGATAACTACGATGATCGGGGGGATCATTGCCAGAATGGAAGTGGCCATGATGACAGGCCAGTTTGCCGTATCATCGCCTGATGGGAACATTTGTTTGATGCCCATGACGATGGTGTTCATCGACGGGTCCGTCGTAATCAGCAGCGGCCAGAGGTACTGGTTCCAGCCGTAGATGAACAAAATGACAAACAGCGCGGCGATGTTGGTGCGGCTCATCGGGAACAGGATATCCCAGAAAAACCGCATGGGGGATGCACCGTCTACCCGCGCGGCCTCGGCCAGCTCATCCGGGACGGTCATGTAGAACTGGCGGAACAGGAACGTGGCGGTGGCCGATGCGATCAGCGGCAAAATCAAGCCGCCATAGCTGTTGAGCATCCCGAAGCCCGCAACGACCTCATACGTGGGGACAATCCGCACTTCGACAGGCAGCATCAGGGTCAGGAAAATAAGCCAGAAGAACACCATCTTGCCCGGGAATTTGAAATAGACGATAGCAAAGGCCGACAGCAGCGAGATGATGATTTTGCCCACGGCAATCCCGATTGCCATGACCAGCGAATTGACCAGCATGGTGGCGACTGGGACGTTGACGCCCGACAGCAATGCCTCGCTGTAGTTGGCGTAGAACTGATCGCCGGGCCACAGCGGCATAGGCGGTTGCACGATTTCGGGCTGGGTCACGGTGGACGCCACAAAGGCCAGCCAGATCGGGAAAAACACGATTAGCACGCCCATGATCATGATGACATGGGACAGCCACAGCCCCGCGCCGCGCTTTTCGACCATGCCGGGCGGCGGATCGGTTGGATGGGTCAATAGTGCACCCTCCGCTCAATAAACTTGAACTGGAAGATCGTCAGTGCCCCGACGACGACCAACAGAATGACAGATTGCGCCGCCGATGACCCGAGGTCTTGGCCCACAAACCCGTCCGAGAAGACTTTGTAGACCAGAATGGTCGTGGATTGCTGCGGGCCACCACTGGTGATGGTGTGGATCACGCCGAAGGTTTCAAAGAACGCATAGACGATGTTGACGACCAGCAAAAAGAACGTCGTGGGGGACAGCAGCGGCAGCACGATAGTCCAGAACCGCTTCCAGAACCGCGCGCCGTCAATCGCCGCCGCTTCGATCACCGATTTCGGGATGGCCTGAAGGGCGGCAAAGAAGAACAGGAAATTGTAGCTGATGCGCCCCCAAGCAGAGGCGACGACGACAAGGCCCATGGCCTCTCCGCCGTTCAGCACGTGGTTCCAGTCATAGCCAAGCTGGCCCAGATACCACGACACCACGCCCACGCGGGTGTTGAACATGAACAGCCACAGCACACCGGCGATGGCGGGAGCCACGGCGTAGGGCCAGATCAGCATCGTGCGATAGACGCCCGCGCCTTTGATCAACCTGTCCGCGACCACGGCCAGAAACAGCGCAGGGATCATGGAACACAGCGTCACAAGGGTCGAAAAGATCGCGGTCGTCACGAAGGACGTGCGGTAATACCGGTCGCTCAGCAGATATTCAAAGTTGCCGGTGCCCACGTATTTCATCGACAGACCGAACGGGTCGGGGATGAACAAGGACTGCCAGATCGCCTGGCCTGCAGGGTAGAAAAAGAAAATCGCAGAGACGAGCACTTGCGGCGCGATCAGGCACAGCGGCAAAAGCCAGCCTTTGAACGTGACTCGTTTTTCCATATCGCGCTGCCTCCCGAAAAGACATGCGGGCGGCGGTGATTGACCGCCCGCATGTGTATTACTTAATTGGCTGCTTCAAAGCGGCGCAGCAGGGCATTGCCACGCTCAACTGCGCTATCAAGGGCGGTTTGCGCGTCCTTGTCGCCCGACCAAACGGCTTCGAGTTCTTCGTCGATGATGCCGCGGATCTGATCGAAGGACCCAAGTCGCAGACCTTTGGAATTGGGCGTCGGATCATTGGCAGTCATCTGGATCACAGACACATCTGTGCCGGGATTTTCTTCGTAGAACCCTGCAGCGCGTGTCGCGTCGGACGCGGCATTGGTGATCGGCAGATAGCCCGTGTCCTGGTGCCACTGCGCCTGCACGTCTGTCGAGGACAGATAGGCAAGGAACTGTGCAGCACCTTCGTATTCGGCGTCCTCATGGCCTTCCATCACCCAAAGGGATGCACCACCGATGATGGTGTTTTGGGGCGCATTGCCGACACCGTCCCAATAGGGAAGCGGGCGGACTTCAAAGGCAAATTCCGCCTCAGAACTGATGCCTGCATAGCCAGCAGAGCTTTCGGTGAACAACGCGCATTCACCAGCGCGGAAGTTCGCACCGCCTTCATTACGACGGCCCAGATAGATGAATTTACCGTCTGCGGCCCATTCACCCATGGCTGAGATATGCGCGACCTGCGCGTCGCCGTTCAGTGCCAGTTCCGTGTCCGTGCCGGCAAAACCGTTTTCTTGCGTGGCGAAGGGCACATCGTGGTAGGCGCTGAAGTTTTCAAGGTGAATCCAGCTTTGCCACGCGGTTGTCAGGGGGCACGTGCTGCCGCCGTCTTGCAACTGGCCCAAAACCTCGCCGACGTTCTGCCATGTGGACAGATCGGTGTCAGGGTCAACGCCTGCGGCTTCGAACGCGTCGCGGTTCACCCAAAGGACGGGGGTGGATGCGTTGAACGGCAGGGACAGCATTTCACCTTCGGTGGTGGTGTAATAGCCGTTGACCGCGCCGATATAGGCATCTGGGTCAAATTCTGCGCCAGAGGTTTGCATCACTTCGGTCACGGACCGCACCGCACCTCCGGCGGACATCATGGTGGCTGTACCGACCTCGAATACCATGAGGATTTGTGGCTGCTCACCGGCGCGGAATGCTGCAATACCTGCATTCAGCGTTTCGGAATAGTTGCCCTTGTGGGATGCGACGACAGTGAATTCGTCTTGGCTGGCGTTGAAGTCTTCAACTTGGGCCGCAACCAATTCACCAAGACGACCTGTAAAAGCATGCCAGAATTGGACTTCTGTTTCTGCATAGGCCGCGAAAGGCGAAAGCATCGTTGATCCGGCGATCAATGCGCCAGTTGTCAGGTTTTTCATGTGTTCCTCCCAGGAATCGCGGCGGCCTCTTCGACCCCGCGGAATTGTTACACGTTATCCGAGCGTTCGCATAATTCAAGACTATTCCTTGACCTCACTTTATAACACAGCATTATAAAATTGGTAAGTATTGGACCGCATCATGACAAAACGACCCAGACTGCGACAACTCGAGGCCCTTAAATCCGTCGTAGATCACGGGAGCATGACTCGGGCCGCACAAAATTTAGGAATCTCGCAACCCGCCGTCAGCCGTTTGCTAGCGGATTTGTCGGGTGAACTTGGATTTACGTTGCTTGTCCGTAAGAACGGCCATTTGGTGCCCACACAAGAAGCAAGCTATATCTTGCCAGATATTGCGCGCTTGCTTGGCGTTCTCAAGAACATCACCGACACAAGCCAGAACGTGCATGATCAAACGGCGGGACACCTCAGCGTTGCCTGTCTTCCGGGCTTTGCCACCAGCCACTTGCCTGGCGTTGTTACGAAATTCCTTAAGACAAGACTGGACGTCACAATCACCCTTGAACCAGATCGCCCGGAACGGATTTTGGAATGGATTGTCGGTGAGCAGTATGATTGTGGCATCACAGACGGATTTGACGGTCATCCTGCGATTGAAAGCACACGTCTGAGTGTCAGGACCGTGTGCATCTTTCCCAAAGGACACAGATTTCAGGACCTCAGACAGGTTGATGCACGACACTTGGACGAGGAGCGTTTTGTTCACACGCGCCGCGACAGTAGTTTCTACCGGTCTCTGCATGATGTGTTCCGAAAAGCATCAGTAAATCCGACCCAAATTGTCGAAACCCGTCAATTTACTGCGGCATGCGAACTTGTAGCGCAGGGTGTTGGCGTGTCCGTTGTGAGTGAACTTGACGCGCAAACTTACGAAGATCGGCTCGACTATCGCCCCTTTGTGCCAAGCGTCCCACACGAAATTTGCCTTGTAAGGCCGATCCACAAACGACCATCCAAAATTGCTTTAGATTTCATGGAAGAATTCAAGGCTAGCTTGAGTGAGTTTGAAGTTTGAATTGGATGACTCTTCGGAAATCGGAGCTAAGTGGCATCTGGTGCAAGTGCGGCGAAGTTGAGTCTAGTTTGAGATAAGCGAACTCACAATGCCGCTGATTGGGCGGCGATTTTAAACGTCCGCATTGATCCGTAGAGCTGAACTGTGCCTGAATGCGAGGAACGGCCGCTTCGTCCGCATGGCTGGCCTTGGTGCAGAGCGCAGCGAACGGCCGCTTCCCGCCCTTACCTGTAATCTATATGTCTGCCTTTGAGTACGCGGCAAGCGTATTGTTTTGGATGCCAGACAAGAGACTAGGGGTCTTCAATTTGGAACCCGAGGTGGTAGCCAAAATTGAGCATCCACAAATGGATGCTTTCGGGTGATATGGGATGAATCTAGTTAGGCAGAGCAATTGGACCGGCGAAGGTAATTGGATTCGGGCGTGGGAAGAAAATAAAGCAGAAAAATAGCGATCCGACGCTATCATGTTTCACAGGAGGTAGATGGGGCTATTAGTGGGGCTGATCCTGACAGGCTGCGTCTATCAATTTGAAATATATGCAATTTTTGAGGAATTTTGGTGCCCAGGAGAGGACTCGAACCTCCACGTCCATACAGACACTAGCACCTGAAGCTAGCGCGTCTACCAATTCCGCCACCTGGGCAGGTGTCGTGAGGGCGGAATTAAGGCTATTGTCTGGGGGTGTCAACGCGATTCGAAGGCGAAATGTAAAAAACTTGTGCCTTGTAGGACCTACATGTGACTTCCCTTGAATTGCAGCTTGTTCAGCAGGGCGCAGGGCGCTATTTCTGCCCCAACAGTATACGGAGGCTGACATGTCCCAACTCGTAACCATTTACGGCGGATCCGGTTTTGTCGGGCGCTACATTGCGCAACGCATGGCGAAACAAGGCTGGCGCGTGCGCGTTGCGGTGCGTCGTCCGAATGAGGCAACCTTCGTCAAACCCTATGGGGCCGTCGGACAGGTCGAGCCGGTCTTGTGTAATATCCGCGATGATGCATCGGTGGCGGCAGCGATGCAGGGGGCCGATGCGGTTGTGAATTGTGTCGGTATCCTGAGTGAGCATGGCAAAAACAAATTTGATACCATTCAAACAGAGGGTGCCGCCCGTGTCGCGCGTTTGGCGTCAGAGGCCGGTGTCAACAAAATGGTGCAGCTTTCTGCCATTGGCGCGGATGCGAACAGCGAAAGCCAATATGCCCGCAGCAAAGCCGCCGGCGAAGAGGCGGTTCTGACCCATTTCCCGACGGCTGTTATTTTGCGCCCCTCGGTGATCTTCGGCGCAGAAGATGAGTTTTTTAACCGCTTTGCTGCCATGTCGCGGTTCGGGCCGGTGCTGCCGCTGGTCGGGGGCGATACTCGATTTCAACCGGTCTATGTCGACGATGTTGCCGCAGCGGCCGAAAAGGCGCTCTTGGGCAATGCGGACGCGGGTATCTATGAATTGGGCGGCCCAGATGTGAAAACCATGCGCGGCCTGATGGAGGATATGCTTGCCATCATCCACCGCCGCCGTTTGATCATCAATCAACCCTTTTTCGTTGGCCGTATTCTGGGCGGGATGTTTGATTTCCTGCAATTTGCATCCTTGGGGCTGTTTAAAAACGGTATTCTGACGCGCGATCAGGTGAAAAACCTGCGGGTTGATAATGTGGTTTCTGAAAGCGCGCGCGGCTTTGCCCAGCTAGGCCTGCAACCCACGTCGATGGAAGCGATCTTGCCGGAATACCTTTGGCGCTACCGCCCCTCTGGTCAGTATGACGCCATCAAGGATTCTGCTAAAAACCTTAAAACGTAGCGTCTTGGGGCGCTGCCTCAAGCCCCGGGATATTTTGGGAACAAAGTAGCTGCTTTCATTTTGACAAAAATATCCTCGCCGAAGGCAGGAAAGCCTTAGGTGTAGGCAATCCACAGCAAGATGACGCCCAATAGAACGCGATAGATCACATAGGGCGTAAAGCTGACGCTCTTTAGCAAACGCATCATCAGCGATAGGGCCAGCAGGGCCGATAAAAATGCAAAGAGGGCCGCGATAGCCCCATCTCGTGCGGCTTGGGCATCGGCTTCGGCGATCACGCCGCCAGCGATATAGACACCAGACGCGATGATGGTCGGGATCGACATCAGCATCGAGAGTCGGGCAGCATCTTCGCGTTTATAGCCAAGCAACCGCGCGCCGGAGATTGTCGCACCAGAGCGCGACGTGCCGGGGATCAGGGCAATCGCCTGCCAGAGCCCCATGTACAGCGCATCGCGCAAAGACCAGTCTTGCGCTTGCTTGATCTCAGCGCCTTTTTGATCCGTCCAATAGAGCACGAGGCCAAATACCAGCATGGTCCAGCCGATGGTTTTGATGCTCCGCAACGTGTCATCCAGGCCGCTCAGCGCCAGAAACAGGCCAAAGGCGATGACCGGTATGGTGCCAAGGATCAAAAGCAGCGCCAGTCTTGCGCCTTCGGTATCGGCTTTACCGATAAGCAATCTCGGCAGCCCGACAAGCGCTTTGGCGACGTCCCGTCTGAAATACAGGGCCACCGCAAAGAGTGTACCGACATGCACCGCAGCATCAATGATCTGCCCCTGATCATCAAGCGGGGTCAGGGCCGGTAAAAGAATCAGGTGGCCCGAGGAAGAGACCGGCAGAAACTCGGTGATCCCTTGAAGGACAGCAATCAGGAGGAGATGGAGTAGGGGCATTACAATTTCGGCTACTTTTTGATCACACTGTTAAGTTTATGTTATTGCGTCTTTATTTATCATATGCGTCACTACTGCTTACCTAATTTCGGCTGATTTGGCTAGAAAAACTGCCGGGTGTCTGAAAATTTAATCATATAGGTCAGCATTTATGACTTTTCATTGTGCGCGCGTCGCAGTAAAGAGACGAGCCTGTCAGATTTAGGAGATATAGCCATGGCAAAACAGCGAATGCTCCAGTTTGTAAACGTTGATCGGGATATGCCCGAAAAGCGTCCCCCTAATCTACGCAATAAGGATTTCGGGGAAATCTACAAGGAATATGCCACGGCCAAGGCCGAAGAGCAGGCAAGTCGCTGTAGCCAGTGTGGTGTGCCTTATTGCCAGTCGCATTGTCCCTTGCACAACAATATTCCGGACTGGCTGCGTCTGACTGCAGAGGGTCGTCTGCAAGAAGCTTATGAGGTTTCTCAGGCAACCAACACCTTCCCGGAGATTTGTGGTCGTATCTGCCCGCAGGACCGTTTGTGTGAAGGCAACTGCGTGATTGAACAGTCCGGCCATGGCACTGTGACGATCGGCAGCGTTGAGAAATACATCACCGATACCGCTTGGGAAAACGGCTGGGTCAAACCGATTGTGCCCGCCGCAGAACGTCCCGAAAGCGTCGGCATTATTGGGGCAGGCCCCGGTGGGTTGGCCGCCGCAGATCATCTGCGCCGCGCAGGCGTGCAGGTTACGGTGTATGACCGCTATGACCGTGCAGGCGGGTTGCTGACCTATGGTATCCCCGGTTTCAAACTGGAAAAACCCGTTGTCATGCAGCGGATTGAGCAGCTCGAAAAGGGCGGCGTTGAGTATGTCTTGAACTGCAATGTGGGCGAAGACATCAGCTTTGCCGATATTCGCGCTAAACATGACGCGGTTCTGATTGCGACAGGCGTTTATAAAACCCGCGATCTGCAAGGCCCTGGTAGCGGTGCAGAAGGCATCGTGCGTGCGATTGATTATCTGACCGCCTCTAACAAGGTTTCTTTCGGCGATACTGTTGCCGAATATGAAAGCGGCGAGTTGAACGCATCCGGTAAGAAAGTCGTCGTAATTGGCGGCGGCGATACGGCAATGGACTGTGTACGGACCGCCATCCGTCAGGGGGCCGAAAGCGTTAAATGTCTGTACCGTCGTGACCGTGACAACATGCCCGGTTCGCAGCGCGAAGTACAAAACGCCGAGGAAGAAGGCGTGCAGTTTGAATGGCTGACCGCGCCCAAAGGGTTCACCGGAGATACCGTCGAAGGTGTTATGGTGCAGCGTATGCGTCTGGGTGCGCCGGATGCCTCCGGTCGCCGCAGTCCCGAAGTGATCGAGGGTGACGATTATATCGAAGACGCCGATCTGGTGATCAAGGCTTTGGGTTTTGAACCCGAAGACCTGCCATCGCTCTGGGGTGAAGACGCGCTTGAAGTGACCCGTTGGGGCACGATCAAGGCCGATTTCCGCAGCCATGAAACAAGCTTGCCCGGCGTCTATGCCGTGGGTGATATTGTGCGTGGCGCGTCGCTGGTTGTTTGGGCGATTGCTGATGGCCGCGAAGCCGCCACGTCGATCCTGCGCCAGTTGGAAACACCCGCCTCGGTTGCTGCCGAATAATCGCCGCTTTCGGCATTCACAGACTATTTCCGGCAGATCGACAGAACAAAGGTTCCGGTCTGCCGTCGAGAGAAAGGTTCAGAACAATGACCAAATTTGATCAAGCCTGGGTGGCAGAAGAAGAAGCAAAGCGCGCCATGATGGCGGAGCAAGGCCTCTATCGCGAAGATGACGAGCATTCCTCTTGTGGGGTTGGACTTGTTGTGTCGGTTAATGGCACCGCCAGCCGCAAGGTTGTCGAAGGCGGCATCAACGCGTTGAAAGCAATCTGGCACCGTGGGGCCGTTGATGCGGACGGTAAAACCGGTGACGGCGCAGGTATCCACGTCGAAATCCCGGTTGAGTTCTTTAACGACCAGATCCGCCGCACCGGCCATGAGCCGGATATGAACCAATTGATCGCTGTCGGTCAGGTGTTCCTGCCGCGAACCGATTTTGGCGCACAGGAAGCCTGCCGGACCATCGTTGAATCCGAAGTGTTGCGCATGGGTTATGTCATCTATGGCTGGCGTCATGTGCCGGTGGATGTGACTTGCTTGGGCGAAAAGGCCAATGCGACCCGTCCCGAGATTGAGCAAATCCTGATCTCCAACGCCAAAGGCTTGGACGAAGAAGCCTTTGAGCGCGAGCTTTACGTGATCCGCCGCCGGATCGAAAAAGCTGTCACTGAGGCGGGCATTGCCGGTTTCTATATCTGTTCGCTGTCCTGCCGTTCGGTGATCTACAAAGGCATGATGCTGGCCGAGCAGGTTGCGGTTTTCTACCCCGATCTGATGGACGAACGCTTTGTGTCGCGGTTTGCGATCTATCACCAGCGCTATTCGACCAACACCTTCCCTCAGTGGTGGCTGGCACAGCCGTTCCGCATGTTGGCCCATAACGGCGAAATCAACACGCTCAAGGGCAACGTCAACTGGATGAAGAGCCATGAAATCCGCATTTCATCGGCCTCCTTTGGCGATACCGCTGAAGACATCAAACCGATCATCCCGTCGGGCTCGTCGGACTCTGCCGCGCTTGATGCTGTATTCGAAGTTATGGTCCGTGCCGGTCGTTCGGCACCGATGGTGAAAACCATGCTGGTGCCCGAAAGCTGGAGCCAGCAGGCGGTGGAACTGCCCAATGCATGGCGTGACATGTATAACTATTGCAACGCCGTCATGGAACCATGGGACGGCCCAGCTGCGCTGGCGATGACTGATGGCCGCTGGGTTTGTGCAGGTTTGGACCGCAACGGGCTGCGTCCGATGCGCTATGTTGTGACCGGTGATGGCCTGCTGATCGCGGGCTCCGAAGCGGGCATGGTGACGGTGGACGAATCCACAGTGGTGGAAAAAGGCGCCTTGGGTCCGGGGCAGATGATTGCCGTGGATATGAACAATGGCACTTTGTACCATGACACAAAAATCAAGGATAAACTGGCCGCCTCGCAGCCCTTTGGAGAGTGGACCAAACAGGTCACTGACCTGAGCGAACAGCTTGGCAGCATCACTGAAAAGCCGGTCTTTTCCGGAGAAGAGCTGAAAAAGCGTCAGGTCGCAGCGGGCTATACCATCGAAGAGCTGGAGCAAATCCTTGCACCGATGGCTGAAGATGCCAAGGAAGCGCTGGCCTCCATGGGCGATGACACGCCATCTGCGGTACTTTCGAAAATGTATCGTCCCCTGAGCCATTTCTTCCGTCAGAACTTCTCTCAGGTGACCAACCCGCCAATCGACTCCTTGCGCGAATTCCGCGTGATGAGCCTGAAAACGCGGTTCGGCAATCTGAAGAATGTGCTGGACGAAGACAGCAGCCAGACCGAAATTCTGGTGCTCGACAGCCCCTTTGTCGGAAATGCGCAATATCAGGCCTTGCTGGATCACTTCGGCGATACGGTCACAAAAATCGATTGTACCTTCCCGGCCAACGCAGGGGCAGGGGCACTCAATGCCGGTCTGGCGCGTATTCGTGCCGAGGCCGAAGATGCCGTGCGTTCCGGTGCGGGGCATATCGTGCTGACAGATCATTTGCAGGACGCCGATAAAGTACCGATGCCGATGATCCTTGCGACATCTGCGGTGCATTCGCATCTGACCCGCAAGGGTCTGCGGACGTTCTGTTCGATCTCTGTGCGATCTGCCGAATGTATTGATCCGCATTATTTCGCCGTGCTGATTGGCTCTGGTGCGACCATCGTCAACGCCTATCTGGCCGAGGATTCGCTGGCGGACCGTATTGATCGCGGCTTGCTGGAAGGCACGCTGACCGAAAACGTCGCGCGCTACCGCAATGCGATTGATCAGGGCCTGTTGAAAATCATGGCGAAGATGGGGATTTCGGTGATTTCCTCTTATCGCGGTGGTCTGAACTTTGAAGCCGTGGGTCTGTCACGGGCGATGGTTGCGGAATATTTCCCCGGTATGCATTCGCGTATTTCCGGCATCGGTGTCACCGGTGTGCAGCGCAAAGTCGAAGAAGTGCACGCGAAGGGCTGGTTGTCCGGTTCCGAAGTGCTGCCCATTGGCGGTTTCTACAAAGCCCGTCGCTCGGGCGAGAAACACGCGTGGGAAGCACAGTCCATGCATATGCTGCAGGCGGCCTGTAACCGTGCCTCCTATGAGATGTGGAAACAGTATTCTGCGCGCATGCGGGCCAATCCGCCAATCCATTTGCGTGACCTTCTGGACATCAAGCCAATCGGTAAATCGATCCCGCTGGAAGAAGTCGAGAGCATCACCTCGATCCGCAAACGCTTTGTAACTCCGGGCATGTCGCTGGGGGCTTTGTCGCCCGAAGCGCACCGCACGCTGTCGATCGCGATGAACCGCATCGGGGCGAAATCGGATTCCGGTGAAGGCGGTGAAAGCCCTGATGATTTCACCCCCGAACCCAATGGCGATAATGCGTCGGCCAAGATTAAACAGGTGGCTTCGGGGCGCTTTGGGGTCACGGCTGAATATCTGCTGCATTGCGAAGAGCTTGAAATCAAAGTCGCACAGGGGGCCAAACCCGGTGAGGGCGGTCAGCTGCCTGGTATGAAGGTCACCGACCTGATCGCCAAGCTGCGCCATTCGACCAAGGGCGTGACCCTGATTTCACCACCGCCGCACCACGACATCTATTCGATCGAGGATCTGGCGCAGCTGATCTATGACCTCAAGCAGATCAATCCGGCCTGTAAAGTCACCGTGAAACTGGTGGCCTCTTCTGGAGTTGGGACGATTGCGGCAGGTGTTGCCAAAGCCAAGGCGGATATCATTCTGATTTCCGGCCACAACGGCGGCACGGGCGCCTCTCCGGCGACGTCGATTAAATATGCGGGTCTGCCGTGGGAAATGGGCCTGACCGAAGCCCATCAGGTGCTGGCGATGAACAACCTGCGCGAGCGGGTGACATTGCGGACCGATGGCGGTTTGCGCACCGGTCGGGACATTGTCATGGCGGCGATGATGGGGGCCGAGGAATACGGTATCGGCACCGCCGCGCTGATCGCGATGGGCTGTATCATGGTGCGTCAGTGCCAGTCCAACACCTGCCCTGTGGGTGTCTGTACGCAGGACGATGATCTGCGGGCCAAATTCACCGGCAGTGCCGATAAGGTTGTGAATCTGATCACCTTCTATGCACAGGAAGTCCGCGAGATTCTGGCAAGCATCGGGGCGCGCAGCCTTGATGAAGTGATCGGTCGGGCGGATCTGCTCAGTCAGGTCAGCCGTGGGGCGGCGCATCTGGATGATCTGGATCTGAACCCGCTTCTGATCACGGTCGATGGCGCGGCGGACATTGTCTATAACCGCGACAAGGACCGCAACTATGTGCCGGACACGCTGGATGCAGAGATCGTCAAGGATGCCGCGCGTTTCCTGAATGACGGTGAGAAAATGCAGCTGCAGTATGCGGTGCAGAATACCCACCGGACCATCGGGACGCGCACCTCGAGCCATATCGTCAAGAACTTCGGCATGCGCAACAGCCTGCAGGATGATCACCTGACGGTGAAACTCACCGGGTCTGCGGGTCAGTCTTTGGGGGCCTTTGCAGCACCGGGGCTGAAGCTGGAAGTTTCCGGCGACGCCAATGACTACGTCGGTAAAGGCTTGTCCGGCGGCACCGTGGTGGTGCGTCCGCCCATGGCCAGCCCGTTGACCGCTTCAGAGAATACCATCATCGGCAATACCGTGCTTTATGGTGCCACCGATGGTCATCTGTTTGCGGCTGGACGTGCGGGTGAGCGGTTTGCAGTGCGTAACTCCGGTGCGAACGTCGTGATTGAAGGCTGTGGCTCCAACGGTTGTGAATATATGACCGGCGGCACGGCTGTTATTCTGGGATCAATCGGGGCGAACTTTGGCGCGGGGATGACCGGCGGCATGGCCTATCTTTATGATCCGGACGGCACGGCGTTGCAGATGATGAACCTTGAGACTCTGGTTACCTGTCCGGTGACCATGGATCACTGGGAACAGGAGCTGAAAGGTCTGGTGGAGCGTCATCTGGAAGAAACCGGCAGCGCCAAGGCCGCAGAGATTCTGCAGCATTGGGAGCTTGAAAAAGGGCATTTCCTGCAGGTTTGCCCAAAAGAGATGCTGGTCCATATTCCGGTCCCTCTGGGGGTAGACGAAGGGGCGGCCAGCGCCTGATCGGGCACGGGTTAGGGGGCGTTGCCCCCGACCTCGGAAGCGAGGTCTCCCCCAGGATATTTTCAGAACAAAGTAGAGGGCGCGATTGTGCCCTCTTTTTCATTCGGGGGCCGGCAGCGATAGCTGTCGTCAGATGCGGTGTTGATTTGATATTGCAACATAGCCCTGTATCGCCCAAACCCCCTTTGATACAGCCCTTGACCCAAGACGGGGCGGACAGGCTAGGATGAGTTGTGGCGAAACAGGCAAAATCAAAGCCGGCGGCTTCGAAAAGCAAAGCAAAAAAGAGCCGTAAAGGTAAACAACCCGATCCGACGGTCAAAGGCGACGTCGGGTTGCTCTTTGTGTTTTTCGGACGGCTTTTTTCGCGAGTGTTCGGATTTTGTTTTAAATGGTTGCTGCGGATCACCGTGGTTTTCTACGCGGTGATTTGCCTGTTTGTCCTGCTTTATGCTTTCGTGAACCCGCCGACGACGCCCTATATGCTGTCAGAGGCCGCGAGGCTGGGGGGTATTCAGAAAGACTGGGTCCGGATCGAGGACATGTCAGACGATCTGAAGCGTTCTGTAGTGGCGGCCGAGGATGCGAATTTCTGTTTGCATTGGGGATTTGATGTCGCCGCGATCCGCGCTGCACTGGAAAGCGGGGCCAATCGAGGGGCCTCTACGATCAGCCAGCAAACCGTCAAGAATGTGTACCTGTGGCAAGGCCGCAGCTGGCCCCGCAAGGCGCTGGAGGCGCTGATTACCCCTGCCGTTGAACTGGTCTGGAGCAAAGAGCGCATTCTCGAGGTCTATCTGAATGTTATCGAATTTGATGAAGGTGTCTTTGGGGCCGAGGCAGCGGCACAGATTTACTTTGATCGCCATGCCGGTGTTTTGGATGCCCAGCAATCGGCTTTGATGGCCGCGGTTTTGCCAAATCCGAAAGAACGTTCAGCGGGGCAACCTGCGACCTGGTTGCGCAAACGCGCCACGTCTATTGCGTCTGGGGCGGCGACGATACGCGCAGATGGCCGCGCCTCCTGTTTCGAGAGTTGATCTTAATGCGCCTTCAAGGCAAGACAGGGGCAATGCCTCTTAATAAGTGACGGACCCCATGAATCGACTTTACCACGTGCCGCTGTCTCCTTTTTGCCGAAAAGTACGCTTGTCGCTGGCCGAGAAGAAGATCGAGGTTGAACTGGTGGAAGAGCGCTATTGGGAGCAGGACAGCGATTTTCTGCGGCGCAACCCTGCCGGGAAAGTGCCGGTTCTGAAGCTGGACGGCAAGCTGCTGTCGGAATCGTCGGCGATTTGTGAATATCTTGAGGAAATCCACCCCGAGCCCGCCTTGATGCCATCAAAACCCGAGGAGCGGTTTGAGGTGAGGCGGCTGGTCTCTTGGTTTGATGATAAATTCCATCACGAGGTTACCTCTAAGCTACTGTATGAGCGGGTGAACAAAAAAGTTATGCAGCTGGGCTATCCGGATAGTAAAAACGTCAAGGCTGGTGCGGTGAAGATCAAGTATCACCTTGATTATATTGGGTGGCTTCTGGATCAGCGGCGCTGGTTGGCGGGCAATTCCCTGACACTGGCTGATTTCGCGGCGGCGGCCCATTTGTCCTGTCTGGATTACATTTCTGATGTGGATTGGAACCGCAATGCCAATGTGCGCGACTGGTATGCCAAGATCAAATCACGGCCCGCGTTTCGTGGCATTCTGGCAGATCAGGTGCCGGGCTTTCCTCCGCCGGAACATTATGCCGATCTCGATTTTTAATCCGCCGTTGCAAGCGGGCAAGCCGTGCCCTTTTCGGAGGGCGATGTGAGCCTAAAAGAAGATCTGGTGGCGCGCGCTCTGGAAGAAGGGTTTTCGCTGTGCCGTGTCACCCGTCCCGACGCTGTGCCCGAAATTGCCGAACGGTTGCAGGCATTCGTCGATGCCGGGTTGCAGGGGCAAATGGGCTGGATGGCAGAGCGCATGGCATGGCGGGGGAATCCGGCGGCACTTTGGCCCGAGGCTAAATCGGTCATCATGTTGGCCGAAGCCTATACGCCGGACCATGATCCGATGGCGGTAATCGGTCAGCCGGATCGGGGGGCCATATCGGTTTATGCGCAAAACCGCGACTACCATGACATTGTGAAAAAACGCCTGAAGCGGGTGGGGCGCTGGTTATTGGAGCAGCAGACAGAAGAACAGATCAAAGTTTTTGTCGACACCGCGCCGGTGATGGAAAAGCCGCTTGCGGCAGCGGCGGGGATTGGATGGCAGGGAAAACACACCAACGTCCTGAGCCGTGAGCTGGGCAACTGGTTCTTTCTGGGGGCGATTTTTACCACCATTGATCTGGAACCGGACGCGCCTGCGGTTGAGAATTGTGGCTCCTGTCGGGCCTGTCTGGATGTCTGCCCGACCGATGCGTTTTTGGGACCGTTCCGGCTCGATGCGCGCAAATGCATTTCCTATCTGACGATTGAGCACCATGGTCCGGTGGCCGAAGATTTGCGTCCTAAACTGGGCAACCACATTTACGGCTGCGATGACTGTCTGGCTGCTTGCCCGTGGAATAAATTTGCCGTGGCCGCCCATGAAATCAAATACCAGGCGCGCCCCGAATTGATTGCGCCGCCACTGGCCGAACTGGTGGATCTGGATGATACCGGTTTTCGCGCCTTTTTCTCCGGCTCGCCGATCAAACGGATCGGGCGAAACAGATTTGTGCGCAATGTGCTTTATGCGATTGGAAACGCGGGCGATCCGGCACTTCGGGCCAAGGCGCAAAGCCTTTGTGATGATCCGGATGAAACGGTTGCGGATGCGGCACGCTGGGCGGTGCGGCGGCTCGGTCAATAATCAATCTGGGTTGTCAATTCATGGGCGTGGCGTTAGGTCATTAAAATCCGTCCCAAGCAGAGTTGTGTTTACCGCCGATGAATCCCCTACGTGGAATCCTGTTTAAAATCGGCGCTGTTCTGCTCTTTGTTCTGATGCAAACCTGTATCAAGGCCACGGCGGATCACGTCCCGCCCGGCCAGACCGTGTTTTTCAGATCGTTTTTTGCCTTACCCGTGATCATTGGTTGGCTGGCATCGCAAGGGATGTGGGCCGATGGCATTCGGGTGAAATCTCCGAAGATACATTTGCTACGCGGGATTGTCGGTACCGGGGCGATGGGCTTGGGTTTTGCGGGGCTTGGCTTGTTACCCTTGCCCGAGGTGACGGCGATCGCCTATGCCGCCCCGCTGATGACCGTGGTATTTGCCGCTCTGTTCTTGAAAGAACAGGTGCGTGCTTTTCGGATGGGGGCGGTTGCTTTGGGTATGATTGGGGTTCTGATCGTGCTTTGGCCCCGATTGGGGGCGTTTTTTGCGGATGGGCAAGCGGGCGAAGCCGCCGCACTTGGGGCTATTGTTGTGCTGGGCTCGGCGACATTGGCCGCATTGGCGCAGATCACCATTCGCCGGATGGTCGCCACGGAAACCACCTCTTCGATTGTTTTTTGGTTCTCGGTGACCGCATCGGTGATGTCGCTATTGACCTTGCCGTTTGGCTGGGTGGTGCCGACCTCTACCGAGATCGGCTTGTTAGCCCTGTCGGGAGTATTGGGCGGCGTCGGGCAGATTTTGCTCACCAGTTCCTATCGCTTTGCCGATGCATCCGTGGTGGCGCCCTTTGACTACACATCAATGCTGTTGGCGCTTGGTATTGGCTATTTCGTCTTTGCTGAAGTGCCAACAGTGATGATGTTGACGGGGGCAAGCCTGATCGTTCTGGCCGGTGTGCTGATCATCTGGCGCGAGCGTCAACTGGGATTGAAACGCGGCAAGGCCCGCCCGAACATGACGCCGCAGGGGTAATTTGTGAACCCAATCAAAGGCATCACCATGATCGTTTCGGCGGTGGGGTTTTTCACGGTGATGGGGGCCATGGTCAAACTGGTCTCCGATCGTATTCCCGCCGGAGAAGCGGTGTTTTTCCGCTCTATGGTGACCATGCCGGTCATTTTAGCGATGCTGTGGAGTCAGGGGCAGTTGCGTAACGGGCTGAAGACAAAAAACCCGCTTGGACATTTGGGACGGGCACTGGCCGGGACCGTTGGCATGGGTTTCGGTTTTGCCGGTCTGGCGTTGATTTCAATCCCCGAAGCCACGGCAATCCGCTTCTCTACCCCGATTTTTGTGGTTATTCTGGCGGTGCTGCTGTTGGGGGAACGGGTGCGCCGGTTTCGCCTGACAGCGGTCGGAGTCGGTTTGATCGGGGTCTGCGTGATCCTTGCGCCGCGGTTTTCGATGTCCTTCGGAGAGGGCGCGCAGATCGGGGCACTTCTGACGTTGATTTCGGCCATGGCGGCGTCTTTGGCGCAGGTGCAGATCAAATACCTGTCGCGGACCGAAACGACGGCGGCGATTGTATTTTACTTTTCGTTGGTTTCGACCTGTTTTGCGCTGATGACCGCCCCTTTTGGTTGGGTCGTGCCGACACCCCGAGAATTTAGCTTGTTGCTGATCGGGAGTCTGGCGGGCAGTGTGGGTCAGATTCTGGTGACCTCGGCGTATCGCTATGGTGAGGCCTCCTTGCTGTCGCCCTTTACCTATTCCTCGATGCTATGGGCGATTGTGCTGGGATATTTCCTGTTTGGCGATTTGCCCACTCTGCAAACACTGATCGGGGCTGGGATCGTGATTGCAGCGGGGCTGGCGATCCTCTGGCGTGAACAGCAGCTTGCGCGCAATTGACTCTGACGCCGGAAATCCCTAAGTGGGCATCTCGGGCGCAGGACCCCGGCCGCCCGCAAATGGTGAAGTCCTGATCGACAGACATCTGCGTTTTTCAAAAGAACGGGCTGATGGCAATGCGGGCACCCTGATTTATTTCCGTTCTTCTTTGACGAAGGACCAGACAATGACGACAGAAAATCTTCCCTCTATCGCGACCTTAAAGGCGCAGGCAAAGCGGTTGCGACAGGCACTGAGCTGGGATGGGGTCAGCATCACCCATGGGCGAGCGCTGGAAATAACCGCGCTGACATGGGGGTATCGCGACTGGAATACGCTGCATGCCACCGCGTCGGCCCCGATTTGGTCAGGCAAACTGGCTTTGGGGGATCGGCTGACCGGCGATTATATGGGGCATCCCTTTGAGGCAGAACTCGTGGGGGCCACGGCGATGTCGGGGGGATATGTGCGCGTTAACCTTCGATTCGCCGAAGCGGTGGATGTGGTGCAGCATGAAAGCTTCTCTGCTTTACGCAAACAGGTCACGGCGGTGGTAGGTCCGGATGGGCGCAGCCGCAGCAAAACCTCGGATGGCACTCCGCATATGGTGTTGAGGTCATAGTATAAAACCTGCCTGCTGCAGGTGCATCCCGTCCGGAACAATTTCTGGTCGGGATCGCTGTGTTTTGGCGCGCGGGCTTCCTGTGCTATGGTGATTTCCCCGAGCCAGGAGGAAAGGTTAATGCCCAAGCATATTCTCGACAGATCAGCCCCGCGCACGGACGGCAAATTGGTCGTCACTTTTGCCGAAACAGCCCGGAATACAGGGGAGGGAGGACCCAGTTCCGCGACGCTCGAACTCCAGCGTCGTGCGCAGGATCGCCCCACTGACAATCCGCGTGTGCGGGAATATACACGCATAGAAGCCCAAACGCGTTAGGCGTAAATGGCCCAAGCCCTTGCATAAAAAAGGCGCGCCGTTGGTGCGACGCGCCTTGTTTGATTTTGTGAAAGTGCGGGCCTATTTGCGCACGAGCACTTCGTAGCCTTCGGCGATATCGCGGGCCAAAGCGCCCACTTCGAAATTATAATCGCCGATCTGACCCACAGGGGTCACTTCTGCGGCTGTGCCGGTCAGCCAGCATTGCTCAAAGCCTTCCAGCTCTTCGGGCATGATGTGGCGTTCGTGCACGGTGATGTTGCGTTCTTTCAACATGCCGATCACCGTCTGGCGGGTGATGCCGTTCAAAAAACAGTCAGGCTTTGGGGTGTGGACTTCGCCGTCTTTGACAAAGAACATATTCGCGCCAGTGGCTTCGGCGACATAGCCGCGATAATCAAACATCATTGCATCTGAACAGCCTTTGGCCTCGGCGGCATGTTTGGACATGGTGCAGATCATATAAAGACCGGCGGCTTTTGCGTGGCTCGGAATGGTTTCCGGGCTCGGGCGTTTCCATTTTGAAATGTCGAGTTTGGCGCCCTTCATCTTGGCATCGCCGTAATAGGCGCCCCATTCCCATGCCGCCACGGCCATGCGTACTGGGTTGCGGTTGGAGGCAACGCCCATATCTTCGCCCGCCCCGCGCCAGGCCACAACGCGAACATAGGCATCGTCCCAGCCGTTGGCTTTCAGCACATCATATTTGGCCTTTTCGATTTCTTCGACGGAATAGGGGATCGGCATGTCCAGCTGTTCACCGGAGAAATGCAGGCGCTCGGAGTGGCGAACGGATTCAAAAATCTTACCGTTATAGGCGCGCTCGCCTTCAAACACAGAGGAGGCATAATGCATGGCATGGGTTAGCACATGCACGTTCGCGGCCCGCCAATCGACCATAGTGCCGTCCATCCAGATTTTACCATCACGATCATCATATGCGCCGGCCATCGGGGCTCTCCTTCTGCGGTGCCGGAAATACCGGCCTGAAATTTTTGAAAGTTGCGCGATCTAGGTCCGATGCGGTCATAATGTTGCGCAAAATCTGAAATTTGCTACACATTGATTCTTGGAAAGTCAATAAGGCTGACATAAAGTCGACGCAAAGACGACAACACGACTTGGGGGATCATGCGCATGGCCGAGGGCGGACAAGGTGGGGAAAGCCTGCTTTTCCTGACAGATGAACAATTGCGCAAAGGCATTGAGGCAATGTTCTTCGCCTATCGCGGTTTTACGGCGGATCCTGACAAAATTCTGTCCAGTCACGCCTACGGGCGGGCGCATCATCGGGCAATCCATTTCATCAACCGGTCTCCGGGGACGACGGTCAATAACCTGTTGTCGATCCTTGGCGTCACCAAGCAATCTCTGAACCGGGTATTGCGGGCCTTGATCGAAGACGGGCTGGTCGAGTCCCGTGTGGGCAAACGTGACAAGCGCGAGCGACATTTGCATCTTACCAAAGAGGGGCAATCTTTGGAACGCGCCCTGAGCGATGCGCAACGGGCACGGATGCGGGCGGCTTATCGCGCGGTGGGGCCGGAGGCCGTTAGCGGCTTTAGGCAAGTGTTGGAAGCAATGATGGACCCTGAAATGCGCTTTCATTTTAAAAAGAATAAGGACGAGGCATAATGGCCGAGCAAGCCGAAGCACATCTGCTGATCGTGGATGACGACGAAAGAATTCGCGGGTTGCTGCAAAAATTTCTGATGCGGAACGGGTTTTGGGTGACCTCCGCCCGCGATGCCGCCCATGCGCGCCGGATATTATCGGGGTTGGAGTTTGATCTGATCGTCATGGATGTGATGATGCCGGGCGAGGACGGGATTTCCCTGACCCGCGCCCTGCGCGAGGACATCGCCACGCCGATCCTGTTGCTGACCGCACGGGGCGAAACCGAGGATCGCATTGCAGGGCTCGAGGCCGGTGCGGATGACTACCTGCCCAAACCCTTTGAGCCCAAAGAGCTGTTGCTGCGGATCAACGCCATCCTGCGGCGCGTTCCCGCTACCGCCGCAGAGGCGGATGGCCCCAAAATCCTGTCCCTTGGACCGGTGCGCTATGATGTTGTGCGTGGGGAAATGTGGAACGGTGAAGCGTTGATCCGGCTCACCGCCACCGAAGCCGCTTTGATGAAGATTTTCACCGCTCAAATCGGGGAACCCTTAAGCCGCGCCCAGCTTGTCGAAGATTTGGGCCGCGATAAAGGTCAAGCGCAAGAGCGGGCGGTGGATGTGCAAATCACCCGTTTACGCCGCAAGATAGAGGCCGAACCAAAGCAACCACGTTATCTGCAAACTGTGCGGGGTGCGGGCTATATGCTGGTATCCGACTAAGCCTGACCGCCGTTTAATCAGAGATGACCTTTTCTTATGACAACAGCCCTTTTTACCAGCGACGCCTGCTTGAATCACCTCACCCCGGATGGCCATCCGGAACAAGTGGCGCGGATGCGTGCCATTGCAGACGTCCTTGGCGCGTCTGAATTTGACGGGTTGACCCGCAGAGAGGCCCCAAGGGCAGAGGATGATGCAATTTTGCGGCTGCATGATCCTTCCTATCTGGCAAGGCTGAAACAGGCTTCTCCGGCGGAAGGCTCGGTTGCTTTGGATGGCGATACCTATATGTCGCCGGGCACGTTGGACGCCGCGCGGCGCGGTGTCGGGGCGGCAATCGAAGCGGTTGATTTGGTGATGCAGGGGGCGGTGGGCAATGCCTTTTGTGCGCTGCGTCCGCCGGGGCACCATGCCGAGCGTGCCAAGCCTATGGGGTTTTGCCTGTTTGGCAGCGTGGCATTGGCAGCGGCCTATGCGCTTGAGTCCAGGGCCGCAGAGCGGGTTGCCGTGATCGATTTTGATGTCCACCACGGCAATGGCACTCAGGATTTATTGTGGAATGAGCCGCTCAGCCTGTTTTGTTCGACTCATCAGATGCCGCTTTGGCCCGGTAGCGGTGCCCGCGATGAGACTGGCGCCCATGGGAATGTGATGAATATCCCCCTTGCGCCCGAAAGCACCGGTCAGGGGATGCGCGCGGTCTATGAGGGCGAGGTCCTGCCTGCGGTGCTTAAGTTTAATCCGGATCTGATCCTGATTTCCGCGGGCTTTGATGCCCATCGTGATGATCCTTTGGCCAATCTGAATTGGGTCGAGGATGATTTTGACTGGCTCACCCACCGTATCTGCGATGTGGCTGATCAAACCTGTCAGGGGCGGGTCGTGTCCAGTTTGGAGGGTGGCTATGATCTGCAGGCGTTATCCGCATCGGTGGCAACCCACGTCAGGGCCTTGATGGCACGGGCGCGATAGCGCCGCACCGCGCAAGTTTTCGCTGTATTGCTTGGGGCTGGCCTCGACTCCGGGGCAGGGATATGGTTTTGCTGATCTGAAATCGAATGCGCCTTTTAGGGGGCAGAATTTTTTGAACGGAGCCGGCAAATGAATGACATTCCTGTGGTTGAAATGAGCTTTGAGCAGGCAATGGGCGAGCTTGAGCAGGTGGTTGGTCAGCTTGAGCGCGGCGATGTGCCATTAGAGAAATCCATCGAGCTTTATGAACGTGGGGCCCAGCTCAAAAAACGCTGTGAGGCCAAACTCAAGGAAGCCGAAGAAAAAGTTGCGGCGATCACCTTAGGAGAAGGCGGCGAGCCCAGCGGAACGACTCCGGTCGAAGGCCTGTAAGATGTTCAAGGCTGCGATTTCAGATGCGGCGGGGCAGATCGAGGCTGCCTTGGCAGAGATCATGGCACCCCTTGCGGATCAGCCGGTTGTTGATGGCATGCGTTATGCCTGCAATGGCGGCAAACGCTTGCGCGGGTTTCTGGTAATGGAAGGCGCGCGGCTGCATGGCATCGCGCCCGCGCAATCGGTGATCGCTGCCTGTGCCGCCGAGACGCTGCATGCCTATTCGCTGGTCCATGATGATTTGCCCTGTATGGACGACGATGATCTGCGACGCGGCCAGCCAACTGTGCATGTCAAATGGGATGAGGCAACGGCGGTATTGGTTGGGGATGCGCTGCAAACTTTGGCGTTTGATCTGTTGTCCCGCCCGAGCTGTGCACCGCAGGCCGAGGTTCGTGTGGCGTTGATTTCCAGCTTTGCCAAGGCCGTCGGGGCCGAAGGCATGGTTTTGGGGCAGGCGCAGGATATTGCGGCGGAAACCGCAAACCGGTTGCTGACGCTAGAGGAAATTACCGAGTTGCAGGTCAATAAGACCGGTGCCTTGATTTGCTGGTCCGGTGCTGCGGGGGCTTTGCTGGGGCAATCCGATCCTGCCCCGCTGACCGCCTATGCTGCGGCCCTTGGGGCGGCCTTCCAGATTGCCGATGATATTCTAGATGTTGAAGGCGATGCCGCCCAAGTGGGTAAAGCTGTGGGCAAGGACGCCGAGGCCGGTAAGGCGACCTTTGTGTCGCTCTTGGGTTTGGACGGTGCGAAACAACGTGCTAGAACCCTGGTAGAACAAGCCGAAGCCGCATTGGATGGTTACGGTGACGACGCGACTGTTTTGAAAGAAGCGGCGCGATTTGTTATTGCGCGTGATAAGTGAATTTGCCCGAAGGGGGCGTGAATTAAAATGACTCAATACCCTGACACACCGATCCTTGATCGGGTCACAACCCCTGCGGATATGAAAAGCCTGTCTGATGCGGAGTTGATCCGTTTGGCCGGAGAGCTGCGCGAAGAAACGATTTCAGCCGTGTCCGAAACCGGTGGGCATTTGGGGGCGGGTCTTGGTGTGGTGGAACTGACCACCGCCATTCACGCCGTCTTTGACACGCCGCGTGATCGGTTGATTTGGGATGTCGGGCATCAATGTTACCCGCATAAAATCCTGACTGGACGGCGCGATCGTATCCGCAGCCTGCGCCAAAAGGACGGGTTGAGCGGTTTCACCAAACGTTCCGAAAGCCCCTATGACCCCTTTGGCGCGGCCCATAGTTCGACCTCGATTTCCGCCGCCCTTGGTTTTGCCGTGGCGCGTGATCTCGGGGGCGCACCGGATCACGGTATCGGCGATTGTATCGCAGTGATCGGAGATGGCTCCATGTCGGCGGGCATGGCCTTTGAGGCCATGAACAACGCCGGTCATCTGAAGAAACGCATGATTGTCATTCTGAATGACAATGAAATGTCGATTGCCCCGCCTGTCGGGGCGCTGTCCTCTTATCTGTCGCGCCTCTACGCCGGAGAGCCGTTTCAGGAATTTAAAGCTGCCGCCAAAGGCGCAGTAAGTCTGCTGCCGCCGCCGTTTCAGGAAGGCGCGCGGCGTGCCAAGGAAATGCTGAAAGGCATGACTGTTGGCGGCACCTTGTTCGAAGAGCTTGGGTTTTCCTATGTCGGTCCGATTGATGGCCACGACATGACGCAACTCTTGTCGGTGCTGCGCACGGTGCGCGCGCGGGCGACGGGGCCGATCCTGATCCACGCGATTACGCAAAAGGGCAAAGGCTATCATCCGGCAGAAAACGCGCCGGATCGCGGGCATGCCACGGCAAAATTCGATGTGGTCACGGGAAAGCAGAAAAAAGCCCCCAGCAACGCGCCCAGCTATACCAAAGTCTTTGCCGAGAGCCTTTTGAACCAAGCCGCTGAGGATGATAAAATCGTCGCAGTGACGGCGGCGATGCCGGATGGCACGGGGTTGAACCTGTTTGCGGAACGCTATCCGAGCCGGTGTTTTGACGTCGGCATTGCCGAGCAGCACGGCGTGACTTTTAGTGCCGCCCTTGCAGCGGGTGGGATGAAGCCTTTCTGCGCGATGTACTCGACGTTTTTGCAGCGCGGCTATGATCAGGTGGTGCATGATGTGGCGATCCAGCGTCTGCCGGTGCGTTTCGCAATTGATCGCGCCGGATTGGTCGGGGCGGATGGCGCCACCCATGCTGGATCGTTTGATATTGCCTATCTGGCCAATTTGCCCGATTTCGTCGTGATGGCCGCCGCAGATGAAGCCGAGCTGGTGCATATGGTGGCCACCGCCGTCAGCATTAATGACCGCCCATCTGCCTTTCGGTTCCCGCGCGGCGAAGGCGTGGGCGTAGAGATGCCCGAACGCGGTGTGCCGCTGGAAATCGGCAAGGGCCGGATGATCCGGCAGGGCAAACAGGTCGCGATTTTGTCCTTTGGGGCGCGGCTGGCCGAAGTGGAGGCCGCCTGCGAAGCCTTGGCCGCCAAAGGCATCACACCAACCATTGCGGACGCCCGTTTTGCCAAACCGCTGGATCGGGAATTGATCCTGCAATTGGCGGCAGATCACGATGCGCTGATAACCATCGAAGAAGGCGCGATTGGCGGTTTTGGCAGTCATGTCGCCCAGCTTTTGGCAGAAGAAGCCGTGTTTGATACGGGTCTGAAATTCCGTTCTATGGTGTTTCCCGATACCTTTATCGATCACGCCAGCCCGGCCGATATGTATGAATCCGCTGGCATGAACGCCCCTGAGATCGAAGCCAAAGTGCTTGAGGTCATGGGTGTGGCCGATTTATCCGCGTGGCGGGCCTGACCTCTACATCCGGTTCAGGCCTTCCTCTTCGGCCAATAGCGCCAGTAACCCGTCCTGATAGGTCGGGTATTTCAGATGAACCCCCAGTTCATTCTTGATGCGGTCGTTGCGCACGCGTTTGCTCTCGGCATAAAAACTGCGCGCCATCGGCGTCATCTCTGCGGTGGCATAGTCTTCGGCGGGGGGGATCGGTTGGTTCAGCAGTTTGGCTGCATAGGCAATGACGTCTTCGGGTGGGGCCGGATCGTCGTCGCAGAGATTATAGACCGCACCGGGATGATGGCGTTGCATCGAGGCCCAGAGCACTTGGGCGATATCATCGACATGGATGCGCGAGAAAACCTGATCCGGCTTTAGAATCCGGCGCGCGGTGCCGTTGCGCACTTTGGCAAAGGGGCCGCGTCCGGGGCCGTAAATACCCGCTAGTCGGAAAATATGTAACGGCAGACCCACCTCGCTGGCTAGGTTCTGCCATTGGGCCTCGGCCTCTACGCGCAACTGCCCGCGTTTCGTAGAGGGGGTCAGGGCGGTGGATTCATCCACCCAGCCGCCGCGATGATCGCCATAGACACCGGTTGTCGACAGGTAGCCAATCCATTCCACATGGCTGGCGGTTTCGGCAATTTGATCCTGCCATCGTGCCAGAACCGGATCGCCCTCAGAGGTGGGGCCGGCAGAAATCAGGATATAGCTTGCCCGGTCTAGGGCGGCCTGTACGGCTGTTTCATCTTCGCCCGGCCACAGCAGCGGGGTGACGCCGTCATCCAGAAGAGCTGCTTTTTTGTCGGGCTTTCGGGTTGTGCCAAAGACATCCCAGCCGCGGGGCGTCAGCAGGCGGGTCAGGGCGCGGGCGGAATAGCCATGCCCAAATGAAAGAAGCGCGCGTGTCATAGGGTAAAACGTATCGCTGTTTCGAAAGGCCGTCGATCCCTAACCGCCCTAAAACAGGGTGAATAAGCTGACTATTGACTCAGCATTGCTTAACCATTATGTTAATTAACAAGAAGGAGAATTAATGACCGATCTAAGCACCCTCTTTTCCGCCCTTGGGGACCCCACGCGTTTTGCCATCGTGGACAAACTGCTGCGCGAAGGCGAGCAACCTGCCGGTGCGCTCGGGACAGTGGCAGAGGTCTCTGCCCCGGCGATTTCGCGCCATTTGCGCATCTTGCGCGGGGCCGGCCTGATCCGGCAACGGGTTGCGGGGCAGCAGCGGTTTTATCAGGTGGTGCCGGAATCGGTGCAGGCCATTCACGGCTGGACAATGGATCACGCCACATTCTGGGCAGGTAGTCTGGACCGGCTTGAGGCCGCATTAGAGGAGCACGACAAAAAATGACAACCCTGGCATTAGAGCGCGTATTTTCGGCGACACCGGAAACGGTTTTTGATTTTGTCACCCAGACCGAACACCTGCTGAAATGGTGGGGGCCGGTCGGGGTGCGGGTGACCGATCACAATCTGTCACTGGCGGCCAAGGGGCCTTGGACCTCGACCATGCAAAATGATCAGGGTCAGCAGTTTAAAGTGTCTGGTCATGTCACCCATGTCGACGCGCCGCATTCGGTGGGGTTTACCTGGGCGTGGCATGATGAAAGCGACAAACGGGGTGTCGAAAGCCATGTGACGATCAAGCTGGTGCCGGATCAATCCGGCGGGACGCGGTTTACCCTGACACATGCAGATCTACCAAGCGATGAGGTTGCCCAAAACCACAACGAAGGCTGGACATCGTCTTTGAGCAAACTCGAGACCCTCGCAAATTCATTCACCACAGAGGAGATTTAGAATGGCACGTTTTGCATTTATCTATCACGGGGGCAAAGCCCCGACGGATCCGGCGGACATGGAAAAAGTCATGGCGGACTGGAACGCCTGGTACGGCACGATCGGTGCTGATTTGCTGGATGGCGGCGGGCCTGCGGGCAAGTCCAAGACCGTACATCGTGAGGGCATTGATGATGACGGGGGCGCAAACCCTGTGGCCGGGCTGACCATTATCCAAGCGGCGGATCAGGCCGCTGCCTGCGAAATCGCCCAGAGTTGCCCCATGGTTGTGGATGGCAGCGGTTCTGCCGAAGTTGTTGAGATCATGGAGATGTAGCGGGGGTTCGGTGGCGGATCACTTTATTCGGCCCAAAGCGCTTGTTGTCCCCGTCGGAAGCCTCCGGCGGGGATATTTTTTGAACAAAGTAGATCAGGCAGCGATGGCGGCGCGGGCTTTGCCGATGGCGCAGGCGGCGCGGGCTGCCTCGCGGCCCTTTTCGACAAAATGCGCCTGATAGATCGCATTATGATGGTCTGTTTCCTGATAGTGGTGTGGGGTGAGCGAAACCGACAGGACGGGTACACCGCTGTCAAGGCTCGCGCGCATCAGCCCGTCGACCACGGCTTGGGCGACAAAATCATGGCGATAGATGCCGCCATCTACAACAAAAGCGGCGGCGGCGACGGCCGCATATTGGCCGGTGCTGGCCAAATCACGGGCCAGTAAAGGCATTTCAAAAGCACCGGGGACGTCAAAAACATCCACTTGTGCCGCTGGAATCAATTCGCAAAAGCCTTTCAACGCCTGATCGACGATATCGGCGTGCCATTGTGCCTTGATGAAAGCATATCGGGTCTGTGTCATGGTCTTTCCTTTTCGTGTTACGACATCAGCCCAAGGCGCGATCACGCAGGAAAGCGCAGGTGAAACACCTGCGATCCATACGTTCTCTCTCATCCGGACTATGACCGTCGGCTCTGGAGTTTCACCAGATCTGCTGACCCTTTGGTATCAAAGGCGCTCGCGGGCTTTGGGGCGCTGCCCCTTACCGCCGGTGGGGAATTTCACCCCGCCCTGAGAACAGGGACTATTTAGGCTGCTATTGCTGCGGGTGCAAGCCATGGTAGAGACGTTTCAAAGAGGAGGAGCGACATGCATCCGAACCCGATTTTCAGAGAGGGAGAGACGGCGCGCAATCTTGCGTTTCTGCGGGCCCGTAGTTTTGGGGTACTATCGGTAAATGGTGCGTCAGTACCATTGATGGCGCATGTGCCTTTTGTCCTGTCGGATTGTGGGCGTTTTGCGCGGTTACATCTGGTGCGCTCCAACCCGATTGCACGACAGATCAAAACCCCGCAGCCCGCGATCATCGCGGTTTCGGGGCCGGATAGTTATATCTCTCCGGATTGGTATGACGCGCCGGATCAGGTGCCGACGTGGAATTATGTGGCGGTGCAAATGCAGGGGGAGTTACAGCCAGTCCCGCAGGCGCAATTGCGTGAGGATCTGGCGGTGCTTTCTGCCCATTTTGAGGGCCAGCTTGCCCCCAAGCCCCAATGGCGCATGGAGAAAATGGACCAAGAGGCCTTGTCGCGGATGATGCGGATGATCTTGCCGTTCCGGTTTGAACTGAAAACGGTTGAGGGTACGTGGAAACTGAATCAAAACAAATCCGATGATATGCGGCGTGCGGCATCAAAGAGCGTCGCACAACACGGTATCGGGCAGGAGGTGGGGCTGCTGTCGGACTTGATGCGGCAGGAAATTGACCCTTAGGCAGGGCAGTCGTGCAGAGATCGGGCGGTGTTGTTCTGGCGGCTAGGATGCTGTTGCACTTGTGATCGAGCGGCGGCGCACGGGGGCTTTAAGCGTTGTTTCTTCTGCTTGGCTCGGGATACGGTTCTGCAGGGGCGCATCGGGCTTTTTGCTTTTGAATGAATAGATCGGGGCAAGAATAATCCGTCCCCCTTTGATCGTTTGCGTTTTAGGAAAGTTCAGACATGCGTTTATATTCAAGTTCTACCTCGCCCTATGTGCGCAAAGTTCTGGTGACTTTGCATGAGACCGGTCAATTTAGCGATGTGGAAGAAATTCCGGCATCTGGTACCCCATTGGCCCCGGCAGATAGGCTTCCGGCGGCAAACCCGTTGGGCAAAGTTCCCGCTTTGGAGCGACCGGATGGACCGGCCTTGTATGACAGTCGGGTGATTTGTCAGTTCCTGAACGCGCGGGCAGGGGCTGCGTTGTACAATCCGGCGCGATACTTTGACATTCTGACCATCGAAGCCACTGCCGATGGTATTCTGGATGCAGCACTTTTGATGGTCTATGAGGCGCGATTGCGACCAGAGGACAAGCAGTTCCCCGACTTTGTCGAAGGCCAGTGGCGCAAGGTGGCGCAGGCGCTTGATGTGTTGAATACCCGCTGGATCAGCCATTTGCTTGGGCCACTGGATGCCGGTCAAATCGCAGTTGGCGCTGCGCTGGGCTATCTGGATTTGCGTCACGATGCCCGCAATTGGCGTCAGGGACGGGACGGGCTTGCCGATTGGTATGCGGCATTTGCCGCCCGCGACAGTATGATCGCCACCGCACCGCCGGCGGCCTGATCTGGTGAGCGCTCTGATTTGACGGCACCGGCGCTTCAGGACCTGCAGTACGGCGAATCCGCCGCCTGATCGGGCAGGTTCGCTGCACCCATCATGCAAAAGCAGAGCGCTACAGATTTCCCACACCCCCTTGAAAAGCGCATAATTAATCCCACTGCGCCCGAATGTCCGCTGGACGTGGGCATTCTGGGCGGCTAAACAGCCCGCCAAGTAGGCCTCTTTTCGGGGGCTTCTTCGACGTATTTGGCCCGATTCGTGGCCGAGGAATGGAGTAACACACGTGTCCCACGCAGAAGATCACGCAGGCACCCGCCGGGATTTCCTGTACTATGCGACCGCTGGCGCAGGTGCGGTCACCGCAGGCGCCGCTGTATGGCCGCTGGTCAATCAAATGAACCCTTCCGCGGATGTTCAGGCTCTTGCCTCGATCCGCGTAGACGTTTCAGGCGTCGAAGTCGGGACCCAGATCACTGTCCTGTTTCAAGGCAAGCCGGTCTTTATCCGTCGCCGCACGCAGGAAGAAATCGATGAGGCGCGCGCCGTCGAGATGTCGGAATTGATCGACACCGACGACCGCAACGCCAATAAGCCCGGTCTGGAAGCAACCGATGAAAACCGCGCGCTGGACGAAGCTGGCGAATGGCTGGTGATGATGGGTGTTTGTACCCACCTTGGCTGTGTGCCTTTGGGCGATGGCGCCGGGGACTTTCACGGCTGGTTCTGCCCCTGCCACGGCAGCCACTATGACACCGCAGGTCGTATCCGTAAGGGCCCCGCGCCCCAGAACCTGCACATTCCTGCCGTCGCGATTATCGACGAATCAACGATTCAGCTGGGATAAGGGAGGCAACAATGGCCGGAATTCCGCACGATCACTACGAACCCAAAACGGGTATCGAAAAGTGGCTACACTCCCGTCTGAATGTCGTAGGGCTTGCCTATGACACTCTGATGATCCCAACACCAAAGAACCTGAACTGGATGTGGATCTGGGGCATCGTTCTTGCTTTCTGCCTTGTGTTGCAAATCGCAACCGGCGTTGTGTTGGTGATGCACTATACCCCGCATGTTGATCTGGCTTTTGCCTCGATCGAACACATCATGCGGGATGTGAACGGCGGACATATGATCCGCTACATGCATATGAACGGCGCATCGCTGTTCTTTGTGGCTGTGTACGCTCACATTTTCCGTGGCCTGTACTACGGGTCCTATAAGGCCCCCCGCGAAGTCACATGGATCATCGGTATGTTGATCTATCTGGTGATGATGGGCACTGCCTTTATGGGCTATGTTTTGCCTTGGGGTCAGATGTCTTTCCACGGTACGGCTGTGATTACAGGCCTGTTTGGTGCGATCCCCGGTATCGGTGAATCGATCCAGACATGGTTGCTGGGCGCTTCTGCTGTGGGCCAGCCTGCGCTGAACCGCTTCTTCTCGCTGCACTATCTGCTGCCGTTTGTTCTGGCCGGTCTTGTGATCCTTCATATCTGGGCCTTCCACACGACAGGCAACAACAACCCAACCGGTGTTGAAGTGCGTCGCGGTTCCAAAGCCGAAGCCGAGAAAGATACGCTGCCGTTCTGGCCCTACTTTGTGATCAAAGACGTGTTCGCACTGGCTGTGATCCTTGTAGTCTTCTTCGCCATCGTCGGCTTTATGCCCAACTACCTTGGCCACCCGGATAACTACATCGAAGCCAACCCGTTGGCGACACCGGCGCATATCGTTCCTGAATGGTACTTCTTGCCTTTCTACGCGATCCTGCGGGCCTTTACGGCGGACGTCTGGCTGGTTCAGCTGGTAAGCTTTGTCACCGGTGGCATCATCGATGCGAAATTCTTCGGTGTTCTGGCGATGTTTGGCGCGATTGCTGTGATGGCGCTGGCCCCTTGGCTGGACACATCTTCGGTGCGCTCCGGTCGCTATCGTCCGATGTTCAAATGGTGGTTCGCCATCCTCTGCGTCGACTTTATGGTGCTGATGTGGGTGGGTGCTCGCCCGACTGAATTCCCCTACGACTGGATTTCGCTGATTGGCTCTGCCTATTGGTTTGGCTACTTCCTTGTCATCCTGCCGCTGCTGGGTGTTCTGGAAAAACCAATCACACCGCCTGCTACCATCGAAGACGACTTCAATGCGCACTACGGCAAAGACGCTGACGCGTCTGCGGCCGAGTGAGAAAGAGGATCAAGAGAACAATGATCAAGAAACTCGCACTCACCGCGCTAACCGCGCTGGCTCTGACCTCCGGTGGCGCCTATGCCGCCGGCGGTGGTGAACAGCACATCGAAGACTTCAAGTTTTCCTTCGAAGGCCCCTTTGGGAAATTCGATCAGGAACAACTGCGTCGCGGTCTGAAAATCTACACCGAAGTCTGTTCGGCCTGTCACGGTATGAAGTTCCTGAACTTCCGTAACCTTGGCGATGAAGGTGGTCCACACTACTCAGAGGACGAAGTCCGTGCCTATGCCGCCGGCTTTGACGTGTTTGATCCGGTTCTGGACGACACACGTCCGGCAACACCAGCGGATAAATTCCCGCCGTCCAATCTGGAAACTGCACCGGACCTGACCTTGATGGCCAAAGCCCGTGCCGGTTTCCACGGCCCTGCCGGTCTGGGGATCAACCAGATCGTCAAAGGCATGGGCGGTGCTGAATATATCGCTTCCTTGCTCACCGGTTATACCGGCGAAGAGAAAGAACAAGCGGGTTCGGTCTTTTACGAAAATACCGCCTTTCCCGGCGGTTGGATCGCAATGGCCCCGCCATTGGAAGACGAGCTGGTTGAATTTGACGATGGTCATTCCAACACAGCCCATCACATGGCCGAAGATGTCTCTGCCTTCCTGATGTGGACAGCAGAGCCGAAAATGATGGCACGCCAGCAGGCCGGGTTTACCGGTGTTCTGTTCCTCTCCATCTTTGCCTGCCTGATGTATCTGACCAACAAACGCCTTTGGGCTCCGATCAAGAAAAAAGCTAAAGAGTCCTGATCGGATTTCCCTGTACCAACTTTGAAAACGCGCTCCATTCGGGGCGCGTTTTTCTTTTGCGCGGGGCTTGCTCTTGAGGCGGCCTGCCGGAACCGCTAAACCCCGTTGAAACCACGGAGCCTTTGCCATGTCGATGAACAGTTTCGGTCACCTTTTTCGCGTCACCACTTGGGGCGAAAGCCACGGGCCTGCGCTTGGCGCAACGGTGGACGGCTGCCCGCCCGGCGTGCCGATCAATGAGGTAATGATCCAGCATTGGCTGGATAAGCGCAAACCGGGTCAGAACAAATTCACCACCCAGCGTAAAGAACCGGATGCGGTGAAAATCCTGTCCGGCGTTTTTGAAGGCCAAACCACCGGTACCCCTGTCCAGCTGATGATCGAAAACACCGATCAGCGCTCCAAGGATTATGGCGACATCGTCGAAAAATTCCGGCCCGGCCATGCCGATATTACCTATTGGCAGAAATACGGCATTCGCGATCATCGCGGCGGCGGGCGCTCTTCGGCGCGCGAAACGGCCGCCCGTGTGGCCGCAGGGGGTCTTGCGCGTGAGGCGATCAAGGCGCTGGCACCGAACGTTGAGATCACCGGCTACATGACGCAAATCGGTCCGCATGGCATTGATCGGGACCGGTTTGACTGGGAGCAGATCGCACAGAACCCGTTTTGGACACCGGATGCGCAAGCGGCCGAGGACTGGGCCGAATATCTGAACGGTCTCCGCAAGGCGGGCAATTCCGTCGGCGGTATTGTCGAAGTCGTCGCCCGTGGTGTGCCCGCAGGCCTTGGCGCGCCGGTCTATGCCAAACTTGATACCGATCTGGCGGCGGCAATGATGTCGATCAACGCGGTCAAAGGCGTGGAAATCGGCGAAGGCATGGCCGCTGCGGCCCTGACCGGCGTTGAGAATGCGGATGAGATTTTTATGGGGAATGATGGCAAGCCGAGCTATTCCTCTAACCACGCAGGTGGCATTCTGGGTGGTATCAGCACCGGTCAGGATCTGGTGGTGCGTTTCGCGGTTAAACCGACCTCCTCGATCCTGAACACCCGCCAGACCATCACCAAATCTGGTCAGGCCGCCGAAATCATCACGAAAGGGCGCCATGACCCCTGTGTCGGCATCCGCGCGGTGCCGGTCGGCGAAGCGATGATGGCCTGCGTGATTCTGGATCATTTGCTGCTACACCGCGGCCAGATCGGCGAGAACCGCGGCCAGATCGGCTGATGCAGGCCCTACAACAAGCGCTGCGCGGGATCGCGGCGTCAGAGATGCGCCAGGACACAGGCCATGATCTTGCCCATCTGGATCGGGTCTGGTGTAACTGTCAGCGGATTATGGAAAATGAGGCCGGCGCTACTCCGGCATGGCTGCTGGCCGCCGCCTATCTGCATGATCTGGTGAACCTGTCGAAATCAGACCTGCACCGCGATCAGGCTTCGCGCCGGTCTGCCAAGGCGGCGCAGCCGCATTTAACCGCCCTTGGCTTTGATACCGTGGCCCAAGAGGCCATCACCCACGCCATTGAGGCCCACAGCTTTTCTGCCGCGATTTCCCCCACAACTATTGAGGCCAAAATCCTACGCGATGCGGACCGACTGGACGCCATCGGCGCAATCGGGATCGCGCGCACCTTTATGATTTCGGGTCAGATGCAAACCCCATTGTATGACGCTGCTGACCCCTTCGCGCATAACCGGCCGCTGGATGATCGTGCTTACGCGCTGGATCACTGGGAACAAAAACTGCTGGGGCTTGCCGACACGCTCTGCACGCAAAGCGCCAAAACCATCGCCGCCGAGCGGGTCGCCTTCATGCGCCTCTATCTGGCGCAGCTGGGCAAAGAGATTGACCATTAGGGGCCAGCGTCGCTGCCCGCCCCTTTCAGTTTGATGAAAATATCCCCGCCGGAGGCCGAAATCTGTTTATGCGCCGGTGGCGGCGGCCAATGCGGTATCCATAAGGGCCTTGATGTCTTTGCGCGACACACCGGCAACGATGCGGCCCAATTCAGCATCACCTTTCAGCACCACCAAGGTCGAACGGCGCGGGATTTTCAGGCGTTTGGTCAAATCTGCCGATCTAAACTGATCCCAATCGACATTGATAAAGCTGACCTTCTCGGCATAGGCCGGATTTTCGCCCATCAGCTTGGCAATGGTGCGCTCCTGTGCGGCGCAGGTGGAACACCAATCCGCCTTAAAATCCAGAAAGACAGTTTTACCGGCAGCAAGTTCTTTGTCGACCAGACCGGGGGTGTAGTTAACAGGTTTTGCATGGGCCAACACAGGCATCAGGGTCGCTGCCGCGCTGAGTATCAGAAAGTCTCTACGTTTCATATCAATCCTCTTGGGTTACAGGGAAACAGATAAATCATTCAGCCAAGCGGGCAAATTCTGCACCGCCCAGGCCTCGGCGACATGGTGCCAGCGCATCAGGATGGCCACGCCGACAAACAGGAACACAGCCCCCAGTGCCGGACGAGATTTTTCAGCCACCCGCCGCATCATATCCTGCCGTTTCATCAGTGCGGAACGCGCGCCATAGCCCAGCAAGATGATGATTGTGGAGACCCCTAACGCAAAGCAGATCATGATCAGACCGGCCCAGAACAGGTTCTGACCTTGGGAGGCCAAGGAAATCGCGCCGCCAAGGGTGGGCCCGACACAGGGACTCCAGACCGCCCCCAGTAACATGCCACCGATGAACTGACCGCGTAAAGAATGGCGGTCCAGCGTATCAATGCTGCTATCCGCCCGCGCGGCCATGCCGGTGGTTGCCGTGGCAAAACCGGCACTCAGGCGCGGCACCAGAAGGACCAGACCAAAACCGATCATCATCACCGCCCCGGCCCGTGCCACCATTTCTTCGGAGAGGCCAATGGCATAGCCTGCCGTTGCGATCAGCAGGCCAAGGCTGACAAATGCGATGCTCATGCCCGCCGCAAGGGCAAGGGGACCGCGTTTATCCGCCTGTAGGGCCGTAGCCAGCACAATCGGCAGCACCGGCAATACACAGGGGTTGATCAGGGTCAGAAGCCCTGCGCCATAAGCAAGTAAAAGTTCCATACACCCTTATCTGCGATCAGGGTGGGGCTTGTCATCTCACCTCCGCTGGCGCGCAATCACAAGCCTGTTAGCGGACTGCAACAAAAAAGGGCCGCCCCGCAGGACGACCCTTTGTTTTCACACTGGCAGATAGCCAGAGGAGGCTTAGCCGTTGACGCTGTCTTTCAGCGCTTTGGCGATTGTCATTTTAACAACCTTGTCAGCTTCTTTTTTGATTTGCTCGCCTGTGGCAGGGTTGCGCACCATACGCTCTGGGCGTTCGCGGCAATAGATTTTGCCAACGCCGGGCAGGGTCACTGCACCACCTGCGGATACTTCTTTGGTGATTACTGCAATCACCGCATCAAGAGATGCAGAAGCGGATTTCTTGTCGCCGCCCAGTTCTTCAGCCAGAGCAGCTACGAGTTGTGTTTTTGTCATCGGTTTCGCCATTTTTATGGTCTCCTCATTCTGCCCGATACTTGGGGCTATATCGCACGCATTAAACGCAATGTTGGGGGGGGACACAACAATTTGTGTCCAATTTCCCTCGTTTTCCTATGTTTTTTTCGGATTTTTGCCGATTTACGCAGGGTTAAAGGAAGGCTGTTTCCTCGAAACTGCGCAATTTCCGCGAATGGATACGTTCCAGCGGCATTTCGCGCAACCGTTCCATGGCTCGGATTCCGATGTGCAGATGGCGTGAAACCTGTGTTTTATAGAAGTCTGACGCCATGCCGGGCAGTTTCAATTCCCCGTGCAAAGGCTTGTCAGACACACACAGCAGCGTGCCATAGGGCACACGGAAGCGAAAGCCGTTTGCGGCGATGGTTGCGCTTTCCATATCCAGCCCGATGGCGCGGGACTGCGACAGCCGTTTCACCGGACCGGAGTGATCGCGCAATTCCCAGTTCCGGTTGTCAATTGTGGCCACTGTGCCGGTTCGCATGATCCGTTTCAGCTCATAGCCCTTTAGCTTGGTGACGCTTTCAACCGCGTCTTCCAGGGCGATCTGGATCTCTGCCAGCGCCGGAATCGGGACCCAGACGGGCAGGTCGTCATCCAGAACGTTGTCTTCGCGCAGATAGGCGTGGGCCAGAACAAAGTCGCCCAGCCGTTGTGAATTGCGCAGGCCTGCACAATGCCCCACCATTAACCAGGCATGGGGACGCAGCACCGCGATATGGTCGGTCGCGGTTTTGGCGTTGGATGGCCCAACCCCGATGTTGACCAGCGTCACCCCGCCGCCATCCGGGCGTTTTAGGTGATAGGTCGGCATTTGCGGCAGTTTGGCAGGTGTATTCAGCGGGGCATCGGGATCGGTAATCTCGACATTGCCGGTTGCGACAAAGCTGCTGTAGCCGCTGTCTTTATCCGCCAACATAGCGCGGGCGTAGGCTTCGAATTCTTCGACGTAGAACTGGTAGTTGGTAAACAACACATGGTTCTGGAAATGCTCTGCATCGGTTGCGGTGTAATGGGACAGGCGGGCCAGCGAATAATCGACCCGTTGCGCGGTAAAGGGGGCCAGCGGATGCACGCCTTCGGAATCCACCTCCAGATTGCCGTTCACGATGTCATCATTGGTGGTCTGCAAATCCGGCACGTCGAAATAGTCGCGCAAAGGAAAGGCCATCGCGCCTTCTTGTGGGATGGTGATATCATTGGCATTGGCGACGGCAAAATGCACCGGCATCGGGGTCGAGGACACATCGATGGTGACGGGCACTTTATGATTCTCGATCAGCAAGGCAATTTGCTGTTCAAGATAATTGGCAAACAGATCGGGTCGCGTCACCGTGGTTGCATAGGTCCCAGGGGCGGCCACATGGCCATAGCTTAGGCGGCTGTCGATCTGGGCGTAGCTGGTCGTGGTGATCCTGATTTCCGGATAGAAGGCCCGAAACCGCGCCTTGGGTTCCTTGCCGGTCGCGGCATCCGCGAAACGTTCGGTCAGATACACCGTCGCGGCGCGATAGAGTTCGATTAGCCGCTCAACGGCTTTGGCCGGATCGGTAAAGCTTTCGGGGCTCGGCGTTGCAGGCGTGTGCAGCGGCAGGTTTATGGAGGTAGCGGCCATTTATTGTTGTCCTTTTTGTTCAAACAGCGGCGTCAGTTCAAAGCTGCGTACATCCACCAGCCCTAGATCGGAAATCCGAAGTTCTGGGATCACGACCAGCGCCAGGAGCGAATGCTGCATATAGGCATTATTTAGCGTACATCCACAGTGCGCCATCGCCGCCACCATCGCATCGGCTTTGGCGGCAACCTCGGCGGCGGGGGAATCCGACATCAAACCCGCGACGGGCAGTTCAACCAGCGCCAGTTCCTTGCCGTCTTTGAAAACGGTGATGCCGCCGCCGACGTCTCCTAGCCGGTTCGCCGCCAGCGCCATATCGGCGCGGCTGGTGCCAACAACGATCATATGGTGGCTGTCATGGGCTACGGTCGAGGCAATCGCCATATTGCCTTGGTAGCCAAAGCCCGAGACAAAACCATTTGTCACCCCGCCGGTGCCGCGATGGCGTTCCACAAGTGCGATCTGGCAGACGTCTTGGGCTTCATCGCCATCGACGCGGCCATCGGTGACCGAAAGCTCTGCGGTCAGCGCTTTGGTCGGGGCTTGGTTTTCAACCACGCCGATGACTTTGGCGGTGACGGTATTGGCGCCCTCGGGGGCGGTGATCTCAAAGTCGGTGTCTTGTAGAACTTTGCCCAGATGCACGGTGGCTTTGGCCTCTGCGGGCCAGTCCAGATGCGGACAGTCCACGGTGATCACCCCGTCTTTGGCAACGGTTTGCCCCCGAGCGATGACCTGTTCGATCGGCAGGCTACGTAGATCACTGGTCAGGATCACATCCGCCCGACGGCCCGGCGCGATAGAGCCAAGTTCACGCTCCAGACCAAAATGGGTGGCGGTGTTGATCGTCGCCATTTGCAGTGCGATCACCGGATCACAGCCGCAGTCGATGGCATGACGCAATACGCGGTTCATATGGCCGTCGTTGACCAGCGTGCCGGAATGGCTGTCATCGGTGCAAAGGATGAAATTGCGCGGGTCCAGCCCTTTTTCGGTCACAGCCGTGATTTGGGTTTCAACATCATACCACGCGGACCCTAGCCGCATCATATGGCGCATGCCTTGACGGACGCGGGCAATGGCATCGGCTTCGCAGGTGCCTTCATGATCATCCGCAGGCCCGCCAGCGGCATAGGCATGAAAGGCAGGGCCCAGATCAGGGCTGGCGTAATGGCCGCCTACGGTTTTACCGGCATTCTGGGTGGCGGCGATTTCGGCCAGCATTTGTGGATCGCCATTGATCACACCCGGAAAATTCATCATCTCGCCCAGACCGATGATCCCCGGCCAGGTCATGGCTTCGGCGACATCTGCGGCGGAAATCTCATAGCCGGTGGTTTCGAGCCCCGGGGCAGAGGGGGCGCAAGACGGCATTTGGGTGAAGATATTGACCGGTTGCATCAGCGCTTCGTCATGCATCAGTTTGACCCCGCGCAGGCCCAGCACATTGGCGATTTCATGGGGGTCGGTGAACAGGGACGTGGTGCCATGGGGGATCACCGCGCGGGCGAATTCTGCCGGTGTCAGCATGCCGCTTTCGATATGCATATGCCCGTCACAGAGGCCGGGGATCATATAGCGACCATTGGCTTCTATGATCTTGGTATTTGGGCCGATGCAATGGCTTGCGTCCGGTCCGCAATAGGCAAACCGCCCTTCGGCAATGGCGATATCGTGGTTTTCTAGAACCTCACGCGTGTGCACATTAACCCATGTGCCGCGCCGGATCACCAGATCCGCAGGTTCCCGTCCGGCGGCGACGGCCACCAATTTGGCCGCAGACTCGGCCCAGCTTTTGTAAATCATCTTTTCCATAGACCAATTGTCAGGATCATTCGCGAAGGTGCAAGAGGAGATTTATTGCCGCGATATGAACGTGATGTCGTGACGCTTTTATGATCGGATCAAAAATGGATCACAGGTCCCATTATAAGACTGATTTCTCGCCTCCGGCGGGGATATTTTTATCAAAATGAAGCAAAGCGCGTGACCGGATCGCCGCTTATCCATTTGGGGTATTTCTGCATGATATCGGCGAAACGTGCCGAGCCGAGAAAGCCGTCCAGCCAGCGGATCAGGTGGGGCCAGTCCTGAGCATCAAACCAGTCTTTGTCGACAAAGGCGAACTGGCGCACAAAGGTGACGATGGCCATATCGGCAAGGCCAAGGCTGTCGCCATGCAGATAGGGCGTTTCTGCAAGCTGGTTGTTGAGCATTTGTAGAAACACACTGGCCGTCTCGCGTTCAGCGCTGGCGTCGGCACCGGGAAAGCGGCTGCCGTATTTATAGCGATCCAGCGCGGTTTTAAACGGGCCATCCGATTGTGCAATCAGTGCCAGAGCGGCGTTTTTATGGGTAAGCCATCCGTCCGGATCATTTTGGGTCAGCGCCCAAAGCATAATGTCGAGGCTTTCCTCGATGACGTCAACCTCGGTGACGAGAACCGGCACGGTGCCTTTGGGGGAGGTTTCCAGAAATTCGGGGGCTTTGTCGCGTAGCACAATCTCGCGCAATTCACAGGGTATGCCCGCGTAATGCAGCGCCAGACGCGCGCGCATCGCATAGGGGCAGCGGCGAAAGCTGTAGAGGACAGGCAGATCGCTCATGCGGCACGCAATTGTTGGCCCGTTAGGCCGATGATTTTCGCGGTGACGATCTGGCCCTCGGCTTGATCGCTGTCAAAGACCACTTCGGTAAACTGCGGCGTGCGGCCCATGCGAGCGTTTTCCATCAGGACCGCATGGCTCTGGCCGATCTGTGCCCGCAAATGTGCCGCGACCTGCGCATCACCCGCGGCGCGCAGTCGGGCGGCGCGGGATTTGATGGCCTTGCCGTTGACCGCCGGCATGCGCGCGGCGGGTGTGCCTTCGCGGGCGGAGTAGGGAAAGACGTGTAGCCAGGTCAGATCGCAATCAGCCACAAGTTTCAGCGAGTTTTCAAACATCGCCTCGGTCTCTGTCGGGAAGCCTGCAATGATATCTGCCCCATAGGTCATGTCGGGGCGCAGCTTGCGCGCCTCTTCGCAGAAACGGATAGCGTCATCGCGCAGATGGCGGCGCTTCATCCGTTTCAGGATCATGTCATCACCGGCCTGCAACGACAGGTGCAAATGCGGCATCAGGCGGGGTTCGGTGGCGATGGCCTGCATCAGGTTTTCATCGACCTCGATTGAATCAATCGAGCTGATGCGCAGGCGGGGCAGGTCCGGCACCAGTTTCAGAATGCGCATCACCAGATCACCGAGTTTTGGTGCGGCGGGCAGATCCGCCCCCCAGCTGGTCAGGTCCACACCGGTCAGCACGACCTCATTGTAGCCTTTGTCGACCAGCCGTTTGATCTGATCGACCACAACACCGGCGGGTACAGAGCGGGAATTGCCGCGACCATAGGGAATGATGCAAAAGGTACAGCGGTGATCGCAGCCATTTTGCACCTGCACATAGGCGCGCGAGCGGGTGCCAAAACCGTCAATCAGATGACCGGCGGTTTCGGTCACCGACATGATGTCATCGACCTGCACTTTTTCGGTGCTGCCGATGAAATCCGGCCCGCGCAGGTTCTGCCATGTGTCGGCCTGCATCTTTTCCGTATTACCGACAACGAGATCGACCTCGTCCATTTTGGCAAAGGTTTCGGGTTCGGTCTGCGCGGCACATCCGGTGACAATCAGTTTGGCGTCGGGGTTGTCGCGGCGCAGTTTGCGGATTTCCTGACGGGCCTTGCGCACGGCCTCTGCGGTCACTGCACAGGTGTTCACCACTACAGCGTTTTCGACACCGGCCTGCGCGGACAGCTCTTTCATTGCTTCGGTCTCATAGGCGTTCAGGCGACAGCCCAGGGTCGCAAAAATCGGCGCTTTGGCAGACATTCAGAGGGTCTCCAGAAAAGCCTGTGACAGGGCGGCATCAAAGACATGGGCCGTGGGGCCGGTCATCCAGACACCGTCGTCCCGCCAGTCCAGAGTCAGCCAGCCGCCGTCGACCTCCATGCGGACCAAGCGATCGGTCAATCCACGCTGGTGGGCGGCGACCGCGGTGGCACAAGCACCCGACCCGCAGGCCAGTGTAATGCCGGTGCCCCGTTCCCAAACCCGCATGCGAATGTCATTGCGGCTGCGTATTTGGGCGAATTCCACATTGGTGCGCTGCGGAAACAGCGGGTTATTTTCATAAGACGGCCCGCGCGACGCCACATCTTCGGACTCTGCATCCGCAACAAAGAGCACACAGTGTGGGTTGCCCATGCCAACAGCGACAGGGTCACCGTTAAGGGGCAGATGCAGCGTGTCGATGTCCTGCGATAGGGGTACGTCTTTCCAGTTCAACTGGGGTTGGCCCATGTTGACAGAAACCAGCCCGTTTTCGGCAGCTTTGACCTGCAAAACCCCGCGCTCGGTATTCATTGTCAAATGATCCTGGCCAAGCTGGTCCATCATATACTGGCCTACGCAGCGGCTGGCATTGCCACAGGCACCCGCGCGGCTGCCATCGCTGTTCCAGAAGTCCAGATCTATATCGGCGACGATGCTGTCGCGAATCTCTGCCAGTTGATCAAACCCAACACCGCGATTGCGATCGCCAAGGGCTTTGGCCAATGCTTGCGTCACAACAGCATTCCGTCCCCGTGAGTCGATGACCACGAAGTCGTTTCCCAATCCATGCATTTTCATGAAGTTTAGGGAGTCGGAGGCGGAACTGTCTTTCATGGGGTGCATATAGGCCTTTGGAAAATTATTTACCAGAGTTAGAAAATAATGTCCCGAATCTGCTTGACCCCACCCACAGAGAACCTTAGAGAACCGCCACAGAGTGGGCCGTTAGCTCAGTTGGTAGAGCAACTGACTTTTAATCAGTGGGTCGCAGGTTCGAATCCTGCACGGCTCACCACTTTGACCTTAAATATTAATCACATACGCTTTGCGTGCTGCGAGTGTGTGCTTGAAAAAGTGCCGGTGGAAGCTGCGTGGAAGCAGTTGTAATTCGGCGTTTTTGGTGTGTTTTTTGCAACAGTGATTCTTCGCCGCTTTCTGCGAGCCGAGCCTTGTCCTATCGAAGAACCTCAAGCTCTTCTAAAGTTTTGTCACCGAGTTTTGGTTGTGACCCCAATTTTGGATAAAAGCGAAAAAATTTAGAAGTCGTATGGGCGGGAATTAGACAATCGCTGCGCTCACCACCAAGGCCTGCCATGCGGGACTTTGATGCTGTTAGCCAGTGGCGAAACAATGGCTGCTCTGGTGGGGAAGCCAGAACTTTAAAACTCGTGCATGCTCGAAACGAAGTGCGAATTGGTTGGCTATGCTGGGTTTTGCAAAAGATCACTTAGAAGGTGACCAACCCGCTTTAAGCATGGCCTCGATTACGTCTTCGGCATATTTGGGATCTCCGAACAACCTTTTCAAAACCAGGTCCATGCGTGCATTTGGCCAGGTGTCGACATATTGTTCGGCAAATTTTTGAGCACGCGTATTGCGCCCCAGTTTCGCATTGGCTGCCGTAAGGTATGCCAAGGTTGGAGGTCCGACTGGGGCTCCCAATGCAATTGCCGTTTCAAACGCCTCTATTGCGCCCGTATAGTCACCAAGGTGGTACCGTGCAGAGCCCGCCGCATTTCGGAACACATAGCCGGGATCACCGTCTATCGACATCTCCATTCTTTTACTCTCTATAAGAACACGTTCGAAATCGCCCGTGTAGAGTGAAATCAATGCGTCAAACTCCACGATATGCGGGTCGTTAGGCTTTAATTCCAACGCGCGTTTTGACTGGCGTCTCGCCTGTTCGAAGTCACCATTCGCAAAGTTGACCCAAGCGACTGCTGATTGGCTCCAAGCTTCTTTAGGGGCCAATTGCAAAGCCAGAGCAGCGCTGGCATTCGCACTTTCCAGCGCTTTCGCTGCAGACTCTCTACTTGGAGAAAGTAACGCTACAGCGGCCTGCACCTGAGCTATCCCCGCATGGCCACCAAAATAAGTTTCATCAGCTTTGATCGCTTCTTCAAATGTTACAGCTGCGGCCTCAAGCTGGCCGGGGCCTAATGCGGGAAAAATAAGATCGCGCCCAACTCCCGCAAGATTAATTGAACGCAATCGGTTCGGCGAAGCGTCAAATATTGCTGTACGCTCTGTGGCAATTTGTGCAGCGTTCCCGCTTTCAGCATCTTCCAGATATAGAAACCCCAAAACTGTAACAATAATGAAGGCAATTATTGAGCCTATGATCCACAACCCAAACGTCAGATGTGTTGTCTTTCCAACTTCAAGATATTTATTGTTGGTTACCGGACTCGACTGTTCAAAAGTAGGCGTATATCGGCCTTTGGGAAGTGAAATCCGGACTGCGTCGTCCTGCCCGATCGCTCCATAGTATTCTTCAAGCTTGCGTCGCAGGCGACCGGCGTCAACACGCACCACACTTTCACGCTCAACAAGTTCGTCGACAGTGTACCCATAAACATCCATCCCGATCGTCTTCGCCTTAATTTCCGCGCCCCGTCCGGCCAGCGATTCAGCTATCAGATAGGCAAGCAACCCACGGAGCCTATCAGAGCGGGCGAGACCATCCCAAGCGCAAAGCCGGGCCATAGCTGCATCGATGTCTTCTTGAGATAGGTGATGGATTTCAGATTTAGGGTTCAAAGCAAGATCCAGTTAAGAATTTGAATCGACTTATAACTTTTGTCGAGCGCTACCGTAGCATACGCCATGAAGCGGTTCAATTGATGGCGTTTGCGTTCAAGTGAAATGATGTCGAACGAAAGAAATACCACAACCATGGCCACCGTTAGAGAAGACGCATTCATAGTCGCTGCGTTCCCCAACAGGCTCGCGGAGATTGAAACGCTGAGGCGTGCGGACAATGCATTCGACGAAATATGCATGGACTTCATTGAGATAGCGCAGGTTGCAGCAGTGATCGAGCCGTCGAAAAGATCGGATGATATTCTCGAAAGCCTTTCGGACCTGAAGAAAGAAATCAAATCGGCGCTTAGCACCAGCCAAAACATTAATACGATCAGTAAGGACAAAACGAATGAAATCAAATAAATTTGCGCTGCCAGCTCTTTTGTTAAGCGTGGGTTCAGCGTTCGCCCAAGATGGTCCCATCATACACGATGGCGAGTTCAACTTTCTACGTGCCCAGTTTGGCGAGCAATGGGATGCTCAGGACGTCGAAATCGACGCCCGCCTCGCAGAAATTCGCGAGGAAAAAGGCGGTACGCCCAACATCCTCTATGTGCTGATTGATGATGTGAGCTTCGGCATGCTCGGCAACCGGGCGATGAATTACGTTACCGGAATCGATACGCCCAACATAAACGAATTGGCGTCCGAAGGTATGTCCCTGATGCGGATGTATACCGAGCCATCCTGCACGCCGACCCGTACCGCGATGCTCACAGGTCGCCATCCGGTGCGTGCCGGTGTCGAAGAAGTTAAGGTTGCGTTAGTTGGCGAAGGTCTGGCCGCAGAAGAAGTCACTATTGCCGAGGTCCTCAAAGAAGCCGGCTACAACACCGCCCATGTGGGTAAATGGCATCAGGGGGACATTGAACAATCCTACCCCCACAACCAAGGTTTTGACTGGGCCGCGTTCCCGACACACCAGCAGGTGCAATTATCGCTGATGACGCGTGAGGCAATGGAGTCCAACAATATGGTTGGCCTTGACCCATCAGGTCAAACCAATCCGTTCGCAATTGATCAACGTTTCAAACCTTACGGGCTTGTGACTGGTTTGGAAGGTGAGGCTGGTGGACTGGCACGCGAGGTCGATATGGCACCGGGCGAAGTCTGGACCCAAGCCAAATATCACGAGATGAACGAACGTTATCAACGCCAAGCGATTGAGCAACTGAATAGCCTGGCAGCAAAGGACGAACCCTTCTTCCTGCAGTACTGGCCGCTTTACCCGCTCAATTTTGTCTACGACCAGGAACAACAAACGTCACGCAACGGCGGTTATATGGCAGAAAAGCTGGAATTCCTTGATGGTTGGCTTGGCGACTTATTCGACGAGGTCGAAAGGCTTGGCATTGAAGACAACACGGTTGTCATGCTGATGGCAGACAACGGAATCTTCAATTATTATTCACCGGCACAATCGGGGTTCATGGAGTTGATTTACCGTGGTGGTAAGACACAGCACCTTGAGGGCGGCATCCGAACAGACGCGTTCATTCGCTGGCCCGGTATCATCGAAGCGGGCAGTGCAGCGGGTGACATCATCCACGTTTCAGACTTGTTCACGACCTTCGCCCGTTTGGGAGGTGCCACCGACTTCATTCCTCGTGACCGGGTTATCGATGGAGTCGACCAGACAGCACTTCTGCTGGAAGGCGAAGGCAATTCGCGTCGTGACTACGTCTATGTCTACGAAGGACCGGTGCTGCGTTCTGTTGTGAAACAGGAATTCAAAATGCATCTGCCGCCTCCGGGCCTACCGGGTGCTGCTGCGGAAACCTTCAATATCCTGCGGGATCCGCGCGAGGAAAGTTCGCAAATCGGGATCGCATTGTGGGCGGGTGCTTCGTTTCAGGACATGATCAAACGCCACGCAAAAACCATCGCTAAGGTGCCTCATCTCCCGCTGGGCAAAGGTGTGCCATACGAAGGCATCGAGAACCTACGTCCAGAAAGCGAACTGGCGCGCGAAGTGTTCTCAAGCTGGCAGTGACGCGACCTCTCCCACCCCGATCATTCGGGGCGGGAATGTCCAAATCATCCGAAAAAACTCAGTCTTGCGAGGCACCAAATGACGCAACATCTAAAAACAATGCAGCTCCTGCCTCGCCTGATTGCAGCAACACTCATGAGTGCATCGCCGATGGCACTGATGGCACAGGAAGAAGAGAACGCCTCCAACCCGCTTGCCGCTGTAAACAGCGTCGATCTGAGGTATCAATATTTCGATTTTGGCGGGGATGCGGACAAGCAAGATGCCTTCCATTGATGGCTCCTACATGCTGCGGCCCGATCTGAAGATAAAATACGAGCTTCATTATAACTCCACGGATGTAACCGGCGATCGCGAAAACGGTCTTGAAAAGGCGAATGCCAAGCTGACTTATTTTCCATCGGCACGGGCCCTGAACGATACATGGGCGATGAAAACGGCCGTTGGTCTTGAATGGATTGTTGATTTCGGCGACATCTCGAAGGGGATCGGCACTGAGTCAGACCAACTTGCACCATTGGTCGGAGCAGCATTCTCAAACAAGGTAACTGGTCTTACTTTGTTATCTCTGATCCAGCATTTTGAAAGCTAAAATGGACCCACTGACGTCAGCCAAACAGCGCTGAGGCTGATCGCCATTCAACCCTTTGCCCAGAACTGGTGGGTCAAAGGTGATCTGAAAGTGCCCTACGACTGGGAAGGCGAGGCTTGGCCAGCTTCGGCGGAAGTACAAGCTGGCTACAAGGTGAAAAAGGGCATCGCGGTTTACACAGACCACATGCTCGAAATTGGCAGTGACTGTACGTATGATCAAAGGATCGGGTTTGGTCTGCGCTTTAACTACTAACACGATGAAACAAGACAGTTATACTATGGCTTTGCCTCGGGGCTGTCACCCACACTGAAAGGAAGTCCCTTGATACGGCATCTCACCTCCACAGCAATTGTTACGCTTGGCTTCGCAGCAGCAGCGACAGCAGAACCTGCCGCATTAGAGGCCAGCTCTGACTGGAACCACGAGCTGACCGCTTATGCTTTCCTACCGACTTCGTCGCAAGGGACGTCAGTTGTGGCCGGGCAATCGGTCCCCATTGATCTTGATCTGAGCGATGCTCTTGATCTATTAGATTTTGCAGTGTCAGGTCGGTATGAAGGCTGGAAGGGTGATTTCGGCCTCGTCGTGGACTTTAACTACCTTTCTCTCAGCGCGGACAATTCTTTACCAGGACCTGCGGGTGGGAGTACGAGCGTCGATATTGAGCAGTACTGGGTAGGATTTCTCGGAGCATATCGCGTTGCATCCGGCACAATTGAAGGGTCAAACAGACGGTACTCGTTTGATGTGCAAGGTGGTGCAAGGTACAATCACCTGAAACAAGAAGCAAAGATTTCGGGGCCTGGACCAGGTATGAAGCTTGGTGGGACAGCAACATGGTGGGAACCTGTCGTTGGCGCCCGCGCGGTCTGGGAAATAAATGACCGCTGGACTGGTGCAATTTTGGCGGACGCAGGAGGTTTCGGCGTCAATGACAGCGAATTGCAATGGAGCGCTACGCTAGGCTTTGACTACAAAATCAACGACGCAAGTTCGCTAAAGCTTGGTGTCCGCTATTACAGCATCGACTATAATGGCAGCTTGTCGGATGACGATTTCGGATATGACGTAACACAGGTGGGGCCTTTTATCGGGTACTCTCATTCATTTTAAATGGTGTGGTTGCCAGCACTTAGATATCAAAAAAGATCAAAAACATACTGGCTAACTTGATGAAGGTCCGGTTTTGTTTCGAAAAGGACGTCGGCCGGTTGTGTTGCAACGGTTGCTCTTGTATGGCAGTCGCCGTTTGCTGCAAAGCCCATCAATGTCAGCTATGGGCTGGGAACTGCCGTTAGACAGGTATTGCACCAAAGACCGCAAGGGGCCGTTCACTCCCGCAGATACGCATAACGACCCGTTGCGCGATCAAGTTTCGTTTTAGGAACATCATTGTTACTGGGAATTACATGCTGAATGTTCTTCCCAATCTGAGCGAGGTAGTTCCGTAGATCGCCATTGTTTATGCCTTCTATCCCTGCGGCTGAAATAGCGAGGCCAACAATTTGATTGTGAAGTTCGCAAACTTTCTGGTCGCGTTTGATTTCAACGTATTCTTCCGGCGCGAGATTGGGTAGAAACTCAAAAAGCTGCGTATTGACCAGTTCGTCAACGGTTCGCCACATTGGATGACTTGGCCAACGGGCGCGGTTTTCGTCGTTTGACGGGCTGCAATACCTGATGTCGCTTAATAGTTTGGCGTAGATTTCTGGTAATAGTCTGTAAAAGGACTCCCATCCCTTTACGCCCCAAACATCTTTCAGATGTCGCTTAGCCACTCGAATTTCAATACGCCAGATTGGGATCAGATCTTGACGACGGATATCTAGAGGCGGGGCCGTGGGGCCGTGTAAAGACCGCGCCCAAATAACGGGCCATTCCCACTTTCCCTTAACCAGAACTTCTTCGCGTTTATCGTAAATGATCGCCTGACGGTTGGGCATTTTGCCGACCGTAACAGATGTCGTGCGGTTGGATCGTCCGTTTGCTTCGATGTGCTCAATCAGATCTATAGATTTTCTCGATAATCGTGAATGCATCACAAAATTGTTGGGAGCGAGCCGGAAATCTGGGGCCATAAAGTCAACTGCGAAGTCAGCGCGTGAGATGTTGAAAGCGGAATCAGGCGCGTAGATTTCAAATGAACTCAATAGATGTCGCACTCTTTCCCTGACACCTTCTAACCCATGGACTGCAAGGGCTGCCGACGATGCGGAAAAGCGTATACCCCAAGGGTCAGAAATACTGGGTTTTTTAAAGAACCAATTGCCTGTTTCCACCTCTGAACAGGAGTAGGTGTAGCCGCCTCGTGCGCCTGTTTCCCGCACCGAAAGGTGGATGGGGCCACGCGTAACAGTAGAGGCTGTTTTGAATTCTGCCGCCATGGATTTAGCCTCGGCGAGTTCGTCTGACAACGCCTTCGGAATATTGGCCATTATCGCGAACTCAAGTCCATCAAAACCGTGGTATAAAACGGAATAACGCATTCAGATTTCCTTGTTATGTATTTCTAGAGGGGGGTGCTACAGGGGCCCCCCATTGGGTTGGTCATCCCGCGGCTCTCACGAACCCGCCCGCCCGCTTCGCCACTTGAAAGCGGCGCGCGGTCGCGTTCGTGAGAGCCGCGTCCGCAAACGCATCTCAACAATTCATTTGCTTGGAAAAGGAGCGCGAAACACGACAGGATTTCATCCAGTCAATCAGGTCAGATCTTTGATACCGAACGGAATGGCCAAACTTGAAATAGTTTGGCCCTTTGGTATGTCAGATAAAACTTCTCTCGCTGAGTGAGGCAATGGAATACAACGTTTCCCTGTTTTGGTTTCCGGCAATTCCAAACCGCGCTCGGTTGTATACTCCCATTTCATCTTCTGGATTTCAGAAAGTCGGCATCCAGTGAGCAACAGCAAACGAAAGGCCGCAACGACATAGGGGGTTTCTGATCCGTCCGTCAAAGCAGTGGACAGAACGTGTCCAATCTTGCTGAGCTCGTCAGTGCTGAGAAAGCGTTCTTTGCGGTTTTCACGATACTTGGGCACACGGCGGCAGGGGTTTGATCCGTCATCACGAAGGCCCCATATCTCAGCCATATTGAACATCTTTGATAGAACGCTCAGGGTCCGATTTGCCTGAATAGGGGTGGCTTTGAGTTTGTAATGCAGATCGGCAATATCTTTGCGTTCAACTTCCGCGACCCTGTAGGTGCCGATTATGGGTTTAACGAAACGGCGAATGACGCTCTTGTAATCACGCGCGGTTGAGGGTTTGCAGCGATCCGCAACATGCATTTCTAGAAACCTATCACAGAGTTCGTTAACGGTAGGGGCCATCCTTTCACGGGCAATTTCCTCAATCGGGTCTTGTCCAGAGGCAACCAGTCCAAGCATGGCTTTTGCGGTTCGCCTTGCCTGATCCAAGGTAACGACACCGTGCCGCCCGATTGATGACCGTCGCGTTCTTCGGCCTTTCCGATATTGAACTTGATAGGTTCTGACCCCGCTGGGCATAACGCGAATTCCAAAGCCGATTACTTCGCTGTCCCATATGAAATAGGATGTTTTCTCTACGACGAGACTGTCGATCAGACGTTTGGTGAGTTTTGGCATATCAACCTACCTTTCGAAGCCGCTTTCCATGGAAACACAGTGGAATAACGCGGGTGGAAACCATGTCGTAAGGGGTAGGAAAGGTGGAAGGGTTTGGTCAATATTTATTGTTTAAATACAGTAATTTATAGTAAGTTGGCGTAGTGTGGGGAAAGGAAAGAAATACGGCTTTTAATCAGTGGGTCGCAGGTTCGAATCCTGCACGGCTCACCACTTTGACCTTAAATTTTAATCACATACGCTTTGCGTGCTGTGAGCGTGTGTTTGAAAAAGTGCCGGTGAAAGCCGCCCTGTCGTGGTGTATTAACGCTGTTTTTCCGCTGTGATTCTGAACCTACTGAGGGAAAACGGGATGTGCGATCGTAGATCATCCCTAACGTTAAAAAATCTGACATTCCTGTTCCGAACGTCTGCGTCGCAAGAAACGCGACACTAAGATTTCAAGGCGCGGAATCGGTCATGAGCTGCCGCAATGAACGCCTCCTAATCGCGTCATCGCCGTCCGGCCACGATCAAACCACTAACTCATTATGCACAAAAACCGCGAAGTCCGAGATGAAGCGCCTGTGGTCGCAGGGGCTTTCTCTTTCTTCGCGGTTTTCAAAACGGCATTATTGATGCCATTAAGCCTGAGATTCAGATCGATCCCTGCGTTAGCGCAACGCATCCATTGCGGCGAAATCCATGTCGGTGAAATCCTGATTATCGCCGGCCATTGACCAAATAAAGCTATAGCGTCCGGTGCCTGCACCGCTGTGGATGGACCAACCGGGGGATAGAATCGCCTGCTCGCTTGCGACGACGAGATGACGGGTTTCTGTGGGCTCGCCCATCAGATGAAAGACGCGGGTATCTTTTGCCATATCGAAATAGAGATAGACCTCGGACCGTCTGTCATGGGTGTGACAGGGCATGGTATTCCAGATGCTACCCTCCGCGATGGTGGTGACGCCCATCACCAGTTGGCAGCTATCGCATACATCGGGGTGGATGTATTGGCGCAACACCCGCACATTTGCGTCTGACTGGCTGCCAAGCTCCAGTTTGTTGGCGTCATCCGGGGTAATCTTGCGGGCCTTGTAGGCGTGATGCGCCGGTGAGCTGATGAAATAGAACCGGGCCGGGGTGGCGGCAGAATTGCTGGCAAAGGTTACGGCCTCAATGCCCATCGGCAGGTACAGGCAATCCAGGGCATCAATTTCGAAGACTTCGCCATCAGCGGTGACCGTGCCAGCCCCGCCGATATTGATGATCCCGATCTCGCGCCGGTCCAGAAAATTCGCAGAGCCGACCTGTTTGCAGGAGGTCAGCGCCAGACCAGAGTCTGTTGGTACTGCGCCGCCCACAATCGTCCGGTCCAGATGGCTGTAGACCATGGTCACGTCACCGTCTTGGAAAACATCCTTCAGAAGATAGTTTTCGCGTAGTTCCTTGGTGTCGAAGGATTTGGTTTCTGCAGGGCTGCAGACTTGGCGAATTTCGATTGTCATAGGGGCTCCGGTATATTGCGGGTGGCGTGTCGGATGTTGACCAAAGTGTTCAGGTCGGCATCGTGGATGAAATAATCTGGATGTGTCTCGACGACATTTTTGATGTGCAGCTGCAGACCAGTCAGATGGCCGTTCATCGCCGCACTGGCTTGCTCCGGATCATGCGCCTCTATTCCGGCGAGAACAGCCGAGTGTTCCTCGATGACCAGTTTCATACGGCCGACCTCAGGAAGGGTCAGGCGGCGGAACCGGTCAACTTGAAGCTTGATGTTCTGAATCATGAGCCATAGCCCGGGCAACCTGCCGGTTGCTGCAATTTGCTCATGGAAGGCTTCATCCGCGAGGTGAAAATTCAGCAGGTCTCCCTGTGCGGCAAGCTCGCGCTGTCGCTCGAGTAGCGCATGTAATTCAAGTATTTGGCTGCGGGAGGCAAATTCGGCGGCGGCGCGGGTGGCCGCGCCTTCTAACGCGCAGCGGGCAATCATCGCCTCTGGCAAAGCTGAAACCGGAATGCGGGCCACAAAGGTGCCGGACTTTGGCACCACCTCTACGAGGTTTTCCCGCGCGAGCCGCAAGATCGCCTCGCGGATAGGTGTGCGACTTACGCCGGATTCTTCTGCCAGTTCAGTTTCCGAGATCGGCGCACCAGGGGGCAGCGCCATAGAAATGATGTCATCTTTGATTTTTGTATACAGACTTTGCGCCAAGGTCGGCGCGGCGCCCATTTGGAACCGGGCTTGACCGTTTGGGGCGGCATTTTTTGCTCGTTTTTTGCGTTCTGGCACCTGAAAGCTTCCCCTTCATTTAGGTCGTCCGGTTATTCTACTTTATTTTACAAGCCTTGGGGCCACTACAAAATAGGCTTGTTTTTCGTTATAACTTGTATATTAGATATACTAGTTGCCGTCAATCATGTCTGAGTAACAGCCTGGTTTGCGGCCCAATCACCCGATTTACGGGCCTTATGGGAGGGATTAATGCCAATGCGTAATTTTACTTCAATTCTAACAGCAGGTTGCTTTGTACTGTCCGGTACGGTGTCTGCTTTCGCCGCTGAAACGCTCAAATGGGCGCATGTGTATGAAACAGGCTCTGCCTATCACGAGGTTGCTGAATGGGCCGCCGAAGAAGTTAGCAAGGTCACCGATGGCCGTGTGGAAATTAATGTTTTCCCTGCGTCCACGTTGGGCAAAGAAGTCGAGATCAACGAAGGCCTTGGTCTTGGTGCCGTTGATATCATCTATACCGGTCCAAGCTTTGTTGAGCGTTACTACGGTCCGATCGCGATTTCCGACTATCCGTTCATCATGCGCGGCTGGGATCACTGGGTTTCCTATCGCGATAGCGATCTGTTTGCGGAACTGTCCGAAGGCTATCATGACGCGACCGGCAACCAGGTCCTCGGCCTTGTTTACTACGGTCAGCGCCACGTAACCTCGAACAAACCAGTCCTGACTCCTGCGGATATGGAAGGTCTGAAAATTCGAGTGCCGAACTCTCCGGTCATGTTGATGTTCCCAAATGCCGTTGGCGCCAACCCAACACCGATGGCCTTTTCCGAAGTCTACCTTGCGCTGCAGCAAGGTGTTGTAGACGCACAGGAAAACCCGCTGCCAACGATCAAGTTCAAGAAGTTCTATGAAGTTCAGTCGAACATCAACCTGACAGGTCACATTCTGAACTCCTTGCTGGTGATTGCTTCTGACAATGCCTTGGACCGTCTCGGTGACGACGAAGCCGCCGTGCGCGAAGTGCTGGCCCAAGCTTCTGCCAAGGTTTCGGATGAAATCTATCAGTCCGAGCTGGATCTGGTTGCCTGGTTCCGTGAGCAAGGCATCACAGTCAACGAAGTTGACAAAGCGCCCTTCCAAGATGCGGTCCGTCCTAAGCTGACCGGTGACGATGTTCCTTACACAATGGAACACTTCAAACGTCTCGGCGAACTGTGAGCGTATCAGGCTGAATGTCAGATATGGACAATGATAAACAATCGATGGAGGGGCGCGCGGACGAGGCGCGCCCTGCCATCATTTTCGCCGATACAGAGGTCGATACCTCTGATTTTGGCCTCACCGATTTGCCGGGGCTTCTTGCACTGTGGTTTCTGGCAGCGATCGTTTTTCTTCAGTTTTTCACCCGCTATGTGCTGAATGACAGTCTGGCCTGGACAGAGGAAATTGCACGATACGTTCTGGTCATCGTTGCATTCCTAGGTGCTGTTTCGGTCACCCGTAAGGGCACGCATATTTTTCTAGAGTTCTTTTATCGCTACCTGTCCCCACGCACCGGGAAATGGCTAACGGTTGCGATGGAGCTGCTTTCTTTCGTCTTCTACGGCTATCTGACGTGGCTGGCGGTAGAGTTGGCGCAAAAGACTAAAACCAAAATGGCCTCCGTCGAAATCCCGAAAAGCCTGCTTTATTGGGGTGTCGCTGTGGCTTTGGCGGCCATGACCTTTTACGCGGCCTACTGGCTGGTTCGTAAAATTCGCCAATCCCCCGAGGATGTTTTGCGCGAGCTTGAAGAACATTCGCTCCACGATGTAACAAACTGACAGGCAACACCCGATGACCCTTACACTTCTTTTTGTTCTGCTGTTCCTGTTGCTGATCGCCGGTGCGCCAGTGGCTGTGGCACTTGGCGTCGCTTCGTTGGTCTTTATCATTCTCGAAGGCATGCCCAACGTTATTGTGCTGCATAATATGGTCAACGGGATCAACTCGTTCCCTCTGATCGCCGTTCCCTTTTTCATCATGGCCGGCCATTTGATGAACTCAGCCGGGATCACCACGAAAATCTTCGCCTTTGCGCGGGCAACTGTCGGCTGGATGTATGGCGGTCTTGGCCATGTGAACGTCGGGGCCAGCGTTATTTTTGCTGGCATGTCCGGTGCAGCCGTTGCGGATGCCGGTGGCCTTGGCAACATTGAAATCAAAGCGATGCGCGAAGCCGGATATGACACCGACTTTTCGGTGGGTATTACCGCGGCGTCCTCGACCATCGGACCGATCATTCCTCCGTCTTTGCCCTTGGTTGTATATGGGGTGATCGCGGATACCTCGATTGGGCAATTGTTTGCTGCTGGGCTTATTCCGGGCATGCTGATGGCTTTCTCGTTGATGATCATGGTCGCCATCTTTGCAAAGCTTAGAAACTACCCGCGCGATGAGCGTTTCCAGATTCGCCTGTTTCTGACAACCCTCTGGCACGCGATCCTGCCGCTGTTTACGCCCCTGATTATCGTCGGCGGTATTCTCACCGGTATCTTTACCCCGACAGAAGCGGCTATCGCAGCGGTGGTTTACTCCTTGCTGCTTGGCTTGTTCGTTTATCGTACCCTGACGTTCAAACGCATTTTGCGGGTGTCGATGGATACGGTGGAAACCACAGCATCGATCATGATGATCGTCGCAGCGTCGTCCATTTTCGCATGGATCCTGACGGCTAATCAGGTCGCGCAGATGTTCGCTGAATCTATGTTGGGCTTTACCGACAATCGGGTGGCGATCCTGCTGATCATCATGTTGATCGTTCTTGTGGTGGGCTGTTTCATGGAAACACTGGCTGCGATCACCATCCTGACGCCGGTTTTGCTTCCGGTGGCGGTTCAGATCGGTATTGATCCGGTTCATTTCGGTATCATCCTGATCCTGAATCTGATGATCGGTCTGCTAACGCCCCCTGTGGGACTGGTGCTCTATGTCTTGGCCAAGGTCTCGGATGTGCCCTTTGAGCGATGTGTCACTGCGACGGCACCGTTCCTTGTCCCCTTGGTTCTTGTGCTGTTGCTGCTGACCTTCGTTCCGGCGTTGTCAATGTGGCTGCCTGAACTGATCTATCGATAGGTCACTCCCCTCCCGCGCGCTTCTATGAGGCAGTGATCTGCGCGGGAGAAAGGTGGTGCTTTGAATTCTGCCGTCATCGGCTTTGCGTCAGCAGGGGCCATGACAGGGCCTTGGGGATTTTGGACCTTTTGGCAGAATTCAAGCCCATCGCTTTGCGGATTACCACGGAAATGCGCATTCAGACTGTACCTGCCGTATTTCCGGCAAAGAGGGGGGCCTAGGTTCCCCTCTTTGCATTCTGCTAGCAGTTTTGCATCACGTGAAAGACCACCCAAAATAAGCACCCCGTGGAGGACTGGTTTATCGCCGAATTTGCCAGCCTCTAGATCACGGGAACTGTGATGTTGGGGGTGCGGAGCAGTTTTAGACCCCGTGGGTTGCCGTTCTCAGGAACGCGGGTGTCTGTCTAAAAAGTATCCGCTCCGCGTGAGATTTAAGAGTAATTTTGCGGTGAAGCTTACAGGGCAGCAGCTCGTGCTGGTATTGTTGTATGATCCAAAAGGGCGCACAGGGGCGCCCTTTTGGTTTGTATCGTCGTTGTGCCTAGCCAACAAAGAGGGTGATGGCAAAAAAGATCGTGCCCGACAGCAATGCCGCCGCTGGGACGGTAATGACCCAGGCTGCGATGATCGTCATGAAATGAGAGCGGCGCACCAGTTTGCGGCGACGGCGTTCTTCGGGGCCGTATTTGGGGCGATCCGGCATCTCCTGACGGGCTTTTTTGATCCGCCGTTCTGCATCCCATTCTCGAAAGAAACCGACCCCGAACACTGCACCAACGGCGATATGGGTCGAGCTGACAGGCAAACCAAGCCAGCTGGCGACAATCACCGTAATTGCGGCAGAGAGCGCGACACAATAGGCCCGCATCGGGTTCAGTTTTGTGATCTGGCTGCCGACCATCCGGATCAGCTTTGGCCCGAACAAAAACAGCCCAAAAGAGATCCCAAAAGCCCCGATCACCATCACCCAGATTGGAATGCTGATTGCATCGGTAAAGTTGCCGGATTCAAGCGACTGCACGATCGCCGCCAGCGGTCCAACCGCATTGGCGACATCATTGGCCCCATGGGCAAAGCTAAGCAGGGCAGCCGAGACAATCAGCGGAATACCAAACAGCACTTTGAGCGATTTATTGCGGTTCTCAAGACCTTCGGATTGCTTGCGGATCAGCGGGATTGTGGCCATCCAAGTTGCAACACCGAAGGCTGCCCCGATCATAAGTGCCATGGTGATATCAATCTTGATGATCTTCTTAAGACCCTTAAGCGCCAGATAGGCGGCAAAGGCCCCTGCCATGATCCCGACAAGCACCGGCACCCATTTGCGCGCAGCTGCGATCTTGTCGTCCTGATAGATGATCCGTTCTTTGATAAACCACAGGAAAGCGGCAGCAATCACGCCTCCCAGCACCGGTGAAATCACCCAGCTGGCGGCGATTTTGCTCATCGTGCCCCAATCCACAGCCCCAAGACCGGCAGAGGCAATACCAGCCCCCATCACACCGCCGACAACCGAATGCGTTGTGGATACCGGCGCGCCGACCCAAGTGGCAAGGTTTACCCAAAGCGCTGCCGACAAAAGGGCAGCCATCATTGCCCAGACAAAGGTTTCAGCGTTGCCCATGCTTTCGGGGGCAATGATGCCCTTGGCGATGGTCGAAACCACATCCCCGCCAGCGATCAACGCCCCTGCGCTTTCGAAAACGACCGCAATGGCGATGGCCCCGCCCATCGACAGTGCGTTGGCACCCACGGCGGGCCCCATATTATTGGCAACGTCATTGGCCCCGATGTTTAGCGCCATATAGGCCCCGAGACAGGCGGCAATGATGACAATCAGGCTGTTATTGGCCTGACCAAAGAAAAGTGCCGCCGCAAGACCGGCGAGCAATACAAATACCAAAGAAATGCCCGGGCCCACCATGGGGCGGGAAACATAACTTGTTGCCATTTCAAGATTTGAAAGCCGCGCAAGGTCGCGGTCCAACGTTTCCAGATGTCTCTGGTCGCCCTTTTGATCAGCCATAGTCGCTATCCCCTTTTTCGGGGGCACTGGTCGCTGAAAAAATGTCACAACGCAACTCATTCATTACGTTGTAGGCGGTTTGTCTTAAAACTGTCGCACGATTGCCTGTAGCTCGTGTTCCTGCAGCATGCGCGCGGCATCCGCAAGATTTACCCATTTGCGTTTGCGTTCATGGGCCTCGGGAAAGGTCTTTGCCAGCTTTTCGACTTCGACGGAATATACCATTGTTTCAACAGGATAAGACCACCCACTGTCCAATTTTTTATCGTAGGTATAGCTGCCGATGGCGTTGTCGTTGGACGCCCCTTTGATAACGCCTGCCTCTTCCCAGGCTTCTTGCATGGCTGATTCGGCGGCGTTTTTACCGCGCATCGGCCAGCCTTTGGGAATAATCCAACGGCCCGTATCGCGGCTGGTGATCAATAGCACTTCTTTTTCAGTACCGGTTTCGCGAAAACACAACGCCGCAACCTGCTGCCGTTTGGGGCGCTGGATCAGGAGGGCGAAAAAATCACTCCAGACTGTTTGAAGTAGTCTGATCATATTGAAACTGCTCAATTTTTATTTTTGTTATCCCCTACATAGGGGGTCCCGCCGGGAAATGCAAACCGCCGGTCTCGAAAGGACGATGCAACGTCCGGATGCGCCCCTGCCCGAGATAACGCCCCCGCAGAAATTTCGACTGATTCGTCAAAGGATCAGGACGCAGTGTCCTTGGTGTTAACGCGCGCGGCCCGTGCGGCACGGATCGCCTTGAGCCTGTCAGAGCGTCGCATAAACGGCCCGATACGCAGCGTGTTTGTGGTGCCCGCGCGGGACCGCGTACGGAGCACCGGCGTATTGTTGGACGTTTTGCTGCGCGCCTCGCGGAACACGATGTAAAGCCCGCTGGCGATAATCACGGATGTCCCGATGATGGTCATCAGATCCGGCATTTCGTTAAACAGGACCAAGCCGAAAACCATTGCCCAGATAATTTGTGAATATTGCATCGGGGCGACAATGGCCGCTTCGGCCAAGCGGTAGGCGCGGATCAACAGCATCATCGCCAGAAAGGCACCGCCGGCGATCACCGCGGTGGCGCCAAAATCAACGATTGGCATCGGAACATAGACAAACGGCAGGAGCAATCCCAGAACCAGCACGTTGGAAACCATCGGATACATCATCAGCACAACGGCCCGTTCTTCATGGCCGATCTTGCGCACCACCACAGAGTTCATCGATGCCGCAAAGGCCGCAAAGAGACCGGCCAGATGTCCAAGACCAAGCTCGGCCCCGCCCGGACGCAGCACGATGATCACACCGATCAAACCGACAATGACTGCGCCCCAACGGTGAGCCCCGACTTTTTCCCCAAGAATGGGAATAGACAAAATTGTAATGATCAGCGGCGCGGCAAAGAGGATCGCATAGGCCTGTGCCAAAGGCAGCAGGCTAAAGGCCAATACCCCCATCGTCGCCCCGACAAGAGTCGAGGCACAGCGCACGAACATCCACCACGGATGGATCGGGCGCAGGTGACCCTCGGTGCTGTCGCCGATCAACATCATCGTGACAATCGGGAACCCCAGCAAGCCGGAAAAGAACAGGATTTGTACCGGTGAATAGCTCGCCCCGAGATATTTCACGAAAACATCATGGGTCGCGTAAACACCAAAAGCCGCCAAAGAAAACAGCGCGCCCTGTACGTTGGAGCTTGGGGGGGTGGCGGACATGTTATCAACCTTGGAACATTGGGATAGCGCTAGCATTCCCCATCACAGCACGCGCGTAAAGGCGCAAACGAAAACGCGCGCCCCGAAGGCGCGCGTTTTTTTGGTTATGGATGTAAATCCGTCAGAGGCTGTCGGACAAAGCGGCAAGGATCGCATCGCCCATTTCGGACGTGCTGATCGGAGAGCCACCTTCTTCGCCCAACAGATCGGCTGTCCGCGCCCCGTCGGCGAGCACTTTTTCAACAGCCGCTTCCAGACGATCCGCTTCGGCGCCTTGATCAAAGGAATAGCGCAGCGCCATCGCAAAACTAAGGATACAGGCAATCGGGTTGGCTTTGCCCTGACCGGCGATGTCGGGGGCAGATCCGTGTACCGGCTCATACATGGCTTTTGGGCGACCGTTGGCCATGGGCGCGCCAAGGCTGGCCGATGGCAACATGCCCAGCGAACCGGTCAGCATGGCGGCCGCGTCGGACAAGAGGTCACCAAACAGGTTATCCGTGACAATCACGTCGAATTGTTTGGGCCAGCGGCACAGCTGCATGGCACCGGCGTCCGCATACATATGCGACAGTTCTACATCGGGATATTCCGCTGCGTGGATTTCGGTCACCACATCGCGCCATAGAATGCCGCTTTCCATGACATTGGCTTTTTCCATCGAGCAGACTTTGTTGCCACGCTTTCGGGCCAGTTCAAAGGCGGACCGGGCTACACGGGCAATTTCGCTTTCTGTGTAGCGCTGGGTGTTGATGCCAACACGCTCGTTACCTTCGTTGATGATGCCACGAGGCTCACCAAAATAGATGCCGCTGGTCAACTCGCGGACGATCATGATGTCCAGACCGGCAACGACATCTCTTTTCAAAGACGAGAAATCTGCCAGCGCGTCAAAACATTGCGCAGGGCGCAGGTTGGAAAACAAATCCATTTCCTTGCGCAGGCGCAGCAGGCCGCGTTCGGGTTTTACCGAGAAATCCAATACGTCGTATTTCGGACCACCGACAGCCCCAAGCAGAACCGCGTCGACCTCTTGGGCTTTTGCCATGGTCTCATCTGTCAGGGGGGTGCCATGGGCATCATAGGCCGCACCGCCAACCAGATCTTCGCTGACGTCGATGGTCAGATCGCGGTTGGCACCGTACCAGTCAATGACTTTGCGAACTTCGGTCATGACTTCGGGGCCGATGCCGTCGCCGGCAAGAATCAATAGGGACGGATTGCTCATGTGTGCGGGCCTTTTTGTTCGGGTAATCAGTTGCGCATGGGCCTACCCTTTGGGCAACTTGGGGTCAAGCACCGGTGACCGCAGCAAGTCTTTCAGAGAGCAAATCAAAGGTTTTTCGCACCCGTGGCGTATGGCGCAGGGCTTCTGGTACAGAGAGCCATACCTCTAGCGGCGGAATCGTGATGTCGGGCAACACCTGACGAACTTCGGGGTGCTGCGCGGCAATAAACTGCTGACCCACCCCGATACCGCAACCGGCCCTGAGCAACTCCCAATAGACGGTCTGGTTATCGCAGCGCGTGCCAAAGAAATTGCGATCCACATCCCAGCCGAATTTGCGCATGCCCTGAATGATCAAATCCGATTTGTCATAGCCGATCCACTGATGATCCAGGGCGTCTTCGATAGAGGTGGGGAAGCCCGCCCGATCCAGATAGGACTGCGCCGCATAAAGCCCGATGGTAAGGCGGCCAAGGGGCTTGGTCACAATATCAAGCTGGGTCGGGCGATACATGCGCACCGCGATATCTGCCTCGTGGAACAGCAGGTTTTCACTGACATCCGAGGCCAGCAGCTCTATCTCGATTTCAGGGGCCTCTTGCCGGATTTCGGCAATGATCCGTGGCAATACATGATGTGACATGCTCACCGAGGCAGTGATCCGCACGGTGCCGCTGGGGCGTTCGGATTGGCCGGTTGCGATCAGACCCAAACGCGCCGCTGCGGCGACCATATCGCGGGCGGGATCCAGCAAAGCAGCGCCTTGTTCGGTCAGTTCCAACCCCCGCGGCACACGGTTGAACAGCCGCAGGTCAAGCTGTTGCTCCAACTGGCGGATGTGCCGCCCCAGGGTCGGCTGGCTCTGGTTGAGGGCAAGGGCGGCCTGCGAAAGAGAACCGGCTTCAGCCACCGCCGCAAAGCTTTGCCAGAGGGACCAATCGGGGGAAGGGGATGTATCCATACATATATGAATAGCAGACATCCGAATTTGCGCAATATTCAGACTGATTTGAATGGGGTAATTATCTGGCAGCACAGAAAAAGGATCAGCGCAATGTCGAAAACTGTCTTAATACTTGGCGCTTCCGGTAAAATCGGAAGCCATGCCGCAGAGGCCTTCTGGAACGCAGGCTGGTGCGTGCGCCGCTTTGATCGCGCCACGGATACGCTGATGGAAGCGGCGGCGGAATGCGATGTCATCGTAAACGGGCTTAACCCGCCGAATTACGAAAACTGGGCACGAAACATTCCGCGCATTACCCAAGAGGTGATCGACGCCGCAGAGGCCCATGGCGCTACGGTGATTGTGCCGGGCAACGTGTATAACTTCGGCATGCAATCCGGCGTTTGGTCCGAAAACACGCCGCAAATTCCCTGCACCCGAAAGGGCAAAATTCGGGTGGAGATGGAGCAAAGCTATCGCGCCGCAGCGGCGCGCGGGGTTCGGACGATCATCCTACGGGGCGGTGATTTTATTGACCCGAACCAGAATGGCACCGTGATGTCCTTGCTGACGATGAAGGATTTGCACAAGGGAAAACTGATGACGCTGGGCGATCCAGATGTTGAGCGCGCCTATTGCTACCTGCCGGATTGGGCGACTGCCGCCGTAGCGCTGGCCGACCGGCGCGACAGTCTTCAGATGTTCGAAGACATTCCCTTTGCCAGCGCGCATTTTTCGATCAATCAGCTTAAGACCTATCTGGAGCAGACCCTAAGCCGACCATTGAAATTGCGCCGCTTTCCTTGGTGGGCGATGCGCCTGAGCAGCCCGTTTTGGGGGTTGGCCTATGAAATGCTGGAGATGCGCTATCTTTTCGAAACCAATCATCACCTGTCGGATGAAAAGCTGAAACGCCTGTTGCCGCAGTTCCGGCCAAGCGCGCTTGAAACCATTCTGTCCGCAGAGATTCCCGCCCCGGCGCAACCCGAGGCTCAGGGGGGCAGAATGTCGATCCAGACCAGCCTGTGACGCGAGGCTGCGGCGGCGTTGGTGGCGGCTGGATCACCTGCATCGGGCCAATACACCCCCGATGCGGAGAGGGTGATCCCGTCTGAGGGCAGCACATAATCCACCCGTAAATCACCCGGACCGGGGTCTTCGGGCCAGTCTGCTGTGGGGTGGTTTTGATGCCCCTCGGGGTTTTGAAAGGGGCCGTTGAGCAAAGCCAGAAAGGCCGCGCGACGGCCCTCTCCGCCATGGGGGTCGATGTTGCTATTGCCCAGCAGTACGGCAGGAAACAACTCTGATTGCGCCAGAATATGCGACCAGAGGGCGGATTCGTCGTGATTGCGGCGACCGTTGCGATCTTCGGGGCCGTCAAACACCGGCGTGTTTGCATGATAGGCCAATAGCCTTAGCGGGTACTGCCCGCCCAAGTCCACCGGCACCACCCAATGGCCCGACCCCGACAGCGGTATGTCATGGATGCTTTCCTCTGCGTCCTGGCGCAGGTTGTCGGGCAGCTCCGACCACAGAAAAGAGATGTGTTCCCGTGCCTGATCCGTGGCGATTGGAAATCTGGACAGGATCGCCATGCCGCCATTGCCGTAAAACCGGCCATAGGCGATGGCGTCTTCGGGCTCTCCTGTGCGGCCGTCGTGATCAAGATCCAATCCGCTGGGCACCCCTTTGTTGGTGGGGCCGCTATGCCAATGGGGCAGGAACAGATCGCGATCGGCAAGGGCATTGCTGAGCGCCTGTGCCGCAAGGCCATCAGGGTCCTGATCAAAATCGGTGAGCAGCAGAATATCCGGGGCGATTGTGGTGATCACGTCAAGGACCGCCAGCACCTGTGGGTCTTTTCCCGACAGAATATCGCGCAGCAACAGGCCGGGGCCTTTGCGGGTCAGTTCACTATGAAAGGTTGCAATGCGGATGGTCTCTGCCGCATTTGCGCTGACCGTCAGGCAGGTTGCAAGGCCCGCGAGGCAGCCCGCGACAAGGCCGAGCGTTTTGCGTCGATCATTTGCGCGACGCGGTGCATCGCGATACCGCGCATAAACAAGCTTGCCGGAAGGAACGCCCACAGTGCCATCACCCAGATCAAGGTCTGTGCGGACCCCAGCGTCAGCGGGGCAAACACATCCGTTGCATAATAAAAGCAAATCGGGATCAAGAATGGCAGGGAAAACCCTAACGCAATGTTAACTTGCGCATCCCGGGTCAGGCGTTTTACCACATCACCCCCGACGGTTGGGTCGAATGTGGGTAGGTTAATCCAAACGTTGAACTGCGCGTATTGGCTTGGCCAGTTCCACAGCCTTAGGATGATCAAGAATATAGCCAGCGTCACAAGAGACACCAGATAGGCCATGCCCGCAGAAGCCTGAAGCAGGATCAGAGACTCTGTTGGTGTCGACGCCGGTGCGGCGTTGGTAACAAGGCGCACGGGGCTAAAGGGGAAATCCATCGCGTTGCCGATTAGGGCCCCGACGGCAGTGACCAATTCGGTCATCGGGGTGGCGGAGGTGACACCACGGGCAATCATCGTCAGCATGAAGACCGTCACAAACAGCGACAGGATGCGGATACGGTTAAAAGGGGGTGCATCTCGGAATTCGATCAGCGAGGGGCTGACAACCGCATATTCGACAAAGGTCAGCACAGCAGCAAAAAGCGCCAGAAGCGCAACAACTTCGTTGGATTCAGCGTTGGGATGCGACAACAGCAGCGAAGGCGTCGCGATAACGATACCTACCAGAACTGCGCGCACAAGTGCGCCTGTCAGCCGCATGATCACTGCTTATCAACCCTCAATCAACCCGGATGGACGTGATTCTATGCCGCGTCCTTATTCCAACTTGTTCCGCCCATTTTGGCGGTTGCCTCATTCTTGCCTTATTGTTGCCTGCTTTAGCCGCGGCGGGCAAGCTTCTGGTAATACAGATTAATACTTCTCTAACCTTTAGCCTGAAAACTGGTGCGCGTTTGCATCAATAAATGGCGAAGGGGATCAGCAACGCCAGCTGATCCCCTTCATTGTTTCCAGATCGTTAACGACGATGGATCAGACCCAAGGGCGTTCTGCACCGGCCTTTGCTTCGAAGGAATCAATCGAAGCGGCCTTTTCCATGGTCAAACCGATGTCATCCAAGCCGTTCAAAAGGCAGTGCTTTTTAAACGCATCCACGTCAAAAGCGATTGTTTCGCCTTCGGAAGTGGTGATTTCCTGATTTTCCAGATCAACCGTCACCCGCGCGTTAGAACCCTTTTCGGCGTCCTTCATCAGCACATCAACTTGCTCTTGCGGCAGCACGATCGGCAGGATGCCGTTCTTAAAGCAGTTGTTAAAGAAGATGTCGGCAAAGCTTGTCGAGATCACGCAGCGGATGCCAAAATCTGCAATCGCCCAAGGCGCATGTTCACGCGAGGAGCCACAGCCGAAGTTATCGCCCGCCACCAGAACCGAGGCTTCGCGGTACTGTGGTTTGTTCAGGACAAATTCCTCGATCTCGGTCCCGTCACGGTTGAAACGCATCTCGTCAAAGAGGTGCGCGCCAAAGCCGGTGCGCTTGATCGATTTCAAATGCACCTTCGGGATGATCATATCGGTATCGATGTTGACCAGAGGCATCGGGGCCGCAATGCCGGTGAGTTTTGTAAACTTTTCCATGGGTGCGCTCCTTATGCCAATTCACGAATGTCGGTCAGCTTGCCGGTCAGGGCAGCCGCAGCGGCCATCGCCGGAGACACAAGGTGCGTACGCCCCTTATAGCCCTGACGCCCTTCAAAGTTCCGATTAGAGGTTGCTGCGCAACGCTCGCCCTCGGACAGCTGATCCGGGTTCATGGCCAGACACATGGAACAACCGGCCATGCGCCATTCAAAGCCAGCCGCTTCAAAGACCTCAGCCAGACCTTCTTCTTCGGCCTGTGCCCGTACCAGACCAGAGCCGGGAACGATCATCGCCCGCATCCCGTCTTTGATCTTTTTGCCTTTGACCACATCCGCAACAGCGCGCAGATCTTCAATCCGGCCATTGGTGCAAGAACCGATAAAGACCGTGTCGATTTCGATGTCTGTCAGTTTCTGACCCGGTGTCAGACCCATATATTCAATAGAGCGACGGGCCGCCTCAATCTTACCACCTTCGAAATCTTCGGGGTGAGGCACAACACCGGTGATCGGCAGCACATCCTCGGGCGAAGTGCCCCAAGTGACGACCGGCTGGATGTCTTCGCCTTTCAGCGTCACAACCTTGTCGAAATGTGCGCCTTCATCGGTGTAAAGCGTGCGCCAATAGGCTTCGGCGGCTTCCCATTCTGCGCCTTTCGGGGCGTGAGGGCGGCCTTTGCAATAGGCGTATGTGGTTTCATCCGGCGCAATCAAACCGGCGCGCGCGCCCCCTTCGATGGCCATGTTACAGACGGTCATGCGCCCTTCCATGGACAGGTTGCGAATGGCTTCACCACAATATTCGATAACATAACCAGTGCCGCCGGCAGTGCCGGTTTCACCGATCACCGCAAGGGTGATGTCTTTGGCGGTGACCCCTGGCATCAGCTTACCAGTGATTTCGACCTTCATGTTCTTGGATTTCTTCTGGATCAGCGTTTGCGTCGCCAGAACATGTTCCACCTCGGAGGTGCCGATACCGTGTGCCAGAGCACCGAAAGCGCCGTGGGTCGCGGTGTGGCTGTCGCCACAAACAACGGTCATACCGGGCAGGGTCCAGCCTTGCTCGGGGCCAACAATATGCACAATGCCCTGACGGATGTCGGACACAGGGTAATAGTTGATGCCAAATTCCTTGGCATTGGAATCAAGCGCATCCACCTGAATGCGGCTTTCTTCATTGTCGATGCCGTTCACACGATCAGCTGTGGTCGGCACGTTGTGATCCGGTACAGCGATGGTTTTTTCCGGCGCCCGCACAGTGCGGCCTGTCATGCGAAGCCCTTCAAAAGCCTGCGGGCTTGTGACTTCGTGAACAAGGTGGCGGTCGATGTACAGCAAACAGGTGCCGTCTTCGGCTTCATGGGCGACGTGGGCGTCCCAGATTTTATCATAGATGGTTTTTGGCGCGGACATGGTTTTCCTCACTGCGCTAAGGGTCGTCTTGGCTATTTACAAAAGGCTATGCAATTCGGGGCGCGCATAGCAAATCGCCCGACCCTATAGGTCGGTGACAATAGACAGGGCCAATCCGTGAAAACGCCACGGCAAACGGGATCTGTCATCAATGTCAAAAATTGGACTCATGGCGTTCAGATACTACCTGCCGTGCGATTCAGCAAGCCACCAAGCGCTGTACATTGAACAGAGGTTCCGACACTCTGGATTTATGGAGCAGGAAATTCAGAATTTTATTGCCCAACTCTGGGTCTTTGGTGATCAGCTGTCGGGTTTTTTGTCGTCCCTGCTGTTGCCATCGCGATTGCGCCAGATCGCGATTATGATCGTGCTGACGGTTGTCGCACAGCTTGTGACGATGACGCTGAGCACGCCGCTGCACAACCGGATGCGGCGCCTGACCGGGCGTTCTAAGGCAGAATTACGTGTGCTGCTGATGATGCACAAACGCCTGCGCCTGATTGCTTTTGTAGCTTTGATCTGGGTGGCTATCTTTGTGATGAACACGGTGTTGGGGATGTTTCCCTCCCATAGTTACATCCTTAGAATTGTGGGCACCATCTGCCTTGCATGGCTGCTGATTGGCATTGCCACGCGGTTCATTCGCAACCCCCTGATGCGCAAGATCGTGAATTGGGTGGCATGGATATATGTCACGCTCTACTTCACCGGATTGACCCAAGAAGCCGCGGCGGTGGTGGATTCCGTTGCCATCGAAGTGCAAAGCTACCGGCTTTCTGCACTGAACATCCTGCAGGCGATCTTTTTCACCGGCATACTGATCTTTGCTGCGCGGCTGCTCTCCAATACGCTGAACCGCTGGATACAGCACAACCATGATATTTCGCCGACGCTGGGGGTGTTGATCTCCAAGGTTGTGCAGGCCGCACTTTATGTCTCAGCCGTTTTTTTGGGGCTGCGGGCGGTCGGCTTTGATCCTACGGGGCTAACGGTTCTTTCCGGAGCGATCGGTGTGGGCATCGGTTTCGGGTTGCAGAAAATCGTCTCTAATATTGTGTCCGGCGTGATCATCCTGATGGATAAATCGGTAAAACCCGGAGATGTCATATCGCTGGGCAGCACCTTTGGCTGGATTCAGTCCTTGGGCGCGCGTTATGTGTCGGTGGTGACACGGGACGGGCGGGAATATCTGATCTGATCACCAGTCAGGTGGTCAACTGGAGCCATTCGGACGAATTTGTCCGTCTCGATATCAACTTTGGGACGGCCTATGGCAGCGATCCCTATCTGGTGCGCGAAACCGCAATCAAGGCGGCCCTATCCGTGGAGCGGGTGCTGAATACTCGCCAACCGGTCTGCCATATCGTCGGCTTTGGAGATTCCAGTATCGACTATGTTCTGCGCTTCTGGATCACCGACCCGACAAAGGGGCTGACCAATGTGCGCGGCGACGTCAATCTTGCCCTTTGGGATGGGTTCAAAGCCGCCGGCGTTTCCTTCCCCTTCCCGCAGCGCGAAATCCGGATTTTGCCCGATGAAGACGCCCAACCAGAAACAAAGCGGCTGGATTAACACGCACTCTGCGGCGTCTTTACACCTTGGATTGAGATTTCCCCCCGGCAGTGCTATTTTGAAAGCATCCCAGCGTCGGGGAGGTCACGGCGCGTTGTAAGGAGGACTTTGTCCTGTCTCAGTCTACTGACGCGGTTGCTAAACCTTCCGCAGCGCGCGCCGCGATGAACACGGTGCCGTCTAATGTATCAAGCGAAACACTGCTTGCCGCCATTCTGGCGTTTCTTCAGGAAGATAAAGCCGAGGAAATAACCCAAATCGACCTGCGCGGTAAATCCGAGATGGCCGATTACATGGTGATCTGCTCTGGTCGAAGCTCCCGTCAGGTCGGCGCGCTTGCCGAGAAACTGTCGGATAAGCTCAAGCATGACTATGAGGTTCTGGCCAAGGTCGAAGGCAAGGAACTGGGGGATTGGGTGCTGATCGATTCGGGCGATGTCATTGTGCATATCTTCCGTCCCGAAGTGCGCGAGTTCTACCAGTTGGAAAAAATGTGGCAGCCCGCCGGGGCAGCACCAAACGCTTAGATGCGGATTCAAATCTGTGCGGTGGGTCGGCTCAGGGCTGGCCCCGAACGGACCTTGATCGACGATTATCTAACCCGATTTGACAGAACCGGGCGGGCCTTGGGGCTCGGCCCGGCGCAGCTGTTGGAGGTCGAGGATAAAAAGGGTGGCGGCATGGCAGCCGAAGCCGGTTTGCTCGAACGCGTCGTGCCCAAAGGCGCGGTGATCTGTGTATTGGACGAGCGGGGCAAACTAATGTCCTCTCCGGATTTTGCACATAGACTTGGCGACTGGCGGGATGCCGGACGCAGCGATGTGGCGTTTTTGATCGGCGGAGCGGACGGCCTTGATCCGAGCTTGCGCAACCGCGCAGATTTCAAACTCTCCTTTGGGAAAATGGTCTGGCCCCATATGCTGGCTCGGGTGATGTTGACAGAGCAACTTTACCGCGCCGCCTCGATCCTTGCTGGCTCTCCCTACCACAGGGTTTAACTTTCGAGCCTCCGGCGGGGATATTTCTGTCAAAATGAAAGGGCCACTTTGTTCTGAAAGTATCCCGGGGGGCCCGAAGGGCGGGGGCAGCGCCCCCTAGAGCGCCCGCGATGCGGCAAGCCGGCGCGCCAAAGTATCAAAGATCAGAAACAGCGTGACCGACATAAGGCAAAGCACGATGACTGCGGCAAACATCAGATCGATTTTCGCCCGCCCATTGGCCAGCAGCATCAGATAGCCCAACCCCTGACTGGCCCCGACCCATTCCCCGATCACCGCGCCAATCGGAGCATAGACAGCGGCCAGTTTCAGACCCGTCCCAAGCGAGGGCAGCGCCGCCGGTATCCGGATGTAGCGCAGGGTTCTTCCGGGTGTCGCGCGCATGGATGCCGCCAGATCGAGATAGGCTTTGGGGGTTTGCAATAGCCCGTCCAGAAAGGATGAGGTCACCGGGAAATAGATGATCAGCACGGCCATGGCGATTTTCGACCAGAGCCCGTAGCCCAGCCAGAGGGTCAGCACCGGTGCCAGTGCAAAGACCGGTATCGCTTGGGAAAACACCAAAATCGGCCCCAACAGGCGGCGCGCCCGCTCCGAGGTCGCCAGATGCAGCGCTGTCAGGATACCAAGGATCGCGCCGATCAGCATGCCCAGCACCACCTCGCCCAATGTTACAAGCGCGTGTTCCCCGATTAGGGCGGCGTTTTCTATAAGCGCTTGGGCAACTTGCAGCGGGCTTGGCAGGATAAAATGCGGCAGGCCTGTCAGCCAGACGATGCTTTGCCAAACCAGCACCAGCAACCCGCCAGAGATCAGCGCGTGGGTGATCTTCATGTGCTTGGCTCCCTAAGGGTCTGGTACAGCCGCCCTTGCAGCGCCAGCGTTTGCGGATCATCCACCGGTCTGGGGGCCGGGGCGGTTGGCACGCGCATTGGCGTGAGCCCCGTGGCAGACATAACCAGAACCTGATCCCCCAGCCGGGCGGCTTCGGCGGGGTCATGTGTCACCAACAGCACGGTGCGGCCTTGCAGATGTTCTGCTGCGAGATCCTGCATATCGGCGCGGGTTTTGGCATCAAGGGCGGAAAAAGGCTCATCCAGCAGGATGATGGGGTGATCTTCCATCAGGGTACGGGCCAGCGCCACCCGTTGACGTTGTCCGCCCGAAAGAGCGGCCGGTTTTTTGGACAGGTGGTCGGCCAGCCCGACCCGCGCGAGCAATTCCTGGGCGCGATCAGCGGCGGCAGGGGTGCCGCGCAGCTTGGCCCCGATGGTGACGTTATCCACCAGATCCAGCCACGGCAGCAGCATATCGCTTTGCGCCATAAAGGCGATGCGATCTGACAAAGGCTTGCCATCACTGGCCTCAATATGGCCCTCGAAACGGACGTGGTGATCCAGTTCTGCGATCAAGCGCAGAACGGTGGTCTTCCCCACGCCAGAGGCCCCCAATAGACAGGTCCATTCACCCGCTGCCATGTCAAAGGAAAGCGGCGCAAACAGCGGTTTGCCTTCGGCTGTGGCGCGACCACTGAAACGGATATCGGGGGCTTTGCTCACGCGCCACGCAGCCCCATATCCCAGAAGCCGACTTCAAGCGCTGTGGCTGTGGTAAAGCGTTGGCTTATGTGCTGCCAGCGTGGGCTTGTTTCGAAACCTTCCCCTAACCGATGCGCCAAAGCTCCGTCTATCATCGCGCCAACGGTGGCGCAGATCTCTTGGTATTCGGCACCGGCGTAGGTTTCAATCCACGGGGCATAGGCGTCACTGGTTTTAGTCGCCCCCAGCCGCGCACCAATTTCACCATATCCCAGCACACAGGGTGCAAGGGCGGCGAGCAGGTCCAGCAGATCACCGGAATAGCCTGCCTCCAGCACATAGCGTGTATAGGCGAGATTTTCGGGCTCTTCTGCCGTGGCAAAAAGCGCATCTTCGGAAATACCGGCCGCCGCGCAGGTTTCGATGTGCAGTTGCATTTCATGGTTCACCAGCCCGTCCACGGTCGCCGCTGCGGTTTTCATTTCGGCCAAGGTTTCGGATTTGGTCACCGCCAGCGCCCAAGCCCGAGAGAAATGGATCAGAAAGACGTAATCCTGTTTCAGGTAATGCAGGAAGTTTTCACGCGGCAGGGTGCCATCGCCCAGACCTTTGGCAAATGCATGGGTTGTATAGGCCGCCCATGCCTCTGACGCGGAGGCGCGCCAGAGGGGAAAGGCTTTGCCATAGGCGTGCGCGCTCATTCGGCGGTCACGTCAATGGCGATATCGGCCACCGGATTTACCGAGGGGATCAGGCCAAAATCATACAGGAAGGTTTCAAATGTCGCATAACGTCCGGCATCCAGCGCTGCAGGGCGCAGGGCAAAACGTGGCAAGGTATCGACCCAAGCCTTTGCGTTCAGCTCGTCCTGAAGCTCTTTGGCGGTGCCGGAAAAGATCTCCCAGCTTTCTTCGGGATGGTTGACGATATACTGCGTGGCTTTTTCGGTCGCCGCGAGAAAGCGTTTCACCGCATCTGCGTTCATCGTTTCAGGGTTGGCGACATAGATCAGCTCGTCATAGGTCGGCAGGCCTTCTTCTTCGATATAAAAGCATTTGCCTTCAACGCCTTCGATTTCCATCTGGTTCAGTTCAAAATTGCGGAACGCGCCGATGACTGCATCGACCTGACCGCTCATCAGGCTGGGCGAAAGGGACCAGTTTACATTGACCAGCTCGATATCATCCAGAGTCAGCCCGTTGGGTTTCAGCACCGCACCCAGCACCGCTTCTTCGACACCTGCCACCGAGAAACCGACCTTGCCGCCCTTCAGGTCGGCAATGGTTTTGATTGGGCCGTCTTCCAGCACCAAAAGGCAGTTGAGCGGAGTGGCAACCAGCGTACCAACACGTTTCAGCGGCAGGCCTTCGTGGATTTGCAGATGCAATTGCGGCTGATAGGATACCGCCAGATCGGCTTTGCCCGCTGCGACCAGTTTGGGTGGATCAGAAGGGTCGGCGGGGGCGATGACCTCGACCTCAAGCCCTTGCTCGGCGAAATAACCATTTTCTTCGGCGATGATGATGGGGCCGTGGTCGGGATTGACGAACCAGTCCAGCATCAGGGTCATTTTATCGGCTGCAAGTGCCGGGCTTGCCAGCAGCATGGCCGCTAGTGTCAGGGTCTTTTTCATCGAGTGTCCTCTCATGGTGTGATGTCTCCCATGGCGATCAGGGCGATTTCCCCGTGCCAGGTGTGTTGAAGGGCGGTGGCGGCGCGCCAACTGCGCAGACCGCTGCGGCACACAAGTACCGCGCGTTGGTCGGGTGCAGGTATGTGCGTGCCATTTGTAAAATCCTCGACGCTGAGGCGCTGAGCGGTCGGGGTGATCAGTGGGGCCTCATCCGGTGCGCGCAGATCTACGATATAGTCATTGGCGGTGATATCGGTGTGACTGATAAACCGAAAGGCAGCCCCGTCAGGTTCGGGTGCCTGATCAAAGCGGAAACTGGCGCTGCGCAGGGTGGCGGCATCATAGCGCAGCATCTGGCCAAGGGGCTGGCCGATGCCCAGCAGATGGTTCAGCGCCATCTGCGCCTGTAGCGTGCCGATGGTGCCGACAACCGGCCCCAAAACGCCGCTTGTGGCGCAATTGCCGGCTTGAGCGGGTAAATCGGGAAAGATCGCACGCAAGGAGGGCGCGCCTCCGCAAGTGCCTGCCACATAGCCTGACAGCGCAAGGGCAGAGGCAGTGATGAGTGGCACATTCTGCGCAAGGCAGATATCTGACAGGGTGTAACTGGCGGCAAAACTATCGGCGCAATCCAGCACCACGTCGCAACCGGCAATCAAGGCGGGCGCATTGGCGGGGGTTAGAAGCGCAACAATCGGGGAAACCGTGACCTCTGGATTGAGCGCCGCCATCTGTTGCGCGGCGGTTTCGGCTTTGGGTTTGCCGATGTCTGCCATGCGATAAAGCACCTGCCGGTGCAGGTTGCTTTCATCCACCACATCCCCGTCCACAAGCGTGATTTGTCCCACCCCTGCGCCGACCAAATACTGCAGCGCGGGCACGCCAAGCCCACCGGCTCCAACGATCAAAACATGCGCCGAAGTCAGGCGCGCCTGACCGCTGCTGCCGACCTCTGGCAAAATGCTTTGGCGGGCGTAGCGGCTCATCTAGTGGCCTCGATCCACTGGCGGATGCGGGCTTCGGGATATTCGTTCAGAGTAATGTCCGTGACGGCTGAAACGATATCGGCACCGGCCTCAAACACACCGGCGGCGCGTTCGACGCTCATACCGCCAATACCGACCAAGGGTGTTTTGCCAACGCGCTGTTTCCATTCGGTGACGCGCGGCAGTCCCTGTTCATGCCATTTCATCTTTTTCAGGATGGTCGGATAGACGGGACCAAGGGCGATATAGGCTGGGTTTAAGGCCAAGGCACGGTCGAGTTCCGCCCCGTCATGGGTCGACAGGCCAATGCGGATGCCCGCCTTTTGGATGGCGTCCATATCGGCCACATCAAGATCTTCCTGCCCCAGATGGATAAAATCGCAGCCTTCCTCGATCGCCATCTGCCAGTGGTCATTTACCACCAGCGTAGCACCGAATTCACCGCACAGACCTTTGGCCGCGCGGATTTCGGCGCGCACATAGGCCGGAGTCTGATCCTTAATGCGCAGTTGCACCAGTTTCACGCCAAGCGGCAAGGCCCGGAGTAGCCATTCGGTGCTGTCAAAAATCGGATAAAATCGATCAAGCGTCATTCCAGAAAGGCCTTTCCAATCACAGGGGTCGAGGGCGCGGCCATATCGCGGGGCAGCATCGGGTCCGCCATTGCGGCGGTGTGGCCTGCCGCGACGGCTTGGGCGAAGGCCTCTGCCATGGCTGCCGGATCACCGGCCTTTGCGACGGCGGTATTTAACAGCACCGCATCAAAGCCCAGCTCCATCGCGCGGGCGGCATGAGATGGCACACCGATCCCGGCATCCACCACCAGCGCCACATCGGGAAAATGCGCCCGCATGGAGCGCAACCCGTATTCATTCGCCAGCCCCAGACCCGAGCCAATCGGCGCGCCCCAAGGCATCAGAACCTCGCATCCGGCATGCAGCAGCTTTTCCGCCACCACCAAATCTTCGGTCGTATAGGGAAAGACCTGAAACCCGTCCTCAGACAGGATTTTGGCGGCCTCGACCAAAGCAAAAACATCCGGTTGCAGCGTGTCGGTATGGCCGATGACTTCCAGCTTGATCCAGCTGGTATCAAAGACCTCGCGGGCCATATGGGCGGTGGTCACGGCCTCTTTGACCGAATGGCACCCGGCGGTATTGGGCAGCACTGGAATATTCAGATCGCGGATCATTTGCCAGAAATCCTGCCCTGCGCGATCTCCGGCACTTTCGCGGCGCAAGGAGACCGTCGCAACACCGGCCTGTGAGCGGCGAAAGGCTTCGGCCAGAATCGCAGGAGAGGGGTATTGGGCGGTGCCCAGCATCAGCGGGTTGGCCAGTTCGGTTCCGTAAAAATGGCGCATGATCAGCCTCCCTGCATCGGGGCCAGAACCTCGATCCGTTGACCAGCCGTAAGCGTGAAACCGTCACGGGCCGTCGCGGGGACAAAAGCCTCGTCCACGGCGGTGGCGACGGTGGCGGCACCCAGTCCGATTTCGTTTAACAGTGCCGACAGCGTGGTGGCAGCGGTTTCGGTGGCTTCACCGTTGAGTATAATTTTCATCCATCACCTCTGGGGGTTGGCCGGTCAGCAGATATTCGGCGGTCATACGCGCTACGGCGGGCGCAAGCAGAAAGCCGTGGCGGTACAGGCCATTGGCGTAAATCGCATCCGGCCGGTGGCGGATACGGGGTATATTGTCGGGAAAGGCGGGGCGGGCATCGACGCCGATTTCCAGCACCTCGGCCTCACCAAAGGCCGGATGCAGCGCATAGGCCGCCGAGAGCATTTCCAACAAAGAACGGGCGGTGATGCGGTTACGATCACTGGATTCCAGCATCGTCGCACCGAGCATGAACACCCCGTCACCGCGCGGTACAATATAAAGGGGTATGCGTGGATGCAGCAGCCGGACAGGGCGCGATAGGGTCACATCAGGGCAGCGGAGCACCAGCATTTCACCTTTGACGCCGCGCAGATCGGTCAGGGCATCCTTGGCCGAAAGTCCACGGCAATCAATGCGTTGCTGGGTCTCGGGGCCGGTTTTCTCGATGCTGATGCCGTTGGTTTCCAGCCGGTAGGCCAAAAGCTGCAACGCCTTGCGCGGGTCGATATGGGCCTCATCGGGGAAAAACAGGGCAGAGCGGAAACGACCCGCAAGATCAGGCTCTATTGCGTCGATTTCGTCAGACGTCAGGCGCACGTAGTTTTCCGTGCGTCGCTCGAAACGCTCTAGCTCGGCCAGATCTCGTCCCATGGTCAGCACCAATGATCCGTTCTGTTTGACCAGCCCTGTGTGCCGTTGCCACCAGTCAATCGACTGTGCGCCCAGCCGGACAACGGGTTCCTCGGCGCTTTCGCCTTCGCACCACGGAGCCAGCATTCCGCCTGCCCACCAGCTACAGGCGTGCGGACCCGGCGTGGGGTGGGTATCGATCAGATCCACTCCGATGCCACGGGCGTTGCATTCGGTGGCCATGCAAAGCCCGGCAATGCCTGCGCCGATGATGGTGACCCTATCCATGGGCAGGCCATTGGGCGTGAAAATGATGCACTGGGCCATGACCGCCGCCAATGCTCAGGCGATCCGCTGCCCCGATTGCCCCTTGCAGATAGCCATGGGCGGCAACCACAGCCGCCGATAAATCCGCGCCTTTGGCCAGTTCGGCGGCAATCGACGAAGACAGGGTGCAGCCGGTGCCGTGGGTGTTGCGGGTGGCGATGCGCGGGGCTGAAAGCACAAGCGGGGGCGCCTCCTGCCGGATCAAAAGGTCCTCGCAGATATCTCCGCTGCCATGGCCGCCTTTCATCAAGACCGCCTTAGGGCCAAGCGCCAGAATAGCCTTGCCTTGGGTCTCCATTTCGGTGCGGTTTGTGGCTTCGGGCTGGTCCAAAAGCCGGGCGGCTTCGGGCAGGTTGGGGGTCAGTAGAGTCGCCATCGGCAGCAAATCGGTAATCAGGGCAGCGACGGCATTGTCTTGCAGCAGGCTATCGCCGGATTTTGCCACCATGACCGGATCAAGCACGATGGGGCCGGTAAATGCGGCCAGCCCGTCGGCAACAGTTTTGATGATCTGAGGGGTGGCCAGCATGCCGATCTTGATCGCATCCACATCCAGATCCGACAGCACTGCCTCTATCTGTGCCGCGACTACCGGCAGATCGATGCCCTGCACAGCCGTCACCGCCTTGGTGTTTTGTGCAGTGATGGCGGTGATCACCGTGGCGGCATAAACGCCAAGGGCAGACATGGCCTTTAGGTCGGCTTGAATACCGGCCCCGCCGCCGCTGTCAGATCCTGCGATGGAAAGCGCAATCGCTGTCATTTTTCGCCCTCTACAATTGGCGGGCAAAACAGGGCGAGAGGGGGAATGGGCCTGATGCGGCGCAATTCCGTTCCCTACGCCGGCATTGCCCGGATCAGGTTCAATGGGTCAACGCCATGCGTTTCTCAGCCTTGTCAAAAAGGCTCCCCAACGGTTCACCGCACAATAGGGTGTTCTTTCACCCGCCGCAATTGCCAAAGGCGAGAAACCCGTAGGGCCAGAAAAGAAAGAATTTTCTAGCTAATTGGCCCCTCGCAAGGAATAGTAATTGGGAAATGACATCTCTAGGGAGGCGAGTCATGTTTGAATTACGAACCGCTTTGATTGTGGCGGCACTTTTTATGACACCGGTTTCGCCCGCTTTGGCACAAGAAGCCACGAGCACGGCAGCCGCAGACACTGAAACCGTAGACACCTCAACCGATGCGGCCGTCATGGTCACCGAAGACGGTTTATTGACAGAGGCGGCGCTGGATAAGTTGATGGCCCCTGTTGCCCTATATCCGGATACTTTGCTGATACAGGTACTTGTTGCGGCGACCTATCCGCTAGAAGTGATCAAAGGCGAGCGTTTTCTGGCCTCCAGCACCTTGGAAGGAGAGGAGCTGAAATCGGCGATCGATGCCGAAGGCTGGGATGCCAGTGTCTCTGTTCTGGCGACGGCGTTCCCGGATGTTCTAACAAAAATGGCCGATCATGTAGATTGGACAGAGGCCGTGGGCGACGCCATGCTGGCCCAATCGGATGATGTTCAGGTCTCGATCCAGCGTTTGCGGGATCAGGCCATCCAGACAGGTGCCTTGATCAGTACCGAAGAACAGACGGTCGAAACCGTCGACGATGAAGTGATCATTACGCCCGCCGATCCCGAAGTGGTTTATGTGCCGGAATATGAACCGGAAGTCGTTTACGTTCAGGACAGCGGCAGCGACCTTGGGGATGCTTTGCTGACCGGTGGTCTGATTTTCGGCACGGCGATCCTGATAGATGAAATCTTTGATGATGATGACGATTGGGATGATTACTGGGGATGCCGGAATTGCGGCGGCTGGGGCGGTGGCCCGATTATTCGTGATCCTGATATCGACATTGATGTGGATGGCAATGTGAACATTGGCAACGATATCAACATTGGCGATGGGTCGATTGGCTGGAAGCCCGACGATGAGCGCAAGGACAAAGCCAAAGACAACATCGCGCAGAAAAAAGACAAAATCGGCACGATTGAAACGCCTGTGGGTAAGGTGCCGGATCGCGGCGATGAGCTGCGCGACAAGCTTTCAAAAGATGCGGGTGTAAAGGATATTGCCAAAGACAAGGGCGCGTCGGCCAAGGATATCCGCAAGGATGTGGGTAAAACACCAACACGGCCCGCTTCCAAAGACATTAAATCCAATGTCGCGGCTAAGGACATAAAACGCCCGTCAAAACCGGCCGCCAAGCCTGCTGTTCAGAAACCGGCGGTGAAAAAACCGGCGGCGGCGAAAAAGCCGGCGGTGCAAAAACCCAAGACCTTTAAACCTTCTGCCCAGTCCCGACCGAGCCACAAAAAGGTTCAGTCCCGGGGGGCCAAAAGCAAAGCAAGATCAGGAGGGAGACGCTAATGCGCCGTTCAACCATACTCGCCGCTTACATGGCTGCAAGCACGCTAATGCCTATGGGGGCCCATGCACAGCAGGGCTTTGACAGCTATAACGCGGCGGCCGAAGCCATCGTTCAGGCGCTTCGGGATCGTTCGGTTTCCCAATTACTTGCAGTGTTCGGCGAAGAAAACGAAGACCTGTTGCTGACCGGCGATCCTGAAGAGGATCGCGAAAACTGGGGGGCGTTTCTGGCGGCCTATGAGTCAGAAACCGCTTTCTTGCTGGAACCGGACGGGCGCACCTTTCTGCTGGTCGGAGAGAACGACTGGAGCTTTCCGATCCCGATGGTTCTGAAAGACGGCATGGTTTTCTTTGATGCTGATGCGGGCCGCGAAGAGCTGTTGATCCGCGACATTGGCAGCAATGAGCTCGATATGATCGAGGTGCTCGCGCGTTATGTTGCAGCGCAGGCAGAATATCGTGCGATGGACCCGGATGGCGACGGGGTACACAGCTTTGCGGCGCATTTGATCAGCGAAGAGGGGCAAACCGACGGGCTGTATTGGCCCGGTGGCGAAAGCCCGGTGGGCGATGTTTTCGCCAGCGCCAGCCTTGCCGGTTATATCACTGAAAACGGCGAGGAACTGGCCACGCCCTTTGCAGGCTATTACTTTCATATGCTGCAGGGGCAGGGTGATGCCGCCCCCGGTGGCGCGATGGACTACAGCGTCAATGGGCACCAATTGGCTGGACATGCGCTGATCGCCGTGCCCGAGGTATATGGCATCACCGGTGTCATGAGCTTTATGGTGGCCGAAAGCGGCACCATCTATGAGGCCGATCTGGGAGAGGAATCCGTCGCCATCGCTTTTGATATGACGCTGTTCAATCCCACCGAAGACTGGACAGTGGTGACCGATTAAATCACGCCGCGTTGGTGCATAGGGGATAGGCCGGTTAGGACCGGCTTGTCCCGAATTGCGCATCGAAGGCTTTCACGCCCTGGGGTGTGAAATGCACGATCCGTGTGGATTTATCCGGTTTTGCCCAACCCATGTCCTCGAACTTGCTGAGCAATGCGCGCCCTAAACTTCCGGCAAGATGGGTGCGCCTTTCACTCCAATCCAGACATTCCCGACAGAGCGGGGCGGATTTAGAGGCCAAAGTGGCGATGTCGATCCCGAAAGCCTCGGCGAAATCGACTCCCTCTTGGGTCAGCGTAATCTGCGTGCCCTGCTGCGCGATATAGCCCTTGGCGACCAGTGCATCATAGAGCTGTGTGCCCCTATGCCCCGCAAGGTGGTTGTAACACACGCGCGCGTTGCGAAGGGCCGCATCCTTTGGCCCCGTGCGGGTGCGCAGATGGCCCGATCTGGCCGCCAGTCCCATCAGGTTTTCCAGAAGACGGGCGACGTCATCGCTGGCCAGAGATATGTATTTGTGTCGCCCCTGCTTGCGTGGCTTCACCAGTCCGCCCTCGGTCAGCTTGGCCAGATGTGAGCTTGCTGTCTGCACCGTCACCCCGGCCTCTGCCGCCAGTTCCGTTGCCGTCAGGGCTTTACCGCTCATCAGGGCGGTTAGCATATTGGCGCGGGCAGGATCGCCGATCAAGGCGGCGATATGGGCAATGTCAGGACCTTCTTTCATACTTCGATGCTAGTCGAAGCATTAGCCCCTGACAATGGCATAGGTATCACAGGACAGATCACCAAAAGGACGTCCCATGCTTACTTGTATCATCCGCTATCACATCGACCCGACGCAAAAAGCGAAGTTCGAACAATATGCCCGCAACTGGGGCGAAGCCATTCCGCGCTGCGGTGCCGATCTGATCGGCTATTACGCGCCCCACGAAGGCTCCAGCACGTTGGCCTACGGCATTTACAACATCGAAAGCCTCGCCGCTTATGAAGCCTATCGCGCCCGATTGGCCGCCGATCCGCTGGGGCGGGAAAATTATGAATTTGCCCAGGGCCACGGTTTCATTCATCGTGAGGATCGCACCTTCCTCAAACAGGCCTGCGGGCCGATCGGAGCACCGCGATGATCGCTGTCATCTTTGAAGTCGTCCCTGCAGAGGGGCAAAAACAGACCTATCTGGACATAGCCGCCAGCCTGCGCCCTTTGGTTGAGGAGGTCGACGGATTCATTTCGGTAGAGCGGTTCCAAAGCCTGAATGATCCGGACAAGATACTCTCGCTTTCATTCTTTCGCGACGAAGCTGCGCTGCAAGCATGGCGAAACCTCTCGGCCCATCGCAGTGCCCAAACCAAAGGGCGAGAGGGTGTATTTGCCGACTATCACCTGCGTATCGCGCATGTGGTTCGGGATTATGGCCTGACGGATCGCACCGAGGCGCCTGCCGACAGCCAGACACTGCACAAACCTGTCACCTGAAACCCAAAAGGGGCCGCGCATCCTGCACAGCCCCTTTGCGTGTCTATGGATCGGGGCAGCGTTAGAAATCGACCGTTACACCCGGCAAGTTCAGCTCTTTCATCAGCTCGCGGACTTCCTGACGCGCAGCGACGTTAGAGATATTCAACCCCTGCACACCGATGTCGCGCAGATCCAGCAGCGTCAGCCCCCGCGGGAACAACTCGCGGAAAATCACCCTTTCGCCGAAACCACTGGCGACACGGAAGCCGATGCGCTTTGACAGGCTTTCCAAAGCCTCGCCGACCTTTTTCTTATTGTGCATCTGCTGTGCGGCCAACCGGTTGCGCACGACGATCCAGTCAATCGGTGCCAGACCGGCCTGCGCGCGCAGTTGCCGCGCATTCCAGACCATTTCGGAATAAACCGATGGGCCGAGTACTTTATTTGTATCCGGCTCGATCTTGGCCAGCAGATCGAAATCGATAAAGCTGTCGTTCATCGGGGTGACCAAGGTGTCGGCCAACGAATGGGCCACTTGGGACAGTCGGGTGTGCGAGCCGGGGCAGTCGATCAGGATGAACTCATTATCCGGCTCCAGTGCGGCAACGGCCGCCGACAGGCGGTGGTCATAGATGTTTTCACCGGGTGCGAGCGTGCTGCGGTCGATTTCCGGCAGTTCTGCATATTCTGGGGTTGCCAGCGTTAGCTCGTGCTTCTCGCAATAGGCGCGGCGGTTTTCGACAAAACTGCCGAAGGTGCGCTGCCGCAGGTCAAGATCCAAAACCCCAACCGAATGGCCCATCCGGCACAAGGCTGTTGCCACATGCATAGAGGTGGTCGATTTTCCCGATCCGCCTTTTTCATTTCCCACGACGATAATATGCGCCACGTCTGTCCCCTTTTTGCCCGTTCTATAGCCGTTGATGGCAAGGCTTGCGCTACTATATGTTGTGACGTCGGCGGTGAAAAGAACCAGAGACGACTTGGACTTCAAAATCCATAGGTTTTCGCCCGAACAGAGTCTATTTGATCACGGGTTGACCACCGCCGCCCCTATGCCCAATCTGCCCGTCATGATGACAAAGCTCGAACAAACCGACACAGCATCCCCGCCCGAAGGGCTAACCCCGCCGCAAGCCGCTCTTTGGTGGCTGAAAAAGGGTGAACTTAAAATGGGCGCGTCTTGGGAAGAGGACCATATGATTTGCCAGTCAAACGAAGGCGAGCCTGCCCATGATCTGGTCCATGCCCTGTGCCACTTGATCGAAGGCGATCGCTGGAATGCGGATTATTGGTACCAGCGGGCCGGCGCGGCCAAACAGTCGGATGATCCGGCGGCAGAATGGCTTTGGATGGCAGCGCGGCTCACGGCGTGATCGGGGTGCGACCTCAAAAGGCCGAAACGAAAAACGCCACCCGAAGGTGGCGTTTGACAGAACAGAAAGAAAGATCGGCTTAGAAGCCCAGACCTTCGTATTTCTTTTTGAACTTGGAAACACGACCGCCTGTATCCATCAGACGTGTGCCGCCGCCTGTCCACGCAGGGTGTGCGGATGGATCGATATCCAGCGCCATCTGGTCGCCTTCTTTGCCCCATGTGGAGCGCATTTTGACAACGGAACCATCGGTCATTTTGACGTCGATGAAGTGGTAATCGGGGTGAATGTCTTTTTTCATGTCCCGGCTCCTTACGCGTCTGCGCCGGAGGCAGCGGCCTTCGGCTTGTAGTTGGTGACTTCTGCGATACGGGCAGATTTGCCGCGACGGGTGCGCAGATAGTACAATTTCGCACGACGGACTTTACCGCGACGTACGACGGTGATGCTGTCGATGTTGGTCGAGTGCAGCGGGAAAACACGTTCCACGCCTTCACCGAAAGAAATCTTGCGGACAGTGAAAGAACCAGCAATGCCAGCGCCGTTTTTACGGCTGATGCATACGCCTTCGTAGTTCTGTACCCGCGAACGCGAGCCTTCTGTCACTTTGTAACCGACACGAATAGTGTCACCGGCTTTAAAATCCGGAATGTCATTGCCAAGCGCAGCGATTTGCTCCGCTTCCAGCTGTGCGATCAGATTCATCGCATCTCTCCTAATGTTGCCCGTGGTTTGCCCACGAAGATTTGCGCGTCCTGCAGAGCTCTTGGTCTTCATCGGGTCCGCTATCGCGCCCGCCAGAGGGTTCAAGTCGTCATTCCTTTTGGATCTGCCAATAGATTTCGCGCATTAAGCAACTGAAGGATCGAAGAAAATCCAGCAGCCATTGCCAAAAACACAATATACCAAAGGCATCCGAGTCGGTTACCCAACGCGGAATGAGCGGGGGATAAGGGATTCTCTGGCGCTTGGCAAGGGTCCGCGGCCTGTAAAACAAAGGCAATTGCCTTTCATTTTGACAGAAGTATCCCCGCCGGAGGCCAGAAATCTCTTATTCGGATGCCGCCTCTTTATCCAGATGCTTTTGCCAAAGGTCGGGGCGGCGTTCTTGGGTGAGCTTTTCGCCCATCTCGCGGCGCCAGGCGGCAATCTTTCCGTGATGCCCGCTCATCAGAATGTCAGGGATTTTGCGCCCCTCCCATTCCGCAGGGCGGGTATATTGCGGATGCTCCAGCAAGCCGTTGGAATGGCTCTCTTCTTCGGTGCTATCGGCATTGCCAAGCACACCGGGCAGCAGGCGCACCGTGGCATCCAGCATGGCCTGCGCCGCCAGTTCGCCGCCGGTCAGGACAAAATCGCCAAGGCTAACTTCTTCGATGCCGTAATGTTCGATGACCCGCTCATCCACCCCTTCAAAACGACCACAAAGCATGGTCATGCCCTCGGTTTTGGCAAAGCGCTGCGCCATGGATTGATCAAAGGGTTTGCCGCGTGGGGACAGATAGATCAGCGGCCATTTGGCTCGATCAACCGGCACCCCCCGGCTGGCTACGGCCAAGGCGTTGCCGACCACATCGGGGCGCAACACCATACCGGCACCACCGCCCGCAGGCGTGTCATCAACGTTTTTATGTTTGCCTTCGCCAAAGCTGCGCAGATCGATCGTATCCAGCGCCCAGATCCCGTCTTTCAGCGCCTTGCCGGTTAAGGACTGGCCCAGCACGCCGGGAAAGGCTTCGGGAAACAGGGTGATAATGCGCACCCGCCAGGCGGCGCGTAGGTTTTCATGCTCGCGCATCAGATCGCGGGGTTGCCGCGCCGAGGCCAGCGAGGCCTTGATCGACAAACGTCCGTGGGATTTTCCCTGCTCGTCACTCATCTTTGAACAGCCCTTCGGGCGGGTCGGAAATGATGCGACCGCTCTCCAGATCAACTGTTGGCACGACTGCAAGGCTAAAGGGCATGAGCACGGTGTCCGATTGACCCTCTGCCTTGATTTCCAGCAAATCACCCGCGCCATGGTTCAGCACATTCACAACAGCCCCAAGCACGGTGCCACCGGTGTCCAGCACCTGCAGGCCGATCAGATCGGAATGGTAATATTCATCATCCGGCAGGGACGGCAGGGCGTCGCGGGGCACAAAAAGCTGCACGCCTTTCAGCGCGTCGGCGTCTTCTTTGGTGGTGACACCGGACAGGCGCACCGCAAGGCCGTTTTTGATCGCGCGGGTGAGGCTCACCGTAAAGCTGCGGCTGCCGTCTTCGGTGGTTAGCGGCGCGTAATTGGCAATGTCGGTGGGCTCGGCGCAATAGCTTTTCAGCCGCACTTCGCCAGCGACCCCATAGGCCCCTGCAATCGCCCCCACACAGATTTTCTGATCCGTTGTCATGCGCATTTCCTATCGTTTCTGTACGTCCAGCAGTGCAGCACGTTGTTCCCAGCCCGCCAGTTCCAGCTCTGGGCTTATCTGTTCATCTTCAGGCCAGCCGACACAAAGATAGCCGACCAAAGACCATGTGTCAGGCACATCCATATCGCGGCAAAACTGATCCGGATCAAGGATCGAAACCCATCCTACCCCCAGCCCTTCGACACGGGCGGCAAGCCAGAACTGGGTAATCGCCGACACCACAGAATAGCGCCGCATTTCCGGCATGGTGGCTGCCCCGAGGCCAGCCCCCTTGACGGTGCCATCGTCGCAGAAAACCGCTAGCTGAACAGGTGCATCCTGCATGCCGGACAGCTTCAAACCGGCATAAAGCGCTGCTTTTTCGCCGGAAAAACCGGCCAAAGCCTCGGCATTGGCGGCTTTGAAGTTGGCAAGCGCCGCAGCGCGGGCCGCCGGACTTTCGACTTTGATAATCCGCCAAGGCTCTGACAAACCGACAGAGGGCGCCAGCGCGAAAGTTGCAAGGCAACGATCGAGCAAGGCGCCCTCAACCGGATCGGTGCGGAAGCGACGGACATCCCGCCGCCACCGCAACAATTGCTCAAACTCTGAACGGAAAGCGTCCGAGAACTGTGGCATTCAGCCAGCTCCCAAAAGCTTACTCTTCAGCAGCGGCTTCTTCGGCCGGTGCAGCAGCAGCTTCGGCAGCTTCAGCGGCTTTAGCAGCTTTTTCTTCAGCGCGCTCAACAGCTTTTTTGCCTGGCTTGGCTTTGTTGGGGTTGTTGCGGACTTTCTTTTCCAGAACGCCAGCAGCTTCCAGCATACGGGAAACGCGGTCTGTTGGCTGCGCACCTTTGTCGAGCCATGCCTGAACTTTTTCCATGTCCAGTTTAACGCGCTCTTCGCTGTCTTTTGGCAGCAGCGGGTTGTATGTGCCCAGTTTCTCGATGAAACGGCCGTCACGTGGCATACGGCTGTCAGCCGCAACTACGCGATAGAAAGGGCGTTTTTTGGAACCGCCGCGGGCGAGACGAATTTTCATAGCCATGGTGTATTCTCCTTAGATGGCGTGTACAGGCAAGGGCCTGTTATTCTTGGTGTTTGTTGTGGTGCTGAATGACTTCAGCGATGATAAACTTTAGTAGTTCCTTGGCGAATTCCGGGTTCAGATTGGCCCGGTTTGCCAAATCTTCGAGCCGTGCGATCTGTGTGGCCTCACGGGCCGGATCGGACGGGGGAAGGTCGTGTTCGGCTTTGAGTTTCCCCACAGCTTCGGTGTGTTTGAACCGCTCGCCCAATGTGTAGATCAGGATCGCATCCAGACGGTCGATGCTTTCGCGGTGATCCTTGAGCAATTCTGCGGCGCGGGTAACGGAATCGGTCATGCGGGGCTCCCTGTCTGAGCGGCATTTGGGATAAAGCGGGTCATACATAAGCCTCCATACCACCGTCGGCGCTGGTGACATCAGGATGGCGGTAGACGAAATAGGGGCCTTTGGGCCCTTGGCGGGTTTCCTGCAGCGTTGCGCCCAGACGTTTGGCCAGTGCTACAGACCGGTCGTTCTGTTCGGCGATAAAGCTGCAAGGAGCGGAGATGCCAAAATGATCCGCGCCATATTGGCGGGCAGCATTGACGGCCTCATAGGCGAGGCCTTTGCCTTCGAATGCATCCAGCATGATCCAGCCGATTTCGGTTTCGTCGTAGAAATCCGGTTCATAAAACCCAACCCAACCGGCGGTTTTGCCGGTGGCTTTTTCTTCGACGATCCACATGCCATAGCCGCGCAACTGCCATTGCGCGCAATCCATCGAGAAAACTTCCCACGCGCGGCGGCGGTCATGGGGACCGCCGATAAATTCGGTGCGGGCATCTGTCCAGAAATCGGCAATCACATCAAAATCGCTGCGGCGGTGTTCGCGCAGGATCAGGCGGTCGGTTTCGATGACAGGAACGGTCACGGGATGGGTCATGCCATGCCCTCCAGCGTCGCTGCCGAAGGATGACGGTACAAATGGTCCGTGCCCATGTTGACGTTGTCATATTCGACTTCGAACCACGCGCCGAGCTTTTTGGCCAAGGCGACGGATTTGTCATTGCCGGGTACGATGTTGCTGGTCAGGGTTTCAAAACCCAGAACCTGATAGGCAAAGCGGCGCACTTCGGATGCGGCCTCAAAAGCATAGCCTTTGCCTTCAAAGCCCTCAAACATCACCCAGCCGATTTCCGGCTCGGGCCAGCCTTCGGGGTTCCAGATACCAACGATGCCGACCACGTCGCCGTCTTTTGTTTCAACGGTCCAAAACCCATAGCCGCGCAGGACCCAATGGCCGATCATCGAGGCAAACCAGCGCCATGCGTTGTTACGATCCAGTACACCACCAAAACCCCAGCTACGCACAGGGTCGGCATAAAACGCGGCAATGGCGTCAAAATCACCGGCCTCGGGGCCGCGCAGGGTCAGGCGCTCTGTGGTCAGAACAGGCACTTGGAGATCGATCATGCGATGCCTCCTACGGTGTAGTGATAAACACAGACCCCATCCAATGAAGAGACAAACACGCCTCCCATGCGATCTGCCAAAGCGCGGGCCCGGCTGTTTTCAGGGTCGATGTAACTAACGACTTCGGGCGCACCGATGGTGAACAAATGCACAAGCGCGGCCTTCGCAGCCTCGAATGCATACCCTTCGCCTTCAAAATCCGCGGCCATTAAGAACCCAAGTTCCAGTGCTTCGTCTCCGGGTTCACAGCCTGCAAAAATAAAACCAATGGTTTCGCCCGATTTGATCACGGCAAACACGCCATCGCCACGCAACAGCCACCCGGCGCAATAGTTGGTGAACTCTGTCCAAGCTTGCTCTTCGTCCATTGGACCGCCAAGGAAGGTAGATCTTTGGCTGGCAAGGATTTCGGCGAAGAGCGCGAAGTCAGATAGCAATGGCGCGCGTAGTTCTAGCCGTTCCGTTGTCAGAACAGGTAGAGCGGCATGGGCAGCCATGGCGATATCGATACCGGGCGCTGGGAGGGTGGCAGGTGCGATCATTGCAGCCTCCGGTGACGATAGACAAGTGTTTCGCCAACGCTTTCCCCATCCGGAAGCGCCGCTGTTTCATCGTGTGTCGCACCAAGCCGTGTTGCCAACGCAAGGGAGCGCGCATTGCCCGGGTCAATGTAGCTGACGAGCGTTTCCAAGCCCTCGATATTCTCAAAACCCCAAGCACGTGCAGCCAGAGCCGCTTCGTAGGCAAAGCCATGGCCTTCGTTGCCGGGAAAGAGGCACCAACCAAGTTCAACCTCGGGAAATTTTGGTGGTTTGATCAGCCCGACCTGGCCGATGAAGTCACCTGAGTCTTTGAGATCAATCGCCCAGCTTCCATGGCCAAGCCAATCCCAGCTAACGATTTCGGCACCCAGCCATTTCCACAGTTCATTCGCGGTGATCGGACCATCCATGTACTGGGCCCAATCGGTTGCAAAGTGATTCGCCATGGGTTCGAAATCTGCATGGCGATGGTGGCGAAGCGTCAAGCGTTCGGTGGTCAACGTTGGGGCGATACTCATATCAACACCTCATACGCGGACGGGTGACGGAAAACGAAACAGGGATCGCCATTGGGTGTTGGGGCGGTTTCGTCAAGCTCTGCCCCCATGCGTTCTGCCAAGGCGATAGAAGCACGGTTTGTGCGACCGACATATGAGACCAGAGACTCTAGTTTGTTGTGAGCATAGATCCACTTGCGCAAAGCAAGCGCTGCTTCACCCGCAAAGCCTTTTCCTTCAAAGCCATCGAACAGGAACCAGCCGAGTTCGGCCTCAGGGAAGTCCATGCCTTTGGTGACGGACACTTGCCCAAGTTTGCGGCCAATGCTGTCTTCGATCATTAAGCCGCCAAAGCCAAACAAGGGCCAATGTGCGATGTCATTGCAGAACCAGCTCCATGCGGTTTTCTGCGTGTGCGGCCCACCCATATGGACCGCCCGATCGGACGCCAGAAAGGCGGCATACTCGGTAAAATCCGAGAGCCGGAAGGGACGCAGAGTCAGCCGTTCCGTGGTTATGGTGGGCGCGATGGTCACTTATTTCTTTTTCCCGAAACCGGAAAGGCCGGGGGGCAGGCCGCCGCCACCAAGACCGGGAAGGCCGCCCATGCCGCCTTTGCCCATGGCTTTGGCCGCAGCCTCTAGCGCTTTGGGGTCCATTTGGCTCGGGTCCATGCCGCCTGCGGGCATCTCCGGCATGCCGCCTTTGCCCATCATGCCTTTCATGGCTTGCTTGAGCATGCCACCTTTGCCCATCTTGCCCATTTTTTTCATCATGTCGGCCATCTGGCGCTGCATCTTCAGCAATTTGTTCAGATCGGCAACTTCAAGACCGGCACCTTTGGCAATCCGCTTTTTACGGCTGGCCTGCAGGATTTGCGGGTTGGCGCGTTCGAGCTTGGTCATCGATTGGATCAGGGCGATCTGTTGCTTGAGGATCTTGTCGTCAAAGCCTGCGTCCTGCACCTGTTTGGCCATTTTGCCCATACCAGGCATCATGCCCATGATCCCGTCCATGCCGCCCATCTTGATCATTTGTTCAAGCTGCATTTTCAGATCATTCATGTTGAAGCGGCCCTTTTGGAACCGTTTCATCATGCGTTCGGCCTGTTCGGCCTCTAGGGTTTCATTGGCCTTTTCAACCAGCGCAACGATGTCACCCATGCCAAGGATACGACCGGCGATGCGCTCTGGCTCAAAGGTTTCCAGCGCGTCCATCTTTTCGCCAAGACCGACGAATTTGATCGGCTTGCCGGTGACGGCCCGCATGGACAACGCCGCACCACCGCGACCGTCGCCGTCCATCCGTGTGAGGATCACACCGGAGATGCCGATCTTGTCGTCGAAATTCTCGGCAACGTTCACCGCGTCCTGACCGGTCAGGCCATCGACCACCAGCAGGGTTTCGCGCGGGTTGACCGCGTTGCGTACCTCTTCGACTTCGCCCATCAAGGTTTCGTCGATATGCAACCGGCCTGCGGTATCGAGCATATAGACATCATAGCCGCCAAGGGTCGCCTGTTGCTTGGCGCGTTTGGCGATTTGCACAGCGCTTTCGCCTTTGACAATCGGCAGGGTGTCCACACCGATCTGGCGGCCCAGCACAGCCAACTGATCCATCGCCGCAGGGCGGTAGATGTCGAGCGAGGCCATCAACACGCGTTTACCGTTCTTTTCGGTCAGGCGTTTGGCAAGTTTACCGGTGGTCGTCGTTTTACCAGAGCCCTGCAAACCAACCATCAGGATCGGTGCGGGTGGGCTGTCGATTTTCAGCTCACCGGGGACGGAATTGTCGCCTGCCAGCACATGCTGCAATTCGTCATGGACGATTTTGACAACCTGCTGGCCGGGGGTCACGGATTTGGTGACCGACTGGCCGGTCGCTTTTTCTTGCACTGCTTTGACAAAGTCGCGGGCCACGGGCAAGGAAACATCGGCCTCCAGAAGGGCGACGCGTACTTCGCGCAGGGCGGTTTTGACGTCATCTTCGGACAGGGCACCCTGTTTGGTCAGACGGTCAAAGACGCCGGAAAGGCGGTCGGATAGATTTTCAAACATGCCTTTGGCCCTTTCTAGAGCGGTTGTTCATTTGTCCCTTCCATGTAGGAAGAGCCAGCGGTGACTAAAAGCCTCCGAATGTTCCATACGCCTTTGACACCAGTGGGCGCAACGCGCTGACTGGTGGCGATCCCTGAACGACTCAAGGGACCGGAAGCGTATAGACTCCCGGAAGTGTTGCGCTGACTTAAGAGCTTCGCGGCGCAGAGTCAAGCAAGCGCGCCTTGATCGCTTTGCGTGCGCGGGGTTTGCGGCGAAAAGCGGCAAAGGTGCTTTTCCCAAAATAGCCCGCCATCAAACTCAAGGCGCTGGCCTTGCCATCTGCGCGGGGTTCTTGTCCGGCGGCCATGCGGTCCATCTGCGCGACATAAAATTCGACCCGCGCCACCGTATTGACCAGATTGATCACCTTGTTTTTAGTATTGAGTCCCCAAGATCCGGTGCCCAACGTCAAACCTGCTTCGCTAACTCCGATTTGGTCTTTTTCGCCGGATAAGAGCTGTGCGGCACCATCCGGCATCACGCAAAGCGGGCGGGCCAGACCGATCATGTCGATGCCGTCCTCGCGCAAAGCGGCCTCCATCGCGGCGCGGCTGCGAAAGCCGCCGGTGACCACCATCGGCAGGGTGATTTCAGCACGGATTTCGCGGGCGTATTCCAAAAAGAACGCCTCGCGTTTGCGCGTGCTATCCCGTGGAGTGTCGTCTTCTGTGGCGGTAGCAAAACTCATTTCTTCGTAAGTGCCGCCGGATATTTCCAAAAGATCAATGCCGTCTTCCTGCAGCCAGCGGGCCACCTGCTTGCACTCCTCAAGGCTGAAGCCGCCTTTTTGAAAATCGGCGGAGTTGAGTTTGACCCCGATGGGGAAGTCCGGCCCGACCTGTTTGCGGGTCTCGGCCAAGACAGCACGCAGAAAACGGGCGCGATTGGGTAGGCTGCCACCCCAGTCATCGCCGCGCTGATTTGTGATGGGCGACAGGAACTGGCTGACCAAATAGCCATGGGCAGCGTGGATTTGCACGCCGTCAAAGCCCGCCTTTTTTACGATCCGTGCGGTTTGCCCATAGCGGAAAATCGCCTCGGTGATGTCGGCCTCGCTCATCGGGCGCGGTTTGCCAAACATGCCCAGCAGGTTCAGCTTTTCATCCGAAGGCGAGAGCGGTTTGGGATTGACCACCATTGGGCACTGGCGACCAGGATGGCTGATTTGTACCCAGACGCTGGTGCCATTGGCTTTGGCGGCGCTGGCCCACGCCGTTAAGGCAGGCAGGTTGCTTTCATCTTCTACCACCACGTTGCCGGGGCGTTCCAGATAGCGGCGATCTATCATCACATTGCCGGTCATCAGCAGACCCAACCCGCCTTGCGCCCACCGGCCATAAAGCCTGTTATGGGCTTGGGTCGGGTTATCTGACGTATCCGCCATGGCTTCGGTCATCGCGCTTTTGCAGAAGCGGTTTTTAAGGATAAATCCATTTGGCAGCGTCAGAGGGGCGCTGAGCGGAGAAGTCGGCATGAAAATATCCAGTTCGGTGAAATCTGTCCGTACCTAATCAGATAGAGGGTGCTGCGTCTATTGCGAGGGGCAGGGGGCTGTGCTCTATCTTCGTCAAAGATGTGCAGGAGTTTGAAAATGGATCATGTTGCTTTGGAGGTGGATCAGATGCCCGTCAGTTCTGACGCTCTTTTGGCCCAGCTTGACGAAATGGTCCTGCCCTATGTGCTGCATACCCATGTGCCGTTGCGCACGGTTGAGGAGGCAAAACAGGTCGAAGCGGATTTGCAGGTCGCCGGTGAAAAGGCCTTTCGGATCAAAAATCTATACCTGCGGGATCGTAAAAAGCGCAATTATCTGGTGACGCTGGAACAGGATCGCGCAATCGATCTAAAGGCTTTGGGTAAATCGCTGGGGGTTGGCAATTTAAGCTTTGGCTCGGCGGATCGATTGATGCAAAACCTTGGGGTGTTGCCCGGTGCTGTCAGCCCGTTGGCTATGGTCACCGGCGGGGCGCAGGGGGTGGTGTTCTATCTTGATGCGGCGGTGCAGGAGGCGGAAGTGATCTATATGCATCCGCTGGTGAATAATCGCACCATTGCCGTGGCAGTTAAGGATCTTTTGCGGTTTTGCGCGCGGTTGGGCGTTGACGTTCACTTTTTGGATTTACCTAGCACCTAAAAGAAAGAAGCCTCCGGCGGGGATATTTCTGGAACAAAGTTGAGGGGCAAGATGGACGGGGTGATTTATGTGGCGACGGGCGCGGGTTATGTGGATCTGGCGGTGCAATCGGCGCGTTCGGTCCGGCAGTTAAACCCCGCACTGGCGATTGATCTGTTCACCGATGTGTCCGCCTTTGACGGGGCAGAGGTATTTGATCAAATCCACCCCGTGCCGCGTGATCATCCGCGCGTGAAGCTCTGGTGCTTTGAGAAAAGCCGTTTTGCGCGCACGTTGTTTCTCGATAGCGACACGCTGGCGCTTTCGCCCTTTGGCGATTTGTTCGACGTTGCCGCGCGGTTTGATCTTGCGATGTGTCACGATGTGCGGCGGCGGTCTGATCTGGTGCGCGAAAGCAGCTTGGCCACGCCCTATGCATTTCCGCAGCTAAATTCCGGTGTGATGCTCTATCGCAAATCAGTCGAGGCGTTGGCCTTTTTCAAAGCATGGCGAGACAGATACAACCTGTTGCAGAACCCGCGTGATCAGGTGTCGTTGAAGGATTTATTATGGGAAAGCGATCTGCGGTTTTATGTTTTGCCGCCCGAGTTTAATTTGCGGCGGGTGACGCTGTTGGATGCATGGGAGCCGCTGGATGCGCTCCCCGTGGTGTTGCATTCCCATCGTCTCTTGCAGCATTTGCGGGGGGAAGCCGAGCGGATCACCGATGTGGCGCGATTGCTAGAGCTGGAACGTGAAGCGCTGGCCGCAGAATGGGCCAGCGTCGGGGGGCAAGGTGATCCTGCCGATCCGATGGCGCGGTATCGGCAGGTCAAACCTTAGGCGGCGAGGGCGGCAATCGCTTCATTTGCGGCCGTCAATGCGGCCTCTGGATTTGCATTCAACCCTGTTGCGCCGACAAATTCGACGTCGGTAATGCCGAGAAAACCGAGCACCTGGCGGATGTAAGGGGTCGCATGGTCGTAGTCCGAGCCCATCGGCACACCGCCGGATGTCACTGCAATAATGGCGCGTTTACCGGCGAGCAGACCTTGGGGGCCGTTCTCGGTGTATTTAAAGGTTACACCGGCGCGGGCAATCTGGTCGATCCATTCTTTAAAGGCCGCCGGGGCGGCGAAATTATAGATGGGCACCCCGATGACCAGAACATCGGCGGCCATGACTTCGGCCACCAGTTGATCGGACAGCGCCAGCGCTTCGCGCTGGGTGTCGTTGCGATCATCCACGGGGGTAAAAGTAGCGCCAACCCATGTTTCGTTGATCACCGGCAGCCCAGCAGACAGGTCGCGGGTTGTAACGGTTGCCGCGTCAAAGCGGGCGATCACCGCTTCGCTGAGTTGGCGGGAGACAGAGGTTGATTTTCGGGCAGATGTGTCGATGCGCAAAATATGTGTCATGGTTTTTCCTGATGTATGGTATTTTCTCTTGCCTCCGAACTTATGCTTTGCAATTTTGAACACAACGGCGCATAGCGCACATTGGGTGTTCCTATTTGCACAGGTGAGAAGATGGACAATTGGGATGAAATTCGCACGGCCTATCAGGTGGCGCGCATAGGCACTGTCAGCGGCGCTGCAGAGGCGCTGGGTGTGCATCATGCCACCGTTATCCGGCATATCGATGCGCTGGAAAACCGTCTGGGGGCGAAGCTGTTTCAGCGCCATGCCCGGGGCTATACCGCCACCGAAGCGGGGGAGGATTTGCTCAAGGTTGCGCAGACTACGGATGATCAATTTGCCCAGCTGGCCGGTCGGATCAAAGGGCAGGGGCAAAATGTGCAAGGGGAGCTGATTGTGACCACCCTGTCGATGTATGCGCCGCTGTTGACGCCGGTACTTGTGGAATATCAAGAGAAATATCCCGATCTTGTGGTGCGTTTGCTGGCCGGGTCCCGCCTGTTCCGACTGGAATACGGCGAAGCTCATGTCGCCATTCGGGCCGGTGCGGCACCGCAGGAACCTGACAATGTCGCCCAGCCGTTCTTTACCACTCATATGGCGCTTTATGCCCATCGCGATTATGTCGCCAGATACGGGGCGCTTGAGAATGAAAGCGCCCTGAGCAATCACCGCTTTATCGGCACAGATGATGAAAACTCCCGTGCGCCTTTCTACATCTGGATGAAGGACAATGTGCCGCGTGAAAACGTTGTATTCCGCCTTGGCAACATGGATGGGGTGTTTGACGCGGTTAAGAGCGGTGCAGGTCTTGGTTTTCTACCTGTGTGGCAAGCGGCGGGTGATCCGGATTTGCTGGAACAGATGCCGTCGCGGCCCGAATGGGAGGGGCAAAGCTGGATCGTGACCCATGTGGATTTGCACCGGACGCAAAAAGTGCAGGGGTTTCTGAAGCTTTTGAAAGAACGGGTTAAAGATTGGCCTGTCGGCAATGGCTGAGTCGTCTTGGCGGGCTTCCGAGTGGCGCGGCCATGGGGCGATGCTGCTTTTTTCGGCATTGGTGGCGGGGTCTTTCAGCCTAGGTGCGCTGGCGGCAAATGAGATCGCGCCGGCGGCGTTGAATGCGGTGCGGTTCTTTATTGCGGCGGTGTTAATCGGATGTGTGGCCCTGGCCACCACCGGAATCAGGCGGCGCGATATGCAAGCACCCTGGCGCTATGCGGTGCTGGGGGGGCTGTTTGCGATCTATTTTGTGCTGATGTTTGAGGGTTTGAAAACCGCCGAGCCTGTGTCGACCTCGGCGGTTTTTACCCTGACACCGGTGATGTCGGCTGCATTTGGCTATCTTTTGCTGCGCCAGCACATGACGCGCCGGATCGCGTTGGGATTGGCGGTTGGCGGAGCGGGTGCTCTCTGGGTGATTTTCCGGGCCGATCTTCAGGCTTTGCTGGATTTTCGGATTGGCACCGGTGAGTTGATCTATTTCTGGGGCTGTGTGGCCCATGCGGTCTATACTCCGATGGTGCGCAAATTGAATCGTGGTGAGCCTGCGGTCGTCTTTACATTTGGGATGTTGGTGGCAGGGTTTTTCATTTTGTTGGTCTGGGGGTGGCAGGATCTGCGGGCGACGGATTGGGCGGCGCTGCCTGCGATCGTCTGGATTACCATCCTGTATACAGCGGTTTTTGCCTCGTCGGCGACGTTTGTGTTACTGCAATTCGCCGCGCTGCGCCTGCCGTCATCCAAGGTGATGGCCTATACCTATCTGACCCCGAGCTGGGTGATTCTGTGGGAGATCGCGCTGGGCAAAGGTGCGCCGCCTGCGCTGATCCTGCCGGGGATCGGGCTGTCGGTCTTTGCGTTGATCCTGTTGTTGAAACAGGATTAGGCGCGGGATCTTAGAATGTCTTGCGGGCTTTCAGGGCAGCCGAGATTGTACCGTCGTCCAGATAATCCAGCTCCCCCCCGATGGGTACGCCCTGCGCAAGTGAGGTGAGCGTGACCTCCAGCCCTTCGATTTGATCGGCGATATAATGGGCGGTGGTTTGGCCATCGACCGTGGCATTCAAGGCCAGAATGACTTCGGTGATGTGTTCGGCCTTGATCCTGTCCACCAGTTTGGGGATGTGCAGATCATCCGGACCAACAGCATCCAGCGCAGACAGGGTGCCTCCCAGAACATGGTAGCGCCCCTTAAAGGCACCACCGCGTTCCATTGCCCACAGATCGGAAACATCCTCGACCACGCAAAGCACACCGTTGGCCCGTTTTTCTGACTCGCAAATCTCGCAAATCTCGGTCACGCCGATGTTGCCGCAATTCAGGCATTCACGCGCGCTGATGGCCACCTGATGCAGGGAATCCGCCAAAGGCGCCAAGAGCAAGCCGCGTTTGCGGATCAGGTGAAGCACAGCGCGACGGGCCGAACGCGGGCCGAGACCCGGCAGTTTGGCCATCAACTCTATCAGGTTTTCAATGTCGCGCGGTGCTTCGCTCATTGTCGTTTAGAACGGCAGTTTCATGTCGGTGGGCATGCCCAGAGATTCGGTCAGGGCAGTCATTTCGGCGTCATGGCGTTCGGACGCCTTGGCTTGTGCTTCTTTGATGGCGGCCAAAATCAGGTCTTCAACCACTTCTTTTTCGTCCGGGTTAAAGATGCTCGGATCAATCTCAAGGCCGACAAGTTCCCCCTTGACGGTGGATGTGGCCTTGACCAGTCCCGCGCCGCTTTCGCCGGTGACGCGCATATTGTTCATTTCTTCCTGGAGATCGGCCATTTTGACCTGCATTTCTTGCGCTTTTTTCATCATCTTGGCCATGTCGCCAAGTCCGCCGAGTCCTTTGAGCATTGTGCTGTCCTTTGGTCATTGAGCGTAACTGTTGCTTGGGTTCTACGCGTCTGTGGGTCCGGTTACAAATAAAAGCCGCCTGCTGTGTTTCAAGGTGGCTTGGGGCGCTGCCCCCGTCGCCTGCGGCGCCGTCCCCGGGATATTTGGGTCAAACTGAAATAGGCTGGGTCAGGCGTTGAGGAAAACCTCGACCGTGGCTTCGAATTCGCGGGGTTTTTCGGCGTGGAGCCAATGCCCGACGCCGGGGATTTTTGAAAAGCGGGCTTTGGGGAAGAGGCTGCGAATTTTGGCGCGGTGTTCGGGTAGGACGTAGTCGGATTCACCGCCTGACAGAAAGAGTGTCGGGCCCTCAAAGCTTCCTGCGACTTCGGGGAAGCCGATGATCTTGTCCATTTCGGCTTCCAGTGCATCCAGATTTAAACGCCAGCGTTTTGCTTTGACGTCCAGCGACTGCAGCAGGAAGGCGCGCACGCCTTTATCTTCGACGGTGGCGGCCAGTTGGCGGTCGGCATCGCCCCGCGTGGTGATGGCAGAAAGATCCAGATCGCGCATCGCGTGGATAAAGTGGACTTGGGTATGGCTGTAGGCCACAGGCGCGATATCGGCCACGATCAGGCGGTTGACCAGAGAGGGTTCCGACAGCGCCAATACCATGCTGGCCTTGCCGCCCATGGAATGGCCGACCACATCGGCATTTGCGCCATGCGCCCGGATCACCTCGGCCAGATCGGCGGCGAGATCGGCATAGGAATGGCTGTCAAACCACGGGCTTTCCCCGTGGTTGCGCATATCAACCGTGAGCACCTGACGATGGGCAGAAAGGCGTTTGGCGATTACCCCCCAATTGCGGGCAGAGCCATAGAGGCCGTGCACGATCAGCAGGGGCGGGTGGTCGGTGGCGGTGCCGGAAACTATTGTATTCAACATGGGATTGTCTTAGCGCGAAGCAAAGCCCAGTGCCAGTGCCGTTGATGCGGCTGTGCAGAGCGGCTAGACAGGGGGAAAGGGGACGAGTGTGACGCAGATACCGGTTTCGCAGATGGTGACAGAGGTTTCGGGCTTGATGCGCGAGAAGCTGTCTGTGCGCGGACGAAATCTGAAAGTGCAGGCAGGACGGGCGCGGCGGTTTTTGCCCAAATCGGTTAGATCGGATGCCGTATTTCTGTCGGAGTCTGTCAAACTGGCGGAGAACCCGAAGCTTTTGCGGATGTTGGATCAGGCGCGACTGGATGCGGCCTATCAGAATTGCACGCGGTTCTTGAACGGGATTGATCCGTCGGAGCGGCGCAAGGCGATGTTGCTGAGCATCATTACCCGATTGGCTTTTGTGGTGGTGGTGGTCTTTGCGCTGGTTGTGACCCTGCTGGCCTGGCGCGGATTTTTGTAACCGGTCCTAGGGGCGGGTTTGGGCCAGATCGGGCACGATCAGCCGGTTTTCAGGCACCAATCTTTCGATAATCCAGAGAAGATCGCGTTGTGCAAAGGCGATGCAGCCCTCGGTTGGATGGCGGGGTTTACGCCAGATGTGCAGAAAGATCGCCGAGCCTTTGCCGTTTGTTGCCTCTGGCCAGTTCCAATCGGTCACCAGCACCAGATCATAGAGCGGATCAGCGCGGCGCAGTTGTTCATGGCTGGCGGCAAAAGGCGCGCGCACAGGTTGATTATAGGCGGGATGGTCCCGGTCATCGCACCAGAGGTCGCGCGGACCTATCGGCGGAAAGAGTGCAAGGCCGGTGTCGGGCAACGCGCCGCGATCGGGGCGATACATCAGCGCCATTATCCGGTGGCTGCCGATAGGGGTGGCGCCGTCGCCTTCTTGTTTGTTGCGCGTCAGCCCACCGCGCCCGATGGCACAGGGGATCATACGCCCGTGAAACCGGATGCCGCGAGGGGTTAATACGAGGTCTTGCGGGCTCACAGCAGGTGGCCGGACTTGGCGGCTTTGGTGGCCAGATAGGCGCTGTTAAGAGGGTTTTCCCCGACTTTTAGAGGCACGCGTTCCACCACGCTGACGCCGGCGGATTCCATCATGTTGACCTTTTTGGGGTTGTTGGTCAGCAAGCGCACTTGCGAAAAGCCCAGCCGTTGCAGCAGGTCCGCGCCAATGCGGAAATCGCGTTCGTCATCTTCAAAGCCAAGGCGATGATTGGCCTGCACCGTGTCAAACCCCTGATCCTGTAGGCTATAGGCGCGCATTTTATTGGCCAGCCCGATGCCGCGCCCTTCTTGGTTCAGATAAAGCAGGATACCTTCGCCTGCACTCCCCATATGCGTCATCGCGGCATGCAGCTGCGGGCCGCAGTCGCATTTCAGCGAGCCGAGAACGTCGCCGGTGAAACAGGCAGAATGCAGCCGCGCCAGCACCGGTTTGTCGCGCAGGGGTTTGCCGATTTCGATGGCGTAATGTTCTTCGCCCCCGTCCTCGGGGCGGAAAATATGCAGACGACCGGCTTCGGAGGCGGTCATTGGCAGACGGGCGTGCACGACTTCGTTCATTGGCGAGTTGGTGTGCAGGATCGAATATGCCGCCCCTGCATCCAGATAGGTCAACCCGTGATTGGCGGCAAAGCTGGGGCCGGTCGGGATGTCGACCACAACGGCGGCGGGCAGCAAGCGCGCAGCTTTGCAAAAGGTCACCGCCGCGCGGGACAGGCTGACCGGACCGTCGCGCAAAGACGTGAGCGGGCCTTTCATCGGCATCATCAGATCATCGGCCGGATCGGCAATGCCGCGCAACCAGGTGCAGGTGGCATCTTTGGGCACCACGACGCGGGCAACGAGATCATCATAGGCGCGGGCCTTTAGGGTTTCTGCCCGCCGTGTGGTGATCGCAAGAACCAGCGTTTCGGAAATGTCGCGCAGATCGGCCAGTCGCGCCGCATCCATGGTTTCTGCCGCCGCGATAAGGGCAAAATTGCCTTCGAACCCCATGACAACGGGCACGCCCATGCGCAGATCGGCGCGGGCGCGGGCTTGGAGTTCGGTGATGTTGGGGCGTAGGCTCATGGGGGAATGCAACAGACAAATGTTTCAACGTCGCCGTCTTGGTAGCGTCAAAAGTACGGAATGTGAAACATTTCTCTGCGGAATGAACGGATTTGACACGAGCCCGTGAGCAGTCTGTAGCAAAACTTGTTTTCGCGGCCCGCAATAGACAGATGTAACTGCAGACAGAATGAGGAACAGCAAAATGGGCACTTTGAAAAAGATTTTATTGGTCGATGATGACGATGATCTGCGGGATGCGTTGGCCGAGCAATTGGTCATGACAGAGGATTTTGATGTGTTTGAAGCCGATAGCGGCCAGAACGCGATGATCAAAGCCAAAGAAGCCATTTACGATCTGGTGATCCTTGATGTCGGGTTGCCTGACACCGATGGCCGCGAGCTGTGCCGTCTGATGCGCAAACAGGGGGTAAAATGCCCTGTGTTGATGCTGACCGGTCATGACAGCGATGCCGATACCATTCTGGGGCTGGACGCTGGTGCCAATGATTATGTCACCAAGCCGTTCAAATTCCCTGTGCTCTTGGCCCGTATCCGCGCACAACTGCGTCAGCATGAGCAATCCGAGGACGCGGTTTTCCAGCTTGGACCCTATACGTTCAAGCCTTCGATGAAGATGTTGGTGGACGATCAGGACCGCAAAGTGCGGCTGACCGAGAAAGAAACCAACATCCTGAAGTTCCTCTATCGTGCTTCCGAAGGTGTGGTGCCGCGCGATGTGCTGCTGCATGAGGTTTGGGGCTATAACGCTGGCGTAACGACACATACGCTAGAAACCCATATCTACCGTTTGCGCCAGAAGATCGAGCCCGATCCCAGCAACGCGCGGCTTTTGGTCACCGAATCCGGTGGCTATCGCCTGGCCTCTTGACGCTTCCCTTCTCAGAACGGGGTTATGTTCTGAAATCCTCCCTGTTGAACTGGCCCGGCTTTGTGCCGGGTCTTTTTTTGCCTGCGAACGCAGGCGGCCTCCGGCGGGGATATTTAGGTCAAAATGAAAGCCAATGCACAGCAGATAAGAATCGGGGGGCAGGTCATGGTGGAGCACGTCATATAGGCCAGCTTTGCTGCGCCGAGCCGTTTTAGGGCGCTGGACGCAATTGTTCGGGAATTTATTGCCAAGGGATATTGGCTGTCGAGTTGGTTTGGCGTTGCGGATGCCGCCCGCAAGCGGGCCGCTCCGTCAAGGTCTTGCTCGTCTCGAACAAGGCTGGTTAAGATAGCAGAAGAGCCCGCCGATGTGCGGGCTCTTTTTATCCCTGAAGGAATGCGGAGCATTAAGCGATGAGTTTTACCCTTGCCACCTGGAACATCAATTCTGTGCGCCTGAGAGAGCCTATCGTTTTGAAGCTGCTGCAAGAGCAGGCGCCCGATGTGTTGTGCCTGCAAGAATGCAAAAGTCCGGTGGATAAAATCCCGACAGAGGGTTTTGCAGCACTCGGCTATACCCACATGGTGGCGCGGGGCCAAAAGGGGTATAACGGCGTGGCGATCCTGTCAAAAATCCCGATGGTTGAGGCAGGTGCCGAAGATTTCGCCGCCCTTGGCCACGCCCGTCATATTGCCGGTAAGCTTGAGAACGGCGTGACGGTGCAGAATTTCTATGTGCCCGCCGGTGGCGATGTGGCGGACCGCGAGGTGAATGAAAAATTCGGCCAGAAACTGGATTACCTTACCGAAATGCGTGACCATTTCCGCGCCGCTACCCCTGAAAAATCGATCCTTGTGGGTGATTTGAACATCGCACCGCGTGAAGACGATGTGTGGGATCACAAAAAGCTGTTGAAAGTGGTCAGCCATACCCCTGTTGAGGTCGCGCAGCTGGCGGAAACCCAAGAAGCAGGCGGCTGGATCGATGTGACCCGCGCCGATATTCCGGAGGGCAAGCTCTATAGCTGGTGGTCCTATCGGGCGCGCGATTGGGATGCGGCAGATAAGGGACGCCGGTTGGATCATGTCTGGGCGACGCCGGATATTTCCAATGCCGCCCATAGCAGCCGCGTCTATCGGGATGCACGCGGATGGGAAAAACCCAGCGATCATGCGCCGGTTTTTGCGACGTTTGATCTGTAGGTACAGCCATCTAAAGCCGTCCGGTCCGCTGTTCTCGGGCGGCTTTTGGCCAATCGAACAGCGAAAAGACCTCTGGGGCTACTCGGTCAGGTAATCGGCAGAAACATATCCGGTCACGCCCGTTGCGTTGGCAAGGGCAACACGGCACCAGCGCTGGCCCAATTCTGTGACACAGCTCAGACGGTTTAGCGCAGTACCGTCCGGCAGCCCCAAGATCACCTTATATTCAAGGCTCGGACCGGCGCGCAATTTCAGCAATTCATCGCCCGCCCCTTTGACGGTTGTGGCGGTGCCCAGCACCGAACTGCAGCTGGCAAGAAGCAGGCCGGTGAAAAGAACGGGGAGTGTGATGCGGCGCATGTTCGGGCTTTCTGTCCTTGGCTGTCGTTCAATCGATAGCGGATGCAGGCTGTGACAGCCATCGTTTTGTGGGGTCATCTAATCGGGTTCAGATCAGCGATGACCAAACGCAGGATGCGGGGCGGTGTGCACAAAGAATGCGCAAAGAATCAGCACTAAGCTGCCGTCCGTTCGCCCAAGGGGATTTCGCGGACCGGGAGATGCACAATCGCTGAAAACGCACCTATACCGACGCCGATCCACCAGACGAGGGTGTAATCTCCGAAGGTGTCATACATGCGGCCTCCCAGCCAAACGCCAAGAAAACTGCCAAGCTGGTGGGAAAAGAACACAATGCCATAAAGCGTGCCCATGTAGCGCAGCCCATAGATATAGGCGACGAGCCCGGAGGTCAGCGGCACGGTTGCCAGCCACAGAGAGCCCATGACGATGGAGAAGAGGATCACCGAGGTCGGCGTGATCGGAAGCAAGATAAAAGTCGCCGCCACAAGGGTGCGTAGGATATAAATGCCTGCCAGAAGATATTTTTTTGAGTAGCGTTTTCCCAACCAGCTGGCGAAGAGCGTGCCAAAGATATTGGCCGCCCCAATCAGGGAAATCGCAATCGCGCCAAGGGCGGAAGTCGAGGTGATGCCAATATTATACAGCATACCACCGGGCTGGATCGGGCCGCACATTTCTGTGACGAAAGCGGGGAAATGCGCCGTCACAAAAGACAGTTGATAGCCACAGGAAAAGAAGCCCAGAAAAATCAGTGTATAGCTGGGATCGCGAAAGGCTTTGCCGAGGATGTCGGACATGCTTTCTTCGAGCGCGGCCTTGGAGGCCGGCGGGGTGCGCATCATCGGCAGGCAGAAAAGCACCATCAGGATCGAGGCCGCAAAGACCAGAAAGACCGATTGCCACGGCATGAATCCCAGTAACCATTCCGCCGTTGGTGCGCCAATGACCTGCCCCATCGATCCGGCTGCGGTTACAATGCCAAGCGCCATCGACCGGTTCTCATCCGAGGCCGCCCGACCGACAATGGCCAGAATGACACCAAAGCCCGTCCCGGCGATGCCAAAGCCGACCAGAATTTCCAGAAACTGATGGGCACCTGGAGTGACGGCAAAGGACGAGAGCACCAACCCTGCCGCATAGGTCAGAGCGCCGACAATAATGGCGCGGCGGTCCCCGAATTTTTCGGCAAAAGCCCCAAACAGCGGCTGCCCGATGCCCCAGGCAAGGTTTTGAATGGCAATCGCCATGGAAAAATCAGACCGCAGCCAGCCGAATTCCTCGGCAATCGGAATTTGGAAGACGCCAAAGCTTGCGCGAATAGCAAAGCAGATCATGATCACCATGCAGCCGCCGATCAGCACGGGGGACATCAGGGGCGCTTTGGATTGGGGCATGCGGGGGGCTTTCTATTGGTGGTGGAATGTGTGGCGGATGGAGGGCCGTGACGTCAATGGCAAAGTCGTTATGGGGGGCATCACCATTGGTGATCCGGGGTCAGGCAGGGCAAGGCGTCTGGGATATCGGCAGGATGGCGGTGGGCCGGTGTTGTGCAAATTCGCCCTTCTTGCCCACAGGATCGCTTGGCATTTGCTGCGTTTCTTGGCAGGAGGGAACCTAAGAGGACTGGCACATGGCAAATTTGATTGAAACATATGCGGCGCGGGTTGCAGAGGGCGTTCTGACCGCAGATCCGGCGCAACAGGCGGTTTTACCCTATCTGGAAGAACTGCGGGTGGCGCTTGAAACCGAGGTGCCGAAGAAAAAGGGACTGCTGGGCGGGCTATTTGGCAAACCCGCAGCGCCAGCGCCCAAGGGCCTGTATTTGTGGGGCGGTGTGGGGCGCGGCAAATCGATGGTCATGGATTTGTTTGTCGACTGTCTGGAAATCCCTGACAAACGGCGGGTACATTTCCATGCTTTCATGCAAGAGGTCCATGCCGGATTGCACAAAGCCCGCCAGACCGGTGTCGAGGATGCGATCACACCGGTCGCCGAAGCGATTGCCGATCAGGTGCGGCTGCTGGCGTTTGATGAGATGCAGATCAGCGATATTACCGACGCGATGATTGTGGGGCGGTTGTTTGACAAGCTGTTTGCCGCCGGTGTTGTGGTGGTTACGACCTCAAACCGCGTGCCGGATGATCTGTATAAGGACGGGTTGAACCGGCATTTGTTTTTACCGTTTATCGACTTGCTGAAGGAACGCATGATCATCCACGAAATGGTCAGCCCGAAGGATTACCGGCAGGATCGATTGGCGGGATCGCCGGTGTATTTTACGCCGGTAAATGCAGAGACGCGGGCGCGGATTGATACGGTCTGGCAGGATTTGACAGGCGGTAAGGCCGAGCCGTTGACGCTTTATGTGAACAAGCGTGCAGTGGAAATTCCGGCTTTTCACAATGGCTGCGCTCGGGCGCGGTTTTATGATCTATGCGGTCGCCCTTTGGGGGCAGCGGATTATCTGGCGCTGGCAGAGGCCGCGCGGGTGTTGGTTTTGGAGGATATTCCAAGCCTGTCGCGCAATAACTTTAATGAGGCCAAGCGGTTCGTTACTTTGATCGATGCGCTGTATGAAGCAAAGGTACGGCTGATTTGTTCCGCCGCCGCAGCGCCAGAGATGCTGTATCTGGAAGGCGAAGGTACATTTGAATTCGAGCGTACCGCCAGTCGGTTGCGCGAAATGCAGGACGCCGATTGGGGCCGGGCCGGGTAAGGGGCGCTGCCCCCGTCGCCCGAAGGCGACTCCCCCGGGATATTTTTGTCAAAATGAAGCGCGAGGCCGGTTTAGCCGTTTTCGCGCAGCACGTTGCCCGCCAGATAGAGAGATCCACAGATCAGGATGCGCGCCTTTGGCGATTGGGTGACGATGGCCTCTATCGCGGTTTGCACATCGATGGCGGTAAAGCTTTGCAAGCCGACCGCTTTGGCGGCTTTAGCGGTGTCGTCGGCGGAGAGCGTGGCGGTTTCGCCGGGGATAGAGACAGCCGTCAGGGTTTGCGCAACGCTGGCCATCGGGCGCAGGTAGCCACCGATGTCTTTGGTGTTGAGCATGCCGCAGATCAGATGGGTTGGCTTTTCGGGCAGGGTTTTAAGCAAAGCCGCGATGGCCTCTCCGGCGGCGGGGTTGTGACCACCGTCCAGCCAAAGCTCTGCCTCACCCGCCGCTTTGATCAATGGGCCTTTGCGCAGGCGTTGCATACGGGCGGGCCATGTCACATTTGTCATCGCACCTTCGCAGGCGGCTTCATTGGTAGCAAGGCTGCGTAGGGTTGCAATCGCCATGCCTGCGTTGTCGATCTGATGCGCGCCCGGCAGGGCGGGCAAGGGCAGGTCCAGAAGACCGGTTTCATCCTGAAAAACGAGCCGCCCGCGTTCTTCCCAGACATGCCAATGCTGGTTCTGGACTAGAAGCGGCGCGCCAAGGCGGGCGGCTTTGGCCTCGATCATCTCTAGAGCAGTATCTTCCTGACGGCCAACAATGCATGGCACGCCGCGTTTGATGATCCCGGCTTTTTCTCCGGCAATTTGCTCCAAAGTATCGCCCAGAAACTGTTGATGATCGATGGAGACTGGGGTGATTACCGTGCGCAGGGGATCAATGACGTTGGTGGCGTCCAACCGCCCGCCGAGCCCGACTTCGAGCAGGGTGTAATCTGCAGGTGTTCGGGTAAAAGCCAGCAGACCGGCGACGGTGGTGATCTCGAAATAGGTGATCTGTTCACCGCCGTTGGCGGTGTAGCATTCATCCAGTATCTGCGTCAGCGCCTCTTCGGAGATCAGATCTCCGGCCAAGCGAATCCTTTCGTGGAAGCGGGCCAAATGCGGCGAGGTATAAGCATGCACCTTCTTATCTGCCGCCTCTAGTCCGGCGCGGATCATTGCCTGTGTGGAGCCTTTGCCGTTGGTGCCTGCGATATGGATCACCGGAGGGAGTTTTTGCTCCGGATGTTCCAGTGCGGCCAGCAACCGCCAGACCCGATCCAGCGTCAGGTCCATCAGTTTCGGGTGCAGCGCCATCATCCGTTCGAGGATGGCGTCCGAACCTGTGCCGCTCATGCTTTGGGCTGTTCCGCTGGGCTTTCCTCAGGAGGGGATTCCGGCATCGGCAGCGCCTCTGTTTCGGCGGGCTTTGGCAGATTGCCCTTCACCGCAGGCGGCATTTTCATCAGCAGGCGGCAGAGCGTAATCAGGTTGTCGCGCATATCCTTACGGTGCACCACCTGATCCAGCATGCCGTGGTCCAGCAAATATTCGGAACGCTGGAACCCCTCGGGCAGTTTCTCTCGGATGGTTTGTTCGATCACGCGGGTGCCGGCAAAACCGATCAGCGCGTTGGGTTCGGCGATCTGCACATCCCCCAGCATCGCATAAGAGGCCGTCACCCCGCCGGTGGTCGGATGGGTCAGCACGACGATATAGGGCAGGCCCGCTTCTTTGAGCATCTGCACGGCTACGGTGGTGCGCGGCATTTGCATCAAGGACAGGATGCCTTCTTGCATGCGCGCGCCGCCGGCAGCGGAAAACAGGATCAGCGGGCATTTCAAATCCACCGCGCGTTCGGCGGCGGCAATAATGGCGTTGCCCACATACATGCCCATCGATCCCCCCATGAAAGAGAAATCCTGCGCTGCGGCCACAATCTGGGTTTCGCCCATCTTGCCCTCGGCAATCAGCATCGCATCTTTTTCGCCGGTCTTTTTGACCGCCGCTTTCATTCGGTCGGGGTATTTCTTCTGATCTTTGAAATGCAGCGGATCGGCCACCACATCGGGCACTGCGATTTCGACAAAAATGCCGCCGTCAAACAGCGCATCAAAGCGTTCGCGTGGCGTAAAGGCGAGGTGATGCTCGCAGCTGCTGCAGACCTGCAGATTGTCCGAAAGCTCCCGATGGAACAGCATGGTGCCGCATTCGGGGCATTTGGTCCATAGGTTCTCGGGCACCTCGCGACGCGAAAACAGCGAGTTGATCCGAGGGCGGACGTAGTTTGTAATCCAGTTCATACAGCTTCTGGTCCCTGTGCCTGTGTTGCTCCCTGAAATAAGCGGCTGCGCGACGAATTGCAATCAGACCTTAAGCGCAATTCGGATTGCAAGCCAGCTACAGAGGATCACCGCCAGATCAATCAGGATCAGTGGATCGGCCATCGGCAGGTCCGCCAACGAAAAAGGCAACCTGTAAAGCGCCAGCCCCGAGAGCGGGCCCGCAGGGCTGATCAGCAGGATGCTAAAGGCGTTATTGACAAAATGCAGCCCGATGGCTGCGCCAAGATTGCCGGTGCGTGCGGTCAGATCGGCGGCAAAAAGCCCGAAGCCAAAGGCCCAAAGCACAACCAGCCAGGCATTTTCGCCGTTTCCGGCAGGCGTATAATGCGCCAGCCCAAAAAGCGCCGATGGTAGGACCATCCAGATCAGCGGGCTTTGAAAACGGGCGGCAAGCTGTTGCTGGATATAGCCGCGAAACAGCACTTCTTCGGCACTGACCTGCAGCAACAGCGCGGGCACAGCGATGAAAAGCAAGCTAAACCACGTGGCCACGGGCAGGTTGGGCACCAGTTCCGGCAGGGCATAGGGCGGCAGCACAAAAACCAGCAGGTTGATGCCAAGGGTCGCAACAAGTGCGAGGCTAAAACAGCTAAGGGCCATGCGGGCGGGACCAAGTAACGTCAACACGCCGCGCTTATGCAACAGGCGCGCCGCTCCCGCAGTGCCCAGCACCATAAACCCGAACCCCATCAATAAGGCGAGGGTTGCAGAGGGGCTGCTGGTGGGATCGGGGGTGTCAAAGGTGCTCGGCTCAATCGCGTTGCTCAGGGTTGCGGTGAACAACAGCGTGCCCAGAATCATATAGAGCGCGGCGGTCAGGACCAGCCCGAGGATCAACCGCCAAAGCTGCGGATAAGCGCGGGCGGGCGCGACCAGCGTCTCATGGGGGGCATAGGCGGTGGAATGGCTCTGTCTCATGGCGCGGGACGCTAGCGGAGCGGATGGGAGAGGGCAATGGGGGGAGGCGTCAATCCCTTTGATGCTCAAGAAAGCCATCTGCCTTTCGCAGAGGTCTCTTTTCCCCACATCCCGCTTGTCCTTTGCCTGCCTTTTGCCTATTCCCATTTCAGCCAGTTTTATGGGAGGCATCCATGACCAATCCGACCTTTGACAAGTCCAAACTACCCAGCCGTCACGTTACAGAAGGGCCGGCCCGTGCGCCGCACCGTTCTTATATGTATGCGATGGGCCTTTCCGAGGCCGAAATTCACCAGCCTTTGGTCGGTGTGGCCACCTGCTGGAACGAAGCGGCGCCCTGTAACATCGCGCTGAACCGTCAGGCGCAATCGGTGAAGATGGGCGTGAAACAAGCGATGGGCACGCCCCGCGAATTCACCACCATCACCGTGACCGACGGCATCGCCATGGGCCACGAGGGCATGCGCTCTTCGCTTGCGTCCCGCGAAGCCATTGCCGATACGGTTGAACTGACCATGCGCGGCCATTGTTATGACGCGATTGTCGGTCTTGCGGGTTGTGATAAATCCCTTCCGGGGATGATGATGGCGATGGTGCGTCTGAATACGCCGTCGGTCTTTATCTACGGTGGCTCGATCCTGCCGGGTCGCCACAATGGTCAGGACGTTACCGTTCAGGATGTGTTCGAGGCTGTGGGCCAGCATCAGGCGGGCAATCTTTCGACCTGCGAATTGGAAAAACTCGAAGCTGTCGCTTGCCCGTCGGCCGGGGCCTGTGGTGGCCAGTTCACCGCCAACACCATGGCCTGTGTGTCCGAAGCCATCGGCCTTGCGCTGCCAAACTCTGCCGGTGCGCCAGCCCCTTATGAAAGCCGCGACCAATATGGAGAGGCCTCGGGCCGTGCGGTGATGAACCTGATCGCCAAGAACATCCGTGCGCGCGATATCGTCACCCGTGACTCGTTGATCAACGCGGCGCGCATCGTTGCCTGTACCGGTGGCTCGACCAATGCCGGTCTGCACTTGCCAGCGATTGCGCATGAAGCCGGTATCGATTTCGATCTGGATGACGTCTGCGACATCTTCCGCGACACGCCTTATTTCGTCGATCTGAAACCGGGTGGGCAGTATGTGGCCAAAGACCTTTATGAAGCTGGCGGTGTGCCGGTTGTGATGAAGCAGCTGGACAAGGCCGGCCTGATCAATCGCGATTGTATGACCGTTACCGGCTATTCCATCGGTGAAGAGATTGACCGTGTGTCCCGCGAAGCCGATGGCAAGGTGATCCATGCCGTTGATACGCCGCTGACTGAAACCGGTGGTGTCGTCGGTCTTAAAGGCAATGTGGCGCCTGAGGGTGCGATTGTGAAAGTTGCCGGCATGAGCGAGGACCAACAGGTCTTTACCGGTCCGGCCCGCGTGTTTGAATGCGAAGAAGAGGCTTTTGCCGCCGTTCAGGAACGCGCTTACAAAGAAGGCGAAGTGCTTGTGATCCGCAACGAGGGCCCATCCGGTGGTCCGGGTATGCGCGAAATGCTGTCAACCACAGCGGCGCTGTCGGGGCAGGGCATGGGCAAAAAAGTCGCCCTGATCACTGATGGCCGTTTCTCTGGTGCGACGCGCGGGTTCTGTGTGGGCCACGTTGGGCCAGAAGCCGCTCATGGCGGGCCAATCGCGTTGCTGCAGGATGGCGACATGATTACGATTAACGCTCTCACCGGTGAGATTTCCGCAGATGTATCTGAGGCAGATTTCGCCAAGCGTAAAGAAAACTGGGCTGGCCCCCGCGAAACGATCTATGCCTCTGGTGCGTTGTGGAAATACGCCCAACAGGTGCAGGCAACGAACAAGGGCGCCGTGACCCATCCCGGCGGCAAAGCAGAAAAGCATGTTTACATGGACCTCTAAGGTCAAACTTCCATTTGGCGCGGCGGCATGGGTCGCCGCGTCCATTCTTTTGGTGGCAGGCTGTGACACAGGACCGATGGTCACCTCTGCCCAAGGCGCCAAAGATCTGGCGCGACTGGCCCCTGCAAAAGTTTCGGTGACAAGCCCCGGATTGGTGATCGCCGGTCCCCGCGGCTATTGTGTTGATCCTTCGGCCTCTCAGAATGCACCCGATAGCGCCTTTGTCCTTTTAGGAAGCTGCGCGGCCATTGCCCGTACGGATGCGGTGCCCGAACCCAAAACATTGGCGGTTTTAACTGCCACCGTGCGCGACAATACCGGCGGTTATTCGATCCGTCAGACCCTGCCGGTGCTGGATCGTTATTTCCGCTCTGAAGAGGGGCGCAAAACCCTGAGCCGCGATCATAAGGCACAGACCGTACAGGTGCTGGATACACGCCAGCTGGGGGATGCGTTTTTTGTGCTGGCCAAGGATCAAAGCCGATCCATCGCACCGGAGCTTTCGGATTCATCCTGGCGGGCATTTTTTGATGTCGAGGGCCGGTTGGTGTCTGCGACCGTGATGGGCACTCGGCAGCAACCAATTTCTGAAAAAGAGTCACTTGCGGTGTTAAAGACTTTTGTGAAACGAATAAATCGCGAAAATGCGTCTTAAGAGTTGATCGCGGATCGATTGATTGTTTTGATAGTCGCCATTAGAGCGAAACGAAAAAAACATTCAGCAATCAGGCGAGTATCCATTTCATGGTCAGTTTTCTTGGAAATCCTATCGACAAGATCGCGATGAAGCGAAACCTGTCGCGCTGGGGCAAGCTGGTGCAGGATGCAAAAACCGCCGATCCGGCGACCCTGAGAGGGCTGCGCACGCAGGCGCAAAAGCTACGCAGCCGCGTGGATCAGTTGATGTTTATTGCTGACAGCCGCCTGACGCTGCCGCTGATCGGGTCTTCGGCAATCCAGAAGCCGCTGTTTTGTGACTGGGCCTATCGCCCCGAACTCTGGACCGGCCCGCTGCCGGTGCCGGGCAAAGCGGCCATCGCCACGCAGGAACGCATCGGTCGCGAGGTTGCAGTATACCATGATTGCGCGATTTCTGAATTGACCGCCCGCCAGATTCGCAACACCCGCGAAGAAGATCTTGCGCCGTTTGGCCTGCGCATGGATGTTTTCCAGTTTGACGGCAGTTTCCTGTCGCTTGCGATTGATTTGCCGACAGAAGCCGCCACGGGCTTGCGCAAAAAGCATCTGATCAAGCTGGATGTCATTGTCGAACTTGAGAAGCCGCTTGAGATTTTCGCCCGTCTGAACGTGAAGCATGGCCCCAACACCGAACAAATCGTGCGCGAACTGCCGTGGCAGGAAGAAGATTTCTCGGTCGAATTTGACATGACCTATACCAAACTCAACGAAAAACGGGTTGAACGTATGTGGCTGGATTTGATCTTTGAAGGACCAGAGATGAACCAGATCACATTGCGCGATCTTACCATGACGCGCCGCCCGCGCGCTGAAATCTAAGGGGCTACCATGCAGAAAATGGAACTGACAAAGACCCGTATTTTCGCCGGCGCTTGGGAAGGTGTATTGCAAACCGATATTTCCCAAACCGAGACACCGCAATTGCAAGTGACCTATCTGGAGACGACTTTGGACGGGATAGAGGTGCAACCTCTGCCCGACAACCCCGGCTATTGGCATGTGCGTATCCCGATCCCTGTCGATAGCCTGTCAGATGGTCTACAAACCTATCTGATTGCCGATGCGGGCAGCCTCGAAAAACTCGGGAGCTTTTCGGTGCTGGCCGGAGAGCCATTGGATGAGGACATGCAAGCCGAAATCGGATTGCTGCGGGCCGAGCTTGATATGTTGAAACGGGCGTTCCGGCGGCACTGCGTCGAGACGATGTCTTAAGCGATCCGGATCGGGTTGACGCGGCGTTTTGCGTGACAAGCCAGCCAATTGCCGACAGCAAGGATAGGCAGGAGGAACCGCTATGACCCATTCGCTTTATCCCAATCTGATGGCCCCGCTTGATCTTGGCTTTACGCAGCTCAAGAACCGCGTCCTGATGGGCTCAATGCATACCGGCCTTGAGGAAACCAAGGACTGGAACCGGGTCGCAGAATTCTATGCCGAACGCGCGCGCGGTGGGGTGGCTTTGATCGTCACCGGCGGCATGGCCCCAAACCGCGAAGGTGGTGTGTTTGTCGGGGCGGCGGGGTTGTTTACCGATCAGGACATTGCCAACCATCGTATCGTCACAGATCGTGTGCATGAAAATGGCGGCAAGATTGCCATGCAAATCCTGCATGCGGGCCGATATGCCTATTCGCCGGAATGTGTTGCGCCTTCGGCAATCAAATCCCCGATCTCTCCTTTTGTGCCAAAAGAGCTGGATGAAGACGGCATCGAAAAGCAGATCGCCGATTTTGCCACCGCCACCTTACGCGCGCGCGACGCCGGTTATGATGGCGTTGAGATCATGGGCTCCGAGGGTTATTTCATTAATCAGTTTCTGGCCGCGCAGACCAACAAACGCACGGATCGCTGGGGTGGGTCTTATGAAAACCGGATGCGGTTGGCGGTGGAAATCATGCGTCGCTGCCGCGCCGCTGTCGGGCCGGATTTTATAATTATCTTCCGCCTGTCGATGATTGATCTGGTGCCCGGCGGCTCTACCCATGAAGAAGTCGTTCAGCTTGCCAAGGCTTTGGAGGCCGAAGGGGTGACGATCCTGAACACCGGTATCGGCTGGCACGAAGCCCGTATCCCGACGATTGCCACCTCTGTGCCGCGCCGCGCCTTTACTTGGGTAACGGAAAAACTGATGGGGCAGGTGAATGTGCCCATCGTGACGTCGAACCGGATCAATATGCCGGATGTGGCCGAGCAGGTGCTGGCGGATGGCTGTGCCGATATGGTTTCGATGGCGCGCCCGTTTCTGGCGGATGCGCATTTCGTTAACAAAGCTGCGCAGGGCCGTTCGGATGAAATCGCCCCCTGTATTGCCTGCAATCAGGCCTGTCTGGATCACACTTTTTCCGGCAAGCTGACTTCTTGTCTGGTGAACCCGATGGCCTGTCACGAAACCGAAATCGTGATCACCCCTAGCGAAACCCCCAAGAAGATCGCCGTGGTCGGGGCCGGTCCGGCGGGGCTTTCTGCGGCGCTGACAGCGGATGCGCGCGGCCATGATGTGACCCTGTTTGATCGCGCGGCCGAAGTTGGCGGGCAGTTGAACATTGCCAAACAAATCCCCGGCAAGGAAGAATTCCATGCGTTTGTTGACTGGTTTGCCACGATGCTGCGCAAATCCGGCGTAAACGTTGAGCTTGGCCAAGAGGTCTCGGCCAGCGATCTACAGGGATTTGACGAGGTCATCATTGCCACCGGCGTGGTGCCGCGGGACCCACAAATTCCGGGGCAGGACGGCGCAAATGTGCTGGGCTATGTCGAGGTGCTGCGCGACAAGAAACCGGTAGGCAAGTCCGTCGCCGTCGTGGGCGCGGGCGGCATTGGCTTTGATGTCTCCGAATATCTGGTGCATGCCGGTGACAGCCCGACCGAGAACCTTGATCTCTGGAAAGAGGAATGGGGCGTCAGTGATCCGGCACAGGATCGCGGCGGTCTGGCACCGGAAGGGCCGCAACCGCATGCTGCTGCCCGCAATGTGACATTGCTTCAGCGCAAGGCGCAAAAACCCGGTAAAGGGTTGGGGAAAACCACCGGCTGGATTCACCGCGCGACCTTGAACATGAAGGGCGTCAAGATGATCGGTGGCGTAAACTATGAAAAGATCGATGCCGAAGGATTGCATGTTTCCTATGGGGAAGGACGTGAAAATCCGACCCTGATCGCGGCCGATACGATTGTGCTTTGTGCGGGGCAGCTGCCCGAACGCAGCCTTGCAGATGCCTTAGAATCCGCAGGGCTGGGCGTGCATGTCATCGGGGGTGCGGACGTGGCCGCAGAGCTGGATGCCAAGCGTGCGATCAATCAGGGTACCCGACTGGCTGCCAGCCTCTAGGCGGGCGGGGTTACTCTTTCCTTAGCTTAGGTGGCTTGTTAAGACGGGCCATTACAGCAAGGGATTGAGGGATCAATGAGCGATACAACTGCAACTGCCGCAGAGGCGCTACCGCATCTGCCGTTTTACGTGTCGGCCCCCGGCACAACGGATTGGCTCTTTGTCGGGATCGGGATTTTTCTGCTGGCGGTGATCTTTCTGCTGCTGGTGTTCTATCTTCATCTGCACTCGCTCCCGGATAAGATGGCTCATGAGGTCAACCACACCCAGTTACAGGTCGTCGGCATTCTGACGCTGCTTGCGCTTTTTACCCACAACAACCTGTTCTGGGTTGCCGGATTGCTGTTGGCCAGCATCCAGTTTCCTGATTTTGCCACACCTTTGAACTCTGTGGCGCGTTCTTTGGCGAGCTTAAGCGACGCCGAGGCCCGTCGATCCGCCGCAGTACAACCGGCTACCGAGAGCGTGCCAAGCCCAGCTGGCGACGTAGGTACGACCAAAGCCACCAACACAGATACTGACAAGGCGGAGCACGTATAATGCTGGAATTTATTCTCTGCTCTTTGGTGACCTTGCTGCCGGATTACCTCTACCGCCGTTACCGACAGGGTAAACGCATCGGCAAAGAGATCACGTTGTATTCGGTTTGGTTCGAATTGCGCTGGGGGATCGCATCCTGTGCGGTTCTGACCACCACCCTGATCACGCTGATCTTCTATTACCACCCGTCGACCAGTAACGTGTCCTCTTATTTCCGCACCGTAACGATCCTGCCGGAAACACCGGGCCGGGTGGCGGAAGTTTTTGTTAAAAACAACGAAATTGTCCCTGCGGGGACCCCGCTTTTCCGGATTGACGACAGCAGCCAGCGCGCCGCGATTGATTCTGCGGAAACCAAAGTTAGCGAAGCTGATGCCGCCTTTGTGGTGGCGCAATCCGAACTGGCCGCCGCAAAAGGCTCGGTTGAACAGGCGGAAGGGTCTTTGGAGCAGGCGTTGGATGAGCTTCGGACAAAACTGGATTTGCAAGCCCGTAATCCGGGCATTGTGAATGATCGCGAGATCGAAAGTCTGCAGAACGTCGTGGATAGCCGCGAAGGCGCTGTCGTGGCCGCAGAAGCCAACGTCGAAGCGGTGGAGTCCAAAATCTCGACTTTGCTGCCTGCCCAGAAAAAATCGGCAGAGGCCGCGCTGAAGCAAGCGCAGGTTGATTTTGAAAAAACCGTCACCTATGCGGGCGTTGAAGGGCGGCTGGAGCAATTCCAGTTACAGCCAGGGGATTATGTCTCTGCGATTTTGCGCCCGGCGGGTATCCTTGTACCTACCGAGATCGAGCAACTGTATCAGGCAGGCTTTGGGCAGATGGCGGCCACGGTTCTTAAGGTTGGGATGGTGACCGAAGTGGCCTGTGCGTCGCTGCCGTTCCGGATTATTCCGATGCAGATTGTCCGCGTCCAGGATGTGATTGCGACAGGTCAGTTCCGTCCGTCTGATAACTTGCTGGATATTCAGGACCGGCCCGTGCCCGGAACGGTAACTGTCGCCATGCGGCCCCTGTTTGGTGAACATGCCGAGCAAATCATCCCGGGCAGCGCCTGTTTTGCCAATGCCTATACGGATAACCATGAACGGCTGCACACCGAAGAGATGGGCACTGGAGAATTCCTGTTCCTGCATACCATCGATACCGTCGGTCTGGCCCATGCGATGATCCTGCGCATTCAGGCCTTTATGCTGCCGGTGCGCACGCTAGTCTTTAGCGGCCATTAATTCGTGTTTTTAAAATTTAATCTCGTCCCAAGCTCAATTGGGGCGAGATTGTGAAGGGCTTTCCCCTAGGGAAAACCCAAAGGATTCAAGGCGGAAATCCATTGTTTCCCTGTTTCCTGTGGATAAACGATCCTCGTTAAAACCCCAGTATTGTCCGGTATGTTCCGCAATTCCGCCTGATTTAGACGCGATACAGTTGTCAACGAATTTGGTATTTTTAGGAATTGGTATGGACCGTTTAACGGAAATGGAAGCCTTCGCCACCGTCGTCGATCAGGGTGGTTTTACAGACGCAGCGCGCAAGATGGGCATCTCCAAATCGGCGGTGTCCAAACATGTTTCTTCGCTGGAAGCCCGCCTTGGGGCGCGCCTGCTGAACCGCACAACCCGCCGCGTCAGCCCGACCGAGATTGGTCTGGCCTATTATGATCGCGCCCGTCGGGTGTTGAACGACGCCGGAGAGGCAGACGCTTTGGTCACGTCGATGCAATCCGCGCCTTCGGGCCTGTTGCGGATTTCGGTCGCAACCGATTTCGGGGTGAACCACCTGTCACCGGTCTTGGGGGATTTTCTTCTGGAATATCCTGACATTACCGTCAACATGGTGCTGAACAACCGTTATGTAGAACTGATCAGCGAAGGCTTTGACATGGCCGTGCGCATCGGAGAGCTGGAAGACAGCACCCTGCGGGCCCGTAAGCTGACCGAAACAACCAAACGGATGATTGCTTCGCCGGCCTATTTCGAAAAATATGGCCGTCCGCAAAAAATTGATGATCTGAATGACCATAAGCTTTTGCATTATTCCAGCCAGTCCAACGGCGCGGTTTGGAAAATCACCGCCCCCTCCGGTGAAAAGCGTCAGGTGCGGACCGCGGGTTGGTTGTCGGTGAATGACGGGCAGTCTTTGCTGAATGCCGCCGTTTCCGGTCTGGGCATCGCATACTTGCCAAGCTTTCTGTATGATGACGCTCTGCGTCAGGGGCAGGTGGAAGAGGCCATTCCCGATCTGCCGGTCGAACGTCAGGGGATTTATGCAGTCTATCCGCCCGGCCGGTTTACCCAGCCCAAGGTTCGCGCCTTTATTGATTTTCTGGTGCAGTCATTTGCCGAAAAAGGCCCGGACGCCTGGTAAGACATTCCCTTGGTGCCCCCCTCGGCACTATATTACTGGGTCGAAGTGAGTATCACTTCGACCCTTCTGTTTTGGGTGCGGCCCGCGTCGGTCAAATTGGTGGCGCGCGGCGCGAGATAGCCCATCCCCTCGGCGCGGATCTGATCGCCCGATACCCCTAGCTCTGCCACAAGCCGCGCGGCTACAGAGGCGGCACGGCGTTTGGACAAAGCGACATTGCCCTCTAATGCCCCTTCGGCATCGGTATGCCCCACCAGTGCCACCGCGCGTGTCGGATTGGCGGTCAAATAGGCGGCAAGCGCTGTCAGGGATTCAAATGGTCCAAGGCCCAGATCGGCAGAGCCGGTCTCAAAGACCAAATCTTCTAGCACGACATGGCCCTGTGCCTCTAGCTGAGAGGAAAAATCCTCACCATCGCGGTCAGTGCTCAGGGTGGTTAGGGGGGCTGTCGTTTGGGGTGCTGTTTCTTCGGGGCGCAATGCGGCGCTGTCCACCTGAGTTTGCTGTACATAGGCCGCCGTCGCGCTGCGGCTGATCATCAGGCTGAGGAATAGCGTTCCAGTGGGTTCATATTTGCGGGCCGACAGAAACCGGAAATCGCCAAGGTTTACATGCATATCCGGCTCTGGCAGCAGGTCGATCCCGTAGCGAAAATCAAAGCCGCCACAGCTGTCGGTGTCGCATTCAAACAGGATATTATAACCGCCGTCGCGCAGTTGATCCCGCAGCGGATTAAGGATTTGCAGGGTCGTGGCGGTACTTTGTGGCAGTTTCCATGCCGATTGGGTGATTGCCCCCTCGGTCGCAATCGTGCGCACAACCCCTTGATCAAACGCGGTAATCGGTAGGGCGTAGCTGCCCAACGGGTTTTGTAGCAAAGCCGTGCGCGAGACCGGACTTGGCAATTGCAAAGCTTCCGCCAGTACGGCGGTTGGCAGGGTCAGTGCGATTAAAAGGGCGGCACTTCTGAAGAGTATTCTTTGCGTCACGCTTGGCCTGTTTTGGCAGTCTGTTTGATGCGGTAATGATACTGTCCCACAGAAACCATGCCCAAGGAAGCATAGAGGCCGTTGGCCGCTGCGTTTTCACAGGTTGTGACCAGCGAAAAGATCTCGGCTCCCTGTTTGGCGGCCCAGTGCGCGGCCACCCGCATCATCTTGCCTGCCGCCCCTTTACGGCGCAGGTTAGGGGAGACTTCCATCGCGTGCAGCATCGCAATTTGTCCGTGCAGCCCGACATAGGCGGTGCCTGCGGCACGGCTCTCACAGCGGCCCAGAATGGTGGTTTTCGGGGCGGGCGCGCGGCGCATGACATCCACACGGGCCGGACCGATACCACCTTCCGCCCACAGTTCTTCTTGTATGGCCAAGGGCGGCCAGATTGCAAAACCGTCAAGCCGGTCGGGTTTTGGGGTCAGCAGCGCCTCTATTGGGCAGGCATAAAGCACCACCGGATCGATAATCTGATAGCCTTCTGCCGCCAGTAAGGTGTCTAGTGCTGCGTCGCCGTTGCGGATCATCACCAGTGGTGGTTGGTTCAACGTGGCCGCGGCCTCTTCCATGGCGGCAATATCCTGCGCCCGCACTGGACCATGGGCGGTCGCCGCAGACACACGTTTGCCGCCGCCCGCGCCGTCCCGAATTGTCCACGGCCCGTTTTGAATGGCGCTGGAGGGCGGCCAAGTGGCTTCGACCACCTCATAGAGCGTCGCAGCCGTGGGCAAGGGCATCAAAGCGCTTCCGCAAAGGTCTGGGCCAGTCGGGTCATTGCGGCATCAATGTCAGCGCCCTCGGTGCCGCGTATGACAATATTAGCCCCATAGGCACCGTTGTCCTGAAACGGATAGGACCCGATAGAGAGGGCCGGAAAATCATCGGCCAAGGCGCTGAGCGGTCCGGCAATATCGCCTTCGCCGCGATTGATCCGCAGGCTTTGGGACAGCAGCGGTGCCCCTCCGGACAGGCGCGGCAGGACCGAGGCCACCATCGCCTGAAACACGCTGGGCACACCGGCCATGACATGCACATTGTTCAGTGTGAACCCCGGCGCCGTCGAGACAGGATTATCGATCAGATCTGCGCCATCGGGAATGCGGGCCATACGCAGGCGTGCGGTGTTTAATTCACGCCCCGTGGCGGTGTACATATCGGCCAGCAGTTTGCGGGCATCCTCGCGCACATCAATCGGTGTCTCAAAGGCGGCGGCGATGGCATCAGCGGTGATATCATCATGGGTCGGGCCGATCCCGCCCGAAGTGAACAGGTGATCATATTGCGCCGAGAGGGATTTCACCGCGGCGACAATCGCATCGTGGTCATCGCTGATCATGCGGGCCTCGAGCAGGTCGATCCCCTGTTTGGTCAGGGCTGTGGCCAGAAAATGCATATTCGAATCGCGGGTGCGGCCCGACAGGATTTCATCTCCGATCACGATCATGGCGGCGGTTGGGTTGGGCATGGTCGGCTCCTGCTTGCTGGGGTCTCTTTCTCGGTATAGGCCTGTGCCATGCGCTTTCAAACCCCTCTTGTCCCCGCCACGCTACTTCGTCGCTATAAACGCTTTCTGGCGGATGTGCGTCTTGCCGACGGTCGCGAGGTCGTGGCCCATTGCCCCAATCCCGGCGGGATGCTTGGGCTTAAGGATGCGGGGTTAAAAATCTGGCTGGAACCCAATGACGATCCAAAGAAAAAGCTGAAATACGGCTGGCGGTTGATTGAGCATGACAACGGCCATTGGACGGGGATCGATACCGCGATTCCCAATCGGGTGATGAAACAGGCGCTTACTGCAGGTGATGTCACAGAATTGGCCCCATACCGCAGCATCCGCCCCGAAGTCGCCTATGGCAAAAATAGCCGTATCGATTTTCTACTGACCCAAGAGGGGCTGCCGGATTGCTATGTTGAAATCAAGAACGTGCATCTAAGGCGTCAAAGCGATTTGGCCGAATTTCCCGATAGCGTTACCGCGCGGGGTAAAAAGCATCTTGAGGAACTGACTGACATGGTGGCGCAGGGGCATCGGGCGGTGATGTTTTATCTGGTGCAGCGCACCGATTGTGGCCGTTTTGCTTTGGCCCGTGATATGGACCCCGCCTATGCGCAGGCCTTTGATCAGGCGCGGGCGGCGGGGGTAGAGGTGCTTTGTTATGACTGCAGGATATCGCCTGCGGGGATCGATGTGGGTAACGCCTTGCCGGTCGCATTGGTCTGATGCAGGGCGGTGTAACTCTATTTTAACGCCCCTCTGGCTCTTTGTGGGTAAAGTCCTTATTTAGGCACGGAGAAACCCATTTTTCGGAGCGTTAATTTGACCGACAATCGAGGCCGCCTGACCCGCGAGGGCATCCGTATCTATCCGCAAGACGATTTTGCCGGCATGCATAAAGCCGGAAAGCTGGCGGCTGAAATTCTGGATGGTGTGGCGGCACTGGTCGTGCCGGGTGTTTCAACCGGCGAGCTTGACAAATGGATCACCGATCAGGTGGATGCCGCCAATGCGACTTCGGCAACCATCGGTTACAAGGGCTATCAACATGCGTCCTGTATTTCGGTGAATCATGTGGTCTGCCACGGCATCCCCGGTGCAAAGCGATTGAAAGACGGCGATATTCTGAACATCGATGTGACGGTGATTGTCGATGGATGGTTCGGTGACACCAGCCGCATGTATGTGGCTGGCAAGCTAAGCCGCAAAACAGAACGTCTGATTCAGGTGACCCATGATGCCCTGATGAAGGGGATCGAGGCGGTGAAACCGGGCAATACTTTTGGCGATATCGGCCATGCGATCCAGACCTATGCCGAAAGCAACCGTATGTCGGTGGTGCGTGATTTTTGCGGTCATGGGCTGGGTCGGGTGTTTCATGCGCCGCCCAATGTGTTGCACTACGGGCGTCCGGGTACCGGTGCGGTGCTCGAGGAAGGTATGATCTTTACCATTGAGCCGATGATCAATCTGGGGCGTCCTGAAACCAAAGTGCTGGCTGATGACTGGACGGCGGTCACTCGCGACAAGAGCCTCTCGGCCCAGTTTGAGCATTCTGTCGGTGTTACCGCAGATGGGGTTGAGATTTTCACCCTCTCGCCAGCCGGTAAATATCACCCGACTTGGGGTTAGGCCAGATCTAGGTGGGTTCCAATATGGCGATATGGGTATCGCCATATTTACGTTGATCCAGCAGGGTAAAGCCGTCCGGTGCCGCTTGCGGACTGTTTTCTTCGAAAACGATCAACGCGTTATCGACGATCCAGCCCTGCGCGAGCGCCCCAGACAGCGCCTTTTCCCCCAGTGCTTTACCATAAGGGGGGTCCAGAAACACCAGATCATAGGGCGCATCCGGATTGGCGGGCAGACGGGTGGCATCACAACGCAGCAGATTGGTTCGCTTTTGGGCCTGACAGAGCGCAATGTTTTCGCGGATCAATGCCTGCGCCTTACGCCCGTCATCGACAAAGCAGACATGCGCCGCGCCGCGCGACAGGGCCTCTAGGCCCAAAGCACCGGTGCCCGCAAATAGATCCAGCACCCGCAAACCGGTGATCGGATCGCCAAAGCCGCCGTTGGCCAGAACATTGAACAAGCTTTCGCGCACGCGGTCCGTGGTCGGGCGCAAATGCGCGCCGACATCGCCTTTGCCCACCGAAGCAAGGGCCTTTCCCCGAAAATCTCCTGCGATGATGCGCATTAAACTGCCTTTCAACTGGCCCAATGGCTTACGACTTCCTATATCGAAAAGGGATAATACCGCAAACAACAACAGGGATAGAACAATGACAATTTCCGTCGGGGATAAACTGCCAGAAGCTGATTTTTTGATCATGGGGCCAGAGGGTCCGACCAGCGTGTCGTTGAAGGCGAAAACGACAGGTCGTAAGGTCGTGGTTTTTGCCCTACCTGGCGCCTTTACGGGCCCATGCACCACATCACATATACCCAGTTTTATCCGTACCGCTGACGCCTTTGCCGCAAAGGGCGTAGAAGAGATCATCTGTATCGCAGTCAATGATCCCTTCGTATTAAAAGCCTGGGGTGAGTCGACTGGTGCCACTGAGGCGGGGATTACGTTCTTGGGGGATTCAGACGCCTCTTTCACCAAGGCTTTGAAAATGGAATTCACCGCCGCACCATTGGGTCTTATCGACCGCTCCAACCGCTATGCGCTGGTGCTTGAAGATGGGGTGGTTACGGCTGCGCAAGTCGACGAACCCGGTGTTTGTGATTTGTCGACAGGCGAAAGCCTTCTGGCCGCTTTATAAGGTCGGGCGCTGTGCTAATGCAGCGCTGTCCGTAAGTTAAAAAAAGCTGCGCCGGTTCAAGGCGCAGCTTTATGCGTTTAACCAACGGTGACCATGGTACGGGTTGGGAACGGGATATCAATGCCGCCAGCGTCAAAGGCATCCTTGACCTTGCGGGTCAGCTCGAACTTGATGTCCCAATAATCGGCGGCATCGCACCAGACACGCACGGTGAAATCGACCGAAGAATCGTTCAGATTGCCCACTTTGACAAAGGGCTCTGGATCGCCGTGGATACGGCTGTCGGCCTTGATCAAATCCATGATGATTCCCTCGGCTTTTTTCAGATCGCTGCCGTAGGATACCCCAAAGACAAAATCGACACGCCGCGTTGCATAGGCAGAGTAATTGGTGATCGGAGACCCCCAAACCTGCGCATTCGGAATGATGATCTGCACGTTATCAACAGTTGCAAGCTCTGTGGTAAAGATCGAAATCTCTTTGGCAGTACCGGCTTCGCCGCCGATGTCGATATAGTCGCCGGTTTTGAAAGGCCGAAAGAGGATTAGCATCACCCCAGCGGCAAAATTGGACAGGGTGCCTTGCAGCGCCAGACCAACCGCCAGACCGGCGGCACCGATCAAAGCAACCAGAGAGGTGGTTTCCACGCCGAACCGGTTCAGGATAAAAATCCCGCCCAGCACCATCACCAGAACGCGGGCGATATTGCCAAGGAAGGAGAACAGCGTGTCGTCCAGTTCTTCGTTGGCATGGCCGACTTTGATGATCTTCTTCTTCACCCATTTTGCCATAAACAATGTGACAAACAGGATCAAAAAGGCCGAGACCACATTCATCCCGATTAAAAGCCAGGTTTCGGGTGACAGTAAGCTATCAAAGTCAAAGCTAGTTTCGTTTTCCATATCCGCACGTCCTATTGTGACAAACTATCCATTTTTCGGGCAAGCTTCAGATCCAGCTCTGAAAGACCGCCTACATCATGCGTGGTTAGCGTGACCTCGACGGTATTGTAAACATTGAACCACTCCGGATGGTGGTTCCATTTCTCGGCAAAGAGCGCCGTTTTGGTCATAAAACCGAAAGCCTCGACAAAGTTTTTGAACTTGAAGTTCTTTTGAATCGCATCGCGCGCGGGATCATGGGTCCAGTCTGCAGCGCCAAGTTCGGCAAGGGCGTCAGCATGGGCGGTTTCGGTCAGCTTGTTACTCATTCGATGGGGTCCTTGCTTTTGCGAAACGGCCCGTAGCTGGTCAGGATTTCAATGTCCTCTTCGACGGCGGCCTGTTCGGCGGTTAAATATTGCTCGATGCCTTTGCGAAAACCGGCATCCGCCACCCAGTGCAACGAATGGGTTTGCACCGGTAGATACCCGCGTGACAGCTTGTGTTCGCCCTGCGCACCGGCCTCGACGCGCTGCAATCCGTGGGCAATGGCGTAATCAATGGCGGTATAATAGCAGAGTTCGAAATGCAGGCAGGGATGGTCTTCGACACAGCCCCAATAGCGCCCGTAAAGTGTGTCTCGCCCGATGAAATTCAGCGCACCTGCAACCCACTGGCCCTCGCGTTCTGCCAGAACCAGTAGAATGTCCTCACAAAGGGTTTGCTGGGCGATGTCAAAAAACGCGCGGGTCAGATAGGGGGTGCCCCATTTACGGGCGCCGGTGTCCTGATAGAATTCCCAAAAGGCGTCCCAGTGCTCGGGCTGTATCTGATCGCCAGTCAGCATATGAATGGTGCCGCCGAACCCTTGGGCGGTGGCGCGTTCCTTGCGGATATTCTTGCGTTTGCGGGAAGATAGAGTGGCGAGGAATCCATCAAAATCGGCGTAATTGTGGTTTTCCCAATGAAACTGATGGCTGCGCCGGTGTAGCAATCCCATTTGCGTGCCGGCCTTGGCTTCCTCTTCGGTGCAGAATGTAATGTGCAGCGAAGAAATCTGGTTTTCGGCCGCAAGTTGCACCGCCGCTTGCACCAGTGCGGATTGGCCCTGCACTTCAAACGCCGGTTTGGCCAGTAACCTGCGCCCTGTGGCGGGGGTAAAAGGCACGGCCATTTGCAGCTTCGGATAGTAGCGCCCGCCTGCATTTTCATAGGCATGGGCCCAGTTGTAATCAAAGATGTATTCGCCTTGGGAATGGCTTTTTACATAGAGCGGTGCAACGGCGATGAGCGCGCCGTCTTGCGTCGCCAAGAGATAGCGTGGCGTCCACCCGGTGCCCGCGCCGACAGAGCCGGACTCTTCCAGCGCCAACAGAAATCTATGGGTGGTAAAGGGATCAACCGGACGCGTCCCGTCGGCATATGCCGGTGCCGCACAGGCGTCCCATTCCTCTGCATCAATGGCAGAAAGGCTGTTGATCACCTGTACTTCTAGGGTTGCGCCGCTCATCTCATCCGATACCTGCAAATGCTTTTCTAGTAACTTGGCACAAAGGGGTGGCAATTCAAGGCCGCTGCAGCGGCGGCAGGTAGCTTTCGAAGGTGATGTTATCGACGGTCTGGCGGGCTTGGGTTTCTTGTGCAGCGCTGCGTACCGTCCAGCACAGGATATTCGCCCCCTGCGCGCGCAGGTCTTGCAGACGCGGGTGATCCAGTTGGTGGACCGAGTGGCTGACAAAACAGGCCCCGACGCGGTCATAATCGGCGATCGCGCTCAGTTGCGCCCGATCCGAGGCGCTGACCAAAGGCCATTCTTCGGCGGTGAAATCTTCGGTGACCAGTCCGACCGGCACCTCTGGCGCATCTTGTGAAAACGCAGCAACCGCGTGGGGGTTAAACGACATCACCGCAATCGGTCCGGTATATCCCGCACAAAGGGCGGCCACGCGTTTTTCCAGCCTTGTCTCACCGGCGCAAAGCCGCAGGCTTTGATCCTTGATCTCGACCACAACGGGGACTGCGCCGTTGATCAGCTCAAGGATTTCAGACAGGCGCGGGATGCCCTCATGGCCGTGTTTTAGGGGTATATCCGCCAGTTCCGCCGCCGTGCGCTGGGCCAGAACACCTTTTTCCGGTGTCAGTCGGGCCAGATCATAGTCGTGAAACACCATGGCTTCCCCGTCTTTGGCACATTGCACATCGATTTCGATGCCATAACCGGCATCGATGGCGGCCTTGACGGCCGCGCGGCTGTTTTCGGGGCGACCATCGCTGCTGTCATGCAGCGCGCGATGGGCCAGTGGCGCGCGGAGAAACGCGGCAGGAAGCGTGCTCATTTGATCTGGAAAATGCCTTCGATTTCGACCGCAACACCCAAGGGCAGGGCGGCGGCACTTACCGCAGAGCGGGCATGACGGCCCGCATCGCCCAAAGCCTCGACCAGAAAATCGGATGCGCCGTTAATGACTTTGGGTTGCTCGGTATATTCGGCGGTGGAATTCACAAAACCGGTCAGCTTGATCACCCGCACCATCCGGTCCAGATCACCCCCACAGGCGGCCTTGAGCTGAGCCAAAAGGCTGATCGCGCAGCTGCGTGCGGCGAAGGCTCCGGCCTCTGTGCCCATGTCAGCGCCCAGTTTGCCAGTGATCAACCCGTCGGGGCCGTTGGAGATTTGGCCGGAGACATAGACAATATCGCCAACAACCACATAGGGCACGTAATTGGCCGCAGGGGCGGGGGCGTCGGGCAGGGTAACACCGAGGTCGGCAAGGCGGGTTTCAAACGTCGCGGACATAGCGCAATCCTTTTTTATGAGTCCTGCGCAGGCTAGCCGTGGAAACCGGCGTGGAAAAGCATAAAACTCAGCTCTCTCTGAACGCGCGGTTGAAATAATCTGCCAGCGGTTTCACCAGATAGGCCAAGGGGGTTCTGTCGGTGGTGCGGATATAGGTTTCCACCGGCATGCCGGGCACAAGGATGGTCCCTTCGGGCAAGCGGTCCATTTCACCGTCTTTCAGGATGACTTCGACCTCATAAAACGCCTGCCCGGAGGCTTCATCGGTGATCGCGTCGGGCGATACCCGGACAACCTCACCAAAGAGTTCCGGTGTGTTGCGGGTGTCCAAGGCGGAGAGACGTACAAAGACCTCTTGTTTGGGATAGACCTCATCCACATGGATCGGGCTGACACGGGCGGTGATGACCAGCGGGCGATCCTGCGGCACCAGCGACAAGATCGGATCGGCAGGCCGGATGACAGCACGTTTGACCGATACGGATTTGGATAGCACAACGCCCGAGACAGGGGCGCGAATATCCAGACGGGACAGGCGTTCCATTAGTTTGCTGCGCTGTTCCTTCAGTTCCAATTCCTGAAACTGGATATTGCGCAGCTGGGTGATCGCCTCTTCGCGACGGGCCACATCCAATTTCAGTTTGGAAATTTCAATCTCTGTGATCCGGCCCTCTGCTTCGGCCTCCGAGGCGGTCAATTCGCCAACCGTACCCAAAAGGCGGGCTTGCTCGCGCTGCAGGGACAAAACCCGCGCGGCCTGCGCCAGACCGCGATCCAGCAGGGTTTGCTGGTCTTTCAGTTCTTGGGTGATCAGATCAAGCTGCTGTGTCAGAGCTGTTTGTTGGGCCGCGATGCCCTCTATTTGGTTGCGCGTTTGTCCGGCACGTTTATCAAGCTGCTCTACCTCTTTTTGAAGGGTATCATGACGGGCGCGGAACAGGCGTTCCTGACCGTCCATGACCTCTTGAATGGCGGGGTTTTGCGCGGCGGCCTTTATCAGCTCGGGATCAAAAACGATGTCATCCTCGAAATCACGTTCGGCGGAAAAACGTCCGCGGCGTGCCATGATTTCGTAAAGCTGCCCTTCAACCACGATCAGATCAGAACGGAACTCTTTGGATTCAAGCCGGATCAGCAAATCCCCGACATCGACAAGATCGCCTTCTTCCACGCGTATTTCTTCGACCACACCGCCATAGGGGTGCTGAACGATCTGCTGGTTCTGATCCACTTCGATCTGACCAGAGGCGACAATTGCGCCGGCAATAGTTGTTTGCGAGGCCCAGAAGCCGAAGCCTCCGACCAGAATCGCTACGGCGATGAAGCCGATAATCAAGGCGCGTTTTGGCGACCAGTTGTCCGAAGATTGATCGGTCATGTTACGCCTCCGGCAGATTTGGATTGCGCTATTTCAGCGTGGTTTGCCGTGGTTTGCTGCAAAATCTGATCCCGTGGGCCCAAGGCTTTGGCAATGCCGCCTTCTAGCACCAGCAATTGATCACATTCGACAATTGCGGCAGGGCGATGCGCCATCACCAATACCGCGCCGCCGCGTTCCTTGACCGAGCGCACTGCAGCATTCATCGCCATTGTCCCCTCATTATCGAGGTTGGAGTTGGGCTCATCCAGCACCAACAGCACCGGATCACCATAAAGCGCACGGGCAAGGCCGACGCGCTGGACTTGCCCGCCAGACAGGCGCCCGCCATTGGCGGTGACCATCGTATCATAGCCATCCGGCAGGCGCAGGATCATGTCATGGGCATCGGCTTTCTGGGCGGCGGCCACGATGTCTTCGTCTTTTGCGTTAGGGCTGAGGCGGGCGATGTTTTCAGCAATCGTGCCGTCAAACAGTTGCACGCGCTGCGGCAAATATCCGATCAAGCGCCCAAGGACATCAGGGTCATATTGATCCAGCGCCGCGCTATCGAGGCGGATCACCCCACCCGCCAGCGGCCAAATGCCGGTGATTGCGCGGGCCAATGTGCTTTTGCCTGCGCCGCTCGGCCCGATCACGCCTAAGGCCTGGCCGGGGTGAAGCTCAAGGCTCAGCATTCTTAAACTGGCCTGGGCTTCGCCGGGGGGCAGAACAGTCGCCTGCTGGATTTCCAGTTTTGCTTTGGGTTTTGGGAGGGCGGTCTGCGTTGGTTTGATCGGTTGCGCCTGTAGCAAGTTTGCCAAGGAAGCCCGGCCTTTGCTTGCGCGTTGGATCAATGGCCAGTTGCCGACGATTTGTTCGATCGGGGCAAGAGCACGCCCCAACAAGATCGAGCCCGCAATCATGGCGCCAGCAGTAAGTTGGTTTTGCAGCACAAGATAGGCCCCAAGTGCAAGCATGGCGGATTGTAAAAACAGCCGCAGGGTTTTGGACAGGCTGGTTGCCCCGCCGCCATAATCGCTGGCAGTAATTGCATGGGCAAGCGCGTCCTTGCGCAGCCTGCGCCAGCGGTCAAAGGCGGCGCCACGCATGCCGAGGCTCTGTACCATTTCGGAATCAATGCGCATTTGTTCCGCAAGCCTGTCAGCGCGATTGCTGGTCGCGGCCCCTTGCATCAAGGAATTGCGAGTGGTCAGCTGGTTCATGACAGTAATCGCAACCAGAATGAGGCCGCCTGAAAGCGCCAGAATACCAAGCCAGGGGTGGAAAATGAAAATCCCCAGCAGGAAGACCGGAGTCCAGGGAAAATCGAAAAACGCGCCAAAGGCGGGGGAGGTGTATAGCCGCCGGATTGATTCCAGGTCCTGCAGGGCGGTCACCCCGAATTTCATCCCTTTTCCGTTGGTCTGGGCTGCGATCATCGCCTGAAATACCCGTTCATCCAGCGCTTCTTGGAAGCGGGCCCCGATGCGGGCAAAGACGCGAACACGCGTAAAATCAAGGATTCCCATCATCGCATAAAGAAAGGCCACCAGCAAAAACAGCGCGGCAAGGGTTTCTTCGGACTGGCTACCTAGAACGCGATCATAGACCTGCAGCATGAACAGCGGACCGGTCAGCATTAAAAGGTTTACGAAAAAGCTAAAAACAGCCGCTGACCAGAATAAACCACGGTTTATCTGCCGTATTTTGCCCAGTTCAGAAAAGCCATCATCGGGCGCGTTGGAAGATTTCATTTTGGAGTCCTGATGGAAATCACAATAATCTAGCTAACAGTTCTAGAATATAATCGAAATAAAATTGCACAAGTTTGCATGTTTGTAGTTGCTGTTGGTGCTTGGCACAATCAAAACTGTCGTATTGGTTTGTTGTGGATTTCTAAATGAGTGGTTTGAGTCGCGTTCCCAATTCCAAGGTCATCAGTGTTTTCGGACTCTGTACGCTGCTCCTGTCGGCCTGTGCACCGGCCCCAACAGAACAGGCTTTTAATGACCCTTATGAGGCGCAGAACCGCGAACGCCATGCGTTTAACAAACGCATTGATCCGGGCAAGGGCAGCGGCGGCGGTGCCTATAAGGCAGTGCCAGCCCCCGCGCGAACCGGTGTCAGCAATTTTGCCAATAATATCCGCCTGCCCTCGATGGCGATCCAAAACCTGCTGCAATTTGATGTCGAAGGTTTGGCGCAGAACTCTTTCCGTTTCGCGATCAACAGTACCTTCGGGATTGCGGGCCTGTTTGATCCGGCCACGGCCATCGGCCTTAACGAGGACTTAACCGGATTTGGTCAAACGCTTGATGTCTGGGGGGTCGGGCAGGGCGCATATCTGGAGTTGCCGGTGCTTGGTCCTTCGACCGAACGGGATGCCGTCGGCGGCGTGGTCGATCTGGTCACCAACCCCTATTTCTACGTGACCGGAACCGGTGGGACCGTGGTTGGTCTTCTTGCATTAATTGGCGACAGGCTGAATGATCGGGTACGCTATGCGAATACGATTGAATCTGTGCTCTATGACAGCGAAGATAGCTACGCGCAGTCCCGATTGATTTATTTACAGAATCGCGAATTTGAACTCAGGCGCGACTCAGAAGAGGAGACTTATTTTGACCCGTACTCCGACTCAGAAGACAACAACACAAGCGAAAACCCTGCCGCAGCAGTCGCGGGGGCAGATTTTACCGACCCCTATTTCGACCCCTACAGTGACCCCTATGCCGACCCCTATGATCCATAGGTTGACGCGGCGCTCGGTGCTGGTCGGGGGGATGGCGGCGATGCTTGTGCCGTTTTTACCGCGTATGGCCGCAGCCCTGACCGAGAAATCGGCGGCGAGTTTGGTGAACCGGTTGGTCAGTGACATCAACAAGATCATCAATTCGGGTAAATCCGAAAAGGCGATGTATGGCGATTTTGAACGGATGTTCGTGAAATACGCCGATGTGCCAACCATCGCCCGCTATACGCTTGGCGCTGATGCTCGAAGCGCCTCTTCCGCGCAGCTGCGCGCCTACACGGATGCTTTTCAGGGGTATATCTCGCGCAAATACGGCAAGCGCTTTCGTGAATTCATCGGTGGTCGTCTTGAGGTGCAGAACGCGCGTCAGGTCAAAAGCTTTTACGAGGTCAACACCAAGGCCTTTCTGCCGGGCGATACGCCTTTTACCGTGACCTTTCTGGTGTCTGATCGTTCGGGCAGCGACAAGTTCTTCAACATATTCATTGAAGGTGTGAACATGTTGCTGACGGAACGCTCCGAGATCGGGTCGATGCTGGACCGGCGGCGGGGCAATATCGACCAGCTGACGCAAGATCTGCGTAAGCTCTCTTGATCGATGTGCGCGGGGGCGCTTAGTTGCCCCCGAGAATTCCGCCGAGCAATTCCAGTATCACGTTCTCTGTGCTTTTTGTTTTGCGCCCTTGATTTTGCGCCACTGGTGCGGGTTTTGGTTTGGCTTGTGGGACAATCATCGGCAATTGGGTGATCGGCAGCCCTTCATGGGTGCGCACCATGGTTTCGCGCCAGATTTCTGCCGGTAACCCGCCACCGGTCACGCCGGTTAGCGGCGTATTGTCGTCATAACCCATCCAGACTCCGGCAACATAATCGGCGGTAAAGCCGACGAACCACGCATCGCGCGCTGCTTGGGTGGTGCCTGTCTTGCCCGCTACCGGACGTTCGCCAAGATTGGCGCGCCCGCCGGTGCCTTGCAGGATCACCTGATTCATCATGTAAATCAGATGGCCCGCCGCATTTTGGGAAATCACACGTTCCCCGATACCGCCGTCCTGACCGGATATCGGGGTGTTATCCCCCTGAAGGCGCAATTCCATGATGCCGAAGGGATCTACACTGCTGCCGCCATTCAGAATGCCTGCATAGGCTCCTGTCAGATCAATCAGAGTAGATTCCGAGACCCCAAGCGCCAGCGCCGGCCCTAATGCCAAATCTCCTTCCACGCCAAAATCATTGGCCACGGTGCGCACATTTTCGCGGCCCGCTGCCTCAGAGAGGCGCACCGTAGAAGTGTTGAGCGATTTTGCGAGGGATTCGGTGAGGGTGACCTCCCCAAAAAATTTGCGGGAATAGTTTTTCGGTGACCACGCGCCGGACCCCGGAATATTCATCGTTAATGGACCGTCCAGAATCAGATCATTGGGCGACCAGCCCAGATCAAGGGCGGCGGCATAGACAAAGGGCTTAAACGACGATCCGGTCTGGCGCAGGGCTTGTGTGGCACGGTTAAACGCCCCGGAAACCTTGGTTTTGCGCCCGCCCACCATGGCGCGTACGGCCCCATCGGCAGACATGATCACAATCGCCGCCTGCGCTTTGGAGCCTTCGCTGACCTTGGTGTCAAACACATGCTTCAACGCGGTTTCTGCCGCGGTTTGGATGCGCTGATCAAAGGTGGTGCGAATGATCACGTCTTCGGTTGTGTCGCGGGTCAAAAAACTGGGTCCGGAATCCATCACCCAATCGGCAAAATACCCGCCCGCCCGTGCTTCGGCGGCTTGCGACAACTGGGCTGGATTGGCGCGGGCATATTGCGCTTCGGTGGCATCCAGATAGCCCTGATCCTCCATCAGGCCGACGATCACATTGGCCCGATTCTGCGAGCGCTGCAGATTATTGGTCGGGGCAAAGCGGCTTGGGGCGGTCAGCAAGCCCGCCAGCATCGCAGCTTCGGCGGCGTTCACCTCATTGGCGGATTTTCCGAAATAGCGCTGTGCGGCAGCTTCGAACCCGCGTGCACCGGCGCCCAGATAGGCGCGGTTCAGATAGATCGTCAGAATTTCGTCCTTGGAGTATTTCGCCTCCATCGCCATGGCGTAGACCGCCTCTTTGGCCTTGCGCGTCAAAGACCCGCGTCGGCAACCTGCTTCGTATTCCGCCTCGGTCATGCCGCTGTTGGGGTCAAATTCGGTCCCAAAACAGAGCAGTTTTGCGGTTTGCTGGGTAATGGTGGAGCCGCCGTGCCCCGACAGCGGGCCGCGTCCCTCGCTCAGGTTGATGCGGATCGCACCGGCAATACCGCGCGGGCTAACACCAAAGTGACGGTAAAACCGTTTGTCCTCGGTTGCGATCACCGCATTTTTTAATTCCGGTGAAACGGTATCGGCGGTGATGATGCCGCCAAACTGGTCTCCGCGCCAGGCAAAGACCTGATTGTTGCGATCCAGTAGGGTGACAGAGCCGCGCGTGCGTCCGTCTACAAGGGCGGTCGCTTCGGGCAGGGTTGAGTAAAAATACAGCACCGCGAGGCCGATGATCATGATGATCACAGTTGTAAACCGCCAAGTGATCCCCCAGATCAGCCGCCAGATCCAACCAAAGATGCCTGCAAAAAAGGCAATCACCGGATTGCGCTTCTTTTTGGGCGGGGTGGTCGCCCTCTTTTTCGCAGGCGCTTTTTTGCGGGCTGCGGGCTTGGCGGCGGTTTTTGGTTTACTTGGCTTGCTTGGCTTTTTGGCAGCCGGTTTGCTTGCGTCATAACGCTTTTCGGCCACCAATGGTGGCTTCTTTTTACCTGAATTACTCATGCCTGCACCTGTACGGGCTTCTGCTCTTTCAGAGAGGATACCAACTCTGAAAGCAAATGTAGAGCGGCGAGTTACTGCTGATGATTCCTTTTTTTGGTGATTAATTTTTAATCAACGTGCACAAATTGTGCAAAAAATGGGCGCTCTGGCGTAGAGGTAAGCAGTAGAAGCACTGTCCCTTCCTTGTGCAGATCGCAGTGAGCACGCTTTCTGCCACTTGTGCAAACGCAGGATCGCCTGCCAATCCGCAAAAGGGGAATACCGTGAAACTCATCATTGCAGCAATCAAGCCGTTCAAGCTGGAGGAGGTCCGGGAGGCTCTGACCTCTATCGGCGTGCGTGGCATGATGGTGACCGAGATCAAGGGCTTCGGCTCGCAGTCCGGCCACACAGAAATTTACCGTGGCGCTGAATACGCCGTGAACTTCGTTCCGAAAGTGAAACTGGAAATCGTTGTAAGCGCCGCGATGGCGGATCAGGTGGTCGAAACCATCCAGACAACAGCGAAAACCGACAAAATCGGCGACGGCAAGATTTTCGTTCTGGACGTAAGCCAAGCTGTGCGCGTTCGGACCGGCGAAACCAACGACGACGCGCTTTAAGCGTATCAGACGAAAATAAGGGACTAATTTCCGATGAAACTGACCAAATACCTTCCCCTCGCAGCATTGGTGGCCACGGCCCCTACGCTGGCGATGTCACAAGAGGCCGCTGCGGCTTCGGATGTGACCCCGTATATCCTGACCACGCTGCTGTTTTTGATCGGTGGCTTCCTCGTTTTCTGGATGGCAGCCGGTTTTGCCATGCTCGAAGCGGGTCTGGTGCGCTCCAAAAACGTCACCATGCAGCTGACCAAAAACGTCGCGCTGTTTTCGATTGCGGCCATCATGTACTGGCTGGTCGGTTTTAACCTGATGTACCCGGGCGACGGCTGGATCATTCCGGGCATCCTGGGCACCTTGTTTGCCCCGACTTCGCTTGAGCCCGTTGGCCTGGCTGCAGATGCAGCAGCACTGGACTATGCGTCCGTTGGCTCTGACTTCTTCTTCCAGCTGATGTTCTGTGCGACCACGGCCTCTATCGTTTCCGGTACTTTGGCTGAACGCATCAAACTGTGGCCCTTCCTGATCTTCGTCGCGATCCTGACCGGTATCATCTACCCGATCGAGGCATCCTGGCAGTGGGGCGGCGGCTTCTTGTCTGAAATGGGCTTCTCCGACTTTGCCGGTTCCACATTGGTTCACGCTGCAGGTGGTTTTGCCGCTCTGGCAGGTGCCCTGATCCTTGGGCCACGTATCGGTAAATACAAAGAAGGCCGCGTTGTGCCAATGCCGGGTTCCAACCTTGCGCTTGCTACTCTGGGTACATTCATCCTGTGGCTGGGTTGGTTCGGCTTTAACGGTGGTTCGCAGCTGGCGATGGGCACCGTGGGTGACGTTACCGACGTATCGCGCATCTTTGCCAACACCAATATGGCTGCGGCTGCCGGTGCATTGGTTGCGCTGATTGCCACACAGGTTCTGTACAAAAAGCCTGACCTTACCATGGTTCTGAACGGCGCTTTGGCGGGTCTCGTTTCCATCACAGCTGGTCCGCTTGACCCCTCCTTGTTCGGGGCGCTCTGGATCGGTGGTATCGGTGGTGTGATTGTTGTCTTCACCGTACCAATGCTGGACCGTATGAAGATCGATGACGTTGTTGGTGCGATCCCGGTTCACCTGATTGCAGGTTTCTGGGGCACGCTGGCTGTTCCGTTCTACACAGAAGGCACAAGCTTCGTGACACAAATCATCGGCTTTGCCACCATCGGCGCCTTTGTGTTTGTTGTCTCGACCGTCGTCTGGGTCATTCTGAAAGGGATCATGGGCATCCGTGTTTCCGAGGAAGACGAGATCAACGGTCTGGATATGGCGGAACTGGGCATGGAAGCCTATCCGGAATTCCATAAAGGCTGAATACCCTTCCTATCAGTCTTTACTAACTGCCCGGGCGTAAGCGCCCGGGTTTTTTGTTTTTGATGGGCGGGTGTCGACGGCATTGTCGAATAAAAGAAAAATGCCTCCGGCGGGGATATTTACATCAAACTGAAAGCTGTATTTTCATTTTGACCCAAGTATCCCCGCCGGAGGCATATTGTTCTTTGGCACTATCGGTTGAACACGCGATGCGGGTGTAACTCACCGGATTTATAGGTGCCGACCGCAATGGCTTGCCCATCGACAGAGGCCCAAGCTTCATCGCCGTATTCTACGTCTGCCGCGAACACCATGCCCGGATTACCGTTGCGCAGCTTGGCCGCACCTTCCGGCGTGGCGCGTAGTTCGGGCAGATCATCCAGACCCACTTCAAGCGGGTGCAGATATTGATCCAGCCCGTCGGTTTTGGCCAGTGCGTCCAGCGTTTCGATGGAAATCCCGTCGCTGGTTTCAAAGGGGCCGGACCAAATCCGGCGCAATTCACGCACATGGCCATAACAGCCCAAAGCCGCCCCCAGATCGCGAGCAATCGCGCGGACATAGCCGCCTTTGCCGCAGGTCATTTCCAGCGTCACATGATCGGCATCCTCGCGGGCGACCATTTCCAGTTCCTCAATCCAGAGAGGGCGGGCAGCGATGTCAAAATCCTCATCGGCGCGGGCCAGTTTATAGGCGCGTTCGCCATCGATTTTAACGGCTGAAAACTTTGGCGGGATTTGCATGATGTCCCCTCGAAACGCTTCCAGCGCGGCGCGGATCGCGTCATCGCTCGGACGGGAATCGCTTTGGACAATGACTTCACCCTCGGCGTCATCTGTATTGGTCGCCTGCCCGAGCCGCACGGTAAAGCGATAGGCTTTTAGCGCATCGGTGATATAGGGCACGGTTTTTGTCGCCTCACCCAAGGCAATCGCCAAAACGCCAGTGGCCTCCGGGTCCAGAGTCCCGGCGTGACCGGCCTTTTTGGCGTCAAACGCCCAGCGGACCTTGTTCACCACCGCATTTGAGGAAATGCCAGCCGGTTTATCAACCACCAACCACCCCGTGATGTCGCGTCCTTTGCGTCTTCGGCCCATGTCTATCCCCGGATTTCTGTTGCCACTTTATCAAAGCGTGCCTGCTAGCGCCCCAATCAGGGGAGGTCAACTGTCGCTGACCACGCCGAGGATCACACCCAGCGCCAATCCGCTGTCAAAGCGGCTGATGTCCGGTGCGTAAATGCGCGAGACCTTGGCATCAAAGAACAGCGCCTGATCAATCCCCAGCCCATCGCGGAAAAACCGTGCGAAACTGTCAAAATTGATGCGGTCATTGGAAATCACAAACACCGCCTGCTGCCTGTCGTCGCTGACGCCAACACCATTGCGGATCAGGACACTGTCGCTGTCGGGCAAAAATGCAGGGTGCAATGCGCCATCAATCACCAGCATCGGGCCGGATTGCGTGGCGTAGGTGCAGGCTGGGGGCGCGGCTTTGAAGGCTTGCGTTTCGATGATGTCAAAGCCATCGGGGCGGATGCAAAACACCCCGTTTGGCACAAGACCGAAATTGCCAAATCCGCCACCATCGGCGATGGCGCTGTATTCCACGCCATCTTCGATATAAAGCCCGACAGGCCGGCGGTCTTCGTGGTACATGCCCGCGTTCATCGCAAAAGAGAGGTGCTTGCCGTCCGCCTCCAGATGGCGGTTAACGGCAGGAAAGCCGCCAAACAGCCGGTCCTCTGGGTCGCTGTGGAACAGGCGCACATCCTCTTGTGTGGTGGCGCTGCAAACCGAATAGCTGTTGCCTTCAAAGCTGCGGATTTCACAGCCCGCCTGCGCGGCGTTGCAAAATCCAATTACAGCAATGAACGCAAGGAAGTGCCGCAAATTATGCCTCTGGGTCGTCGGGTTTCTCAATGTCGCGGCGCACGTTTTCAAGATTGAGCAGCCGCCGTGTCTCATCCATCCGGTCGTAGGTGTCATCAATCACGAACTTCAGTTCCGGTGCGTGTTTGATTGTCATCTTTTTAGAGACCAGATGGCGCAATTCACCTTTGTTGCGACGCAGGGCCTCGAGCATCTCTTCTTTGCCATCGCCGCCAAGGGGCAGCACAAAGGTTGTGGCGATGCGCAAGTCCGGAGAAACGCGGACCTCTGTCACGGTGATAGAGATGCGGTTCAGGTCCGGATCATGGACGTCGCCCTTCATCAGGACGTCAGAAAGAGAGCGGCGGATCAATTCGCCGACGCGGAGTTGGCGCTGCGAAGGTTGCGCGCCGGAGCGGGATGTATTTTTAGCCATAGATTTGCCTTACCCAAGTCCCCCGATATTCGCAACAGGGGCTTTGCCATTCAAGCGCGAAGCCGCTACACCCAGCATAAGTAAACCGCAGGAGAACCGCAAATGAGCACCCTTCCCGGAATCGTGATCACTGGGGCCTCTGGCCGCATGGGGCAAATGTTGATCAAGGCTGTGCTCGACAGCGATCAGGCCAATCTTGTTGGCGTGCTGGAACGGCCCGGTCATGACTGGATCGGTCGGGACATAGGCGCTGTTATGGGCGGGGCGCCGATCGGGGTGCTGGTTGAAGATGATCCGCTTGAGGCGTTCGCCCGCGCGCAGGCGGTGATTGATTTCACCTCGCCGGCGGCGACGGTGCAGTTTACCGCTCTCGCGGCGCAGGCGCGTGCGGTGCATGTGATTGGTACCACGGGGCTGTCGGATGAAGACATGGATAAAATCAGAGCCGCCGCGCGTCATGCGGTGATCATGCAGGCAGGCAACATGAGCCTTGGTGTGAACCTTCTGATGCAACTGACCAAAAAAGTGGCGCAGGCCTTGGATGCAGATTTCGATATTGAAATCGTCGAGGCCCACCACCGGCACAAGGTCGACGCACCGTCGGGTACAGCGCTGATGCTGGGCGAAGCCGCCGCCGAGGGGCGCGGCGTTGATTTGAACGCGGTGTCGGATCGGGGCCGTGACGGCATCACTGGTGCTCGCACACGCGGGGACATCGGTTTTACCGCCATTCGCGGTGGCGATGTTGTCGGCGAACATGACGTGATTTTCGCTGCCGATGGCGAGCGCATCGTGCTGCGCCATCTGGCAACGGACCGGCAGATTTTCTCTCGTGGTGCGCTGAAGGCGGCCCTGTGGGGACAGGACAAAAAGCCGGGTCTGTACAATATGCTGGATGTTCTGGGGCTTTAAGCAGCCGTCATAACCGGATTTCAAAGGCGCGGGAACGACGGCCAAAGGACTTAAGCCGTCGTTCTGATATTTACCCTGTTCAAATCCGGATCACGCCAGATGTTTTTTGAAATGTGCGATGGTGCGATCCCATGACAGTTTTGCCATTTCCTCGTCATAGCGCGGGGTGCTGTCGTTGTGGAAACCGTGGTTAGCGTCTTTATAAATATAGGCCTCGTAAGATTTGTCGTTTGCCTTCAGCGCTGCCTCATAATCCGGCCAACCGGCATTCACCCTTTCGTCCAGCTCGCCGTAATGCAAAAGCAAAGGCGCTTGAATCTTTGGCACATCTTCGGCACTGGCTTGGCGACCATAATAGGGCACCGCTGCCTTTAGTTCGGGATAGGCCACGGCCGCCGCATTGGCGACACCGCCGCCGTAGCAGAAGCCTGTGATTCCGACATTGCCGGTAGAGCCTTCGTGGTCCATCAGGTATTCGACCGCAGCGAAGAAATCGTTCATCAGTTTCGTACGATCCACCGTGCGTTGCAATTCGCGCCCTTCGGCATCATTCCCAGGATATCCGCCAACCGAAGACAGACCGTCCGGTGCCAGCGCCATGAACCCGTCTTTGGCCAAGCGACGGGCGACGTCTTCGATATAAGGGTTTAGGCCGCGGTTTTCGTGCACAACCACAACGGCGGGCAATTTGCCTTCAACACCAGCGGGGCGCACCATATAGCCGCGCACCATCCCATGCCCGTTGGGGGAAGGGTATTCGATATACTCCGGTACTATCTCGGGATCGTTAAACGAAACCTGCTCGGCCAAGGCATAGTTGGGCGACATCAGGCCCAGCACAGTGGTTGCTGTCATACCGGCAACGGTGAATTTCGCCGCGCGTTGCAGGAACTCGCGTTTGGTGATCATGCCGTGGGCATAAAAATCGTAAAGTTGCAGTAGTTTCGGGTCAAAATCTTTAGCCGTCAGTCGCGTCATTGTGCGTCTCCCTGTTGGGGCTAGGCCCGTTATCGGTCTCTTAAACCTGACCGAAGCTTAGCAGATTTTTGCAACTATAGTCGGGAATGAGAGACGGGAGACGTCACATTTACGATAGTAAATCGAGTTAGGGACAAAACGCGGCCGGTGTCGCCGACCTAAAAATCGACAGCCAGCCCCTTTTTCTCCCAGTCGCCATAGCGCACGGGTTCGGGGCCATCGCGCCCGCCGAGTTCAAGCGGGCGGTTCTTTTCGGCCTCTTTGGCGGCTTCGCGCCGCGCTTCGGCTTCGGCAAGGGCGCGTTTGGCGGCTTCGGGCAGGTCTTTGGGCGCGGTCATGCGGCTATTCCTTGTGAGATGCGTCCCCTTGATATACGGACGAACAGCCTGTGAACAAGTGAGACGAAAGCGCCCCCATGTCCGAAAAACGCCCCGCGACCGGAATTCCTGCCCGCCGAGCGACGCTCGCCTTGCTGAATGGCGTGTTGGAAAAGGGTCGCCTGCTGTCGGAAATGACAGGTGACAAAGGGCCGTTGGAACGGTTGAAACCGGCTGACAAGGCCCGCGCACAGCGTCTGGCCACGGAAACCCTGCGCCATATGGAGCAGGCGGATAAGCTGTTGGGGCCGCATTTGCGCAAACGGCCACCTTTGGCAGTACATAATGTGCTGCGTCTGGGCACCTATGAAATCTGTGCCGATGGGGCCGCCCCCCATGGGGTGATCAATGATCTGGTCGAGATTGGCGGGCGCGGGCGTCAGACCCGCCATCAGGCTGGCATGATCAATGCGGTGTTGCGCAAGATCGCCGAAACCGGTCCGGCGCAATGGCCGGATTTGCCGCCGGCAAAGCTGCCCAAATGGATGCGCAAACAGATGATTGCCGACTATGGCAAACCCGTGGTCGAAGCGATGGAGGTCGCCCATGACAAAGGTGCGCCGCTGGATATTTCGGTCAAGACCGATGCCGAGGGCTGGGCGGCGCGTTTGGGGGGCACGGTATTGCCCACCGGGTCGGTGCGACTGACCGATCAGGGGCAGGTGTCGCAGTTGGCCGGCTATGATGAGGGCGGCTGGTGGGTTCAGGATGCAGCGGCGGCTTTGCCCGTACGCTTGCTGGCGCCGCAAAAAGGCGAAAAAGTTTTGGACCTATGCGCTGCTCCGGGTGGCAAAACCTTGCAAATGGCTGCCGCTGGGGCAGGTGTCACCGCGCTTGATATTTCGGAAACACGCTTGGTGCGGGTGCGCGAAAACCTGCGCCGTACGGGGCTTTCGGCCCGCATTGTTGCGGGGGACGCGCTTGAATTTAGCGAGGGTGGTTTTGACGCAATACTGCTGGATGCGCCCTGCACCGCCACCGGCACGATCCGGCGACACCCCGATTTGCCCCACGCCAAGGACAGCAGCGATTTTGCCGCCCTGTTTGAATTGCAGGAACGGATGATCGATCATGCGCTGGGCTTGCTTGCCCCGAACGGGCGATTGATTTTCTGCACCTGTTCGCTGTTGCCCGATGAAGGTGAAATCCAGATCGAGGATGCGTTGAAGCGCCATCCTGATTTGCAGGTTGATTCGGCTGCGATCGCGCAGATGGGCCTTGATCCGGCGTGGAAAACAGCCGAAGGCGGATTGCGGCTGCGGCCTGATTACTGGGCAGAACAGGGCGGCATGGACGGGTTTTATATGGCTTGTTTGCACAAGTCCTAAACCAAGTTTGCGGCTTTTGTGATTGGGCGGTGACAGGAGCGGTTTTTCGGTCTTATGATGCATGCCAATAGAGCAGGTTGAAAAAACCGAGAGATAAAAGAGGCACGACAGGTGGCCAAGTCCGAGACATTCCGCGCGCGCAAAGAGCGCTGGATGAACCGCTATCATGCGCGGGTCAGCACTTTGTCACGGCCTGTCACCGGATTTGTCAGCCAGCCTGAACCGCGTACCATCGGATCGTTTGCCCGCGGACGGCAGCTAACCAGCGGAAATTTCCTGTTCGCAGGCTATCTGGTGCAGTCAGAGCTCGACTCGATCTGGGATCTGCCAATCCCTGCCGCGCGCTTTGAGGAAGAACTACACGGCTTTACATGGCTGGATGATCTGGCCGCGCTGGACAACGCCAAGGCGCGCAATTGTGCGCAGGCCTGGACGCTGGACTGGATCAAACGGTTCGGTCCGGGCAAGGGCATCGGCTGGACGGCGGATCTGACCGGGCGGCGGCTGATCCGCTGGATCAATCATGCGCTGATCATTCTGAACGGGTTGGACAATAAGGGCTCCGCGGCGTTTTTCGCCAGTCTGGCCCAGCAGACCCATTTTCTATCCAAACGCTGGCGCGTCACCCAGCCGGGATTGCCGAAATTCGAAGCGCTTTGCGGGATGATTTACGCCGGATTGGCGCTTGAAGGGATGGAGCGGCATGTGGTGCCCGCGATCAAGGCTTTGGGGCGAGAATGTCGCGAACAGGTCAGCAGCGAAGGCGGGGTGTCGACGCGCAATCCCGAAGAACTGCTCGAAGTCTTTACCCTGCTGAACTGGACTGCCGCCGCCCTGTCTGAGGCCGGTAAAACACCGCATACCGACCATCTGGAAGCCATCGAGCGCATTGCGCCAACGCTACGTGCCTTGCGCCACAATGACGGCGGTTTGGCGCGTTTTCATGGCGGCGGGCGCGGGCTTGAGGGAAGGCTGGATCATGCCTTGGCCAATTCCGGCGTGCGCCCCCATGCGAGCCAAGGGTTGTCCATGGGCTATGCGCGCCTGCATGGTGGGCGGGCCAGTGTGATCATTGATGCCGCCGCCCCGCCACGTGGCTGGGTCAGCCGCGATGGCCATGCTTCGACCCTTGCGTTCGAGATGACCGAAGGACGCAGACCTTTGGTGGTGAACTGCGGTTCCGGCGTCAGTTTTGGCGAAACATGGCGACGGGCCGGGCGGGCGACGGCCTCACATTCAACGCTGGGCATTGATGGGTATTCTTCTTCGCGCCTTGGAGCCAAAGGCACCATTTCCGAGCGTGACCAATTGTTGCTGACCGATACCCCCAGCAACGTGCGCTATCGCCTGAACAGTAGTCCGGCAGGCATGGGGTTCCATGCGGGACATGATGGTTACGTCAAAACCCACGGGCTGACCCATATCCGCCAGCTTGACCTGCGCTTTGACGGGCGTGAGCTGTCGGGTGAGGACACTTTGGCCATCGTCGAAGAGGCGGATAAACGCCAGTTTGATGTGGCAATGACCCAAAACGGGTTGCAAGGCATTCCCTTTACCCTGCGATTCCATTTGCACCCGGATGTCGATGCCGAGGTTGATTTGGGTGGGACCGCGGTGTCCCTTGCGCTCAAGAGCGGTGAGATTTGGGTGTTCAGATACCACGGAAAGGCCGAATTATCGCTCGATCCGTCGGTTTATCTGGAAAAAACGCGATTAAAGCCCCGTGCGACGAAACAAATCGTTCTATCTTGCCGCGCAATGGATTATGCGACGCGCGTGAACTGGACGTTCGCCATGGCGCAGGAATCCCCGACCGGCATTCGTGATCTGGAGCGTGACGTCCCCTATCTGGACGACTGACCCCGTAAGGACCCCATCGATGACCGATCTTGTGCCCGTTCGCCGCGCTCTGCTTTCTGTATCTGATAAAACCGGCCTGATAGAGCTTGGCCAAGCGCTTTCTGCCAAAGGCGTGGAGCTGCTTTCAACCGGTGGGTCCGCTAAAACCCTGCGCGAGGCGGGGCTAACCGTCATCGATGTTGCCGAAGTCACAGAGTTTCCCGAGATGATGGATGGCCGCGTTAAAACCCTGCATCCCCGTGTGCATGGCGGTTTGCTGGCGCTGCGAGACAACGACGACCACGTAGCCGCCATGACTGAGCATGGCATCGGCGCGATCGATCTCTTGGTGGTGAACCTTTACCCGTTCGAGGAAACCGTCGCCAAGGGTGCCGATTATGACACCTGCATCGAAAACATCGATATCGGTGGCCCGGCGATGATCCGTGCTGCCGCTAAAAACCACGGCTTTGTGAATGTTGTGGTCGATGTCGAGGACTATGCCGCGCTGCTCTCCGAACTGGATGAAAACGACGGCGCGACCTCTTATGCCTTCCGTCAGACTTTGGCCCTGACCGCTTATTCCCGCACCGCCGCCTATGATGCTGCCGTTTCGGCTTGGATGGCTGATGCCTTGGCCGAAACGCCGCGCCGCCGTGCGGTTGCCGGCACCTTGGCACAAACCCTGCGCTATGGTGAAAACCCGCATCAGGAAGCGGCCTTTTATACCGATGGTTCTGCCCGTCCCGGTGTGGCCACAGCCACCCAGCATCAAGGCAAGGAATTGTCTTATAACAACATCAACGACACCGATGCGGCGTTTGAGCTGGTGGCGGAATTTGATCCGGCCAACGGTCCGGCCTGTGCGATCATCAAGCACGCCAACCCCTGCGGCGTGGCCCAGGGTGCAAGCTTGAAAGAAGCTTATCAGAACGCCTTTGACTGTGACCGTACCTCAGCCTTTGGCGGGATCATCGCGCTGAACATGCCGTTGGACAAAGAAACCGCCGAAGAAATCGTCGGCATCTTTACCGAAGTTGTCATCGCGCCCGGTGCATCCGAGGACGCCAAGGCGGTCTTTGCCGCCAAGAAAAACCTGCGGTTGCTGACCACCGATGGCCTGCCCGATCCCAAAGATGCGTCTTTGACCGTGCGTCAGGTGTCCGGTGGCCTTCTGGTGCAAGACAAAGACAACGGCCATATCGATTTAGATGATCTGAAAGTGGTGACCAAACGCGCCCCAACAGAGCAGGAAATGAAAGACCTGCTGTTCGCGTGGAAAGTCGCCAAACACGTCAAATCCAACGCGATCGTTTATACCCGTGACGGGGCGACTGTGGGGGTTGGTGCAGGCCAGATGAGCCGCGTTGACAGTTGCCGGATTGCCGCGCGCAAAGCCGAGGATATGGCCGAAGCGCTGGGCCTTGATGCGCCGCTGACCAAAGGCTCTTGTGTGGCGTCTGATGCGTTTTTCCCTTTTGCTGACGGATTGCTGACCGCTGCCGAAGCTGGGGCCACAGCCGTGATCCAACCCGGTGGTTCGATGCGCGATGATGAGGTAATCAAAGCCGCGGATGAAGCGGGTCTTGCCATGGTGCTCACCGGTATGCGCCACTTCCGTCACTAAGGAAAAACCGATGCGTCGTCTCTGGATCACGGCTTTTATTGTCTTCACCCTTGATCAGGTGAGCAAATGGGCTGTGGTGCAGTCAATGGATTTGAAAACGCGGTTGGCCATTGATGTATGGCCGCCGTTTCTGAATTTTCGCATGGCGTGGAATGACGGGGTGAATTTCGGCCTGTTTGGAAACTCAACCGATATCATGCGCTGGGTTTTGATTGCTGTGGCCTTGGTGATTTCGGGTTGGGTGCTCTGGTGGATTCGCCGCGAAGACCCCAAACCGATGGGCTATATCTCTGCCGGTATTCTGATCGGTGGGGCGTTGGGCAATGTGATTGACCGGATCATTTACGGCGCTGTAGCAGATTTTCTGAACATGTCCTGCTGCGGATTTACCAACCCCTATGCCTTTAATGTGGCCGATATCGCGATCTTTATCGGGGCCTTCGGGCTGATCTTTTTCACCGGTGATAAAAAGCCAGCGTGACCTGCCGTTCATCTTGGGTTAAACAGCTAAAAACAGGCGAGAGGAGTGATCAATGCGCAAAGGAATTCGGGCTGCTGGTACAGCAATCGCCGCTTGCGTGATGCTCTCTGCCTGTAGCGGCAGCGACTACCCCTTGCTGAATATTGAAAACTCTGACGGCACGCCGGATGAATTCGGCATTTTGCCGACCAAACCACTGCAATCGCCCGAAGATGTTTCCAGCCTGCCAACACCGACGCCAGGTGGTAAGAACCTTGTCGATCCGACGCCGAATTCCGATGCCATTGCGGCACTGGGGGGCAATCCCGAGGTCATTCAGGAAGGGCGCGGCATTGCCAGTTCCGATGGCAGCCTTGTCAATTACGCCACCCGCTATGGGGTGACGCCAAACATCCGACAAGTGCTGGCGCAGGAAGATGTGGAATATCGCAAAGGCAAAGGCCCGCTGTTGTTTGAACGCTGGGTTGGCAAAAGCGTATATTTTGAAACCTATGCGGCGCAGTCGCTGAACCAGACCGCTGAACTGCAACGGTTCCGCCGTGCCGGTGTGCGCACCCCGTCGGCTCCACCGGAATTGCCCGAACAATAATCTGACGTTTTTCCCGCCGGTGTTCACATCCGCGTAAGCAGAGCTTGAAGCTGGCCCGCGATGGCGTAGGTTAGCCCTATGTTCAAGCAGGAGCTGCCCATGCGTCGCATGTTTGCGTTATTTACTCTGGTTATTGGCGGTCTCTTTTCGCCGCTCTCCGCCGAAGAAAACATCACCACCTACAGGCTCGACAATGGCATGGACGTGTTGGTCCTAGAGGATCACCGCGCCCCCGTTGTGGTGCAAATGGTCTGGTATCGCGCTGGTGCTGCAGATGAGCCGCCTGGCGTTTCCGGTGTGGCTCATTTTCTGGAGCATCTTTTGTTTAAAGGTACCGAAACCCTCGCCCCCGGAGAGCTCTCCAAAACTGTTGCCGCCCATGGTGGGTCGGACAATGCTTTCACTTCGTGGGATTACACCGGCTACTTCCAACGGATTGCGGCGGATCGGCTGGAACTGATGATGCGTATGGAAAGCGACCGGATGCGTAATCTGCGGTTGGATGAAGAAGACATCCTGACCGAGCGGCAGGTGATTTTGGAAGAACGCAACCAGCGTACGGATAATGATCCAGGTGCTTTGTTTGGCGAACAACGCCGCGCGGCGCTTTATATGAATCACCCCTATGGCATTCCGGTCATTGGCTGGCGTCATGAAATGGAAGACCTTTCACTTGAGGACGCATTGGCATTTTACGAACGTTTCTATGCGCCCAATAACGCAATTCTGATTGTCGCCGGTGATGTCGAACCCGAGGCGGTACTGGAACTGGCTAAAACCTATTACGGCCCCCTGGCCCCGACCGAGGGTCTTGGCCCGCGTGCGCGCCCTCAGGAGCCACCACAACTGTCGGAACGGCGCTTGACCTATACTGACCCGAGGGTCTCGCAGCCCTATGTCATCCGCAATTATCTTGCCCCGCAACGCAGGACCGGTGCTCAGGAAGATGCTGCAGCGCTTGTGATGCTGTCGAATGTGCTGGGCGGCAATCCGACGACCTCAGTGCTGGCTGAAAAACTCCAATTCGAAGAGCAAACAGCGCTGTATTCCGCGGCATTCTATGATGGCACATCGCTGGATCAGACAAGCTTTGGACTGGTCGTTGTGCCGCAGGAAGGGGTCTCTTTGCAAGAGGCCGAAGACGCTCTGGATGCAGCAATCGCCGAATTTATCGAGGAGGGTGTTGATTCCGCACAATTCGAGCGGATCAAGACCCAGATCAAGGCGGCTGAGATCTATGCCCGTGACGATGTCGAATCCGCCGCCCGTCGCTATGGCACCGCACTGACCACTGGGTTGACGGTGCAGGATGTGCAAGCTTGGCCCGATGTCCTGATGGCGGTCAGCAAAGAAGATGTCATCAACGCCGCCAAAGCATTGTTTCAAGACAATAACGCAGTCACCGGCTGGCTCATGAAAGAAACACCCCAACCCTTAACCGAGGAGGAGGCACAATGATGCGGTCCATCCTAACGGCTGCCGTGACCTCGGTGATTCTGGCCTTGCCCGCGTGGGCGGCGGTTGAAATACAAGAAGTCACATCAGAAGGCGGTATCGATGCCTGGCTGGTAGAAGAACACTCGATCCCGTTTGCGGTGATAGAAATCCGCTTTAAGGGCGGCACCAGCCTTGATGCGGAAGGTAAGCGCGGGGCCATTAACCTGATGACCGGTTTGATCGAAGAGGGGGCGGGCGAGATGGATGCCCGCGCTTTTGCCGAGGCCCGCGAAAGTCTGGCCGCCAGCTTTAGTTTCAACGCCTATGATGATGCTTTGGCGATTTCGGCGCAGTTTCTGACCGAAAACCGGGACGCGTCGATTGAGCTCTTGCGCACGGCGTTGATCGAAACCCGATTTGATCAGGATGCAGTGGATCGTGTGCGCGGGCAGGTGACCTCGATCATCAAGGGCGACGCCAAGGACCCCGGCCGTATTGCCAGCGCGACCTTTGACGCCATGGCTTTTGGTGATCACCCCTATGGCAGCAGCGGCAAGGGCACGTTGGAGTCTGTGGCGGGATTGACCCAAGCGGATATGTTTGACGCACGTGACCGGGTGATGGCCAAGGATCGGCTGTTTGTGGGGGCGGTGGGCGATATCACCGCCGAAGAACTGGGCGCGGTGCTAGACCGTTTGCTGGGGGATCTGCCCGACACCGGCGCGCCGCAACCGGCAGAAGCCTCTTTTGCGTTGCAAGGGGGCGTCACCGTGGTGCCCTTTGCCACGCCGCAATCCGTGGCGATTTTTGGCCATGAGGGCATGAAACGCGACGATCCTGATTTCTTTGCGGCTTATGTGATGAATCAAGTTCTGGGGGCGGGGGGCTTTTCCTCGCGCCTGATGGAAGAGGTGCGCGAAAAGCGCGGCCTGACCTATGGGATTTCCACTTTTCTGGTGCCGATGGATCATGCCGAGACCGTGCAGGGGCAGGTGGCCTCCAGTAACGCCACAATGGCCGAAGCGATTGATGTGGTACGGGCCGAATGGCAACGGATGGCCGAACAAGGCCTGACGGATCAAGAATTGCAGGACGCCAAGACCTTTCTGACGGGGGCCTACCCCTTGCGGTTTGATGGCAACGGGCCGATTGCAAACATTCTTGTTGGCATGCAGTCGCAGGGTCTGCCGTTGGATTACATCGAAACCCGCAACGCCAAAGTCGAGGCCGTCACCAAAGAAGATGTGGCGAGGGTCGCGGGTGAATTGCTGGATGCTGATGCGCTGCATTTTGTCGTGGTTGGCCAACCCGAGAACCTCGAGTCCACCGAATAGAAAAACCGTTATGCGCTGTCGGGTTTCACCGTCAGCGCATGGACGATCCCGCCCAGCAATAGGCCCCAGACAGCAGCACTCAGGCCGATCAGTGTCATGCCCGAGGCCGTGACCAAAAAGGTGATCACAGCCGCATCGCGGGATTTAACCGGTTCCAGTGCAGCAGCGGTGGAATTGGCGAAAACCCCCAAAAGCGCCACACCGGCAAGGGTCGCGAGGGTCTGCGGTGGGGCCAGAATGGCCACGGTGGTGATCACCGCCGCAAATAGACCAAAAATGCAATAAAACCCACCAGCGACCACGGCTGACCAATAGCGTTGGGCAGGGTCGGGATGGGAATCCTCATTTGAGCACATCACGGCTGTAATCGCCGCGATACAGGTGGCCGGTGATCCAAAGGGGGCGCTGAGCAGGCTGGCCAGCCCGACACCGGAAAGCAGCCGTTGTGCGGGGGGCTGATAGCCAAAGCTGCGCAGCACCGCGAGGCCGGGGATGTTCTGAGTGGCCATGGTGACGATATACAAGGGCAGACCGATACCGATCATCGCTTCAAGCGAAAAATCGGGCATCACAAAGCTGGCGGGTTGGATCATCCGCTCCGGCATGGGGAGCGTAAACCCGTTGTGGATCAGCGTCAGTGTCAAGGCCGCCATCACGGCGGCTGGCACGGCGAACATTCTGCTGAACCGGCCCACAATAAACCACACCGCGATGATCGGCAGCGCGGTTTGCGGCACCTCTGCCAGCGCTTTGAACGGCTCTATACACAACCAGACCAGAACACCTGCCAACATGGCTTGGGCGATGGGGACGGGGATCGCCATGGCAAGACGGCTTAAGGGGCGAAACAGTCCCGAAAGCAATGTCAGTGCTCCGGCAAAGAGAAACGCCCCGACGGCGGTTTCAAATCCTGCTACAGGCGCGGTGGACACGGCCAACAGGGCCACACCTGGGGTAGACCACGCCACACTGGAGGGAAGGCGAGTCAGCAAGCTGAGCAGGATGCCGGTAATCCCCATTGATAGTGCGGCCGCCAGAACCGCACCAGCGGCTTGGGCCTCCGTCGCGCCGACGGCTTTGACGCCTTGCAAAACAATGGGGAAAGAACTGAAAAAGCCGACAACCGCAACGACAAATCCGGTCGAGACTGTTTGCAAAGGAGGGAGATATCGCGACACGGTTTGCCTAACGTTTTCGTCTCTGTCCTTTCTTCTAGACCTCTGGTGATAGGCACCGCAAGCCTGCTGGCAGAATCGGGGAAGGATATGCTATTTCTGGTGGTATGAATGTAGCCGACCCCAATATAAGCCAAAACCGCCCTCAAATCCGCCAGTTGGATGAAACCGCGATCAACCGTATTGCAGCCGGTGAAGTTGTCGAACGCCCAGCCTCTGCCGTCAAAGAACTGGTGGAAAACGCGTTGGATGCCGGGGCGACCCGCATCGAGATTGCCTATGCGGATGGCGGCAAGACCCTGATCCGCATCACCGATAACGGCCACGGGATGAGCGCAAGCGATCTGCCGCTGGCCCTGTCACGTCATGCGACGTCAAAGATTGATGGCACGGACCTGTTGGACATCCATTCTTTTGGCTTTCGCGGAGAGGCTTTGCCCTCGCTCGGATCGGTGGGCCGTCTGACCATTACCTCGCGGGCCAAGGGCGAGGACGCGGCGATGATTCGTGTGGCCGGTGGCAAGCTTGATCCGGTGCGTCCGGCGGCGCTGTCTGCCGGCACCGTGGTGGAATTGCGTGATCTGTTTTACGCGACACCGGCGCGGCTGAAATTCATGCGCTCTGATCGGGCCGAGGTGCAAGCGATCAGCGATGTTGTCAAACGTCTGGCGATGGCGGAACCTCATGTCGGATTTACCCTGCGCGATCTGTCGGGGGGCGGTGAGGGCCGCGTGACCTTTCGGGCGGATGCGGAAAACGGTGATCTGTTTGACGCGCTCCATGCCCGCCTGCGGCGTATTCTGGGGGCTGAATTTGCCGAAAACGCTCTGCTGATTGATGCGAACCGCGACGGCATCAGCCTGACCGGCTATGCGGCTTTGCCGACCTATTCGCGCGGCTCTTCTGTGGCGCAATATCTGTTTGTGAACGGACGGCCAGTCAAAGACAAAATGCTCTATGGCGCGTTGCGCGCCGCCTATTTTGATTTTCTATCGCGTGACCGCCATCCGGCGGCGGTGCTGTTTCTGACATGCGATCCGCATCTGGTCGATGTGAACGTGCATCCGGCAAAATCCGAAGTGCGCTTTCGCGATCCGGGCATTGCGCGGGGCTTGCTGGTTTCTGGACTGCGCCATGCCTTGGCCAACGCAGGGCATCGGGCTTCTACCACGGTAGCAGGGGCCACTCTGGGGGCGTTTCGCCCTGAAAATCCCACCGGCAGCCCGCGCCAGTATCAGATGGAACGGCCCAGCCTTGGTGCGCGCCGCGAAAGCTATGCTGCGCAGGCCCCGTTGCAACCCGCACAGGGGTTTGCCGAAGGGTTTGCCCCGTCGGGACGGATCGAAACACCGGAAGACACCGCCACGGCCGACGCGCCGCCGGTTGATCTGCCGTTAGGGGCGGCGCGCGGGCAGGTGCACGAGAATTATATCATCGCGCAAACCGCCGATGGCATGGTGATCGTTGATCAACACGCTGCCCACGAACGGCTGGTCTATGAAAAACTGAAAAGGCAAATGGCGGACAATGGTGTCGCCGCGCAGGCCTTGCTGATCCCTGAAATCGTCGAGCTTTCTGAACAGGACCGCAGCACCTTGCTCGAACAGGCCAGTGATTTCGCTAAATTCGGTCTGACCATCGAAGGGTTCGGCCCCACCGCCATCGCCATTCGCGAAACCCCCGCGATTCTGGGCGAGGTTAATGCCGAAGCGATGATCCGAGATATTCTGGACGAGTTGGCCGATCTGAACGAAAGCCTGACCCTGCAGGCCCGCATCGAGGCCATCCTGTCACGGGTGGCCTGTCATGGCTCGATCCGCTCTGGCCGCCGGATGCGCGGCGAAGAAATGAACGCGCTTTTGCGCGAAATGGAGGCGACACCGCATTCCGGCCAGTGTAACCATGGCCGTCCGACCTATGTCGAACTCAAACTCTCTGACATCGAAAGGCTTTTCGGACGCACATGATCCAGATTGGCGATACCTCTTATTCGACCTCGGACCCAATTGTCATTGCTGTTGGCATCGGCGCGGCCATTGTTCTGTTATTTCTGGTTCTGATGATCATGGCGATCAAGGCTGCCGGACGCTCGGCGCAAATGACTGCGCCATTGACGCAGCAACTCGGTCACTTGGGGCAGCGGGTCGAACAGCTGAGCGAAGGGCAATCGGGCCTGTCGGGCAGTCTGAGCCATGTGTCGCAATCCCAGCAGGTCGCGCAGGCGCAGATGATGAATCTGATGGAACAGCGGCTGGGCGAGGTGCAGATCAATGTGAACGAAAACCTGAACCGCGTGCAGCAGAGCACCGGCGAAAACCTGACTCAAATGCAAAAAGCCATGGCCGAAAGCCTGACGCAGGCGCAGTTGCAGATGAAAGAGAACCTTGCCGATATTCAGCTAAAGACCGCGCGCAGTCTGGCCGAGGTGCAGGAAAAGATGAGCGACAGTCTTCAGGGCAATGCCAAGCAGACCGCCACCAGCCTGACGCAGTTGCAGGAACGCCTGCTAACCATCGATAAAGCTCAGGAGAATATCGAAAAACTATCGGGGGATGTGTTGGGCTTGCAGGATATCCTGTCCAACAAACAAACCCGTGGCGCCTTTGGGGAAATCCAACTTAATGACATTGTGTCCAAGGCTTTGCCAAAAGATAGCTTTGATTTGCAGCAGACCCTGTCCAACGGAAAACGGGCCGATTGCCTGATCCATCTGCCCAACCCACCGGGGCCAATTGTAATCGACAGTAAATTCCCGCTGGAAGCCTATGAGGCCCTGCGGCGTGCCGAGACGCCGGTGCAATTGACCGAAGCGCAGCGGTTTCTGAAAACCTCGGTGCGTAAGCATATCAAGGACATCAGCGATAAATACATCATCGAAGGCGAAACCGCTGACGGGGCGCTGATGTTTTTGCCCTCCGAAGCCGTCTATGCCGAGTTGCACGCGAATTTTCCCGAACTCGTGCGCGAAGGCTTTGCGGCGCGGGTTTGGATTGTGTCACCGACGACCTGTATGGCGACGCTGAACACCATGCGGGCGATCCTGAAAGATGCGCGAATGCGGGCACAAGCGGGCCATATCCGCAAGGAATTGAACCTGCTGCATGGGGATGTGGATCGTCTGGGCACGCGGGTCGAAAATCTGGATCGGCATTTCGGGCAGGCGGCCAAGGATATTTCGGACATCAAAATCAGCGCTGAAAAGGCCGGAAAACGTGCGCAGCGGCTGGATAATTTCGACTTTGAGGAACTGGCAGCAGAAAGCGTGCCGGACGCCGTGGTGCCGCTGGCGCAGCCCAAAGGCTAACCTAGGTGCGTGTGGCACTCAGGATGACCGAGGGTGTCGGGATTAAAAAACCTCCATCTGAGGGAACAGCCTCGCGCTGCACACGCTGGGTCAGAGCGTCCCGTATGGCCGCGCGGCAGTCAGCGGGCTGTCCCTGCAACAAAGATGCCGCACGCACGGCCCCCTGATCAAACACATCGAACAAACCGTCTGCCGTCGGGAGCCAGATTTGCGAGCGCACGTTTTCCAAAGTGACGTTGTGAAAACCGGCATCGATCAGCACCGATCTTGCAAAGGCCTCATCGGTGAACTGATGGGCGTCCGGCCCTTCGGGGAGGCTAAATTCAGCCGATCCCAAACGGTCAAATGCCTCAAAAAGCCATCCAAAACCGCCGCGCGCCCCTTTTCCCTGCCAAATGGAAAAGGCAATCCGCCCCTGTGGTTTTAATACCCGCGCTGCTTCGGTTAGCCCGCGGGCAGGATCAGGGAAATGCGGCACGCCAAACCCGATGGTCACCGCCTCAAAGCATTCGGCCGCAAATTCCAAATCCATGGCGTCGCCCTGTACAAAATCCACGTCGGGAACGCGGTGTCGTGCCAACTCAATCATCGCATCGGAAAAATCCAGACCGGTAACGACAGCGCCGTGCTTTGCCAACGCAGCGGCGACAACGCCATGGCCGGTGCAAAGATCAAGGACAGTTTTTTGCGGGCCAGCCGTAACAGCGGCGGCCAGCCGTTCTGCAACCTGTTGGGTGGCGTGGTGAAACCCCTCGGCATAGCCCTTGGCGATCGTGGGACTGGCCCAGCCCTCCCGTTCCATTTTTTCAAACGCGCGCGTATCTGCCATTTGGTCTCCTGCCGGAGAGTATAGCAAAACGTCGTGGATTTTTGAATACCGTAGGGGCGGAGTCCGTTATGCGCCGCAGATCGCCTGAAGCGTGATCCATTGCCCATCAGTCAGGACCGGATCGGGTGTTTTACCCTGCGTCGGGTCTCCCTCGATAAGCGCCAAAGTGGTTTCGCCTGTCACATCCACTGCATAGCCGAAGGGGGCGCTGCTGATGTTGTGGCTGGCAAAAGCGCTGAGCAATGCCTCATCCGGGACGGGACGGGACGGGCTGACCAGCAGCGCTTCAACGTAGGTATCCAAGGTCTGCGGGGCAATGTCACCGGTCATCATCAGATGCAGCGTTGCCCCCAGCCCCGAGGTCCGCAGCAGCCGTTCCAGTGGTTCGTCCTGAGCGCGGCGCCATTGCTCGGCGAGCAGATAGCCCGCCGTCACAGCGGGGTCTTCATAATCCTCGACCAAGCGGCGGTTGAGCAAAATATAGCCCCCTGGCAAATTGACCGTGGTGCGCACGCCTTCGGAGACAACGGCCAGTCGGTCATTAGGGCCCAGCACATTTTCACGCAGCCGGTTCAGGGCTTTGACTCCATAAGTGGATTCGCACAAGGTGCCGCCCAGACGAGCGATGCGGTCGACAAGGGCGGTGCCGATTTCCACCCGTTTCACCGGCGGCACGATGGAAGCTGCATAGCGGGTCAATGCATCCGGCAACCAGAAGACGCAAATGCTGACACCGATTACAAGGCCCGCCCCGGTCAGCCAGTGGCGCAAACGGCCGGGGTGGGATTTGCTTTTGGCGATGGCCTTATGCACGGTGCCGATGGCCTCGATCATGTCGGCATCATCGATTTCCAAAGTTTCAGAGCCCTCGGTGTCCGGTGCAAACAGGGCAGGGCGCTCTCCGGGGTTGAGCCTTTGCAGGGCGGCCAGTGACCAATGGGTGAGCGGTTTGTCATTGCTGGTCGACAGCACCAAAGTGGCATGCCCAAAGGAGACAACAACGTCGCGCCGCTGTTCGTCTTGGCCAGCTTTCCATATGCCGGTGGACTCTAGTCTTTGGTATTGGGTTAAGGCCGTCATTCGACCCTTCTGTGCCTGCATTTTGTTTTGTGGACCAACCCTAGACCGAAGTTTTGTTAAGCTCAATCCAAACCGCCGAATTCCTGCAATCTACCGTTGCTTCCTTAGAAGGCAGTCTTCATCATAGGGGGATGATTTTGTCCCATGGCAGAAAATATATCTTTATTCATATCCCCAAAACCGGCGGCACGGCATTGACGCTGGCTCTGGAGTCGCGGGCGATGAAGGATGATATTCTGGTCGGGGATACACCCAAGGCGCAGAACCGGCGAAAACGTCAGAAGGATTTGACCGCCAAGGGGCGCTTGTGGAAGCATTCCATGCTTGGTGATCTCTATGGTTTGGTGGATCAGGCGCAGATCGAGCGCTATTTTGTCACGACTCTGGTGCGCAATCCTTGGGACCGGGCTGTTAGCTATTACCACTGGCTGAAAGCGCAGTCCTTTGATCATACGGCCGTACATTTGGCCAAGACCCACAGCTTCACCGGCTTTATCAACCATGACAGCACGCAGCGCAGCCTAGCGGGCGCGCCTTATGGGCGTTATGTCACCGATGCCACCGGCGCGGAGCGGTGTTCACAGTTTTTACGGCTCGAGCATCTGGAAGAAGACCTTGAATCCTTTGAAACCCATCTGGGATTTAAACTGGGCGAAGTGCCGGTGGCCAATGCCTCGGATCGTCGGGCGGCCTATCAACCTTATTATAGCAAAAGTGACGCTGCGTTAATTTCGGCCTGTTGTGCCGAAGACATCAAACGATTCGGATATCGGTTCGATTAAGGTCGCTACATCCCGAGGTTGTTCCTAAAACCGTGAACAGTGCGCTTTGTTCGGTCTAATTGGCCTGAAATCATGGAAAATGCCCTGTTTTTGTCGCATTCACGGCCCAGTTCCGTCCTGCTTTTCCAGTCTCTTGGTTAATGAATTATTTACGTCCCGCACGCTCTTATACCCAAAAGGCATGGAATTATGTTCAGTCTGAAGGATCTCATGAAACGAACCCCGTTGGGCGCTCAGGATAGCTCTGTGGCGATTGCCGAGCTCGAAGAGGCGGCCAATACGGTTCAGACCAGCGGTATCGTTGCCGGAACCAAAGTGGCAAGCACCTTGGGCTGGCGCCCGATCGAGGCCATTGACGTCGGGGATGAAGTCCTGACCTTTGACGGCGGTATGCAACCGGTACTGGACATAACGCGCGAAGTACTGTGGCGGGGCACCGCGGCCTGCCCCAAACATCTGTGGCCCCTGCGGGTGCCCATTGGTGCGTTGGGCAATCAGGATCCGATGTTTCTGTTGCCGGATCAGAATGTGCTGATTGAATCCGACACCGCCGAAGAGGTTCTTGGCGATCCCTTTGCCCTGATCCCGGCGCAGGCCTTGGAAGGGGTCTCTGGTATCCGGCGGGTGCGACCGCATCAGGTACTAGAGGTGATCACCCTGCATTTCGAACGCGACGAGGTTGTCTTTGCCAATGTCGGGGCGCTGTTCCATTGCCCCGCCTATGCCCATAAGGATTTGCTGACCTCCTCAGAGGAAGAAGCGCGCTATGAACCGCTTCCGCTGACGCAGGCCTGTCTGTTGTCCGATTTCATTGGCCGCGAAGCCAAAAAGGAACAATCCAACAGCGACGAGGTCGGGTCCCCCTCCTAATGGGGGGCGCCTAGGCGGGGCGCTTAGGGCAGCCCCCGCTGCATAAGGTCATAGGGATGTTGCCAGCCCTGCAGCTGTGAAATGCGGGTGAGCCAGGCGTCGATATTGGGCCAGTCCGCACGATCAAAGCCAAAGGGTTCCGGGTAGAACAGATAGCTACAGCAGCTGATGTCTGCCGCTGTGATGCCATCTCCGACAAGCCAGTCGCGATCCGCGAGCGCATTCTCCAAAACGGTTAAAGCTGCCTTGGTGCGCCCTTTGGTGAAAGCAATCACCTCTTGCGGGCGTTTTTCTTCGGGTAAGAAGTTCATCAAAAAGCGCAGCATGCCGATTTGCGAGGATAGCTTGTGATTATCCCAGAGCACCCAGCGCAGGATTTCACGGCGTTCGGTGGCATCCTTTGGACCCAGTTTGCCCGAAAGTTCTGTGATGTAATCCAGAATGACACCGGATTGGGTCAGGGTGATGTTATTGTCGGTATCAATCAGCACCGGCGCTTCGCCCATCGGGTTCAAATCCCGATAGCTGTCACTGCGCGAGGCGCCGTTGAAAAAATCTACAAATACCGGCTCCCAGGATAGGCCCGCCAGCTCCAACCCAAGTGCCGCTTTATAAGAATGGCCGCTCTCGCCGAAGCAATGTAATTTCAAAGTCATGCGCTATCTCACTTTTTGGACTGCGCCAAATCGGCCTGAAACAGACGCAGGCGATGGGGCAGGGTTTCTTCGTCGGTGATACTTGTAAAATTCTCAAAGAGAAATGTCAGCGCCTGATCCGGTGTCAGGTCTGACTCCTGCGAAAACCGGCGTAATTTGCGGTAGGCGTCTTCTGTCATGGCAACCGGAAAGCGGCGGGTCAGGCGGAGGCGTTTGGGCATTTCGGTTCCCTTGGGCTTTATGCTGTGTGCCCGACAGTAAACGCCAAGCAAAACCAAAGGGACAGCAAAAACACAGCTGAAAGTTGGCGTGTCGGGCTTACTTTTGCGACAGCTGTTCCTTGCCCCAGTCAAGGCGGTTGCGCAGGTCTTCGATGGCGGTGTTCAATTCGTCCCGCTGCGCTTCCATATCCGCCAGACGCAGCTTGCCCAATTCAATCACTTCCTTGAGCTGCCGGTCCTTGCCGCCTTCGCTGTTATAAAGATTAAGAAGCTGGCGGATTTCCTCAAGGCTGAAGCCAAAGCGTTTGCCGCGCAGGATCAGGCGCAGGCGGGCACGATCCCCGTGGCCATAAAGCCGTTTTTGGCCTTCGCGCTGCGGCGCAAGCAATTCCTTGGCTTCATAAAAGCGCAAAGCCCGTGCGGTAACGTCGTATTCTTCGCACATTTCTCGGATCGTCATCATGGTATCAGACATATCACACCCTTAAACCGGAAAGTTGTTGCATGGAATGTCTTATCGCTACGTCAGGTTTCAAGTCGCAGATGCCCCCCTGCGACGATTACGCAACGTCAAAGCGTCAAAACGGACGGTTGGGCGCAGTATGTGCGGATCGTCAGGCCTAGCTTTTGAGCGATTCTGCGGTTTGATCACGCAATCCCTGCAGTTCGGCGATGGTATCGTCGAGCTGCTTTTTCTGCGCGTTCAACGCCTCCAGCTGACGGTCTGCCAGTTCCATCCAGGCCTGCAATTGGGTTTGTGTGCCCTCTTGCTCATAGATCAGCAGCCACTGGCGGATTTCCTCAAGCGAAAACCCAAAGCGTCGCCCCCGGAGAATAAGGGTCATCCGGGCGATCTCTCGGCCACTATAAAACCGGCTGCGCCCTTCTTTTTCGGGTTGGAGCAATTCGATATATTCGTAGTACCGAAGCGTTCGGGGTGTTACGTCGAACTTCGCGCACATTTCTTTGAATGTCAGGCGTGTTTCGGTCATGGCAAATCTCTCCCTGACCCTCACGTTAATCGCTTCGGGTCAGGGGCGCAATTCCCTCAATTCATGAAATTTGGCGCTAGCAGATAAAAGCCGTAGGCGACGATCACAGCCGGAATGGCAGAATAGGCCGTCGCCAGAACCGCCGCCTTGGGATTAAGTGCAATAGCGGGGAACAAGGCGTCCCCGTCATTGGAAATCGCATTGCCGATCACGGCGGCAAAAGGCACCAGACCATTGATATAAAGCGTGGTGACCAGCACCTGCGGCCCACAGCCTGGCACAAAGCCGATCAGGATACCAATCAGCGGCAGAAGCGGGGCAACGGCGGCAAAAAGTGCTTCCAGATCAAGGCCGGTAAAGGCCACGAGGTAGTCATAGGCAAGATAGGCACCAATCACCCAGATCGAGATAAAACTGGTTTCTTCCGCCATGCGGGTGATCGGGCTGTCCTGATTATGGGTCATGGCCTGCAAAGAGGACGTCGCCCAAATAAAGACCCCGACAAAAGCGCCAACCAGTCCGATCAGCACCGGATCAATCCCGAGGAAAGCCTCGTATTCGATCTGAAACAGCTGTGATACCCCAAGGATCAGCCCGGGAATGGCGATGGCGAAATAGACCCAGTCCTTTACCCGTGTCTTGCCGATACGGGGGGCCAGTTCACACTGCGCCGAGGTATCGGGCAGGATGTCTCCGGCGTGGAAAAAATCCACCAGCCAACCGGTAATAATGCCGACCGCAAAGGACAGGGGCAAAATCACAAGGGCGGCGTCGGGGCGTGTCGCGATCAGCAGGAAAGCCGCGTCGCCCATGGTGGCAGTCAGGGTCGCAACCACAGCGCCAAAGCCGACATTGCCCGAAGTATAGGCGGCCACCACCACAACGGCCCCGCCACAGCCGGGCGTAGCACCAAGTAGCGCTGCCAGAGGCACCTGAAAGCCCTTGGCGTTTTTCAACGATTGGCCGATGTCAAATTTAAACAGTTTTTCTGCGCCGTAAAACAACAGCAGGGTCGCAGCGACAAAGGCGCTGACCTGCGTGTAGGCGTCAAAAATCAATTCACGGGTCAGCGACCCGACAAAGCCCGGATATAGCGCAAGGGCAAGCAAGATCAGGCCGATGATCAGGCGTTTCGGCCGGAAGGGCCCAAGTTTCGCTGGCGTTACAAACGGCTGGGGGGCCGTTGGTGTTTGGCTTGGCATGGACATTAAGGGCGCTCTTTGCAATTGAGAATAATTCTTAACTGCAGTAATAGCGCTTGCGGCTGAATAGGCAAGCCCCAATAAATGGCGGGCAACACATCAAATAGGTAATCCGAACCGATGGCCAATGACCCGCCCAACCGCCCGAGCCGCGCCAAGATTGCGGAACTCTTTATTTCGTCGATTCCCCACGCCCGCGCTTTGGGCATGGAGATGCAAGATGTCGGGGAGGGCAAAGCCGAGATTACCATGCCGTATGATGAGAAACTGATTGGTGATCCCCATACAGGCACTGTACACGGGGGGGCGGTGTCGGCGCTGATGGACACTTGTTGCGGCGCGGCGGTCATCAGCCATCCCGAGGCACGGGGCAGCACCGCGACACTGGATCTGCGCATAGATTACTTTCGCGGTGCGACAGCGGGGCAGGCCATTCACTGCCAGGCCGAGTGTTACCTGATGACCCGATCTGCCGCATTTGTGCGGGCCACGGCCTATGATGATAATCGCGAAAAACCTGTGGCCTCGGCCAAGGGTGTATTTACCGTGACCCCGCCCAAAGGAAACCCGACATGAGTCTGCAATCTCCCGAACCGCTTCATGTTGTAAAACAACGGCGGGATGCGGCGTTGAAATCCTTGGTCGACAGCATTCCATATGTTCAGTTTCTGGGTATTGAATTCGACCGCCATGGTGACGAGCTAACGGCCGTTATGCGCTATAGGGATCACCTGATCGGAAATCCCGCACTGCCAGCCTTGCATGGCGGGGCCACGGCGGCTTTTATGGAAACCGCCGCCCTGATCGAGCTGGCATGGCGTTTCTTTTGGGAAGATATCGAAAAGGGCGCCCTGAACGTACCGGATGATGCCAAGCCACCGGTGTTAAAATTTCCTAAAACCATTGATTTCAACATCGACTACTTACGCTCCGGCCTGCCGCGGGATGCCTATGCGCGGGCGCGGATCAACCGTTTTGGCCGACGTTATGCCTCGGTGCACGTAGAGGCCTGGCAGGATCATAAAGAGCGGCTGTTTGCACAGGCCACCGGCCATTTCCTGATGCCGTCGCGTGATGACGGCTGAACCGACACCCCAAGAGATCAGCCACCGGCGCGTTCTGCATATCGCTTTGCCGATCGTGCTGTCTAATGCCACGGTTCCCATTCTGGGGGCGGTTGATACGGCGGTGGTCGGGCAATTGGGATCGGCGGTGCCCATCGGAGCCGTGGGCATCGGCGCGATAATCTTGACGGCGATCTACTGGGTTTTCGGATTTTTGCGCATGGGTACTGTGGGGCTTGCCTCGCAGGCGTTGGGGGCCAATAACCACCCCGAATATGTGGCGCTGCTGTCGCGTTCCTTGCTCATCGGGGCGAGCGCAGGGCTTGGCATAATCCTGTTGCAGGTGCCGCTGTTCTGGGGGGCTTTTCAAGTAGCTCCGGCCTCTGCGGAGGTCGAGACCATGGCCCGCAGCTATATGGGCATTCGTATCTGGTCGGCACCGGCGGCCATTGCCCTTTACGGGATCACCGGCTGGCTGATAGCGGCAGAGCGTACCCGCGCGGTGCTGGGGCTGCAACTCTGGATGAATGGCACCAATATTGTGCTGGATCTGATTTTTGTGCTTGGATGGGGCTGGGGCGTGGAGGGCGTGGCGATTGCCACCTTCATTGCCGAATGGAGCGGCTTGTTGCTTGGCCTGTGGTTTTGCCGTGCGGCTTTTGCTACCCCGGCGTGGCGGGATCGGGCACGGGTTTTTGATCCGGCGAAGCTGCGCAATATGATGGTGGTCAACGGGGACATCCTGATCCGCTCGGTTTTGCTGCAGGCGATCTTTGTGTCGTTTCTGTTCTTGGGGTCGGATTTTGGCGACGTGCCTTTGGCGGCGAACCAGATTTTGTTGCAGTTCCTGAACATCACGGCCTATGCACTGGACGGGTTTGCGGCGGCGGCGGAAACCTTGGTCGGGCAGGCGATGGGCGCGGGATCGGTGCAGCGGCTGCGGCGCGCTGCGTGGCGGACAAGCCAATGGGGGCTAGGCTGTGTGAGCGTTTTGGCCGTGGTGTTCTATTTCTTCGGGGCGCAGATCATCGACATAATGACAACCGCAGAGCCGGTGCGGATCGCGGCCAAGGACTATTTAATCTATATGGTCTGGGCCCCGATCCTTGGCGTGGCCAGCTGGATGCTTGATGGTATTTTCATTGGCGCCACGCGGTCGCGGGACATGCGCAATATGATGATCGTTAGTACGGTGGTCTATTTTGCCGCTGTCGCAATGCTTGTGCCGCAATACGGAAACCACGGCCTTTGGATGGCCTTGCTGATTTCCTTTGTGGCCCGTGGGGTGACCCTTGGAATGCGCTATCCGGCATTGGAGGCGGCAGCAAATCGGCCCCCCCTTTCGGGGGCACCGGCCTCCGGCGGGGATATTTAGAAGAACAAAGTTATCCCTTGAAAAGGGCCAGAACCTGTTCGGGCGGGCGACCGATGGCGGCTTGGCCGTTATGGGTCACAATCGGGCGTTCCAGCAGCGCCGGATGGCTGAGAAGGGCGGCCTTTAGCGTGGCGTCATCGCTGTCTTTGCTTAAGCCGAGGTCTTTGAACTGGCTGTCCTTGGGGCGCATCATTTGGATCAGAGGCAGGCCAAGCTGACGCTGTAATGCGGTCAGCTCTGCCTCGGTAGCGGGGTCTTTAAGATAGAGCCGTTGTGTCGGGGTGATCCCGTTGTCCTGCAGAAGCGCAAGGGTCTGCCGGGATTTGCTGCAGCGCGGGTTATGCCAGATGGTTGTCACAGCCACGCCTCCCGTCCGCTGCCGACCGCATCGGCGACAGTGGCAAAACCGTCCTGTTCCAAAAGCCGGTCCAGCTCTTGGGCGATCTCTGCGGCAAGGCTCAAGCCGCCATAGACCAGCGCGGAATAGATTTGCACCGCCGAGGCACCGGCGCGAATTTTAGCATAGGCTTGCGCGCCCGTGGCAATGCCGCCCACGCCGATCAGAGGAATCTCTCCTTGGGTGATATCGGAGAGCTGTGCCAGAACGCGGGTTGATTTTTCAAACAGCGGCACACCGGACAGCCCACCTGCCTCGTTTTTGTGCGGGCTGGAAAGGCCATCCCGCGACAGGGTTGTATTGGTGGCAATGATGGCGTCGATTTTGGCACCTTTGGCCACTTCGGCAACATCCCGAATTTCGGCACCGGTCAGATCGGGCGCGATTTTCAACAACACAGGGATCGGCTGGGTAAGGCTGTCGCGGGTTGCCATGATCCCCGCCAGAAGGCTGGCCAGCGCCTCTTTGCCCTGCAGATCGCGCAGTTTTTCTGTATTCGGTGAGGAGACGTTGACCGTGGCGAAATCCAGATGCGGGGCACAATGCGACAGCACCTTGGCAAAATCCTCCGCGCGGTCGCTGCTGTCCTTATTGGCCCCGAGGTTCAGCCCCAGAACCATGTCAGTTGGTCGCGTGGCGAGACGTTGGCCGATAGCCTCCATGCCCTCGTTGTTAAAACCGAAGCGGTTAATCACGGCGCGATCTTCGGTCAGGCGAAACAGGCGCGGTTTCGGATTGCCGGGTTGCGCGCGCGGGGTGGCCGCACCGACCTCAACAAAGCCGAAACCTGCCCGCGACAGCGGCGCGATCACTTCGGCGTTTTTGTCATAACCAGCGGCAAGACCGACCGGATTTGGCAGGTCAAGCCCGGCAATTTTGGTCGCCAGTCGCGCAGAAGTCACCGGACCGGCCAGCGGCACAAGCCCGTTTTGCAGCGCCTTGATCGATAAGCCATGGGCCTGTTCGGGATCAAATCGGTGCAGTGCTTTCAAGCCCAGTTTTTCGATCAGTTTCATTGCATTTCCTCCGGAAAAACATGGGCGTCATCGCGCAGGGGCAGCGGGCGATGCCACAAGATATCCCCAAGGCTAAGGTCTCGGTACAGATGCGGAAACAGCGCCCCCCCGCGTGAGACCTCCCATTTCAGCTCTGCTCCCAAGGTCTCTGCCTCAAGAGCCAACAGCTGTAACCCGTCTTCGCGGGTGAAATGCTTGGCCGCGGTTTCGGCTGCCTGAGAGGCAGTGGAAAAATGGATGAAACCATCCTCGACGTCGATCGGCGCGCCGCGGGATGTTCCCTTGGCTTGCAGATCCGCCCATTCAGGGGCGCGGAATATCTTGTAAACGAGCATGGCTTTCCTTGCCCTGAGACAGGCCGATGGTCAAGCGACTTGCGGCCTGCCTGCGCCATGGGCGAAAAACAGAACGCTGGGTCAACTCTGTCACATATCTTTGACTCTCTGTCTGCAAGACGCCAGTCTGTTTGCATAAACAAAAATGACAGGGAGTCTTAAATATGCTGTCTCGTATAATGCTGAATTCTGCAGCTGCGCTGGCCCTTAGCTCGGGTGTTGCTGCAGCTGACTATTCATTAACCATTCTGCATACCAATGATTTTCATGCTCGGTTTGAGCCGATTTCAAAATATGATTCAGGTTGTTCGGCAGAAGATAACGCCGAGGGTAAATGTTTTGGCGGGTCCGCGCGACTGGTCACAGCCGTAGAAGCCGCCCGTGCGCGGTCCAATAACTCTATTCTTGTGGATGGCGGGGACCAGTTTCAGGGGTCGCTGTTCTATACCTATTACAAGGGTAAAGTTGCCGCCGAGATGATGAACAAACTCGGCTACACGGCGATGACCGTGGGCAACCACGAGTTTGACGATGGCCCTGAGGTGCTGCGCGGGTTCATGGATTCGGTTGATTTTCCGATTCTGATGTCCAACGCCGATGTATCGGCAGAGCCTTTGCTGGCGGATGTTCTGAAAAAATCCACCGTGATCGAACAAAATGGCGAAAAGATCGGCCTGATCGGTCTGACGCCGGAAGATACGATTGATCTGGCCAGCCCGGGCAAGAATATCACCTTTTCTGATCCGGTTGCGGCTGTGCAGGGCGAAGTCGACAAGCTCACCGAAATGGGGGTCAACAAGATCATCGTACTCAGCCACTCCGGCTATGGTCTGGATCAGAAGGTTGCCGCCGAAACCACCGGTGTCGATGTGATCGTTGGCGGGCATTCGAACACGCTGTTGTCCAACACCAGTGATCGCGCGGCTGGCCCTTACCCGACAATGGTCGGCAGTACCGCGATTGTTCAGGCCTATGCCTATGGTAAATTCCTTGGTGAATTGAATGTGACGTTCAATGACGCCGGTGAAATTGTCGAAGCCGTGGGTGAGCCGTTGGTCATGGATGGCGAGGTGGTCGAGGATGAAACCACCAAGGCGCGCATTGCCGAACTAGGCGCGCCGCTGGATGAGATTCGCAATAAGGTCGTCGCCGAAGCAGGCGAGCCCATCGAAGGCAATCGTGACGTCTGCCGCGTGCAGGAATGTGCCATGGGTAATCTTGTGGCCGACGCGATGCTGGAGCGGGTCAAGGATCAGGGCATCAGCATTGCGATTGCCAACTCCGGTGGTTTGCGCGCCAGCATTGATGCCGGTGAAATCACTATGGGTGAGGTGCTGACAGTGCTGCCGTTCCAGAACACGCTCTCGACCTTTGAGATCAAAGGCGCCGGTGTGATTGCCGCCCTTGAGAATGGCGTTAGCCAGGTCGAAGAGGTCAAGGGCCGGTTCCCACAGGTTGCAGGGCTAAAGTTCACTTGGGATGCGTCCGTGGCACCGAATGAGGGCCGCATTATTGACGTGATGGTTGAAACCGACGACGGTTTTGCCCCGATCGATCCCGAAGCGACCTATGGCGTGGTGACCAATAACTATGTCCGCAATGGCGGCGACGGGTATAAGATGTTCGAAAGTGAAGGTATGAACGCCTATGACTTCGGGCCTGATCTGGCCGATGTGACGGCAGAATATCTGGCGGGCAAAGGCCCCTATGCGCCCTACACTGATGGCCGTATTATGAAGAAATAACGGATCAACAGATCGGTTTTAGGAAAGGCGCGGCTTTGGGGTCGCGCCTTTTTTATGTCTGCCAGCCCTTTGCGAAAATGCGCTGCTGGGCCTATATTGGTCCTATGTGTGGACGTTCCGTATTAACGACTCCAATTGATGCGATGGCGCAGCTTTTTGATGCGGCGCCAGCCAATGCGATGCCAGAGGTGCCGAACTACAATGTTTGCCCGACCACGGATGTTCCGGTGGTTCTGGGCAAGCAAGAATCGCGGCGACAGATGGTAGCCATGCGCTGGGGGTTTATCCCCAAATGGTACAAAGCGCCCAATGACGGACCCCTTCTGATCAATGCACGGGCCGAAACCATCGCTGAAAAACCGGCCTTTCGAACGGCTTGTCGCGAACGTCGTTGCTTGCTGCCGGTTGATGGTTTTTACGAATGGACCAAAGGGCCGGACGGGGCGCGATTACCCTATTATTTCTCCCGCAAAGACGGCGCGCCCTTGGTATTTGCCGGTATCTGGCAGCCTTGGGGACCAGAGGCCATGCGCAGTTGCGCAATGGTTACGGTTGCGGCCAATGAAACCATGGCGGCGGTACATCACCGGATGCCGGTTATTCTGGAGCCGGAAGACTGGCCGCTGTGGCTGGGAGAGGCCGGAAAAGGCGCAGCACGGCTGATGAAACCGGCTGCTGAAACCGTGTTGAAATGCCACCGCGTTGATCCGGCGGTTAATTCCAATCGCGCCAAGGGGCCCCTGTTGATTGCGCCGATTGCGGCTTGATTGCACGATAGGCGGGCGGCATGCTGCTTGCATCTGATGCAAAGGGCGGGCCGTCATGAAAGATAAAATCGTTTCCCCCGAGGCCGCCGCGGCCCTGATCCGCGATGGCGACACCATCACCACCTCTGGTTTTGTGGGGATCGGCGTACCGGATCAATTACTTAAGGCTGTTGCGGATCGTTTTGCCACCAGCCAGCACCCCGCCGGCTTGACGCTGTTCTTCGCCGCTGGGCAGGGGGATGGTCAGGATCGTGGGCTGAACCGGCTGGCCGCAGAGGGGCTGCTGTCGCGTGTGGTGGGCGGGCATTGGGGCTTGATCCCGCAAATTGCCCGGCTTGCGCTGCAGGGGCAGATCGAAGCTTATAACCTGCCGCAAGGGGTGATCAGCCAGCTGTATCGCGATATTGCCGCCGGCAAGCCGGGCACGCTTAGTCATGTCGGGTTGGGGACTTTTGTTGATCCGCGTCTGGAAGGTGGAAAGATCAATGATGTGACCGTCGACGACCTTGTGGATGTGCTGACGATAGCAGGGCAAGAGCAGCTGTTTTACCACGGTTTTCCGATCCATGTGGCCCTGTTGCGCGGCACGACGGCCGATCCTTTTGGCAATATTTCGATGGAGCGTGAAGCCTTGATCATCGACAATCTATCGCAGGCCATGGCGGTCAAGAATTCCGGTGGCGTGGTGATAGTTCAGGTGGAACGGATTGCTGCGCGCGGGGCCCTGAGCCCGCGAGATGTGGTTATCCCGGGGGCTTTGGTGGATGCGGTTGTGGTGGCAGAGCCGCGGTTTCACATGCAGACCTATGCGACCGCCTATTCGCATCTTTTTGCCGGACAGTTTCGAGCCCCAGAAGGGGTTTCTGCACCGATGCCGCTGGATGCTCGCAAAATCATTGCCCGCCGCGCGGCGTTTGAATTGCCGGTCAACGGGGTGGTCAACCTTGGGATCGGCATGCCCGAAGGCGTGGCTGCGGTGGCGGGCGAAGAGGGGCTGTTGTCCCATGTCACCTTGACCGCCGAGCCGGGGGTGGTTGGTGGTCAACCGGCCTCGGGGTTGGATTTTGGTGCTGCCGTCAACACCGATGCGATTATTTCGCAGGCCCAGCAGTTTGATTTCTACGATGGGGGTGGTCTTGATCTTGCGGTGCTGGGAATGGCCGAAGTGGATCGCAACGGCCATGTGAATGTATCGCGCTTTGGGACACGGCTGGCGGGGGCGGGCGGTTTTATCAATATCTCGCAGAATGCCCGTCGTCTGGTCTTTGCCGGAACCTTTAGCGCTGGAGGCTTGGGGCTGGCGGTGCAGGAGGGGGCTTTGCGGATAGAGCAGGAAGGCCGCGCCCGGAAGTTTTTGCGGGATGTGCAGCAGGTGACTTTTTCGGGCAGCGGGGCGCGGGCCCAGAAGCAAAAGGTGTTGTATGTCACGGAACGCTGTGTGTTTGAGCTGCGCGCTGAGGGGATCGTCTTAACCGAAGTCGCGCCGGGGATCGATATTGCGCGGGATATTCTGGCGCATATGGATTTTGCGCCGATCATAGGTGAAATCATCGAGATGGATGCCCGTATCTTTGCGGATGGGCCGATGGATCTGGCGCGGGACCTGTTGCATCTTGATCTTGCCGACCGGATCGCGCTGGGCGATGACTCCCGGCATTTGTTCATCAATTTCGAAAAAATGCGCATTCGGAGTGTGGCAGAAATCGCGCAGATCAAAGCGCGGGTAGTGGCCGTGTGCGCGCCCTTGCCCGCACGGGTGGATGTGATTGCGAATTACGACGGGGCGCAGATAGACGAAGAGGTGGAACGCGCCTTTACCGAGATGGTCAACGGGCTAGAGGACCGGTTTTACAAGACCGTCACCCGATATTCAAATTCGGCCTTTATGCGGATGAAACTGGGGCAGAGTTTTCAGCGGGACGCCGCGCCGCATATTTTTGAAAGTGCCGCAGATGCCAAGGCATTTCTGGGTCGCGGGTCTTAGAAAGCGGGGGCTGCCTGCCCCCGCACCCCCGGGGATATTTGGGGAACAAAGTTTTATGAGTTTTGCGCGGCGGCTTGGCGTTTGAGGTGGCGGCGATAGATCACGGGGGCGAGGATTTTATCGTAGCCCCAGCAAGAGATTTGGAAGATCACCGGCAGCGCGATGAGCCTGCCCAGCCAGCGATAGCGGGGCATGTCAGCCCAGAGCAGCAAAAACGCAGGGATGCCTGCGGTGACCTTGCCGTCTTTTAGCACATGCAGCCGCTGGGCGGCTTGGTCTTTGGTGACGCCAAAACCGGAGAATTCATCTGTGTTGAGGTCTTTGAAGGTGAGCGGCAGGGCTTCTTTGCGGGCGTAATCTGCATAATGCGAGATTTCGAAATTACAGACCGGACAGTCGGCATTGTACAGGATTTCGGTTTTTTCAGACATGGCGCGCGGCTCCTTGTAAGAGTGAGATAATGCGTGCTTTTCCGGTTTCCAGAGCTGTGGGAATTTATGTCGCGGGCGGCGTCAGCTTTGGCCGCAGCAGCGCCATAGGGTGGGCGCGCAAGGTCAGGCGCATGGCGACGTAATCCTCGACGACTTCTTCGCCTTCGCTCATCTTTGGCAGGGTGGTTTTGGGCTCTAGGATGCCTTCGCCATCAAGATCATTGGCAAAGAGCGGCAGCGGCGCGGCACCGGTGATGGCTTTTGCTTCCCAAAGCGCTTCGCGGCGGGAAAGGCCAAGGCTGGCAAAGGCATCGGCCTCTGCCAGTACGGCCAAAAGGCGCGGCGGGGTGCCGGCGCGGCGCCAGAGGTCTTCGACCGCGAGATACCCATTGCCGCGCGCGGCAGTGATCCAGCTGCTTTCCTCTTCGCGCATGGCTTTGATCTGGCGAAACCCGAGCCGTAGGGCCAGTCCGCCGCGCCCGTCGGGCTCCATTACATTATCCCAATAGGATGCGTTGATGCAGACCGGCCGCACCTCTACCCCGTGTTCACGGGCATCGCGGACCAATTGGGCGGGGGCGTAAAACCCCATAGGTTGCGAGTTGAGCAGCGCACAGGTGAACAGGCCGGGGTGGTGGCATTTGAGCCAGGCCGAGGCATAGACCAGCAGGGCAAAACTGGCGGCATGGCTTTCGGGAAAGCCGTAGCTGCCAAAACCCTCGATCTGGGAAAAGCAGCGTTCGGCAAAATCGCGGTCATAGCCGTTTTTCAGCATGCCCTTGATGAAACGATCATAAAATACCGAAACATGGCCGTGTTTTTTGAAGGTGGCGAGTGCGCGGCGCAGGCGGTCGGCTTCTTCGGGGGTGAAGCCCGCGCCGATGATGGCGATCTGCATGGCCTGTTCCTGAAACAGCGGCACGCCAAGGGTTTTGCCCAGTACCTCGCCCAAGGCATCGGACGGGAAACTGACCGGTTCTTCACCATTGCGGCGGCGGATATAGGGGTGGACCATATCGCCCTGAATGGGACCCGGGCGGATGATGGCGACCTCGATCACCAGATCATAAAAGTTGCGCGGGCGCATGCGCGGTAGGAAATTCATCTGCGCGCGGCTTTCGACCTGAAACACCCCCAGACTGTCGGCCTTGCAGAGCATGTCATAGACCTTTGGGTCCTCGGCGGGCAGGGAGGCCAGATTATAGTCGAGCTGGTGGTGCATCTGCATCAGATCAAAGGCTTTGCGGATGCAGGTCAGCATGCCAAGCGCCAGCACATCGACCTTGAGGATGCCAAGGGCGTCAATGTCATCCTTGTCCCAGCAGATCACCGTGCGATCCTCCATCGTGGCGTTTTCAATTGGCACCAGTTCATCAAGCCGCCCCTCGGTGACGATAAAACCGCCGACATGTTGGGACAGATGCCGTGGAAAACCCTGAACCTCATCACAAAGGGCAAGGGTTTGCTGCAGGCGGCGATCCGCAGGATCAAGGCCGATTTCGCGCAACCGGTCATCGCGCAGGCCCGCCCCAGCGCCCCAGCCCCAGATTTGCGAAGACAGCGCGCCGACCGTGTCCTGCGACAGGCCCATGACCTTGCCGACCTCGCGGATGGCGCGTTTGCCGCGATAATGGATCACCGTGGCGCAGAGCCCGGCGCGGTGGCGGCCATAGCGTTCATAGATGTGCTGGATCACCTCTTCGCGGCGTTCATGTTCAAAATCCACGTCAATGTCGGGGGGCTCGTCGCGGGCTTCGGAAACAAAGCGTTCAAAGACCATGGTGCCGATTTCCGGTGAGACCGAGGTGACGCCAAGGCAGTAACAGACCACAGAATTGGCGGCTGATCCGCGTCCCTGACAAAGGATGTTGCGGCTGCGGGCAAAGGCGACAATGTCATGGACGGTGAGGAAATAGGGCTCGTATTTCAGCTTGGCGATCAGGGTCAGCTCATGTTTGAGCATCGCCTTGACGCGGTTGGGCGCACCGCCGGGATAGCGCCAGCGCAGTCCTTTATAGGCCAGTCGCGACAGGCGGTCTGCCGGTGTTTCATCGCCGCTGATTTCGCTGGGGTATTCATAGCGCAGCTCATCCAGAGAGAACTGACATTGCGCGGCGATCAGGTTGCTGTGGTGCAGGGCGTCGGGGTGATCCTTGAACAGGCGGGCCATTTCGGCGGGGCTGCGCAGGCGGTGCTCGGCATTGGCCAGCGCGTCGCGGCCCAACTCCTCGATCCGCAGCCCCTTGCGGATGGCGGTCAGCACGTCGGCCAGTTTGCGCCGTGCGCCGTGGTGCAGGCGCGGGGCGGCAGAGGCTATGGCGGGGATTTTCAGGCTATCGGCCAATTGCTGCAGGGCGGTAAAGCGGGCGGGGTCCTGACCGTCGTACTGGGGGGCAAGGCAAAGTGCTGTGGTGTCAGGAAAGCGGCGCGTCAGCCGTTGCGCCTGTGGCAGCCAGTTTTGCGCGCCGCGGGCTGGCGTTGTGGTTTCGGCGGGTGGATGCAGGAGCATCCAGAGGCCATCGGCATGGTGCAGCAGGTCCTCTAGTGTCAGGTGGCAGTGGCCTTTTTCGACCCGCAACCGGCCCTTGGAAAGCAGGCGGCAGAGGCGGCCCCATGCGGCGCGATCTTTGGGCAGGGTGGTGAGGGCAAAGCCATCGGTCAGGATGATTTTGGCCGCAGGCAGCAGGCGCGGGATGCAGGTGATATCGGCAGAGGCCGGTTTGGGCAGGTGATCGGGGCGCGGGGGACCGATGAGGCCAATGCTGGCATCATGGGCTTGGCGCAGCTTAACCTGCCGTGCGATTTCACGGCATTCGGTGTGGGCGCGCACAATCCCGGCGACGGAATTGTCATCGGCAATGGCGATGGCATTCAGGCCAAGGATGGCGGCGCGGCGGGCGTATTCTTCGGGGTGGGAAGCGCCGGTGAGGAAGCTGAAATTGGAGGTGATGCTGAGTTCACAGCGGAGTCTGTGCGGGGAGCTGGCACCGCCTCCGGCGGGGATATTTGAAGAACAAAGTGGCGGCAGGGCGGGGGGCGTCATGCAAACCGCCCGTGGCAGAACCAACCGGCGGACATCAGCGCGCCATGGGCAAAATAAAGCCAGAGTCTTTCGCCCTCGGCGGTGGTGAGGTGCCAGTAGTCTCTGATGCCGCTGCGCCACTGCGGATCATCCAGCCACCATTCCGGCGCGATGCGTTCGGGGCCGGTGGCCAGGCGGGTGATCAGGGTGCGGCGGCGCCAGCGGAAGGTTGCCGGTGGCGAGGGGACCTCGGGGGCGGTCACCGGTTCGGGCGGCCAGATTAACAGCGGGCGCGGGGCGTTGGGCTTGGGCCAGTCTTTTGCCGGTTCGCTCCAGGCGGCGGCCATAATCGAAGCAGTTTTTTCGGGGATATGGCTGTCAGCAGGATGCAGGCGGGTGATGTTCTCAAGGCGAATACGGGCACCGATTTTGCCGATCAGATCATCTAGTGCCGCCGTGTCGGTCTGGCGCGGGCCGCCGGCACCTGCGATCTCGATAGGGCCGCGATGTTGCTGGGGGTGCAGGGCCTCGGTGATATGGGCCTCAAGGCGCAGGATCTCAAAGCCGAAACCGGCCTCAAGCTCGCTGATCTTCAGGGCCAGAAGCGGACGCAGCCGGTCGGGGTCATGGCTGGGCCGTGCAAGGCCAAGGTCAAGGCTTTGCATGGTATGATCGCCGCGAAAGGCCTGCAGGCGGATGCGCCGCGCGCCGCGCCGTTTTGCGCGCAGCTTTTCACAAAGCGGTGGCAGCAGCCGGTCAATGGCGGCCAGCACGTCGGCCTCCAGCCCGATCGGGTCGGGCAGGGTCAGGCGGGTGGCAAAATGCAGCGGCGGTTTGGCCGGAGAGATCGGTTCCGGTTCAATGCCAAGCGCCTGATCCAGGCGTCGCACCACGTCTTTGCCAAAGCGTCGCGCCAAGGCGGCGCGCGGGGTGCCGGCCAGATCTTCGATCCGGCGGATGCCCAGGCGGGTCAGCTGTGTCAGGGCGGCCTCGGGCAGGCGCAGCGCGGCGACGGGCAGGGCGGCCAAGGCACTGCGGGTGTGGCCGACGCGGGCAATGCGATCCTGCTGGTCGCTGGTCAGCGTCATGCGCGGCGCAGCCCCGCCCTTTTCCCAATGGCGGCGTTTGGCGGCACGGGAGCGGGTGGCGCGGGCTTCTTGCTGGATGGCATCGCCATTGCGGTCGGTCTCGGCAGCCCGCCCGGCATAGCGCGCCAAAGCCCATGCCGCCCCGACCGTATCGGCAATACCGGCCTGTACCGACAGGCCCAGATCGGCGCAGTCGGCCTCTGCCTGCTGCAACAGGGCGACCTCGCCGCCAAACAAATGGGCGCAGCCGGTCAGATCAATCACCAGACCTGAGGGGGCCTCTTCGCTGACCCAAGGGGAATATTTCCCCGCCCAGCGGCGCAGGGTGGTCAAAAACGCCGCCTCGGCCTGCGGGTTTTGCAATCGGGTCAGCACCGCAGGACACATCGCCCGTGCATCGCGCAGGGGCTGTCCGACAAAAAGCCCTTCGCGACTGGCGGTGGCCGAGAGCGCGGACAGCACCTGCATCTGGCCGGTATCTCGTACCACGACAAGCGGCGCATCAATAAGGCCCCGCTCTTGGCGGAGCAGGCGTTCGGCCCCCAGTCGGGGAAACCAGAGAGAGAGGATTCGGCGGTTTGGCATAGGGCGGCAGCACAAATGTTCACATTTTGTTCCAATTTAGAATGTCCGGCGCCCAGAGTCGAGTCCCGCGCGATTTTGCCGGATTTCAGCCCTTCACAATAGTATGAGGTGGCAGAAGCGATTCTCGTGTTAGGGTTTCAGACAGTGATTCATGGAGAGATTGAAATGCAATTGATAAAGCTCGCAACTGTCGCAACCGTATTTGTCACGAGCATGGCGATGGCGCATGACGGCGTCGCCAATGAGGCCGTCAAAGCGCGGATGGAGGTGATGAAGTCCATCGGCGGCGCAACCGGTACTTTGGGTAAGATGGTGCAGGGAAAAACCGACTTTGATGCGGATGCCGCTGCTGCTGCTGCCACGGCGATGGCAGAGGCCGCCGCGAAAATCCCGATGGTGTTTGAAGCCAATGAAATGGACCCCGAAAGCGAGGCCGCCCCTGCGATCTGGACCAATTGGGATGATTTTGTTGCTAAGGGAATGGCCCTTGAAAAAGGTGCAATGGCGCTGGATACCGGTTCCCTAGAGGCGCTTCAGGCCAGCTTTGGCGGCGCGGCGGGTACCTGCAAGGCTTGCCATTCGGACTACCGTATCAGCAAGTAGCCCTTGACTGCATAGATTGATCAGGCCCTTCTGACCCTGTCAGGAGGGCTTTTTCATGATCTACGGATATATCGCGACATCGGTCGACGGTTTCATTGCCGATGCCGAAGGGGGCGTGGATTGGTTAGAAGCGTTTACCCCGACAGACACCGGCTATGACGGGTTTCTGGGCGCGATGGATGCAGTCATCATGGGGCGGAAAACCTATGACCAGATCATCGGGTTTGATGTGGACTGGCCCTATGCGGGGAAAGACTGTTACGTGGTGACCTCCTCGCCGTTGGATGAAACCGCCGGTGAGGCGGTGGCTTGGCACGCCGGGGTTAAAGCGCTGGCCGACAGGATCACCGAAAAGAACCAGAAGGCATGGTTGCTGGGCGGTGCCGCCCTGCAAGCGGGCTTTATTCGTGGCGGGCACATGGCTTGGATTGATTTGTTTGTGATGCCTGTCCTGCTGGGGCGCGGGGTGTCGCTGTTTCCGTCGGAAGGAGACCCGCAAATGCTGGAACTGACCGAGCAGGAAGCCCTCGAACAGGGGATTATGCGGCTCCGCTACCGGCCTGTATGATGCCGAAAATTGTCGCGACTGATCCCCCGTTGGTCGGCGGCATCGGTTGAAAACATGCTCTGATTGTCGCAGGTTAGGGCCAAAAGACAAAGTTATTTGAAAGGGAATCGATCATGCGTACCAAAGCCGCCGTTGCCGTTGCTGCCGGAAAGCCGCTGGAAATCATGGAGGTCAATCTGGAGGGCCCCCACGCCGGAGAGGTGCTGGTCGAAATGAAAGCCACCGGCATCTGCCATACAGATGAATTTACCCTGTCCGGGGCCGATCCCGAAGGTTTGTTTCCGGCCATCCTTGGCCATGAAGGCGCTGGTGTCGTGGTGGATGTAGGCCCCGGTGTGACCTCTTTGAAAAAGGGCGATCACGTCATCCCGCTTTACACGCCGGAATGCCGTGAATGCGAATATTGCCTGAACCCGAAAACCAACCTCTGCCAGTCGATCCGCAGCACCCAGGGTCAGGGGTTGATGCCCGATGGCACCTCGCGGTTTTCCACGCTGGATGGCGATCCGATCCTGCACTACATGGGCTGTTCTACCTTTGCCAATCACACGGTGTTGCCGGAAATCGCCTTGGCCAAAGTCCGCAAGGACGCGCCGTTTGATAAAATCTGCTACATCGGCTGCGGTGTCACCACCGGCATCGGCGCGGTGATCAATACGGCCAAGGTGGAAATCGGCAGCCGTGCGATTGTCTTTGGTCTTGGCGGCATTGGGCTGAACGTCATTCAGGGGCTGCGTCTGGCGGGGGCAGATCAGATTGTGGGGGTTGATCTGAACCCCAGCAAAGTCGAAATGGCGACCCGTTTCGGCATGACCGATTTTGTTAACCCCGCCGAAGTCGAAGGCGATCTTGTCGCCTATCTGGTGGATCTGACCAAAGGTGGTGCGGATTACACGTTTGATGCGACCGGCAACGTCGGTGTCATGCGCACCGCATTGGAAAGCGCCCATAAAGGCTGGGGCGAAAGCGTCATCATCGGTGTTGCCCCTGCAGGAGCCGAAATTGCCACCCGTCCTTTCCAGCTGGTCACCGGGCGCGTCTGGCGCGGTACCGCATTCGGCGGCGCGCGCGGACGCACAGATGTACCCAAAATCGTAGATTGGTACATGGAGGGTAAAATCGAGATTGACCCGATGATCACCCATACCATGGGCCTGAATGACATCAACAAGGGCTTTGATCTGATGCACGCTGGCGAGTCCATCCGCTCTGTGGTGCTGTATTAACCAAGGCAACGACAGGCACAGCGCTGCCTGTCTACTTTGTTCCTGAAATATCCCGGGGGGTGCGGGGGCTGGCCCCCCGTGTGTGCCGCGGGCCAATCAGACTCCGTAGCGTGCCAGAAACATCTCTACGGCGCCGTCGATAATGCGCTGTTTTTCGTCATCGTCAAAGCTGGTCTGGATACCACAGAGCACACGGGGAAAAATATAGGTCTTGGTCAGTTCCATGAACTGTTCCGCCGCCAATGCGGTATCTTCGATTTTCAGCATGCCACTTTCCACAGCGCAATCTAGATAGCCGACAATGCGTTGTCGTACGACCACCGGACCGGAATCATAAAACCGCTGGCCAAGTTCGGGAAACCGCGAAGATTCCGCTACGCAAATGCGAAACACATTGATGCCGAATTGCGATGTGGTGAAATGCACCATGGCGGTCGCAATATGGGTGAGCGCTTCACGCGGATTGCCGCTGAGATCGACAACGTCGACCGTTTCATTGGCCTGACGTTCACATTCCAAGCGCGCCACTTCGGCAAAAAGCACCCTTTTATCTGGAAAATAGCTATAAAGTGTCGCTTTGGACACGCCAGCGGCCTTGGCGATGTCATCGACGCTGGCACCGTCAAACCCATCCCGCATAAAGATGGTCTGGGCGCCTTGCAGCACCTGATCAAATTTCCGGCCTTTTTTAATGCTCGCGACGGCGGCGTCCATTGCTGCTCCTATATATCATATGTGTAATATAAACCGATCTGTTCAGTATCCACAAGTTCCCCAGACCGGTTCCGGCATGCAAAGGGCACGCCGAAGCGTGCCCGTGAAGCCAAATTCGATAAAGACTTACTTTTTCGGCTCTAACGTCAGCAATTGCCCACGCAGATCATCCGATGAACCGTCAAGGCGGGTTGCATTGGCATCCGGTTCGGCCGGAAACGTTAGCGTGGGGATCAGAGTGTTGATGGTCAAGGCGCTCGCCGGTGCAGCGGTAAAACCAAGCGCAACCAGGGATAAGGCAAGGGCAATCTGTTTCATTTTCTCTTCCTATAAGGTGACCTAATCAGTCAATATGGCCAAAACTAAACTAAATAGTTTAGATTTCAAGGCCAAAAGTGAACCGATTAGTTCATTTTTGAAAAAAGGCTTGCGATACCCTCTTGCTCTACTACATTAGAATCATTCTAATCGTGGAGCCTTCCGTGTACAGCCCTCAAAAAAGACTTCGGTTCTCTGATCTGACCGAAAAGCAAATCCTCGCCCTTGCCATCGCCTCCGAAGAGGAAGACGCCCAGATTTACCGCACTTTCGCCGATTTCCTGCGCGACGACTTTCCGGCCTCTGCCAAAGTGTTTGACGGTATGGCCCTTGAGGAAGACGAGCACCGCCGTCGCCTGTTCGACATCTATCAGGATAGATTCGGCACCACGATCCCACCGATCCGGCGCGAGCATGTCGCGGGTTTTATCTCCCGCCGTCCTGTCTGGCTTACCGGAAACATGAGCCTTGAGCGCATCCGCGAAGAGGCCGAGCAGATGGAAACGACAGCGGCGAATTTCTATACCAAAGCCGCGCAGCGTAGTTCGGATACCGAAATCCGCAAACTGCTGGGCGATCTGGCCGCCGAAGAATCCAACCACGCCAATACTGCCCATGCCTTACAGGACGAACATCTCGACGGGGCCGCCCGCGAAACCGAGGAAAACACCGCACATCGCCGGTTCCTGCTGACTTGGGTGCAGCCGGGGCTGGCGGGGTTGATGGATGGCTCGGTTTCGACCCTCGCGCCGATCTTTGCGGTGGCTTTTGCCACACAGGATACATGGACCACCTTTCAAGTCGGTCTGGCGGCTTCTATCGGGGCGGGCATTTCGATGGGCTTTACCGAAGCGGCCTCCGACGACGGAGAGCTCACCGGACGCGGGTCCCCGATAAAGCGCGGTTTTGCCTCTGGGATCATGACCACTTTGGGCGGTTTGGGGCATGCCATGCCCTATCTGATCACCGATTTCTGGACCGCCACGATCATTGCCATCATCGTGGTCTTTGTTGAACTCTGGGCGATCGTCTGGATTCAGAATAAATACATGCAAACCCCCTTGGGGCGGGCGACATTTCAGGTGGTTCTGGGCGGCGCGCTTGTCTTTGCCGCAGGGGCGTTGATCGGAGGGGGATAGCCTTGCCCATGGCCGCATGCTAACGCTGTGCCATGGTAGAGATTTTTCTGAAAACACTGCCCTTCTTCGGGTTGATCGGCCTTGGCTATTGGGCCGGTCGTACACGGTTTTTCAGTGAAGAAGCCACGGCCTATCTGACCAAATTTGTCTTTTACTTTGCCCTCTCCGCGATGCTGTTCAAATTTTCAGCAAACCTGTCGATTGCCGACATCCTCGATTGGGATTTCATACTGGCCTATCTGCTGGGCACCAGCCTGATTTACGGGCTGGCAACCTTGGTGGCGATCCTGCGTCAGCGCGGCATTGCCGAAGCCGCCGTAGAAGCGCAATGCGCGGTCATCGGCAATGTCGGATTTCTGGGCATTCCGATGCTGTCGCTTTTGCTGGGCGAGGCCGCCATCGGCTTTGTCATGATGATTCTGGCGGTAGACCTGATCGTCTTTGGTAGTTTGATCGTCATTCTGATTACCGGCAGCCGCGACGGGCGCATGCGGCTTGCGGTGCTGAAAACCGTCGGCACGGGACTGCTGCGCAATCCGATGATTGTGTCAATTGTTCTCGGGATGGCCTGCTCTAGCCTGTCTGTGCCGATCCCCAAACCGTTCAACGAATTTCTCGACCTGCTGGGCGGGGCGGCCACACCGGGGGCTTTGTTTGCGGTCGGGGCCTCGCTGGCGTCAAAATCCGCAGAGCGCTTGTCCGTGGCTGGCTGGCTGTCCTTTTGCAAACTGGTGCTGCACCCTGCTGCGGTGGCTGTATTTGCCTTGTTGATCTTTCCGGTCAATGCCTATGGCGCCGGAGTGATGATCGCGGCGGCGGCACTGCCGGTGGCGGGCAACGTTTATATGTTGGCGCAGCATTACGGGGTCGCCCCGCAGCGGGTGTCAGCCTCGATCCTGATTACCACCGCCCTGAGCATTGTCACCGTACCCGTTGTCATCGCCTGGGTGTCGTCGTTCTAAGGCTTGCCGCATCGGGTTGACTCCGTTAGCCCTTTGGACAAGAGATTTAGCGGAGGCCAATCGATGAAAACCCTATCCGAAAATAAATGCTATGGCGGCGTTCAGGGTGTGTATTCTCATCCTTCTGCGGCCTGTAACTGCGAGATGACCTTTGGTCTGTTCCTGCCCGAAGAAGCCATAGACGGCCCCGTGCCGGTGCTGTGGTTCCTGTCGGGACTGACCTGCACCCATGAAAACGCCATGGTCAAAGCCGGAGCGCAGGCTTGGGCGGCAGAGCAGGGCATCGCGCTGGTGTTTCCCGATACCTCTCCGCGGGGCGAAGATGTCGCCAATGATGCGGCCTATGATCTGGGGCAGGGGGCAGGTTTCTATGTCAATGCCTCCCAATCGCCATGGGCGCCGCATTATAACATGTGGGACTATCTGGCAGACGAATTGCCCGCGCTGATTTTTGAGAACTTTGCACTGGATGTGGATCGTCAGGCGATCAGCGGTCATTCGATGGGCGGGCACGGAGCGCTGACTCTTGCCATGGCGCTGCCCGAAACCTTCCGCTCGGTGTCCGCCTTTGCCCCGATCGCCAACCCTTCTGCGTCGGACTGGGGGCAAAAACAGCTCTCCGCCTATCTGGGGGCGGATGCGGATTGGTCCAAACATGACGCCAGCTTGCAAATGGCCGCAGTTGGATTTGAGGGGCCGGTTCTGATCGATCAGGGCACTGAGGATCAGTTCCTTGATTTGCTGATGCCCGAAACATTGGCGCAGGCCATGGCGGCGCGGCGACAGAACGGCCAGTTCCGCCTGCAAAAGGGCTATGACCATTCCTATTTCTTCATCGCCACCTTCATGGAAGACCATATCGCCTTTCACGCAGAGGCGCTCTACGCATGACCGCGCTTTATATTGATGCGGATGCCTGTCCGGTCAAAGCCGAAGCCGAACGGGTGGCGACGCGCCATAAGATCAAGATGTATCTGGTTTCTAACGGCGGTTTGCGCATGTCGCAAAATCCGCTGGTTGAAATGGTGATCGTGCCCGACGGCCCTGATATTGCCGATATGTGGATCGCAGATCGCGCCACAACCGGCGATGTGGTGGTCACCGGAGACATTCCTATGGCGGCAAAATGTGTCGAGGCCGGTGCCAAAGTGCTCAAACATAATGGCGAGGAATTCACCCCCGCCAATATCGGCAATATTCTGGCAACCCGCGATCTGATGAGCGATCTGCGCGCGGCTGATCCGTTCCGGCAAGGCGGAGGACGGCCGTTTTCCAAGAATGACAGGTCCAACTTTCTGAACACACTGGAGCGGCTGATCACCGCCGCCAAGCGCCTCTAGGAGAAGCCGCCCATGTCCAAGGTTCAAGCCGTCGTTTTTGACATCGGGAATGTGCTGATCGAATGGCAACCCGAACGCCACTATGATCGCGTCATTGGTCCAGCCCGCCGCAAAGCGATGTTCAATGCGGTGGATCTGCATGCGATGAATGACCTTGTGGATCGGGGTGAGCCGTTCAAGGAAACCGTCTATGCAGCAGCTGAGGCGTTGCCCGATTTTGGCGATGACATCCGGCGCTGGCACGCGGACTGGCTGCAGATGGCCAGCCCCGCCATCCCTCATTCTGTGGCTTTGCTGCGGGCGTTGCGCGCCAAAGGCGTGCCGGTTTTTGCGCTGTCTAATTTTGGCGTGGAAACCTTTGCCATCGCCGAAGTGGAATATCCGTTCCTGAAAGAATTCGACCGGCGCTATATTTCAGGCCATATGCGGATGGTGAAACCCTTTGCCGATATCTATGCCGCCCTTGAGGCCGATTGTGGGCTTGACCCCGCAGGGCTGCTGTTTGCCGACGATCGCGTCGATAACATTGCGGCGGCGCAAGCGCGGGGATGGCAGACGCATTTATTCATTGATCCGCAGGGCTGGGCGGATCGCTTGGTGGCCGAAGGCCTGATTTCCGAGGCAGAGTCGCGACTCTAGGCCGTTTTCCTGCCCGAGAGCCGCGCTTTTTGCAGGTTGATGTGAGGGATGCTCAGCCGTTCAAGCTGTGTTTCCGAAAATAATGCTGATTTCCCCTGCACATTTCTGCACCCTGCTTGCGCGTTTCTGGACGTGTGTTGGGGGCAACTTAAGGTGATCCAGCCCCATATCGCCCGCACCGTTGCACAGCGCTTTGTCGCGATCCCTATGTTTTAAA